>NZ_CACSJO010000132.1 GCF_902706195.1 Novosphingobium sp. 18050 | reverse complement strand
AAGCTGCAGGTCGCCCACACCAAGCTTGCGCATAGCCGCGCCTTCATCGTGCGAGCCTATCTGCTCCAGACCCATGAGATGCTGTTCGACGCGCTTACACAGGCGTTCCGGGTGCTGGGCGGCGTGCTGTCAGACGAAATGAGAAACTGACCCCCTGCCGAATCTGAGAACTGACCCCTTCGGCTGAAGAGGGAAAGACAGATGACAAAAGGGATTCCAGAGTTTCCTGCACAGAGGTTGGCTGTGCAGGGAGA
>NZ_CACSJO010000131.1 GCF_902706195.1 Novosphingobium sp. 18050 | reverse complement strand
GAAGTCGGTCTCGAACAGATAGTGGCTGGCCATGGCGGCAAACCTCGCGTTGACCTGCCGTGTCTTCCCGGTCCCGATCTTGTCGACAGCGGTCCTCATATTGTCAAAGATCCCGCGCTGGGGCACGTGTCAACCGAACTGAGGGTTTGACCCCCTTGGCGAAGCGAAGAACTGACCCCCGCTCATGGCATGGTGGTTTCGGTGTTCTCAAGCGTAGGTCCGGCCTTCTGCAGAAGGCCGGACCTACGCTTTTC
>NZ_CACSJO010000130.1 GCF_902706195.1 Novosphingobium sp. 18050 | reverse complement strand
TTGATGCGCAAAACCATCCTCAAGCCGTTTACACGGCGAAGATGGTGGAGCCTATCGGGATCGAACCGATGACCTGATGCTTGCAAAGCAACCGCTCTCCCAGCTGAGCTAAGGCCCCGTTATCTGTTTAGCCTCAAGCGCCGGCGCCGACATCCGTCGGCTTGGCTATCCTCGCATAAGCTCGGACGGCCGTTCGGCCTTGCGAACCCTTGCGGGTTCGGCGCTGTCAAAACTGGCAAATGGTGGGCCTGAGTGGATTCGAACCACTGACCTCACCCTTATCAGGGGTGCGCTCTAACCAACTGAGCTACAGGCCCAACTTGCCAAGCCCGAGACGACCACAAAGGCCG
>NZ_CACSJO010000129.1 GCF_902706195.1 Novosphingobium sp. 18050 | reverse complement strand
GGCCTGCGCCTGGCCGGACGAGAAGCCGGGCGCGGGCCCGCCGTTCACGTCGGCCGACAGGAAGCCGTTGTAGCGCATCGCGCGCTCGGGACCGAAGCTGGGCTCGATCTTCATGAGCGCCGACAACGGCACCATCTCGCCCGTGGCCGAGCGCACCTTCAGCAGGCCGACGTCCTCCGCCCGCGCGCGGTAGGCCGCATCGGCCTGCACGCGCACGCTGTAGGTGCGGCCGAACTGGTTGAAGTCGTTGGCGTACAGGCTGCCCAGGTAGATCTGCAGCGTCTCGAAGATGTCCGTCACCGGCACGCCGAGCTGGCGCGCACGGGTGCGGTCGATGTTCGCGAACAGCTGCGGCACGTTCACCTGCCAGCTCGTGAAC
>NZ_CACSJO010000128.1 GCF_902706195.1 Novosphingobium sp. 18050 | reverse complement strand
GTCGAAGGTGTCTTCGGTGATGTGAAGCATGAAGTCCGAGTTCACCTGCCAGTCGGCAAGGGAAGGGGACGCGGAGACGAGGAACGCAGCGGCAGCGAGAGGCGCGACGAGGGGGAATCGCATAGAGGTAGTGGGGTCCTTTGAGCCCGAAGAGAGAGATACGAGAAATCGGTTCAGAACATCCTGCCAACCAAAAATACTTGATTGACATGCTCTGTTTTACAATGTTAACATGGGTTAACAATTAGGCAAGCTATTT
Source organism: Novosphingobium sp. 18050 (assembly GCF_902706195.1). Lineage (GTDB taxonomy): Bacteria > Pseudomonadota > Alphaproteobacteria > Sphingomonadales > Sphingomonadaceae > Novosphingobium. Next base: position 121 of record NZ_CACSJO010000128.1, on the reverse strand, counting down.
CTATGCAACGCGTTAACTGAGGCCGGAAACCCCATGTGCGAAGCGCAAGTATCTGTATTAATTAAGTTTTTATTGAAAAACGGCAAGAGATTCTCCCTCCTTATAATGGTGGGTTTTCTGG
>NZ_CACSJO010000127.1 GCF_902706195.1 Novosphingobium sp. 18050 | reverse complement strand
GAGTAAAGGCGGTTTCGTCAAAATTCGCGAGAGCCGTTACACCCTGTTCGAGGTTTTCGGGACAGGCCCACAACCACCCTATGCGTCTGCTTCACTGCCGTACAGCGACGAGGAGTGGGAAGCGGCAGCGCAGATCCAGCAAAAGCGGCTCGTGGCAAATGCGCAAGGCGACAGGGATCGCTGCCAGGATCACCGCGGCAGCGAGCGGGCAGCGCCAGCGGGCTGACTGTTTAATGAACGAAGACTGCTTGCACGATCGACCAGTGATGACGAGCATAGAAGGAGCGACGACCATGGCGGGCACGCGGCGAGAGATCCTGGACGCCTCCGATCCCATGGTCGGTGCTCTGCGCACCAAGAGTCGTCAGCGTCGACTAAACC
>NZ_CACSJO010000126.1 GCF_902706195.1 Novosphingobium sp. 18050 | reverse complement strand
ATTTCCTGAATATTCATTGACGGGAGTCCAGGCGGTATTCCTCTCGGAACCTAGCACCGGGCTTCTCTGCCGAACTTCAATGAATGATTCATCTTCGCGATGGTGAAAATCATTCATGAATTTTCTGAAAATCGCCCCCTTGTTCACCACGGCGTCGACCGCGATTGCATTTGATTACATGCATGTGTGGCAGCGTGGCGCACGCGTTAGAGTGCGTTCCGCGGGGAGGAACCGCGAAGCCCGTACCAGAGAAAAATGATGGCCTCAGAATTCGCATTCGATCATTTCGTGCTGAAAGTGAATGAGCGTCAACTGCTTTCGCACGGTTGCCCCGTGGCGGTGGGCGCGCGGGCTTTCGACGTGCTGTGCGCGCTCGTGCAC
>NZ_CACSJO010000125.1 GCF_902706195.1 Novosphingobium sp. 18050 | reverse complement strand
GCCCTATGGCGCTAGCGGATGCCGAAGATCCGGCCCCAGCCCGCGAGGGGCGCCGTGTCCACGCCGGCCAGCTTCAGCGCCTTCCAGACCACCGTGGCCACGGAGTCGTACACCGGCACGCCCCACTGCGCTTCCAGTTCGGCCGCCAGCGGCGCGCCGCGCAAATTGGTGCAGTAGATGGCGATGGCCTCCGGGCGTTCGCCGCCGGTGGTCATCACGTCGTGCACGCACTGCCGCAGGGTGCCGGCATCGACTTCGGAGAACGCGAAGTTGTCCTGGATGCCGAGGTGGCGCTCGGCCACGCATGCGATGCCCAGGCCCGCGTAGTTGCGCACGATGGCCTGCTGCACCTCGGGCAGGTACGGCGAGACCAGGCCCAGGC
>NZ_CACSJO010000124.1 GCF_902706195.1 Novosphingobium sp. 18050 | reverse complement strand
CTTGTAGGGCGTGACCATGCCCGCGATGCGGTTGCTGGCACTGTCGAAGCTGCCGCAGGCCGAGAGGCCCGCGCCGAGCAACAGGATCAGGCCGATGCGGGCGCTGCGATGGGCGTGGACGGACATGGAAATTGGCATAAACGATATGATCGGACCATTGTAGCGGCTGGTCTCCCAGGCCTTGGCGCGCGCCCCCTGGCACACGAAAGACCCTGTCATGACGAACATCGACGAACTCAAGAGCACCGGGCTCAAGGCCACCCTGCCCCGCCTGAAGATCCTCGAGATCTTCCAGAAGGGTGCGCAGCGCCACATGACGGCCGAAGACGTGTTCCGCGTGCTGCTGGAGGAACGCTCCGACATCGGCCTGGCGACCGTATAC
>NZ_CACSJO010000123.1 GCF_902706195.1 Novosphingobium sp. 18050 | reverse complement strand
TACGAGTGTGACATTCTGCTGCGAGCTGTGCCCGCAGCTGACCACAAGCTGTGCCCTTACTTAGGCCCCAACTCATAAGCCCAGCGCTGAACCTCTGACCGTTTCACTGAAACGATTTGCTTTCGATGCAAATATTCCAATTTACTATAGCACATGTCGCCGCTTAGGATTTGTAGATGTATCAAGCTTTATTAGAACAAATCATACAGCTTTTACTCAACAGATATCTAGATTTTACCACTTTAAGCCGCTCTTACCTTCCAATACGTCCGCAGCAGCCTGAAGGTCAGACAAGCTCAGTGATTTGGCAAGTTGGTCATAAAACAATTTCGTCTCTGTCCGGGCCAAATCAAACATATTTATTCGGCCGCCATAGTTTAGGCC
>NZ_CACSJO010000122.1 GCF_902706195.1 Novosphingobium sp. 18050 | reverse complement strand
CGTGAGCACGGAGTAGCCCGGGTTGGCGGGATCGCTCGCCGGGCTGTTGGTGAGTTCCAGCTCGAACAGCGACGCCGTGGTCAGCAGGCGGCGTGACAGCCATTCCTGCTTCACGCCCACCTCGACCTGCTTGCCCTCGGACGGCGGCGCGGCCACGTTGCCCGCGAGCAATGTTCCGACGTTCGCCTGGAAGGAGCGCGCATGGCTGGCATACACCATCGTGCCGGGCATGGGTTCGTAGCTGAGCGCGATCGACGGCTGGGTCTTGCTCGCGTCCAGCTGCGGCGTGACGTAGCGGTCCTTCAGCCGGTCGTGGCGCAGCCCGGCCGTCAGCGCCCACGGGCCCCAGGCCATGCGGTCCTGCAGGTAGATGCCCGGGTTGCGC
>NZ_CACSJO010000121.1 GCF_902706195.1 Novosphingobium sp. 18050 | reverse complement strand
GTACGCATGCAGGCCGGTCGCGAGGATCTCGTCGATGCGGCCATAGCGCAGGTCCGCCAGCAGGCGCCCCGCGTTGCGCTGCGTTTCCGCCGACTGGTCGTTGGCGACCACGGCGAGGTTGTCCGCCACTTCGCGCAGGCAGGCGTGCAGCGAGCGCGGCATGTCGGCGCGCAGGATCAGCAGGTCGGCCACGCGCTCGGGCGTGATGACGTCGCGGTACACCTTGCGGTAGATCTCGAACGCGGACACGCTGCGCAGGATCGCGCTCCAGTGGTAGAAGTCGAACTCCTGCGGCGCCGCGCGGTTGCGGTTGCGCTCGCGCAGCGAGCCGTGGAAGTCGCTCTGCACGGCGTGGAACTTCACGTCCAGCAGGCGCGCGGTGTTGTCG
>NZ_CACSJO010000120.1 GCF_902706195.1 Novosphingobium sp. 18050 | reverse complement strand
AGGCACTGGTTCTCGGCGGCGAGCGCGGCGGCGGTCACCTGCGCGATCATGAAGCCGGAGTTGACGCCGCTCTCACGGATCAGGAAGGCCGGCAGGCCCGAGAGGCCGGTGTCGAGCAGCAGCGCGAGGCGGCGCTCGGAGATGGCGCCGATCTCGGCGAGCGCGAGCGCGATGATGTCCGCCGCGAAGGCGACCGGCTCGGCGTGGAAGTTGCCGCCGGAGATCACCTCGCCCTGCCCGGAGGTCCCTTCGGTCAACGCGGTGAAGACCAGCGGGTTGTCCGATGCGGCGTTGGCCTCGATGCGCAGCACGCGGGCGGCATGCGCCAGGTTGTCCAGGCAGGCGCCCATCACCTGGGGCACGCAGCGGATCGAATACGGGTCCTGCAC
>NZ_CACSJO010000119.1 GCF_902706195.1 Novosphingobium sp. 18050 | reverse complement strand
CTCGCCCACCGGCCCTCTGCATGCGGGATCGCTGGTGGCGGCGCTGGCGAGCTGGCTGGATGCCCGCACCGCGGACAGCGGCCGCGGCGGCACCTGGCTGGTGCGCATCGAGGACGTGGACACGCCCCGCTGCCAGCCCGGCGCGGCCGAGACCATCCTGCGCCAGCTCGCGGACTGCGGCCTGCACCCCGACGGGCCGGTGCTCTGGCAGTCGGCCCGCCACGTGCGCTACGCCGAGGTGCTCGACCGCCTCGTGCAGGACGGGCTCGCCTATCCGTGCGCCTGCACGCGCGCGGACATCGCCCGCGCGCACCTCCAGAAGCACGGCGAGCGCGACAGGCATGCCGAACTCCCCTACCCGGGCTCCTGCCGCCAGGGGCTGGGCGGACG
>NZ_CACSJO010000118.1 GCF_902706195.1 Novosphingobium sp. 18050 | reverse complement strand
ATTATATACATGACACAGTCATAATCACAAATATTAACAGGTCTCTTGAGGTAATTTATAGAATATTTGTTTACTTAATATCGTGAATTGCTAAAACCCAATAAAAGTGACTGACATGTCATCAAGAAGACAACATAACAGCCACTTTAATCAGTAATTAAACTATAAATATAAAATCGGCGCAGCTCAATTGTCGATATCTCACGCCATTTTAATATGCTTATATATTAAACCTTAAACAAGTGTAAAAGCTTCATGTAATTTTGAAAGTTCTTTCTCAAGACGTAACATAATTTGTTTGCCATCTTCGCGGTCAACTAAACCTAATTTAACAGCAAAATCAACTTCTTTTTGAAGTCCAAACATTTGTGTATCTAGTACTTCTTCATAT
>NZ_CACSJO010000117.1 GCF_902706195.1 Novosphingobium sp. 18050 | reverse complement strand
CAATTTCGGGTACATGCTGATGCGGGTGAAGCCCGGCAGCGTGTTGACCTCGTTGATGACGATCCCGCCGCCGGCAGTAAGGAAGACGTCCACGCGCGCCATGCCGGCACACTCCAGCGCCTGGTACGCCTGCAGTGCGATCTGCTGGATGCGCGCCTGGGTTGCGGCATCGATATCCGCAGGTACCACCACCTCGGCGCCAGTTTCGTTGATGTACTTGGTGTCGTAGGCGTAGAACTCGTCGTGCACCACCACCTCGCCGCACAGGCTGGCCTGCGGGTGCGCGTTGCCCAGTACCGCGCACTCGATCTCGCGGCCGACCACCGCCGATTCCACCAGCACCTTGTGGTCGTAGCGCAGCGCCAATGCCAGTGCCTCGGCGAAGCCCGCTG
>NZ_CACSJO010000116.1 GCF_902706195.1 Novosphingobium sp. 18050 | reverse complement strand
TATCGAGGCAGTGCTTGCCGGCGATGCTTGAGTGAGTCGATATGCTCAGAGGCAGCAAAGACCCACCGAAGTCTGGCAGTGCGATCAGGCAGCCAAAGCACCAGGACAATCGTCAGCGATTCCCGCTTCGCCCCTGGCGTGCCCCTGAAACGAAACAAGGACCCGAAGGTCCTTGTTTTTACTAGCATTTCTTGGGGTGGCTGATGGGACTCGAACCCACGACGACAGGAATCACAATCCTGGACTCTACCAACTGAGCTACAGCCACCGTAGCCTCGTATTATAGCCGGATAAAAGCCCCTCCGGCCATGTTCGATGCATCAATTTTCCGTGGCGGGGGTGCCGTCACCCATGGGGCGAGCCACCTTGAACTGGACCTTGAAGCGGTCCTTGAGC
>NZ_CACSJO010000115.1 GCF_902706195.1 Novosphingobium sp. 18050 | reverse complement strand
CGCATTCCGTTTCATAGTCAAAAATCCCCATTCGTGATGTTGTGTTGCTTTGTTCTTATGTGTTAACAAATCAGACTGTTCTTTTTTATACTGCACTGTTTTTACCTGTCTGATTAAGGGTTTAGCGCAGTATTTTGTGATGATAGCGATTAAAATCCCTATTTTTCAGTCGATTAAGAACAGATAATATTCTGAATTTATTGATAGATAAACAGAAAAAAGCGCCGTTGTCAGCATAAAATAACGGTACAAAGGGCAGAATAATTCACTACCATTTAGGGGATTATGCTGGATATTTTTCATTCTCTAATGTTTTAACTTTGTAATTATTGCTGAAAAAAAATTAATCACCTGCCAAAAGAAATAAAAAAGAGAAAGCCTCCGATTAAATTATTTCGCTACAC
>NZ_CACSJO010000114.1 GCF_902706195.1 Novosphingobium sp. 18050 | reverse complement strand
GGAGAACACTTCGGCCAGCTCGGCGTACTTGCGCTGCGCCTGCTGCTGCTTGGCCTCGGTTTCGAGCTTGGCGCGCACTTCCTCGAAGGTCGGCTGCTTGGGCGTCTTGACGTCGTTGAGCTGGATGATGTGGTAGCCGAAGTCGCTTTCCACCACGTCGCTGATGTCGCCCTTCTTCATCGAGAACGCGGCCTCCTCGAACGGCTTGACCATGTCGCCGCGCTTGAAGAAGCCCAGGTCGCCGCCCGAGGGCGCGGAGCCGGTGTCCTGCGAGTTCTTGCGGGCCACGTCGGCGAAGGTGTTCGGGGCTTTGCGCACCTGCTCCAGCAGCTCCTGGGCGCGGGCCTTGGCCTTCTCGCGGTCGGCGGCGGGGGCGTCCTTGGGCGCGTTGATCAGGATGTGGCT
>NZ_CACSJO010000113.1 GCF_902706195.1 Novosphingobium sp. 18050 | reverse complement strand
GCTCACGCCGGCCATGATCGCCGTGGCACGCGCGGTCGGGGCCGCTCCGCTGCCCTATCTGTTCATTTGCGCGTTCGTGGCGAACGCCGCGAGCTTCGTGCTGCCGATCTCCAATCCGGCCAACCTGGTGCTGTGGGGGGGCGGCCAGATGCCGTCGCTGCCGCACTGGATCGCGATGTTCGGGCTGCCGTCCGTGGCGGCCATCGGGATGACGTATCTGGTGCTGCGGTGGCGCTTCCGTCCCGAGATCGACCGGCCCGTCGCCGCGGAGGTGCCGTCGCATCCCCTGGGCACGGGCGGCCGCCTGGCCGCCGCGGGGCTCGGGGTGTCGGCGCTGGTGCTGATGGGCTGTGCATGGTGGCGCATTCCGCTGGGCGCGCCGACGCTGGGGGCCGCGCTGCTCACACT
>NZ_CACSJO010000112.1 GCF_902706195.1 Novosphingobium sp. 18050 | reverse complement strand
GCTCATGACCGGCTACTGGCGCCTGCCCGAGAAGACCGCCGAAACCCTGGTGGACGGCTGGCTGCACACGGGCGACCGCGGCCTGATCGACGAGCGCGGCTACCTCTACCTCAAGGACCGCCTCAAGGACCTGGTCATCACCGGCGGCTTCAACGTCTACCCGGTGGACGTGGAGAACGCCCTCGGCCAGCACCCGGCGGTCCATGAATGCGCCGTCTTCGGCATCCCCGACGACAAGTGGGGCGAGGCGGTGCAGGCCGCCGTGCAGCTGCGCGCGGGCCATGCCGCCACCGAAGCCGAGCTGATCGCCTTCGTGCGCGAGCGCCTGGGCCCGGTGCAGACGCCCAAGCGCATCCGCTTCCTCGACAGCCTGCCGCGCTCGCCCGTCGGCAAGGTGCTCAAGAACGC
>NZ_CACSJO010000111.1 GCF_902706195.1 Novosphingobium sp. 18050 | reverse complement strand
GGCAGGACAGGATCGACGACGGGTTGTCGCCGTCGCGCACCATGAATTCGAGCACGCCCTCGCGCGTGACCTCGCCGTGGCGCGCGGTGTAGGCCGGGATCAGCTCGCTGATGGACAGCAGGCCCAGCCAGCTCTCCTGCGCCACGTCGGCCGACTGCGGCAGCAGCGAGGTCTCGTAGCTCACGCTGAGCATGCGGGCGGTGTTCTCCGCTCTCTCCGTGTAGCGGGACATCCAGAACAGATGATCGGCAGTGCGGCTCAGCATCTTTATTTCCCCCCCATCGACTGCGACATGGCCATGGAGCCCGGAGCGCCCATGGACTGCGTCATTCCGCCCAGCGACTGCGCCATGCCCGCGTCCTGCATGCCGTTGCCATTGCCGTTTACGTCGCCCTCGCCCAGCACCCAGG
>NZ_CACSJO010000110.1 GCF_902706195.1 Novosphingobium sp. 18050 | reverse complement strand
GCCCAGGGTCTCGCAGATGTCTTCCGCGTGCAGCGGGCGGCCGTGGAAGAAGAGCAGGGCGTGGATCTGGGCGACGGTGCGGTTCACGCCCCAGGCGGTGCCCATCTCGCCCCAGTGGACGACGAAGCGGCGGGCGGTGTCGGAGAGCTGCATGGATTGAAGTCTATTGCTTCAGTAATTTCTGTCAACACAGAAATTCATGGTGCTGAAGGGGACCGCGCCGCGAGGATCCACGGAAGCCCGCGACTCGCTAGACTCGCTGCGGCACGCCTTCGGCATTCGCCGGTCCCTTCCGTGCCTCACCAAGGAGTCCCCCATGCAGCACGACGACCTCCGGAAAGATTTCGACGCCCTGGTGCCCGGCCGCACCACCGATGCCGGCGCCAGCCGCCGCACCGCCCTGCGCGTGGC
>NZ_CACSJO010000109.1 GCF_902706195.1 Novosphingobium sp. 18050 | reverse complement strand
CTCATCCGCGCGGCCAAGGCGCAGGCGCTGATCGCCGGCCGCGACTACGTAGCGCCCGACGACGTGCAGGCCGTGCTGCCGCAGACGATCGCGCACCGGCTCGTGCCCGTGGGCGATGCGGGGCGCGGTGCGGCCGAACAGGTGGTGGCGATGGCGGAAGCTGTACCCCTGAAATGAGGGAGCACCCCCCTGAGCGGCTGCGCCGCTTCCCCCCGCTCTCGCCGTGCTGCGCACGTCGGGCGGGTGGACGCAGCCCTCGCTGCGGGGCGGCCCTTGCTTGGCTGCCACTGGACTGGGCCATGCCGGTTTCATGGGCCGTGGGTAGCGCCTTGCGCGCTGGAGAATCGAGATGAACGCGCGGAACAACGAAGTGGTCCTCCAGGCACGCGGCCTCACCAAGCGCTTCACCGAA
>NZ_CACSJO010000108.1 GCF_902706195.1 Novosphingobium sp. 18050 | reverse complement strand
TGTTCGGTGGCAGCACCGTTTCAACCCGCACGCCCACGTGGGGCGCGACCGCAATAGCCGGCTGATGGCCGATCTCATTCGCGAGTTTCAATCCACGCGCCCACGCGGGGCGCGACAGACCATCGGGATCGCGGTGCCTGCGGCCCACAAGTTTCAACCCACGCGCCCATGCGGGGCGCGACCAGCAGTTGCAGGGGGTGCCAATTGCGGAGAAAGCGTTTCAAACCACTCGCCCACGCGGGGCGCGACGCCCAGCGCGGCTCGGCTAGCTTCGACGGGTCGGCCAGTTTCAACCCACGCGCCCACGCGGGGCGCGACTCCAACCAGGACGACGAAGGGTTGATCGAGCACGCCGTTTCAACCCACGCGCCCACGCGGGGCGCGACACCGTGTCCGTGGCGAAGGACGTGCAG
>NZ_CACSJO010000107.1 GCF_902706195.1 Novosphingobium sp. 18050 | reverse complement strand
GTTCGGGATAATAGGCGCCGGGCAAAGGCGTCGTGGTCATCGGCGTTGAGGCCGCCGGCGGCAAAGGCGCGCCCGCGCCCGGCCTCACCGGCGGGGTCGAATCTTGGAGGTCGTCGCCGGAGGGCCGCAGATCAATGGTCTGCGCCAGGGTCGGGACGACGAGCGCGAGAACGAAAGCCGCCGGCGCGAGGGCGCGGAAAGCCGCACGATCGCGAGGCGATCGCGCGCAAGAACAATCGGGCTCGCGACGCTTTTCGACTGACAAGGGCTGGCCTCGCGACGCGGCGCAACAGGCGCCGCGTCTCGCTCCAGCGTTAGGGTTTTATAGTTAATGGAGCCTTACCAAGGCGCACCGCCGTTCAGGCGGCAAGCGTCGGATAGTCCGTATAACCCTCGGAGCCGCCGCCATAAAAGG
>NZ_CACSJO010000106.1 GCF_902706195.1 Novosphingobium sp. 18050 | reverse complement strand
ACATTGCGCAGCCAGGGTACTCGCAAGAGAACATCTCCTACGAAATCGTTCTGGCGCCAGATGGTTCGGTAGTGGCTGTGAACGACATCAGGAACACGGCAGGAAAAAAGCCTCTACCCAAAGTCATCGCCGTACCTGCGTCCTTCAAACGTCCTGGCATTGGCTCAAGGTCTTTTTTCCTGTGGGACAAAAGCAGTTATGTGCTGGGTTTTGGAGAAGCAAAGGCTGCCCAGGACCACGCGAGTTTCAGGGAACTGCATCTTTCCGCCATGCCCAATCTGGATGATCCAGCGCTCATCGCGCTTCAATCATTCATCAAAGCATGGCAACCTGAATCCCTGCCATCACATGCCCTTTTCGCACCCCATGCCGAGGGGCTGGTGGGCGCGAACATTGTATTTAGGCTGGATGGAGAGT
>NZ_CACSJO010000105.1 GCF_902706195.1 Novosphingobium sp. 18050 | reverse complement strand
GGCGACGAAGATGCCGGCGATGACGAAGAGGATGAGTGCGATTTCCATGGAGTCCTTTGCTGCCCCGGCGCGTTTCCGGGAAGGGGATGGGTGGATGGAATCCTGCGCCGGGGCGCAGGCGGAAAGAAACACACGGGGCGTGTCGGCGCAGCCGGGCGGCCGCGAAACCGGGCCGCGTGCCCGCGGCGCGCGCGGCTCAGGCGGCGGCGTCCACCACCAGCCGGTTGCCGACCACCTCCGCCACGCGGTAGGTGCCGGGCAGGGCCGTGGCCGCGCCAGCCGGGCCGCTGCGCAGCACCACGGTCCACTGCGCGCCGCGGTAGCGCACCTGGGCGGTGCCGTCGGGGTTCCAGGCGCCCACCTGCACGGTTTCGCCGACGTCGAGGTTCACGTCGCGGTTGCTCGCGGCGGGCTGCAC
>NZ_CACSJO010000104.1 GCF_902706195.1 Novosphingobium sp. 18050 | reverse complement strand
GTTCCTCGAGGCCTTCGAGGGTCCGCTCGATCTGCTGCTCTACCTGATCCGCAAGCAGAACTTCAACATCCTCGACATCCCGATGGTGGATGTGACGCGGCAGTACCTGCGCTACGTGGACGAGATCCGCAGCCGCAACCTGGAGCTGGCGGCCGAGTATCTGCTCATGGCGGCGATGCTCATCGAGATCAAGTCGCGCATGCTGCTGCCGCCGAAGAAGCAGGAAGGCGCGCAGGAGGCGGAAGACCCGCGCGCCGAGCTGGTGCGGCGCCTGCTGGAGTACGAGCAGATCAAGCTCGCCGCCGCGGGCCTGGGCAGCGCCCCGCAGTACGGCCGCGACTTCCTGCGCGCGCAGGTGCACATCGAGCAGAGCGTCGTGCAGCGCTTCCCCGACGTGCACGTGGCCGACCTGCAGGAG
>NZ_CACSJO010000103.1 GCF_902706195.1 Novosphingobium sp. 18050 | reverse complement strand
GTGCGCACCTACGTGCGGGACGACGCCGGCACCGTGCAGTACGTGAACATGATGGAGGCCGACGTCGCCTTCGCCGAGGTCGGCACGCCCACCTGGGACGGCCTGCCGCTGGACCGCTACCTGTCGCTGCTGGACATGCTCAACCCGATGCACCGGCTCTGGAGCGACGGGCGCTGGAACAAGCTCACCGTGGCGCACGGCTGCTACTGGAAGAAGTGCAGCTTCTGCGACGTGGGCCTGGACTACATCGGCCGCTATGAGGGCGCCAGCGCCCAGGTGCTGGCCGACCGCATCGAGGCCATCGTGGCCGAGACGGGGCAGACGGGCTTCCACTTCGTGGACGAGGCCGCGCCCCCGAAGGCGCTCAAGGCGCTGGCCACCGAACTCATCGAGCGCAATGCCGGCATCAGCTGGTGGGGC
>NZ_CACSJO010000102.1 GCF_902706195.1 Novosphingobium sp. 18050 | reverse complement strand
GTATATTTCATATTTTCTCCTGATTTTAATCGACTTTGAAAATCTTTAATCCGGCAGTCAACTTCAAAGCCATGAATCATCATTTTTTGCATTGGTGCTTGTATAAAGTAATAAATCGGCCAAAATAATCGAGGGATATAATCGTATAGATGTATATAAACGACTGCCGACTCTTTGATTAATCTAAATTCTAACTTCCCTTGATTAACTGTGTATTTTTTCACTAAACTTCCACTCAATAAAATTAAAGTTATTATTCCGTCAGCTGTTTCTTCTATTTTAAATACTGCGAGCGGTCGCACCTTATTCTTAATATATATCTTAAATTGATCATGTGATTTTTCTGTTTTCACAAAAGTTCCTTTAGTGTAACCCATCCATGCAATAAAATGGTTTACAACGTTCTTTAATGTCCATCCC
>NZ_CACSJO010000101.1 GCF_902706195.1 Novosphingobium sp. 18050 | reverse complement strand
GAACACCAGTCCCTTGCGCTCCAGCTCGCGGTAGATCCGGATGCCAGGTGTCGTGGTACCGAAGACTGGATTTTTCTCATCTGACTCGGGCACTCTCCACTCGATGAGTGAGCCGCCATGCTCGTCCAGAAGCCGCAAGCCCGCCCGTTCAGCTGCCGAGAGTTGGCACCGGGCTTTCGGGTCACGCTTCATCGGAGCCATGACGTCCCGCCTTTGCCGCCGATCGGTCAGGGCTTCGTGGATGGCCCTGCAGTTGCACGATGGAATTCGTCCGGGCAGGAACGAACCTATCCTGCTCATCGTCCACCAGTCGCTGAGTCTGCCCAGCTCGATAGCAGGCCCACAAGGGCGTGTTTTTGGGGATCGTATGGGGCGGAGTCCTGTCGTACCCCTTCCAAAAAGCCACGGCCATGTTGTTGCCCATGCAC
>NZ_CACSJO010000100.1 GCF_902706195.1 Novosphingobium sp. 18050 | reverse complement strand
GCCGCTTCCTGCGCGGTGCGCGCCGAGCTGTCCAGCATGCGCGGGCCGTGCGGATGGCCCTTGGCCTGCAGCGCGGCGGCGACGCGCTGCACGCCGTCGGGAAGGGTTCGAAGTTCGGCGCCACACATGGGTACGGTCTCCTGGAAAAAGGTGGACGGGCTCCGGATTGTGCCGCGCCGAAGAGCCCGTGCGTCAGCCGGCGCGCTTGTTCAGCAGCGCCGTGGCCGCGCGCGAATTCGGCTTGCGGCCGAGGAAATCGCTGATGTAGGCGCCGGCATCCACCAGCGCATCCAGGTCGATGCCGGTCTCGATGCCCATGCCCTGCAGCATGTAGACCACGTCCTCCGTGGCCACGTTGCCCGTCGCACCCTTGGCATACGGGCAGCCGCCCAGGCCCGCGACCGAGGTGTCGAACTGCCAGACGCCCATC
>NZ_CACSJO010000099.1 GCF_902706195.1 Novosphingobium sp. 18050 | reverse complement strand
TCCCTAGTGTTAATGTTACAGATGAAGATATTGAATCAACATGGGCAGGAATTAGACCATTAATTTACGAAGAAGGCAAAGACCCTTCTGAAATCTCTCGTAAGGATGAAATTTGGGAAGGTAAATCAGGTTTATTAACTATTGCAGGTGGTAAATTAACAGGCTATCGTCACATGGCTCAAGACATTGTTGATTTAGTATCTAAACGCTTGAAAAAAGACTACGGTTTAACATTTAGTCCATGTAATACAAAATGTCTGGCAATTTCAGGTGGCGATGTAGGTGGTAGCAAGAACTTTGATGCGTTTGTAGAGCAAAAAGTAGATGTAGCTAAAGGATTCGGCATTGATGAAGATGTTGCAAGACGTTTAGCATCTAAATATGGTTCAAATGTTGATGAATTGTTCAACATTGCGCAAACATCTCAATAC
>NZ_CACSJO010000098.1 GCF_902706195.1 Novosphingobium sp. 18050 | reverse complement strand
CTTCAACGAGGGCCACATCGAAGCCCCGGACCACGTCACCGACCGCACCGTGCACCTGCTCGCACCCACGCCGGGCACGGGCGAGATGACCGTCGCGATTTCCAAGGACCTGCTCGAAGCCGGTGAGACCCCGCCGCAGTTCCTGCAGCGCCAACTGGGCGATCTGTCGCGGCAGGTGGCCAAATTCAGCCGCGGCGAGGTGCAGCCGGCCACGCTCGGTGCGCCGGAGCAGAAGATCGGCGGATCGAAGTTCACCGTGAGCTACAAGCAGCAGGGCCGCATGGTGCACCACGTGCAGTCGCTGTTCCTGCTGCCCGACGGCCGCACCGTGCTCAACCTCACCTTCTCGCTGCCCGTGCCCTTCACCGACGAGCACCACCGGCAGGTCGACGGCGTGCTGGCCAGCTTCGTGCTGCGCGCATGAGCGGCAC
>NZ_CACSJO010000097.1 GCF_902706195.1 Novosphingobium sp. 18050 | reverse complement strand
GTGAGGATGCCGTACTTGGCGGGGGAATAGGCCGCGGCGCCCAGCCCCACCACCGCGTAGGCGATGAGCGGATGGGAGCCGAACAGCATCATGAGGCAGCCGACGACCTTGATCGCGTTGCTCACGAACATGACCTTGCCCTTGGGCATCGCGTCGGCGAAGGCGCCCACGAAGGGGGCCAGCACCACGTAGAACAGGGCGAACATGGGCACCAGCGCGGCCCGCTGCCATTCCGGGGAGCCGTTGGTGCGCAGCAGTTCGACGGCCGCCACGAAGAGTGCGTTGTCGGCCAGCGAGCTGCAGAACTGCGCCGACATGATGGTGTAGAAACCGCGCTTCATCGAATGGCTGGTGGGTGCATCAGCGGAACTGATGCCCTGTTAAATCTCGGACCCGGCTGCAAGTGACTGGCGGTTATATCACGCGCCCTGTACG
>NZ_CACSJO010000096.1 GCF_902706195.1 Novosphingobium sp. 18050 | reverse complement strand
GGCCTGGTGCTTGTCCAGGTCGGCGACCACGGCCAGGGCGGTGTCCTCGTCCTGCTCGGACTCGGCCAGCTCCAGCAGCTCGGTGGCATCGTTCAGGCCATCGAGCACCGAGGCGATGCCGCCCACGGTCTTTTCCAGGCTGGAACGTTCGCGGCCCAGGTTCTGGGCGTACTCGGCGTTGTTCCAGACGTCGGGGCTTTCCAGCTCCCGCGTTACTTCTTCAAGACGCTCTTTCTTGGCGTCGTAGTCAAAGATACCCCCGAAGCGACAGCACGCGATCGGTCAGATCGGTGATGCGCTGGCGGACAGGATTCAGTTCGATCATGTCGGCGGTTATGCATTCAAAAGATGACTGGTAATGATACCGCAGGCTGCGGGTGCCCGGAATGAGGGCCTCACCCTGCCCCCAGCGCCTGCCGCAGCAGCGGCAGCTGGC
>NZ_CACSJO010000095.1 GCF_902706195.1 Novosphingobium sp. 18050 | reverse complement strand
GGCCGCGCAAGCTCGTCCTCATGGGCTTTCTCACGAGCGCGCTGAACCCGAAGGTGGCGATGTTCTACGTCGCGTTCTTCCCGCAGTTCCTGCATCCGGAGCGCGGCCTGTGGCTCGCGCAGACCTTCACTCTGGGGACCCTGCAGATCGCCATCAGCGCGCTGGTCAATGCCCTGCTGGTGCTGTTCGCCGCGCGCGTCGCCCGCTTCCTGCACCGCAGCGCCGGCTGGATGCGCGCGCAGCGCTACCTCATGGGCACGGTGCTCGGCGTGCTCGCCCTCAAGATCCTCTTCACCGAACGAAAGGCCACGCCATGAACGCCGCCCTGCCCGCTTCCGCGCTCGATGCATCCGCCCGCACCCACGCGGCGCTGCCGGGCCTCGCCGACATCGAGGCCGCGGCGGACGTGGTCTATGCCGAGTTCGCTCCCACGCCGCAGTACCGC
>NZ_CACSJO010000094.1 GCF_902706195.1 Novosphingobium sp. 18050 | reverse complement strand
CTTCCTGGGGATGATGATCGTCGGCGTGCCGATCGGCGCCGCCCTGGGCCTGGCCGGCACCGCCGCCATCGCGATCGCGAATGCCGAGACGCCCTGGTTCGGCCTGCTCGCGGTGCCGCAGAACTTCTATGCCGGGCTCGGCAAGTACCCGCTGCTCGCGATCCCGATGTTCGTGCTGGTCGGCTCGATCTTCGACCGCTCCGGCGTGGCGCTGCGCCTCGTGAACTTCGCGGTGGCGATCGTCGGGCGCGGCCCGGGCATGCTGCCGCTGGTGGCCATCGCCGTGGCCATGTTCCTCGGCGGCATCTCGGGCTCTGGCCCGGCCAACGCGGCCGCCGTGGGCGGGGTGATGATCGCCGCGATGTCGCGCGCGGGCTACCCCGGCTCGTTCTCGGCCAGCGTGGTCGGTGCGGCCGCGGCCACCGACATCCTGATCCCTCCGTCG
>NZ_CACSJO010000093.1 GCF_902706195.1 Novosphingobium sp. 18050 | reverse complement strand
GATCCGTAGCGCCCGTCGGTGACCTGACGATCGATGAACCCGGCGAAATGGTCCCCGAGCGAGATGGATGTGTTCTTTGCCATGGCAGCCTCCTGATACCAGAAGATACCATATTTTGGTACACGGCGCGCAGGGGGCCGAACGACCCCCTACAAGCCCGCATCCCCGTCGGCCCAAAACCCGCTTGTGTCGATTGGCACCCCCGCGCATATCGCATCGCGGCGCCGCGCGCGCTAAGCCGGGCCTGCGCCCACGAACCCGAAGCCATCCGCCGAGAAGACCTGCATGGCGAGTCCCGTCGAACATGCGAGCTTCCTGCCGCCGGTCCTGACCTTCCTGGCGGCCGCGGTGATCGGCGTGCCGGTGTTCCGGCTGATCGGCCAGAGCGCGGTGCTCGGCTACCTGGTGGCCGGGGTGCTGATCGGCCCGTCCGGCCTGTCGCTGAT
>NZ_CACSJO010000092.1 GCF_902706195.1 Novosphingobium sp. 18050 | reverse complement strand
GACCCAGGCCGCTACCACCAGCACTCTGCGGCCGGCCGGCATCTCCGCGGTGAAAGGCGTCGAAGACCTGTCCCGCGAGTTCGGGAGGAATGCCGGGGCCTGCGTCTTCGACGCCGAGCCGGCACGTGCCTTCGACGACCCGTGCAAGCACATGCACTTCGCCCGGAGTGGCGTGCTTGTGCACGTTCTCCAGCAGGGCCATCAGGGCCTGGCGGATGCGCACCGGGTCGCAGGCGACTCTATCGGGCAGATCGACTTGCGTGCGCAGGGTGAAGCCGCGCTGCTGCAGGCGCGGCTCGAACGCATGCACCACGGAGGCGATCTCCTGGGCGAGGTCCGCCGGCACCCGTTCGAGTTCCAGGTGCCCACTGTCGCGCAGGCTCAGCATGCGCAGGTCTTCGATCAGGCGGCTCAGGCCCTGCACCTGGCGCAGCAGGCCCTGGAAC
>NZ_CACSJO010000091.1 GCF_902706195.1 Novosphingobium sp. 18050 | reverse complement strand
CCTTGAGCCCCTGCAGCAGCATCCGCAGGCAGGCCTCGGCCTGCTGGTGGGTCAATTCGGTGGGAAGGACCAGCATGGCAGTGCGTGCCGGAAGGCGGTCAGCCGGCCTTGCCGGTGCCCGCGGCGTTGGCCTTGTTGCGGGCCGCCAGCGACTCGATCAGGCCATCGATGCCCTTGGCATTGATCTCCTGCGCGAACTGGGTGCGGTAGGTCTCCACCAGCCAGACGCCCATCACGTTCAGGTTGTAGATCTTCCAGCCCGCGGCATCGCCGGGGGTCTTCTCCAGGCGGTAGTCCAGTTGGACGGGGTCGCCGCGGCCCAGGATCTCGGAGCGCACGAGCACATCGGTTTCGCCGGCGCCGGCGCGCAGCGGCTTGACCTGGATGGAAAGATCGTTGACCTGGCTCAGGGCGCCCGAGTAGGTGCGCACCAGCAGGGACTTGAAC
>NZ_CACSJO010000090.1 GCF_902706195.1 Novosphingobium sp. 18050 | reverse complement strand
CTTGCGCAACTCCAAAAACAAGGTTTCTGAAATCACAAGCAGATTTTAAATAATTTTTCATATCGTAAATTTCTTATTAATTCCAGGAAAGTCAATTTCCTTGTTGAGCAATTCGTAATATTCATCGATGGATATCTTCCCAAATTCATCATCGTTTTCCTCTATCTCTTTTTCATACACGGATTTTAGAATCTCAAATCTCTCCGAACTCAAATATGGCTTGTGACTTTCAAGCATCGCGAAAAGATCTTTGTTGTACTCATCCTCGTCCTCAATGTCTTCCGGATTGATTTGGACGACAGTGCCTAATAGCTGTCTGAAAATAAAATCTTCAAAGCTTTTCGCAAGCTTTACCAGACTTCCATCCCTGTTAAGTATATCTAAAGAATCCAGCGATCCATCACCCGCGTAATTAAAAACGTAGAGATTCCCCGAGCCATCCCTACC
>NZ_CACSJO010000089.1 GCF_902706195.1 Novosphingobium sp. 18050 | reverse complement strand
GCCCCAGGACCTGCCATTCACGTTGGGTCAACGGGCTGGTGCGGATCAGCTCTGGCACTTCCGGATGATTTAGCAGACGTTCAACGAAATTCTCATCGAAATGGGCGAATTTATGCCGATGATGTTGATTGATTTCTCGCAGAATACGCTGTGCGCGATGCTGTTCCAGCTCCGGCAGCGTATTGAGTTGAATAAGCTGGCGCAGTTGTTGCGCCATCGCTTCGCCTTCGATGACAAAATGACTGATAAATCCGGTACGATTCGCCAGTTTTAATGCGTCCAGCAACACACGCTGAGCGTCACTTTTACGTCCGGCCTGCCAGTACAGTTGATTAAGCAGCAACAGGTTACGGTTGAGATCGCTCATCAACCGCAGACTGCGGGCATTTTCATTGAGTTCTTCGAGGACAATTTCCGCAGATTCAAACTCGCCCAGCAAGATTTGTGCA
>NZ_CACSJO010000088.1 GCF_902706195.1 Novosphingobium sp. 18050 | reverse complement strand
CTACGTAGCCGATGTGCGGCGTGCAGATGCAGTTCTCGAGCCGCAGCAGCGCATGGCCCTGCAGGATCGGCTCGCTCTCGAACACGTCCACGGCGGCCATGCCGGGACGACCGCGGTTCAGGGCGGCGATCAGGGCGTCGGGCTCGATCAGCTCGGCGCGCGAGGTGTTCACGAGCAGGGCGTTGGGTTTCATGGAGGAGAGGTCCTCCAGGCGCACGATGCCGCGGGTGTCGTCGTTGAGCCGCAGGTGCAGCGAGACCACGTCGCACTGCGAGAAGAATTCCTCGCGCGTGGTCGCCACCTGCAGGCCGTCGCTGAGCGCCTGCGCGCGCGACGCCTCGCGGCCCCAGACGCGCACGTTCATGCCGAACGCGCGGCCGTAGCCCGCGACGATCTGCCCTATGCGGCCGTAGCCCCAGATGCCGAGGGTCTTGCCGCGCAGCACGGTGC
>NZ_CACSJO010000087.1 GCF_902706195.1 Novosphingobium sp. 18050 | reverse complement strand
ACGACGTGCAGCAGTCGCTGCGCGCCGGGCACATCGTGCGCATCGAGACGCCCCGCACCATCGCCGACGGCGCGCAGACGCAGGCGCCGGGCGAGATCACCTTCCCGATCATCCAGCGGCTGGTGCACGAAGTCGTCACCGTGTCCGACGCCCAGCTCGCCCAGGCGCTGCGCTTCTTCGCCGAGCGCATGAAGATGGTGGTGGAGCCCACCGGGGCGCTGGCGCTGGCCGGCGCGCACCACGGCGGCATCGACCTGCGCGGTGCGCGCGTGGGCATCGTCGTGAGCGGCGGCAACGTCGATCTGCCGCGGTATGCGCGGTTTCTGGCAGACTGACCGGTTGTCTCCCTTTTCTCTCTCTTTCCCACGCCCATGAGCACCGAGAACCCCTCCGGCAACGTCCACGTCATCACCCACCCCCTGGTGCAGCACAAGCTCACCCTGATGCGCCG
>NZ_CACSJO010000086.1 GCF_902706195.1 Novosphingobium sp. 18050 | reverse complement strand
ATCTCAGCCAGATTTACATCTGTATGTTGCGCGTCATCGTGTGCTCACTACGTCAGCAAGCACGACGCGCCACGGCATCGATTAAAAAACCCATTCACAATGTCAAAGAATGCGGGCAAATCCCGCGTAACCGGCCTGTTAGGGCCGGAACCGTTTCACTTCATCTCTGGAGTACACTGACAGAGCGCTTGATGCGCAAAACCATCCTCAAGCCGTTTACACGGCGAAGATGGTGGAGCCTATCGGGATCGAACCGATGACCTGATGCTTGCAAAGCAACCGCTCTCCCAGCTGAGCTAAGGCCCCGTTATCTGTCAAAACTGGCAAATGGTGGGCCTGAGTGGATTCGAACCACTGACCTCACCCTTATCAGGGGTGCGCTCTAACCAACTGAGCTACAGGCCCAACTTGCCAAGCCCGAGACGACCACAAAGGCCGCGGGCGGCGTGAGC
>NZ_CACSJO010000085.1 GCF_902706195.1 Novosphingobium sp. 18050 | reverse complement strand
GGCTCCACCAGGCCGGAGGCCATGCCGAGCAGCACCGCCAGCCAGCGCCTGTAGCCCGCGGCCAGCAGCGCCACCGCCACCACCAGCCCCTCCGGGACGTCCTGGATCGCGATGCCGGCCGTGAGCGTGCCGGCCTGCACCGGGCTGGTCCCGCCGTAGGCCACGCCGATCGCCAGCCCCTCCGGCAGGTTGTGCAGCGCGATCGCGAACACGAACAGCCAGGTGCGCCGCAGCGTGCGCGGCGACGGGCCGCCCTCCACGCCCTTGATGAAATGCTCGTGCGGGAGCAGCCGCTCCATCGCCAGCAGCGCGAGCCCGCCCAAAAGGATGGAGCCGCCGATGATGCCGCCCGCGCCCCACGCATCCGCGCCGTTGTCCTTCGCCGCGGCCAGCCCGGGGATGATCAGCGAGAACGAACACGCGGCGAGCATCACGCCGGCCCCGAAGCCGAAGAG
>NZ_CACSJO010000084.1 GCF_902706195.1 Novosphingobium sp. 18050 | reverse complement strand
GCGTCACATCCACCGAGGCCAAGCCATGAATCTGGACCCCGTGATCCTCGCCGAGCTGATGCGCGGCGGCCCGCCGCCGTGGGTCAGCGGCCGCACCTACCCCGTGGGCGCCGTGGTGCGCAGCCCGGGCAACCTGCAGAGCTATGTGCGCGTCACCGCTGGGGCCGGCAATACCGATCCGAGTGGGGACGATGCCAATTGGATGATCTTGTCCAAGCGCGTAGAGGACGCCGTCGCTGTCTGCCAGACAGCCGTGGGCGCATCAAGGAACGCCGTCCAAGGGACAGTGAACGCAGCGCGCGACGATGTAAAGGCCACCGTTACCAATGCTCGGGACAACGTGAACGGCAATGTATATGCCGCGCGCGATCAGGTGCAGGCTACGGTCAACGCCGCCCGCGATGCCGTGTGGGCTCAGGTGGTGGCATGCCACACGACGGTGGGCGACGTTAAAGAC
>NZ_CACSJO010000083.1 GCF_902706195.1 Novosphingobium sp. 18050 | reverse complement strand
GAGCTATTGACAAGTCGAAAATCTTAGAAGAATGGAAGGTGCCGGGGCCGTTGCCCACTTCTGCATAGTCGAGTGAAGACCAGGACTTGCGGCACACCGCTCACAGGGAACTGTAAATATTCAAATACAAATAATTCCTATTCCACAGATTTTTTGTATCATCGCTTTCCACCCGCCGGAACCCTTTCGGCCACCACAGGAAAGCGATCCCTATGTCCTCGCCGTTGTCAGACCCTTCCCTGGCCGATGTGTTCGTCGCCCACCGGGCACAGCTGTGGCGCGTCGCACGGCAGATCGTGAACACCGAAGACCTCGCCGACGACGTGATGCAGGATGCGTACCTGAAGCTGGCGGAAGGGCCTCGCGACCGGGTGGCGGAGCGGCCGATCGGCTACTGCTGCCAGGTGGTGCGCAACCTGGCGCTGGACTACTGCCGCCGCCACCGCGTGGAAGCCAGCTACCGCAC
>NZ_CACSJO010000082.1 GCF_902706195.1 Novosphingobium sp. 18050 | reverse complement strand
GAGCAACTCCCTCGGGTTGCTGGGCCGCAAGGTGGGCATGATGCGTCTGTTCACCGATGACGGGGACGCAGTGCCCGTCACGGTGGTGGATGTGTCCAACAACCGTGTGACCCAGGTGAAAACCCAAGAGAACGATGGCTACGTGGCCCTGCAGGTCACGTTCGGTTCGCGCAAGGCATCTCGCGTGACCAAGCCCGAAGCCGGCCACCTTGCCAAGGCAGGTGTGGAAGCCGGTGAAATCATCCAGGAATTCCGCGTCACCGCAGAAACCGCCGGCAAGTACGCCGCGGGTGCTGCCGTGCCGATCACGGACGTGTTCTCGGTGGGCCAGAAGGTCGACGTGCAAGGCACCTCGATCGGTAAGGGCTACGCCGGCACGATCAAGCGCCACAACATGGCATCGCAGCGCGCGTCGCACGGTAACAGCCGTTCGCACAACGTGCCCGGCTCCATCGGCATGGCGCAGGAT
>NZ_CACSJO010000081.1 GCF_902706195.1 Novosphingobium sp. 18050 | reverse complement strand
ACCTGGGATTCGCTCCCGCCGCGCTTCCGCCCCCTGCCGGGCCGCGCCAACATCGTCGTCACGCGGCAGTCGGACTGGAACGCGGACGGCGCGCTGCGCGCAGCCAGCCTGGACGAAGCCCTCGGCATCGCCCGGGCGAACGGCGGCGTGGCCTGGATCATCGGCGGCGCCCAGATCTATGCGCAGGCGCTGCCGCTCGCGGACGGCGTCGAGGTGACCGAGATCCACCAGGACTTCGACGGCGATGCGTTCGCTCCCGTCCTCGGGCCGGAATGGCACGAAGTCGCCCGCAGCCCCGTACAGCAGTCGGCGGTCAGCGGCCTGCCGTTCTCCTTCGTGAGCTACCGGCGGCGCTGAGCCCCGCTCGCACGCCGCCTGCTGCCCCTTTTGTCCGTCCACCGAACTGCCCCATGAAGCTGGCCACCTGGAACGTCAACTCCCTCTCCGTCCGGCTGCCGCAGGTGCTGGCC
>NZ_CACSJO010000080.1 GCF_902706195.1 Novosphingobium sp. 18050 | reverse complement strand
CGCCATGAGCGCGTCGCGCGTGGCGGCGGGCAGCTGGGCCGATGCGCTGGCGAGTTCCGACGCATCCTTGGCGGCCAGCGCGGCGTGGATCTTCCGCACGGTGTGCGGGTCCGGCGCCGCCGGTTCCAGCAAGGCACGCACGATGCGGGCGTCCGACAGGTCGACGCTGATGCCCTGGACCCCGGCGAGGTTGAGGCAGTCGAGCGCGAGCAGCACAGATTCCAGATCGGCTTCCATGCCGGCATGGCCGTAGATTTCCGCGCCGAACTGCAGCGGCTCGCGGGTGGCGCGGGGCCGGTCGGGGCGCGTGTGCAGCACGGGACCGCAGTAGCAGAGCCGGGTGACGCCCGTGCGGTTCAGGAGGTGGGCGTCGATGCGGGCGACCTGCTGCGTCATGTCGGCCCGCAGGCCGATGGACCGGCCGGACAGCTGGTCGACCAGTTTGAACGTCTGGAGATCGAGCGCTTCTCCCG
>NZ_CACSJO010000079.1 GCF_902706195.1 Novosphingobium sp. 18050 | reverse complement strand
CAGCGGGCGGCCGTTGGCATCGGTAACGGCGTGAAGCTTGGTGTTCATACCGCCCTTGGTCCGTCCGATCAGGCGGCCGAGATCCCCTTTTTTACCCCAAGGCTGGAAGCCGTGCGGTGGGCCTTGAGATAGGTCGCATCGATCATGATGGTCTGGGGCTCGGCCCTCTGAGCGGACAGGCCTTCCATCATGCGAGCAAACACGCCCATCTCGCCCCAACGCTTCCATCGGTTGTAAAGCGTCTTGTGCGGCCCGTATTCCCTCGGCGCATCCCGCCAGCGCAGACCGTTGCGATTGACGAAGATGATCCCGCTCAAAACCCGCCGCAACCGCATCGAGATCATGTTCGGCCGCCTGAAGGACTGGCGCCGCATCGCAACCCGCTACGACCGCTGCCCAACAGTTTTCTTCTCCGCCCTCGCTCTCACTGCCACAGTGCTCTTCTGGCTCTGATCAATGAGATGGGGTGGTTGCCGCCCTCCCAGACGACATTGCATCATGCCAAGGATGACCG
>NZ_CACSJO010000078.1 GCF_902706195.1 Novosphingobium sp. 18050 | reverse complement strand
CGACTGGGACGACGATGCGCATCCGCGCGTGCCGCCCGCCGAGACCGTGTTCTACGAGATGCATGTCAAGGGCTTCACGCAGACGCTGGAGGGCGTGCCCGAGCACCTGCGCGGCACCTATGCCGGTCTGGGATCGGAAGCCGCCGTGGGCTACCTCAAGCAGCTCGGCGTGACCAGCATCGAGCTGCTGCCGGTGCAGGCCTTCGTGGACGACAAGCGACTCGTGGACGCGGGCCTCGCCAACTACTGGGGCTACAACACGATCGCGTTCTTCGCGCCCGAGCCCCGCTACGCCGCGAACCGCGCCGACGGCGGCACGGACGAATTCAAGGCGATGGTCCGCGCGCTGCACGCCGCCGGCATCGAGGTGATCCTGGACGTGGTCTACAACCACACGGCCGAAGGCAACCACCTGGGCCCCACGCTGAGCCTCAAGGGCATCGACAACGGCGCCTACTACCGTCTGTCGCCCGAGGACACGCGCTTCTACGTCGACTACACCGGCACCGGCAACACCGTGGACACCAGCAGCCCGGCCGCCCTGCGGCTGGTGATGGAC
>NZ_CACSJO010000077.1 GCF_902706195.1 Novosphingobium sp. 18050 | reverse complement strand
ATCTCAGCCAGATTTACATCTGTATGTTGCGCGTCATCGTGTGCTCACTACGTCAGCAAGCACGACGCGCCACGGCATCGATTAAAAAACCCATTCACAATGTCAAAGAATGCGGGCAAATCCCGCGCAACCGGCCTGTTAAGGCCGGAACCGTTTCACTTCATCTCTGGAGAATACTTGAGAGCAGTCGTGCAGCGCACGTACCATCAACCCCGCCAAGGGCAGGGGATGGTGGAGCCTATCGGGATCGAACCGATGACCTGATGCTTGCAAAGCAACCGCTCTCCCAGCTGAGCTAAGGCCCCATTAAACCAACTCTCATTGGTAGAACTACCGAACTCGTAGAGTTCGCAAGGCCGACCGGCCGTCCGCGCTTATGCGCGGGAAAAGCCAAGAACGCGGATGCGTTCGGCGGCGCTTGAGCACTTAACAAGGAAGACCATTTTCGCTTACGCGAAAATGGTGGGCCTGAGTGGATTCGAACCACTGACCTCACCCTTATCAGGGGTGCGCTCTAACCAACTGAGCTACAGGCCCAACTTGCCAAGCCCGAGACGACCACAAAGGCCGCGGGCGGCGTGAGC
>NZ_CACSJO010000076.1 GCF_902706195.1 Novosphingobium sp. 18050 | reverse complement strand
GCATCGGCGTCACCTCCAGGCCGTCGCGGCTGTCCTGTGCCAGCGCGACGTGGCGCTTCACGTCGTCGAGCGCATCGGAGAAGTTGGGCAGCTGCTCGTAGAGGCCTGCCATGTCGGGCACGCCGGACGGCTTCACCTGGAAGCGCTCGGGGCCCCGTTCGAGCATGCGCTCGTAGACCGCGCGCAGGGTTTCGTATTCACGCTGGCTGCCCGCGTCCTGCAGCCGGGCGAGGCGGCGCTCCACGTCGCCGGGCCGGAACACGTTGCGCAACTGGGCCACCGGCAGGCCCATCGAAGGAGATTGCGGGACAAGGCTGTGTGTCGTCGTCATGGCGCGCTCCTGGTTCGTTGGAGGGTGAGGGCACGCAACCATTCAAGCACACAACATGCCGGCTTCCAACGGTGGAAAAACCCCGTCAACCGGTGGCAGTTGTCCGACAGCGACAGCCGCGCCCGTGGCCGTGGCCACGGCCACCGCGCCTCCGCCCGCGCCGCCGGACGTGAAAAAGCCGCCCGCGCATGAAGCGGCCGGGCGGCCGGGCAGGGGTGCCGGATGTCAGGCCTGGGGCTGGCCGCCCAGCACCTGCTGGAGTTCACCGGATTCGTACATCTCCATCATGA
>NZ_CACSJO010000075.1 GCF_902706195.1 Novosphingobium sp. 18050 | reverse complement strand
GCCCCGACCGCCACCCACGCCACCGGCCCGCTGGCGCTGGACCAGGCCCGTGTGCGCGAGGCCGCGCTGGCCCACGGCGTGTGCCCCTACTATCTCTCGCAGGAGCTGGCGCGCTGGGCCGACGTGGTGGTGGGCGACTACCACTACTACTTCGACCTGGGCGCGATGCTGCACGGCCTCGCGCAGGCCAACCAGTGGCGCGTGGCCGTGCTGGTGGACGAGGCGCACAACCTCGTCGAGCGCGGGCGCCGCATGTACACGGCCGAACTGCTGCCCGGCACGCTGCACGAGGCGCGCCGCTCGCCCACGGCCGCCGCGGTGCCGGTCGTGAAGAAGGCGCTGGACCGCATCCGCCGCGCGTGGGTCGCGCTGGACAAGGCGGTGGAAGCGCAGGCGCCAGCGGCCGCGCGGCCCGCGGGCGCGGCCAGCTACGTGGTGCAGCCGGAAGGCTTTCCGCCGAAGCTGCTGGCGGCGCTGCAACAGGGCAGCAGTTCCCTGGGCGAGCATTTCGCCGAACACCCCGAGCAGGCCGACGGCGCGCTGCAGGCCTTCTACCTCGAAGCCCTGCAGGCGCTGCGCATGGCCGAACTGCTCGATGCCCACTCCCTCGTGGACGTGCAGCGGCCCGCGGGCGCCGCGCCGGGCGGCTCCACGGTCTGCGTGCGCAACATCGTGCCTGCGCCCTTCCTCGCGCCGCGCTTCGCCGCCGCGCGCACCGCCACGCTGTTCTCGGC
>NZ_CACSJO010000074.1 GCF_902706195.1 Novosphingobium sp. 18050 | reverse complement strand
ATTTCGCTGGCGGCTTGGAAGCTCTGCGCCACTGCGTTCGACCGTCCTGCCTCAATCCGTTCATTCAAATTCATGTTCATGCTCGCCAGTAATAAGGGGTCGACCCCGTGACCGGACGCCCGAGGGCGCATCGATCCAGCCCGCCGTGGCGGACTGTGGGATTAGTTTGAACCTTGTGCCCCCGTGGGGGACCAAGATGGCGCTTGAACGAGGAGCCGTAGCTACCTCGATCTCCCTACGCCGAAGGATGTGAGCGGCCGATGCCCTTGGACATCGAACCGGTCTCGTGCTGGCCAGCCTCGTGACAGGCAGACGTTTACCGCCTGCCGTTTCCCCCA
This sequence comes from Novosphingobium sp. 18050, assembly GCF_902706195.1. Lineage (GTDB taxonomy): Bacteria > Pseudomonadota > Alphaproteobacteria > Sphingomonadales > Sphingomonadaceae > Novosphingobium. The sequence goes on along the minus strand of NZ_CACSJO010000074.1, from coordinate 715 downwards.
TCGAGAAAAACCAGTCTGTTTTTTCAAGTTTGGTGATGGCGACTGGGTTTCACGCTGGTCAACGACCTCGCGATAAGCCGACGCGCGTGCCGTATCCGGGAAGTTGCGCGCCAGATCGCGCACATGACGGTGAGACGATTCGCATCGCGATTGTCAGCATGATGCCCAGATCGTTGATGGCGTGATTGCGCAGATCATCGTCACCAATGTCTGTCCGGCTGATCCGTGGTGGATCGTCTACTGATAGACGGGATCGAGGACGCCTTCGGCTTCGCCTCCGGGTCACTCGCAATCGGTCCGGATCGTCCACGATGCTGCGCATCGCATCCGATCCCTTCCTCTCGATGGCGTTGCCCTGCCAGATGGAGACACCCAAGGGGGGGGCTTAACGCGTATTCCTAATAAGAAAGGACGCATACGCATTACCACCCCCCGTGAGAGCGGGGGGTCGCCAGAGGCGGGGGGGAGCGCAGCGCAGCGGGCGGACGGTCCACTCTCAGCCGGACTCCGGCTTGCTTCGAATGAGCCGATAGGTCCCACGACTGGTGATGATCGTGGAACGCGCGCCCGCCAGGGCGGGCGTGGAAAGATCAGATGCCAGTCCGAGTGGCGGTGAAGGCGTAGCCGAGCCGCCCTCGATACTTAGTAATTGGAAACAAACTCAATGACTTGTTTCCTATCGAGCTTCGTGAGAATCCTGTCTCATCAGGGTAAA
>NZ_CACSJO010000073.1 GCF_902706195.1 Novosphingobium sp. 18050 | reverse complement strand
CTCGAACTCGGCCGTGAAACCTGACAGCGCCAATGGTACTGTGGCTCAAGCCCCGGAAGAGTAGGACGTCGCCAGGCATTGAAGCCGGCGCAATACACTAGAGACAAAAAACCCATCACAATGACAAAACAAACAAGAGGGCCAAGGGAGAAAATCCCCAGGCCCTCTTCGCGTTCCTGAAACGCGCAAGATTGACGCGGGGTGGAGCAGCCCGGTAGCTCGTCAGGCTCATAACCTGAAGGTCGTAGGTTCAAATCCTACCCCCGCAACCAATCTTTACAATGACTTACCTGCATAGGGCCAAGCTCCACAAAACACTGTGTCCGCAGCAAGTCCGTTTTCTCACGCATCTTTTTTCTGATTTGGCGTATCGCGCCCTAATCCTTAAAGCCTGTGGATCGTCGCTGTGCTCTTGCGGAAAGAGCCGTCAAACTGCAGAACATGGTAGCAATTCGGTGAGGCGAAGCGAGATCATGGTCTTTTTCAGCAGTGGAACCAAGGCCCCGACCGAGAAGCAATTACGGCGGGGGATGCAGTTACCGCACACGAGCAAATTTCTTGGCTGGGCCATTCATACGCCGCACGAGGATGGTTTTCTGCTTAAGTCATACGACAGCGACGGTTCTGCGGTAAAAATTTTTGGTGGCTCTCCTGAAAAAGCCGCCAAATACAAAAATCCCAATGTAGCTGCGCGTATTGCGGACGAGCTGCCGTATCCAGCAGTTCTGACGGCACTCTTTGATCTGGGTAATGAAATTGCATCGATTGCGGTCGGTGGCAACGTTAGGAGCGCCTTTGCGCCGTCCCATTAGAATCTCGACGCAGCGCCAAGAATCAATCGTCAAATCTCCGGCCCCTGAACCACGCCGTCGGGTTCTTCAATCGCTTGCCCAGCCAAGTGCAGCCATATGGCCTTCACCAATGCTTCCAGCGTGGGACAGGACACGCCTTGCTGCTTGGCGGTCAGCAATGTTTGATGCATGACTGTTGATTGCCACTGAGATGTGACCCGGGGGGCGTATAAATTACCATTGAGAATTGACCCATGTTTCCCTCGCCTCCGGCTGCCAGTCGGAGGGTCGTGGAGTGATCGACATGGACTTACTCAGTGT
>NZ_CACSJO010000072.1 GCF_902706195.1 Novosphingobium sp. 18050 | reverse complement strand
GCGACAATGGCGCCGTGCTGGGCGTGCAGACCGGCGACATGGGCGTCGACCGCGAAGGCAACGAGAAGGGCGATTTCCAGCCGGGCATGAACCTGCTCGGCAAGTACACCGTCTTCTGCGAAGGCGCACGCGGCCATCTGACCAAGCGGCTGAAGGCGAAGTTCGACCTCGAGGCGACCTGCGAGCCGCAGATCTATGGCCTTGGCATCAAGGAACTCTGGGATATCCCGGCGGACAAGCACGTCCCCGGCCGCGTGATCCACACGCAGGGCTGGCCGATGAGCGAGAGCGACAGCTGGGGCGGCGGTTTCCTCTACCACCAGGCGAACAACCAGGTGGCGTTGGGCTTCGTGACGGCGCTCGATTACAAGAACCCCTACGTCTACCCGTTCGAGGAATTCCAGCGCTGGAAGCAGCACCCGGAAATCCGTGCGATACTCGAAGGCGGCAAGCGTGTGGCCTACGGTGCACGTGTCATTAACGAAGGCGGCTGGCAGTCAGTCCCGCAACTGGCATTCCCCGGCGGCGTGCTGGCGGGCTGCTCGGCAGGATTCGTCAACGTGCCGCGCATCAAGGGCACCCATACTGCGATGAAAAGCGGCATGCTCGCAGCGGAGTCGATCGCGGCCGCCATCAAGGCCGGGCGCGAGGCTGACACGCTGCAAGACTATGACGACGCGGTGCGCTCCAGCTGGATCGCCAAGGAACTCAAGCTCGTGCAGAATGCCGAGCCGATGGTCGCCAAGTGGGGCACCGAGCTGGGCACGGTTCTCGCCGGCGCCGACATGTGGCTGCGCACGCTATTCGGCTTCGGTCTGGCCAAGCCGATGAGGCACCACACCGACGCAAGCGAAACGCAGCGCGCGGATATGTACAAGCCGATCGCCTATCCCAAGCCGGACGGTGTCATCAGCTTCGACCGCCTGACCAGCGTGTCCTATTCGTTCACGAACCACGAGGAGGACCAGCCGGTCCACCTCAAGCTCAAGGACCCCGCGATCCCGACCGAGGTCAACCTGCCGGTCTATGCAGGGCCCGAGGCGCGCTATTGCCCGGCAGGTGTCTACGAGTTCGTCGATGCGGGAGCAGGCCCGAAGCTGCAGATCAACGCGCAGAACTGCGTCCA
>NZ_CACSJO010000071.1 GCF_902706195.1 Novosphingobium sp. 18050 | reverse complement strand
GGCCTTTGAATACGGCACTCAGAAACCGCTGGCCGGTATGGTGATCCGCGGATCAGATCCAAATCTCATTGGCGAGCTGTAGCGCTCTAAGTCCTGAACTGGTTTTTCTGATCCAGATCTGTTCGATCATTTGGCCCATTCGGGTCATCGCCTTCTCACACTCCCGTCTATCCGGCGTCAGGCAGAATTCGCAGCATAATATTACGCTGGGCCTACCTATGCCAGAACTCGACAATCCTCATTTTTCGTCAGCATGGCCCAAATTACCCGCGCCATCTTGTTGGCCAGGGCGATCGCAACTAGCATCCGCGGCTTTCGCGATGTGATGCGTGCTAGCCACGAATCCTCCGGTATGGATTTGCGCCCGAACCAGTTCAGCCGCGACATTGCACCGATGATCAGTAATCGGCGGATATCAGCCTGCCCTGCCTTTGTAGTGTGACCGAGCCGCTCTTTTCCGCCGGAAGAAAGCTGGCGCGGAACAAGGCCCAGCCAGGCGGCAAAGGCGCGACCACAATTGAAGCTGCTCATCGGCGGCGCGAATGCTTCGACTGCCAAAGCCGTCATCGGACCGACCCCAGGGATCGTTTGCAAGCGCCGGGCTGTATCAGCCTCCGCCGCAAGAGCTTTGATCTTTTCCGTCCGGGCGTTGATACGGATTGCCTGCTCGGCGATCTGTTCCAGCAGATCGCGGCATTCGTCCCGCATCAAGTCAGGGAAGTCACTGTGTGGCGCCTCAAGCATCTCGTCAATCCGTCGGATCTGCCGTGTGCCTTGTGGAACGACATGGTCGTATTCGTACAAAGCTGCCCTGAGTGCGTTGATGGTCTCGGTACGCTGGTGGACGAGCCGTTCGCGAGCCCGGAACAAAATCGCTCGGCTTTGTTGCTCGACACCTTTGGGCTCGACGAAGCGCATTTCAGGTTGCCGAGCCGCGATTACAATGGCCTCTGCATCGGCCGCATCGTTCTTCTGTCGCTTCACGAACGGTTTTACGTAACGCGGCGCAATCAGTTTTACCTCATGCCCAAAGCTGATCATCTCTCGAGCCCAGTGATGCGTGCTGCCACAAGCTTCCATCACGACTGACGCGGGAGGCTGCTCGGCCATGAATTTGGAAAAACTTTGACGTGACAGCTTCTTGCGGAACCTTGGTTCCCCGGTCATCCTTGGCATGATGCAATGTCGTCTGGGAGGGCGGCAACCACCCCATCTCATTGATCAGAGCCAGAAGAGCACTGTGGCAGTGAGAGCGAGGGCGGAGAAGAAAACTGTTGGGCAGCGGTC
>NZ_CACSJO010000070.1 GCF_902706195.1 Novosphingobium sp. 18050 | reverse complement strand
GACTAGAGCGATGCGCGGGGGGTGCAAGGGGGAGGCATGTGCGAATGCCCACCCCGCTGCGACTACCCCTCGCCGGCGTATCGGCAAACTCGCTCCCCCTCCGCAGGTGGGCGGGGCCGGAGGTGGGCAGCCTCCTCTCCTCAGAGCGGGTCGAATTCCAAATGCAGCGACTTGAGGGCCCGCAGCACGTAAGTCGGCTCATATGCGAACACAGGCGCACTGGCGGGTCCATGATGCGCCTCGGACAGGCGGATGTTGCCCATGCGCGCCAGCAGCCGCTCAATACTGACGGCAACCTCCCGCCGGGCAAGCGGCGCACCGATGCAGGTATGCGCCCCGCGCCCAAAGGCCAGATGCTCCTTGATGCGCGGCCGGTCCATGTCGAAAGTGGCCGGATCGGGGAAACGCGCGGGATCGCGGTTGGCGGCCATGTAGCTCATGAGCACCGGAGTACCGGCCTTGATCTCGACGCCGCCCAGACTGGTGCTTTTCTGGCAGATCCGCCCGCCGCTTTTCACAGACCCGTCGATGCGCAGCAATTCCTCGATGAAATCGGCAATACGCTTGGGGTCGGCGCGCAGTTCGGCCTGGATGTCCGGCCTCGTCGCGATCAGCCGAAAGCCGTTGGCGAGCAGCCGGTTGGTCGTGTCCTGCCCGGCGCCGAAGAGGAATGCGGCCAGCGTCGTCACATCGACGAGTGAGGGTTTCGAACCGTCGGGATAAGTCGCCCGCGCCAGGTCGTTGAGAATATCCTCCTGCGCCAGCAGCGCCCGCAAAGGGCGCATCAGTGCGTGATTGGCAAGCCGGCGGCGCGCGATCAGTTTGAACAGGTCCTTGCCGACGGGAACCAGCGGGTTCTTCATCATGTCTTCGGGGCTGGCGTCCATCGGCACTGGAAGCGCCCCTTCCAGCAGATCGCGGAACTTCGCGCGAGTAGCCTGCGACAGCCCCAGCAGGTCAGAGATCACGAGCGCACCGTAAGGCCCGCCGTATTGGCGCACGATATCCACCCGGCCACTCGCGTGAAACTCGTCGATCAGGCCCTCCGCGGTCGCGGCCAGTTGCGGCTGCAGCTGTTTCAGCCGGCTGGGCGTGAACAGGCGCGAAAGGACTGAACGCAGATCCGCATGGCGATTGCCATGCTCCGCGACGATCTGGTCCCCGAAAGCAATCTCCTTGCGGTGGCTTTCCAGCTCATCGGAAATGTCGTCCCCTTCGGGAGTAAAGGGCAACTGGACCAGCCCGCCGGTGACGGCGTTGATCTCGGAAAAGTGCTCGGTATCGAGCACCAGCTGAATGGTTTCCTCATATCCGACAACGGCAACCGCGTTGCGATAGGGCAACCGTACCACCGGTCCCTGCGCGCGCAGATAATCGAAATAGGCATGGGGATCGTCGACCAGAGCGACGTCCGTATACCAATCGGCCTTTTCGTAGGACACGCGTTCTCTCCCCTATTTTATGATCCTTAGTGTATCATTATTCTGCAGTGGGTCAAGATGCGCACGTCATGCTAGGGGACAGCGATGCCCCCTATCTCCCCTGCCCTGCCC
>NZ_CACSJO010000069.1 GCF_902706195.1 Novosphingobium sp. 18050 | reverse complement strand
CCCGGAAAATTCACGCGGGTTGGCGGATGTGGCGTAAAGCACTGATTTAACGTATGATTTGGTTGCTTAAGCCGATCGACGTCATTTCAGGAAAGCCACACCCGCCATGGACGGTTCTACTCTGCCGCTGACCGGTTTGTCACCCGTTTCTGGCAAGCGGATAGATGCAAGGTTCGATGGCGGTCTGCTCTCCTCGGACGGCGGTATTTTGCTGTTGCGCGAGGTTGAGCAGCGCCTTGGTGTAGCCGATCATATGGCTGCCTGCATCAATGATCCCCGTGCGCCGGATCATATCACGCACTCCCTTGCCGACATTATCCGGTTCCGACTGATGATGATCGCCGCAGGTTATGAAGATGGCAATGACGCTTCCAGTCTGCGCATCGACCCGGCGTTCAAAATGGCGCTTGGCCTGGCTCCATCGGACCGTGCACTTTGCTCGCAGCCGACAATCTCACGCTTGGAAAACCTGCCTGACACGCGTGCGCTCCTGCACATTGGCCGGGCGATGGTGGACCTGTACTGCGAGAGTTTCCGCACTGTTCCCAGGCGCATTGTCCTCGACATCGATGACACCTTCGATGCCGTGCATGGCGGCCAGCAGTTGCGATTGTTCAATGCCCATCATGACGAATATGGGTTCCAGCCCATCGTCGTGTTCGATGGCGAGGGGCGGTTCATCACCGCCGTCCTGCGCCCGGCCAAACGGCCCGGCGGCAAGGAGATCAGGGCTTTCCTGCGTCGCTTGATGCGTGCAATTCGCGCCAACTGGCCAAAGACGCAGATCCTGCTGCGCGGCGACAGTCACTATTGCTGCCCTGAAGTCATCGACTGGTGCCGGGCTGGCGGACACGAATTCATCCTGGGCGCCATGCCCACGTCGACATTGCGCCGTCACATCGCCGATCTCGAGGTCAGCACCAAAGCCCGCTTCGACGCGGCGCCCCAAGCCGGCAAGGCACGTCGCTTCAAGTCCTTCCACGACGGCGCCAAAAGCTGGAGCCGCGTCGAGCGGATTATCGCCCGCGTCGAAGTCGGCGAACAGGGCGCGGACACCCGCTTCGTCGTTACAAATCTCAAGAAGGGCTCGCCCCGCCGGCTCTACGAGCAGGTCTATTGCCGGCGAGGCCAGGCGGAAAATCACATCAAGTCCTGGAAGACCCACCTCGCCGCCGATCGCACATCCTGCACCAGGGCCACCGCCAATCAGTTGCGCCTGTTTCTCCATGCCGGTGCCTACTGGCTCATGTGGGGCTTGCGTAGCGCCATGCCCAAACGTTCAACCTGGCGCACCGCGCAGTTCGATACTTTACGCCTGCGCCTCATCAAGGTCGCTGCCCGCGTCACCGAGTTGAAGACCCTGATCCGTATCCAATGGCCCACCGCCTGTCCCGACCAGAAGATCTTCCGCCTCGCCCTCGACCGCGTCCCTCGCCTCGTCACCTGATCCACGGGGCAGCGCCCCTTCAAACCAAACCCCGCCCTTCAACCCGCAAACCTCAATCACCCTCAAATCCGGCTCATCTCCGGCAATGACGCTACGCGCCCGCCGCCTGCCCAAAATCCAAATCTTGGCCTGCGCTGACCAACACGATGAATTTTCCGGGCTA
>NZ_CACSJO010000068.1 GCF_902706195.1 Novosphingobium sp. 18050 | reverse complement strand
CGTGCCCCAGCGCGGGATCTTTGACAATATGAGGACCGCTGTCGACAAGATCGGGACCGGGAAGACACGGCAGGTCAACGCGAGGTTTGCCGCCATGGCCAGCCACTATCTGTTCGAGACCGACTTCTGCAATCCGGCCTCAGGCTGGGAGAAAGGGCAGGTCGAGAAGAACGTCCAGGACGCTCGGCGCCGGTTGTGGCAACCGATGCCCAGCTTCCGCGATCTGGCTGAGTTGAACGCCTGGCTGGAAGAACAGTGCATCGCCCAATGGGGCGAGATCCAGCATGGTGTCATGCCCGGCACCGTGGCCGATGCGCATGCTGAGGAAGTTTCCTGCCTGATGCCGCTGGGCAGGCCCTTCGATGGTTTTGTCGAGCAGACCAAGCGCGTGTCGCCAACCTGCCTCATCGCCTTCGACCGCAACCGCTATTCCGTTCCGGCATCCTTCGCGAACCGGCCGGTCAGCTTGCGGGTCTACCCGGATCGCCTGGTCATCGCTGCCGAAGGCCAGATCGTGTGCGAACATGCCCGGCTCATCGAGCGTTCCCATCACAGGCCGGGTCGCACAATCTATGACTGGCGGCATTATCTGGCGGTGGTCCAACGCAAGCCCGGCGCCTTGCGTAATGGTGCCCCCTTCCTCGAGATGCCCGAAGCCTTCCGGCAATTACAGGGCCATCTCCTCAGGCGCCCGGGTGGCGACAGGGAGATGGTCGAGATCCTGTCTCTCGTTCTGCATCACGACGAGCAGGCTGTCTTGCATGCAGTCGAGTTGGCTCTGGACGCCGGTGTCGCCACCAAGACCCACGTTCTCAACGTGCTGCATCGCCTTATCGACGGCAAGGCGCCGCCAGCAGCACCAATCGATGCGCCTCAGGCCTTGCGCCTGACGCAGGAGCCCAAGGCCAATGTCGATCGCTACGATACGCTCAGGGAGATCCGCCATGCGTCATGATCCTGCCAGCGCCGCGGTCGTTGTTATGCTGCGCGGCCTCAAGATGTTTGGCATGGCGCAGGCCGCCGGCGACCTGATCGAGCAAGGCGCGCCTGCCTTCGATGCCGCCGTGCCGATGCTGTCCGGGCTCCTGAAGGCAGAGGTGGCCGAGCGAGAGGTCAGGTCCATCTCCTATCAGATCAAGGCGGCCCGCTTCCCAGCTTACAAGGATCTGGCAGGCTACGACTTTGCCGCCAGCGAGATCAACGAGCCACTCGTGCGCCAACTCCACCAGGGCGACTTCATGGAAAACGCCGACAACGTCGTGTTGATTGGCGGACCCGGAACCGGCAAAAGCCATATCGCCACTGCCCTGGGCGTCCAGGCCGTCGAGCATCACCGCAAGAAGGTCCGCTTCTTCTCCACGGTCGATCTGGTCAACGTGCTTGAGCAAGAGAAGACTGCGAACCGTTCCGGCCAACTGGCCGAGCGCCTGCTCCGCCTCGATCTGCTTATCCTCGATGAGCTGGGCTATTTACCCTTCAGCCCATCAGGTGGGGCCATGCTCTTCCATCTACTCAGCAAGCTGTACGAGCGCACCAGCGTCGTCATCACCACCAACCTGAGCTTCAGCGAATGGTCCGGCGTGTTCGGCGATGCCAAGATGACCACCGCGCTGCTCGATCGGCTTACTCACCACTGCCACATCCTGGAAACCGGGAACGACAGCTTCCGCTTCCGCGCCAGCACCGCTGCGCCCAAAGCGAGAAAGGAGAAGCCCGCATCTTGAACCTGCCGGTCAACGGCAGCACATAACTCATACCCACCCGGGTCAATTCTCAATGGTAATCCCGGGTCACATCTCAGTGGCAATCAACA
>NZ_CACSJO010000066.1 GCF_902706195.1 Novosphingobium sp. 18050 | reverse complement strand
TGTCAGACGAAATGAGAAACTGACCCCCTGCCGAATCTGAGAACTGACCCCTTCGGCTGAAGAGGGAAAGACAGATGACAAAAGGGATTCCAGAGTTTCCTGCACAGAGGTTGGCTGTGCAGGGAGAAGATATGCTTCAACCCGATGAGGTAGCAGCGATGGTGCGGCTGCATGAGCTTGGCTGGGGAGCGAAGCGGCTTTCGAAGGAGTTTGGTTGCGCCCGCAACACTGTGCGTCGCTATCTTCGCGCAGGCGGCACGGTGCCGTTCGCGAAGCCGGAGCGTAAAACGGCCTTCGATGGACTCGACGATTGGCTGCGCGAGCGCTTCTTCCGGCATGGCGGCAACGCGGATGTCATACGGCAGGAACTGGCCAGCGAGCATGGGATCGTGATCGGCCTGCGCTCGGTCGAACTTCGGGTACAGCGCTGGCGGCGCGAGCTCAGGGCGCAGAAGCGGGCGACGGTGCGCTTCGAGACGCCGCCCGGCCATCAGTTGCAGATCGACTTCGGCGAGTCCCGGGTATGGATCGGCGACGAGCGGGTGCGCGTCCATTTGTTCGTGGCGACACTGGGGTATTCGCGCCGGATGCACATCCAGCCCTCGCTGCGCGAGCGCCAGGTCGACTGGTTCGAAGGAATGGAAGGCGCGTTCCTGCGGTTCGGCGGCGTGCCAGCTGAAGTCCTGGTCGATAATGCCAAGGCGCTGGTCGAACATCATGACGCGGCAACACGGGAAGTGCGGTTCAATGCTCGTCTCCACACCTTTGCGCGTTACTGGGGCTTCTCGCCGCGAGCTTGCGCTCCATACCGGGCGCGTACCAAGGGCAAGGATGAGCGAGGCGTCGGATATGTGAAGCGTAATGCAGTCGCTGGCCGCCGCTTCGCGAGCTGGGGCACCTTCGTCGCGCACCTCGATCAATGGAACCGGGAGATCGCCGACGTGCGCGTGCACGGGACCACAGGCGAACTGCCGCTCGTTCGCTTCGCCGACGAGGCCGGTGCACTTCGCCCGCTCGGTGGCCGTGCTCCGTTCGGGCAACTGCGTGACCTGATCCGCAAGGTTCGGCCCGACTGTGCTATCGACCTCGACACCAACAGCTACTCGGTTCCCTGGCGCCTGGTCGGCGAAACGGTCCAGGTCGTGGTCCTCGCCGGCCGCGTTATCGTGCGCCACGCCGGCGAGGTGGTAGCTGACCATCCCATGTGCGAGGGGCGCCGGCAACGGGTGATCGACCGGGCGCATCTGGCGGGTCTGGTGGGCACCGGCACCTTCCGCGCTGCCACATCACCGCCAATGCCATCGCCAGCCTTGCTGCGGCCGCTTTCTGAGTACGAGGCTCTGGTCGGAGGAGGTTGGTGATGACGGCCATCGATCATGAGACGCTGGTAGCGATGCTGGACCGGCTCAAGCTCTCGGCGATCCGGGATCAGCTCGACACGCTGCTGGACGAGGCAGCGCGCTCGAAAATGACCCTGCGAGAAGCACTGGCGTTCTTCGTGTCACGCGAGATTGCGCGGCGCGATGAGCGGCGTATCTCCATGGCAAGCAAGCTTGCCCAGTTCCCGTTCGTGCGCGAGATCGACGGCTTCGAGTTCGATGCCCAGCCCTCGCTCGATCCTGGCCAGATCCGAGAGCTCGTAACCTGCCGCTGGATCGCCCATGGCGACACCACGTTGTTCCTGGGGCCTCCAGGAACGGGCAAGACGCATCTCGCGGTGGCGTTGGGGCGGGAAGCGATCCGGCAGAACTACTCGGTCCAGTTCGTCACTGCGGCGACGCTGGTGGCCATGCTGGCAAAGGCGCACGGCGACGGAACGCTCGACAAGCAGCTGACGCTGCTTGCTCGGCCCAAGCTGCTGATCATCGACGAGCTCGGCTATCTGCCCTTCGAGGCCAATGCCGCGCATCTCTTCTTCCAGCTGGTGTCGCGCCGCTACGAAAAGGGGGCGATCCTGATCACCTCCAACCGGTCGGTCGGAGAATGGGGCGGCGTCTTCGGCGATCCGGTAGTGGCGACGGCGATCTTGGATCGGTTGCTTCACCACTCAGCCGTGATCACCATCCGTGGCGATAGTTACCGACTTCGCGAAAAGCGTAGGTCCGGCCTTCTGCAGAAGGCCGGACCTACGCTTGAGAACACCGAAACCACCATGCCATGAGCGGGGGTCAGTTCTTCGCTTCGCCAAGGGGGTCAAACCCTCAGTTCGGTTGACA
>NZ_CACSJO010000065.1 GCF_902706195.1 Novosphingobium sp. 18050 | reverse complement strand
TCCTTCCCCCTCCTCCCCCGGGCCCTTCCGGCCCGGCCCGCGCGAACGCGCGTAGCCGCCACGCCGATCAGGCGAGGCGTCACGGCTTGGGGCGACGGTGTGGCTGGTCGTGCGGCGTTAGCCGGTCAGAGGTCTTCGATGTCTGCGAGCAATGGCTCGGCGTGGATCGGCGGTACGAACCAGGCCCGATACTTTGGTTTCCACGCCGCACGTCCGTCGATGATCTCAGCGATCGCGTTGCCTTGCGCCGATCCTGGCGGTGTCCAGATGGAGACGTCGCCATTGTCGAAGCGGGTGATCCAGACCTTGCCAAGGCTGGTGTCGATCGTTTCTTTATCTTGCGGCATACTGCCATTCTTCGACAGTCGTTCCGCGGCGTCAACGACCTTACTCGTAGTGCGGCCGCTGTTCAGGGAAGAACTTGGGAGCGATGTCCTCGAATGCCAGCACGGTGTGGCGTCCGCCCAGATAGGTGATGGAGTCTACGGGTCGCTTGCAACGCTGGAGGTGCTGCAGGAGCCGGTTCGCACGGGTGCATCTCGCTCGGGCACGCTCTTTGTCGTGGATGACGGCGATGATGCGGGCGAGCTGCCCGCAATCGTACCACCAACCTCCTTCTTCGGCACCGCCCCAAGCTCGATCGATCTCATAGATCGCCAGTATATGCGCCATAGTGATTACCTCTGGTTGGTCCGCGCCTGGCGCAGATGGAAGTCTGCAATCGCATTGGATTGACGTTCGAGCTTCTGCTTGATCGAGCCGATCTCGTTACGCGCGCCAAGCCGCAGTTCGGACAGCCGGCGTTGGAACTCCGCCTCGTGGCGCTTAGTCCAGTCGCTGGCGTAGCGGCCGAAGGTCTCCGGCAGCGACTGGTCCGATCGCGTTGCCGCCTCGGCTTGGTGTGCGAGGCGTCGCTCGAGAATCTCGAGGCGTTGCTGATTGTCATTCCGACGATCTCGCATCAGCCGCAGGCGATAGGCCGGCGTGCTCATGAGGAAGCGCGCGAAAGCGTCTGCCGCCCATAGGTCTGGGCCCGCGCCAGCAAGGCGCGGATGTCGGCCTCATGGCGGAGCAGCTCATCCAGGCAGTCAGCCGCGCTGTCGGCAAATGAGGGATGCTCGGGATCGCTCATGTCGATGACGCCGACCAGCGCCTTCAGCGCATCGAGCAAGCACGGTACGCGATCCGCGGGAGCGGTGTGATGGATGTTCATGGCTGGCACCTCACAGCAGCTCGTAAGAGCGATGATTGCCGGTATCATGGGCAACGGCGACGTGAAGCTCGTGGATTTCGTCAGGGGTGTAGGTCTGCCTCATCCAGCTTTCCGCCCGTTCTCGCTCCGGGGTTTCGTGGACGTCGCGCTCACCGACATATCCGGCGTTTTCGACCACGACGTAGCGCGAAGCGCTGGCTTTCAGGCAGTCTGGCACAAGCTCGGGAAAGCCGGCGCACAGGTTATCATGCAGTGTCTTGTTATCCGGGGGGAAGAAGGACCCGTCGGGTTTCGGCCTGGTCGTCATCATGGCACCGGCAACGATCTGGTCGAATGTGCGGCCTTCGGAATCGGCGATACCGCCGGGTTTGTAGCGGACCGGCGGGGCGAAGCCCGCGCACAGCCAGGAGAAGAGACCGTCTTCGACCTGGGCGATGTATTCTGCGACGGCAGGATCGTCCTTCACGGCGTCGCTGACCTCGGCGACGAGCTCGCGGTAAGTGCCAAAATCGTGAGCGTTAGCCTTGGCGCGAAGGGTGACACCTTCGGGAGGGACGCCGTACCTGGCGATGATCGCCGCTCGGTACAGGCGGATTTCAAGCCGGTTGATGGCCTCGAAGTCTTTAGTCTGCCCCAGTTGCGCGCATTCCTCGTTGATCGGTGCGGCGCCGATTTCGACGGTATAGGTCATCGTCATCTCCTTTCGTACGCAGCTCCCTCTCCCTCTCACCTTTGACCCGTGGCCTGAGCGCGCGAGCATCGCGCAAAAAAATGGGCCCGCCTCGCGAAGGGAAGCGAGCCCAGATTGTGGGCCGACGCTGGAGGAAGGCGTCGGGCTCCGGGGGACATCGTCAGGCGGTTTCGGGCTCCTTCTGCTGCTTGCCACGAGCGGGCGTCTTGGGAGCGGGTGCGGTGCTGTCGCCGAGGCCATCGCCGGCAGCGGGGGTCTGGCCGCCGGCGTGCTCGTCCTCGGGACCTGCAGGCGGCATCGGCGGAAGGGCGCTGTCGCTGCCCATGGCGGGCATCTCGCGCTTGCGCT
>NZ_CACSJO010000064.1 GCF_902706195.1 Novosphingobium sp. 18050 | reverse complement strand
GGCATGGGTTGGGCTATGGCCTGCGACCTGCGGTTCGCGTCGGAGCGTGCGCGTTTTTCCACCGCGTTCCTCAGCGTCGGCGTATCGGGAGACATGGGCCTCGCCTGGAGCCTCGCCCGCATCATCGGCGGGGCACGGGCGCGAGAACTGCTGTTTTTCCCGGAACGCTTCGGCGCCGGGGAAGCGCACCGCCTTGGCCTCGTCACCCGCCTGTTCGCAGCCGACGCCCTTCACTGCGAAGCACTGACGCTGGCCGAACACCTGGCAAAACGCGATCCGCTGGCTCTGCGGCTCATGAAGGCCAACTGCCTCTCGGCCGAAACACTGCCCATCGACGAATACATCGAAGTCGAATCGGCCCGCCACTTACAGACCACCAGTCGCCCGGAACTTGTGAGCCTGATGAGCGAAGGTCATGCCCGGGACAAGGGAAAGTGAACAATTTCCGCCGGCTATCGCTGCATCTGTCAGGATTCCCAATTAACCTTCGATCAACATCAATATGCGAAATAACGATGGAATAGTGCCCCGCGTCAGGAAAGTACCATGCGGCACCCGACCAGGCCGATCATTGCCATACTTCCGATCCTGTTTCTGGCAGCCCATGCCGGAACGATGCTTCTGGCTCGGGACGCGGCGATGCAGGTTTCCTTCGTATGGCTGATCGCCGCCCCCGTCGCCGCAGGTTTCGCAGCGCTGTACCGGGGCTGGAAAGAAGGGCTGGAGGGCTGGGTCTCGGTCGGTGCGGCAATGCTGTGCTGGGCCGGTGGAATGGTCGCAACGGTGGTCAACACGCTGTTCCTCGACATCACCAGCGAAGACCGACTGAGCATGTTGCTCTACGTGCTCTACGGCGTGCCCCTGATCTTCACCCTCGTCAGCCCCGAGGATGAAAAGTGGCCCGTACGCCTTGTCGACGCTGCCATGGCGGCTGCACTGGGCGCCCTTTTCTACGCCTACATCTGCCATCTGAGCACCGCCACCGGCACCGCGCCGCAGGGCATCGACGAACTGCGGATGATGTTCGACATCGAGAACGGCTTCATCGCTGTCTTTGCGATCATGCGCTACTTCGCGCGCCCCGGCCGGCGGCTCGGCTTCTTTCGAACGGTGACGGCCTATGCCATCGCCTACCTGGTCTGCGCGGCCTACATGAACCATTATCAGGGCGACAGCGACTACGGCCACCCGGTGGACGTGATCATCGACCTGCCCTTCCTGCTGCTGATGTGGCTTGCCCTTCAAGGCGGCTTCCCGCGCGCCTCGGCGTCCACCAGTTCACGCGCTTTCGCCCGAGTGGTGCAGGCGGGCAGCCCGATGCTGATCCCGGTGACCTTGCTCACCGTATCCGTGCTGCTGGTGGCCTATGACCCGGAGATGGCGATCACCGGCTGCGTCATAGCCTCCATCGGCTACGGCCTGCGCACCGTTCTGGTGCAGCTTCGCAATTTCGAAGAGCAGGACCAGCTCACGCTGCTGTCCCACGTCGATGCCCTCACCTGCATCCCCAACCGGCGCCGCTTCGACGAAGTGCTGCGCCGGGAATGGAGCCGCCGCGAGCAGTCTGCGGATCAACTCGCGCTGCTGATGATAGATATCGACCACTTCAAGCAGCTCAACGACCATTTCGGCCACGCCGTCGGCGACGAACGGCTGCGTAGTGTCGCAGCGGCCCTGAACGAATGCGCGCGCAGCGATTACGATCTCGTCGCCCGCTACGGCGGAGAAGAGTTCGCCGCGATCCTCGTCGACATAGATCCGCGCGATGCCGCAAGGATTGCGGAACGGATGCGCGCGGCAGTGGAAGCACTGCTGATGCCGCTGGGACGCAGCGCGGGCATCGTGACGGTCAGCATCGGCCTGGCCTGCGCCAATTCGCTGGACACCGGCGTCGAAGACTTCGTCGCATCGGCCGACGCCGCGCTCTACGAAGCGAAGAGAAATGGCAGAAATCAGGTCATCCAACGCGCCGCACCGGCCTTGCGCGTGGTACAATCAGCTGCCGCACCGCACGGCGGCAGAGCGGCCTGATCGCAAGCTTAGGACAGACAGACGAGGCCCAGGAAACGAGACGTTGACGCAGAGCCCGTCATCGTGGCACTAGGCCCCTCGCCTCAGCGGAGCAAATCCCTGAAAACGGCGCGCGAAAATCAGGCCAAGCGCTTGCAACGCGGGTGTAGCTCAATGGCAGAGCAGAAGCTTCCCAAGCTTACGACGAGGGTTCGATTCCCTTCACCCGCTCCATTTTCCTATCCATCGACGTTCGTATCTGTCTGGACAGACCGCACAAACCCGCGGTATTTCAGCCTTTATTGGCCACCCTCGTTCCAAGCCGTCCGCATACAACCCTCGTTCGTTGGGGGCCATTGTGGGGGCCACGCGATGGGGGCCAGTCAGGATGGCGCAAATGTGGTGTTGATTGCCACTGAGATGTGACCCGGGGGGCGTATAAATTACCATTGAGAATTGACCCATGTTTCCCTCGCCTCCGGCTGCCAGTCGGAGGGTCGTGGAGTGATCGACATGGACTTACTCAGTGT
>NZ_CACSJO010000063.1 GCF_902706195.1 Novosphingobium sp. 18050 | reverse complement strand
CGTAACCGTCCGATTGGGACCGCCTGCCTGATAGCGCGATAATCTCTTAAGAGACGGTCATAGCGACGTCGCTAACGACGTCTCTTGATTGGGGATTGCGATGCGGGCGGAGATACTGGGTCAGGAACGGCGGCGCCGGTGGACGGACCAGCAGAGGCTAGAGATCATCGGATCGGTCGGCATCGATGGCGCAACGCTGGCAGAGGTGGCCCGGCGCCATGAGATAACCCGGCAACAGATTTACACCTGGCGGCATGATATGAAGAAGCGCGGGTTCGTGATGGGCGAACCTGAGCCGGTCTTTCTTCCCGTGGACATGCCCGCCGTTCGGGACGCTGAAGTTGCCTACAGCGTTGTTCCGGGCGCGACTTCCATGGTCGAGTTACGCCTGGTTCAAGGTCGGACCTTGCGCTTTGACAGCGAGATCGAGGCCATCACCCTGACCCGGCTCATTCGCTGCGTGGAGGCGGCGTGATCGGACCGGGAACCGGCGTAAGGGTCTATCTGGCCTGCGGCGTCACTGACATGCGCAAAGGCATTTCCGGGCTTGCTCAGCTGGCCCAGACGGTGCTGCGACAGAAACCGACCAGCGGCGCGGTGTTCGCTTTTCGGGGACGACGCGGTGACAGGGTGAAGCTACTTTACTGGGATGGCCAGGGTTTTTGCATGTATTACAAAGTTTTGCAGCGCGGTCGTTTTCCTTGGCCCTCTGCGGCAGACGGAACCGCACGATTGACGTCAGCGCAGCTCGCGATGCTCTGGGAGGGCATTGACTGGAGGCGCCCGAATTGGGGCGCACCGCCGGCACACGTGGGCTGATTTTCGTACTGAATCCGCCTGTTTCTGTGGATTTTCCTGCTGCCCGTTGGTAAAAAGGATCATGCTGAACGCAGCGCAAAATCTTCCCGAAGACCCGGCTTTGCTGAAGGCGATGATCGCCGATTTGCAGGCTGAAAACGCGAAGTTGACCGCAGCGGTCCGTGCACACGATCTGGTGGTTCAGGCCCTGCGTCTGCGCATTGCCAAACTGAAGAAGCAGGCCTTCGGGAAGTCCTCGGAGAAGATCGAACGCGAGATCGAGCAGCTGGAACTGGCGCTGGAGGATATTCTGGTCGCCGCGGCACAAACCGTTGCGTTGACGAGTGATGTCAAAGAGGACGAGGAACCCGCGGTTCCCGCCAGCGTACGTGGCAAAGCCCGGCGTCCGCGCGTGGCGCCGGGCACGCCGCGCGAGCGCAACGAACTCGACCCGGGCAGCGCCTGTCCCGATTGCGGTGGCGAGTTACGCCTCGTCGGCGAGGACGTGAGCGAAATCCTCGAGATGATCACGGCCCGGCTGAAAGTGATCGAGGTGGCGCGTCCGAAAAAATCTTGCCGTTGCTGCGAGAAGATGGTGCAGGTGCCGGCCCCGAGCCGCCCAATCCCCGGCAGCATGGCCGGAAGCAGCCTGCTTGCTTACGTGCTCGTCTCAAAGTTCGACGATCACTTGCCGCTGTACCGGCAGAATGAGATCCTTGCCCGCATGGGCGCCGACATTCCCCGCAGCACGCTGGCTGACTGGTGCGGCAAGGCAATGCGAACCCTGTTGCCCTTGATCGAGCGTATTGAGAGCTCGGTTCTGACCAGCGACGTTATCCATGCCGATGATACACCGATCCAGGTACTGGATCACACGAGGCGCGCCAAAGGGCTCGGCAAGGGTGTGAGACAAGGCAGGATCTGGGGTTACGTTTGCGATCAGCGGCCATGGAGTGGCCCGGCGCCGCCAGGTGTAGTCTATCGCTTTGCCCCGAACTGGAAGGCGGAGCATGTGCAGAACCACCTTTGCAATGCGAGCGGTATTCTCCAGGCCGACGCCTACAAGGGATATGCGAAGCTGTACGAAACCGGCGCGGATGGCACACCGCGCTTCCGGGAGGCTGCCTGCTTCGCCCATTGGCGGCGTGACTTCCACGACATCTGGAAAGCGAACAAATCCCAGATCGCGCGGGAGGCCCTCGATCGTATCGGCCAGTTGTATGACATCGAGCGCGAAATCGCCGGCAAACCTGCCGATGTTCGACGTGCCGTGCGCCAGGAGCATAGCAAGCCCAAGCACGAGGCATTGCGCGCATGGGCCGAGCAGCAACTTACCCGCATCCCGGTCAAGGGCGACCTGGCCAGCGCGTTTCGGTATGGTCTGGGCCGCTGGCCGGCCTTCTCACTGTTCATCGAAGACGGGCGCGTCGGCATAGACAACAATGCCGCTGAGCGAGCCGTGAGGCCCATTGGTCTGGGACGGCGCAACTGGCTCTTCGCCGGCGCAGATACAGGCGCCGAAACGCTGGCACGGGCCATGACGCTTATTGAAAGTGCCAAGATGAATGGCTTGGATCCGCAGGCTTACCTCGCCGATGTGCTCGGCCGAATCCACGACCACAAAATCAACCGGATCGACGAATTGCTGCCTTGGAATTGGACGGCGATGAGCGCGCCGCAAGCCCTCGCAGCCTGATGGCCACGATCACGCACGTGCGCACCTTGGACTATGCCGCGAAAATGCTCGGCGAGGACGTGGAACTGCTGGAAGCCATAGTTTGGAATGGCGACAATCTGACATACGGCACCATCATCAGTGTCTACACCGGCCCGGACCAAGCGATCACCGCGCTAACCGACGACGGCGTCGAAGAACTGAGCGACATGCTCAGAGATGCACGCCGCACCACCGAGACCTGGCACGGCTTCCTCGATGACTTCCTCGATGATCCCGAGCTCGCCGCCCGCTTCAAGGCCCAAACGCCGCGGTAACGCCCGGACGGTTAC
>NZ_CACSJO010000062.1 GCF_902706195.1 Novosphingobium sp. 18050 | reverse complement strand
CGCGGGATTTGCCCGCATTCTTTGACATTGTGAATGGGTTTTTTAATCGATGCCGTGGCGCGTCGTGCTTGCTGACGTAGTGAGCACACGATGACGCGCAACATACAGATGTAAATCTGGCTGAGATTAATCGTCCGCACCTATTACAGCGCAATCTCTATGCAGGGTTGTCGTTGATGGTGTGGATTCTCAAGCGTGAGGTAAGAGCATTTGGTGGATGCCTTGGCATGTACAGGCGAAGAAGGACGTGGCACGCTGCGATAAGCGTCGGGGAGTTGTGAGCAAACTTTGATCCGACGATTTCCGAATGGGGAAACCCACCTTCACCATTTCTCTCGTTGTTCGAGTGATCGGATAATGAGTGAGGTGGAAAAGGTATCACCGAGTTGAATACATAGACTTGGTGAAGCGAACCCGGGGAACTGAAACATCTAAGTACCCGGAGGAAAAGACATCAACCGAGATTCCGTTAGTAGTGGCGAGCGAACGCGGACCAGGCCAGTGCCTCATCTTCAGTTAGCAGAACGACTTGGAAAGGTCGGCCATAGCGGGTGATAGCCCCGTATGCGAAAACGATGGATGAGGACTCGAGTAGGGCGGGACACGTGAAATCCTGTCTGAACATGGGGGGACCACCCTCCAAGCCTAAATACTCGTACATGACCGATAGCGAACAAGTACCGTGAGGGAAAGGTGAAAAGCACCCCGATGAGGGGAGTGAAACAGTACCTGAAACCGAATGCTTACAAGCAGTTGGAGCCTCTTTAGGGGGTGACAGCGTACCTCTTGCATAATGGGTCAGTGACTTAATGTACCATGCGAGCTTAAGCCGTTAGGTGTAGGCGCAGCGAAAGCGAGTCTGAATAGGGCGACTGAGTATGGTGTATTAGACCCGAAACCCGGCGATCTAGGCATGACCAGGTTGAAGGTGCGGTAACACGCACTGGAGGACCGAACCGTTGAATGTTGAAAAATTCTCGGATGAGTTGTGTTTAGGGGTGAAAGGCCAATCAAGCCGGGAAATAGCTGGTTCTCCGCGAAATCTATTGAGGTAGAGCGTCGGATGTATGCCGTTGGGGGTAGAGCACTGGATGGATGCGGGGGTCGCGAGATCTACCAATTCTAACCAAACTCCGAATACCAACGAGACTTATCCGGCAGACAGACGGCGGGTGCTAAGGTCCGTCGTCAAAAGGGAAACAGCCCTAACCTACAGCTAAGGTCCCCAAGTCATCACTAAGTGGGAAAGCATGTGGGAATCCCAAAACAACCAGGAGGTTGGCTTAGAAGCAGCCATCCTTTAAAGAAAGCGTAACAGCTCACTGGTCTAATTAAGGGTTCCTGCGGCGAAAATGTAACGGGGCTAAAGTGATGCACCGAAGCTTAGGGTGTGATCGTTTCGGATCACGCGGTAGCGGAGCGTTCCGTAGGCCTGTGAAGCGATCTGGTAATGGGTCGTGGAGGTATCGGAAGTGCGAATGCTGACATGAGTAGCGACAAAGAGGGTGAGATGCCCTCTCGCCGAAAGACCAAGGGTTCCTGCTTAAAGCTAATCTGAGCAGGGTGAGCCGGCCCCTAAGACGAGCCCGAAGGGGGTAGTCGATGGGAACCACGTTAATATTCGTGGGCCTGGTGGTGTGTGACGGATCACGTGTATTGTTCGGCCTTATTGGATTGGCCGGGCTTTGAAGTGGTTCCAGGAAATAGCCCCACCGTATAGACCGTACCCGAAACCGACACAGGTGGTCAGGTAGAGTATACCAAGGCGCTTGAGAGAAGTATCCTGAAGGAACTCGGCAAATTGCCTCCGTACCTTCGGAAGAAGGAGGCCCTGTCTATGCGCAAGCACTGGCAGGGGGCACAGGCCAGGGGGTAGCGACTGTTTAGCAAAAACACAGGACTCTGCTAAGTCGGCTTCAAGACGACGTATAGGGTCTGACGCCTGCCCGGTGCCGGAAGGTTAAGAGGAGGAGTGCAAGCTCCGAATTGAAGCCCCGGTAAACGGCGGCCGTAACTATAACGGTCCTAAGGTAGCGAAATTCCTTGTCGGGTAAGTTCCGACCTGCACGAATGGCGTAACGACTTCCCCACTGTCTCCAGGATATGCTCAGCGAAATTGAATTCTCCGTGAAGATGCGGAGTACCCGCGGTTAGACGGAAAGACCCCGTGCACCTTTACTGCAGCTTCAGAGTGGCATTAGGAAAGAGTTGTGTAGCATAGGTGGGAGGCTTTGAAGCGACGGCGCCAGCTGTCGTGGAGCCATAGGTGAAATACCACCCTGTTGTTTTCTGATGTCTAACCTCGAACCGTTATCCGGTTCAGGGACCCTCTGTGGCGGGTAGTTTGACTGGGGCGGTCGCCTCCTAAAGAGTAACGGAGGCGCGCGATGGTAGGCTCAGGCCGGTTGGAAACCGGCTGCAAGAGTGCAATGGCATAAGCCTGCCTGACTGCGAGATTGACGAATCGAGCAGAGACGAAAGTCGGTCATAGTGATCCGGTGGTCCCTCGTGGAAGGGCCATCGCTCAACGGATAAAAGGTACGCCGGGGATAACAGGCTGATGATTCCCAAGAGCTCATATCGACGGAATCGTTTGGCACCTCGATGTCGGCTCATCACATCCTGGGGCTGGAGCAGGTCCCAAGGGTTTGGCTGTTCGCCAATTAAAGTGGTACGTGAGCTGGGTTCAGAACGTCGCGAGACAGTTTGGTCCCTATCTGCCGTGGGCGTCGATACTTGAGAGGAGTTGTCCCTAGTACGAGAGGACCGGGATGAACATGCCTCTGGTGTACCTGTCGTTCCGCCAGGAGCGCAGCAGGGTAGCTATGCATGGACGGGATAACCGCTGAAAGCATCTAAGCGGGAAGCCTCCCTCAAGATTAGGTATCTTCGAGTCGTGATAGACCATCACGTTGATAGGCCGGGTGTGGAAGTGCGGTAACGCATGGAGCTAACCGGTCCTAATAACTCTGTTCATGCTTGAGAATCCCACCATCAATGACAATCCTGCCCCGTGCGACACAGTCGCACATACGGTAAGCGGACTGTCTGCGAAGGCGGACGATCAACCAGCCAGAAACATCAAAACCTGCACGGGCATCGATTAAAAACCCTCTAGCGTAATGCGCCGGCTCCATTGCTTGGTGACCATAGCGTCAGTGACCCACCCGATCCCATCTCGAACTCGGCCGTGAAACCTGACAGCGCCAATGGTACTGTGGCTCAAGCCCCGGAAGAGTAGGACGTCGCCAGGCATTGAAGCCGGCGCAATACACTAGAGACAAAAAACCCATCACAATGACAA
>NZ_CACSJO010000061.1 GCF_902706195.1 Novosphingobium sp. 18050 | reverse complement strand
AATACTGCCACCCCGAGCCCTGAAGCCCCAGGAGCAGGCGCCGTCGCCCACATGTCCCTTCATCAAAAACCTACAATGTCAAAAAGCACAACCAGACAAAAAACCCGGACAACCACTCATCCCCCGCTTCTTGCGATTAGGGAGAGAGCCAGATGCCCGTCCAATGTCGGCAACCGCGGCAACAACCAGATGGTCCGCTGCGGTGAACAGCCCTCTAAGAGCCACCCTCGATTCGGTCAACACTCTATTTCAAAAAAGCTTCATGAAACTCCCACAACCCCAGATTTGCGCCGTTTCTCGAACAAATGACCACCCAAGATCCAGCCCATTCGCCGGATCGTCATATGGGAATTATCCCCCGTTGAACGAGCCGAAAACCGGGCTTGGCCAGCACTCTTCAAGCCCGCAGTAGGGCGACGGGCTTAAAATCGCGCCGAAGTGGATCTGCCTCCCGTCCCGCACGGCGGCTTTTCATCCAGCCAGGTCGCTGCTCCACATTAGCAGCGCCTGTAATGAAGATATGCGAAGCGCTGTTCAGCCGGGGACGTGAAGGCGGGCGAAGTCACCCTCTGTCGAACGGTTCAGCATTTCACGGTAGGCTGCGAAATGCGGCATATCCGGAGTGACGAGGCCGAACTGCGTGTCCTCCCCATCGCGTAGCTTGCCAAGGGCGAGCGGCGCCGCGGCGGGGACGAGCTGCGAGCCGTGCCCGACTTCCAGCGTGGTCAGGATGCCTAGCAGGCCGCCGTCGATGGTCGGGCGCGACAGGATGGCGAGACGGTATTGCCCCTGCTCGTTGGTTACCAAATAAATGTGCCCGGAAAGGTTGGGCATCGAAACCTGCCCTGCCTGTTCGAAGCGGGCGTCGGAACGACCCGATTCCGCGAAACAGAGGCATGCCTTCTCAGGAACCCAGCGGATCGTGGTGAGATAGGCGAAAAGGCCGCCCGGCGTGCCGAAACTGGGCCGCACGGTGAGGTAGCGCCCTTCAAGCCAGGTCACCGCCGAGCGGGCGTAGGCGCCCATCGCCTCGGGCGCGACATCGCCTCCGCTCGGCGCCTGCGCTGCAAAGCCAGCGCGCAGGCTGACGCCCAGTGCTTCCTCAATCCGAAGCAGCGTGGCCAAGGTGAAAGGGCGTTTTCCAGCCAGCGCCTTCTCCAGTGTGGACAGGCTGATGCGCGCCATGTCCGCCAGCGCCTGACGCGAGATACGGCGGCGTGCAATCTCCTCACGCACGCGGCGACCGATCTCCGCACCTTCCGGGGATATCGTGTCGGCTTCGGATGCGTCTTCGGGCGTAATGTTCGTGGGCATAGTCATTGCGCCTATTTGCACACAAATGCGGACATCCCGTCAACACCGCCGTCATTGTGCGTCTTCCCCCACACGGCGCGGCAGGAACAGGCCGAAACTGCTCGTGGCTGTGCGCAAGCCCCTGCACATAAAGGAATGGTTCCGTACCTTCGATGGAGCCGAACCATGCCGCATTCCTTCGCTTTTCGCAGCGCCCTGATCCCCGTCGCCGTGCTGGCGCTGGGTGCGCCAGTCGCCTTCGCGTTGCATGCCACAGCCGCCCTCGCCTCCGATGAAGCGGGGGAGGACGCCGCGCCCGACGATGGACCTGCAGCCGGCACCCTGATGCTGCGCGGCCAGGGCATTGCCCAAGCTCTGCCCGCCGTCCGGCTTGGCACAGACATGGAGGTGAACGTCACCGGGCAGGTGGCCCGCGTGCGCGTCACCCAGGCATTTCGCAACACTTCCGACAAGTGGATGGAGGCCAGCTACCTTTATCCCCTGTCGCAGGACGGCACGGTGGATTCGCTGAAGATGGTGGTGGGCCAGCGCGTGATCGTCGGCCGCATCCAGCCGCGAGAGAAAGCCCGCGCCACTTATGAGCAGGCCAAGGCCAGCGGACGCAAGGCCGGACTGGTCGAACAGCAGCGGCCCAACATGTTCTCCACCATGGTCGCCAATGTCGGCCCCGGCGAGACGGTGCTGATCGCGATCGAGTATCAGGCCCCGGTGGCCCAAGCCAACGGCACGTTCTCGCTGCGCCTGCCACTGGTGGTGGGACCGCGCTACACACCGCCCCATACCCTGGCTTCGGATGCCGCCGTGGCGGATGCGAATGCGGTGACAGCCGCGCCGGTCCTCGATCCCAAGCTGGGTGCGAAACTGAACGGGGGCCTCAACCCCACCTCGATCGCGGTCCGCCTTGCGCCCGGGTTCGATGTCGCCAACCTCATCAGCCGCTATCACCGCGTCAATGTATCCGGCGCGCTGAACGACCGCACCATCCGGCTGGCCGATAGCACCGTCCCGGCAGACCGCGACTTCGTGCTGGAATGGCGATCCGCCTCGGCCGACCCCACGCTCGGCCTATTCGCCCAGCACACCGCCAAGGGCGATTACGTAATGGCTTCGGTGACGCCGCCTGCCGATCTGTCCGCCCTGCCCACGCCTCCGCGCGAAATGGTCTTCGTTATCGACAACAGCGGCTCAATGGGCGGAGATTCGATGGATGAGGCGAAGGCCAGCCTGATCCATGCCTTGGGAACGCTGCGCCCGCAGGACCACTTCAACGTGATCCGTTTCGACGACACCATGACCCGCCTGTTCGAGCACAGCGTGGCCGCCACGCCCGATCAGGTCGCACTGGCGCGCCGCTTCGCCGCTTCCCTCGAAGCGCAGGGCGGCACAGAAATGCTTCCCGCCTTGCGCGCCGCGCTGGCAGATGCCGGCGGCGGGAGCGATCCCGACGTGCTGCGTCAGATCGTGTTCATGACCGACGGAGAAATCTCGAACGAACGCGAGATGATGGCCGCCATCGGCGCCGACGGCGGACGCAGCCATGTGTTCATGGTCGGCATCGGTTCGGCCCCCAACGACTATCTGATGGAGCGCATGTCCACCATCGGCGGCGGCGTTTACACCCATGTCGGCGCGCCCGGCGAAGTGGCGGCGAAGATGATGCCGCTGCTCGACGTGCTGAGCCATCCGGCAGTGCGCGACCTGTCGGTGCGGGTGGAGGGCGGCTCGCTCGACCTGACGCCCTCGCGCCTGCCCGATGTTTATGCAGGCCGCCCGCTGGTGCTGGTGGGCCGCAGCGACCACCTTGCCGGCACGCTGACTGTCAGCGGCAGGATCGGCGGCAAGCTGTGGGAACGGCGGGTAGACCTGGCCGCCGCCCTGCCCAGCCCGGCAGTGGAAAAGCTCTGGGCCCGGCGCCGCGTCACGGACATCGAGGCAGACCGCGCGCTCGGCAAGCTGGACGACACGGCGGCAGACGCCGAAATCGAACGGGTGGGCATGGAAAACGGGATCGTGACCGGCCGGACCAGCCTTGTCGCCGTGGATGAAACGCCCTCGCGCCCGGACGGCGCCCGCCTGACCCGCGAGGAACTGCCGATCAACCTTCCCGCAGGCTGGGATTTCGACGGCCTGTTCGGACAGGCCGCGCAGCGGGCCGCAGGCGGGGAAGGCTCGGGCGATCTTGCCGCCATGCAGGCGCAGGCGCTGGAACTCCCGCAGACCGCCACCGGCTTTCTCGGCGTGATCGGCAAGGGCTGTGCGCTGCTGCTGGCGGGCCTTGCCGGGCTTGCCGGGCTGATGCGCCGGAGGGCAGCATGATCCTGCTCCCGCGTATCAGGGAGGCCGCGCATAAACGCGGCCTCTGCGTTATCCTGCTGGCCGCGCTATGCCTTGCAGGCGTGGCCGAGATCGGGCGCGGCCTTTACGTTCCGGCCAAGGCGGTGGCCGCACAGGTCCTGCTGGAACGCGCCTTCGCGCGCAGCCTTGCAGACCACAGGCCGCGCAGGCCCTGGCCCTGGGCTGACATGACGCCGCTCGCCCGGCTTTCGGTGCAGCGGCTTGGCGTGACGCGCATGGTTCTGGACAGCGGATCGGGGCAGGCGCTGGCGTTCGGGCCCACGCTGCTGCCCGGCGGGGCAGCGCCGGGCCAGCCGGGCACCGCCGTCATCGCCGCCCACCGCGACACGCATTTTCGCTTCCTGCGCGAATTGCACAGGGGCGATGTCGTGACTCTGGAAACCCGCGCCGGGCTGAAACGACGTTACCGGGTGACCGGCACGGACGTAGTGCGCTGGGACCGCTACGCCGTGCCCGACAGCACGTCGGGCGAACGACTGGACCTGACGACATGCTTTCCCTTCGACACCATCCGGCGCGGTCCCTGGCGCTATGTAGTCCATGCGGAAATCATCCAGTAATCCGCTTAAAAACGTTCAAAGGGCGCATTTTTAGAAGCGGTACAGGGTCCGTCCCGAAGAACACGAAAATATCTAACCCGGAAAATTCACGCGGGTTGGCGGATGTGGCGTAAAGCACTGATTTAACGTATGATTTGGTTGCTTAAGCCGATCGACGTCATTTCAGGAAAGCCACACCCGCCATGGACGGTTCTACTCTGCCG
>NZ_CACSJO010000060.1 GCF_902706195.1 Novosphingobium sp. 18050 | reverse complement strand
AGACGGCGGCAACTGGCATTGCTCCGCATCGGTTGGCAGCAGGCAGCGCCGGGTCACCACCAAGACCGACAGTCTGTCTCTGGCCAAGAAAATTGCCGAAGACTGGTATCTTGGTCTGCGGGGCAAGGCGCCGCCAATGCTCGTCGGCATAAATGCCGAACAATACCAGCGGGCTGGGATCAGATTTCGATGCGTTCTCGAAATTGATCAGGTAACAGGTACGCTTCCAACTTAATATTCCGGCTATGTTCGGCCGCAGGACATCATGCCTGTCTTGCTGCGTATCACGGCACAGACGGGATAGTGTTCACGTCGATCAGGGGTCGGAATTTCTCAACGTTCACAGTGTAATACTAATTCTACACCGCAAGCGCGGGGTTCCGATTGGGATCTGACGATAAGGCATGGCGCAGAATGCTGCAATCTCACGGCCTTGACCCTTCGTCACATGCCGTCTCGGGCGCTCCGGCGTGCCCCACCAGACATTTCCCGCACGCGCGGATTGTGGTCAAGCTGGCAGAGCGTCCGCCCAAGACGGACTGCATGCCTTGGGGAGGCACATATGATCGATCTATCGAACAACCTGACGCGGCGCACATATCGGCTGACCGGACTTTCCATGCTCGCGCTGAGCACAGCCGTGCTGCCATCCGCCGCTCTGGCGCAGGGGACGTCCGATGCGACGCGAGCAGGTGCAGCAGCGGACGCAGAATTGACGGGCGAAATTGTCGTTACCGCGCGCCGCCGCGACGAAAATCTGGCCAAGGTCCCCATTGCTATCACTGCAATCGGCACTGAAGATCTGGTCAAGCGCGCCGTGACTACCGATTCCGATTTGCAACGTACGGTTCCCGGTCTGACCATCCGCCAGACGCAGGGCAATAATTCTCTGAACTATTCGTTGCGGGGCCAGAGCGCGGACATTTTCAGTGGATCGCCGTCCGCCGTCGTTACCTATCTCAACGAAGTGCCGATCCCGGTGGGCGGCTCATCGACCTTTTTCGACCTGCAGTCAGTGCAGGTTCTGAAAGGGCCGCAGGGCACATTGTTCGGCCGCAATGCCACGGGCGGCGCGGTCCTGTTTACCTCAGCGAAACCGACCAACGAACTGGGCGGCTATGCACGCGCTCGTTATGGCCGGTTCAACCATGTCGAGGTTGAGGGCGCGATCAACCTGCCCATTGTCGATGACAAGGTACTGCTGCGCGTGGCGGGCAACTACACCCACGACGATGGCTTCATCCACAATCTCTACACCGGCGATACCCTGGGCGAGATCAACCGCGGCAACGCCCGCATGACGCTGACCCTCAAGCCAACCGAGACGATCACCAACACCGCGATGCTGCAATATTCGAAGACGACGGGCACCAACACCGGCGCATCCTATACGTATAGCGTCTATGCCCCGGGCGAGACGAACAATGGAAATGCCCTCAATTCGGCTGCGGGCGGACTTTTCGGTCCCAATGGGGCATTTGGGCCTCAATTTTGGGCCGGCTATCTCGCTACACATCCAAAAGCCTATGCGGAGGGCCTTCTGGCCTATGTCGATGAGCAGCGACGTCTTGGTCCCTATGTGACCAATCACCCCGGCGGCGCTCGCCATTATGGAGAAAACTGGACGTTCACCAACGCGACGGAGTTCGAGCTGGGCGACCATCTCAAACTGCGGAATATCTTCGGCCTCGTCGACAGTTATACACTGAGCGACCAGCCGCAGCTCGGTGCCCCGTTCGCAACGATCCTGACCGAAAATGCCCAGCGCGGCCTATATGGCAATCTCGATAAGCTGCGGTCCTATTCCGAGGAAATCCAACTTCAGGGCGAGATCGGCGCGCTCGACTTCATTGTCGGCGTCTATTTCCAACGGCAGAAGGTGCGCTCGCAGTATCCACAGACCTATTTCGATCTGGGTGCGCCAGAATTTGGCACGCCCGCCTATGCCAACAATCATTTCCGCATCAAAAATAACACCAACGCGGTCTATGCTCAGGGCACTTATGACCTGTCTTCGATTGGCGCGCAGGGGCTGAAGCTGACTGCCGGTATCCGCTACACGTGGGAAAAGGTGAAGGGTTTCCAGCTCCCCGGTTCGGATAATTTCGGCGCACCGGAGCGGTCGCGCGATTATTCGGATCCGAGTTGGGAAGTCGGCCTGCAATATGAGGCGACCCCTGAACTCTTGCTCTACGCAAAGACACGCGGAAGTTTCCGCAGCGGTGGCTATAATGGCACGTTCGATCCGACTGTGCAGAACATCAATGCCAGCAACTTCTTCGGCTCGGAAACGACCGAGGATATCGAGGGCGGTCTGAAATATAGCGGCCGGTTGATGGGTTATCGCGCCACCCTCAACCTCGCAGTCTTCAACCAGTGGATTCATGGCGTGCAGCGGGCCGAATTCCCCGATCCCGATGGCCCCGGCCCGATTGCATCCATAGCCTTCACCACCAATGTTCCGGAGGAGCGCGTTCGCGGTATCGAGGCTGAGGCCATGATCCAGCCCGCCGACTGGGTGCGCGTCGGTGGCCAGCTTGCCCTCACCTCTGCAAAATTCACGAATGGTAATGTCATGCTGTTCGGGAAGGCGTATTCCTACGGGCCGGTAGGCGACACCCCCAAGCGTTCCGGCACCGTCTGGACGGAGCTGTCGGTGCCCGTTGACGAATCTGTGGGGCAGATCAGCCTGCGCGGCGAAGTCTATAGTCAGACCGGACAATATTTCTCCAACGCGGCCAACACCATCGCCCCGCGCACCCGCCTGCCCGGTTATACGCTGGTCAACGGCCGCTTGAGCTGGAACGAAATCATGGGGTCGACGATTTCGGCGGCCATTTATGGCGAAAATCTGTTCGACGAGGAATATTTCGTAGGCGGAATGCAGTTGGCTTCCGCGCTCGGTCATAATGGCGCGGTGGTCGGCAAACCGCGTACATATGGCATGGAGTTGTCTATAAAATTCTGATCGGTGAGGGGCGGCTCGCGCCGATGTGCGGCCGCCCTGTTGCATACTTTGGATTGGGGCGTGACTTGGGTACTTCGTGCTGATTTCAGGTGGTGTAAATTCCGAACTGCCTTTCGATCAGACGCACCTCTCCCATGATGCCTCCGCAATATTGCCGAAGCTTCGCCTGTCCCTTTTTAAGGGCGTGCCTGACCTCAAAACCCTCGATCGTGTCACCATCCTTATCGACGGCACGGTACAAATAGGTCCAGCGCGCTTTAACCTTGATGTAGATATCATCGATGCGCCCACTGCGTCAGATTTATGGTCGCTTCCAATACCACGGACAGGCGTGGCCTGGCGCGACCTGCATGAGCATTTCGGCAAGTGGTCTTCAGTTTACCGTCGGTTCCGGCGCTGGACGCTGTCTGGCTTGTGGGCGTCGCTCCTTGAAACGCTCAACGAAAACGGGGCGGCAATCCCAGCCTGCAAATGATCGACAGCACAATCATCCGGGAGCACCATTGTTCAGCCGGCCCTAAAGGGGGCCCCGGATCAGGGTCTTCGCCGCTTAAAAGGTGGCGTTACGACCAAGAGCCATCTCCGCATAAATGCGCTAGGCCTGCCCATAGCGGCGGCGCTGACCAGCGGCGAAGTCTCCGACTTTAAAGGATATATGCCGATCATGAATGCCGATGGGCCAGTGCCCAAGGTGCTGCTTGCCGACAAGGCCTACGACGCTGACTTCTTTCGCGAAGATATGGAAAGGCGCGGCGGCACCGCGATGATCCCGACCAAACGAAACCGCCTGATCCAGTCGCCTGTCCGCGATCTATGCCCTGCGCAACATGGTCGAACGCTGCTTCAACAAGCTCAAGAATGGTCGACGGCTCGCAACCCGCTACGATAAAACCGCCGACAGCTACCTGGGCGTCATCCACATCTTCTCAATCCGGCTGTGGACACGCCAATTTGTCAACACCTCCTAGGCGCTTCATGCCCCATGATCTCGTCGATGGCTTCGGCCTGTGCCCCGCGACGCTGGCTAAGCGTGGTCCTGAGGTCTCGATCCATGAGAGGGTGGGCCTGGTAAAACGATCTACCCGGCCGATCCAGCGCTCTGGTAGGACAACACCTGCCGGCAGTGGGAGGAGTTCCAAGGTCGGCTCAAGCGCGTGGGCGTGCGATCGCCACCAATCTCAATTCGGTGTTCGAAAATCCGATGTGAATTGCCGGGCCGACCGTAGCTATGAATCCCCGATTAGATTCTAAACGTGACGTAGCCAGCGGCGTAGAACAGGTCACGGCCCGGGCGGAACTTTTCGGAAACGTCGCCGTAGATAGTGTAGAATCCGAACGTCGTGAAAGGGTTCACCGCATAGCGCCCCGCTGCCGTCACGCGCTTGCCGAAGAAGCGGGCGTCCGATTCATCGGCACGGCGCAGGACTTGGCCGCCCAGCGAATACACGCCGTCGTGGGTCGAGGTGCGCCATAAACCTGCGACCGAGAAATCGAGCGTCAGGTTCGTCGTCGGCTGAAGGCTCAGCATCGGCTGGAAAATGGTCAGGTTGTGCGGCCCAAGGTCACCGTTATAGGTCAGCGGGCGCGGGAACAGCGGACCGTAGGTACCCATTTTGCCGTCGTTCGGATTGCGGTCTCCGGAACCCACGTCCACGCGCAGGCCAAGCTTGGGCTTCCAGCCTCCCTGCCACGCATGCGCGACGGTGGCGGTGAGGTAGTAGGCCTGGATGTCGAGCTGGCCAAACGAGCCCCACTGGCGGATCGCTTCAGCGTCGATGCTCCAGGCGTCGCGCTTGCCTGCGTAGCGCAGCGACAGCGTTCGGCGCTGGTCCCGCGATGCCGGGCCGGTGGCAAAATTCAGGCTGGCGCGGTCAGAGGCGACAAACAGTGCCTCGGCTCTTCCCATGCGGTTCGCAGAGCCGAAACTCCGGCCGAGGTGGAAGCCGGAGAGGTCGTAGTCTTGGTTGGTCTCGTCGTCGAACGTGCCAAGCTTTTCCAGGACTGCATGCCCCGCCAGGACGCCGCCATCCCATTTGCCGTTCGTTCCCATGACGCGCACGAGATCAAGCGAGCGGCGAGTGTTGGCACCTTCACGCATGTCGAAGACCGTGTAATTGCCGATCCCGATCTCCTGCCGGCCAACCCGGGCGGTGATTCTGGCCGATCCGACTGGAAGCCGCGCTTCCACGAACGCCTGGTTGAAGTCGAGGCGCCCTTCCTCGATCGGTGCGACAACCGAATCGAGGCCGGAACTGGTCGCGTGCTCGATGTCGACGAAGGCGCGAAACAGACCCTCGACCTGGAGGTCGCCCCAGACCCGCGTGCGCTGCTGGAAGTTGCCGTCGTCGTCCTGCGGACCGCGGCCCCAGCGCTCGCCGATGCGCATCTCGGGCCGAAGGCGAAGTTCCCCGCCGATGCTGGCGTACGTGTCGCCAGCGATTGGTATGTGCTTGAGCCGGGTCCACAGGTTCGCATCGCTGATGCCGCGGAAGCTGGAATAATCCTCTTCATGATTGATCGGCTTGAATGAGGGCTGGGGCGCCTTCGCAGGCGCGGGCGGCAGGG
>NZ_CACSJO010000059.1 GCF_902706195.1 Novosphingobium sp. 18050 | reverse complement strand
AAGTTGTACGCCAGGGTACCCATCAGCGAGTGCGAACGCCAGCGGGTGCCGATGCTGTCGCCAGCAGGGCTGACCAGGTCGACGTTGGCGACGTTCATGAAGCGGTACTTCAGACCCACATCGATGTGCGAGCTGAGGGGAGCGCGGATACCCGCGATTGCCTGCCATGCGAAGCCGCTGTCCGAATCGTCGATGACGTCGGCGTGAACGCGGGCAACACCGGCACCACCGCCGACAAAGCCCTGAAGGCCGTCGTCGGGACCGAAGTCGAGCAGGCCATTGACCATGAACGACAGGTTGCTGGCGTCAGCACCGCCGGAGTTCTTGATCTTAGCCTGGCGATAGCTGGCTTCGGTCTCAAGACGGAAGGGACCGAAGTCGTAGCCGAGAACGGCGCCGCCATCGAAGCCCTTCTTGAAGTCGATCGAGTCGGCGTTCTTGACACCGTTGATCGCGACATCAGCGTCTTCGACGATCATGCCGCCGAAGTCGAGTTGCAGATACCATGAATTGTCGCGTGCGAACGCGGGCGTGGCAATGGCTGTCGAAGCCAGTGCCAGACCAAGGACGAGTTTCCTCATACGTTTCCCCTACAGAGAGATTTGGAGCCACCGAGTGCGAGAGTGTCTAGCCCCTCGGCATTCCGTGTGCAAGCGCACATTGAGCCCGACTGTTGCAAGAATGTCGCGATTCCGGGAGCTTGGGGGCGACTTGCGACCTCAATGTTCGAAACCTCTGACACCCCGTAGGACCTTTGTTTTTGCACCGGTTATGCCGACGGGAGAATACCCAAGGCTTGAAGAGCTGAGATCAGATCATTGATCGCAGCCCGAGCCTCCCCATCAACAATCGATCCTCCAAGTGGTTCCACAGGAAGCGAAGCTTTTCTCCAGGAACCGAAAAACAGCATCTCGCATCTCGCCGAAATGTCCAGCACGCGCATGCCATCGCGTGGTTGCACGAAGATCCAGGCGTTGCCCCGACGCGTGGCGATTTCAGCATCGTGTCCTTCCCAATCATCGGACGCTCCGGTGCCGATGAGCCACGCTTCATCCTCAACGGGATTTTCTGGAGGAGAGGCACTTTCACCCGTCACGGCACAATGCAGCAGGGTATCTGCCAGCACGAGGGCCTCGTTTACGAAGACTTCTTTTTGCGCTTGCCCCGTATGGAGCAGGGGCAGAGCGAAGCGGGGCGTGGCATTCGCGAAGATCAAGGCGTCGGTCATCGGGAATTCCTGTCGAAGTCAGGGGAGAGTGCAAAGCAGCAAAGGCAGCGAGAGGGCGTGGGTGCCCTGCTGGCGAACGTGCAGCGCGCTGCCGGGGGCCAGCGCCGTAAACTGGGCCAGCGTGGCCGCATCGATCGTCAGGCTGGGGGCGTCGGTCGCCCAGGTGGCGAGCGGGGCATCGAATGGCCCCAGGGTAATGAGGTAGCGCTCCGCCTGTTCGACCAGGGGCATGTCGACCCCGTCCTGCCAGGGCCAGCCGCCGCGTGCGCGGCGCGTCCATAGGAAAGTGCGGCCGCCGTCCTGCGACACGAGGGTCCGAGGATGGACCGGCGACAGGGGCCGCAAGGTGATGCCGCCGAGAAGCAGGGGGGTGGCGAGAGGTTCGGTGTCTCCGCGCGCCAATGCGACTACCTGCCGGCTGAGCCCGGAACCCAAGGCAGCCGAATCGAGCGCGGTGAGCCGGGCATCGAGCAGCGCGAAACCTTCGTTTTCGCGGTGAGTGTCGATGGCGGCCTCCGTCCCGCCGCGCCCGCGCAGCAGGCCGTGAATCTGCCAGTCGCCATTGCCCAGCGACGTTGCGTTGGCGAACTGCAGAATCTCCTCTCCAACCAGCGCAAGGTTGGCGCCATCGGCAAGTTGGCGCGTGTCGGCTCCGGCAAGCTGCATCTCGGGATCGGCCAGCGAGACAAGCAGGTAAGATCCTCGGTCGAACAGAAGCGGGTTGGCGGGAGGTAGCACGGAGCGCGCGGTGCCTATCGTTGCCCGCGTCCGGCCGCTGGCACCGAGAGGCAGAAGTTGGCCGTCGCCGCGGTCGGCGTAGAGCGCCGCGCCGCTCCAGTTCGCGCTCGTCCCGGAGACGGCGGCGAATGCCCGGGCATGGTCCGGTGCGCCCGAAGGTCCATCGAGCGGCAGTTCGAAGGCAAGGAGTCGGGTTTCCGCCGGTGGTGCGTCGAGGGGCGCATTGCCGCGTCCGGGGTCCGAGCCGAGCAGGGGCGCGGCATCGGCGCCGGTGGGAAGCGCTCGTTCCAGTGCGAGTTCGACGCCGCTTTCGCGCCATTCCCATGCGCGCACGCGCCACAGGCCCGCGATGCCGGGCAAGGCGACCAGAGCGCCGGGTGCTACGCCGGGGTCGAGTTCGCTGGTACGCCATGAAATACGGTCGCGGCTCCAGTCCACCCGCCGGGCCGTGCGTTCGATGAGCGTCCGCGCGGTCGCGGCATCGAGCGCGGCGGGCAGGTCCAGCGTGGCCGGTTCGCCGGGGGCCGGCTGGCCGGACGCGCGCTGCACGCTGGCCTGATAGTCGCGCTCCACATCATAATAGCGCAGGATTGCCGGAGGGCGGTCGGACTGGGGAGCGCGGCTGCGGGTGAACCCGGTGGCGCCGCCGAAATCGCCGTCGCCGGTTGTCGCCGCCGGCTCGGGCAGCTTGATTGACGCTTCCTGACTGCGTTCGCGCGCGATGATGAGCGTTTCGCCGCCTGCGTCGATTTCCAGGGGCATGACCTGTTCGAACACCTCAAGGTCAGTCGCGGGCGATCCTTCGCTGGTGTAGCCCGCCATGCCGTCAAGCGGGACTGACGCATCGATGCCTTCGATCACTTCGCCGATCACGGTCTGAAGGTCGAAGCGCTCGTCGGCGATCACTTCGAAGGTGAGCGAGGGGATGCGGTTGTAGAATTCGGAGAGGTCGAGATCCTCGAACACTACATAGGCAAGGTCGCGGTGGGCTGGGCAGAATTGCTCGCCCTCTGCTGCGGCGATGAGCGGGTCGACAGTCTGGTCCCCGGCGCCTGTATGGACGCGCATCGTGCCACCGGCCTTGAGGTCGCCTTCCGCGCCGCGCAGCAGCTTGCCGTCGGCCCAGATGCGGCCGATGCCGAGGATCGGACGGCTCGCCAGCGCGACAGCGAAGTTGGCGGTGTAGCTGTAGGTAGTTAGCGCGGGGGCGCCTTTGCCGGTGCCTTGCAGTTCGCTGTGTTCGACCAGCTCGGTCGCCCAGATCACCGATCCCGCTACGCGCATCCGGCCGAAGTGGCGCGGCAGAATCTGGCCGTAGCTGGAGGTGGTTACCGCCAGTTCCTTGAGGCGGGGTCCTTGCCGCGCGGAGGGGCCGAACAAGGCGCTGTCGAACTGGCGGCCGACGAGCGAGCCGATGGCTCCGCCGACGGGGCCGCCCAGCATCGTGCCCAGGCTGCTGAAAACGAGCGTCGCCATGTCAGGTCCTTATGGAGTCGGGGTTGGGGAGCAGGCGCCAGTGACCCATGACCGGCCATTCGCCCGGAAGCGGGCCCAGCACGACCTTGCGCAGCCCGGCATGGGCATGGATCACCGACCGCGCGGTGGCGGCGATGGCAACGTGGAACTGGCAGGGCGACGGGCGCAGCATCAGCACGTCGCCGGAGCGGATCGGACCGCTTGCCGCCGTCATGCCAAGATCAGCCATGATTTGAGCGGCATCCGGCATGGTGAGGCTGCGCAGCGTATAGCGGGCCGGCAGCGCCGCATCCCGGCCCAGCGCCGCGCAGGCCGAGGAAAGCACGCCCACGCAGTCCAGCCCGGTCTGCGGATCGCGGCCGTGGAGGCGAAAGCGCGTGCCCACCAGTTCCAGCGCGGCGGCAGCCAGTGCGTCCGGGGTCATTGGCCGGGGCTCGGGTAGCGGGTGAGCATGTCGTTACCGGGGAGGAAGGGTTCGCCCCGGAAGTTCACAGCATTGCCGAAGCGGGCGGCGCAGGTGCCCAGCGTATGGTCGCAGCCTTCACGAAGGCGCGCGCGGGTGCCGATGGGAGTTGCCGTGTCGATGGGCACGTCGAGGACGAGGCCGCCCACTTCGCCTGGTCCCATCACGCCCATGACCACGCCGGTCTGCGGCCCGTCCAGCCAATGCACCATTCCTCCGGCATGAAGGTCCGCGCTAGGCGCGCCTTCGAATACCGCCGCGTTCGTGAGCGGATCGATCGCGGAAAGGCGGACCTCGCACGTGAAATGCTGCGGATTGAGATTGCAGCCCGGCCCGCAAAAGGCGGCGCGGCAGGCCGGGCTGGTGCGAGGCACGGGATCGCGCCACAACTGCGCCTTGCGTGAGACCAGTTCGGCGGAAAATGCGCCGTCCTCCTCGATCATGGCGCCGATGGTGCCGGCGTAGAGAATCTCGCGCGTCCCGGTTTCCCAGTCGACCAGGCCGATGCGGACTTGTGCGCGGTCGAAGCGGCCCGAGGCGAGGTCTTCGCTAGAGATCGCCTCGTGGGTGATCGCGCCGCGCACTTCGGCGCTGTCGGCCTCGAAATCTGCCGACTTGCGGATGGCACTGGGCACCATGCCGGGCGAGGCGCTGTGGAGCACGCCGTCCAGCCACAAGTCGCGGTCGTGGGTGGTGAAGCCCAGCGTCACGCCGTCGCGGCGAAGGATGCGCCAGAAGGTGGCGACCGTTTCGAGGTCGCTGGCGAACCACGTCCTGCTCATGACGCCTCCCGGATTTCGACGATGGGTACGCTGGGCGCCTCGCCAGCGGCGAAGGCTGCGCCCGAGACTTCGAGGCTGTCCTCGGCGAATCGCACCGGCACGTCGAAGAGGAAGCCGGCGCAGATCGTCGCGCCGGGGGCGGGCGGCTGGTCGAAGATGACGATGCCGTGCTCGCCCAGCGTCCAGGTGCCGACCTGAAGCGCGCCGTTCACCGAGACGAGCATCGCTGCGAAATTGGGCCGGGTGATTCGGCGCACCTGGGCGGCCTCGCCGCTGCCGTAACGTTTAACCAGCGCGAATTCGCAGGCCAGTCCGTCGCCGATGCCGATTTCCTGATCCATCGGATCGGGCACGCCGACCATGCCGTTGGAGCTGTAGTCACTGGGATCGCGCAGGCGAAAACCGCGCGCCGGGCCTCGGCGGGCGCGGAAAAAGGCGAGGAGTTCGCCCAGTTCCGCCTCCGAACGGACGCCGGGGCCGACATCGAAGCGCAGCCGCGCGTTGGACCACAGCGAGTTGCGCCGCTCGAAGCCCGAGGCGGTGACCGATACGCTGGTCGAGAATTCCGGCGTCACCGTGGCGTCGCGGCCAAGCGCGAGGGGGTAGAGCACGTCGTCGAAGGCCTGCATGGGGTCGGCTCCTGATTGCGGCGATTGCGGCAGGCGGACGTATCCGTCGCGCGCGATTTGCGGCAGCGCCCAGACGACGATCTCGTGCGGGGCGCGGGTGAGGGCCTCGTCGATACCGGCGTCGATCTGCCGCCACTGGTCGCTCTGCTCGGGGGAAAGGACGAACCCGGCGAGGTAGTCCTGCTGGTGCGGCGGATAGCCCAGCCGTGCGTCGACCTCGGTGTAGGCCTTGCGGCGGTGGCCATCGGCCCCGGCGGTGAGCCAGTCGTAGTCCTCCACCTGCAGGCGGTCGAAGGCGGGCGCGGCCCAGCCCAGTGGCAGGTTCGCGCGCTTGAGTTCGGGCATGTCTGGCGCGAGCAGGGTGGGCGTGAAGACCAGCGCCAGCGCCTCTACAGGAGCTGGGGCCATGGCGGCGCGAACGGCGGAGACGAGGTCGGCGGTGGACTGCGCAAGAAGCGCGCCGGCTTGGTCGAGTAGCGCGGCCTGCGCCTCGTCCAGCGGCAGGCGCATGTCGGGGATGGCAGGGGGCAATCCGCCGAATGCGGCGCGCGCGGCAGCGTCATAGAGGTGAATGCGGCCGTCGCTGAGGGTCCACCACCAAGGCTCGCCCACCTGAAAGCGCACCGGCGCACCGGCCTCGGCCATAAGCGCGGCGAACGCGGCGCCGACGGACTGGAGCCATGTCATTGCCGCCTCGTTGGCCGGGGATAGCAGTGTCGAGGGTGGATCCCAGCCGGTCAGCGCCGGATTCCCGGCAAGGTCGCGCTGCTTCCAGTCGTCGGGGCAGTGCTGGTCGAGCAGCTCGTAGGATAGCGAGGCGACCGGGCTGAACCCCTGTTCCATGCATTCGGCAAAGAAGGCGCGGTGCCATGCGCGGGTCGGGGTATTGAGCGGATCGCCTCCCTGTCCGGCGAGGAATGCGCCGCCAGCGCCCGCAAGCCGGAAGTAATGGCTCATGCCCACGTAATGGACCACCGAGCCGCGATAGCCGAGCTGCCGAACGCTGCGCAGCAGGCGTGCGGGGGTCTGCACGCCCTGATCGTCGAAGCCGGTGGCGATGGCGAGGCCGCTTGCGGGAACCATCACGTCGCCGATCTCCAGCATCGCCCGCGCCCCGTCGGCGGCGATTTCGGTCATCTCGATCCAGCCTTCCGCTTCGGCGGGGAGGGGATCGGGGCTGGCGCCGTCGTAGCC
>NZ_CACSJO010000058.1 GCF_902706195.1 Novosphingobium sp. 18050 | reverse complement strand
CTTCAACCCGCAAACCTCAATCACCCTCAAATCCGGCTCATCTCCGGCAATGACGCTACGCGCCCGCCGCCTGCCCAAAATCCAAATCTTGGCCTGCGCTGACCAACACGATGAATTTTCCGGGCTAGGAACCACGCGACAATGTCTCGCCCAACAGTCTCTCGCGGTTCTTGGTGAAGACCGTCACGTCCCAGCTCGGCGCGTCCATGGCTCCTCGTCCGCCAAATCCGCTACCATGTCCAACCGGCCGATGACGAGCACCGTCCGGGGCAGCAGGCACAGTTCGCGGAACAGCCAGTTCAGTTCATCGCGGTGGCTCTTCTTCAGCGGATTTGACGGGTTGAGGACATAAAGGACAAGATCGGCCTCGCTTACATAGCGCCGGGTCAGTTCCTTATAGTGCTCTTGACGTGACCCTCAGGTTTCCACCAGCGTGGATTAGAGCCGAGCAGCTTTGTTGCGCATGAGCGCGGGTTGAGCAATCGCCTGCGCAGCGGAGCCCGTAGGGCGTAGCGAAGCAGGCCATTGCTTATGCAGTTCAGCGGCGAAGGCCGCAGGGGTTTCATATCCAAGGGATGAGTGCGGCCTTTCCTGGTTGTAGTCCTCTGCCCAGGCGGAGATCACCACGCGGGCGTGCTCCAGGCTGAGGAACAGGGTTTCGTTGAGCAACTCGTCGCGCATGCGACCGTTAAAGCTCTCGACGTAGCCATTTTGCATCGGCTCGCCTGGGGCGATATAGTGCCACTCCACCCCGATTTCCCGCACCAGGCGAGGATGGCGTTCGAGGTCAACTCGGTGCCGTTGTCGCTGACAATCATCCCGGGTTTGCCGCGTTCAGCGATCAGCTCGCTGAGTTCGCGCACCACCCGACGCCCCGAGATCGAAGTGTCCGGCACCGCGCGCAGGCACTCGCGGGTTACATCGTCGACGATGTTGAGCACCCGGAACCGGCGCCCCGTAGCCAGCTGATCATGGACGAAGTCCAGGCTCCATCGCTGGTTAGGTAGCGCCAGCACGGGAGCGGGTGCCCGTGCGCCGATGGCACGACGCCGGTTGCGCCTGCGTCGGACCGCCAGCTTCTCCTCGTTATAAAGCCGTTGTGTCTTCTTCCGGTTGATCACCACGCCCTCCCGCCGCAGCAGAATGTGCAGCCGACGATAGCCAAATCGGCGGCGCTGCTGCGCAAGCTCACGCAGCTTCGCCCGAAGGTCGGCATCATCTTCCCGCTGTGACCGGTAGCGCATGCTCTTCCGGTCAGCGCCGATAACACCACACGCCCGCCGCTCGCTCATCCCCAGAACCGCCTGGAGACGCGCGACCGCCTCTCGCTTGGCAGCGGGCGTTACCAATTTTTTGCGAGAAGATCCTTCAGGCTGGCGTTATCCAGCATCGCCTCGGCCAGCAGTCGCTTCAGCTTGGCGTTCTCATTCTCGAGCGCCCGTAACCGCTTGCCCTCCGAGACTTCCAGACCGCCATACTTGGCCTTCCAATTGTAGATCGTCGCTTCCGATACCCCCGGGCGACGAGCCACATCGGCAGTCTTCGCGCCAGCCTCCTGCTCCTTCAGCACGCCGATGATCTGCTCTTCTGTGAACCTTGCTCGCTTCATTCGTCCGTCCTTCCATCAGGCCAGACTCTAATCAAGCTTGGAGGAAAATCCGGGGGACACGTCAGCCACTATGGAGCGTGGGCCTCGGCCTCCTGAGGGGCCGAAAGGGGGCGACCTGCTCCTTCCATGTTGGAAGTCCCCCCAGTTGAAATCGCTAGACCGCACGCCCAGCAATGTTGCTCGACCTGTGTACCTTGGCGTTCTACCTGCAAGGCCATGCTGCATGTCGTCCATCATCCCGGTTACGTGGTTCAAACCGAGCGCACGGGCACTTTCCCGCATGACAAGTATGCGCTGGTCATGCGGGTGCTGGGCGAAAGCGGCGTGGCAATGACTGTCCATGCACCCGAAGTCATGCCGCGAGAATGGCTCGAGGCTGTCCACGATCCGGCCTATGTCGACGAAGTCATCAGTTGCTCGGTGCCCGCGGCCAAGCAGCGCCGGATCGGATTTGCGATCGACGAGCAGATCTCGCGGCGGTCGCAACTCTCCCCCGGCGGAACATGGCTTGCGGCGAAGCTGGCGCTGCAGCACGGGTATGCTGCAAATTCCGCTGGCGGCAGTCACCACGCCCTTGCCAATTCCGGTGCGGGCTATTGCGTGTTCAACGATCTGGCGCTCGCCGCCAAAAGGCTGATCGAGGAGGGTGACGTCTCGCGCATCCTGATCCTCGATCTCGACGTGCACCAGGGTGATGGCACTGCGGCCCTGACCGCAGGGCGCAGCGACATCTTCACGCTTTCCATTCATGCCGAGAAGAACTTCCCCACCCGCAAGGCGCGCTCGTCCCTGGATGTCGGGCTACCCGATGCGACGGGCGATGCGGACTATCTGGAAGCTCTGGCCGGATCGCTGCCCATGGCCCTCGATCATTTCATGCCGGAACTGATCCTGCTGCAGGCAGGCGTCGATGCCCATGCGGACGACAAGCTGGGCCGGCTTTCCCTGACCGATGAAGGCCTCGCGAACCGCGATCGCTTCGTGGCGACAGAGGCGAAGCGGCGCGGCATTCCATTGGCGAGTACGCTGGGCGGTGGTTATGGCGCGGACCGCGAAGCCGTGGCCTTGCGACACGCCCGCACGATCCTTACCCTTTCGGCCACGATCAACGGGAGGGATATCAACTGATCGCGCGGTCTTACTGGGCCGCCTGCCTCTCGGCATTGAGCCGTTCGACAAGTTTTTCGATCTGGTCGGGATTCAGA
This sequence comes from Novosphingobium sp. 18050, assembly GCF_902706195.1. Taxonomy (GTDB): domain Bacteria; phylum Pseudomonadota; class Alphaproteobacteria; order Sphingomonadales; family Sphingomonadaceae; genus Novosphingobium. The sequence goes on along the minus strand of NZ_CACSJO010000058.1, from coordinate 4,156 downwards.
ATCCAGGTGCGGGTCTTGCGCCCTTCCACGAATACAGGCTGCGTCAGCAGGATGCGTGCCTGCTCCTTGGCGAAGGGCTTGAAGAGCGAGAAGTGCATCACACATTCGAGCATCAATCCGATCACCGGCGTCTTGCCATCCAGATCGATCAGCGTTGCGGGCTGGTCCCAGGGAATGTTCATCATGGTCCGCCCCTATCGCGGGTTCTGAGGAATGCAAAGGCTGCATGCGTTCACCCGCTACCTTCAATGCCATGAGCGCCCTAAGTCCGTCCGGTCAGCCGGTAGCCTTGTATCGCTCGCAAGCCGATAACTGCCTCCTGGCAGATCAGCAAACCGGCCGTTTCCGGTGAGAGCCTTCCCCAACGGCCAATTATGACTAGTTTGCGCCGCGAAGCTTGGCGTCGATCGCGCTCAGCGCATGTGTGAAACGATCATGTGCAATCTGCGCCTTTGGCATAAGTTGCTCGCTGATGCCCCCGGCAGCAAGAATTTCAGCCCGAACCAACATCATTTTCTGCGCCTTTTTGACCGCGTCAACGGCGAGCGGGTCGTTTGAAATCACCATATACCGGCTCGGCAAACCGAAGCGGGGATGGGTCCGCACCGCTTCGTCATCCGGCACGAATACCACCCGCGTCTCGCCGTTGACGGTGGGGGTCACATCGCGCCATGTCCCGCCCGCTTGCGCCCATAACGCATGATGCTCGGCCTCCAGCCACACCCCGGGCTTTTCCCAGACGATCCATCCCATGATCGCCTTGCCGCCATTCGCGCCGATCGCCTTGTCGACGTTATCGAAGCATTCGGTTGCTTTGCTGCCCGCCAGTGGTTCCACATCGATCCATTGCGCGGCACCCTTGAGCGCGATCCTTGCAAAGCGGACGACGACATCATTGATTTCGGCGGGTGCGATCGGCTTCATGGGCAAGCAACTATGCCTTGGGCTGCAAGCCAGCAAGATATGAACTCCGCGAAAAAACGAAGGCGCAGTGTCGAGGGTACTATTTGCCCAGGAAGGTCCGCAATCGGGGCGGAACCAGCCTTGCAAACCATGCTTCCCCGGGCGCCAATCCGGTAGCAAAATTTGATACCGCCATCCGCCGCGACTAGGTATCAACCCGTATGGCTTTTGGCGTTTTCATTCACCGATCCGATTCGATCTACGACGACACTCCGGCAGAGCGTTATCAGTTTCCAAAGCAGTATCTGGAGCGCGCGAAAGCCTGCGTCGGTGATTGGATCGTCTATTACGAACCGCGCAAGGTTGTCGGTACGAAAGGCTATTACGCCGTAGCCAAAGTGGAGCAAGTCATCGCTGATCCGTCAGCGCCGGGAATGTATCTCGCGTTGATCGAACCCGGCACGTATCTGGACTTCGCGATGCCCGTACCATTTGCCGGTGAAGCCGGACCGATAGAGCGCGGCGTACTGAATGAGGCCGGGCGCATTTCGGGCCGTGCTCAGGCTGCTGTGCGGAGCCTGTCTCCGGCCGATTTCAACCGCATCGTTGCGGCGGGTCTGGCCGATGAAAATCCCCTTCTGCCACGGACGGATATGGCGCCGGTCGAGCACGTTCTCAGGGAAGAACGCGAACCATTCATTTTCGATGAAGCGCGCGAGCGCATCTCCGCGATCGTGTCGCGCGTTGTGCGTGATCGGGTGTTCCGGCGAATCGTCTTGCGCGCCTATGATGAGCGGTGCGCCATTACCGGATTGAAGCTCATCAATGGAGGCGGGAGAGCCGAAGTCGAAGCCGCGCATATTCGTCCCGTCGAGGCGAATGGGCCGGACATTGTGAGCAACGGCCTGGCCCTCTCCGGAACGGCTCATTGGATGTTCGATCGCGGTCTTATCGGGCTGGATGACGATATGCAGATCATGGTGTCGCGTCAGGCCAATGACCCGGACAGCATTCGCTCGGTTATCAATGCGACCGGGCGGATCCTGATGCCGCCTCGCGAGGCTGATCGCCCTCATTTGCAGTTTGTTCGATGGCATCGCGAGCACTGCTTCAAACACTAACGGTTATTGCTAAGTGATGGGCGGGCCGCCTGGCCCGCGCGGCGCACATGAGGTGCTGACCAGACAATCATGCCCAATTTCGAAGAAATTCAATGCCCAAGCACACGGAGGACAGTTCGGACAGTCGGTAAGCGTCCGGCCTTCGGCGTGTTGCCGCATTCGGCGTTGGCGCTGATGGACGTCCGCTAAGGAGTCTCTTTCTGGACTCCAGAAGGAGGCCAAGTGAAGGACCGGGTAGAGATCATCGCGCGCACTGAACGGCGCAGGAAGTTTTCGGATGCCGAGAAGGCGGCGATCCTCGCCGAGGCGGATGCAGACGGCGTATCGGTCCGCCAGGTCGCTGAGCACCATGAGATTGCCGGGAGCCTGATCTATAACTGGCGGTCGGCCCGTCGCCAGGCTGCGGCCATCGCCAGTGAGGCGCTGGAGTTTATTCCCTACGGCGCGATCATAACGGCGGATCCCGTACCTGCGCCAGTGATACCGGAGCCTCAGAAGGCGCAGCGACCTGTTTCGTCGCCGATGCCGCCAGCCCCCGAAGAACTCATCCGTCCGCATCCAGGTACGCGCCCCGGCGCGATAGACATAGACCTGCCCAGCGGGGTGCGCTTGTCGGTAGACAGCTATGTGAATGAGAAGGCGCTGGCCCGCGTGCTGCGTGCATTCCAGGATGTCTCGTGATCTCGCTAGCGCCCGGAACGAAGGTGTACTTGGCAAGCAAGCCGGTCAGCATGCGGCTCGGCTTCGATGGGCTGGCGGCATTGGTCCGCCCGCTGTTCGCGGTCGAGCCCTATGGCGGCCATGTATTCCTGTTTCGCAGCAAGAGCCGCAATTACCTGAAGGCGCTGCACTGGGATGGGACCGGGCTTTGCCTGTTCGCCAAACGCCTGGAACGAAGCCGTTTCGTCTCGCCGTCGCTCATCGAGGGACGTGTCGTGCTGACCCCGGCGCAGTTCGCGTTGCTGATCGAAGCTATGGACTGGCGGCGGACTGTAGCCCCTGATCCGCCCCGTCTACCATTACAAATTTGATGCAATAATTGGCGTATTTCTGGGCTTTCTGCTTGGGCAGAAGGCCGGATTTTGCTATCGGGAAGCGTGTCTCTCGACGATCTCGAACTCCCCTCTGATCCCGCAGAACTGCGCGCTTTTGCCGAGGCAATGCGCGCACGTCTGGTAGCTTCGGAGCAGGCGCTGGAAGCCGAACGCGCGGCCCATGACGCGACCCGCGAGAAGCTCGAGACCGCCCAGAACTCGATTCTGCTGACGGCGCTGCAGATCGAGAAGTTCAAGGTCCAACTAGCCCACCTCCGGCACATGAAGTTCGGGCAGTCGTCGGAACGCCTTGCTCTTCAGGCCGATCAACTCGAGTTGACGCTGGAGGATCTCGAGGCCGAGCATGCCCATGCCGAGTGCGTGATCGAGGGGCATGTGCCCGAAGATGCTTCGGCCAAGGCTGCCCCTCGCAAGCCTCGGCGTGCCCCGCTGCCCGACCATCTCCCTCGCGACGAGGTCATGCACGCAGCACCGGATGCCGACGGCTGCTCCGCCCGTGGGGGCACAATGGGCAAATTCGGCGAGGACGTGACCGAAGTACTGGAATATGTCCCCGGCCGCTTCCGCGTCGTCCGTCATGTCCGGCCCAAGCTTTCCTGCAACCGCTGCGATACGATCAGTCAAGCTCCGGCCCCGGCGCTGCCCGTGCCGCGCGGCCGTGCTGGTCCCGGCCTGCTGGCCCATGTCATCGTTTCCAAGTTCGCCGATCACTTGCCTCTTTACCGCCAATCGCAGATCTACGCTCGCGAGGGTATGGAGATCAGCCGTTCGACGATGGCGGACTGGCTGGGCCAGGCAAGCTGGCTGCTGCAGCCACTGGTCGATCGGATCGCCGATCACGTCATGGCCAGCGTGAAGCTCCACGCCGACGATACACCCGTCCCTGGCGCCGGGGACCGGGAAGACGGCAACCGGGCGATTATGGGTCTACCTTCGTGATAATCGACGATTGTTGATTGCCACTGAGATGTGACCCGGGGGGCGTATAAATTACCATTGAGAATTGACCCATGTTTCCCTCGCCTCCGGCTGCCAGTCGGAGGGTCGTGGAGTGATCGACATGGACTTACTCAGTGT
>NZ_CACSJO010000057.1 GCF_902706195.1 Novosphingobium sp. 18050 | reverse complement strand
GGGCAGGGGAGGGGGCGGTCGCGAACTGCCCTCGCCGGTCGGCGTTTAAGATAAATGTACCTCGGGAATACAGCTCGCCAGTCACCCAGCAAACGGCCCCCGCGTCCGGCACTTGGCGCCGGGGTATGCCGTCGCTCGGAGTCCCGGTCAGACAAAGGGCGGCTCCGTTCCCGAAGTACCGTAGATCGTTGTCCGGCGGCGCGGAGGCGCGGAGGCGCTTAGGAGGCCGCTCGCTGTTTGGTGCAAAAGGTCGCGAAAATCGTCGTGATGTTCTTCGCATCCAGCGCGATTTCACGCTGCCTCAGGAACGACCGGAAGTCGTCAGCTACCAGACCGTGATCCCTCTGCGGACTGGGCAGATTGGCACGCGCTATGGCGCCGAAGGCGGTGAACGCGATATGGCCCTGGTCCGGGAACGCGATCGCGGGCGCCTCCGGAGCGGCCTCTTCATGCTGGGCGGCGAGGGCTGGGGAGGGTGCTTGACTAGTGACGCTGTCCTCTTTTGCGCGCCGGGTCATACGCAGCATTGGTTCCGCTCCGTCCCGGGCTTCCAGCGTCAGGCTATATCCTGGTAGCGCATCCTCCTTGGCGATCTTCCCGATCTCAAATTTAAAGCGGCGGTAATCGCCCTCCGCGCCCGACTTTTCGAACAGGGTCGGCATTGATATGGCGAAGCCGTCACTGCCGGCACCGCCCGCATGCTTGCGCGCTACCCGATACAACCACCGCTCGCGTCCGCCCGTGAGCGAAAAATAGGTCGGATCAATCGCTAGAACGCCTCCCTCCATCAGCACACCGTCATAAAACCATTTGGCGAGCGTTATGCGCATTCCCCGGATGGTGCCGCTGCGATCGCGTATCTGCGAATGACTGTCGAGCCAGGAGAAGGTGGTATCCACCGCGTCACCAGAACGGATGTTGGTCTTGACCGTCGTCGACTGCAGGCGATCGAGGGCATTTCCCAGCAGCTCGTAAGCCCGTCCGCCGACATCCCGCTTGAGCGTGCGCAGCATGTCGTAGGGAACGATATGCAGGGTCTGCGGGATGTCGTTCGCGCCGCGACGCTTGTGCTCCATAAGCACGGACGCACAATAGATGAGGATATCGAGATCGTAGATGGTGGCGAGACCGTATTCGGAGTTGGCAGAGACGTGAACCGTCACTTTCTTGTCCGGACTGACGTAGTCGATTGGCTTGAGACGCTTGCGCTTGGACAGTGAAAAGAAAGGCCGTTCCATGGTCTCGCGTTGGTCGCGCAAGGGCAGGGTAGTGAGTTGCGGCAAAAACAAATCGACTTGCCGTTCTTCGCGCGAGTCCTTGGACATCGTATACCCCGAGGGCAGAGGTAAAACACGTTTTACCGCCGCGTAAACCATTGTTATCAAACGGTAAAATTCATTTTACCGATATTCTGTCACCGCGCGAACTTCGCGCCTTCTAGGACCGGCCGCAACGCTTCGAGGATCTCGTCCACCGAGGCCGAAGCCTTCGGATGGATGTTGACAGTAATCCCCTTGGCCCGGGTATCGGAAATCACCTGGCCAATCTCCTTGCCTTCGGCACAGGCGATCACCGCTTTACGGCGCGCGATAACCGGCACCTTCGGCTTCGACGACGCAGTGACAAGGCGCTCGAACACCTTGCTGCCGTCGATCTTGTCGAGACCTCCCGCTTTCCTGTCCGCCTGCTCCGCAGCGATGGTCAGCGCCTCTGCGATGATGCTCGCTCGGTGCCCATCATCCTTGATCAGCGGGGACAGGCGCATGCCGTGTCGGACCCTGACGTCGCCCACCTCGGCGAACGCTGCAATCACGGCGTCGGGAAGCTCGGCCAACTGGAGCAGGTTGTGCAGATTCTGCTTGGGGATGGCGAGCCGGTCGGCCATCCGGGTTCGCACTCCGCCATAATAGGTTTCGACGGCGTGACGGTAATTGCGCGCGCGTTCGAGGTCGGTGACGTCCTCGCGCTCACGGTTCTCTAGATCTGCGAGCCTGAACGCGGCTTCGTCATCCAGCGTTTCGATGCGCGCGATGAGGTCAATTTCGGATCGATTGTTTGCGTTAAGCCAGGCGACGCAAAAGTGGCGCCGGGTGCCGACAATCAGTTCGTAAGGCAGGTCACCACCGCGGGTGCGGCGAACGACCACGGCCTCCCGATTCGACCCCTCCTCGCGAATGGAATCGATCAGACTGGCACATCGTTCCTCGGTCAGAAGCGCATAATCCCGGGCGTTGCCGGGCCAGATGGAGCACTCCGAGGGTTTGAGGCGAATGGTCAGGCCTTTGACCGACCGGGTCAGCTCGTCGAAAGCAGCGCCGCGTCGCTCCAGGAAGGAGGGAGCGCCCGGCTTCTCGACCGGAGTTTGCTCATCGATGGCCGCGGGCAGGGGAGCGCCAGGTTCAGCCGTCGCTACCGGCGCTGCGCCGATGCTCTCGATGGCGCTGGCCAAAAGGCTGCGCCTGCGTCCGCCTGCCGCGCTCATGCCGCCTCCGTCAGTCTGTCAGTGCCGACCTGCGCCATGCGGGAAGGCCACTGTTTGCAGATGTCCTTCTCGACTTCGCGAAAGACCATATTTAGGTTGTCCCGGCACCGGGTATACGTCTGATGCGAGCCATAGGGCTTGTTCACTTCGTAGATCGACGACATCTGCAAACCCGCGTTCTTGATCTCTTCCGAGAGTAGGATCGGGGTCGACAGCATCTGACCAGCGTAGGTCTTCTCCATTACCTGCAGCATCTGCGCCTCGTTTGTCCGATTGGGCTGGAACATAGTGCACACGATGCGGATGAAACCGTAGTCAATCGAGGTGTCGAAGCGCGAAACCAGGCTCATTGCCTCGCGACATGTTTGCATGAAATGGATCGTGGAGAGGTAATCAAGCTGGCGCGCCGGGACCGGTATGAGCAGTCCGTCCGCCGCCGTCAGCGTGTTGACTCCCAGGAAGCCCATGGCCGGGGGCGGATCTAGAATGACGACGTCGTAGTCGAGGCGAACTTCTTCGAGGCCGATTCGGAGCATCCGGAAGGCGCCAGCAATGGCCGTCGGTCCTTCCTCGATCGTAGCCGTCAGCTCCCATTCAGTGTCCTGCAAGCCAAGGTTCGCAGGGCAAATGTCGATATTGGGCCAGGCGGTCGGCCGGATCGTCTTACGGAACGAATCCGCATCGTCCATCCGCGGAGATAGGAAGTTGGAGAGCGTATGCGTCTCCTCGACCATCGCTTCGAGATTGACGTCGAACATGACGCTCATGGACGCTTGGGGATCGCAATCCACAACGAGGACCCGGTATCCTCGCAGCGCGAGATAGTCGGCTAGATGCTTCGCGGTTGTGGACTTGCTGACCCCGCCCTTGAAGTTCTGGACCGCCAGAACGACCGCACGCTCTTCCGGAAGTTTGCCCATCTTGATTCCGAGAGTCGCCCGGATCGATATCAGGTCTTCGACCGTGTAGAATCGGCGGCCATTGTTCGCGGTCTTCGGGGCAGGAAGCCGTCCACGCGCTTCGGCCTTGGAAAGCGCCTCGGGCGTGCGGCCCAACAGCTCGGCTGCTACCGTCGCACCCATCGAGATATTCAATGTCTTGCGGTCTGAGGGATCGATAGCCGCCTGGCGCAGGACGCTCTTTGCGTTCTCGCACGAACTTATCATTGCATCGAGAATTTGCCCCGACAACATGAACATGCCCCTTCTGATCCGACTCAGCGCGGTTCGGTAAAAACCTTATGAATTCGCCGACAATCCCGGACATCTATGCCAAATCGGGGGGTGTAGTCAAACTCCTCGTAAATTCCCGCCGTGGCAGCGACAGCGTTCAGGTAAAGACAGATAAATGCCGGGTTTCTCGACGCAGCCACTTTGCGATCCGCAGATTGCCCCTCCTATCGGTCGGGTTGAGAGGGGTGCGCTAGCTTGTTGGAGGCCTTCCCGGCGGATCGAGCGAGGCCGCGGTCTTGCCCCAAGGCAGGGGATTAATAAACGGCAAGAGACGGGGCGGCGCCTCCTGAAAGAATTCTATTTGGTCGCTCCGTTTAGCCGGCATGGTCCTTGGACGCCGTCGCCTGGAATTCTGTGCTCCGTCGGCTTTGAAGCAACATCGGCTCGATAGTGAGGCGCTACGGCCGAAAGGAATGATGCCCGCTTTGCTCCTAATAAGTGGCTATTCACGAAGCTGCCGTCAACTCAGGTCTCTTGGGCCTCTTCTGTTGGCGGAACGCCGTTAATGACTGGCCAGCGCGAGTGCTACGTTCTTGACGATTGAATTATAAGGCGTTTGAGGCCATCAAGTCACGTCTATGGGGGGGTGGCATGGTTTTAGCAACAGATCTGGTCAGCAAACCTTTACGTGAGAAGGGAGCGACTGGAGGTCGATACGATTTTCAGACCATGTGGGGACTGGCGTTGCTATTCCAGCAGCACGGAACAAATGATGACTACGCGATCGTCTTCGAGTTTCACGATGATATCGCATTGCTCGATAGCGCAACCAATCCCACAAATGTCCGCTTCTATCAGGTCAAATCCAAGGACACCAACGGTGGCTGGACGCTGACCGCGCTGCTCAAGCGAGAGAAAGTCAAGACCGAAGAAGGTACGAAGGAGAAGCCCTCTTTCGTCGACAAAATGTTCGACAATGTCGACAAGTTTTCGAGCGCAGTCCTTTCTGCCGATTTTGTTTCGAACCAGCTTTGCGGGTTCAACGCTGGCAAGACTTCCTTTCGCCTGAGTGCATGTGAGCCTGGTCATTTCAAGAAAATCGTCGGGTCGATCCAAGAGGCTTATCCCAGTGCGACCGAGGCACAGATCGGACTGCTCGGATTTCAACGCACCGATCTCAGTCTCGGGGACGTGGCCTCCCACACAAAGGGCAAGCTTCAGACCTTCATCGCGGAACAGCTTGGTACAGTCTGGTTCAGTCCCGAGGCCGTCTATCAGGCGATCGCCGACGAATGTCGCAGGAAGGCAAATTTCTCTGGCGAAACCACCTCTCTCCAGCAGGTTATCAAGGAAAAGGGGCTGACCAAGGCCAATGTTCAGGAATGGTTGGATGCCATCCAGAGCAACAGCCGGTCCCCGGATTGGGGAACGATCGCGCCGAGCCTAACATATCCCTTCGCAGATCAGCTTCGCATCAGCCAGGAATATGCGGTTTATCGTACTGCCGCGCTGAACTCGGCTGACCGCGCGGTTCAGCGCATCCGCATGAGGATCGCAGAAGCACTGCCGACCGTCATCGAGGACGCAACGCTCAGTCTCGTCGATATGGTCGAGAAGCTCTACCTTCATGCCGAAGAGGTAGGAAAGAAGTACCTTTCACCATTTAGTCCCTTAAGACTGAAGGCGATGATAATATATGAAATATACGCTCATCATTAAAACCGAACAATATAAGCGATTAGTTAGAAGCCTCAGAAAGAAGTCTCATGAAAAACTTGAAGTTGCGAAGGCTTCTTCTCCTCTCTCGCCTCGAAGGGAAGGCGAGGCAGGAGAATTTTGACGAAAGCACGACGGTTGTGTTCGGTGAGAACGACACCGGGAAATCGCATCTGATCAAGTCAATCTATGGTGCCTTTGGGGCAGACGCCTCGGTCGCGAACGAGAAATGGACCAAGGCATCCGTCGCCACGATGCTCGAATTTTCCCTGGACGGCGCAATCCAATCGATCCTTCGCTTCGACAATCAGTTCGCCTTGTTCGATGCTGCAGACAATCTCCTCTGGACCGGAACCTCGCTGGTGAAGGAGGTTGGCCCGAAGGTCGCCGAACTACTCGACTTCACCATTCAACTGACCACCAAATCTAACGATCTCGTGGTTCCGCCGCCGCAATTCTGCTTCCTCCCCTTTTACCAAGACCAAGACCGGGGCTGGGATGACAGCTGGAGCTCGTTCAAGAGTCTCGCCATGATTCCCAATTTCAAGAAGAGCATCCTCGATTATCACACCGGGATACGTCCTAGGGAATACTACAGCGCTCAAGCGCAACGCGCGGACGCGCAGCGCGAGCAGAACGAGCTCAAGGCCGAGCGGCGCGCACTCGACCGCGCGAGCGCTCGGCTCCGGAACGGGCGGTCGCCGGTGACGGCAACTTTCTCGCCGGAGTTGTTCGGGGATCAGATCGAACAGTTGCTGGCGGAGCTGAACGAGCTTCGCGCCATTTATGAGGGCGTGAAGTTCAAGATATCTGAACTCCAGTCTCGACGCGCTGTGCTAGTCGAGGAAATCGAGATCGCTCGCACTGCGTTGGCGGAGCTCGATGCGGATGTGAAATTTACCCAGAACCTGTCGGAGGCGCAGGTTATATGCCCCACCTGCAATACCGTGCATGAAAATGATTTTGCCAACCGCTTTAGCCTTATCAGCGATGCGGATGCGTGCAGGGGGTTCCTTGCGAGCGCGCGGCACTCTCTGGTAGAAGTCGAGGCGGGTGTGGCACGACAGATGCAGACGCTACGTTCGTATGACGACCGGATAGGGCGGATCGACGCCCTGCTGGAGGAAAAGCGGGGCGAAGTGAAGCTCCGCGACATGCTCAAGGACGAGAGCGAGCGCATGGTCGACGCCACAATCGCGGCGGAGCGCGCCGTGATCGACGGGGGTATCGTTGAATGGCAGGTCAAGGAGGAGGAGGCCCTCAAGCTGATGAAGGCGCATAGCAGCGCCAAGCGCAAGGCAGAGATCACAGCCTTCTACACCAAGAAGCTCAGCGCCTTCGCTGTAGAGCTCGGCGTGACGTTCGGAGCCGCTGCTAAGAAAAACATCTCGCCCAAGATAAACGAGACCGGCAGCTACGGCGCGAGAGCTATCCTAGCCTATCATTTCGCCTTGCTACATACGATCCGCGAGTTCACGACGTCCTGTCTGTGCCCGATCATCTTGGATACTCCTCTTCAGCAGGACCAGGACGATACGAATGCCGCCGCGATCATCGGTTTTGCACTCAAGAACAGGCCGCGCGACATGCAACTGGTCCTTGGCACTGTCTCGCTACATGGCGCCGAGTATGGCGGGCACGTCATCAACCCGCAGGTGAAGGAGTCGCTGCTTCAGAGCGACCAGTTCGACACGGTCAACGCCTATATGCGCCCCTTCATCAACAAGATGCTTGGACAAGACCAGGGAGAGCTTATCTAACCGTCGGTTTTCGACTCTGACGGCACCGCTCAAGGCAGGCAATTAGGGGCTGCTTTAATAGTGCCTTCCCTCCAAATCCGACACTCGCTTATCGGGCCTCAAGATAGACATGTCATTCGTCGACTTGGAATAACCGAAATGAATATGAAAGATTATCTCGCAAACACCGATTGGGCGGTTAGTCCCCTCTTGAGAGCGATTGGGGATAGCCGCGAGAAAATCAATAAGTGGGACCTATCGCTACAACATTTACGCAATCTCGAATCCTACCTTGAGGGCATCGACCCGAACGGTCGCGGTGAATGGCATCTAAGGTTCTTCACTCAAGAATGGGGGGATGAACCCACGCCGGCTAATGTGAATAAAAGGGTGATTTATGCAGAGGAGCAGCTAGTCGCGAGGAGACGAAGCAGGAGCATACTCTGCGGATCGGTCCTCTTGATCGCCCAAAACGGGATCAAAACGGTGCTCGGCCCGCCAAGCGCGTGGCGACATATGCGGGGCCAGATGCTGTCGCTGAGAGGCCATTGCATCCTTGACGCAGTCTGGCATGGACGCAATCAGGCTGCGCATATCGAAGGCCTAACCGCGGGTGGCCCTTCGCACCTTTACTTCACCGACCTCGAACACCGCTTTGGCCCGCAGTTTTCAATCGACACCAATGCCGACCATATTGCCGAGTTAATAGTAAGGGACGTCCTTGGGTGGATCGATTGGAAGGGGGAGGAGGTATACTATCCCGGCCACAACGGACCCACCCCATACGTTGCAGACATGATCGCGTTAGGAGCGTCGGTTGGGCGGTAGCAAGTGACTGACTGCTTTCCCTGTCGCGCCAATCGCTAACTGCCGTTCCGCTACCGGCCAGAACCGGCGGTTGGCCCCGCAAACCGACCCTTGTCCGACTCTCAACTCCTATCATTATCTCCTGCGGTGCGCGAAGCCGGTCCGCAGGGCTGACCGAGCCCGGTCAGCACGGTGCAACCTACGGTTAAGGGTCAAAGCGTAACCGTCCGGGCGTTACCGCGGCGTTTGGGCCTTGAAGCGGGCGGCGAGCTCGGGATCATCGAGGAAGTCATCGAGGAAGCCGTGCCAGGTCTCGGTGGTGCGGCGTGCATCTCTGAGCATGTCG
>NZ_CACSJO010000056.1 GCF_902706195.1 Novosphingobium sp. 18050 | reverse complement strand
ATCACCCAACCAAATCAATGGCTTAAAAAACCCATCCAAAGCCGTTGGGCTTTGTGATGCTTAGCACAACGCTAACACATTTGCGGCCTTACGCGATTTGTGAGACGCTGCCGCTTATCCTCCACACTTGCGATCACTTCCGCGCTAACCATGGGAAGCAGACGCGGCACGACGACACGCAGCATCGTCTCAAGCGTCTTGCCGCGCAGTGCCAGCCTTGCGCCGAACAGGCCGGTGTCCACCTCGTCGTCCTCGGTCAGTGGCCCGCCGAACCCGAAGACTCCGAGGCATTGCAGCTGTACATCTTCATCGTTGACGTCCTCGCCGTAGCTCACGGCGATCTCCTGGATCGAGCGCAGCACCAGCGTCGTGGTGGCGCCCAGGTCGAGGGCGAGCGTTCCCAGCCCGCCGGCCCCGCCCAGCGCACCGCTTACGGACGAGGCAACCTGATGCCAGCGTTCACCCGTGCACTTGGCTAGCATGGCGTTGAGATAGCTTTTCGATTCCGCCTCTGCCTGGGTCGCGGCGGCAACCGCGTAAGGCCCGCGCAGCGCGATGTCGGTCGCTTGTGCGACGGCAGCCTGCCAACCATCGGGCACCTTGCTCAAGGCTCCCTCGATCTTGTCTCCCAAAAGGTTGGAGAGTTTGACGATGGCGCCGCCCGCTTCGCGGTAGCTGTTCGCAATGGCGCGCAGTTCGGCGATTTCTGCGGCATCGAAAGCGGCGCAGGCATTTCCCAGTGTCATCGTCTTGTCCATTTTACATATCTTCTGCCGCGGCTGTCAGAGAGATGCGACAGTTCCGGTCGTTCCATCACACCGAACCCAGCGCCAGCAGCACGCGTTCGCGCATGACTTTGCGCAAGGCTTCGGGCGCTTCGATGCGGATGTCGCCGGCCCAGGTGAAGAGGTGTTCGGCGATTTCGCGCAGGCCGCCGGTGCGGAATTTCACGAGGAGTTCGTCGCCGTCCGCTTCCAGCGTCTGGGCGGGGTGGAAGCGCCAGTAGCGTGCGCGCTCAGCCGCGCTGGCGCCTACGCGCAGGACGACGTCGTGGTCTTCCTCGCGCCAGATGCCGAAGCTGCCGGCCAGCCATTCGTCGAGGTTCCAGTCGTCCGGAGCGCAGCCGCCCTGATTGGACTGGCGCGCGGCGGTCATACGGTCGAGGCGGAAGAAGGCAGGCTCCTGGTCGGGCCGCCCCTCTTTCGCCGGGATTTTGCCAAGCAGGTAGGTCGTCGGCCCGTGGATCAGGCCGTAAGGGATCACCCGGCGCCATTTCGCCTCGCTGCCCTCGACGGCGGTATAGTCGAACTCAACGCAGTTTCCGGCGAGGATCGCGCCCTGCACCACGCCGATCTGTTCGGGCGCTGCATCGAGCAACGGGCCGGCGGTGGTGCGGCTGCGCTGCAGGCGCACCAGCGCGTCGAGATCGGGGGCGAGACGGGCGCGTTCGCGGTCGTCCAGCGCGGACTTCACTTTGGCGAGCAGGCTTTCGAGGTGGTCGGCGTGGCCCGACCCTTCCGCGCGGCGAGCGGAGGCCTCGGTCTGGAGCGCGGCGACTTCCTCGGCATTGGGTCGGGTGTAGACGCGGCGCAGAGAGCCGCGAATGAAGAAGCGCTTGGTGCGGTCGTCCATCCGCTCCTCGATGTCGAACACCTCGCGCAGCGCATCGCGCAGGCGCTCCGCTGTGCGGCGGTTGACACCCAGTTCCTCCGCGATCCCATCAAGCGTCAGGCCTTCTACGGACTCCGACAGGAGATGCACCAGCGTCAGCGCGCGGCGCAGCTTGCCCATGCGCGGTCGAAGAACGCCAGCATCCAAATAGTCCATTTCCGTCATGAAGCCCCCCGCTGTGACCGGAACTGTCGTTATGAGGACGATAGTACCTTAAAGAAAGGTAATTGTTTCAAGGCGGAAGTATCGAGATTTGCGGCTGCCGACGGGGCGGGCATGGCGGCGCAGTGTTTGCTGGCACGCCGGATACTGCCATGAAAATTGCGGTTTCTCCGGCGGATTGCAGCGGAATGCTCGCCCATTGGCAGAGCATCTGGCCGGGTGTTGTCCGCCAAACCGCCAGCCTTGAGGTTGCAGGATTTTAATCGTTGTTTATCCTACATTTTTCTCACATTGCACGCCTCAGTTCGAAATAGTTCCCGTGGAAAATACGGATACTATTTCGAGCTAAGTCCTTGGAATCAAGTGGCAGTTGGCGGGGGCGCTCGTGGGGCACGAGTACGCCGACATTAGGGGGTAATTTATCGTGAAATCCGCAAGGTTCGCGGTGCTGGGGCTGTGCCTGGCTGCTGCGCTGCCGATGACGCTGGCCGGGTGCGACAAGGTCGCGCCTGCGGGCAGCGATGTCCTGGCTGATGCGCAGGGGGATGGGCTCAGGGGCCTGGCCGGTGTGCGCGCCGCCATCGTTTCGCGCAATTTCGGCGAGGCGGTGCAGCTTGCCGCCGCCGAGGTGAAGGCGCATCCCAAGGATCCCGCCGCGCACTTCGAGCAGGCCCGCGCCGAAGCGCTGGCGGGGAATGAAGGCCGCGCGCTCGATGCACTGGACAAGGCGATCGCGCTCGGCCTGCCGGACGCCGCCCGCGCGCTGGAGGACCCCGCATTTGCGCAAATCAGCGGGTCGGACCGTTTCGCCGCGCTGATCGACCGCGCCAGCCCGGTTGCCGGAAACGGCGACGGAACCGAACGCAGCATCGTCGCCGGAACACCCCGGGGCCAAGCGGGCGACGGCGTCTCGATCCGCGAAACGGCCGGCGGTGGCACCCATATTCAGGCCGGTGACGTCGTTCTCGACACCGACTTCTAACGCTTTTTCCCTTCCCTTACTGACAGGACCGTTCCCGTAATGAGCGATCGTGCTTGCCTGCGCGCCTGGTTGCGCGCGTCTTCCTTGTGCCTGGCCCCGATGATGGCCGCCTCTCCCGCGCTGGCCGATACCGTGCAGGGCAATGGCCGTGCGGCGATCACCAAGGACACCGAGTCCGTGCGCAACCTGGCCATCCTTGAGGCCAAGCGCGACATCGTGCGCGCCATGCTGATCACCACGATCGGCGCCGGCCGCATCCGCGAGGCGACGCCCGACATCATCGACCGCATGGCCGGGCAGGTGCGCGACGACATGATCTCGGACCAGACCTCGGAGCGGATGGGCAAGGAATTCGTCGTCCACCTCACTGCCGACATCGACCAGGCGTGGTTCCGCACGATGCTGTCCGACTTCGGCCTCGACAGCGCCTCGCAGCGCGCGGACGGCAATCGCCAGATGATCCTCGTCTACCTCGACCGGGACGACGGCACCGCCACCGACTTGTCCGCCCCCGCCGAAATCGACGTGGAATACGACCGCCGCACCGGCGCCTCGTTCTCGGACACCTCCAGCGTCACGGCATCCGCGAAGGAGGCCGGCGGCTCCAGCTATCGCAACGCATCGGGATCGAGCAGCGCCGCTTCGGGCGCGCAGCGCACTGCGGTTTCGGGCGCTTACAGGGAGCGCGGTGTCGGCGCCGGGGGCTATGCGGGCAGTTCCGCCAGCGGGTATTCCAACCGCGCGTCCAGCGCGTCTGCCACCAAGGCGTCGAGCGCCTATGCCGCGTCCTCGTCCTTCGCGGACAAGACCAACGTGCAGGCCGAAGTGCATGACGACGTCTATTACCGCGCGCACGTGGTGTACCAGACCCCGCCCAAGAGCGTCGATGGCGACGCCATCCGGCAGGGCCTGAACGGCGCATTGCTCGATTATGACGTACAGGTCGCCGATTCCTGGATGGCGCTGTCGTCCTACTACCCCTCGGGCGTGCCGCGCTATCAGGACCTCAAGCGCGATCCCAGCTTTGCAGGCTTCCTCGGCAGCCTGAAGGCGAAGGACACGCCGTTCTTTATGGGCGGCTCGTTCAAGGTTACCCAGTCCGGGCGCGATCCTGCCAGCGGGCAAGCGCTATGCTCGGGCCAGCTGGACGCGGGGGCTGCGGCCAGCGAGGACGGACGCACGATCGCCAGCGGCGTGTTCCCCGCAACCGCGCTGGGCATCAGCCCGGAAGACTGCGCGGCCAACCTCGCGGTCAAGCTGTCGAACGCCGCCGCTGCGAAGCTCGGCCCGCAGATCCAGCGCCGCTGGCGCACGAAAGCGACCGCAGCACTTGGCCAGGACACCCGGCAGGAGGCGAACTATACGCTCGTTCTGCGCGCGGCCAAGCTGGACATGGGGCTTCAGCAGGACCTGATGGACGCGATCGCCTCTACCCCCGGCGCACAGATGCAGGCCTTCGTGTCCTCGGGCGCGAGCGAGGTGCGGCTGACGGTAAGCTATGCCGGTGCTATGCCGCTACAGTTCGCGCTGTTCCAGCAGCTGCGCAGCCGCCCGGCCTTTGCCGCCATGCAATCCACCGTGGACGGCCGCGCGATCACGCTGTGCCTGTCCGCCTGCGGCGGGATGTGAGGCGATGAAAGCCACTTTCCTGCAAACGGCGGCGCTTGCGGCGATCTTTCCCGCGCTTGCCCCCGTATCGGCATCGGCACAGGACGCCGCGCCGCTGGATACCGCAGCGCCGTGGCTCTGGGCCGCGCCTGCACTCTACGGGTTCGAGGGCGGCGCCTGCAGCAACGATGGGTCCGGCGGTGCGGCGATGGTCGATCCGCTGCTGTGCCCCAATCTTGGCATAGACCAGCGCGCCGCCATCGGCGCCGCCTTTGCGCAAGCCGTTTCCGGGGCTTTCCGCAATGTCGAGGCCAGCTTCGGCGCACACTTGCCGGCAGGGGCCACCCCCACGGCGCGGCTGCGCGGCACGCTTGCGGTTTCGCTGCGGCTGACCCGCGCTGCGCTGCATACCGTGGCCAAGCCCGGCGGCGCGGTCGACGCCTATGCGCCGATCACCCTGACGCTGGACATCACCAACCCGGCCACCGGCGAAGTGGTGTTCACCCGTACCCGCAGCGATATCGCCGAAGGCGTCCAGTCCGCGCAGGGCGTGGAGGCGGAAATCGCGCGCCAGTTCCCGGGCCACCTGGACACCGCGATGCGCAGCCTGGTGGCAGAGGCCGCCGCCGCCTTCCGCCCTTATGCCCAGACCGCGAAAGTGCTCGGCTCGGTGACGCTTTCCAAGGGAGAAACCGGCTACGTCATCGACAAGGGCCGGGGCGCGGGCCTGCGCAGCGGCGACGGGATCAACGGCGACGGATCGGTGCTCTATGCCGGGCCGGACTATGCGGTCGTTCAGGCCCAGCTTGGCGACTATCGCAGCGGTCAGGTCCTTTCGCGCATGGCCACTGCCCCGGTCGAAACACTGGCGCGGCCCAGCGTGCTGACCGTGGTGGACGGGGCGCCGCAGGGCTATTCGCCGGCCTGGCTTGGCCAGATTCTGGAGGATGCGCTGGGCAGCGGCAGCGCTCTCGCCCCGGTTCCGGTCAACGGCGCGTTCTCGGCCCTGCGCACGATGGCGCTGGACGGCGCGGGGGCCAACCTCGCCCCCGATGCGCGTAGCCTGCCCGACTATGTGGCGAACGTGCGTACGGTGCTGCTCGATTCCGCCACCCGGCCCAGCGCAATTCCCGGCGTCGTCATCGACCGGCATGAGGCTTACGCCTTCGTCACGTTGGTGGATGCCTCGGGCCGCGCGATCGGGACGTGGCAGGGGCACAATGCGATCGAGGACAAGGTCAGCCGGGGCATCCGCCTCTCGCCCTCGCAGCGACATGACGCGGTGCTGCGCAATGCACTGGAGGATGCCGCCAAGGCGATCTCCGCCTTCCGCCCGCAGCCGCGCTTTGCCCCGCTTTCGGGCAAGAGCGGCGCGATGCTCATAGCCGACACCGGCGGCGCGGCGGGGCAGGGCCAGACCCTGCCGGTGCTGCGCCCGGCGGGCCGCTTCCCCGGCATCGCGGGCAATGTGCTGGTGCCGGTGGGCAAAGTTACCACGCGCGAAGTGGTGGCCGGCGGTCTTGCCGTGGCCGACGCCGACGTGGAGCCGCTGGCCCTGCGCGGCGGCGAAGTGGTGGCGCTGGAAGCATCCGGCGTTCCCGCCACGATGCGCCAGACGGTGGGCCAGTGCTCAGGCGCAAACGGCGCACCGGCGCTGGATGACAGGGGCCAGATCG
Source organism: Novosphingobium sp. 18050 (assembly GCF_902706195.1). Lineage (GTDB taxonomy): Bacteria > Pseudomonadota > Alphaproteobacteria > Sphingomonadales > Sphingomonadaceae > Novosphingobium. Next base: position 5,361 of record NZ_CACSJO010000056.1, on the reverse strand, counting down.
CGATGCCCTCGCACGCCGCCGCCGCGCCTGCCCTGCTGGCCGGACGCATGGCCGCGCCGGTTCGGCTGTCCACGCTTCCCGCTAACCTCAAAGCCTATGCGCCCAGCTTTGCTGGGTGGGACCGCTTCGGCGCCGCAGCCGAAACGCCGGTGGATGCCTGCTTCGTGCCGGTGATCGCCGTGGTTCCGGCAGGGGAGGGCTATCAGGTAACGGTGGGCTACACCCTGCACCGCGGCGCGCTGTCCTCCGGCCCCAAGATCGGCGCCAGCGGCCTTGCCACCCGGTTGACTCCTTCGCGCATGCCCGCCGGATCGGACGCCGATGCGCAAGGCGCCATGCTCCAGTCCGACCTTGCCGCGCAGGTTCTGCCGGTGGCCGCCAATGCCGCCGCTGCGCTCAAGCCCGCGTCCTGATCCTTCGCCTTTTTCCTTAAACGTTCAAATCCAGGAGTTGTACTTTCATGAAGATCCGCAAACCGATGGCCCTGCTGCTGGCCGCTACCGTTCTCTCCGTGCCTGTCAGCGCCTCCGCTGGGCTGGGCGGCCTTGCCGGCATGGGCAAGAAGATGCTCGGCGACGGCTCTGACAGCGGCGTTTCCAGCGCCGATGCCGGCAGCTTCCTCGACGGCGCGATGTCGTCCACCAAGAATGTCATGATCTCGGCCGCCCTGCTGGCACAGGCGCTCAAGGACCGCGACGGCCTGGCATCGCAGAGCGAGGAAATCGCGGCGATCAAGAACGCTCAAAACTTCGGCGAACTCAATGCCCACAAGGGCAAGATGCAGGAGAACTTCGCCGTCCTGAACGAACAGGGCGCGATGTCCGACAAGATGACTGCCGCCTACCAGACGGGCAATGCCAAGCAGAAGGCCGTGATCGGAACCGCGCTTGCCAACCTCGCGCTGGGCGTGATGCGCAACGTCAAGCTGGCTGGCGCGGCGCCCGGCATGCTCCAGTCAGTGGGCACCAACCCGCAGCTGATGACCCGTATGGGCGAATTCAAGAACGCGGCCAGCCTGCTGGGCATGCAGGGCAAGGGCCTGGGCACCATCGGCGCCGCCCTGCCCAAGCTGATGACCGGCCTCAAGATCAAGCCGCTCCCCGAAGCGGAAACGACCAAGCCGGTCGAAGTTTCGGTCTAAAACCGCATCCGGTCGGCCAGCGCCGGTTCCTTGCAATGGGGAGCGGCGCTGGTCAGCGCGCTTTGATGGCAAGGCGGCGCACGAAGGGCGCAGTAAGGCCCGCGTCTCTGGCGAAGCGGACAAAGCTGTCGTCGTTAATCTCCTCCAGCGTTGCCGCTCCGCCCAGACGCATCGCCAGGCGCGCCGAGAGTTCCGGCCAGACGCGCGTGGCGACGAGGTCGTAGAGCGGGGCCAGCACCACTTCGCCGCACTCCCGCCGCAGCAGGCTGAAGTTCTTGGCGTGGGGAACATTGCGCCCGAACGCTTCGATAGTCGTGCAACCTGACTGGACTCCAAGAGGAAACAAGCGCCATCACTTAGACGACCGATTCTGTCGCTCGGCCGCCGCATGCGTTCCCTCCAACGACGAGGGAATCACGCATCATGGACCAGCCCGACGCCGATCACAGCGACCTGATCGCCGCCGACGATCTCGATGTCACCTGCCTTTCTGCTCTGCTCGACGATGCGGGGATCGACCACGAAAGCGGCGGCGAGGAAGGCGCGATCTATGTCACCGGCCTGGCCTTTCCGTTCTGGCTGACGCTGGGCGAGGCGGACGAGGGTGTCCACCTGTTCAGCCACTGGATGCTGCGCGACCAGGCGGACGGGATCGAGGCGCTGCGCTTCGTCAATGCGCTCAACTGCGAGACGCTGATGGTGCAGTTCTCGCTGCCCGAACCGGGGCGGGCGGTCTGGGGACATTACTGGCTCTCGTGCCGCCACGGCCTGACCATCGCGCCGTTCCTGCGCAGCCTGCATCGCTTTGCCGGTAGCTTTGCGAAAGCCGTGGCGCAGGGCAGGGCGCTCGACCTACTGCGAGCACCCGGCAAGGCCGCAGTGGAGGCAGGGGCGAGCGGAGATGTGCTGCATTGATCGGATTTGCCCTCCTGCTGATCGCGACGTTCGCGGCGCTGGCACTGTGCATGGCGATGCTGGGCGCGGTCCTGAGGGCGATCGTGCGCGCTATCGCGGTGCTGGTGCGCATCGCCGTGATGCTGGCTCTGGCGGGGGCGGCCGCGTTGGCGACCGGGCTGGGCTTTGCCGCTGCAGGAGCGGATGCCGGACCGGCGGCGCTGATGGGCCTGCTCGCGTTTTCCGTCGCGGCGTGGCTGCTGCGGCCCCGGTCCAGGCACCGGAGCAAGCCCCGCGCCGCCGAGCCGGAGCGGGATTTCGGGCTGGCCGTGGCGTACGCCGGTCCGCTCGAAAACGAGGGGGACGCCGCGCTCGGTGCAGCGTGGGAACAGCTTGCGGCAATGGTGCCGGCCGAGCGTACCGCGTCTCTTTTCGAAGTGCGGGCGGCCTGCGTGCAATTGCTGAGCATTGCAGGCCGGACGGCCATCGACCTTGAGATCGTCGCCTGCGCCGTGTTCCTGCGCCGCAACCTGCCCGAACTGGCGGCCCGCAATGCGCAGCTCTGGGCCGATGCAGACGCCGGCGCGCGCAGGGCGCTGTCGCAGGGCATTCTTGATTATACGGCGCGCATGGCACTTTATGCGCTGCGCGAAACCGCCCGCGAGGCAGCGCACGATCGCGCAGTGCACGGCGATGGACTAGCCGCTCTGCGCAACCATATCGCTGCACGGACGGGGTGCTGAGCGCTCTTGGCGCTAAGACGCCTCGCGGCAGGCGCGGATTGCATCGGCTACCAGCTGGTCCAGCATTGTGTTGTCAGACGGCGCCGAAAATGCCTCGAGATCGTCGATCAGCGAGGGGTCAGCGAACGATGATCGCGGCTTCCAGCAGCGGCATGTTCACCACGTCGCCTGCAAATTCAGGCGGTCACGCTGGGTCAGCCCCATAATCGCCTCCGCCCGAACCGGGGCGCTTTCGTCCGAAGCAGCGCACAGCAGGGCATCGCGTACATCGCTGCGGTCCAGTTCGAGCTGCGCTAGTAGCAGCGTTGCCCAATCGCGATTGGCAGGATCGGGGTCGCAGGTCACGGCGATCAACCGGGCGAGGTTGTGCTCGCCCGGATCATCTTTCCCAAATGGCACCTGCTCATCGATGACGGCCTGAAGAAAGGGAGAAGGCGGCACGTAACGATCTTCCATCGCGCAGGAATGCCATCAGTGGTGATCTGCGGGAAGCCAATCAGCCACCCGTTATCGCCGACCTTCAGAACCCGATCTGCGCCGCCGTTTCGCCGCGCCGCATCGCTTCTTCGAGCAGCCATGCAGCGAGGGCGTGGGGGCGGGTTTCGCTCAGCAGCTTTGCGCGCCGGGCAACCACGGCGAAGTCGCCCGGCGTCTGGCTGGCAAGCGCCGCGCCTTGCGGCAACGGCGCGCAGTGTGAAGCGGCGCTGCATTGCCGGGTCCAGCGTTTCGGCCAGATTGGTGGTCGCGACGAAGGGCGTGCGCAGGCGCTCCATCGCGCCCATTTCGTTGACCATGCCGGTCTTTCAACTGCGCTGGCCTGGCTCGCGGCGGAAAAGGAAGCTGTCTAACTCGTCGATCAGCAGCAGCGCGCCGCGCTCCCGGGCGCGTTCGAAGGTGCGGGCGATTTTTCGCCTCTGTACCGCCGACATAGGGGCTGGGCAGGTCGGACCCGCGGCAGTCCTCCACCTCCAGTCCCATGCGCTGCGCCAGATGCCGCGCATAGGTCCGGCGTTTAGCAGTGCGGGCAAATCGCCGATCGTGAAGCTGCCGGCAGCATCGTAAAGGAGGAGTAGCCACAGCGCGTCCCATTATTGTACGATGGGGCAGATCAGTGAGGAACAGGATCGAGCGCGCTCACTTCGAAATCGAGCAGGGCGAGGGAATATGATCACCTCGCCGCAGCCATTTCAAAGCCGAACTTCAAGCCGTCTACTAACGATAGGAGCGCTGGAGCAAGAGTGGCGGGCGCGAAGCTGGCATCTACCAGCGCCACCGCGATCATCTCGGCGCCGTCATGCACGCCGAACCGCCGCACCTTGCCGCTGCCGACGCCGGCGACCGCTGGATAAAGCAGCATCAGCCGCTCGCATTGATAGAGCCGGGCATAGGCTATCATATGGTAGACGTCGGACTGGCTGACGCCGTGCTTGCGGTCCAGCGGGTCGGTGGAAAGCCGTTTCCATTTGGTGTCGATTATCGCAATTATCTTGCCGCGCCGCCTGAGCCGAAGATCGGGGCGGGTCTGGAAAACGTTGCCCTCGCAAGGCTCGTCCTCGTGCCATGCGCCGAGGCAATGGCGCAGGCCGCCTTGCGCGACCACCTCGATGCCGCTGCCCGCCAGCGCCCGGCGCATCAGCGCGGCGACGGCGTTTTCGAACAGCTTGTCCATCGCGAACAGCAGGCTGGTGCCGGCGGCCCCTTGCGCGTCATGGCCGGTTGCCTGCCATTTGCGGCCCATCAGCAGGCGGGCGAGGCGGAACAGGCTTTCCCAGCTGCGGTTAGTGCGGTCGATCCGCACCGCGTTCCACGGCAGGGCGGACGGCGGCAGCAGGGTCACGTCGGCCAGCACGACGCGCAGTTCGTCCAGCAGCCGGCGGGTCGCCTGCACGCGGGTGCGTTTCCCCAACGAAACAACCGTCGCGGCCATCACCCGCATCAGCGCGATATCGTGGCTGAGCACGTCGAAGCGGCAGGCCGGGCGGTCTGGCCTTACGGCGTTGACGGTGAACTCGCGGGTCACGTCGATGCGGCCGCGCAGGGCGGGCAGGTCTTCCTCGCAGGGAAGGTACTGACGCCGGCGTTTCTTGGTGGCGTCCCACGTGTCGTAGCGCGGGTCGGACCAGTTCGATCTCGCCGCCCCAGCCCAATGTGACGTAGCCGTCGCGGATCGCGTCCTGATAGATGGCGTCGTCCTCGGAAGCCCGGCTGCGGCCGAGCGACATCTTGAAGACTTTCTGGCTGCGGTCGATCGCGGGCGGCGGGGTGACGGCGCGGCCATGGCTGCTGGCGGCGACTTCGGCCATCTGCTTGAAGACGCCGTCCTGCGGGGCGAGCGAGAACCCTGCCGGGCTTTCACCGTCGCCGCCGTCGGTGACCGGGCGCAGGCCCTCCACGAAATCCTCGTAGGCGAAATTCTGGTGGAAGGTGACGAAGCCGATGCGGTCCTTGTGCTGTAGCGAGCAGTAGAGCACCATCAGTTAGTCCCGATCCTCGGGCAGTCCTCGCCGCAAAGCGCTTCGGCCTCGCGCGCGGTGGCGTAGGCCTTGCCGGTGTCCGGGGGGCCGTAGAGGATCAGGTGGGTGG
>NZ_CACSJO010000055.1 GCF_902706195.1 Novosphingobium sp. 18050 | reverse complement strand
CGTATGGTGTTTTTTTTTTTTCAAGCAGAAGACGGCATACGAGATTGCCTCTTGTCTCGTGGGCTCGGAGATGTGTATAAGAGACAGCCTCGGACTGGCGCGACACGCCGATCACGCCCGGAGACTGGAGCTACGGCGCCAATGCCAGTGGATCGGCCGCCAGCTTCGGCGGAGTATTCACGCTACGCTGTGCGCCACAGGCGGGCACGATCACCCTCGTCCGTGCCACCGCGCCGCGCAGCACGCCGGTCTCGATGACGGTCACCACCTCCGATGGCAGCCGCGCCTTCACTGGACGCAGCACCTCTACCGGAATCGAGATCGCGCTGCCGGCCCGCGACAAGGTACTCGACGCGATGGCTTTCAGCCGCGGCCGCTTCGCCATCTCAGCCCCCGGAGAAAGCACGCTCTACATACCCAGTTGGGCCGAAGTGGCACGGGTTATCGAAGACTGCCGCTGAGGTCCGCCCAGGCAGTCCCGGACCCAATTCGAGACTGCCGGCAGCCTCAAGGCCGCTCCTCTGACACCACCATTTTCGAAATAGCGCCGGGCGCGCCCGCTACTGCCGGGCGGAAAGCCCTTTCGTGCTTTCTAGAGCACGCCGGACGCCAATTTGAGTGGGTTTTCGGCCGCATCCATGAGCCCCCAGAAGCGCTCTTGAAAGTCGCCGCAATGCTGGGGAAAACCGGCCCGAAGCGTCGATAATGACCGCAAAAAAAATCATTGCAAGACTTGTTGTGCGATGCGGAATCGGCCACAAATTTCCCAGGACGACGGGCCTCGGGAAACGCGCCTGAGAGTGACCGAAGTCCTCGCCGCTTAAGTGCGGCAACTGGCTCAACAGCGCGAAAGGAGGTGATCCGATGTCTCATGGTTCAGCAGAGAGGTCGGCAATTCCCGTCGCGAGGCATTATCGCTAATTCCTGACATAGCGATAAAGGCTTCGCTGGCGGCACTTCCCGGCCGCTGACCATGCGAAGGGCCGTACCGGATTTCCGGTGCGGCCCTTCTCATTTTGGGCGTTCCTCTCCGCTGCGTGGAAGAACGCGCCATCTCTCCCCAATTTGCCTCCCCGAAGCTTCGTGCTAATACTCCTCTCGTGAGAAGCAATGTTGCTTTCGGGTTGCGATCTGCGAAATTTTCGTTCAACGGCGCAACCTCAGTTTCAGCTAGAGGAAATTCGTTCGATGGCGAGTCTCGCCGATACCGGCCTGTCTTTCACCACTCTTGCCCACCCTGCCCCGACCAGCGCCGAAGCGCGCGGCACCGTGCTGGCAAACCCGGGCTTCGGCACCAATTTCACCGACCACATGGTGGTAATCGAGTGGACCGAAGGCCAGGGTTGGCATGACGCGGTAATCGGCCCGCGTCAGCCGATCGCGCTCGATCCTGCCGCAGCCGTGCTGCACTACGCCCAGGAAATCTTCGAAGGCCTGAAAGCATACAAGCAGGCCGACGGCTCAATCTCGTTGTTCCGCCCTGAGGCGAACGCGGCGCGTTTCAACCGTTCGGCTGAACGTCTTGCCATGCCCCAACTGCCCGAGGCCCTGTTCGTCGAAGCCATCGAAAAGCTCGTCGCTCTGGACAGCGCGTGGATTCCGGAAGGCGAAGGCAGCTCGCTCTACCTGCGCCCGTTCATGATCGCCACCGAGGCCTTCCTCGGCGTGCGCCCGGCCAAGCAGTACAAGTTCATCGTCATCGCCAGCCCCGCCGGCAACTACTTCAAGTCGGGCGCCCCGGCCGTGTCGATCTGGGTTTCGGACTACACCCGCGCGGCTCCCGGCGGCACGGGCGCAGCCAAGTGCGGCGGCAACTACGCCGCCAGCCTGGTTCCCCAGGCAGAAGCAATTGCACGCGGCCACGATCAAGTCGTCTTCCTCGATGCCGCCGAGCATAAGTGGATCGAGGAACTGGGCGGCATGAACCTCTACTTCGTGTTCGACGACGGCACCCTGCTCACCCCCGAACTGACCGGCACGATCCTGCCCGGCATCACCCGCGACAGCCTGCTGACGCTGGCGCGCGAAGAAGGCCTCACGGTTCAGGAAGGGCGCTACAGCCTCGACCAGTGGCGCGCTGACGCGACCTCGGGCAAGCTGGTCGAAACTTTCGCCTGCGGTACTGCGGCGGTCGTCACGGCGGTCGGCAAGGTTTCCGGCACGGACGGCGAATTCACCATCGGCAGCGGCGGCCCCGGCCAGCTGACCGGCAAGCTCAAGAACCGCCTCGTCGCAATCCAGCGCGGCGAAGCACCCGATACCCACGGCTGGATTCGCAAGATCGGCTGAAGCCAATGTGCGGCGTCGCTCCGGATAAGGTCCGGGCGACGCCATGCTAGATGGCCTGGTCATCGAAACCGACCTTGTCGGCGGCAATCGGCGAACCTACCTGATGGCGGCAATTCCCTCCCTCAGGAGCCTCCCCATATGGCCGACCTCACTTACACCCCGCCCAAAGTCTGGACCTGGGACAAGGCCAACGGCGGCCAGTTCGCCAATATCAACCGCCCGGTCTCCGGCGCCACCCACGACAAGGAACTGCCGCGCGGAAACCATCCGATGCAGCTCTATTCGCTGGGCACGCCCAATGGCCAGAAGGTGACGATCATGCTCGAGGAGCTGATCGCTGCAGGCCACACGGGCGCAGAGTACGACGCCTGGCTCATCGACATCGGCGAAGGCGACCAGTTCTCGTCCGGCTTCGTCTCGGTCAACCCGAACTCCAAGATCCCCGCCCTGCTCGACTGTTCTGGCGAAACCCCGGTGCGCGTATTCGAATCGGGTTCCATCCTGTTCCACCTGGCCGAGAAGTTCGGTGCCTTTCTCCCCACCAGCGGCCCCGAGCGCAGCGAATGCATGTCATGGCTGATGTGGCAGATGGGCTCGGCGCCGATGCTCGGCGGCGGATTCGGCCATTTCTACGCTTACGCGCCGGAAAAGTACGAATATCCGATCAACCGCTTTGCCATGGAGGCCAAGCGCATCATGGACGTAGCCGACAAGCGGCTGGCCGAAACGCGCTACCTCGCCGGTGATGAATACACGATCGCCGATATTGCCGCCTACGGCTGGTTCGGCGGCTTCATCCGCGGCGATGCCTACGGCGATGCCGCGACCTTCCTCGACGTGGCCAGCTTCAGAAACCTGATGCGCTGGGGCGAGGAACTGGGCGCCCGCGAGCCGGTACGGCGCGGCCGCATCGTCAACCGCAAGGGCGACGGCCTCGTCCCCGAGCGCCACAGTGCCGCCGATATCGACGTGATCTTGAACGCCTGAGGAAAATCCGGCCCGGCGCTGAAAAAGTAGGGTCGAAAGGCCTTTTCAGCGCCGGGATAAGTCGCTAAGCGCGCCTCTTCCCGAGAGGCCGCGCCAAGCGCTGCCGATCCGTTGGGGCGTCGCCAAGTGGTAAGGCACCGGTTTTTGGTACCGGCATTCGCAGGTTCGAATCCTGCCGCCCCAGCCAAGCATTCCTGCTGAGTCGCAGGGTGTCAATCGTCGGGCTATCGGTCACGTTCTGCACCTCGTTCTGCACCGTCTCGGCGGTGTGCTTCCAGCTTTGCGACCACCGAATCTGACTGCGTTGCGGTCATCGCCTGGTACCTCTCCAGCATTTCCATAACTGTCTTCGTCGTCCAGCCAAGCATGGCCGCGATCTCTGACGGGGTGGCTCCGGCATCGGCCAGCATTGTGCAGGTGGTGCCCCGGATGTCGTGGAAGTGGAGCCCATCCAGACCAGCCGCGACGGTCGCTGCGCGCCACTCATGCATGAAGTAGGTTGCGCGGGGCTTGACCGTCCACGGATTACCCTTGCCGGTGGTCAGGATCGTGGCGGCAATTCGCGGCGCGGCGTCGAGCACCTCACGCAGTTCGGAGAATACGGGCATGTTGACCAGCCGCCAGCGCTTGCCCTGGCGGAACCGCAGGCGCCCCTCTTCGTACGCTTCCCATGGCATCAGCAGCACGTCCGCTTGCCGCTGACCCGTCCAGAGCGCCAAGGCCATTGCCATGACCGTATCCGGCGGCGCGACCTTGCGCAACGTCTCGATGTGTTCGGGCAACCAGCTTGCCCGATCGGTCGGCCTTGTAGAGCTTCTTCGGCCGGGCCGCATGGTTGATGGGATGATGCCCCGGTCGGGGTGTCCAACTTCCTGAAGTCCACGCTGCTGAAGAAGCACTTCGTAGGCGACATCGCAGGCGCGGCCGCACAGTTCGCTGTGTGGTACATAGCTGCAGGCAAGGTGATGCAGGGGCTGATAACCGCCGCGCCGATGAGGCCAAGCTCTACCGAGGCCAAATCTGAGCAAACCGGGGGCATAATGGAACACTTCTCGCTTTCCGACTGGCTGAGCGCCGCCGGCTACACCCTGCTAGCGGCAGTCGGGGGCCTGCTAAGCTACGCCATACGCGAACACGACAAGGGCAACGAACTGAACTGGCTGCGGGCGACCACCGAGGCTGTCTCGTCCGGCTTCGTCGGCTTCCTCGTTATGCTGCTGTGCCTTGCGACGGGCCTCGCCCCCCCTATGGACCGGTCCGATCGTCGGTCTGTCCGGATGGCTGGGGGCGAACGTCACTATCAGGATGCTGAAACGCATCGCCTACGAAAAGCTGGGGGTCAAATTGCGCGCCAACACCGACAAGCGGATAGCGGCGGCGAAAGCTCAAGAGGAGCACCGGTCGTGAAGTGGCTGCTCAATCCGACCGCACCGTTCAAGTCCGAACTGTTCGCCATGGTGGGCGTGCTGGCCGTTTGCGGCATCGGCGCTACCATCATCGGCTACCTGCACATCCAGCGCCAGAATGACCCGATTGCGGCGAAGGAGTCCAGATCGATGGCCTACTTGCCACGAACAAGGGCTGGGTTGCTCACGCAGCCGAGCAAAACCGCCTGCGCAACCTGGAGCAACGCAATGTCCTGCTGCTGGATGACAAACTCGCCCTAATCGAGGGGCAGAACACTGCTGCGGCCGTGCAGCTCAAGGAACCGGAGACAAGCAATGCGGAAGTTCGCGAACTCATAGCTAAGCGCCTGCCTGCTGACCTGTGCCGCCTGCTCGAACAACAAAAGTGAGATCGCCTCGGCACCCTCCCTTCCTACGAGGGCATGCCGGCCGGGCTGATGTCGCGATGCACGGTGCAGGACGCGCCGCAGGAGACGATTGCGCCGGTCATCGAGAGCCCCGGCATCTACATCAAGGCGTTCAACTAGTGCGCGGCCAAGGTTGACGCTATTCGGAAAAATGATGCGGAGGCCAGATTTCAATAATGAAATGCCCGCTGCCAAATGGGGCATGGGGGCTCATTATTGCGCCGTCCATGCCTCAACCAATTCCCCGTGTTCATTGAATTCGCCGACCCTCGGCGTGGATTCATAAAGGTAGGAACACCCCTCGCAGAACGAACCGATCTTTCCGTGGCGGGAGGGATTTGAGACCTCCTTCCGCAGCGCTTGATATGATGGGCTATTCCATATCTCCGATAGCGGCTGATCGAACACGTTGCCGAGTGAGCGTGTATCCCCATTATCGATGTACTGCTGCCCCTCTCGCCACATGCAGCACGGAATGACGTCACCGGTCACCTTGATGACCGTCGAACTAAAGGGCCAATGGCATCGCGGTAGTGCAGATGACTTGAGCGCTGTGCCAGACCGAGCGCCGCCAGCGTCCGAATCGACGACATTGTAGAGGTCGCCATCTCGGTCGTACCGTACGCCCTTGAAGGTGATGAAGTGATCCACACCAGCATCGTCCGCAATCGCTCTGACGCGCTCGCGTTCCGTTTTGTCATGATGGGGGTGCCGGATATGCTGCACTTCGACCTTGGGAATCGATCGCCCCAATCGGTTGCGGATTTCTATTACTCGCCTGAGGTTATTGATGACGAAATCGACACGGCCGTTGATGCGTGTGACCTCGTAGACATCCTGCGTCGCCCCATCCAGGGCCACGGTAAGGTGCGACAGCCCGCTCTCCACCAATGCTTGGATTTTCGCGTCTGACCAGTTGTAACTGAAGTGGGTCGTAATATGGACCGCGACCCCTGTGTTGGCAGCAATTCGCGACAATTCCGAAATTGCGGGGTGCATCAACGGGTCCCCGTAATAGGAAAGCGATACGGCTAGCGCTCGGCCCTTCAATTCCTCAATAATCTCAGCGAACTTGGCTATGTCGATCCGGTCTAAAGAGGAAAAATTCTGCGCGTCGAGCAGGGGGCGATTTCTGCCCGCAGGGTCTGCGTGGAGGCATGTTGGACATGCCAAGGCGCATAGAGGCGAAACGTCGATCTTGACCATCGAAGGCAGCTTGCCTGCGCGCCCGCGTCGCAACGCATAGGAAGCGCAGTTACTGGCAAGATTAACCCATGCTGTAGCTGGCACCGATCGAGGCAACCACGCCAACCGGCGCTTTATTTTGCTCGTAGTCGTCGAAACGATCTTAGTAAGTTCGTCTGAAAACATTGTGATGCCCCCTCAATGCGGGGATTTACATATCGGCAGTTACTCGATGTGTCCAACGTGGACGCCCTACAGCGCCAGCATTGAGACTTGGGGTGAGCGAATCCGCGCCGCCGGTATGCGCCTATGCCGCTTCTACGAGCGCGCTGGCATGGCGGTGACGTGTGGGTAGTAGGTTGCCGGTCTTTCCCGACTGTCAGGCCCGTCTTCAGATCAGTGAAACCGGATCAGAGCCGTAAACGGTTCGTAAAATTACGATCCGTTCGACTTGTTGTCGCCGTTATCCGCGATGATCACGACAGCACCAACAACGGCAGCAGCGCCAAGGCCGGCCAGGAGGAGAGTGCCTCCTTCAGCCTTCTGCTTGGCCTTGACGCCCGTCGATGCGCGCTGACCGAGGCCCGAAACGTTGGCGATCTTGCCAACCGAAGCCGAGGCAGCAGTGCCCGCCTGAGCGGCAACGGGAGCCACCAGCATCGCGCTTGCGGTCAGCGAAAGCAGTACGTTTTTGAACTTCATTATGCCCTCCTATGGAGTTCGCCATCCACAAATATCGAGGATGGCCCGCGATGAGGTTCACCACGGCACCTCAACGGGTGCCACAGTCGGCGCAAAACTTCAAAACGCGTCACGGCAATATAAGCACCCGACGGCGTATCTTGGCTGTCAATTTGCGGGCGGGCTGGTGCTACGGCGGCGCAACCAATCCACAGGTCCTGTGAAAAGCCCGCCGTAGCGGACCATCATTAAGTGATCGTCCTTTTTTACGCAATGGTGTCACGTTTGCTAACTTGCGCGAATTCGGGCCAAGGTCGTGATGGCCGGTTTCCAAGCCGCAAGTCACAAGCAATATGCTATCTTTTCAAGTAGGTTTTATCACTATATCCAATCGGATAATTCAAGGCGCGAATGGGCTACGTAGCCGCCTAGGGGTAAGCTATTTAGATCATCCTTCGGGTGCCCGTTGCGGTACGGGGCGATGGGCAGCGAGAATGATGCGAAGGCTCGGCAATGGAAGGCCGAATGAGAAAGCGGTGACCGAGATACGGCCACCGCTTCCACTACCCCTAATGTCGCCAGACGGGACAGCGGAGCCGTTTTCAAGCACTTAAGGCTTCACGCCAATCCGGGGTCCGTAGAGGGTGGAATGCACCATCACGGAATGCGACGGCCGGTTATGCTGCGGCGCGCAAGACAGGGGGCATCGTGTCGCCTCAACCCGCCATACTTACAGTGGGCGCCGCGATCGGAAACCCCGTCAACGCCCCGCCGGCTGCGCGTCGCAGTCAGGCTACCGCTGATAGCGATGGGGTGGGCCCCCTGTCCAAAAGCAGGTCTCTCAGCAGAAAATTGAAAAGAGCCGCCATCTCGGCTTCATCCTTCGGCCATCCGGCGAAAGGGTAGCTTTCCATCGCGCCGATGATCATTTCGTCGGTGATGTAAGGGACCAAGGTCGATTTCCGAAACATAGCGCCCCTCCGTTTTTTATGGACGGGTTTTATGGGATGCCGACCTTTAGGCTCCCAATTAACTTACTGCAACATCCGGACTTATTTCGCCGATAGTCCAGCTCATGTGTGTCCGATCGTGCGCCAGCGCTTATGTGCCATTCGATAGACTTCTGTGCCGCAGCCTTGGCACTTTCCGACATAATGCACGCCGTCCCAATCAACCTTATTTCGATCAGGTTCATGCTTGCCGAGCGCGCAACGGATTGCTTGAGGAATGATCTGCATCCGGGGTCTTTTTGCCTCCGAGCATGAACCGCCGATTACGAAAAGCGCGTACGGCGACGGGACGCAGCTCGGAAGAGGTAGGCGGGTCTTCCCGCGCTACAGCGGCCGAGACTGCCATCCATAGCGGCGAACTGCGTGCGCTCGCCTAATCCAATCCTGCCGGATAACAGGACTCCCCGCCCTCACAGGTGCAGGAGAGAGAGCTGCAGCTGGCCATCAACGGCGGTCCGCGCCGCACTTGAGGCCTGCTTCTGCCACCCCTTAGGCGCGTCTATCGCCACGGGATCTGGAGCGGTGAGATCGCGGGTGATCGCAACCTTCTCGCGCAGGCGCTGGAGAACGGCCGGGAATATGTCGAGGGCCTGCCGGCACGATTCAGGAGCCGCACCTTCTCTATCGGCCTGCTCGAATCGGTGTTGAGCCAGCGCGATCAGCGCGTCATCACTTATGGGAGCGGTCATAGAGGTGCCTTTTCTAGCGCATCAAGTGCGGCCATGCGGACGGGGAGCGCCCATTATCGTTCCGCCCTGGAGTTGCAAGCGCAATCATAGGGCAGACCAGTCCAACTCAGCGTCGTCCAATGCCTCATGCATATCGGGATCGGCGCCCTGCTCGCTGATCCGCTTGCGCACTGCCTCCGAGGCACCGTCCTTCGGGAATGCGCGGCCGGCCTTCGCGGCCTTGGCCAATTCGCCGATGAACCCGCACCTGCCGATCTGCTGCAGCACCCAGCGGCCGAATGGGATCGCTTCGGCAGGCTCCTTCGTCCTGCCGGTTTCGCGCAGCCGCACATCCGTTGGCGCCGGGGTGAAGGCAAGGTGGTCCATCGGCTTGGTAATGTCCTGCCATGCCCCTCCGCCGCTAGCGATGTGGCCAACTTCGCGGCGAAGGTCATCGACTACGTTCTTGTCCATCGTTCTCTCCATCATCGCACCCGCCTCACCGCTTCCTTCCATGTCGGTTCGTCGGGCCACGCCAGTTCGAAATCACCTTTCGCCCAGGCCACAAACTCAAGCCTCTCAGGCCGCACCTTCCTGCGCAATTTCGACCGGCAGACCCTGCACCAAAACCGCTGCTTCGCAGGGCTAAGGCGATCATCCCAGCTGCGGCGCTTGAAGTGCCACCACAGCGTTTTGGTTTCGAACCTGGCGCTATGCTGGCAGGCGCAAACCGCCATCACCGAGTAATGCAGGACCGCAGCCTCGAAGATGTCGGTCGGGACCATGAAGCCTCCTTCCGACCATTTCATTACGGGCTCCGAATCACCGTCATAATTTAGAACATAAACGGAACATAATGCCAAGGCGAGTCCGTTTGACAGCGCGATCGTCGACAGCACATGATGCTGCATGTGCAACCTCTACCGCATGAACGCCAAGGACGCTGAGGTCGCCAAGCTGTTCGGCAACGCCTTCACCCCCGGCGCGAACTTCGCGGCCGAGGTGTGGCCCGGCTATCCCAGCCTGGTCATCGAAGGCGGTACCCTGCCGGCAACGTCTTGGGGCCTCCCGCGCCGCGCCGTGAGCAAGAAGACCGGCAAGCCACTCAAGCCCTCACCGTCAACAATGCCCGCGACGACAACCTACGGCGCTATGCTATCTGGCGGGACAGCTTCCGCAATCGGCGCTGCCTGATCCCGGTGACGCAATGGTGCGAGCCTGAGGGCGAGGATCGGCGCAACACTTGCACCTGATACTCGCTGCCGGGGGAAGAGGTCTTCGTCGTCGCGGGGATTTGGCGACCGACCGATGAATGGCGCGAGGCCTATTCGATGGTTATGGTCGACGGCTGCGAGCAGATGTCCGGCGTTCACGACCGGATGGCGGGGGAGTTGGACACGCTGGTGCGCCTGCATGGCAAGCTGGCTTGCATGGTCAGCGCAGTCCGGCGATCCTGGAATGGGCCGGCAAGAACGAGATCGAGTGGCATTACATCGATCCCGGAAAGCCCCAACAGAACGGCTTCATCGGGTCCTTCAACGGATCCCTGCGCGATGAGCTGCTCAACGAGGAACTGTTCGAAAGCCTGGCCGATGCCCGCCGCAAGCTGGCCATCTGGCGCTACGACTACAACAATGTTCGCCCCCACTCGTCGCTGGGAACCGAACGCCTGCACAAGCGCATCGGACGTTTGTGCAGTATACGCCCGACGCGCTTGTGCAGGCGAGCGTGCCGGAATATTCAACCGCTAGACTGTCGTTATGATCGACGGACTGACGGGGGGCAGGTCACGAGGCTGGTGCCATGAATTTCGACCGCTAAAAAGAGATTTTCATATCTGCCATCTCCCGCTCTGCCCAGAACAGCCGGCCGGTATATTCGCTGGGGTTCTCGCACGCTGCGAAGTAGACGATCATCCGCGCCGGTACGGCCATCGGGACCGCGACACTGTCGTCCAGGCCTTTCTCCTTGACGCGTATCGCGACAAGTTCAGTGGCAACAAGCCCGGGATGCAAGCCGATGATCGCAATATTTTTTGCATGAAGTTCCGGTGCCATGCAGTTGCCGAAGCGATCCAAGGCACGCTTGCTGGCATAATAGCCCGGCACTGCCAGACTAAACCCACCGATCGCGCCGAGTTTAACTGGTTCCTCGGGCATGCGAAAGACCTCTCCGCTGCCGGTTGAGAGGTTGATGATCCTGCCCCCACCGCGCTTCTCCATGATCGGAACAACCAACTGGGTCAGGGTGAAAGGGGCATGGACATTGACCGCGAACTGATAGAGCCATTCTTCCCTCGTCAATTGAAGAAACGGCTTTCCCCAAATCTCGCCCTGTGTCGCCGCAGCGTTGTTGACGAGAATATCGACACCACCGAAGCGAGCGACGGCGGCATCGACTAGCGCTGCCAAATCTGTCTCAAGCGCCAGATCCGTAGCCACCGCAATCGCTTGCCCGCCCGCCTTCTCGATCTGTTCAAGCGTTTCGCCGATAGTCCCTGGTACAGACGAATCCTGCACGACTGTTCGAGCCGCCAAGACGACATTTGCGCCACGTCGCGCGAAGTCCAATGCTGCTTGTTTACCGACGCCCCTGCTGGCACCCGTGATGATGACGATTTTTCCCGCCAGATCCAACTCGCTCTGTCGGTTCATGCGAGGCGCGCCGTCATATCCATCCGCGTTACCAAGCGCGATCTTCAGGTTTTCAGAAATGTTGCTCATCGACATGCTTCCTCACCCTCGCAGATCACCTCCTGCCGTGTGACAGTTACCCTGCGAATCTATTTTATATGAAGTAAAATATGTGATCCATGTTCTGAGTCAAGGCGCCTCTTTGAGACGGGAATCCTGCGGTTTCACATCAGGAACCGCGACCTAGGTCTCAACCTCGATGGCGACTTTTTGCTGTTTAAAATAGCCGGGGCGAAGGCCCAGCGCAGGCTCAATAACCAGCGTCTCCAACATTTCGGCGGTCAATTCTGTGGTGTGATCGGCATCTTGGCCAAGCCACCAGGAAATGATCTCGAATATCCCGCTGGCGATGACCCCCGAGACGACGTCAATCGGGAAGCCATGACCAAGGCTGGAGCGTCCGGTCGCCATGTCACGCCCGATCCGAATGAATTCAGATCGCATCGCTTCACTGGCACCGGCAGTAAGCAATGTTCGCCAGAGCGTGCGCCGTTCGTTGATATACCCACAGATGCCTTCACCCGGTCGCCACTCAGTCGTTCCAAGCCCCTTTTGAAATCCTTTGGTGAGCAGTTCCCGTATTTCTTTTCGGGCGATATCCTGGAACAAATCTTCCTTGTTGTCATATTGATTGAAGAGCGTGGGATAGCTCACACCTGCCTCAGCCGCGATGTCCCGCAAGGTGATCTTGTCGAGGGCACGAATATCTATCAACCGAAGAAGGGACTGCCTGAGTGCCTCTTGGGAGCGTAGTGATCGCGGGTCACTCTGCCGAACTCTTGATTGTGGCGAGTGATTGCCACCGTCTTCGGTTGTCTTCCCAGTTTTCGGCACAGGCTCAACGCTTCCTCTTCCATCCCGGAATAATACAGCCTTAGCAAAAATTCCGCCTCTGTGGAGACACACTTGTCCCGTGAATTAGGTTGGGGTCTCCATGTTCACGCTCAGGTTTGAAATTGAAGGAGTACGCCAGTGCCGCCTAAAAACTGCGCTCTTTCGCGTATTTCCAAACGGGCTCTTACCCGCTACGAAACTCCAACCTGTTGATTGCCACTGAGATGTGACCCGGGGGGCGTATAAATTACCATTGAGAATTGACCCATGTTTCCCTCGCCTCCGGCTGCCAGTCGGAGGGTCGTGGAGTGATCGACATGGACTTACTCAGTGT
>NZ_CACSJO010000054.1 GCF_902706195.1 Novosphingobium sp. 18050 | reverse complement strand
GGGGCGGCGGGGTCTTCGTCTGTCATGGCGTCAGTCCGTTTGCGGGTAATGCCGGGAATCGTCTATTGCCTCATATGGGTTTTGTATGCATACAAAGTCAATGCAATCGTCGACGCAAAAGTGGCTGCCGGATATCGTGGAGGCCGATGGGCCGGTGTACCTGGCGATCTGCGCCGCAATCGGGCGGGATCTCGATAGCGGGCGCCTGAATGCGGGTGAGCGGCTGCCCCCGCAGCGCGATCTGGCCGAAGCGCTCGGGGTCGATACGGGGACTGTTTCGCGCGCTTATGCGCAGGCGCGGCGATTGGGCCTGATCGACGCGGAGGGACGGCGCGGCAGCTTCGTGCGGGCGCGCGCCGTGATTGGGGACACTGCCGAAGTAACGCCGTTCGACACCGGCATGAACCTGCCGCCGATCCCGGCAGGCAGCACGTTCGCGAGCTTGTTCACGGCAACCTTGCAGGAGGTGCTGCAGGGACCGACGGCGGCAAACAGGATGCAGTATCAACCGGTAGGCGGTGCGCCTGAGGACAGGCTTGCAGGGGCGGCGTGGCTTTCCGCATCGGGCATCGCGGCAGGCGAAGACAACGTGCTGGTCACCAGCGGCGCGCAGACGGCGCTTCATGCAGTCGCCAGCGCGGTGCTGGAGCCGGGCGATGCGGTCTGCACCGGGCCGTTCGTCTATCCGGGCTGGACGGCGATCTGCCGTCGGCGCGGTATTGCCATCGTTCCGCTGGCGGTCGACGGGGAAGGCATCGACCCCGATGCTTTCGCGCGGGCCTGCGCCGCATCGCCCGTCCGCGCGATTTATCTCGTACCGGGTAATGACAATCCGACGGCAGCGACTCTCGGGCTGGAGCGCCGCCGCCGTATCGCCGAGATCGCGCGGCGACATGACGTACTCATCATCGAAGACGATCCCTATTCGCGGCTTGGGCGCAGCGCCGTTCCTTCGCTGGCCGCGCTGGCGCCCGAGCGGACATGGCACATTGCCAGCCTCTCCAAGCTGATCTCGCCGGCGCTGCGCATCGCGTACTTGCGGGCCCCTTTGCTGCGCGATGCCCTGCGGCTGGCTACGGACACGCACGAGACCACGGTGATGCCGCCGCCGCTGAACATGGCTGTTTGCACGCAGTGGCTGCGCAGCGGGGCATGGGCGCGGCTGGTGGACGAGGTGCGGCTGGAATGCGAAGCGCGTCAGGCCATCGTCGCGGCCAGTCTGCCTGCCGGGTCCTACCGCGCGGACGCGGCGGGGT
The DNA here is from genome assembly GCF_902706195.1 of Novosphingobium sp. 18050. Classification (GTDB taxonomy): domain Bacteria; phylum Pseudomonadota; class Alphaproteobacteria; order Sphingomonadales; family Sphingomonadaceae; genus Novosphingobium. The sequence goes on along the minus strand of NZ_CACSJO010000054.1, from coordinate 11,460 downwards.
ATCACCTGTGGGTGCCGCTTGGTGAGGAAATATCCGCGTTCGAACTGGTGGGCGCTATGCGCTCGCTGGGTGTTTCGGTGGTGTCGAGTGAGCAGTTCCGTGTCGATCCGGCCTGCGGCGAGCGCGCGGTGCGGGTATCGATCGGGGGCAGTCTCGACCGGCAGCGGCTGGCGCGGGCGCTGGGCGTGCTGGATGCGATGCTGCACCACCGCGCGGGCCGGGCCAGCCCGCTGGTCTGAGCGTCCGGCGGCGGGTCAGTGCGGCGCTACGGCGCGGCCCTGCTGATCGCGCGAGACGGCGACGGCGATGGCCAGGTCGCCGACTACGTTGACCATAGTGCGGAACATGTCGAGCAGGCGGTCGACCCCGACGACAAGGCCGATCCCCTCGGCCGGTAGCCCGTTGAGCGCCAGCACCGCCGCCACGGTCGGTAGCGATCCGGCGGGGACGCCGATGGTGCCCATGCCCGCCAGCGCGGCCACGCCAAGGACGATACCCTGCCGGTCCAGAGAGAGGTCCATGCCGAAGAACTGGGCGATGAACAGCACTGTTACAGCGGTGTAGATCGCCGTGCCGCCCTGGTTGGCGACCGTGCCGATCCCCAGCACCAGCCGGGCGGCGCGGGGCGGCAGGTGCAGGTCGGTCTCGGCGGCTTTCAGCGCAGAGGGCAGGGTGGCGTTTGATGAGGAGGTGCAGAAAGCGATCAGCGCCGGTTCCTGCACTCCGCGCAGGAAGGCCAGCGGCGAAAGTCCCCCGCGCATCCAGACGACCGCGAAAAAGGTCAGCACCACCTGCAACAGCAGCGCCGCGATGACCACGCCGACATAGGCGCTGAGATACACCAGCAGGTGCCAGCCGAACACCAGCGTCATGTCGAACATGAAACAGGCCACCGCGACGGGGGCAAAGCGCGTCACCAGCGCCAGTACATGCATCCCGGCATCGTAGACACGCTCGCTGGTGGCCAGTACCCAGCCGGCCCGGCGCGTGCGCAGCAGGGTCAGGGCGATCCCGACAAGGAATGAGGCCAGGATCACTGCGACGATCGGCCGTTCGATGGCGGAATAGGACAGCGCCGTGGCCAGCCACCCGCGCGGGGGCAGCGGGCCGTGCGCGCTCAGCAGTTGCTGGCCGATTTCTGCCGGCACCACGTCTCCCGGGCGGAACAGGTTCGCCATGGCCAATCCGATCACTGCCGCCGAAGTCGATACTGCAACCATGTAGGCGAGCGTGGAAAGCAGGACCCGGCGCATCCCGGCGGTGTCGCGGATGCGGGCCAGAGCGCTGACGATGGCCGAAACCAGCAGGGGCACGATCAGCACGAACAGGACCAGAAGGAAGCCCTGTTCCACCGGACGCACCACCCAGCGCATCAGCAGGTCGGTAGCGGGGAGGTCGCGGGCGAACAGTCCGGCCAGGGTTCCGCCGCCCATGCCGATGGCAAAGCCGATCAGCAGGCGCACCTGCAGGAGCGGGCTAAGGCGTCGCTGCGGCGGGGCCGGACGCGAGAAAGGGGGGGATGTCAGCATCATGTGGTGGGTAGCGGGGGCGGAGCTGAAAGCATTGGGTGTCCTGTCGGCACACAGCGCGCGGCGTGTGGCCCATGACCCTGTTCCTGCGACAGAAACCCTGTCAGCAAGCTGTCATGACCGGCAGGTCTTCCACCTCGGTTTCGATTGCGATGAAATCGATGCTGGCAAGCACGCCGTGCCCCCCGGCGCCTGCGGCAAGGCGCACGTTCGCGCCCATGCGCTCGGCCAGGGCCCGCACGATCGAGAGGCCCAGCCCGCTGCCGGGCGGAGCGTTTTCACCCCGCGCGCGGTAGAAGCGTTCGAACACGCGCTCGCGGTCTTCGGGCGCGATGCCGGGGCCGTCGTCCTCGATCTCGACGCGGGCCAGCCTCTCGCGGCGCAGCACGCGAACGGTGACGGTGCCGTCCGGGCGGCCGTAGCGCACGGCGTTGTCGAACAGGTTGCCGATCATCTCGCCCGCCAGCATGGCGTGGCCGCGCGCGAGGATGGGGGCGCCGTCCTCGTCCTCGAAACCGATGTCCATGTCGCCAAGGCCGACCACGCGGTTTGCCACCAGTTCCGCCGCCACCGCCGCAAGGTCGAACCCGGCGTCGACGCCGATGCCCTGTTCCTCGGTCCGGGCCAGCGCGATGAGCTGGAGCAGCAGGCGTTCCAGCGAGATCACCGCATTGCCGATGTCCTCCAGCGCCGCCGTGCCGCGCGGAGACGATGCGCCGTAACGTTCCAGCACGTCGAGATGGACGCGCACGATCGCCAGCGGTGTGCGCATCTGGTGAGAGGCATTGGCGGTAAACTGGCTCAACGTGTCCACCGCGCGCTCGGTGCGGGCCAGCAGTTCGTTGAAGGAGCCTGCCAGCAGCCGCGCCTCACGCGGGGCGCGGTCCTCCAGCGAAAGGCGGAAATGCGGCGGCGGTTCGCGCCGGGCGCTCTCAATCTGGCCGGTCAGCGCGGCGAAGGGGCGCAGGCCCCAGGTGATCGCCCAGTAGAACAGCAGTACCGCGATCATCGCGATCAGCACCGCCGCCCCCGCCACGCGCAGGAAATAGGCCTGCTGATAGCTGTTGCGGTCGTCGATATAGTCGGCAACCTGGATGACCACGGGGTGGCCGCTGCGGTGGAGTTTGCGGATTTCGGTCGCCACCCGCACCGGCTTGCCGCCCAGCACGGCGTCGCGCAGGTATGCGGGCTGGATAACTCCTTCGGCATCGCGCCGGTCGACATAGCCATCCACCAGCGGAGTATTGCGATAAGTGCGCGGAAAACTGGCGGCGGGCACGCGGCGAATGGAGGCGCCGGGGCGCGGATCGAACTGCGGCGGCGGGATAAGCCCCGGTTCTCCGGCCATCAGCCGCGAACCATCCCAGATGCTGTAATGTGTGACCGGCGCCGAACGGCGCTGCAACAGGTGGACCGCCAGCGGTAGTAGCTCGGCGCGCACGCTATCCTTCGCGTCGATCGCGCGGCTCAACACCCGCACCGATCCTACCAGAATACGGTCCGATGTAAGCACGCTGGAGCGGTAGATCATCCAGCAGGTAATGCCGCCGAACGTCACTGCCAGCCCCAGCAGGGGAACCATTACGGCCGCCGTCAGCCGCGAGCGTAGTGACGTCATCCGGCCTCTAGCATGTAGCCCAACCCGCGAATGGTGCGGATGGTCGGCCCGCCCGGCATCAGCTTGCGGCGCAGGCGGCCCACGTAGACCTCCAGCGCATTGGGCGCGACCGCATCGGCGAAGTTGAATACCTCGGAATTCAGGCACTGCTTGGTCACGACTTTGCCGGGACGGCCCATCAGCGTTTCCAGCACCGCCATTTCGCGGCGGCGCAGGTCCAGCGTACAGCGGCCCAGTTCGACCACGCGGGTCGAGCGGTCGAGACTGAGTTCGCCGACCCGCAGTACCGGGTCCGCCGTGCCCTGACTGCGCCGGATCAGCGCCCTTACGCGCGATTCCAGTTCGCGAGGGTGGAAGGGCTTCGACAGGTAATCGTCCGCGCCCCGGTCCAGCCCGGCGATCCGGTCGCTTACGCCATCGCGCGCGGTGAGGATCAGGACCGGCGTGGCATTGCCCCCGGCGCGCAGCGACTGCAGCACTTCCAGCCCATCGATATCCGGCAGTCCCAGGTCGAGGATCACCGCGTTGTAGTTTTCGCTGGCCAGCACATCGAGCGCGTCCTCGCCCCTATCGACCACGTCCACGGCAAAGCCGCTCGCGCTCATCGAGGCTTCCATTCCGCGCGCCAGACGCTCGTCGTCTTCCACGATCAATATGCGCAACAACCCACTCCCCTAAGCACGAGTTGCAGCATCCCCATTCCATCCCGTTCCGCGCTACCCCGCGCGGCTATTTCTGTTCTGGTAGCAACATCCTGAAATGATTCGGCAGTGTCGTGTGTGAACCTGTCACCGACCTGTCATGTCGAGCAAGATTCTTTTTGCGGCGCAGCAAATCAGTGACAGCTTGGTGACAGGTGGCGCCCCTTACCCCTTGTGACGTCGGGAGAGGGAAACTCGACATCTTCAGCAGATCCAATCCCTTGCGGCGTACGAGATCGCAGGAAACCCGGCGGCATCGCTGCAGGGATCGGATCGGCTTGCAAACAGGGGGCAAGCATGGCCACTCACTTCGGTCGCGTAGCATTCTACCTTTCCGTGTCCGCAGCGGCGCTGGTTCCGGGTCTGGCGCAGGCCCAGGATATGGCGGCGCCGCAGGAAGCCGCATCCGAGGGCGTGGGCGATATCGTCGTCACCGCGCTTCGGCGCTCCACCCGCGTGCAGGATACGCCGGTCGCGATCACCGCACTGTCGGAGAAATCGCTCCAGAACCTGGGCGCGACGGGCATTGCCGATATTGCGCGGCAGGTGCCGGGTCTGAACCTGATCTCGGGCGAATCCGGGCGTACCCGCATCTCCATTCGCGGCATCCAGACGGCCGGTGAAAGCACCGTGGGCCTCTATTACGGCGAAACGCCGCTGACCGGACCGTCGGGCACCAGCTCCGACCCTTCGGGCGTCACTCCCAACCTCAACCTCTTCGACGTCGAGCGCGTCGAGGTGCTGCGCGGGCCGCAGGGCACGCTCTACGGTTCGGGGTCGATGGGCGGCACCTTGCGCGTGATCTTCAAGAAGCCCAACCTCACCGAATACGAAGGCGCCACCGAACTGGGCGCCGAGACGGTGAAGCACGGCGGCTTCGGCTATTCGCTGAAGGGCGCGGTCAACGTGCCGCTGATCAGCGACATGCTGGGCGTGCGCGCAGTGCTCTACCGCCAGCAGAACCCCGGCTATGTCGACGATCCGACGATCGGCCGCAAGGATCTCAACCGCTCTGTCCTGGAAGGCGCGCGCGTGCAGGTGGGCTTCCATCCCACCGATACCCTGCAGTTCAACCTGATGGGGATCGTGCAGACGCAGAAGTTCGGCGGTACTTCGCAGTGGGCGCCTTCGGTGGGGGAATTCATATCGCAGCAGAAGATCGCCTCTCCGGCTTACGACAAGCTGCAGGTCTATGCGCTGGACACCAAGTGGGATACCGGGATCGGCACCCTGACGCTGGCGAATTCGTTCTACCGCTGGGACGTGCGCCAGACCAACGACAACTCGGACAACTACGCCAGCATCGCCGCCTCGAACCGCTATTGCGGCCTGTTCCAGAACACCTTCGGCGGATCGGCGCTGCAACAGGGCAGCCCGGGATCGGTGGCCGGTTCCAGCACCTGCGCCGCAGGGGCGGGCGGCCTGACTTCGGCGCAGCTGCGTGCCGATTACCAGAGCTGGGCGGCCTCGCAGCAGCCCATCGGCAACTACCAGCCGCGCTTCGTGCGCAACTTCGTCAACGAGCTGCGTCTCAGCTCCAGCGGCAGCGGACCTTTGGGGTATACCCTCGGCGTGTTCCGCGAGGATCGCAACGACCGAGTGGATACGGCGGTGTTCGCGGGCGTTCCCGCCACTGGCGAAATGCAGCAGCCCTTCGTCGATCTGGGTTCGCGCTATGTCACCGACAAGGTGAAGCAGATGGCCGCTTATGGCGAGCTGAGCTACCACATCTTCGACCCGCTGACGGTCACCGTGGGCCTGCGTTACTACGACTACAAGAAGACCGTTGGCGGCATGAACCTGGGCTATAACTACTTCAACGGCCAGGTCCCCACCGCCTATTCGGAAATCACCGCAAATGCCAACGGCCTCATCAAGAAGTTCAACGCCGAGCTGAAGATCACGCCTGATATCATGGCGTATGCCACAGCATCGCAGGGCTTCCGTCCCGGCGGCGCGAACCTGACGCCGGGCATTCCGGCATCGGCGCAGACCTATGCGGCGGATTCGCTGTGGAACTACGAGATCGGCCTCAAGACCCAGTGGTTCGACCGCAAGCTGACCTTCAACGTCGACGGTTACCGGATCGACTGGAACAACCTGCAGACCTCGGTTCAGGCGACTTACGGCAACTTCTCGTACATCGGCAACGTCGGTTCCGCGCGGATCGAGGGCGTCGAGGCGGAGGCGAGCGCGGTCCCGTTGCCCGGCCTGTTCCTCAACGCCAGCTTCCACTACCTCAAGCCCCGCCTGACCGAGGACCAGATCAGCGCCGAGGTGACCGCATCGGGCCGCAAGGGCGATATCCTGCCGTTGATCCCGCGCACCACCGCCAGCGCCGGCGTGGAATACAACTTCCCCGCTTTCGGAGACTTCTCCGGCATGGTGCGTGCCGACTGGACCTACACCGGCAAGATGACCTCGCAGCTGCGTACGACCAACGTGAACTACCGCGAATTCGGCAAGTACAGCAGCGTTAACTTGCGCGCCGGCTTCCAGAAGGACAACCTGGGCGTGTTCCTTTACGTTCGCAACGTCTTCGACAAGATCGGCGTGAACACGATCTCCAGCGCCACCGGCGTGCCCGACTATTACGCAACGACTGCTCCGCGCACCGTGGGCGCCACGATTACCTCTAAGTTTTGATGAGGACTTTCGAACATGCATAGCAAGATCATGCCCGCCCTGCTGGCCGCCGCAGCTTTTACCTCCGCCGCCGCCCATGCGGCGCCCACGCCTGAGGACAAGGAAGCCGCCAGCCTCGTCGCCAGCGCCAAGTTCGCCAAGGCGCAGGCATCGCTCAAGAGCGATTACGACACGATCATCCAGGACATCATCACCCTGACCGAGATCGAGGCGCCGCCGTTCAAGGAAACCGCGCGCGGCAACGCCTATATGGCGATGCTCAAGGCGGAAGGCCTGACCGATGTGGAGATGGACGAGGTCGGCAATGTCATGGGCATGCGCAAGGGGACGGGAGGCGGTCCGCTGATCGTCGTCACCGCGCACCTCGACACGGTGTTCCCCGCAGGCACCAACGTGAAAGTGCGCCGCGAAGGCAATGGCCTTTACGCCCCCGGCATCGGCGACGATACCAGCAGCCTGCCGGTGCAGCTTGCCTTTATCCGCGCCATGAACCGCGCCGGTTTCACCACCAAGGCCGACATCCTGTTCATGGGCAACGTGGGCGAGGAAGGACCGGGCGACCTGCGCGGCACCCGCTATCTGTTCTCGAAGGGCAAGTACAAGGACAAGATCAAGTACTTCATCTCGTTCGAGCCGGGCCAGCCGGGGCGGATCACCAATGCCGGCACCGGATCGCGCCGCTACAAGGTGACCTTCAACGGACCGGGCGGCCATTCGATGGGCGATTTCGGCATCGTCAGCCCGGCCTTCGCGATGGGTAATGCCATGGTCGCGTTCGGCAAGCTCAAGGCCCCGGCGGAGCCCAAGACGGTCTACAACATCGGCATCCTCGAAGGCGGTACGTCGGTGAACTCGATCCCGTTCTCCACCGCGATGACGATCGACATGCGTTCCAATGGCAAGCCCGAACTCGATGCCGAGGAGAAGGCATTCCTGGGCCTGCTGCCCGGCGCCGTTGCAGAGGAGAACGCCGCGCGTTCCACCGCCAAGGGCAAGATCACCTATGACGCCAAGCTGATCGGTGACCGGCCGGTAGGCAGCACGCCGCAAACCGCGCGGATCATCAAGGTGGCGGGCGCCGTCGCCAAGGCTTCGGGCGTGGAGCCGAAGTACGGTGCCGGTTCGACCGACAGCAACATCCCGATGAGCCTGGGGGTGGAGGCGGTGACGCTCGGCTCCGGCTTCGAGACCTTCCGCGCCCACTCGCTGGAGGAAGGGATGAAGATGAACCCGCCTGAAGACCTCAAGAACATGGGCGTCGGCCTCGCCACCGTGCTGACCCTCGCGCAGGCGCGCTGATGCCCTCGGGGGCGGGCCCTTGCATGGCTCGCCCCCGCACTATGCTTGCCCCCCCGGATGAACAGCGTCGGCGGGCCTTTGGCCCGGCCCCCGCGTGCCAAGGAGTGATGCCATGTCCTGCCGTCCACCTCGCCGCAGCCTTCTGCTTGCCGCCACGTGCCTTTCGATCCCGCTGGGGGGAGGGGCCGCCGCCGCGCAGGACGCCCCGCCGACAAGCGCCAGCGTAACCGCGCCCGAAACGGTCGTGGGCGGCAAAGTCGGCGCCGACTACTTCCTTGCCAACTACACGAAGATTTCAAGCTGGCTGACGAAAGTGGCGTCCGAAAGCGACCGCATAAAGGTGGTCAGCATCGGCAAGACGGAGGAGGGCCGCGAACAGTACATGGCCATCGTCTCCTCGCCGGACAACATCCGCAATCTGGAGAAGTACCGCAAGATCGCCCAGCAACTGGCGCTCGCCAAGGGGCTGGACGACGATGCCGCCCACAAACTGGCGGCAGAGGGCAAGGCGATGATCTGGATGGACGCCGGCCTTCATGCCAGCGAGATCGTCAACGCGCAGAGCCACGTGCAGATCATCCACGAGATGCTCACCCGCAACGATCCCGAGACGCTGCGCCTGCTGGGCGACGATATCATGCTGTTCGTCTTCGCCAACCCGGACGGCCTGGAATTGGTGGCCGACTGGTACATGGCCAACCCGCGCAAGCTGAGCACGGATTCGATCCCGGTTCTCTACCAGAAGTACATCGGTCACGATAACAACCGTGACAGCTTCGCCTCAACCCAGGCCGAGACCACCAACATGAACCGCGCAGGCTATCGCGAGTGGTTCCCGCAGATCCTCTACAACCAGCACCAGACCGGGCCGCTGGGCGCGGTGGTGTTCATTCCGCCGTTCCGCGATCCCTACAACTTCAACAACGAGCCGCTGGTCATCAACCAGACCGACGTGGTGGGCGAAATGATGCATGCGCGCCTTGTGGCGCAGGGCAAGGGCGGTTCGGTGATGCGTTCCGGCGCGCCTTATTCGACGTGGTTCAACGGCGGCATCCGCACCATCGGCTACTTCCACAACCAGATCGGCATCCTGACCGAGATCATCGGCAATCCCACGCCGATGAAGATTCCGCTGGTGCCTGACAACCAGTTGCCCCGTCAGGACGAAGTGCTGCCGATCGCCCCGCAGGACTGGCACTTCCAGCAGTCGCTCGACTACGTGAAGGAGATGGACCGGGCGATCCTCGACTATGCCTCGCGCTACCGCGAGACGATCCAGTACAACCGCTATATCATGGGCCGTAACCAGATCGCCAAGGGCAGCCAGGACAGCTGGATCGTCACGCCCAAGCGGATCGAGGCGGTGAAGGACGAGGCGAAGAAGCTGCCGCCGCCGGGCAAGGACGAACTGGCAGGCGGATGGGGCAACGAGAAGGTCGTGCCGGCCAAGCTCTACACCTCCGTCCTCAACGCGCCCGAGAAACGCGCGCCGCGCGCCTATATCATCCCGGCCGATACCCAGGCGGACCTGCCCACCACGGTGCGCTTCCTCAATGCCCTCATCAAGACCGGCATCGAAGTGCAGCAGGCCCCGGCCGCTTTCAGCTTCGCGGGCAAGACCTACCCGGCGGGCAGCTACGTGGTGCGCAGCGATCAGGCGTTCCGCCCGCACGTCCTCGACATGTTCGAGCCGCAGGACCACCCGCAGGACTTCGCCTATGAAGGCGGCCCGCCGATCAAGCCCTACGACGTCACCGGCTATACGCTGGCGCTGCAGATGAACGTCGCCTTCGACCGCGTGCTGGATGCGCCGCCGCCCGCGTTCCCGCTGATACCCGACGTGATCGCGGCGCCGCCCGCCGGCAGGATCGTCGGCACGGGCAAGGCCGGTTACGTGGTCGATCATGCGGTCAACAACAGCTACACGCTTTCCAACCGCCTGCTGAAGGCCGGCCTGCCGGTGTTCTGGCTGAAGGCGGCAACTTCGGTGGATGGCAAGACGCTGGCTCCCGGCGCGCTATGGGTTCCCGCCTCAGCCAAGGCGGACGCGATCGTCGCGGCGGCGGTCGGCCCGCTGGGCTTCGATGCCCACGCCCTTGCCGCGCGCCCGGCGGGCGATGCGGTGGCGCTCAAGCCGGTGAAGATCGGCCTTGTCGACGTCTACGGAGGGTCGATGGCCTCGGGCTGGACGCGCTGGATCTTCGAGCAGTACGAGTTCCCCTACGAACTCGTCTACCCGCAGGCGCTGGACAAGGGTGCCCTTCGTTCCAAATACGATGTGCTGGTATTCCAGAGCGACGTGCTTGGCCGCGAGGACGGTTTATCCCGCGATCAGCCCGCCGCCGCCGATATCCCCGCAGCTTATCGCAAGATGCTGGGCAAGATCACCGAGGCGAAAACGCTGCCGCAGGTCGCCGCATTCGCCAAGGAGGGCGGCACCGTGATCGCAGTCGGCAATGCAAGCCGCATGGGTGAGACGCTGGGCCTGCCGGTCAGCAACCTGCTCGCGCCCGATGGCCCGGACGGCAAGCCGGTGCGGGTGCCTTCCACCAAGTATTACGTCCCCGGATCGGTGCTGAGCGCAAAAGTCGACAGCAGCGATCCCCTGGCCTTCGGAGTCGCACCCACGGTCAACCTGTTCTACAACAACAATCCGGTGTTCAAACTGGATGGGCCGTCCGTCCGCAAGGTCAGCTGGTTCGACAAGGACGATGCGCTCGTATCCGGCTGGGCCTGGGGGCAGAAACTGCTCAATGGCGGCGCGGGCATCGTCGAGGGCAGCCTCGGCAAGGGCCGCGTATTCCTGATGGGCCCGGAAGTGACCCAGCGCGGCCAGCCCTTCGCCACCTTCAAGTTCCTGTTCAACGGCGTCCTGCTTTCGGGCAGCGACGCCAGACCGGCCGCGCCTGCCGACTGAGCCTTTACCCTCCACCCTCCTGCGGCCCGTCAGGCTCCCGGTAACGGGATGCCCGGCGGGCCGTCGTTTCGGCATTCGTCTTGATGGGAGCACAGTGGAGGTCGTCACCGTCGCATCAATGTAAGAATACCGCACTAGGGGCCTGAAAGCGTGGCGGCTGCCCGCCCATGCTGGCTGGTATTACACATGCGGTTCCTGACTTCGAAATTCGAGCGGCGCGGGCCTGCGCTTGCGCTGCTGGCGCGCGAGGGGCGGCTGTTCGCCTATTCCTCGGGCAATTTCGGCAAGGGTCTGGTGTTTGCCGGCGCCGACCTCACCATCCTGTTCCTGCTGACCGACCTGCTGGGCCTTTCCGCCACGGCGGCAGGCACGCTGATGCTGGTGGCGGTGGCGGGAGACCTGGTGTTCGACCTGCTGGCGGCGCGGCTGGTGATCCGGCTGCGGCAGGCGGGGAGGGGTTATCGCTGGCTGGTGGTGGCCGGCGCGGTGCCGTGCGCGGCTGCCTTCGCGGTGCTTTATGCCATGCCCGCCGCCGGTGCGCGCGAGGGCTGGATGCTGGCCGCCGCGCTGCTGGTCTTTCGCGGCGCCTATGCAGTGATCGACGTGCCGCACAACGCGCTGATGGCCCAGATCACCACGGACAGCCGCGCGCGCGGCCGCGTCTCGGGCTACCGTCTGCTGTTCAGCACGGCGAGTTCGCTGGCGGTCGCCATGGTCCTAGCTCCGCTGGTACAAGGGGCAGGGCGGGAG
>NZ_CACSJO010000053.1 GCF_902706195.1 Novosphingobium sp. 18050 | reverse complement strand
GATCGATAAAGTCGAGAAAGGTGAGATGCCGATAGCGTGGTTAAGCGGCCCCGGCGGCTGCGGTAAAACGCACGCAGCACGTGGTGCCATCAAGGCCTTCGAAAAGCGCGGCCTATCTCCGATCTTCTGCAATCCGTCGAGCTACAGGGACGTGCTGAGCACGCTGAAATCAGCAAAGGTCTTCAGCGGCAACAAGCTGGTTGGAAAGCGATTGGTCGTCATGGAAGAGGCCGACGTTATTTTCCGCAGCGACAAGTGCCTAAACCTCCTCAAGATCGCCACCGACCGCGCAGGCCTTGGGCAATATGACGGCGTGGACGTGCGGGTCCCGATGATGGTCACGACGAATGCACCGCTCGATGAACTCGCCGCAACCGACAAGCGGCGGGGCGAACACCTGCGCGCGCTGTTCAATCGCGTCCCGCCGATGACCATTAGCTACGACCGGCGAGCGAACTACGACTATGCGGTGTCGCTGGCGCTCACGACTGATCTTCTCCGCTTCACCCCTGCCAAGCAGCAGATCAGCCGCGCCACCGTGGCACGCGCGCTGGAAAAGTTCACGTCGGAGTTCAACAGATTTGAGATTCTCACGGCGCGAACCCTCTCCAACATCGCAGAGTATTACACGACATTTTCCCCGCAAACGGCTGAGACGATGATTGAGCGCCTGTTCCTTCCGAGCGGGGAAGTCCGGCAACTGCCGCCGCCACCGCAAAGCGACTGGATCGCGGTGATCGATGAGGCAGTGCAACGGCGGCGTGCCATCAGATTGGCAGCGAAGCCGCATTTCGCCGCAATGCCCCAACCCGTTATGGACCGCGACGTCCAGCCGATACCGCGCCTGACCGTCGTTTCCACGCATCGCGCCTGCGACCAGCTTGAAATCTAGCAGCCCCGGCGAGCGGCATTGAAGTTCGTCGGTCAGCATGACCGGCGGCCCTTCTCATCATTTCAGCAACAATCAGGACTGGCCGAGGCCAGCCCATCTGTCAGCGCGCCCGTCAGCAATCCCCGACGGGCGGCACATTGTTTGGATGAATTATGGATACGACGTTTGACAACCGAACGCTTACAAAAGGTGACCGTGCCGTAATACGCGCCGTCCAGTCATGGCAACAGGGTCCACGTGCCCTTTTCTTGAATGCCATCAACCGCAAGGGCGCATCTTTGCTCGAAGGCATCCTTCGCGAAAATGCCATTCAGGCTGATGGCACTTACCTATGTCTTGCGCGTGACCGGTATCTGGCTGGCCGCTCAGACGTGAATGCCCTGAAGATCGCCGAAGGACGCAGGAAACCCTCCGCGTATCCGTTGTTTAGCGGACCGTTCCTGAAAGGCGATGCTGACTCGAAAGATCGCCTCACGCTCGGCCGGTTTCAGATTTTCACGTTTGAATACGACGTCGCGAACGATGCTGATTTCTTTGCGGAACAGGTCGGTTGGGCCTTACCTGTCAAGGATGTCGCGGCTTCGCGATATGGAAAGCTGCACGCGCTCCTGAGCGGCAAGTTCACGGACTTCCACCTGCTTTCCGTGGTTTGGAGCGGGAATAAGTCGTTCCACATACACGTCGTTTTCGACACAACGATGTTCCGGGATCGGGGCGGCGCACCAGATATCACGAGCTTGCACGCAGGCCACCACGCTCATTGGACGATGCTCGCCGCTGACGTCGAGGCCATCCTTGCGCCGTCGCGCGATATTCTGCCGGACGACAATCTGTCGTGGCAGACGGCATTCCGTCGCACGCCTGACGGCCTTCGGAAAGTCGATAAGCCGGGACATCCGCTGGGCCTCGGGGTCGGCTCTCGTGTCCACCAACTCGTGGTTTGGGAGAAGGCATCGTTGCGCAAGAGCCCAGAGGTCGATGGGTTGTTGTTCTCCCCGACCCGCTACCCGACGTCGCTCATGCCAGCGCAAACCACGGGTTCCGGGGCGGCGGCCTCTATTGCACACCCGCGTTCTGCATTGTCGGCCGCCCAAGTCCGGCATGTAGAGAGCCACCTCGCCGCGCACTTCGCCACATCGACTTGTGAAATTGAATTCTCGCATCTCGAAATGGTGGCCGAGACGTATCGAGCCAAGCTTCGCAATCGCCCAAGCGACGTGACGCCTTCCTCATACATCCATGAAGATTTCTGCACGCCCCGTCTCGTTGGCGGTGACGCAGATCGGATTGATGTCGCGACGATTCCGCCACTACCCCTGCCTCTCGGGCAGATGATCACTGTCTGGTGCTCCGAGCTTGACCAGACCTCAGAGTTTGATGCGGGTGCGTTGGAGGCCGCCTATGCTCGCTTAGATCGTGATCTGCCGCCTCGCCTGCTGTTCGGCGCACCCTCGGTCTTGATCCACGCGCCCGAAGGCATCCGGAAATCGTCGTCCGTTATGCGAATGATCCACCTTTCGACGGTTCGGGGGGAGCGCGGACGTCCGAGCATGTTCGCGTGTTCGAGCTATCGAAACGCGCGCGAAAAGGCGCGAGAATTCAACTTCCCCGACCATGCAAATCCGGGCAATCACAGGCAGGATGGATTTATCGGAATTTACTGGCCGTCCTCCGCGCAGCTTTATCGCGACACTGCCGACGAGCTTCGGATGCCGCGCCTTCAGCACGCCGATGCCGATGAAGCTGGCTTCAATAACCTCTGGGCATTGGTCGCGCAGGATCAGCCCGCCGTGATGGAAAGCATGCGACAATGGCACGCGGCAACGGTGACCGAGATGGCCGGGAAAAACGTGGTTCTTTTTACGGCGCACGAGGTCGCTTTCCGATGGCGCGACAACTCGATGACCCGTCGCCTTCTCGCCCGCGATGCGTTCGAACCGAGTTTTGACCGTGCGGCCGCGCATGCGTCGAGCCGTCTGAACTGGCTTATAGTGGATGAGATCGCCTACCCAATGTTCGTAGATACGTTCTCGGGGCATCAGATGGAATGGCTTCGCAAGCTTCGAGACCATTCACCCAAGATATGGTCAGGTCGCGCGTCTGAGCGCCAACGCGAGCATTTCGCAAACCATATCGGGGCGATGGGCAGCGATGCCGGACTAGATATCTTTCAGGTCCAGCGTGCGATGCAGCGCGGGCTTGATACGTTTCTGCCTATCACCGTTCACGACAGCACTGAGTATCCGCCGCGTGGCGAGGCGGACGACGGTGACAATGGTGGGAAATCCCGGTCGAAGCCTTATGCCTGTGAGGGCGAAACGTATTTCGTCCGGGCACGTGATTGGTGGCGAGACGGCGACTTCCGAGTGGCCGAAACCGTGATTATGACGACCACTGAGATCGTCCCCGCCATGGTGGCGCGTGAGGTCATGACAGCCGCCAGCGGCGAATGCAGCGCGCAGACGCACGAAGCTGATCCGTATGATACTGCACCGGGTCTGCTCGACTACAGGCCGAACTTCCGCCTTGGGCGTGACTTCGTCGAGGTGTATGCGTCGGGCAAGGTCTTAGCGAAAAAGGCTGAGGAGCTGACCTCGGACTACCATGGCGATCCCGATATCCACATTATCAGCAACAAGCTGGGTGAGATTAAAAACGCCACGAGCCACCATGAAGCGCGTGGTGCGAACGAACTGGCGGGCAAAGACATCGTCCAGATCGTAACGATGTTTCCGCCGTCACAATATAAGGAACTGCGTGCGCTGGGGTCATGGATTGGACGTGACGATATGGTCCGGCTCGCCCACATCGATCAGATCAATCAGGCATGCGGTCGGAACCGGGGGCCTCGTAACCGTGGCAAGCGCCACCTTATCAAAATAAACCTGACATTGTTTCGCCTCCTCAACGCCTGCCCGAGCGCGATGAAAGAGTTGCGCTATGCATTCAGGACGACGGTAGATGCGGGTCAAAAAAGCAATAAGAATAAAGTTAGGCGCAGATAAAGTTAACCAAGAATACTGACGAAAAGTTCGTGATTATTTCATTTTAATAATGAAATATCTGATTGAAATCTGCTAAAAACTATGAATGAATAAGCAACATGGAAACAACAAGCGAGAGGAGGCTCATCGGAATGCTTCTTTGGCCGACTCGACTATTTGCGAGGAATGGCTTGCCCCGCCGCCAGAAAAACGACGCCGTCGCAAACAGAAGGGCTGCAAGGTAGGATGGACCTCACAATGGTGCTCAAAACGGGGTTTCGGGCCGGGGGGAAGATTGTCGTAGCGCGAAGTCTACTCGCAGTGAATGGCGGTGCGATTTTCCCAGAATTTTTCGCCGCCATCCAGCAACGTTTTCGACGGAACGACCGGGGCGTCAAAGATACACGCGGCGAGCCGATAAAGCTCTTTTGCAAGGCCCTTGCAGCGATAGAGACAATCGATTTCAATGTTGTCGCACTGCACCTCGCTGTCATTAGCCGCGAAGACGGCGATACCAACCGGTGTTAGATCATCCCCACGGAAAACCTTGAACCACAGGCTGCCTGATGATTTTTCGCTGGTTATTGAACGATCATCGCACTCCCATGGTGCTTCGTCGAAAGGCAGTCCCGGCGGTACCAACGCGATCTGTGCGACAAAGTCGTTGAAGAGATGCACTTCGACGACCTCAGGCATTTCAATAGGGCTCATTTTTGTTCCATTCGCGAAGTCGTCCGCGTTTCGATAGGCTGCGGCCTCACGTTTCAATCGTATTTAGACGACGAGACGGAGTTTTGATTTTGCCGGAGCATCGTCCTCAAGGTCATACATTTGCATGAATTCTGGCTCGTGCAGGGGCACGAGCCCGGTCAAGTCAGATAACGTAAAGCCGAGATCGGAGAGGTGCGCCTTTATGATCGAGTTCAGAACGGTCGGCTGCTCATGCGCGAAGTCCAACTCAGATGGTTCCTTCAACCGCCATCCTCGCGCGCTGATTTGCTGCCAAAGATAACGGTTCTGATTGTCGCTTAGATAGCCCAATCCTTTGGCGCGCATCAGCAAGGCCTGCATAGCCACCCGCCACTCAGGTTTGAGGGCGGCAAGCAATTCTAGCGTGATCCGGCGACTGGCGAACGCTTCCCGCATCTCACGCTCTGGCATGAGCAACGCGGACGCAAAGGCGTTCGCCTCGTCCTCCATCTCGGGCGAAGGCAGGCGATGCATGACGAGATGGCCAAGTTCATGGGCAAGGGTAAATCTCATCCGATCTGCTGGGTGCCGCCGGTTGAGCAGCACCAACGGCGGCTGCCCCGGCACGCGAAAGGTCATCCCACTGATGGAAGCACCGCTGAACTCGGAAGTGCCAACGATCACGCCGGATCGTTCAACCAAGCCCACGAGGTTTTTGATTGGGCCAGAGGGAAGGCCCCAATGGGCTCGGACAACGCCCGCAATTCGAGCCGCTGATCCATATTCCTCAACCTCAAGAGAAGGAAGGTCAGATGTTGGGGCGTAATCGACCGCATCCAAAAACCTTCGAACCTGCATGACGCGCAGGTTCATTTCTGAGGTAACCATGTCGAGGTCGCGCGCAGTGATGTCCGCCTTAGCTCGGAGCATCGGGTGGACGCTGACTGGAGGACCATAAACGGGATCGCGCAGATCAAAGAACGCACGCGGCAGGTTATAGACGTGTGCAGCTTTATGCAGCAGCGCGTCGTCAGGCTCTGCTGGGCCATTCTCCAAACGGGACAAAACCGGCTGGGCAATGCCAAGCCGGGCTGACGCCGCTTTCTGCGTGAATCCCAATCGCTGCCGCGCCAAGCGCAGCATATCTCCGGGCGTAGACATAGACCTTACTTCGTTTCAGGCTTAACCTGCGGTTTCGCCTTGGGCTTGATGAGATCGCCCCCATCCAGATCGATTGGCGAAGGGTCAAGAGGCTTGATAGGTTCGACCAAGGTGCCAGCGGCTCCGTCAGCCTCGCCGGTAATTTCGTAATCCCACAGGAGACGGTTGCCGTCGCGCGCCACCACGAGCACCCGCTCAACTTTGGTCCAAATTGCGTTGGGTTCCCAGATCAGTTCAATTTTGGCGGTTTCGGGCGGAAGACCCGGCAGTGCGCGATCAGCCTCCATGAACGCCATGGCGGCTTGCGTCGGGACATTGCAGCCTAGCCCGTCGTCGCCAGCCTTCTTGAACCGCGCCAAAACCCCGTGAATGATAAATTTAACGGTTTGGGCTTCCGGCTTAACGAAGACCTTCGCTTCGGCACCGAGCAACGGGATTGCGCGTCGGATGATCGCATCGAAAACTTCGTTCGAGTTGGTGCGGGAATAGAGATTTGGCGCGTAGCCCTTGCTCACTCGGCAGTCTCGGAGGTCTCGCCACTCGGCAAACCCTCCATGAACGCACGCGAGAATTTTCGCGTGAACTGGCGTCAAAGCATTGCGAACGGCTTTTATGTCAGCGGTCACCCCGGACCTCCTCCGATGAGCAGATCCTGACGATACGCGCTTTTTTTGCAAATTCAAGAAATATTATAAGGGTTGTATGCGCGTGTTGATGCGGCCATCGCATCGATGGCCTGCCCTCAAACCTGCGTGAGCCCGTCTCGTAAAACCATGCGGTTCTCAATTTTAGCTGCGGCTATCCCCTATACCACCACCCATCCGCACTTTGATCATCCCTGCCGAGGTGCGCGCGCGGACCGTGAACTCGATAGATTATTTCCCGGCACTCATCATATCTTCCCAACTCCACCATGGTTATGCCGTTACCAACTGACCAGTGACCAAATAAAATCGGGGATTTTCCAGCATCGCCCATAATAGCGTATGATGCGGGAGCGGCTTGCCTATTGGTGCCCAAAACTGAATCAGTGTTGTAAGTCTCATTGATCTGTATTGATTTAATTTCCGGCCCGAACTCGCTATGCAGTGGCGTCTCGATTTCGACAATTGACCCCTGAACCTCCCCATCTTTCTTACTCGTGGGTAAAGATTTTTCATCCAAAGCAATGAAATAATATGTTTCACCACCTTCCTCACCGGAAGCAAATATTATTTCTTTTTTATCATTCCTGATGGTGCAATATTTAAATGACCGAAGGTCTGGGTCCGAACCTGAATCAGGTGTGAAAGTCCCAACCCCCGATCTGTTCATCATAAAATGTGCGAAATAATCGTCCGTCTCTTCTAAAAGCGGGGATATATGGGAAAATATATCTTGCTTATAGCGACGCCACTTATCCTTACTCTGCTGCTCGGACCGCCCGTTGTTTATTTTATTTTTTGCGTCCGGTGTATATGCTACTGCGTTAACACTTTCTCGCTTTTGGCTGGACTGCTGCGGTCCAACTTCAGTTTCACTTCCGCTGCATGCGCCGAGAAGTAGAGATGGGGCAATAACGGTCGCAATATTTATTTTCAAACCAATAGCCCTCAGTTACTTTCCCTATCCCATTATTTTAATGACATTATTTCGAAATAGGCGCAAGGGGGAACTGGGACTCTTGCGGGTGTATGTGAGGTTGCCGCGCGCAAGCATGGCTAATGACCGCTAGCGTCCAATAAAAATTACTGAACGGCGCTTTTGCAAATGGCAATTCTCATCGTAGGCTGCCCGAAAAAACCTATCTCTCTAGATATCCAGCGAAGGCAGGCTGCGGACTATTTTCATCGTCTCCAAGCTGACAGTAATTACGCGCTGGAAAAGAAGCAGCGGATAGGCAGGATCGCCGACGGTCTCGCTAGCGTAGAGGTTCGAATCGTTCACGATGCCGCTAGCCTTATCGGTCTTTACACACTGACGCTCCATGACCCATTCAAGCGCAGGCTTACCGTTGACCACATAGTCGTAGGCTTTCAGCGGGATGTCGGTCATCGTGATGTTACTATTGTAGATGACTGTCGTTTTGTCGGCATTTGGCCGCTTTCCGCCGAATCTCATTTTCTCAACCCGGTAGAATTTTGCGGGATCAGAGGTGACGGCCAGACCCAAGTCACCCTGACTAACGGTGACGGGGAAGGGTTCTACTAGGTCAAAGTTGCAATGCAAGTCGCCAAGTCGGCGTCCGGCTTCAACAAAGGCCCGAAAATCAGCGGCCTCCTTCACTGCTGGAATACGCGGCAGTTGCTTCGAGAGATTATCAGCGAACCGAGTGCGGTATTCCTCGCTATGTAGTAGACCATAGACGTAATGAAACAGATCGTCCTTGGTGACTGTTTCTTTGGGATATGCGGCTTGGAAATGAGCTAGCCCGACATCCGTGATGCCGTCGCGCCGCCCCTCGGCAATATCTTTGCTTGCTACACGCGTCGTGGAGAACAAACCCCCTTGCGGGTCGTCGCCCTTCATATCAGCTTTGCCATCGTAGATGTAACGAGGGAAACACTGCCCAGTCTGAATGGTATGAAGGTCGGGAAGGGCGTCTGATTGCAGGCAGCTAAACGACCTCTGCGCACCGACTCCCGATATGCAAATAACCCTGTTCTCCATTGCTACTCTAGGAAAAATACGTGGCATTTGATATACCATCTCATTGAACACACGACTGTAATACAGCCATTGTTTCGTAAATGGGCGGTAGAGCCCTTGCGTCAGGCAGGCATTATCAAACTCGAAATTCTTACCTTTTACCAAATCGGCGGTTAGCGCGCGCGTCCAACTGATTTTGGTAGGATCGGCGTTAAGAAACCCCTCAACCTTCTCGCCCCGCACCTTGCGGTCAGCATCAGGATAGGCGGCATCAAAACGAGCAAGTTCAGCGTTGTAAAAATTGATCATCGCGAGCATGTTGTCGCCAAGTGCTGCGCGATCAGGGTTCACGCACCAAGCATCTCGCTGAGTTTTTACGCCGCTGGAATAATTGTCAAATAGCGCAGAACTAGATTTGCTCTCTTTGTCGCCTATCGCCAGAAACCTTTCAAAAGAGCTATCGCGCTGGCCTAGCCAATCACCATGGGTATCGGGCATTACTCTCTGCCAACCCATTTCTCGCGTAATACCGCCGATACTGCCATAACGAGCAATAAGAGCGAGCTTTTCAGATTGATTTAGATAGTCGCCAATATCGTGCACATCGATTTGGCCATGCTGGGCAGAATTGGGGTTTTTTACAAGTATCGTTATAGCCACCGGGGTGCGGCTACCCTGTCCAAAGACATTGTCCTTCTCTTTTCGACGAGCTTCGCCGGAGGTGCGAGCATTGCCACGCAGGTTGAAGACATGGATGCTTGCAAATTCCTCAACCAAACACCTACGAAGGCCATCAAAAGTGTTCGTATCCAGCCAACTCGCATTTGAGACATAAGCCACCACGCCGGCATCTCCGATCCGGTCACTCGCCCAGCGAATCGCGCGGATGTAACTATCGTAAAGACCGTTCTTATTAGTCGCGCTCGAATTCGCCGCGTAAGTTGCACGGATACGGCCATCCAGCGTGGGATAGGCAAAATTTGCTGCGTTGTCGTTCGCGCTGCTCTGTCCAACTGAGTAGGGAGGATTTCCTACTATGACCCTTATATCCAGCGCTTTTTGCCGGGTCCGACGGTTGCTGTTATCGGACATCAAGTCGCTGATAAGGTCTCGTTCTTGCTCATATAGTTGAAATGTATCAGTAAGGCAAATACCATTAAACGGCTGATAATCTCCGCCAGACAAAGAATGGTATACTGCTTCGATGTTGATCGCGGCGATATAATACGCTAGTAAAACGATCTCATTGGCGTGGATTTCATTTCGGAATTTATAGGCTAGTTCGTCGGGCTTTATGAGTCCCGACTGCATCAGCCGGGTGATGAAAGTGCCGGTTCCTGTGAACGGATCAATGATGTGGACCCCTCGGCTCCCGAGGGTCTGGCCGAACTCGCTTTTTAAGACTTCATCCACCGAATGAATGATGAAATCCACCACCTCCACGGGCGTGTAAACGATGCCCAATCGCTCGGTCATCTTCGGGAACGCGTTTCGGAAAAATTTGTCGTATAGTTCGACGATGATCTTCTGCTTAGCATCAGCATCGGTAATGCCTTTCGCGCGTCGGTGGACGCTGGCATAAAATCTATTCAGGCTTTCCCGCTCTTTATCCAAATGGTGCTCATTCAGAGTGGCAAGAACCGTCTCCATAGCCTTTGAGACTGGATTGTTCTGCGCGAAGGAATATCCGTCAAACAGGGCATCAAAGACCGGTCTGGTAATCAGGTGTTGAGCTAGCATCTCGACGGCCTCGCCTTTGGTGATGCTGTCGTTCAGATCATCGCGAATTTCGGCAAGGAAACCATCAAAGGCCAGACGTTCGGGTGTTTCGGGTTTCTCTACAAGTGCCGTGATGCGCGTAATGTGGGTTTGCGCGATCCGGGCGATGTCTCCCGCCCAATCTTCCCAATAGTCCCGTCGTCCGCACTTCTTGACGATTTTGGCCATGATGGCGCGAGAGAATTCATCAAAGACAAACGCTGCTTGGGCTTCGCTTTGGGGCCGGGGCTCACTGTCGCCATCGGCGCGCGCATCGTCGTCACCGGCAGCGCTGCCACCACCAATGTCAGTTCTACCCTTGCCGGCTTTCTTCTCCGTCGGCAGTCTGTCGCTGACGGCGATCACTTCGATCTTATCGCTGATATCCACGCCAAGATCAGCTTGGTTCAAGCGCGCGTCGAACCGCTCGTCATGCGAACGCAACGCATTGAGAATTTGCCAAACCACCTTGTAGCGCTCGTTGTCGTCCAGCGCCTGTTCTGGACTGACACCCGCTGGGACACCTATTGGTAGGATGACATAGCCCATGTTCTTGCCGGGGGCACGGCGCATGACACGGCCTACGGACTGGACAACGTCAATTTGGCTCTTGCGCGGATGCATGAAAAGGATGGCATCCAAAGCGGGAACGTCCACACCCTCTGACAGGCAGCGCGCATTCGAGAGAATACGCGCCACGGCGTCTCCGGCGTCTGCCTTCACCCATTCCAAATGCGCGTTGCGCTCCTTCGCTCCCATAGTGCCGTCGACATGGTGCAACTGGCATTCGAGCAGATCGGCCTCGCCCATCGCCTCCTGCCCTTCATCCGAGGCGAGATACTCGCTGACGACGTTGGCGAATTCTGTCCTTACCAGCTTGGACGATGCGATATCTTTACAGAAAGCAAGCGCGCGCCGCATCGGTTGGCCATCACCGACGAGTTCATTCCTGATCCCAGTTTTGGTCAAGGCCTTATAACAACCGATGATTTTAGTGGCGTCGTCGAGCTTCAGTTCGTTTGTCCCATCGGCAAGACGCTTCTGGACCCCGGTGCTGACCATGCCTTCGTCAACGGCGAGAACGAGCACTTTATAGTCCGTAAGCAGGCCATTTTCGACGGCCCAGCCAAAGCCGCGCGTAAAGAGGGTTTCGCCAAACAGCGCGGCGTCGTCCATAGAGGCGAGTTCAGCGGAAGCTTCGTTGGCCTTGGCTTTGACGGCATCGCCATACACGCGCGGGGTCGCCGTCATGTAGATGCGCTTTTTACCCGCAATGAAATCCTGATTGTGGATTTTGACAAAATTGCTCTCGTCCTCACCTGCCAAAGTTGCGCCCGTCGTCCGGTGGGCCTCATCGCAAAGGATCAGGTCGAAATCGGGCAAGCCATGCTGCTTTTGAGCATCGCTGATCACCTGTATGGACTGGTAGGTCGAGAAGACGACGGTCATGCGATCTTCCGCGCTGTGCATGACGTGCCGCGCCAGACGGTCGGGTTTGGTTGTCGCCGGGTAGTCCAAATCGTGGATTTCAATTTCGGCTATGTCGTCAGCATCACGGCGGCGCTTGCCAACCTGCGCGTCTGAACAAACAGCATAGGAACGCAGCGGTGTTGCGCTGTCGATGGTCCATTCGCGAATGGTCTGGGACATCAGTGCCAGCGACGGCACTAGCACCAAAACTAGCCCACCAACGCCTACCATAGATTCGGCGATTTTCAGACCCGTGAAAGTCTTTCCGGTGCCGCAGGCCATGATAAGCTTGCCTCGGTCAGCATTGGCCAAACCATCCCGGATGGCTTCCAGCGCCTCGCGCTGGTGGGGGCGCAGTTCCTTTGGAGCAGCGACCTTGATCTGATCGCGCTGGAACCATGCAGCCCAGTCAATCGGGCTGGCTTCTAGGCGGTCGAGCCCGATGGTCGTGACGTTCAGATCGTCAAACAAAGCGGTGGCATTAGCGGTGAAGCTCATCCCCGTGGTTTCTATGATCAGGCCACGCGAAAAATGTTTCATGCCGCATGCGCTGAGAAATTTGTCCAGTTCCGCCTTCGGGATGCTTCGGCCCTCAGAGTAAAATTTGCACTGGATCGCGCAGAAGGTGTCCTCGCCTCTGATCTTCGCGACCACGTCCACACCAATGTCACTGGCCCGAATGCCGTTGGCTCTGGCCCAGTCGCCTACCAGCCAAGCATCCTCATATTCCTGCTTCATGCCGGGGTCGTTGTTTATGAATGCTACCGCAAGACGTTCAAAATAATCGCCTTTTTCCCGCTGGGTTTTGGAGGTATCGCGGAATTGAGCCAGAAGCTGGCGAAGCGGCGTGGACATTCATACCCCCGAACGTGTGATCGCGCCTACCTAGCCCGCTCTCAGGAATGAGCCAAGATTTTCCCAGTTCATCAGAATTTTTCGGGGATGGGGGTATGCGTCCGTTGGGCGTCTTATCGGATTTCAGGGCACTGGAGACTCGCGCAAATCGGCAGCTGCCATGTTCTTGGGGCAGCCGTGATGCGCTGACCCACCGCGTTCACAGCCACCGAATGGCACGTGATCGAGCAAGTTTTTGAGCTAGCGTGATGCTGGTCGATTCAACAAGCTCTGCGTCCGTGAGGTATGTTGCGCGTATGTGCGCAATGGCGTCTCTGCGCATGTCCGCCGTGAATTCACTTTTCCAGCGAAAAACTTTAGTTTCATCAGCTTGAAGGTATTTTTCGTGAAATTGCCCATCAGGCATTCGATATCGGCAGCGTAAAACATCTTCACCATCAAAATATGTGCCATAACCGTCGACGTTATGGTGGACTATGTCTCCACGCTTTAATTCAAGCTTATTGGCGAGTAACCATTCTCCTTTGCGCTCTGCTAGACGAAGTTCCTCATCTTTGGCTTTCCAGAACGATTCTTCCGACCACGTCATGGGTTTTTCTTCTTCCATGCAAATGCTCAATGACGGAGAAACGACGTTCGGTCGCGCGCTGCCTAAAGCAACCACAAATTGATCGATTAGTAATGTCGTTTCCCGCGTGAAAAGCGTATCGTAAGGTGTCCCTTGTGGAATAGATATTTTAACAACTGAATATTTTGAGGCCTTAATGGCCTTTTTGCAGAATAGAAGTTCTGCAAGATGTTTCCGGGATGTATTTGAAAACTCGATAAAACCTGATGTATTTACAACCGCTCGGAGGGCAAGCTCTGACCCTTTTGTCAGATCGCCACCTTTCGGTGGAGCAAGGTGAGCGTTGAGTGCTTTGATGGAATAGCCCATGCGTTCCAGCTCAGTCGAAACTAATGAGATCGACCATTCGCCGCGACCGCTACGAGTCACAACCTTCGCGCTATTCAACGCTGCGGCCAACGACTTGAGAGTTTTCGCCCCGGCGAGCGCTGCCTCAATTATGGCCACATCGAGACGGGAATCGTCCCGTTGGGACTTTCGAATTCGGTTTGCGAGAGCAGTCTGGCGACCTTTCTCGCTGTTTGACAGTTTGTCGTCCATTTCCAACGGGTAGCCATCCTGCGCGGCGCATTCCAACACATTCGGA
>NZ_CACSJO010000052.1 GCF_902706195.1 Novosphingobium sp. 18050 | reverse complement strand
AATACTGCCACCCCGAGCCCTGAAGCCCCGGGAGCAGGCGCCGTCGCCCACATGTCCCTTCATCAAAAACCTACAATGTCAAAAAGCACAACCAGACAAAAAACCCGGACAACCACTCATCCCCCGCGTCTTGCGATTAGGGAGAGAGCCAGATGCCCGTCCAATGTCGGCGACCGCGGCAACAACCAGATGGTCCGCTGCGGTGAACAGCCCTCTAAGAGCCACCCTCGATTCGGTCAACACTCTATTTCAAAAAAAGTCAGACTCCGCCGGAACCCCCAAAACTCGGGACATTCCAGCCATCGCCACCACAAGATGGGATCTAATCGCGCCGTTTCAACCTAAAGCACTCCAAGGCTGCGCCATGAACGCCTATGGGCGCCCAGCCGCCTACGTCCCCAACGCTTTATTTACCACGCAGGGGCTAAGCGGACATTCAACAAGCAGACCGCGCCTATCCGCGCGCAAGCATAAACGGGAAGTTTCATGCCGACACCGGCGATCAGCGTCGCGATGAGCGTCTACAACGGCGAGCGCTTTCTTGCGCCCGCCATCGAGAGCGTATTGGCGCAGGATTTCAGCGACTTCGAATTTCTCATCGTCGATGATGGCTCCACCGATGCTTCCGCGCAGATCATCCGCAGCTATGCCCGGCAGGATGCGCGCATCCGCCCGACCCTGCGTGAGAACCGGGGGCTCGTCGCCAGCCTCAACGAAATGATCGGGAGCGCCCGCGCCCCGATCATCGCCCGCATGGATGCCGACGACATCTGCCAGCCCCAGCGCTTCCGAAAGCAGATCGCCTTCCTTGCGCAGAACCCCGACTACGGCGTCATCGGCAGCTGGACCGAGGATATCGGGGCCGACGACCGCCCCTATCACGTCACCGGTAAGGAACACCCCGAAACCCACGAGGCATTCCTTACCGCGATCGAGAACGGCTGGCCACTTTTGTGCCATCCCGCGGCCATGCTGCGGCGGGAAGTCGTGCTTTCGGTAGGCGGTTACCACGGCGCGTTCCGGCACTGCGAAGACTACGACCTGTGGCTGCGGCTCGCCAGCGTTACCCGGCTTGCCAGCATTCCCGAGCGATTACTGCGTTATCGCCATTATGACGACCAGGTTTCCAGCCGCCATGCCACCGAGCAGCAGGTCGGCGCCGCAGTCTCCTATCTTGCCTATCGCGAGCGGTGCGCCGGGCGCCCCGATCCCACGGCATCGCTCGCGCACCTGCCACCGATCGACGCGCTCGACGCATTGTTCGGCCGAGACGGGCTGGCTGCCGAGGTTCGCGCCCGCGTGGCGCCAAACCTGCTCTATTCGCGGTCGGGCCTTGGCGGAGAAGGTTTCGACCTGCTCTGCCGGTACTTGCGCGAAGGAGGTGACCGCGAGGGCATGTGGCGTGTAGTCGCCCGGCTCGTCCGCTTCGGAAAACCCGCCCGCGCGGTGCGTCTCGCTGCCACTCTGGCGCGGGGCTGACCCGCGCCATGACCGCCGATAGCAAGCCCGAACGTTCGCCCATGAGCGTCAGAGGCGCTGCCGTCTGGGCGATGGCGGGCCAGTACCTGTCCTTTGCCATCCAGTTCGCCAGTTCCGTCATCATCTCGCGGCTGTTCCTGTCGCCGAGCGAAGTCGGGCTGTTCTCGATCGCACTGGCAGCCGCGCTACTGGTGGCGATCCTTCAGGACTTCGGGCTTTCCCGCTATATTTCGGGGCTGCGCGAGATAGACGACGGCGAAGTGCGCCGATGCAGTTCGGTCGCACTGCTGTTCTCGTTTCTCGTCGTAGCGGTGATCTGTGCGCTGGCGTGGCCGCTGGCCCACCTCTACGACCTGCCCGAACTGGCCCCGCTGCTGGTCATCATCGCCTCCAGCTACCTGTTCCTGCCGCTGGCCGTCGTGCCGATGGCCCTGCTTGCCCGCGACATGCGTTTCGACCGGCATTTCGCGATCAACGTGGGCGGCGCGGCAGTGCAGGCCAGTGTCGCCGTGACGCTGGGCGCGCTTGGCTATTCCTCCTATGCCCTCGCCTGGGCAACGGTCGGCGCGGGGCTGGCGCGCGGGCTGATCGCGCAAGGGCTTCGTCCCGCCCTGCCCTGGCCCCCGCGTCTCGATGGATTGAGCAAGGTGATCGGCTTCGGCACACGCTCCAGCGTGCTATACCTCACCGGCGCGCTGGGTACGCGGACCCCCGATCTCATTCTCGGCAAGCTGGTGACGCTTGCCTCGGTCGGCCTTTATAGCCGCGCGGCCAGCCTTTCTGACCAGTTCCGCACGCTGATCTCGGGCGCGATCGGCAGCGTCTTCTTCCCGGCCTTCGCGCGTATCCGCGACCGGGGCGAAGACCTCGGCCCGCCCTATCTGCGGGTCTGCGCGGGATACTCGGCCGTGGTCTGGCCCGGCATGGCAGGCCTTGCGCTGGCCGCAGAGCCCATCGTGCGCCTGCTCTACGGCGAAAACTGGATGGGCGTTGCCCCGCTGCTGACGATGATCTCGCTGACCGAGATACTGCTCGTTGCGCTTCCGCTGGTCAGCGACATGCCGATTCTGCTGGGCAAGATGAACCGCCTGCTCGCCTACAACGTGGCCGACACCGTGCTTTCGCTGATCCTGCTTGCGGTCGGCGCGTGGCTGGGCGGCGTCGAGGGGGCGGCGGCATCGCGGCTCGTCTATGCGGTGGGCTGGCTGGCAATCTACGCCGGGTTCATGCACCACCTCGTCCGGTTCGACGTGCGCGGCCTCTTCGCCATCTATGCGCGCAGTGCGCTGGCGACCCTGGCCGCGATCGCCCCCCTCGCACTGGTCTATGCCTTCTGGGCGGGACCGGCTAGCATCGGCTTCCCGGCACTACTTGTCGCCGTGGCCCTCGGCGGGCTTTGCTGGTTTGCCGCGCTGGCAGTGCTGCGTCACCCCGCGCTCGACGAAATCCTTGGCATGGCCTGTGCCCTGCCGCCACTGCGCCCGCTGGCCGCGCGGCTTCGTCCGCACCTTGCCGGAAAGATCTGATGACCCCGCTTTCGACCTGCCGCATCGATGCCGACAGCCCGGTACGGCGCGAGCCCCCGCGCCCGCTGGAACTGCGTAACGCGGCCTATGCCAGCCAGTTCGACTGGGACACCCTGTTCTACGACGTCTACCGCGTTGGCCGTCACGTAGTATTTCAGGCCCCCCCCCTGCTGAACCTGCGCAAACTCGCGGAACAGAGCGGCTACCTGGCGGAGCGCCTGCACGGCCTGTTTCCCCGCGCGCGCCTGATCGAGCGCAACCGCAGCAGCGAATACTGGGTGCGCGAGCAGGCCGACCGGATCGTCCTCGACGGACCGCTCGGCCATTACGAGATCGCCGTCCAGCCGAACCTCAGCGCGCGCTTCGCCGGGCGCCGGGTGCTGCATACGCTCTCGCGCAACAACGACATCGCCTGGATAGTCGACTGGGTGCGCTTCTACGTCGCCGTGCACGGCGCCGATGCGGTGCTGCTCTACGACAACGGGTCGACCGACTACACCAGCGACGACCTGCGCGCTTCCTTGCGTGAGGCCTTCCCCGCCCTCGTCACCGAAGTGGTGGACTGGCCGTTTGCCTACGGCCCGCAAGGCGGCATGGCCGGGGCTGTGGATGGCGTGGAAACGCCCTGGGATTCCGATTACTGCCAGACCGGCTCGCTCCAGCACGCGCGGTTCCGCTTCCTGGGCGCGGCGCGCAGCGTGCTCAACGTCGATATCGACGAACTGGTGCTCTCCCCCCGGGGCAAATCGATCTTCGCGGCGACCGAGCAAAGCTGGCGCGGCTTCATCAAGTTCGAAGGTCGTTGGGTTAGTTCCACCACGCCTCACGCCGTCGCACGCGGGCAGGGGCGACACGGCGATTTCTGGCTGCGCGACGCAGCAGAGACAGACGAATGCCCACCCAAGTGGTGCGTGGTGCCGGGCAAGGCCAGCCGCGTGAAGCACTGCTGGTCGGTCCACAACCTGTTCGGCGCGCGCGCCAACCGGCGGATTTCTTCCGAATTTGCCTACGCCCACATGCGCGGCATCTCGCAAGGATGGAAGGAGAACCGCTGGGACGCGGTCGACCACGAACCGGCCCGTTTCAGCCCCGACGAAACCTTGCGTGCGGCCTTTGCGAAAGCAGGAATGCTGCGCGAATAGCCGGAGCGCGCCAACGCACGATCCTTGCACAAGTCATAGTACATCACGTAATTTCGTGATAGATTTTCTCCCGCGATAAGATCAGGCGAGGCCGCACCTCGCCGGGAGGATGCGATGTCGGGAATAAGCCTGGCCCTGGCGATGCTGATCGCCAATCCCGTGATCCTGGGCGCTACGCCCGGCCCGATCACCCGCCCCGAAGCGCCCCCCGACACCGCGGACACGCTCCAGGCCGAGAGAGATCTCTATGCCCGCATGACCATCGATGTCGCGGTTCAGGGCATCGGCCCCTATCGCTTCCTGATCGACACCGGATCGCAGCGCACCGTGGTCTCGACCGCGCTTGCAGGCACGCTGGGACTGTCGCTAGGACCGCAGGTGCGCGTCGTAAGCATTGCCGGCGTGCACGACGTCGCCACGGCAAGGATCGATTCGATCGATATCGGCCCGCGCTCGTTCTACGATCTCACGGTGCCGCTGCTGGAACGGCAAAACATGGGGGCTGACGGTATCTTGGGCACCGACAGCCTGCAACACCAGCGCGTGCTGCTGGATTTCGCCCACAACACCATTCGCATCGGCGACCCCAAGGAACTTGGCGGGAAACGCGATTTCGAGATCATCGTCCAGGCCAGGCAGCGCTCGGGCCGCCTGATCCTCACCGATGCGATGATCGACGGCGTGCAGACTGACGTGGTGATCGACACCGGCGCCAGCGGAACCATCGGCAACCGCGCGCTGCAACGGGCGCTTGCCCGCAAGTCGCGCTCTCAGGACAGGATGACCGGCACCGTGGCCAGCGTCACCGGGCAGGAATTGCCGGTCGACCTTGCCGTGGCGGGGAAGCTGGAACTGGCTCATATCAACGTGGCCAATGTGCTGATCGCCTATGCCGATGCGCCTGCCTTTCACGAACTCAAGCTGGACAAGCGCCCGGCGATCTTCCTGGGGATGCGGGAACTGCGCGCCTTCAAACGCATCGCCATCGATTTCTCGACGCGAAAGGTCCTGTTCGATCTGGCTGAAGCGCAATGATCGCCGCCCAGTTGTGACGCCGGCCCACCGTTTCCCGATTGTTTCAGCCAGCGCCTTCCCTACATAGCCCCGATGCCTCCAGATACCGCCGTTCCCGATTCCGCCGCACGCCATGACGGTTGGCGCACGCTCCTGCGCTTCATGCCCTATCTCTGGCCCGAGAATGACCGCGGCCTGCGATGGCGGATCGTCTGGGCCTGCGTGTTCATCCTGCTGTCCACGGGTACGCAGCTGGTACTGCCCTACCTGATGAAGTGGGCGGTCGACCTGATGGGCACGACCGGGCCGAAACTGCTGCAGCTCGCGATGCTGGTCGTGCTCGGCTATGCCGCCGGACGCCTGCTGCAGACGCTGTTCGACAACTTGCGCAACATCGTGTTCGAGCGGGTCGGGCAGGACGCAACCCGCGCGCTGGCGGAGAATGTCTTCGGCCAGCTGCACCGCCTGTCCCTGCGCTTCCACTTGGCGCGCCGCACCGGCGAGGTCACCAAAACGATCGAGCGCGGCACCAAGAGCATCGACACGATGCTCTACTTCATGCTCTTCAACATCGCGCCGACCATCCTGCAGCTGCTGGTGGTGGGGGTGATCTTCTACATCAACTTCGGCCCCGGGCTGGTCATCGCCACCGCCGTCGCCATCGCCGTCTACATCTGGGTGACCCGCACGATCACCGAGTGGCGCTCCAAGCTGCGCGAGCAGATGAACCGGCTCGACGGGCAGGCGCTGTCGCGCGCCGTCGATTCCCTGCTGAACTACGAGACGGTGAAGTATTTCTCCGCCGAAGCGCGCGAGGAAGCCCGCTATGCGCAGGCCACCCGCGCCTATGCCGTGGCGGCGGTAAAGAGCGAGAATTCGCTGGGCCTGCTCAACATCGTGCAGGGCGTGGTCATCAACCTGCTGATGGCCGGCGCGCTCGCGTGGACCGTGTGGGGCTGGTACAAGGGGCAGTACACGGCGGGTCAGCTCGTCTTCGTGCAAACGTATCTGACACAGCTTTTCCGCCCGCTCGACATGCTCGGAATGGTTTATCGCACCATCCGCCAGGGCCTGATCGACATGGCCGAGATGTTCCGCCTGCTCGACACGGCCGTCGAGGTGCCTGACGCACCTGGCGCCCCGGCGCTGGTGATCCGCCAACCCTCCATCGTCTTCGACAATGTCGTGTTCGGCTATGACCCCGACCGCACGATCCTGCACGGGCTGTCCTTCGAGGTCCCGGCGGGAGAGGCTTTCGCGGTCGTCGGCCCCTCAGGCGCGGGCAAGTCCACCCTCGCCCGGCTGCTGTTCCGGTTCTACGACCCGCAGTCGGGCCGCATCCTGATCGACGGGCAGGACATCGCGCAAGTGACGCAGGCCTCGCTGCGCGCCGCGATCGGCATCGTGCCTCAGGATTCGGTGCTGTTCAACGACACCATCGGTTACAATATCGGTTACGGCCGTGACGGCGCCGGCCCGGACGAGATCGAGGCGGCCGCGCGCGGCGCGGCGCTGACCGGCCTGATCGAACGCCTGCCCAAGGGCCTGGCCACCGAAGTGGGTGAGCGCGGTCTTAAGCTGTCGGGCGGGGAAAAGCAGCGCGTCGCCATCGCCCGTACTCTGGTCAAGAACCCGCCGATCCTGATCCTCGACGAAGCGACCAGCGCGCTAGACACCCGCACC
Source organism: Novosphingobium sp. 18050 (assembly GCF_902706195.1). GTDB lineage: Bacteria > Pseudomonadota > Alphaproteobacteria > Sphingomonadales > Sphingomonadaceae > Novosphingobium. The sequence goes on along the minus strand of NZ_CACSJO010000052.1, from coordinate 7,335 downwards.
GAGCAGGACATCCTGGCGACACTGCACCGCGTGGCCGAGCACCGCACTTCGTTGTCTATCGCGCACCGTCTGTCGACGATCGCCGATGCGCACCGCATTCTCGTGCTGAACGAAGGTCGCCTCGCCGAAAGCGGCACCCATGCGCAGTTGCTGCGCCGCGAGGGTCTCTACGCCGAAATGTGGACGCGCCAGGCGGCGGAAGCCGAAGCGATGAGCGAAGCGGCGGAGTAAGCCGTCAGTAGCCGGACGCTTCGCATAGCGAGTCCAGCTTCTGTATCCTGGCATCGTCCGCGCCATATTTCTGGCGCAGCGCGGGGCGGTTGTTGCAGAACCGCTTCTGGCGGGCGATGTCCTGAGGTGTCAGCGCAGCAGGCTTCGCGACCTGCTCTGCTGTCCTGTCTTCCCGCTGGCGCCGCGCCTGTTCCTCCATGCGCGAGCGGTTGAAGATGCCCTCCGCTGCTTGTCCGGGGGAAATGATCGGGGCGATATCCTGCGCCAATAGCGGCGCCGTGGGGGAAGTCATGACCAATACAGCCATCATCTTGCGGAACATGTCGTTCTCCGAAGCCTGATATGCGTAAACGTCGGCAGGCTGCCCAACCGCTTCCGGCGGGACAACCCGAAAACCCGCCGGCCGTGCCGCAATCACGGTGAAGCCGGCAAGCACACATACCCGCGCCGTTACCGGGAACCGACGCCCCGCTCGGCGGTTTTGCCTGATGACATCACCGTTACCAGAGGTTTGAAACCGATGAAGCCGTTCCTGGTGGGGCTTGGCTCACTTATGCTGGCCGCAACCCCGCTCGCTGCCATTCCGCTCGCCGTGCCGCAGCAGTTGACGTCTGCGAAGGACGTGCAGGAACCATCGGCCAGGATCGCCGATGCCACGCGGGATGCCCGCGCCCTGCAGGCCACACCTGCAGAGCGGCAGGCGGATCAGGCCGTCACTTGACCACGTCGGCCTCGTGCCAGACGACGGCCTGCGCGGCCTTCATGCAGTTTTCCGCCGTATCCCACGCCAGTGTGGGCGAGCCGTAAAGCCGCCAACCCTGCGCCAGAGCCTCCGAAACCCGTTCACAAAAGGCACGGTCGTCCGCGCCGGTGAGAAGGCGGTACACGGGGCGATCTTCGGGCGTCTGGTACATGACAGGGTCTTTCTCAAGCCGATCTCAAATGCCTAGCCACTCCAGCACCGCTGGCAAGTCCCGCGGCGCATAATCCACCTGCAACACCCGTCGCCGCCTGCCCGGCCGTGCGGCATTCGAGGCATGCAGCACGGCAGTGCGATAGAACCAGACATCCCCCGCCTCCGCGAGACAGACATGGACCGCCAACCCGCCCGCCACCGCTTCCACTTGGGCAGCAGGCACCCGGCCAAGACGATGCGATCCAGCCGCAATGAGCAGCGGCGCATTGTCTGCGTCCACCGGATCGAGGTGGATACGTGCCGTCAGCATCACGTCGATGAGGGCGAAGGGCAGTTCGACATGGGCGATCCCCTGCTTGATCGACCAGGGGCCAAAACCCTCGACCTGCGCAGGTCTGCGCACGGCGATGGTCCGGTCCTGGTGCCACCCCAGCGACCAGTCGGCGCGGTCGTTCTTGTCGAAAAGCACCGCCCTGACAGGCCGCACATCTGGCCCGAGGTCAACGCGGGCCTCACCCCAGACCGGGCCGCCCGGCCCCAGCAACCGCGCAAGTTCTGGATCGCCTGCGATACGCACCCCGGCGCGACCGTCCGGCCATTTTGCGAGAACGGTCTCGAAATCATCGAGCTGTGCAGACGCCAGCCCCCGGTGCAGGCACGCTCCGTCCCGCTCCAGTTGCAGCCGGGTCAGGACAGCGCCTTCCTTCACCCCGGATAACGCTCAAACTCAGGAAGCGCAGCGAGATCCTTCATCCAGCCAATCCGCTCTGCCACCTGAATCTGCGCCTGCGGCGGCAAGGCGTCGGGATCGTCCAGCGTGGCAACCTGAATGTCGACGAGCCCCGGCAGGTATTCTTCGTTGACGAAATAGAGCCCCGTTCCGCATGTCGCGCAGAAATGGCGCATAGACGCCCCGCTGGAATTGTAGACCGCCGCGGCCCCCTTGGTCAGTGCGAATTCCGAAGCCTTGAACGCCCCCCACGCCACAGTGGGCGCCCCGGCCGACTTACGGCAATCGCTGCAATGGCACAGCGCGACGTGCTCAGGCTCGCCCTCAACGCTATAGCGCACCGCGCCGCACTGGCATCCACCTTCAAGTTTCATCGCGATTCTCCTTCACCCGAAGGCTAGCCGATCCTTAGGAACATTCAAGGAACAAAAAAGGCGCGAGCATTACGCCCGCGCCCCCTTTTCCGGTGCCCGGAAAATGCCGGTTACAGGATGTATTTCGACAGATCAGCGTTGCTGGCCAGGCCTTCCAGCTTGGCACGTACATAGGCTTCATCGATCATGACCGTCTCACCCTTGCGGTCCTCGGCCTCGAAGCTGAGTTCTTCCAGCAGCTTTTCCATCACCGTCTGCAAGCGGCGGGCGCCGATATTCTCGACGCTTTCGTTTACCTGAGCGGCGATGCGGGCAACTTCACGGATCGCATCGGTTGTGACTTCGATGGTCACTTCCTCGGTGCCGAGCAGCGCCTTGTACTGCGCGATGAGGTTGGCGCGGGTTTCCGACAGGATCCGCACGAAGTCCTCCTCGGTCAGCGCCTTCAACTCGACCCGGATTGGCAGGCGGCCCTGAAGTTCGGGCAGCATGTCGCTCGGCTTGGCGACGTGGAAGGCGCCGCTGGCGATGAACAGGACGTGGTCGGTCTTCATCGGGCCGTACTTCGTCGCCACGGTCGTGCCCTCGATCAGCGGCAACAGGTCGCGCTGCACGCCTTCACGGCTGACCGATCCGCCGCGCACGTCGGACACGGCGATCTTGTCGATCTCATCGAGAAAGACGATGCCGTTGGCCTCTGCATTCGACAGCGCCACGCGGGCGACATCGTCCTGGTCCATGCGCTTTTCCGACTCTTCGTCGACCAGCTTGTCCCAGGCGTCGGGCACCTTCATCTTGCGGCGCTTGAGGCGGCTGCCGCCCATCTTGCCCATGATGTCCGACAGGTTAATCATGCCGACCGAGCCGCCCATTCCGGGGATCTCCATCGGCGAGGAGGGGCTGTCCTCGACCTCCAGTTCCACCTCGGTGTCGTTCATGGCGTTTTCGGTAATGCGCTGGTGGAAGGCGGCGCGGGTGGCCTCCGAAGCGCCATCACCGACAAGCGCGTTGAGCAGGCGGTCCATCGCCGCCTTGCTGGCTGCCTCGCGCACCGATTCGCGGCGACGTTCCTTTTCCAGCCGGATCGCTTCCTCGACGAGGTCGCGGGCGATCTGCTCCACGTCGCGGCCGACATAGCCGACTTCGGTGAACTTGGTCGCTTCCACCTTCACGAACGGCGCATCGGCCAGCTTCGCCAGGCGGCGGCTGATCTCGGTCTTGCCGCAGCCGGTCGGGCCGATCATCAGGATGTTCTTGGGGGTCACCTCGTCGCGCAGGTCGGCATCGAGGCGCTGGCGGCGCCAGCGGTTGCGCAGCGCGACGGCGACGGCCTTCTTGGCGTCGGTCTGGCCGATGATATGTGCGTCGAGCGCAGCAACGATCGCCTTGGGGGTGAGATTGTCGTTCATGATGGTCCCCTCAGACGGTCTCGACCGTCACGCGGTCGTTGGTGAAAACGCAGATGTCGGCGGCGACCTGCATGGCCTTGCGCGCGATCGTCTCGGCGTCTTCCTCGTAGGCGTCGATGGCGCGGGCAGCGGCCAGCGCATAGTTGCCGCCCGAGCCGATCGCGGTGATCTGGCTGTGCGTGCCGCCTTCCGGCTCAAGCACGTCGCCGTTGCCGGTGAGCACCAGCAGCGTCTCGGCATCGGCGACGATCATCAGTGCTTCGAGATTGCGCAGGTACTTGTCGGTGCGCCAGTCCTTGGCGAGTTCGACGGCCGAGCGCATGAGCTGGCCGCGATACTGCTCAAGCTTGCGTTCAAGGCGCTCGAAAAGGGTGAATGCGTCGGCGGTGGCGCCGGCAAAACCTGCAATGACCTTACCACCTTCACCGATGCGGCGCACCTTGCGCGCATTCGGCTTCATGACGGTGTTGCCCATGGAAACCTGACCGTCACCGGCGATGACGGTCTTGCCGCTCTTTCGCACGCCGATGATGGTCGTACCGTGCCACTCGATTAGGCCGTGGCTAGCCCCGTTGCTGTTCATGCCGGGGATATATGACGGTGGCTGCAAGGTTCAAGTCGCAACCACCGGTATCTCCCGGATCAGCTGCCGTTCGGCCCCGGACCCTGCGGCGCTGCGCCCGAGCCGCCACCCGCGCCAACGGCGCCGATGTTGCCGAACAGATCTTCCAGCAGGCTGCGGTGACGGCCCAGCGTCGGCGTGGTGCGGCCCTCGGGGCTGATGCTCGCGACCTGCTCGATGCCGCGCTTGTCTACGCCGGTGACGTTGCCAGTGGGGTCGAAGCGCACGCGCATCACCGTCTGCTCAGCGGTCTTTGCACGGCGGAAGGGCGGGGTCTTTACGGTCTGCGAGACGTAGTACCAGTCCTTCTGGCCGAACTGGCTTTCGAAGGTCGGGCGGCCAAGGGTCTTTTCCACCGACATGCGGTTGTCGATTCCAGGCTGGACCGAATCGATCAGCGCCTGGTCGATCAGGTAGCCGCGATGGTCGCTTACCGACGTGCAGCCGCCGGTCAGGGCCACAAGCGCCGCAGCCATGCCTGCCACGGCGAGCTTCGCCCCATTAGCCCTGAGGCTCACCTTGCGCATTTCAACACTCCAAAACGTAAGGCAGAACGGCGCCGGCCATTGCCAGCAGCCACCAGACCCATATATCGCCCAATGGCCTTAAGGCCCCTGATGCGCCCGCGCAATGGGCGTTGGGGCTGACCGCTTGAATTGCCGCTGAACGAATATGCCCCGAACGAAAGGCCTCCCTCGCCCGTGTCCCTGATCTCCCGCCTGCTTGGCAAGCGCTCCGATACCCGCGGCGCGGTCCGCCCGCTGTGGCACCGCGTGGTCGAGATCGCCCGCGAAAAACCCTGGTATGCTGCGGGCGGCATAGCCGACACGGTGCCCGGCCGCTTCGATGCGGTAACGCTGGTACTGGCCCTCGTCATGCTGCGTATGGAGCGGGACAAGGCAGCCGACGACACGCTGATCGAACCGTCGGTGCGGCTGACCGAGTTGTTCGTGGAGGATATGGACGGTCAATTGCGCCAGTCCGGCGTGGGCGATCTGGGCGTGGGCAAACGCATGGGCAAGCTGATGAGCGTACTGGGCGGGCGCATCGGGGCGCTACGCGAAGCCCTGCCGCAGGACGATGCGGCGCTGATCGCCGTGCTGGACCGCAACGTCACCCTTACCGAAGGCGCGGACAAAACACGCCTTGCTGCGCAAGTGCGCACCCTTCATGCGCAGCTGGACGCGCTTTCGGACGAAGATATCATGGCCGCTAGGATCGAACGATGAGCGAAGCACCCATTCCCGCCGCCGGGTCCCGCCCCGAATTCTCCCTTTCGCTCGACGTGCGTCAGGCCGAGGGCAAGGCCCCGCACCTCGAAGCGGGCGAGGCCGAGCGCGCTGCCATCGCCAAACGCTTCTCGCTGGTGCGGATAAACCGGCTGGTCGCCGACCTCGAACTCCACCGGCAGGACCGCGTGATCGAGGCGCGCGGGCGCTTGCAGGCGGACTTCGTGCAGTCCTGCGCCGTCTCGGCCGAGGATATGGACGTTTCGGTGGACGAGCCGCTGTACTTCCGCTTCGTGCCGGAGACCACCATCTACTCACCCGACGAGGAAGTGGAACTGAGCGCCGAAGAATACGACGAGATCGAATATTCCGGCACCCACTTCGATATCGGCGAGGCGGTAACGCAGAGCCTGGGGCTGGCGATCGACCCGTTCCTTACCGGCCCCGATGCAGAGACAGCGCGCAATACCGTCATGGGCAAGGCAGAAGACCAGGGGCCTTTTGCTGCCCTCAAAGGGTTGAAGCTGGACAAGGACTGAGGGGGCCTGCGTCAACCGCAAACCGCCACAAGACCTTCACGGCACCGCAACAGCACTTTCACACGAGCCCCCTAGAGGCCGGCGTAGCGACCATGCTGCGAAGTCCGGGGGGATCGACTCGCGTGAAGCACCTGACCAAGATGTCCATTGCGGGGGCCGCGGCCCTCATCGTGCTGAACATGTCGCGCCCGTCTCCGGCGGCGGCGCCCGAATGGCCTGCCGCAGCACCCACGCGGGACGACGGCACGCTTTCGGTGATGACCTTCAACATCAAGGGCCTGCCCTTCCCGCTGGCCCACGGCCGTGCAGAGGCGCTGGCCGAAATCGCCAGCCGGCTGCGCAAGCTGCGCCGCACTGGCCGGCAACCCGACGTGATCCTGCTGCAGGAAGCCTTCATCCCCGAAGCCAAGGAAATCGCCCGGCGTGCCGGCTATGCCCATGTCGCCATCGGCTCAGGCATCGACGATCCAGTGGCGAAGCCCGGCGACAAGGCAGACAGTTTCGTCCACGAGGCGTCATGGCTGCACGGTGAGGCGGTGGGCCGGTGGATCGACAGCGGGCTGGTGATCCTGTCCGATCATCCCATCGTCAAAACGCGGCGCATGGCCTTTCCCGAGGCGATGTGCGCGGGCTTCGACTGCCTCGCAGCCAAGGGCGTGCTGGTGGCGTGGATCGCGGTGCCGGGGCGCGGCCGCCCCGTCGCCGTAGCCGATACGCACCTCAATTCGCGCAAGGCTTCGGGCGTAGCGATCGCGCGGGCCAATACCGCCTTCGCCCGGCAGGCCAGCGCCGCGCGCGCCTTCATCCGCGCCAACGTCGACGCCGGGACAGACCTGATTTTCGGAGGCGATTTCAATATCGGCAAGGACAAGGCACGGATCGAAGCCGTGCGCGGCCTCGTCTCGGGAGGGCGCGAGGCGACCGAAAGTGTCGACTGCGCCGCTTGCTCGCCCGCGCTTCAGGCGGACCTGGCGGCGATCCGCGAACGCGGAAAGGACAAGCTGTACTACCGCTCCGGCGCCGGGCGCGCGATGCGGCTGCGTGATCTGGAAGTGCCCTTCGGCACACAAAACGGCGCCGATACGCTGTCAGACCACATGGGCTACGTCGCCCGCTACACGTTCTCGTAGCGGGCGATCGGCAGGATCTAAATCAGAACGGGATATCGTCGTCGAGATCGTCGCCGAAGCCGCCGCTGCTGCCGCCCGACGAACCGCCGGTCTTGCCCCACTCGCTTCCGCCCGAGGAACCGCCGCCCGACGAGCCGCCGCTGCGGCCCCAGTCG
>NZ_CACSJO010000051.1 GCF_902706195.1 Novosphingobium sp. 18050 | reverse complement strand
ATCGAACAGATCTGGATCAGAAAAACCAGTTCAGGACTTAGAGCGCTACAGCTCGCCAATGAGATTTGGATCTGATCCGCGGATCACCATACCGGCCAGCGGTTTCTGAGTGCCGTATTCAAAGGCCCTACAGAAGACCGCACTCGATCACTAACCCCGACGGCCAGAAACCTCTTGCATCACGGGCGGCAACCACAGAAGGCCTGAGCCTATGGCGAGGCGATCGGGTGGCTGTTCGGACTTGGCAAGCGGATATCCCGCGGCATCGCGGGATATCCGGCTCCGGGAATGGCAATCGGGAGATGTGAAATGATCTTCGAGACGAGCGATCCGATGCCGCTGATCGGCACGCGCGTGGACGCGGACGGTCCTGTCAGTCTGGCGGAGTGATGTCTTTGAAGCTGGCGCCTATGGCGCAAGATTTTGCCACTCGGCTAGGGCGGCTGAGCGGCGCTCCTTGTGAGTGTCGCGGCTGACGAGATGTCGCTCCTGGTTCAAATGGTTATGGAAAGATGTATGAACTGAGACGAACTTTTGTAACGTCTGCATTCACCGAAATCGGAGCATCGCTCGCTCCCGTCTTCGCACCGGAAGGTGGCTGTTCTCGGCGCGATTATTGGCATGCCGGCCGTTCTGTTGCTTGTGGGCATCGGCCAACTCATCCATCGCCGCCTTGTAGGAGCGAAGACCATCAGTGACGATGGCTTCCGGCGAGCCGTGGCGCTTGAGGGCTTTCTTCATGAACCGCAAGGCAGCGGCCTTGTCGCGCGCCCTGGTGACGTAGCTTTCCAGCACTTCGCCCTCGTGATCCACAACCCGCCAAAGGTGCACCATCTCCTCGTTCGCGCGGACGTAGATCTCGTCCATATGCCACTGCCAGTGACGGAAGCCGGGCATGCGCGACACGCGCTGGCGGCGGATGTCAGCGGCAACCATCGGACCAAACCGGTTCCACCAAAGCCTCACCGTCTCATGGCAGAGGCATTTTCGCGCGTTATCCAGCATCCCTTCCCAACCAGTGCAATCTCTTTGACGGGACCCGCCTCCGGTATCGGGGCGGTTGCAACGCGCGCGCGCGATGATGATGGCGGAGCGGTCGGCAGCAACTGGACCCGAGCGTCGCGTTGACGGGGCCATCGCCCACGATCGCGACAAGCCCAAACCGCGTGATCGTGAAAGATAGCAAATGGTGCCTACCGAGACCGACCATAGTTTTTCACATCTATCGCTCATATAAAAATCAGCCATCGCCGTCGCGAGGAGCCGAAGTTGAAACCCCTCTGCCAAATCGGAGTTTATGTGATTCACGGTCCAACGCCCTTGGCAGCGTCAGGAGTGCCTCATGCTGGAAGTGAACTCGCACGCAATCGTGACCGGAGGTGAATCCGGAATAGGAAAGGCTTGTGCCATCGCGATCGCACAAGCTGGCGCTTGCGTGACTATCACATATTTGCACGATCGCGATGCTGCCGACGCCGTCGTGCGCGATATCGTCAATGGGGGTGGGCAAGCGATTGCCGTGGCAACAGATGTCGGGGAAGAGGCGCAGGTCGGTCGACTTTTTGCGCACGCCGAAGCCGCTTGGGGCCCGGTCTCGCTGCTGGTGAATTCCGCGGGAAGAAACATGTCTGGCGTTATGATCGCCGATATGAAGCTAGGGCAGTTCGATAAGGTCATTCGCGCAGACCTCTATGGTCCGTTCCTGACCTGCCGCGCGCTTGTGCGTTCGCTTGCGGCACGCAAGTCTGGCGGCCGGATCGTCAATATCTCGTCGATCCACGAACGCGCACCGAGGCCCGGTGGTGTGGACTATGATTCCGCCAAAGGCGGTCTGGCACAGTTGACGGCAACACTGGCGCTCGAACTCGCGCCGAAGCGTATTGCGGTCAACGGCGTCGCGCCCGGCATGATCCTCACGCCGATGAACCAATCTGCCATCGATCATCCCGACGAGCTCGAGGCGAAGGAAGCAGCGATTCCCTGGGGACGAGCCGGCACGCCCGACGAGGTCGCCCAACTGGTCCTATTCCTGCTGTCGCCGGCGGCGGACTACATCACCGGCACAACAGTCACGATTGACGGTGCGCTTTCGCTGACCGTTGCAATGGACGCTTGAGATGGGTGCCTATGTCGTCGAAGCCCTAGCCGATGTGACGCTCGACAGTGCGGGGCCGGAAGGTCGTTTGGCTGGTCATGATCTCATGAGCCCATTTGTCTGGACCGAAGGAGCACGGCATCGCTTGCTCGTGCGTGTTCTCCCAAATCCTCTTGGACCCGGCGATCCGACTGGTGTGATCTGGGCGGGCGATTCCGATGACGGACTGTGCTTCACGATGTGCAGCAAAGCGTCGATCAGGCCGGGGCCTGAGGCCATGGATGCCGGCGGATGTGAGGACCCGACGGTCGTTTGCGGCGATGAAGGCCGATATCTTGTCTTCTACACGGGCGTCGATGCGAAACGCGAGCAAGGCGCGTTGATCGTTGCCGAGGGACCCGATCTCACCCAGCTCACGAAAAAGCGGGTGATGCTCAAGGCGCCTGCAGGCGAAGGCAACATCAAGGAAGCTACCGTCGCGAAAGGGTCTGACGGCCGGTTTCGGATATTTTACGAATATGCGCGCGCCAATGCGTCGCGGATCGGCATGGCCATGAGCGACGACCTCGACGGGCCGTGGGATGTCGTCGAAGACCCGTTCACGATCCGCGATGCAAGCTGGGACAACTGGCACCTGTCTACCGGGCCGATCGTCCAGCAGCACGGCCACGATCCGGTCATGTTTTATAATGGCGCAACAGTCGATGCGCGCTGGCGGATCGGGTGGGTAAGTTTTGCGCCGGACTTTTCGTGTGTCACGGGCCGGGGCATCGAGCCGATCCTACTTCCCCCGCCAGCAAAGGACAGAGCCGCAACGGACATTGCGTTCGCCGCCTCTTGCGTGGCGACCAGTGATGGCATCTGGCTCTATTACTCGCTTGAAGACAGAATTCTTCGTCGCGCCTTTATCAAGCGCTACCTTTGATCAGCCCCCTTCAGAGTGTTCCTAAATCTCTGTTATTTTGGATCATGAAGGAGTTTGAAAATGGGCAAGAGGCACAAGCCGGAAGAGATCATCGGTAAGCTGCGTGAAGCGGAGATCGTCCTGGCGCAGGGCGGGACGATAACTGATGCGTGTGGGCGGATCGCGGTTACCGAGCAGACTTAATATCGCTGGCGCAAGGAATATGGCGGGCTGAAGACCGACCAGGCTTGGCGGATGAAGGATCTGGAGAAGGAGAATCTGCGGCTGCGGCGGGCGATCTGCGACCTGACGCTTGACAAGCTGATCCTGCAGGAGGCTGCCCGGGGAAACTTCTGAGCCCTGCGCAGCGACGGCGCTGCTGCGCGAAGCGGGATGGACGGTGAACCGCAAGCGGGTCGAGCGTATCTGGCGGCGCGAGGGCCTGAAGGTGCCGCAAAAGCATCCCAAGCGGGGCCGGTTATGGCTGTATGATGGCTCGTGTATCCGGCCGCGGCCGGAGTATTCAGGACATGTCTGGGCATACGACTTGGTTGAGGGCCGCACCCATGATGGCCGTAAGTTCCGCATCCTGACTATCATCGTTGAGGCCAGCCGCGAATGCCTCGCTTTGATCGTGGCGCGGCAGATCAAATACGAAGACGTGTTGGCGGCCTGGCGGACCTGTTTATCGCGCGCGGCCCGCCTGCCAATATCAGATCCGGTAACGTCCTATGTCGGGAAAGAGCTTCTCCGCCATTGCCGCCTTCCGGTCCCGCTTCGCTTCACCTCACCTCCAGGCGGCAATGGCAACGGAGGCAACAATGCACTAACAATCAGCACGGACCACTCACTGGGGGCCGGTCAGCGGGATCCTGATGAGCGCCGATTTACCGCCTTATATTTAACCGCCACGCCGTATACGAAAGTTTTGATAGTCCCCGGGGGGCCCCACGTTACCGGAAAACTTTCAGACCGGAGGCAGACAATGCGAGGAGATCAATCCATCCACTGCAATGGCAATATGTTATGGCTAGAAATCCGCGTTTTAGCGATCAAGGCTCGATTTTTTCATCCTTCACATACTTATCGACCGTCGCATTGAAGTGACGAATGCGTACCTCCTGATAATTACCGAGCGTTTGAGCAACCTTTCGGCCGCTATGCAATGCATTCAGGAATCCCTGCTGCTGAGATCGTAAGTTGTTAGTGTCCTGATCGTACACCATCGCAAAAGCGACATCCATACCCGGTACTATCGAATAACTCTCGTTCTCCTTTACATAAACGGCTGGCGCCGGTTCAGGGCGTTTCTTGCAATCGGGTACTGGCCGTAGGAACAGAATTTCGAACAGAGTGCGGTTAGGATCCAGTCCGATTGGACGGAAACGGTAGACCATTGGCAACGATAATCCGGGAAACAGTATCATGTTGGGAAACAGATGGTATTCTATGGTGTCGATTATCTCGCTGTCCGAGAACCGCGACAGATCGGCGAGGTATTTGTCTGCTAGCGTGCGGCGCAGAAAACGAGCCATCACCAGCCGCGCTGTTTCGCCCGGCCGGACGGTGAGTTCGTCGAGGACAGACCGGTCTCCCACCAGCATCATATTGACAAGATCCTGCTCGCTAAGCGGCTTTTCAAGATGAGGGCTGTTGACGCCGCCTACTGCATAGAATCGTGAGACGTGATCGCCGTAGCAATCATACTGAACATTAGCGTCGCCCACTCCGGTCATCAACTGCGGATGTGTCTCGATGACATGGTAGGATTCAAGGAAAGCCTCCTGCGCGGTTTTCCAGTTGCAGGGCAGCTCCTTGGCCATATGGAGTTCGACGTAGCGGTCTGCCATGCCCCAATCCCGGAAGTGTTCTGGCAAAACACCCAGATAGTCCTGCAACGGCATAGGATCGGTGTCGAGATTAATGAAGACGAAGCCACCCCAGAGCCCAATCGCCACTTCCGGTAGATGAAACTTCTCCGGTACGACGTGAGGAAAGTCCCAGGCGCATGGCACTTTCTTAAGTGAGCCATCTAGGTTCCAGGTCCAGCCATGATAGGGGCAGCGCAAATCGTTGGAGTGACCTTCGCCCTCCGTAGGACGAAGCTTTGTGCCGCGGTGCAGGCAGCTGTTCACGAATGCCTTTATGGTTTCATCACGCTGCCGCACGACGATGATCGAGTATGGGCCAACTTCGTAGACGTAATTGTCGCCCGCCTCAGGGATATGCTCCTCGCGGCAGGCCCATTGCCAAGTCTTGCACCATATGTGCTCCATTTCGCGCGAGAAGAATTCTGGATCGGTGTAACGCGCGACGGGGATGTCGGAGTCTCCGAGAAACTCGTAGCTCTGCGTAGTCAGTATGGAAGGTGGGGGATTGGCGTCAGCGCCGACAATTTCCTGGACGGAAGGACCGGGGCATCTTGCTTCTCCGGACACCAGGCTCGTGGTCCCGTCGCCGGGCATGGTCGACATGGTGAAAAGCTTATTCATGTTCTGCTCCCATCGGTCCAGTCTCTGGTCTCGCTGAAATCCGCGCCACGGCGCCCGGCGAGATGCAGGAGGGGCATTTTCGAAATGAAATCGTCCGAAGATTTGTCCTTGCGGGCCCAATCGATGATTTCCCGGCGCTTGAGAATGGCCCAGCGTGCATCCTGCAGGGCATATTCATCGATGTACCGCCCAGCCATAAACAGATCGTACTGTTCGCCATCCTCGGACACCCGGTGAAAAGCGAAGAAATAAACTTCCCCGCTTCCGTGATCGCCTTCGATGTTGATGTCGACTTGTCCGATTAGGTGCTGGCTGCCGAGCATATTGCCCGGAAAGCCTTGAGCGAAATCGGTGAACTCCGCGCGCCAGCCGCGCAGCAAGTCGCAATCCACGTCTGCGTCGTCATGGAATGCTGATAGTTGAAGTTTCCTATCACGACGCGCCGCTAAGTCGCGAATTTCAGTTCCAACGTCCATCCACCACCCTCTCTCTCGACACGTCGCTTTTTTCGCGGCTGAAGGTTTATCAATGGCCAGTGGTATCAAAATTGGTCGATCGACCAAACTATACGTTTGGTCAGCTCGACAGGACTGACAACAGTTCTGTTGCATGCCGTGGCTGCGCTCACGGCTTGCCCCGTCAAATCTGAATTCACTCTGCTTTCCGGTATGGCCGCCTTCTTCTTCTTAAGAACGTCCAACCAAGGCGCGATTGTGCGGGGTGCCGATAGCGTTCGCCCTCACAGGCAGTGACGTCTTCGACTTCAACTCATCCTGCGTTCTTCCCGAACTGGCAGATAGCAGAGTTGATCACCCCATCCGTGGCAATAGATTCGCTCCCAAGGGAGAGCGGGCTATGGCCGATCAGGATTTCGATTTCATCGTCGTCGGCAGTGGTGCCGCCGGCCTAGTCGGGGCTATCACCGCCAGCCGGCTCGGCTTGAAACCCCTGATCGTCGAGAAAGCCGATAGCTGGGGCGGCACCACTGCCACGTCGGGCGGCGTGCTCTGGGTGCCGCACAACCACTTGATGATTGCGGATAAGGCGCCCGATACGACGGAAGCTGCGCGCACCTATCTCCACGCATTGATCGGTGAGGATGCCGGCGCGCGGGAGGTGGCGAAGGTTGATGCCTTCCTCGAACAGGCGCCGGTCATGGCGCAGATGCTGGCGGATGAAGGTGTCAGTTGGATGCGGACCGCCGACCATCCCGATTATTATCCCGATGCGCCTGGCAGCGGCATTGGTCGCACGATGGAGTCCATGCCTTTCAACGGCCGTAAGCTGGGCAATCGTTTTCAGAGCATGCGGCTGGCCGATTTCGACATGCCGGCAATTAACAGCGGCATGTTCGGCCCGCTCACCCGCGCGTGGCGCAGTCCGGGCCTGCTGCTCGGTGCGGCCTGGATCGCCGGCACCCACAAGCTGCGTACCCTGCTCGGCCAGAAGCCGCTTGGCAATGGCCGAGCACTCGTCGCCTCGCTAATGCAGATCGTGCTGGCGCGTAAAGTCCCGATCCGCCTGTCTACCCGACTGGTCGATCTTGTTGTGCAGAATGGCGCGGTGACGGGGGTGATCGTCGAAAACGGGGGCTGCCGACAGCAACTGGAGGCGCCGGCTGGCGTGCTGCTCGCGGCGGGCGGCTTCGCGCGCAGCGCCGATTTGCGCAAGCGGCTGCAGGGAAGGGACAAGTTCTGGACGAACGCGATCCCGGAGGATGAAGGTGATGCCTATCGCGTTGCTACCGGCATCGGCGCGGCCAGCGAACTCACCGAGGATAATTGGTGGATGCCATCCATCCAGGTCGGGCCGGACCAGAATGGCCTCGCTCTCGCCCTGCGTGCCTTGCCCGGCAGCATCATCGTAAATCCGCGCGGGCAGCGATATATGAACGAGGCCCGCTCTTACATGAGCACCGGCAAGATCATGTTCGAACATGGCGCGGCGGAGGAAAGCCACTGGCTGATCATGGATGGCAAGTTCCTGAAACGCTACATTTTCGCCGAACTATCGCAGAAATCGATCCGCGAACAGATGATGGCAGCCGGCTTCCTCCAGCAGGCGGATACGATCCGCGATCTGGCCAAAGCATGCGGCATCGATCCCGATGGTCTTGCCGCTACTATCGATCGGTTCAACGGCTTCGCCCGTAGCGGTAAGGATCTGGATTTCAACCGTGGTGATACCGCTTATGATCGCCACTGGGCGGATCCGGAACATCGCCCTAATGCCTGCCTTGGTGAGATCCAGAATGGCCCATATTGGGCCGCGCTGCTCCGCCCCGGCGATCTCGGCACCAATGGCGGCCTGAAGACGGACCAGCAATCGCGCGTGCTCGATACCGATGATCGCCCGATCGCCGGTCTATATGCGGCAGGCAATAGCAGTGGCTCGCCATTCGGCCACAGCTATCCGGGTGCCGGTGCGACAATCGCCGCAGCCACCACCTTCGGCTATATCGCCGCATCGCAGGCGGCCCGACGCCGCAGCAATGCGCCGCTCTCATGAAGCCTCGCCTCCGCCGCGACCTGATCGTCAATCCGTTCCGGTATGCGGATCGGCATCGAACACGAGACCCCGCGCTCAGCGAATCTAAGTGACTCACGTCATGCTTTGATCCGTCTATATGTCGACGAACGTAGGGCAAGTTTGGGGCAGCGATCTGGGCTCTGGAAGTTCGGTAATTAGGGTGGGGGCTGATCCGTGCAGAGGGTGCTGTCAGTCGGATGCTAACTCGTCTCTACTTGACTGAGTGATGTCTTTGAAGCTGGCGCCTAGGACGTAATATTTTGCCACTCGGCCAGGGCGACTGAGCGGAGTTCCTTGTAAGTGTCGCGGCTGACGAGATGTCGCTCCTGGTTGAAATGGTTATTGACAGATGCATGAACTGAGGCGAACTTTTGCAACGTCTGCATTCGCCGAAATCGGAGCATCGCTCGATCCCGTCTTCGCACCGGAAGGTGGCTGTTCTCGGCGCGATTATTGGCGTGCCGGCCGTTCTCCTGCTTGTGGACATTGCCCAGCTCATCCGTCGCTGCCTTGTAGGAGCGAAGAGCATCAGTGACGATGGCTTCCGGCGAGCGGTGGCGCTTGAGCTTTCTTCATGAACCGCAAGGCAGCGGCCTTGTCGCGCGTCCTGGTGACGTAGCTTTCCAGCACTTCGCCCTCGTGATCCACAGCCCGCCAAAGGTACACCATCTCCCCGTTCACGCGGGCGTAGATCTGGCCCATATGCCACTGCCACTGCCAGTGACGGAAGCCGTGCATGCGCGACACGCGCTGGCGGCGGATGTCAGCGGCAAACATTGGACCAAACCGGTTCCACCAAAGCCTCACCGTCTCATGGCAAAGATACACACCTCGCTCGAAGAGCAAACCTTCCACGTTCCGCAACGAAAGCGGATACCGCACATAGAGCATCACGACCATGCGGATGATCTCCAGCGACAAGTGAAAATATCGGAACGGGCTGGCTGACTTGCGAGGACGAGGCATTTTCGCGCATTATCCGGCATCCCTTCCCAACCAGTGCAATCCCTTTTACAGACACCCCTTATCAATGCTAAGTGTCGCACTATTATCTGACGATGGATCAGCGGTTTTCTGCGGAGGCAAACTGGTCCGGATCAGGGTGCGCTAGTCGCCGGCATAGCGGACGGTCGGCACTGCGAGATCGCGGATTGTTGGCCGACCGACCGGTAAGGGGCGGCGGCGTGCCGACAGAAACGCGCCCTTGTTGTCGTTTAGCTCGGATTTCCTCGTGCTTGGAAGTGGACAGTCACCAGCACTCTATGAGCGACGGAGCTTGGGACGAAGCTGCCGTTCGCGAATACGGCCTTGGCGGGTGTCGGACGAACTGGCCGCCCGTCTGAGCTGGGAGATCGCCGTGATTTCGTCCGCCGTCATCGTCACTCATATTATTGCACACTTAAACAATATTAATCCGGTAACCGAAAATAATTCGCTTTGTCCAGACGCCCAAAACACGACATACATTGAAATAATTTCCTTGTGATTCTGCCATTCAAATGGTAGGTATATTTTACACCATTGCGCCGACTTAAATCGCAATTCTGTCTGGCGATGTCTCTTCACGATCAGAAATTCATTTGATTGGCTCTTCTGAGACAGGAAACGCTTGTCACCGTGCGCGGGGTTTCGGCAGCCGGGCATAGGTGGTGCCGATGAGGCGATGCCCGATGATCGCATATTTTCTGCTCGTCCACCGATATCCCGCGCAGTTCAAACGCCTTTTCAAGGCGATTTATCTTCCTGGGAACCAATATGTCGTCCATGTCGATAAAAGCTCGGGCGCCGATCTGGCGAAAGAAATTTCGGCTTTCCTGAAACCTTATCAGGACGTGGAACTGATTGAATCGGAAAACGCCCTGTGGGGCGGATACAGCCTGGTCGACGCAGAATTGCGCGGGATGACCCGCCTTCTCGACATGGACAGACGCTGGACACACTACATCAACCTGTCCGGACAGGACTTTCCGCTCAAAAGCCAGAATTACATCCGTCAGTTTTTTGCCGCCAACCCCGGTCGGCAGTTTATCCGCGCGCTCGACCAGCGCAAGGAGCGCCCCGATACGATGAACCGCGTGAGCCACATGTTCACCGAGGAAAACGGAACGATGAAGGCAACCGGCGTGGCGCGGCCTTATCTGATCGGCGACACGCCTTTCATCGGGACACAATGGAAAGCGGTCACCCGCAGTTTCTGCGAATATGTCTGCCACGATCCGCGCGCTGACCGTTTTAAGGAATTTTACCGGAACAGCTTCATCGCAGACGAAGCCTTCTTCCAGACGGTCATGATGAACAGCGGCGATCAGGGCATCGTCATGAACGACGATCTGAGGACGATAGACTGGGTTCCAGACGGCGATATCAAACTGCGTCCCCGCAATTATGATGAAGCGGATCTGAAAGGGCTACAGCGTAGCACCGACCTTTTTGCGCGCAAATTCGATGCCGAGCAGGACACGCGGATACTTTCTCTGCTTGAGCGGCATCTGCGAACTCCCGCAGCGGATGTCTATCATGCGCCCGCGAACGCAGTCAAAATGCCTTCTCCTCTCAAGATGCCGCAAATAGCAACAACGTGACAAGCGGATCATCACGACCAAAAACTGTCTCGAAAGGACGATATCATGGCTAAATCGCAGAAGAAATCGAGCCGCGAAGTTCGCAAGCCCAAAGCTGAAAAGCCCAAGACCAACGCATCCAAGCCATCGGAGAAGCCCGGCGTGGTACCCGGCCTTCAAAATATAAAGCGATAGAACAGGCGGCATATGCAAATTTCGGCGACCCATTGCAGAGAGCAGGAGGCGTTGCAACGCGCCAAAGCGCTCAGCGAACCACTCGAAAACAGGCGAAAAATAGCCCTTCAAGCCGCCAAGGCTTGGGAAGCCGAAGCACTGCTGGCGGAAAAGCGGGCGTCAAAATCGAGCCCTCTCGACAAGCTCGACACGGCGATCGCCTTGGAGTTTGAACAGGAGGCGAATTCAGACCTTGCTTGAGTGACGGCGTCTCCTTCGGCAGGGCGAATGCCATACTTGATTTGACACGTGTCCCGCCCATATGCGGATAATTGGCACTCGTTTATCGAGACTGCCAGATTGCAATTCGGGGCGCTGGCCTCACTTGTGAAAGCGACGCCCCGTCGCGGCCCAGCGACAGGATCGCTCCCCCATGTCATTCCGCCCCTTGCACGACCGCGTTCTCGTGCGCCGGCTCGAAGCCCCCGAGAAGACCGCCGGCGGCATCATCATTCCCGACAATGCCCGTGAAAAGCCGCAGGAAGGCGAAATCGTCTCCGTCGGCTCCGGCATCCGAGGGGAAGACGGGGCGATCATCGTGCCCGACGTCAAGGCGGCCGCATTCTGTTCGGCAAATGGTCCGGCACCGAGATCAAAGTGAGCGGCGAAGACCTCATCATCATGAAGGAAAGCGACGTGCTCGGCATTCTGGGCTGAGTTGTCAGCGGGCCGGCGCCTCCCGGCGAAGCCGACATCTCCTCCTTGAAGGATAACGACCATGGCCGCCAAAGACGTACGATTTTCGCGCGATATCCGTGAAGCTCTCAGCCGGGGCGTCGACACGCTCGCCAATGCCGTGAAAGTGACGCTTGGCCCCAAGGGCCGCAACGTGCTGCTGGACAAGAGCTACGGCGCGCCGCGCATCACCAAGGACGGTGTCACCGTCGCCAAGGAAATCGACCTCGTCGACAAGTTTGAGAACATGGGCGCGCAGCTCATGCGCACCGTGGCATCGCGGACCAACGATCACGCAGGCGACGGGACGACCACGGCCACCGTGCTCGCGCAGGCGATCGTGCGCGAGGGCATGAAATCGGTCGCGGCGCAGTCCAATCCGATCGACCTGAAGCGCGGCATCGATATTGCGGTGAAGGCCGTGGTCGCCGAACTCAAGGCCCGCTCCAAGCCTGTCGCGGGCACGGATGAAATCGGGCAGGTCGGCGCAGTTTCGGCCAACGGCGATGAAATCGTCGGCCGCAAGATCGCCGAGGCCATGGAAAAGGTCGGAAAGGAAGGCGTCATCGCCGTCGAGGAAGGCTCTGGCGTCGAATTCGAACTCGATGTCGTCGAAGGCATGCAATTCGACCGTGGCTACCTGTCGCCCTACTTCGTTACCAACACCGCGAAACTGACGGTTGAACTGGCCGACCCGCATATCCTTCTGTTCGAGAAGAAGCTGGGGGCGCTTGCACCGATCCTTCCCTTGCTCGAAGCAGTCGTCCAGTCCGGGCGGCCGCTGCTCATCATCGCCGAGGACGTCGAGGGCGAGGCTTTGGCCACGCTTGTCGTCAACAAGCTGCGCGGCAGCCTGAATGTCGCAGCGGTAAAGGCACCGGGCTTCGGCGACCGCCGCAAGGCCATGCTTGAGGACATCGCGGTCCTGACGGGCAGCGAAGTCGTCTCCGAAGACCTAGGGATCAAGCTCGAAAACATCACGCTCGCCATGCTGGGCACGGCCAAAAAGGTGACGATCGACAAGGATACCACCACCATTGTCGATGGCGCCGGCACCGCCGATGCGATCAAGGGCCGCATCGAGGCGATCCGGGGGCAGATCGAAAACACCGCCAGCGAATACGACCAGGAGAAGCTGCAGGAGCGCCTGGCCAAACTCACCGGCGGCGTCGCCATCATCAGGGTTGGCGGCTCAAGCGAAGTCGAAGTGAGGGAGCGCAAGGACCGGGTCGACGACGCCCTCTTCGCGACGCGCGCCGCCGTGGAGGAAGGCGTGGTGCCGGGCGGCGGCACCGCACTGCTCTATGCCTCCAAGGTGCTGGCCGGGCTGAAGGGCGCGAACGACGACCAGACCCGGGGCATCGAGATCGTCCGCCGCGCCTTGCAGGCACCGGTCCGCCAGATCGCGGAAAACGCCGGGCATGACGGCGGCGTCGTTGCCGGGCGGCTGCTCGATGACGGGGACGAAAACATGGGCTTCAATGCCCAGACCGAGCGCTATGAGAACCTGTTCCAGTCCGGCGTCATCGACCCCACCAAGGTCGCGCGCTGCGCCATTCAGGATGCGGCATCGGTCGCGGGAATGGTGATCAACACCGAAGCCGGCATTGCCGACCTGGTAGAAGAAAACGCGCCGGGCTTCTGATCCGCCTGCCTCCAAAAATGCACCTTCTTTAGGCGAACGGCAGGGTCCGCCCCACAGCGGTCATTCGTCAGCCTTCTTCCGTGAGGGCGGGACTTGCCGATTGAACACGGATCACGATGCGGTTGAGATAGGTGAGGCTAACCTTTCCGCATGTAAAAAGCCCCCGCTTGTCGCGGGGGCTTGGACTGACAACCTACATATTCAGATGCCGCAGTCACCGACGTCCTTAGGGCACTCTCGCGCCGCGCCCGAACAGGAAACCGAGCACCAGGATAACCGCAGCTATCAGCAGGAGCATCTTCGCGAAACCGGCGGAAAGACCGGCCACCCCTCCGAAACCAAGCAGCGAAGCGATCAACGCGACGACGGCAAATATGATGGCCCAACGGAACATATATTCTCTCCCTCAACAGCGCCGACCTGTTCGGCGGCTCGGTTTCATAACCTTCATCTCACACCAATGTTCCGCGAAGCACCATCACGGGGGCTTTTGGCCGATCGGAATGTCGGCTCATCTTCGGAAGAGCAGATAGATGCCCGTCGGCTGCTCGCCTGCACATAACTTCGGTTGGGCGAAAAGCTGCCCGTCGCGAAGCGGCCCTTTTCCAAAGATATGCCGACATTCTCCTATCGGCCACCGCACGACAATCATGTGATTTTCGACAGGCAGCTAGCCGCCGTGGCGGCGATTGGGGTCTCATTGCCATCGGCGCGGGGCATGGCTTTCCGCGAAGCGAGGAGCGCGGTGAGAGCCGACGAGATCAGCAGCGCGGCGCTCATGATGAAGGTTGCTTGATAACCAAGGTGATCGAACAGGATTCCGCCGAGCGAGGCGCCAAGCGTGATCGCGAGCTGGATCACTGCGACCATCAGCCCGCCGCCAGCCTCCGCTTCGTCAGGCAACGCGCGGCTCAGTGGATGCTCGCCGACTGAGACTATGACGCCGAGTGATTCAGAGATGCCACTTGAGCAAAATGGCATCAAGCCATGCATTCCAGGCCGGAAATCGCGGTCGTTCTCAAGTACGACAAACGCCGATATGAGCGCCGCAACCGTATCGAGTCATGTTTTTCTGCCTGAAGGACCAGTGCCGCGTCGCGACACGTTATGATTGATACCCCATCGTTAATCTTCTCCGCGCTCGCTTTGGCCGCGACGTTGATCTTCTGGCTCTGATCAGCAAGTCTTGAACTTAGCTGGCGTGGATTTGATGATTGGAAGTATGGCCAGTTCAAGGGTTGGAAAATTCTTCGAATGAGCCTTCACATATTCGGGTAGTTCGGGCCGCCGCCGCCTTCCGGGGTCACCCATTCGATGTTCTGGGTGGGGTCCTTGATGTCGCAGGTCTTGCAGTGGACGCAGTTCTGCGCGTTGATCTGCAGCTTCGGGCCTGCTCCCGCATCGACGAACTCGTAGACACCTGCCGGGCAATAGCGCGCCTCGGGCCCTGCATAGACCGGCAGGTTGACCTCGGTCGGGA
>NZ_CACSJO010000050.1 GCF_902706195.1 Novosphingobium sp. 18050 | reverse complement strand
CAGTAATGGCGACTGGTTGGCCAGCTTGCGACGCAGGACCTTGAGCAGTCCTTCCGGCGTCTCCATTCGTTCAGGAGCATGCCCGCCGTTGCGTAGCACCGCGCGCTCCTGCTCAGGCGGATTGACCCGGCGCACACGCACTGAACCGCGCCCACCCGGCGGCAAGCCCAGTTGCGCGATCGCATCGGGCGAAAGTTCCACCAACGCGTCATTGCTCATCGGCCCGCGACGTTCGAGGCGGACGAGGATCGTTCGCCCGGAGCCGAGCGCAGTCACTTCCACGTAGCAGGGCAGCGGCAGGGTCTTGTGCGCACCGCTAATGCCTGCGCCCTCACCGGCGACGGCAGTGCCGACTGCGTCGTAGTTGAGCTGGTCGACCGGCGTCCAGACGGTGCTGCCGATGGTATAAGGCTCGCCCACCACCACGGGATAATCGGCAGCCGGGCCCGTCACCGGCACATCGGGCGGCGGCTGCTTTCGGTCTGCGGCATAGGCGCCGCCAGCGGCTCCCAGCAGGATCAGCGCCGCAAGCGGGAGGGCATGGTTAACGGGAAATCTCATCTGCAAGCAACCCCACGGACATGGCGTAGTAGTTCGAGCAATTGTATTGAAGGATAACCCGATAATTACCGGTTAACAGATAGGCTGGCGTTCCTGGCCCATCGGGCTGGAACAGTGAGGTGAGGACATTGCCGCCGATCGCGCCCTGCGGCGAAACGCCCAGAGCGCGCCACTGCGAGACAGTCTTCCACTGCGAATGGCGGGCATGAACCCGGTCGCAGCTGGGAGCGGCCAGCTTGGTTGCATAGCTATCCACGTCGAATCCGGCCGGCACGCTGGCGCGCACGCCCCATGGCTGGCCAGGCCGCCATCCGGCATCGCGGAAATAGTTGGCGATTGAGGCAAGCGTATCGGCCGAATTGGTGAAGATATCGGCGCGCCCATCGCCGTCGCCGTCCGCTGCCAGGCGCAGGTAGACGCTCGGCAGGAACTGCGGATAGCCGAATGCCCCGGCCCAGCTGCCCTTGAGCTGCGACCGCGGCACGCCCCGGTCGACCATTTTCATCAGCGCGATCAGTTCACCCTCGAACAGAGCGCGGCGGCGCCCTTCCCACGCCAGCGTCGCAAGCGAGCGGGCAAGGTCGAAGTCTCCGGTATAGCTGCCGAAATTCGTCTCGTGACCCCAGATCGCGAAGAGAATCGGGGCGGGTACGCCGTAGCGCCGCTCGATCTGCGCCGAGATCGATGCAAGCGAGGCATAGCGCGCACGCCCCCGGCTAATGATCGAACTGCCGACATGCTGCGAGATGTAAGGTGCAAGCGCGGGCGGCGCGGTTTGCCGACCGGGCTGTGCGGTGTCGAGAGCGATAACCCGCTCGTTCGGCGTCAGCCCGCTGAGGATGCTGGAGATCGCCGTTTCGCTCACTCCCTGGCTACGGGCATGGGAAGCAACCTGCTGGAGATAGACAGGAAAACTCTCCGATTGGGCCGATGCCTGCATTGCGGGCATCGGTACCAAAATGAGGCCAAGCGCCAAGGAAGGAATACGCAGCGAACGCAGAAGGGATCTTAAGGTCATTACGGATGAACTTCGCACAAAGCGTACTGGTTGCAAATGGGCCCCTGCGCTCACCCGTGGACAGCCATCGCATATGCAGTGCCCTTCACCGATGAACACGGCCTATCTCGTGAAGGATATCTGCCGAAACGTGCTCGACGAAGCTGGCATTGTGATCACTGGAATCGTTGCCATCTTACGGCGCGACACGGACATCGATGGCTCCGGCGAATCCGGGAAACGGAGGCTCTACGCCAATGCCGTTCGTGCACTTGATCGATGGTGGCGCAGAGTGATTGTCGAAGACCGGCTCCCTTACGACCCAGAGCGCCGAGACCAAGTTCTATGAGGAAGCGAGGATCAAGCCGAATGGGATTCGCCCAGTTCACCGGCGCCAAGATCGTTGGCATCCGGCCGTGAACCTCGGCCATAAACCGTCCCTGCCAGCGCCAAACGCAAGTCTTGGATTTGCCTCGCCACCATGATGCCTGGAGTGCCCACGCCCTGAGCAGAATGTTCGGGATTCCACCAATTGCGCCTAGCAATTTTCTGTCGGAATTTCGTGACCGGCACATCAGCAACTTTGCCGATCGAACCCGGGCGGGGTGGGATTCGAACCCACGGTGAGCGCAAACCCACGGCGGTTTTCAAGACCGCTGCCTTAAACCACTCGGCCACCCGTCCAAACGAAACGCGGCCTTAGAAGCACATAGGGCCGATTGCCAGCCTTTTGTGCTCCATGAGCGCGAAAAGTGTTCATCCCCAAAAGCACAAGTTGAATCCTGAGCATCGAGCCGATTCGATCACTTACGCAGGTGTGCCAGTGAGCTGGACAGCGCCCTACCCCGTCCAGTCTATTTTGATGAGGGTATGACAATGACGATACTGAGAATGGTTTAATGCGCGAATTTCAACCGTTGCGTGCTCACCTACGGACCTCAGTCGGCCTTCCTCGTCTACGCAATCGGCGAAGGCATCGCGACCACGGACTCGCCGCGATCATGCTTGGGGCACTCGAGGCGTGCCCGCCAAGCGTTGACCAACCTCAGCGAGGCTCGTTAGGGAAGCTCGTTCAGGCTAGCCGCTCAATCGTCTCGATGAAGCGCTGGGGCTGGTCTTATGGGCCGGAATCCAGTTCATTACGGAGAAGGTTCGATTTCGGCCGGCGCGCTTTGCCTGGTAGAGCAGTTTGTCTGCCCGAGCATATGGTTCTGAGAAATTTTCGTCGCCCGTGAAATCCGTCACGCCCATGCTCGCCGTCAGAAGCCGTTCGAGCCCCGGGACGATACTGGCTACGGCGACAGGAATTGCTTGGCGGCGGCGTTCGGCAGCGAGAGCAGCGTCGTTGCCACGCAGAAGAAGCACGAATTCTTCCCCACCCAGGCGGTACGCTCGGACATCCTGATTCGGCTGGAGCGCGCTCGCCGTTGCCGTCAACACGGCGTCTCCAACGGCGTGTCCGTTCATATCGTTGATCGACTTGAAATGATCGAGATCGATAACGGCCAACGACGCGAACCCTTCGTTTCGAAGCATCTCGAACTGCCGCTCGATCGCGCGGCGGTTGAGCAATCCCGTCAGCGCGTCTGTTTCGGATAGCCGTTGGAGAAAGTCGGCCTCTGTACGGGCGCGATCTCGATCGCGCTTCAAAGTCAAAAAGCGGTCCGCCATGCCGAGTGTCGTGAAAAGAACTTCCACGATGCAACCGGCATAGAACAGCAGCATGGCGTCGGTGCTCGTTAAACCCGGCACCAGCCCCGTCACGAGGCGAACCGATCCAACAACCATCATCGGCGCGTATCCGATTGCCTGGAACTTCGCGGCCCGGCTCCCGCGACGCAAGGCATCTATCTGGGAGATCAGGAATATGACGAGGATTGGTGCAAATGCCGCCGTGTAGACACTCGACTGCATAGGCCGAGCAACGAATGGGAACGCTGCATGAGACACGCTCAGGATCATGGCCCAAGCCGCGCATAACGGAAGCAGGCGCCGCAGCAACGGATGCATCAATCCGGGCTCGATAAAGCGGCAGGTAAACATTGCCCCAGCCGCCACAGTCACGCCGAAGAGAACTGTAGTCATCCAACTCAACGTCATCGCGCGCGGATCGAAGAGCATGACCGACACTCCGGAGGTGACGAGGATCGTCGTCAGGAGCGAGAGCGTGAGTACCGAGTGCCAGATAACGAACGATTCCCCGAGAACGCGATAGAACGCGGCGTTGAAGATCAGGGGCATAATGAGAGTGCCGGCGAGTCCGGCCAAAAGCAGCAAGAACCGCATGTCGGCACTACCCTGCCCGGCGTCGGTCGACGCCAGGTAGGCCCTCTCCAGAGTCATCGGGTGACTCGGCAAGTCAACCGCGGCGATGATCTGCCGCGTTTCGCGGGATACCGCCGGCAAGGCAGCCTTGACGTACCCTCCGGCCATCGAACTCGCCAACGCGACGGCGGGAATCGTGTTCTGCCGGACAGTGCCGTCCCCGTCGATGGCAAGCAGGTGCACCGCATCGATGGCGCTCCGCCGAGACAGGAAGTAATGGGGAAGCGCCTCCTTGGGATCCAGATCGAAGCGAAGCAGGACCCGCTCCGCCTCAATAGAGACCTTCCGATTGCCGCAGGACCAGCGATCTCCCTGCCGAGCTATGGCGGCGACATCTTCCGACAAGCTGCCGGACGCCCAGCAGAAACTGCGGATCTCGGCCGTATTCATCGCCGGGATTGCCCAGAGGCTGAAGAGTGCCAAAGTCACCAGCAGCCCTAACCCTGCCAGCATCCATCTACTTGAACCAACCCATAACATCGAACGGCCTAGAACATGAAAACTTCAAGATGCCGTTAAGCAGCAGGGCCACCGGCTGCGATTTCGTTTAAAGCGAGCGAAGTGGGCAACCGTAACATCGCCTGGTCGCGCCAGATGCGTTTCGCCACACCGCCTAAGCATCCGTCAGCGCTGCTCCCACGAACGGGAATCACCCGTAGAGCGCAGCCAGCGTGGCTGCGGCGCAGACGACCACAATCACCACTAACGGCGCCCCCATGCGGGCATAGTCGCTGAAGCGGTAGCCGCCTGGTCCCATGACGAGCAGGTTGTTCTGGTGCCCGATCGGCGTCAAAAAGTCTGACGAAGCACCGATCAGCACCGCCAGCAGCGCGGCATCCGGGCTCACATGCAGCAAATTGGCAGCGTCGATTGCAAGCGGTCCCATGATGATCGCGGTGGCCACGTTGTTGAGGAAGATCGAGAGCAGCAGCGTTACGGTGCACAGCGCAGCCAGTACCGTAAAAAGTGGCATCCCAGCCAGCGCATGACCCAGCCACTGCGCGGCGATGGCAGCGGCGCCGCTGACTTCGAAGCTCTGCCCCACCGGGATCATGGCGGCAAGCAGGACGATGACGCTCCAGTCGATGGAGCGGTAAATCTCCTCGGGCGGCAATAGACGCAGCGCTGCGATCAGGACGGCCGCGCCGGTTAAGGCCAGCGCCGGAGGCAGGCCGAGGCCGACGATACAGGCGATGGCAGCCGTGAATATCGCGAGGATCGCGGCTGCACGCCCCCGCGCCGTGGGCACGGGATCGTGCCGGTCGATCTCCAGCACGCGCGCGCCGGCGCTGAACGCGCCCAGTTCCGCCTGGGGGCCGCGAATATAGAGCTGGTCACCGGCGCTGATGCGCATATCCACCAGTTGCCGTCGCTCCCTGGCGACGCGCGGGCCTACTGCGACCACCTGCAACTGTTGGCGGCTGCGGGTGCGGACCTCGTCGTAGCCAAAGCCGATCAACGGCGAACCGTGCGCAACTGCTACCCGGACGGTGACGGCATCGGGCACGTGATCGATCGCCACGTCAGCCCCCAGCCCGGCGGCTTGCGCCACTTTCCACTGGTTCTGGCGCGAAAGGACAAGGATGCGGTCATTCGCCTGAAACGCCTCCGCCGCGTTCAGCTTGCCGAGGTCGCGGAACGCGGCAAGCACGCGTCCTCCCGCACGGCGCAGCCGGGCTCGCAATTCGGCGGCGTCCAGCGCATCCCCCGACACCACCAGTTCGTAAACGCGCCACGGCGGCTTGCCGTTAGCCGCATCACTGCGCCTGCCCGGCAGCAGGCGCCAGCCCACGAAGCCCAAATAAATCAAACCCATGATCGTCACCGCAACGCCTACCGGCATCATCGTGAAGAACCCGAAGGGACTGCCCAGCCGCGTTTCCCGAACTGATGAGAGGATGAGGTTAGCGGGCGTCCCGATCAGCGTGGTCATTCCGCCAAGGATGGTAGCGAAGGCAAGTGGCATCAATGTCGCGGCGGGAGATCGCTTCGATGAGCGGGCGATCTCGGCCGCGATCGGCATAGTGATGACCAGCGCGGCGATATTGTTCATGAACGCCGACAGCATCGCTCCCACCAGCAGCAGACTTGCCAGCCGCACGGTGAACCCGACCCGTGCAGGTATGATGCGACTGGCGACGATGGCCGCTGCTCCGCTCAGTTCGATGGCGCGGCCGATGACAAGCACTGCCGCCACCGCCATCACCGCCGGATCGGCGAACCCGGTGAAGGCATCAGCGGGTGCGACAAGGCCCGTTGCCAGGCACGCGATCAGAGCAAGGAAGGCGACGAGATCATGGCGTACTCGCTCCGACACAAACAGAACAAGCGCGCCCAGCAGGATCAGGGCGCTGAGCGCGGGAGGGCTCAAGGCTGCTCACCGCCGCTCGCACTTTGGAGAACGAACCGGCTTCCGGCCGGGGCGGCGGGTACCGGCTCGATGCCGTTCTCACGCACGAGAGCAGCGATGGCGAGAGCACGGCGCTGCACCAGCGACGGCGATTCAGGTGCTTCCTGCGGCAACCCCGGCACCGCGAGCGAGCGCACGTTCCAGCGCCGTGCAGCCCAGGCCGTGACGAGCACCGCTTCGCGGGCCGTCACGTCCAGCGCATCGTCGCTGCTGGCGAAGCCGATCGGCGGATAAGGCATCTGCGGCGGGGTCAGGACCACGTCCCATCCGTCCGCCTGCACGGCGGCGCGCTGTTCCAGAGCCCGATACGTCGAGAGCGAGGCACCGGGCAGAGGCGCGGCGGTCGCCATGGCGCGGTGATGGTCGCGGTCGATGGTCACGTTATCAGGCGCGATCCCGGCGGTCAGGGCCAACATCTGTGCAAGCGAGGCGATGCGCTGGGTCGCGATCGCAGCGGCGTCCCCGGCCTGGCGGATCTCCTCGCGCTGGGCCTCAATGGCACCGGCGCCGGGTTCGAGCAGCACCTGGTCGAGCCGCAGTTTTAGCGGCCTGCCCAGTGCGCCGGCCAGATCGTCCTGCAATGCCGCCGTGCGCTGCATCCTGCCGCGCGGGGTGATGACAACGGCGCGCACGACCACGGGCGCGGCGTCGAAGTCGATATCGAGTTGGGTAACGCGCGCGTCAGCGCCGAAACGCTCGGACAGGAACGAGCGGGTCTGGTTGACCATGACCGCTTCGCCGGCGATCTGCTTGAGCGAGATGCCCAGCGGGATCGCCAGCCCGACGAACACGAACAGCAGCACGAAAGTCTGCGTCCACGTTTGCTGGCTGCTCAGATAGTGGCCGAAACCGTAAAAGCGCGCCATCACAGTCGCCGAAAGGGCGATGGTGACGAAGTTGGTCACGAACAGCGCCAGAGCGCCGCCCAGCACCGGCATGTTCCAGGTGGCGAGGCCGAATCCGACCACTGCAAGCGGCGGCATCAGTGCAGTGGCGATGGCGACGCCAACGATCGTATCACCCCGGCCGCGAATGATCGCGAATGTTCCGGCAAGCGCCGCGAACAGCGCAACGGCAAGGTCGAACAGGTTAGGCCGGGTGCGCGCGATGATCTCGGCCGTCGGCGCCTGGAGCGGCGACAGCGCGACGATCAGCGCCGTGAACAGTACCGCTGCGACCGCACCGATCGCCAGCGCGGTGAGCGAGCGGCGCATCTCGCCGAAATCGAACAGGGCCAGACTGAAACCAAGTCCCAGGATCGGGCTCATCAGCGGCGAGATCAGCATCGCCCCAATCACTACTGCCGGCGACGACAAGAGCAGGCCGAGAACCGCGATCCCCGCCGACATCATCACCATGAAGGCATATCGCGGCGACCATCCGCTGTCCTCGACGATCCGTGCCATCACCGCTTCGTGATCAACCCTGCCAACCACCGAACGGCGCCACCAGCGGTAAAGCGCGATGTGCTCGAGCCGCTCATGGAATGAATCCGCCTGCGCGGATACCTGCGGCGTGGCTTCGGTCATCGTGTTGCGCTCCCCTGCATTTCCCGAGTGTTCCGCCGCTCAGGATCGCGCTGTCTTTGTTGAACTATTCGGGACCGTCCCGGTTTCATCACAGCAGACATGTGCCCAAGCCGGGCTCGATGGTCCAGCCCTGTTGCCGCTGATGGAGCCCCTCACCGGCCAACGTTGGCTGCGTTAGCGAATATGCTGGCCCAGCGGCTTGCCGGCCGTCTCGGGGGTGAAGCGCAGCGCCAGCAGGCCGACAAGGCAGGCGGCGATCATCACCCAGGCCGGCATCAGCGGATTGCCGGTCATCTCGATCAGCCCCGAATTGACCGCCGGTGCAGTGCCGCCGAACAGCGAGGTCGATACGTTGTAGGCCACCGCGAACCCCGCGAAACGCACGCTGGTGGGGAAGAAGGCCGGAAACGTCGCCGATATCGTCGCAAGTTGCGGCACGTAGAGCATGCCCAGCAGCGCATAACCGATCACCGCACCCGCCATGCCCAGCCCCATCAGGTGATAAAGCGGCACCACCGCCACGATCAGCCCGATCAGGGAAAAGCGCCACAGCGGCTTGCGCCCGATCCGATCGGACAGCGCACCTGCGAAGGGCAGCAGCAGCATCATGAACACCATGCCCGCGATCGGCACCGCCAGCGCCGCGTCGGTGGAAAGGCCGAGGCGGCGCTCCAGATACGTCGGCATGTAGCTGAGCAGCGTGTAGTTCACGACGTTGAGCGCCACCACCAGCCCGCCCATCGCCAGCAGCGCGGTGCGGTGGCGGGCGAACAGATCGCGTAAGGGGGAAGCGCTGGCGGCGGCCTCCTCCCGCTGCTCGGCTTCGAGGAACAGCGGCGTCTCGGCCATGCGGGAGCGCAGGTAGACCCCCACGAAGCCCAGTGGCCCGGCCAGCAGGAACGGCAGACGCCAGGCCCAATCACGCATGGCGCCGTCGCCCAGCAGCAGCGAGAAGCCCAGCATCAGCAGCGCCCCCGCGCAGAAGCCCGCCAGCGTGCCGACTTCCAGGAAGCTGCCGTAAAAGCCGCGTTTCGCGTCGGGCGCATATTCAGCCATGAAGATCGCCGCGCCGCCGTATTCCCCGCCAGTCGAGAAACCCTGAACCATGCGCAAGGCGATCAGCAGCACCGGCGCCCACATGCCGATCGTAGCGTAGGAAGGGATAAGCCCGACCGCCACCGTCGCGGCGGCCATCATCACGATGGTGATGCCCAGTACCGCCTTGCGCCCGTACCTGTCGCCCAGCGGCCCCCAGAACAGCCCGCCCAGCGGACGCACCAGAAACGAGATCGCGAACGTGGCGAGGGCGAACAGCGTCGCCTCGGACGTTTCCCCGGGGAAAAGGGCAGCAGCGATGTAGCTCACGCCGTAGGCGTAAATCCCATAGTCGAACCATTCGGTCGCATTGCCGATCGCAGAGGCGGCGATGGCGCGGTGGAGGACGGCGGGAGACGTCCCGGACGAGGCATTGTCGGTTGTCATGGCGTGCTTTCTTCCGAGGCGACCGGATCGAGCGCGGCGGACATGGGCGTCGTGCGCGGCAGCACGACGTAGGTTTCCTGAAGATGAGCGGGTACCGGCTCGGAGCGGACCTGCCGCCACAGGCCGAAGGAAAGCGCGGCTCCGGCGCAGGCGGCCACGAACAGGAACAGCCCCGCCGTGCCGATCACGGTCATCGCCAGCGCGCCAAGCGAAGGCCCGAGCGCAGCGCCCAGCGAATAAAGCAATACCAGCCCGCCACTGGCAGCGACCCGCTGCTCCGGCGAAAGGTGGTCGTTGGTATGGGCCACGCACAGAGGATAAAGCGCAAAGCTCAGCCCCCCGAACAGCGCGCCGAAGACCATCAGCGGCGCGGTGCCCGTGGTCAGCGCGATCGCGAGGCTGGCGGCAAGCGTCCCGGCAAAGCCGATGACGATGACCTTGCGCCGGTCCATACGGTCCGACAGGCGGCCAAGCGGCCATTGCAGGGCAACGCCGCCCATGATCACGATGCTGATGAACAGCGCGGTCCCGGCAAGGTCCAGCCCGGACCTGCGCGCATAGACCGCGCCCATGGCGTAGAATGCGCCCAGCATCACCCCTGTCATGAACGCGCCAACGATGCCCAGCGGGGAAACCGCGTAAAGTTCGCGGAACGATAGCGAGGTGGCTTCTCCCGGCGCGGGCGCGGCGATGCGGGTCAGCACCACCGGCACTGCCGCCAGCGAGATCAGGATCGAGCCCACCATCAGCGGCATCGTCGGCGAAGTCTCGCCCAGGTTGAGGGTGAACTGGCCGATCGCCTGCCCGCCGTAGAGCGCGATCATGTACCCCGCCAGCACGCTGCCCCGACCCGCGCCCTCCGCCCGCTCGTTCAGCCAGCTTTCCAAGCAGACGTAGATCCCCGCAAGGCATATGCCGTCGGCAAAGCGCAGGGCGCCCCAGAACAGAGCATCGCGGTGGATCGCATAGGCCAGAGTGCTGGCGCTGAGCACCGCGACGAAGGCGGCAAAGGCGCGGATGTGGCCGATCCTGCGCAGCAGCGAAGGCGCGCGCAGCGATCCCGCCACCAGCCCGGCGAAATAAGCGGTGCCGACCAGTCCGATCGCCAGCGTCCCGCTACCCGCGCGTTCGAGCCTCACGCTCACCAGCGTGTTCATGAAACCGCCGCCCGCCATCAGGATGAAGATGGCGAGCAGCAGGCTGCGGACGGGAAGGATGGCTTTCAGCATGGCCTTTATCGAGCCGTCAGGCCGCGACCAGTTCCTCGGCCCTGACGTCAGCAAGGGCGGCGCCTTCGACCAGCACCTTGTGAAGCACGCGCACGGCAGGATCGAAGTCGTCGACGGCAACGATGAACTGCACGTCGACGTTGCGGATCTGGTGCTGCATCGCGACCATGCCGATGTTAGCCTCCGCCA
This sequence comes from Novosphingobium sp. 18050, assembly GCF_902706195.1. Classification (GTDB taxonomy): domain Bacteria; phylum Pseudomonadota; class Alphaproteobacteria; order Sphingomonadales; family Sphingomonadaceae; genus Novosphingobium. Next base: position 6,314 of record NZ_CACSJO010000050.1, on the reverse strand, counting down.
GCGCCATCAGCGCGCGCGGGACAAGGCCCGGCTCGGCCAGGTCGCTACCGATCACCGAGACCATCGCCACCGGCTGCACCGTCACCGCCGCGCCGGGCCAATGCGCCTCGATGTCGGAGACGATGCCCGCCATCTGCGCCGTATCGGTGCCAGACAGGTAATGGGTGATGGTGTTGGCGTTTGAGCTTTTGCTGACGATCCAGGCGCCATGCCGGGTCAGCGTGTCGAGGATCGCGGCATCGTAGCCCTTCTCGCCCACCATGTCCTGTTCGAACACCTGCAGCGCCTGCACCGAGGAAAGCCCGGTGACGATCTCCACGCGCGGGCGCTCGGACACGTAGTCGCCGCAGATCAGCGTGCCGCCGTCGTGCCGGTCGAAGGTGTTACGCACCCGCAGCGGAATGCCCGACTGGCGCAGGCCCCGCCCCGCGCGCGGATGGATCGCCTCCATGCCGAGGTTGGCGAGTTGATCGGCAACATCGTAGTTGGTGCGGCCGATCTTGCGGGCCACCGCCTCGCCCACAAGGCGCGGGTCGGCGCTGGAGAGGTGGAATTCTTTGTGAATGATCGCCTCGCGCGCCTGCGTCAGCACGGCGATGCGGGAAAACGTCATCTCCGAATAGCCGCGGGCATAGCGGCGCACCATGCCACCCTCGCACCCGGCATAACCGGTGACGATGGGCATCTGGCGCGCAAGGTCGATCGGTGCCAGTGCCTCGACGATCCGGTCATCCAGGCTGCGCATGTCCTCGTTGTTCCACAAGGTCAGGTCGACAAACACCGCATCGACGCCCCGATCGCGCAGCATCAGCGCGGTGGAATGCGCCGAATGGGCCTCGCCCAGCCCGGCCAGCATCTCGCGCACGGTGGTCATCTGCTCTTTCAGGCAGAAGCGGCCATGGGCGCGCAGCCGGTCCAGATCGTCGAGGCAGGTTTCCAGCGCGGCAATGCGCTTCGCCACGAAGGCATCCGCCTCGGCACGGCTTTCGGTGCGGGCGAACATCTCGGCGTTGCGCACCGTCATTGCGTCCATCACTTCGGCCAGCGCGGCGCGCCAGGCACCGGGCGTCTCGTTGCGGATGAAATGGGCGTGGACGCCGGCGCGGCCGCTCTTCTTGTGCTCCAGCAGCAGGTCCGTCATCCCGGCATAAGCGGAGACGACGAAGATGCGGTTGTAGAGGTCGGCGCCTTCGCGCCCGGCGACCAACACGTTGTCGAAGACGGTCGAGGTGGCGGCCATCGAAGTGCCGCCGATCTTTTCCACGGAATGGGTCCGGGTCATGCGGCTACTCCTTCAAGGCTCTCGGCCATCTGGGCGGAAATCTGGCCGGAAACGGGAACGACGCTTTTCGCTCCGCGCGCGGCGATGAAGTCCGGGCGCGGCGCGGCGGCGGCAAAAGGTGCCTCCAGCCGGTTGCTCACCGCGTTGTAGACGAGGAAAGCATTGGCGCGCGGGAACGGCGTGATGTTGCCGTTGGAGCCATGCATCGTGTTGCAGTCGAACACGATCACCGTGCCCGGCCCGCCAGTGGGGGCGACGATGCCCTGGCGGTGCGCCAGTTCGGCCAGCGTGTTTTCGTCCGGCACGCCGTATTCCTGCCGGCGCAGCGATGCCTTGTAGTGGTCGTCGGGCGTCTCGCCCACGCAGGCCACGAAGACATGCTGCGATCCGGGGATCACCATCAGCGGGCCATTGTTGGGCGTGTTTTCCGCCAGCAGCACCGACATCGACAGCGCGCGCATATGCGGCATGCCGTCCTCGGCGTGCCAGGTCTCGAAGTCGGAGTGCCAGTAGAACTCGCGGCCCTTGAACCCCGGCTTGTAGTTCAGCCGCGACTGATGAAGGTAGACCTCGTCGTCCAGCAGGTAGCCGGCGACCCCTGCCAGCCGTTCGTCCGCAGCAAGGCGCGCCATCAGCGGGCTTTGCGAATGGATCTCGAAGATCGAACGTATCTCGCGGCTGCCGGGTTCGGCGATAACGGTCTCATCCTTCAGTCCCGCCGGGTCGCCCAGCAGGCGCCCGGTTTCGGACTGGAGCACGGCCATCTCGGCTTCGGAGAACACGTTCTCCAGCACAAGATAGCCATCGCGGTCGAACTGCGCGATTTGCTCGGCGGAGAGCGGTGCACCGGGCTGCCATGCCCGCCGGGCGACAGGCTCGGAGCGGGCGAAAAGCTGCGGTTCGCGGGTGCAGCGGGTGGGATAATGGTCCTGCATCAAATAGCCCCCTGTCTCCTCACTCCGCCAGCGCGCGTTCGCGCGCGTCACTCGCATCGATGGCGGTATCGGCGGGATAGGCCCCGCTTTCGTCATGCACTTCGCGCCCGGTGACCGGCGGGTTGAAGACACAGGCGCACAGGATGTCCTCGGTGGGGCGCACGATGTGCTTGTCGTTGTTGTTGAGTGCATACATCACGCCCGCCTTCAGCTCGTGCGTCAGGCCGGTGCCAAGGTCCTCGATGGTCCCGGCACCCTTGAGCACCAGCACCGCTTCGAGGTGGTTCTGGTAATGCATATGCAGTTCCTCGCCCGCGAACATCGTCGTGACGTGGAACGAGAAACCCATGTCATCGTCCTTGAGCAGCAGGCGGTCGGAGTGCCAGCCCTTAGACTCGACGTGACGGTCGGACTTGCGGATTTCCTTGAGTTGGCGAACGATCATATCGTGTAATTCCTTGAATTGAAGGGGAGAAAGCTCAGGCAGCAACGCCGAGCTTGCGCTGGTGCGGCCTGGCGACAGGTGCGATCGCCTCGGCGACCGCTTCCTCCAGGATGCTCAGACCGGCTTCGAGGACGGCGTCCTCGATCGTCAGCGGGGCCAGCACCTTGACGATCTCGTCATGCGCACCGCTGGTCTCGATGATGAGGCCTTCGTCGAAGCAGGCTGACGTAATTTTCGTGGCCACTTCGCCGGTCCCGACGTTGATGCCCCGCATCATGCCCCGGCCGCGCGTGGAAAGCCCGTGGCGATCGGCCATGCGTTCCAGTCGGCGTTCCAGAATGCCGCCGCGCCGGGTGACCGCGTCGGCAAAGGCCGGATCGGCCCAGAACTCACGCAAGGCAGCCGTGGCGGTGACGAAAGCGTGGTTGTTCCCCCGGAACGTGCCGTTATGCTCACCGGGCGACCAGATATCGAGGTCGGGCCGCATCAGCGTCAGCGCGAAGGGCAGGCCCATGCCGGAAAGCGATTTCGCCAGCGTGACGATATCGGGTGTGAAGCCCATGCCTTCGAAGCTGAAGAAGCCGCCGGTGCGGCCGCATCCGGCCTGGATGTCGTCGACGATCAGCAGCGCGCCATGCTTCTTCGCCAGCGCGGCGATGCGGCGCAGCCACTCGGGCCGCGCGGCATTCAGACCGCCCTCGCCCTGGACCGTTTCGACCAGGAAAGCCGCCGGGGCATCGAGGCCGCTGGACGGATCGGCAAGGCGCTGTTCCAGCAGGTCGGCGGTGTCCACCTCCTCACCGTAATAGCCATCGAACGGTTCATGGCTGACATGGCTGAGCGGAACCCCGGCGCCGCTGCGCTTGCCGGCGTTACCGGTGCAGGCCAGCGCGCCCAGCGTCATGCCGTGGAAACCGTTGGTGAAGGCCACCACCAGTTCGCGCCCCGTCACCTTGCGCGCCAGCTTGATCGCTGCCTCGACGGCATTGGTGCCGGTCGGTCCGGTGAACATGACGCGGTAATCCAGCCCGCGCGGCTCCAGGATCACGTCTTCGAACGTGCGCAGGAACGCGGATTTGGCATCGGTGTGCAGGTCCAGCGCGTGGGTCACGCCATCGGCAGCGATGTAGTCCATCAGCGCGGCCTTTAGCACCGGATGATTATGGCCATAGTTCAGCGAAGAGCAGCCCGAGAGGAAATCGAGATAGCGCCCGCCTTCGCTATCGTGCAGCCACGGCCCCTGCGCTTTGCCGAACTGGCGCGGCATTGACCGGGAGTACGTGCGCACCTGCGATTCGCGGCGGTCATAGATCTTCGTATCCGGCGCGGCAGCGCTCGGCATGGGGGTCGTCTTCATTAGGAAAATTCCCTGTTCAGGTAGTGGGGGCTGACGGCAGCGGGGCGATGCTCGCCTGCCATTCCGTGTCGTGTGCCCCTGCGAAGTGCGCATCGCGCTCGAAGCGCCCGGATTTCGAGAGGCTGGCGCCGTGGCGGCGCGCGAAAGCGCCAAACAGCGCCCAGGAGGCCGGGTTGGCCTCGGTAATCGTTGTGGTTAGCGTGGTGGCGCCCTGAACTGCCGGCCGCGCGGCCAGTTCGTCCAGCATCCGTCCGCCCAGACCCTCGCCGCGCGCCGAAGCTGCAACGGCAACCTGCCAGACGAAAATGCGCTCGGGATGCGAAGGCGGGCGATAGGCCGAAATCCACCCGACGATGGCGCCGTCGCGCTCGGCGACCACGCAGGTCTCGGCGAAATCGCTGCACTGGAGCAGATTACAATAGGCCGAATTGCGATCGAGCGGCGGAGAAGCCGCGATCAGTGCGGTGACGGCAGGGCCGTCATCAGCCGTGGGCCGGCGCAAGGTAGGCAGGGTAGTGCGTTTCACAGGATCAAGGCCCTCAGGATGCTCCCGAAGGCCGACTTCATTCACGTCTGCATATAATATTACTTCACCCTCCGAAACACATTCCTGTGCTTGGCATTTGCCTGATTTTGATTGCTGCTGCGCAATACCATAAGGATAGTGCGGATCATTGCAACCTTCCGAGGCCAGAAAGGTTCCCGGAGGCCTCGTCGCGGAGGCCAGATTCTTCTGCCTTGGAAGCATCTTGCAACTTGGCGCAATGCCGCAGGAAAGCTAGCTCTGGGGCATGGACACCGATCTCACCCCGGCCGCACTTTCTGCCTTAAGAAAAATTCTTGACGCGGCCGAGTTGGAGAATCGGAAAATGACCGCAGCTACCGGCCTGAGCCCTTCACAGGCGCTGGTGCTGCGCCAGATCGGCGCGCACAATGGCATCACTCCAGGCTCCGTCGCCACGACACTGCGTTTCGGGCAGGCCACGATCACCAACATCGTCGACAAGCTGGTCGACGCCGGATTTGTCACCCGAACCCGCAGCGACAACGACAAGCGCCAGATACTCGTGAAGGCCACCCCCGAAGGCGTTAGCCGTCTGGCAGACCTTCCACTTCCCTTGCAGGCACATTTTACGCGTGGGTTTGGAGAAATGGCGCGGTGGGAGCAGGCCATGATGCTGGCGATGCTCGAAAAGCTTGGCGACCTGATCTCGGTCGATAATCAGGCTTAGCTCGAGTATCAGGCGGTACTTCACGAACAGATTGATCGGAACGAAACCCGGCCGAACAATCGTGGCTGCCGTGAAGGCGATCATTTCACCGGAAGTCGCATCCCGGTCCGCAGCAGATCGGATCACAGCTGCAATATGATATCCGACCGGCAGCTAGTGGATTGATTCCAGCGTTTGGTGCCCCCGCGTGAAGGCGGCGATGATCTGGTCAGGATCGGCTCTCCAGACGAAGGGATGAGGTTGCTCGTTATGCTCTTTGATGAAGCGGTTGGTAGCGGCCTGAAGATCGACAACGGAGTGGAATACGCTGTTTGTCAGCCTTCGTCGGGTGAGTTTGGCAAAGAAGCCTTGGACGGCATTGAGCCATTGTGTGCGCGGGCGGCGAAACATAGAGCCCAACGACATCGTGCAACTTCTCGGCGAAGGCCTTGTCGTTGGAGAGCTTGAAGCTGCGCCACCGGTGGGGCGCCAAGCCATGGTCGTGCCAGAACTTCACAACCGATGACGCCGCGATACCAACCGCCTTGGCCATCGCACGCACAGTCCAGTGTGAGGCCTCGTGCCCGGGGGGCTCGAGCGTCAACGCAATTACGTTGACGACCAAGGCCGCCCCGAGCGGCGCGATCCCAGGGAGGCGGGTCTTATCGCGCAGAATCTATCCATGCCGTCAGCCATAAACCGTTCCTGCCAGAGCCAAACGCAAGTCCTGGATTTTCCGGCCGCCACCATGATGCCCTGAGTGCCGACGCCGAATGATCCGCGCCCGCCACACATGCTTCTGTGGCGAATTGCGCGCCGCGACTATCGCATCAAGTCGCGCGGCGTCCGGTGCAGTGACTTCGATCTGGATACCTGTTCGCATGCCGCATCCTCGCACGGCGGTGGCAACACGGGAATCCTTCAAATGGGTGCATTTCGTTCCGATCAATCCACTAGCCCGGAAAATTCACGCGGGTTGGCGGATGTGGCGTAAAGCACTGATTTAACGTATGATTTGGTTGCTTAAGCCGATCGACGTCATTTCAGGAAAGCCACACCCGCCATGGACGGTTCTACTCTGCCG
>NZ_CACSJO010000049.1 GCF_902706195.1 Novosphingobium sp. 18050 | reverse complement strand
CGGCAGAGTAGAACCGTCCATGGCGGGTGTGGCTTTCCTGAAATGACGTCGATCGGCTTAAGCAACCAAATCATACGTTAAATCAGTGCTTTACGCCACATCCGCCAACCCGCGTGAATTTTCCGGGCTAGCTGCCGTGCTTGGGCAGTTCCGAGTTCAGGCCCTTCTTGCCGGACGACCACTTCTCAGTTGATGTCACCCTGATCGAAGCCTGGGCCAGCATGAAGAATTTTAAGCCCAGGGAGGGCGAGGTTTCGAACGGTGATGATGACGGCGCTTCAGGTGGGGGGGCGCAAGTGCGCAAGCCAAGGCCAGGAGACGCAACACGAGCGCGATTTTCGTGGTGAGAAGCGAACCAACGCTACCCACGCCTCCACCACCGATCCTGATGCCCGCTTGTTCAAGAAGGCACGCGGCCAGGCCGCGAGGCTGTGTCACATGGCCCATGTCCTGATGGAGAACCGGCACAGGCTGGTTGTCGATGCGACGCTCACTCACGCCACGGGCACGGCCGAACGGGAGGCGGCGCTGAGCATGCTTCCCGCATGAAGGGGCGCCATCGCATTACGCTGGCGGCGGACAAAGCCTACGATTGAGCCGAATTCGTCGCCGCCTTACGCGACATTGGCGTTACCCCACACGTCGCCCAGAGCAATGCCAACAGGCGATCCGCTATCGATGGACGCACCACCCGGCACCCGGGCTACGCCGTTTCGATGCGGATCGGGAAACGGATCGAAGAGGTCTTTGGCTGGGCCAAGACCAGCGGAAATCTACGCAAGACCCGGTATCGGGGGCAGGACTGCGTAGGATGCAACTTCACGCTGACCGCCGCGGCGTATAATCTGGTTCGTCTGCCAAAATTAAGGGCGAGGGCGTAGCTATGCGAGGAATCCGCCAAACGGCGGGTTCTGGCAGACCCCCGACTGTCACCAGATGCCGAATTCAGCTGTCGTCCCGCCCTGCGCCAGGACGACCTCCGCTTCACGCAGCTTGCCGATGATCTCTTCCGGCTTGTACCTCTTGCCCATTTCCAAACTCCTTCATGATCCAAAATAACAGAGATTTTGGACCACTCTGAAGGGGGCAGATCAGTTCAGTATTCTCGATCTTTTTGGGAGTGTCGCGTCATTGGCGCGGTATCGGATCACCACCCTTCATGGCGAAGGCAAGTATGACGAGCGAGAGGTGACGATGCCTGCCATGCGAACTCGTTTTGGATTGTCGCGAAGCTGTATTCGATTGCCCAGCGGTGAACTTCTACCGCGACAAGAGTTTTTATGTCGGTATCCGCCGGGCATCAGGTCGAGAAGGAGGCCAGATCACCGTCGCCGATGTTACGGCGGATCAGGTGGCCCGGATCCACGCGCCTCATCAACTGCGCAATTGTGATGGTAGACCGCGAAAGTCATCGGAAAGTCCGTGTCTTGGATGGGCGTCACCTCGTTCACGTCGAACACCTGATGCGGAACCGGCAAGGCATGATGGCTTTGCACCCGAACTGAGGAGACCGCCGTTCGCGAAGGCGGGTGAAGGCTTGCAGGATCTGTCTGATATCGGCGCGACGATGCTCGAAAAACTTGATACATAATGCATTATCTATACCGGTGAGGAATGACTGAAGGACACAGGCCTCTGGCTGGTAAGCGGGTGCTCGAACTCGGCACCATGATTGCGGCGCCGTTCGCGACGCATATCCTGGCGCAACTTGGCGCTGAGGTGATCAAAATCGAGCCGCCTGCGGGAGACACTACCCGGGCTCTCGTCCGGGGAGGCCCGTCAGGGACGATCGTCGCCTACAGTCACTCCAAGCAGGCGATCTGCCTCGATCTGACGACCTCTGGCGGCAAGGAGGTGTTCCTGCGCCTCGCAGCCACCGCAGACGTGGTGATCCACAATCTCGCGCCCTCCGCAGCGCGTAAGCTGGGGATCACCGCAGACGACTGCCTGGCGGTGAACCCGGCCATCGTCCACGTCCATATCAAGGGCTACACTCACGGGCCTCAGGCCGACGATCTGATGACCAACCCGATTGCCGAAGCGGCAACGGGGGCTATGGACGATCACCGGGTCGACGATCGCCCGACCCGTTTCGGGCCGTCCTACCATGACCAGTTCGCCGGCACTTATGCGGTTATTCGCGTACTTTCGACGATGCTTGACCCCAACGCGAGCGAGGCTGACCGGCGCATCGAAATTGGCCTCTACGAAACCGGCCTGCATCTTGCGGCGCGTGATCTCGCGGGGATGCAGTTGAAGACCCAGCTGCTCGGCCGGCTGGAGAAGGAAGGCGGCGGCGAGTTCTCGATGCCGGGCTACGGCTCGTACCTGAGTTCTGACGGCCGGTGGATTTACCTGTTGATCCTGACCGACACGCACTGGGCGAAACTGACAAAGGCGCTCGAAATGCCCGAGGACGGGAACGCCGAGTACGCCAAGCTGCGGGATCGGAAGAAGGCGCGAAATGTGGTCGAGACTGCGATACGCGAGGCGGTTGCCCTTCATACATTCGAAGATCTCGAAGCACGGCTTCGCGCCGCGGGACTGGGGTTCAACGAGGTCATGCCGCTTGAACGTGTCCTCGAAAAACCGCAAGCTCGGCAGCCGGGCAAGCTGCGCGACGTGGACTTTCGCGGCCTGAAGTTCGAGGTGCCCGAATTCCCCGGTGCGCGTGAGGTCGCCGCGAACCTCCCGCCGCCTGAGATCGGCGAGCATACCGAAAGCCTTCTCGATGAACTGGGTTACGACGCAGCAGCGATAGAGCATCTGTTGTCATCTGGGGCTGCCCGCGCGTATCAACCGGGTGACTTCGCCTGGGCGCCAGTGCGAGAAAAGGGATGATGAACCTGATGATGCAATATCGCACGAAGGAGGAGCAAGTAGCCGATTTCCTGCGTGAAGGCATCATCTCGGGCCGCATCCCGCGCGGTGCCCGGCTTAAGCAGCAGGAAATCGCGACGATGCTGAATACCAGCATCACCCCCGTGCGCGAGGCCCTCAAACTGTTGGCCGCTGAGGGCTACGTGCTGGGTGACAGCTTCCGGGGAGCGACTGTCGCCCCATTCGACATCGAGGCGTCCAGTGAGGTCCTGTCCTTGCGGATCCTGCTCGAAACGCAGCTTGTGCGCGGCGCAGTGGATAATGTGAAGACCGCTGACATCACCGACCTGCGGGTCATGGCGGCTGAATTTGCGAATGCTTCCGAGGCTGGCGACAATGAGGCGGCGCGTGCCGCCAATTACCGCTTTCACCACCGTATGTTCGAAATAGCGCGCATGCCCCAGACACTGCATTTCGTGCAGATCCTGTGGGCCCGCTATCCATTTGACCTCATCAACCGCCTGGAGGGCCGCGTTAGTCGCGCAGCCGAGGAGCACGATGACATGCTTGCAGCGTTGATTGCGGGCGACGGCGCAGCAGCCATGCTCGCCACGCGCCAACACATCGAAGCAGGGTTCCGTGAACTTCGCGATTCGGTCTCGCAGGCCGCCAAACCGCAAGGATAGGCTCATGAAAAAGACGCTGTTTCTCATCATGGACATGATGAACGACCTGGTGGCCGCCGATGGCTTCAGCGCCAAGAGCTACGGCGTCCAGGTCGCAGAGCGAGGGATTCTCGAGAACACTGCCGCTGCCATCGCTGCCGCGCGCGGGGCGGGCGCACAAATCGGCTTTGTCCGCGTGGCGTTTTCGCCCGATTACCGCGAAGCACCTGAAAATTCACCGATCTTTTCCGGCGCCCGGAAGAACGGAATATTCAAGATCGGGACCTGGGGGACCGAAATCCACTCCGCAGTGGCCCCGCGGGCGAACGATTTTGATATCGTAAAGCACCGCGTCAGCCCGTTTTACGCCACCCCGCTGGAGGCAATCCTGCGTGCCAATCGGATCGAGCGGATCGTGATGTGCGGCGTTTCGACCAATGGTGTCGTCCACTCCGGGGCCCGGGAAGCCCATGACCGCGACTACGAGGTCGTGATCCTGGAAGATTGCTGCGCGGGGGTCTCGGCGGACGAGCACAGGGATGCGATCGCCTGCCTTGGTCGCTATGCTTCCATTGTTCAGGGCAGCGCGTTCGCGTGGGCTGATTAGCCGTCCACGGCCGCACCCGAACGGCACCTGACCTTATTTAGCCGCTACTGATATCGATCTCGGCATTTCAGCCAGGTCGCCTGGAATCATGTCCGCAGCCCGCGTTCTGGATCACGGGGGCGATACCGTACAGCTACGCCGGCCGTCAGGTAGACACCGTGCCGGCATCAAAATAATGCATCATCCATTAAATGAGTAATTGGCGAGGCGAGCGATCCACGAGGGATGGCGCGCGCCGCCCATGAGGAGCCCAGCGATGACGGTGGATACCAAGGAACATGAAGTCGGTGCAGCGCCCGCCGAAGGAAAGATCACTCCCGAGTCGATCAAGGCTGCCGAAAACATGATCGGCATGCAGCTGCGTCCCGAAGGGCCGTATCTGCAGGACGTCACCGAAGACACGATCCGCAATTTCTGCAACGGCATCGGCGATCTCAATCCGCTCTACCGCGACCTTGAGGTCGGCCGCCTTACGCGCCATGGCTCGATGCTGGCACACCCGAATTTCCCGATGGCTTTCGGCTGGGTGGGCCGCACCCGTTGGGGCCTGCCTGGCGTTCACGGCTTTTATGCCGGGAACGACTGGGAGATGTTCCGCCAGATCCGCCCGGGTGACCGCCTGACTGCTATTGAGCGCGTCGTCGGCGTCGATGTGAAGGAAAGCCAGTTCTCCGGCACACTCGTCCTCCAATACGTCGAGGCCAGCTATTACAATCAGCGCGGAGAACTCGTTTCGCGTGCGCTGGGCACTTGCACCCGCCACGAGCGTAAGGCGGCTCGCGATGCCGGTAAATATGACGATATCAAGCAATCCGAATATACACCCGAAGAATTCGAGCACATCGACCAGACGATCCTCAACGAGGAAAAGAACATGCGCGGCGGCAACGTGCGCTATTGGGAAGAAGTTCAGGAAGGCGAAAAGCTTCCCGAGATCGTTCGCGGTCCGCTCAGCCTTATGGACACGATGGGCTTCCTCGTCGGTTGCGGCCGCGGTCACACCCACGGCGTGATCTTCAAGAACGCCGTCAAGCATCCGGGCCACTTCTTCCGCAATCCGGAGGCCGGCGGCGGCATCGAATACACCGGCATTGGCCACCACCGCGAATCGACCGCGAAGGAAGTGGGCGTGCCCGGCGTCTATGATTATGGCCCGCAGCGTTCGGCCTGGATGGCCAGCCTCGTTACCAACTGGATGGGTGATGCCGGCTTCCTCAAGCGCATCCGCACCCGCATGAGCCGCTTCAACACGATGGGCGACTGCACCTGGGCGCGCGGCACCGTGACGCGCAAGTATATCAAGGACGGCCATGCTCTGGTCGACATCGAGATCAAGGGCGAGAACCAGCGCGGTGAACTGACCACGCCGGGTCTGGCGACGGTCGTGCTGCCTTCGCTCGATCCGCAGATCAAGGTGTTCGTGGACGGCTCGAATCTCGACCTAGAACTGCCGGTCGTTCGCTGAGGCAATGACGGTGAGCGGGGCAGTGACGGAAGACCGGCGCGGGCCGTTAGCGGCTTTCAGGATTGTCGCTATCGCCAATGGCGTGGCGGCGGCCTATGCCGCCCGGATGCTGGGGGCGATGGGCGCGAAGGTCCTGCTCATCGAGCCTGTCGGCGGTTCGCCGCTGCGCCGCGAACCTCCGTTCCTGCCCAGCGAACACGGTGCCAAAGCGAGCGAGCAAAGCGCGCTCTTTGCCTATCTCGCGGCAGGAATGGACAGCGAGGTGATCGACCTTTCCTCGGCGCCCGGACCTGAAACGCTGGCGCTGCGGCTGGCAGGGGCGGATATCTTTATCGACGATACCCCGGTCCCCGAGCGTGCCGCTTTCGGCACCGATGAAGCGGCTGTCGCTGCGCTTTTTCCGGGGCTTGTCCACGTCTCGGTCCTGTCCTTCGGTGCCTATGGTCCCAAGGCAGACTGGAAGGGCGAGGACGTGGTTATCCAGCACGCCGGCGGTGAGGGCAACCTTTTGCCCAACGGGCTTGCGGTGGAGATGTTTCCCGATCGCGCGCCGCTCAAGATCGGCGGGCATTTCGGGGCGATGCAAGGCGGGATTGCGGCAGCGCTCGGGGCGCTGGCAGCGCTCTGGGCACGGCCGGATGCCGGTGGGCAGGCGGTGGACGTGTCGAGCCAGGATGCGATGCTCGCGGTCGGCGCCTTCGCCATTCAGCGTCTGGGCGACGGGTCGATCGAGCACCGCGTGGAGCGCAGTTTCCGTTACGGCGGGGTGATCCCGTGTGCGGATGGCTACCTGGAACTGCTGACCCTGGAACAGCGCCAGTGGGATGGCCTCGTCGAATTGCTGGGCCGGCCGGAATGGGCGCTCGATCCGGCGCTGGGCGGCAATATCGAACGCAGCCGCAGGGGGCCGGAGATCAACCGTCATATTCGCGAATGGGCGCTGGTGCGCCGCGTCGACGACATCGTCAGCGCGGGCCAGAAGCTGGGCGTTCCGTTGGCGCGCTACAAGACCCCTGCTGAAATCCTGGGCGGCGGGCAGGAGGCCCATCGCGGGCTGTTCCAGCGCGTTGAGGTGGAGGGACCGGGATCGCTCGGCGTGCTGGTTTCGCCATTTCATTTCGAAGGCCGGGCGTTGGCCTTGCGCGCCGGACCGCCGGTGCTGGCGCATTGCTCTGCGCCGCTGGCAGTGGGAAGCTGAACACAATGGCTAAGCCGCTTGCAGGCATCCGTATTGCCGACTTCACTGTCCATAATGCCGGGCCGTTCTGTACGCACCTGCTCTCGCAATTGGGCGCAGAAGTCATCAAAATCGAGAGCGCGATGCGTCCTGACGCGTTCCGAAAGCCGCATCCCGTCTATGGCCGCGAAGGCCCTGCGACCTTCGATCAGGTTGCCTCCAACAAGCTGTCGGTGCGGATCAATCTCAAGAAGCCCGAAGGCGTGGCATTGGCCAAGCGGATCGTCGCGGCGAGCGATGTCGCTACCGAGAGCTTTCGGCCGGGCGTGATGGACCGGCTTGGGCTGGGCTATGATGCGCTCCGGGCAGTGCGCGAGGATATCGTGATGCTCTCCGTATCTTCTTCGGGGCAGGGCGGGCCGGATTCACACTTTGCAGGTTACGCGCCGCTGTTCGGGGCCTGGGGAGGCTTAGGCGAGCTGACCGGTTATGCCGATGGCCCGCCGGTCGAGATCCGCCATGTCATGGACCATACCGTCGGCATGAATGCGGCCGTTGCGCTGATGGCAGCGCTGCACCGTCGGCGTGAAACGGGGCAAGGCGGTCAGGTTGACGTTGCTGCGCGCGAAGTCGCGGCGTCGCTGGTGGGTGATATGCTGCTGCTCGCTGCTGCCGGCGGCGCGCCCGCGCGTATGGGCAACGCCCACGCCCGTATGGCCCCGCACGGCGTCTACGCTGCGAAGGGCGAGGATCGCTGGCTGGCGCTGGAGGTCGACGGCGACCGCGAATGGTGCGCACTGGCCGCGCTGATGGGCGTAGCCGAACTCGCCACCGATCCGCGCTTTGCCAACGAGAATGCGCGGCGACTTCACCGCGAACAGCTCGATGCACTCGTTACGCAGTGGAGTTGCGGGCTAGAGGCCGATGAGTCAGCCGCGCTGCTCCAGCAGGCGGGTATCGGCGCCCACGCATCGTGGACGACCCCGGAGATTGCCGCCGATGCACATTTGCGGTCGCGCGGCGCGATCGTCGAGGTGGCCGAGCCTGACGGCAAATTGCGGGCCGCCGTCGGAGTGCCGATGCGGCTGTCAAAGGGGGCCGAGATCGGAATCGACAAGGGCACGCCGGCACTCGGCGAACACGAGGACTACGTCTACGGTGAACTGCTCGGGCTGGGACGCGAGGAGCGCCGCAGCCTCGAAGAGGCGCAGGTCATACACTAGATTCCGTAGTATAGCGGGCGAAGAGGAAGTTTGAACGGATGAGCGAGAAATCACCTTCTCTGGGTTTCATCGGCCTTGGCGTGATGGGCAGCGGCATGTGCGCCAACGCGGTGAAGAAGCATGCCGGCACTCTCCATGCGTTCGACATGAACCCGAAGGCGCTGGCGCTCCAGGTCAATGGTGGAGCGCTCGCCGCTGCCTCGGTGGCCGGGGTCGCGCAGGCTGCGCAGGTGATCTTTCTCTCGCTGCCCGGCGGCAAGCAAGTGCGCAGTGTATGCGAGGAGATCGCCTCCCATGCCGCGCCGGGCGCCGTGGTCGTCGATCTCTCTACCACCAGCGTCGCTGAATCTCGCGAGATCGCAGCGATGTTGGGGCTCAAGGACATTGCCTTCGCGGACGCGCCTGTCGCGCGTACGCGGCAGGCGGCGATCGATGGAACATTGTCGATCATGGTCGGTGCCGATGCAGCGCTGTTTGCCCGGATCGAACCCATGCTGCGCTACATGGGTTCGGACGTGACCCTGTGCGGCGAAACCGGCTGCGGACAGGTAGTCAAGCTCATCAACAACACCCTGCTGTTCGAGCAGGTCGCCGCGCTTGCCGAGATGTTCGTCGTGGCTGAGCGCGCGGGGGTTGCACCAGCGAAGCTGGTTGAGGCGGTCTCGCTCGGCTCGGGCGACAGCTTTGCGCTGAGGAACCATGGGCTGAAGGCGATGGTCCCGCGTGTCTTCCCTGAGAAGGCATTCCCGATGCCCTATGCGCTGAAAGACCTCGGCTACACCATCGAACTGGCCGAGCAGGTCGGCGTGGAGCCGCGCCTGCCTCGAATGGCCGCCGAATTCTACCAGGCCGCGATCGATGCCGGGCTGGGCGACAACTATTTCCCCGGGATCATCGAAGTGGTCGACCGCGCGTAGTCGGGACGTTGCCGCCAGCAAATTGGGAGAGAAAGCGTGCAGGAACACAAGCTGAAATACCGGGTGGTAACCGACGGCCTGCTGTTTCCCGAAGGACCGATCGCGATGCGCGATGGTTCGGTGCTGGTGGTCGAGATCAAGGGTGGACGGCTCATCCGTGTGCTGCCGGACGGTAAGAAAGAAATCGTCGCGCAGCTTGGCGGCGGGCCCAACGGGGCGGCCATCGGGCCGGACGGCGCCTGCTACGTGTGCAACAATGGCGGCTTCCACTGGATCACCGAGGATATTCTGGAGACCCGGGGGTACATTCGGCCGCACGGTCGCGCGCACGACTATGTAGGCGGCTCGATTCAGCGCGTCGATCTCGTGACAGGCGATGTAACGACGCTCTACACGCACTGCGACGGCACGCCGATCATGGGCCCCAACGACATCGTCTTCGATACGCAAGGGGACATGTGGTTCACCGATCACGGCAAGACCTATGGCCGGACGATTGATAGCGGCGCGGTTTACCACGCGGCGGCGGACGGCTCGTGGATACGTCAGGCGATCTTCCCGATCCTGACACCCAACGGCGCCGGCCTCTCGCCGGATGAGAAGACCCTTTACGTGTCCGAGACTGAGACCGGCCGTTTGTGGCGGTGGCCGATAACCGGGCGCGGATTGGTGGAGAAGCTGGCGTGGCCTTCACCCAACGGCGGCACGATGCACGGGCAGGCAAGCGGCTACCAGCGCTTCGATTCGATGGCGCTCGAGGCGAACGGAAACATCTGTGTGGGCACGCTGGTCACGGGCGGCATCACCGTCTTTTCGCCGGAGGGCGAGAAGCTGGAATACTGGCAGGGGCCTGAGCCCTATTGTACCAATATCGCCTTCGGCGGCCCGGACATGAAGACCGCCTACATCACCGTCTCGGGCAAGGGCCTTCTTATCGCGGTCGACTGGCCGCGTGCCGGTCTGCCTCTGCTGCATCAGCGAGGCTGACCCATGCACTCGCCGCAGTCTTCCACTCCCCTTCGTGCCAAACGACGCATCCTTGCGGCCGCGCTGATGGGCACGGCGGTCGAGTTCTACGATTTCTTCATCTACGGCACTGCTGCGGCGCTGGTTTTCGGCCCGCTGTTCTTCCCTGCGCAATCCGCCGCCGCGCAGACCTTGTTGGCCTTCGCCAGCTTCGGCCTGGCGTTTTTCGCGCGCCCTATCGGTGCCATCGCTTTCGGGCACTTTGGTGACCGCATCGGGCGCAAGTCCACGCTGGTCGCCTCGCTGCTGACGATGGGCCTGTCGACCTTCGCCATAGCCATGCTGCCTACTTACGCGGTCGCTGGCTGGCTGGCCCCGGCGCTGCTGTGCCTGATGCGCTTTGGGCAGGGTTTCGGCCTTGGCGGGGAATGGGGCGGCGCCGCGCTGCTGACGGCCGAACATGCGCCGCCGGGTTGGGAGGGGCGCTTCGTTTCCATCATGCAACTTGGCTCGCCGATAGGCTTTTTTGCGGCCAACGGGGTGTTCCTGCTGCTGGGGCTCTCGCTCGACGAAAGCCAGTTCATGGCATGGGGCTGGCGCATTCCATTCATCGGCAGCGCGGTTCTCGTCGGCTTGGGTCTGTGGATGCGTCTCAAGATTGAGGAAACCCCGCAATTCCGCGATGCCGTCCGGCACCATGAGCCGGTTCGTCTTCCCTTTGTCGAGATCGTGTCTCGCCATCGTAGCCAACTGGCAGCTGGAGCAGCGGGCGTGGTCGCGACGTTTGCCGTATTCTACCTTGCCACATCGTTTGCGTTGGCGCTCGCCGTCGATGCGCTGGGCATCCCTCGCGAAACGATGCTCATTCTGCAACTGGTGGCTAACTGCTTTTATGTCGCGGGCATCCTCATCGCCGGGCGGCTTGCGGATCGCATCGGATCCCGGCTGGTGCTGGCAGGGGGAGCTGCCGCTACGGTTGCGCTGGGTTTTGTCTTCGAGGCAGGCCTGCGCTCGGGCTCGCTGCTCCTTGCCGGTATCACGCTGAGCCTGGCGATGCTGATACTCGGGTTTAACAACGGACCGCTCGGTAGCTGGCTCGCTGGGTTGTTTCCGGTCCGCTCGCGGTACACCGGAGTCTCGCTTGCATTTAATCTCGGCGGCATCCTGGGCGGCGCGGTGGTGCCCTTTCTCGCGCAGTTGATGGTGGTCCGGGGCGCGTCGCACACAACCGGCGTGCTGCTATTGATTGCCGGGCTGGCCACGCTGGGCGGAACTCTTTTCGGCAGGGCAAAGTTCTCGCCGCATCTCGAACAAGGACAGACCGCGTGAGCGCATTCGAAGAGTGGATTGGCCGCAGCCAGGCCGTAACCGACATCCTGAACCCCGCACGCAGCAACGCGCTCGACGTGGCTCTGGGAGGGGAGGGCACGCTGGATGTCGGCGACCCGATGCCGTTGCTCGATCATTGGCTGCACTTCTGGGACGTCAAGCCGCCAGCCGGGCTGGGCGCTGACGGACACCCCGCCAAGGGCGGCTTTCTGCCACCCGTGGCACTGCCCCGCCGGATGTGGGCCGGGGGGCGACTGACCTTCCACAAACAGCTTCTTCTGGGCCAGCGTGTTACGCGCACCTCGACGATCACCGCCGTTACCGAGAAGACTGGACGCAGCGGCACGCTGGTTTTCGTGACCGTGCGCCACGATCTCGACGCGGGCAGCGGGATTGCCGTCAGCGAGGAGCAGGATCTGGTCTACCGCGATCCCGCGCCGGGCGTCTTGCCGATGCCGGTCGCCGTGCCGGCGCCCAGCGCCCCCTGGCTCGAGCGGGTAGAGCCCGACACCGTGCTACTGTTCCGCTACTCTGCGCTAACCATGAACGGCCACCGCATTCATTATGACCGGCCCTATGCGATGGGCGAAGAAAGCTACCCGGCGCTGGTTGTCCATGGCCCGCTGCAGGCTGCGCTGCTGATCCGGCTGGCGGCGAAAAACCTGGGAAAACCGATCGGTGGCTTCGAGTTCCGTGGGCAGCAGCCCGCGTTCGACGGCGTTCCGCTGCATGTGTGCGGCGAACCGGATGCCGATGGCGCGCAGCTCTGGACCCAGCAGGGCGATGCGCGCAACATGGTCGCCACCGTCCGGGCGGCGGCATGAGAACGGCGGCCCGCAGCCTCCCGTTCACATCGGCCTCCCGCCCGGATTTTGCCCGGGCCGCCATAGTCAATGCATCCGCAGCAGGCGGACTATTGGCGATCGACCCGCCGTTTTTCGCGATCGACCTGCCAGACGCCTTTCGCACGGAATGCGGAGAAGGACGCGCGGCCGGCTTTCACGGCAAGGCTGCAATCCACCCCTCGCAACTCGCCGCCATCGATGAAAGTTACGCGCCGACCGAGGCGGAACGGGCGCAGGCCCGCCGCATCCTTCCGGCAGCGCCCGAAGGTGTGGGCGTCCTCCACGGCAAAACGGTCGGCGTAGCAATGGTGCGCTGGGCGCGGCGCCTGGCTTGACCGGCTGACATGGAATCAGGCGCTGCTGCCAACGCGGTCAGCGCATTGGAGAATATGATGACCCAGACTTACCAGCTCTTCATTGATGGCCAGTGGCGGCCGGCATCCGACGGTGCGACACTGCCCGCGACCAACCCTTATGACCAGTCAGTCCACGCTTACATCGCGGTCGCCACTGCCGATGACGTCGACGCGGCGGTCGGTGCGGCGCGGCGTGCCTATGACACGGTGTGGAGCAGGACAACTCCGGGTGAGCGGGCAAAGCTGTTGAACAAGGTCGCCGATCTTTTGGATGCCGATGCTGACCGCATGGCGCTGCTGGAGACGACCGACAACGGCAAGGTCATCCGCGAGACGCACAACCAGATGGGTTACGCGGCGCGGATCTTCCGCTACTATTCGGGCTGGGCGGACAAGATGCATGGGGATGTCGTACCGCTTGACCAGAAGGACACGCTCGAAATGACGATGCGCGTGCCTTACGGCGTGATCGGGGCGATTACGGCTTGGAACTCGCCGATAGCGATCTTGACCAACACGCTTCCTGCGGCGCTCGCAGCGGGCAACTGCGTGATCCTGAAGCCCTCCGAACATGCCTCGACCACGACGCTGGAAATCGCCCGGATGGTCGAGAAGGCGGGTTTCCCCGCCGGCGTCGTGAGCGTGGTCACCGGCGAGGCGGAGACGGGCAGGGCGCTTACCAGCCATCCCGGCGTAGACAAGATCAGCTTCACCGGCAGTCCCGGCGTGGGCCGGGCCATTGCTTCGGCGGCCGGCGCGAACCTCAAGCCGCTGACGATGGAACTGGGCGGAAAATCACCCAATATCGTGTTCGACGATGCCGACTTCGACCGCGCACTGATCGGCGCGCTGGCGGGCATCTTCGGGGCGACGGGGCAGACATGCATCGCCGGTTCGCGCCTGCTCGTCCAGCGCGGTATCTACGACCGTATGGTCGAGGGGCTGGCGGCGCGCGCGAAGCAGATCCGCATGGGCGATCCGCGCCTGCCCGAAACCGAGATGGGCACCGCCGCCAACGAGCCGCAGTTCAATCGCATCCTTTCGTTCGTGGATGCCGCCAAGGGAGATGGCGCAAGGCTGATCACAGGGGGCGGGAGGGCGCTAGGGCCGGGTCTGGAGAAGGGCTTCTTCATCGAGCCGACTATCTTCGCCGACGTGCGGAACGACATGAAAGTGGCCGCCGAGGAAATATTCGGGCCGGTACTCTCGATCATCCCCTTCTCGGACGAGGAGGAGGCGGTCGCCATTGCCAACGACACGCCTTATGGCCTCGCCAGCGGGGTGTGGTCGGAAAGCATCTCGCGGTGCATGCGCATGACCCGCGCGATCAACAGCGGAGTCGTCTGGGTCAACACCTACCGCGTCGCCGCTCCGCAGGCTCCATTCGGCGGGATGAAGGATTCCGGTTACGGGCGCGTGCGCGGCGAGGCCGGCATCCTTGAGTTCACCCAGACCAAGAGCGTTTTCATCGACTTCTCGGGAGACCGCCGCGATCCGTTCTCGATGAAGTTCTGAGAGTTTCGTGCCGGACCGCAGCTTCGTTGTTTCTTTCTACGTCAAGGCGTGGCGCGGTTCTGGCGTGAGGGCGTGCGTTACTGAGGGTCTGCTCGAACCGGGCAATACCGGGTCCACCGTGACGGGCTGCTCGCTCGCCATCAGGGCGCGTGCTTCTGCCGTCGTCTCTACCGCAGGGGGCGATCCGCGCAGCGGCATACCGGCGGTTTCGCGTACCGTCAGCATCGTCAGAATGCCGATCGCCGCCGCAACCATGAGGTAATAGGCGGGGACAAGGGGGTCGCCCGTCGCCTCGACCAGCCATGCCGTAAACAGCGGGGTCGTGCCGCCGAACAGCGATACCGATACGTTGAAGGCGATCGACAGGCCGCTGTAGCGCACCGGCGTGTAGAACAGCGCCGGAAGCGTGGAGGGCATTGAACTGGTGAAGCACACCAGCGCCCCGCCAAGCAGCATCAGGCCGAGAAAGATCAGCCAGTTGTTGCCGGTTCCGATCAGGAGCAGGCAGGGGACGGCGAGAACCATCAGCGCGGCGCAGGCACCGATAATCATCGGTTTTCGGCCAATGCGGTCGCTGAATATGCCTCCGACGATGTTGAGCGGCATCATCACCAGCATGACCAGGATGATAAGCAGCAGCCCCTTGCTCTCTGCGTAGCCCATGGTGACGCTGAGATAGCTCGGCATGTACGTGAGTAGCATGTAGTCGGTGACGTTGAAGACCAGCACCAGTCCGACACATTTCAGCAGCTGGCGCCAGTGTACGCGGAACAGATCACCCAGCCGGGGGCGGTCGATCTCGCGCTTCTCTGCCTCTTCGGAATAGGCCTGGAACGCGGGCGTTTCCTCCAATTTGAGGCGCATGTAGAGGCCCAGCAGGCCCAGCGGTCCCGCGATCAGGAAGGGCAGGCGCCAACCCCAGGCGAGCATGTCCGCATCGCTCAGCGACATCTGCAGGGCGGTCACCGTACCAGCGCCGGCGATGTAGCCGCCAAGGGTTCCGAATTCCAGCCAGCTACCCATCAAGCCGCGTTTCTTGTCCGTCGAGTACTCGGCAATGAATGTCGCCGCACCGCCGTATTCACCGCCGGTAGAGAAGCCCTGCACCAGCCGCGCTGCCAGGAGCAGGGCCGGAGCGGCCATGCCGATGCTGTTGTAGCTGGGGATCAGTCCGATGGAGAATGTACCTACGGCCATCATGATCATGGTGAAGGCCAGCACCTTGTGGCGGCCGTAGCGGTCGCCCAGCGGGCCGAAGACGATCCCGCCCAGCGGACGTACCAGGAACGCGGCGGTAAATGTCGCCAGGGTCGCGATCAACTGTGCGGTAGGATTGCTGGCGGGAAAGAAGACCCGTCCCAGCGTGACGGCGATGTAGCCGTAGACGCCGAAGTCGAACCATTCCATCGCATTGCCGAGCGCTGCTGCGCCTACCGCTCGGTTGAGCGTCGAGCGGTCGACGACGGTTACGTCTTCGACCTTCATTTCGCGGCGACGTTTGAACCAGCCGAGATGCGCCTGAGGCGCTCGGATAGAGGACATGGATATCTCCGATTCCGCCGAAAGCAGGCGCGAAAAGCGCGCCGCGGCACTTGGCGGATAAGGCCGAATTTCGGCCGGCAATAACTGGCGATGCCAAATTTGGCATCTAGCGAATGTGCGCGGGCCATACACACAGATTGCAACAAAGGGGGAAGCAAGGGGCAGGCCGTGCAGGATGGGCGATGAGCCGCGGCAGGCAGGATAATGCGCAAGGCGGGCAAATGGTTCCGCCATGCGACATCGCGCGGCCGGCGAGGGCGATCTCGGCGGTGTCCCGGAATTGTCACGGCCAATGTCTAACGGCCCCTGGACGCATACTGGAGGGACACGGCCTTGACCTGGCTAAGGGACGTTGATCGCTGGTTTATCGAGGAAGTGTTGCCGCACAAGGTCGCCTTCAGGAAACACGCGGCACGTCTGGTCGCCCCGGCCGATGCGGAAGATCTTGTACAGGAAGCCTATGCCCGCGCCATCGAGGCATCTCACCACCGCGAGATCGACAGTCCGCGCGCTTTTGTCCTGACCATTATCCGCAACCTGGCATTCGAAAGACACCGCCGCGCATCAGTGGTAAGATTCGAGCATCTGGCCGACATGGGAGCGATGGATTTCGCCGACGGTGCGCCCGATCAGTTTGCGGTGGTATCGGGCCAGCTTGAACTTTCGCGGTTGATGGAACTGATGGAAAGTCTTCCCCCGCAGGCGCGCACCGTGGTGCAATTGCGTCGTTTTGAAGGCATGTTGCCAAAAGATATAGCGGTGAGGCTCGGTCTATCCGTCTCTACTGTTGAGAAGCATCTTGCCAAGGGGCTGGCCATTCTGGCTTTCGCGTTGCAGGACGCGCCCGCACACGCAAAGGGACCGACGATTTCAAGCCTATGGCAACGCCGCCGACAACAAAAGAATTGATGGAGGATGCTGCCGAATGGCTGGCTGCGATGGATGCAGGCACGGCCAGTCGGCAGGACTTCGAGGCGTGGCGTGCCGCCGATCCGAGGAGGGCGGTGGCGTTCGCGCAGGTCGTTGAAGCCTGCCAGCAGATTGACCGCCTGCGCGCGGTTCATGAGCGCACGCCTGCTCCACCGCCGCGCCTGAGCCGCCGTAACCTGTTGCGCGCCGGTGCCATCGCCGGCGGTACCGCCATCGCAGGCGGGTTCATAGCGGTAAGCGCGGCCGCGCGTGAACATGCCGCCACTGCCGTAGGGGAGCGCCGAACTCTCATCCTCGACGACGGCACCCGTATTGAGATGAACACCGACACCCGGATCAGCTGGCGCATCAAGGACGGCACGCGATCAATCTGGCTGGAGGCGGGCGAGATTGCGCTGGACGTGCGGGCGCCTGCGGGGGCGCGGCCCGATTTGCGTCTCTCCGCCAACGGGACAAATTTCCGTTTGCACAGCGGCGTGTTCAACGCGCGCCTGCAGCCGGAATCATTGGATCTGCTGGTTCTTTCCGGTCAGGCGGCGATGGAAGGCGGCGCGCGCCAGACCGTGAAGGCGGGTGCTGTCGCCCAGGTCATCGGCCGCAACGTCTCGATCCGCCCTGCCGAGGCTGTCGCTCTCGACCGCGCCCACAGCTGGAAGAACGGACAACTCGTCTTCGAAGGCGAAAGCCTTGATTTCGTGGTGGCAGAATTCAACCGCTACCTGACCGACAAGCTGCTGGTAGCCGATCCCAAACTGTCGCGCATCAGGCTGGGCGGGCGTTTTACCACCACCGATCCCAAGGACCTTCTCGCGGCTCTGCACGCCTCGTTCGGAGTTCACGCCCAGCGCAGCGAGAGCGGCGCGATCATGCTTACGGCAAGCTGAACAATTTTTTTGCACTGCGATAGCGGTAGTCCCGCTCCCGCC
>NZ_CACSJO010000048.1 GCF_902706195.1 Novosphingobium sp. 18050 | reverse complement strand
CCGTTTTGTCTCGTGGGCTCGGAGATGTGTAAAAGAGGCAGGGCTCGCATAGCGGGGGGGCGGGGGGCACCTGCCGGCCGGCGAAGAAGCCGATGCAGGCGACCACGATGACGCCGATCGCGGCATGTTCGACATTGATCCAGCCGGCGACGATGGTGCCGGCCAGCACAGCGATATAGGTGCCCGCCTCGACCAGCCCGGTGCCGGAGAGGACTTCGCCGTCGCGCAGGTGCTGGGGCAGGATCGCGTACTTGATCGGGCCGAAGAAAGTGGAATGCACCCCCATCGCGAACAGCGCGACCAGCATCAGCGGCATTGCCACGCTGTCCAGCGAAGCACCCTGCCACGCCAGCGCCAGTCCGGCGCCGCCGATAAGCATGATGATGATCTCGCAGCCCTTGATGATGCGGATCAGTTTTGCCTTGTCGCGCATGTCGGCCAGTTGCCCGGCGAGCGCGGAAAGCAGGAAAAAGGGGAGAATGAAGATTGCCGAGGCCAGCGCGCTGAAGCGGGCCTCCTGCGCTTCGGAGTGATACACCTCGTATACCACGAAGAGAATCATCGCGTTCTTGAACAGGTTGTCGTTGAACGCGCCGAGCAGCTGGGTGACGAAGAGGGGAAGGAAACGTCGGGCCCGGATGAGTTGGGTCGTCGTGGTCATGATCGAAACGTGCCGCCGGCGTTTGAAACTCTGGAAATTCTGGTCGTCGCGACACTTAATGCGGTGGGGCGGGGGCACAACCCCCGTTGAGCACTTTATTCCCGTCGCAATTGCGGGCTATGGCGGTGACACCATGCTTACTCTGCCGAACATCCTCACCCTTTCGCGCATCTTCGCGGTGCCGCTGCTGGCGTTCCTGCTGTGGTGGCCGAAGTGGGAGTTCGGCTATGGCCTTGCCTTCGGGCTATACTGCCTGATGGGCATCACCGATTATTTCGACGGCTATCTGGCTCGTTCCAGCGGGACGGTTTCGAAGCTGGGCGTGTTCCTCGATCCCATTGCCGACAAGATCATGATCGCCGCGGTGATCCTTGTGCTCACGGCCCAAGGCATCCTTCGGGGCCCCTACGTGGGCGACGCGCATGTAATCGCGGGCCTGGTTATCCTGGTGCGCGAGATTGCCGTCTCGGGCCTGCGCGAGTTCCTTGGGGGGCTACAGGTTTCGGTGCCGGTCAGCCGCCTGGCCAAGTGGAAGACGACGTTCCAGTTCATCTCGCTGGGCGCGCTGATCCTGGGCGTCGCGATGCCGTGGTGGAACCTCTGGGTTGCCGGGCTGGAAATCAATGTCCCGCATACCGTTGGTCTCACCACCTTGTGGGCTGCGGCGGTGCTGACGCTGGTGACTGGCTGGGACTATATGCGCGCCGGTCTCAAGTACATGGACTGACGGCGTGCATGCGTGTTGCGCAATTGTAAACCGGCAGTGCGATCCTCGCGCTTGGCTGCGGCCGCATCGACCCTAGATCGCAGGCTCGGCAGGGTAGGTCCTGCGGCAAGGAGCCTGCCATTACCGCCACTAGCCCCTCTATGACGATGGCGACACCCGCCGCATCGGCCAGCCCCATGGGCAAGCCGCTGATCTTTGCACTGGCCGCCGCGGCCGGGCTGACCGTCGCCAATATCTATTACAACCAGCCGATGATCGGTCTGATGGAGCGCGACGTCACGGGCGGCGCGATCACTTACGTGCCGACCGCGACCCAGCTTGGCTATGCGGTGGGCCTGGTCATGCTGGTGCCGCTGGGCGACCTTGTCGAGCGCAAGCGGCTGATCGTGCTACAGTGCCTGGCGCTGACGTTCGCGCTGGCCCTCGTGGCCATCGCGCCCAGCGCGGGGCTTGTGCTGGCGGCATCGCTAGGCGTGGGCCTGCTCGCGTCGGTGGCGCAGCAGATCGTCCCCTTCGCTGCCAATCTTGCGCCCGATGAGCGGCGCGGCGCGGTGGTCGGCACGGTCATGGCCGGGCTGCTCTGCGGTATCCTGCTGAGCCGGACCCTTGCGGGATTCGTCGCCGGTGTTTTTGGCTGGCGCGAAATGTTCTGGCTGGCGGTGCCGCTCTGCCTGTTAACGGCAGGGCTGATGGCGCTGATGTTGCCGCGCAGCCGTCCGCAGTCGACAGGCATGACTTATGGCGGACTGCTGGGCTCGCTATGGGCGCTGTGGCGCGAGTTTCCGGCGCTGCGACTGGCGGCCTATACCCAGTGTACCCAGTTCGGCGTGTTCAGCGTGTTCTGGACGATCCTGGCGCTGCGCCTGCAGGAACCGCGCTTCGGTATGGGACCCGAGGCGGCGGGCCTCTTCGGCGTGCTGGGCGCTGCGGGCGTATTGGCCGCGCCTATCGCCGGGCGAATCGCTGACCGCAGGGGCCCAGGCCGCGTGATCGTCATGGCCAGCGCGCTGACGCTGGTATCGTGGCTGATCTTCGGGTTGTGGCAATCGATCGCCGGATTGGTGGTGGGCGTGCTGCTGATGGATTTCGCGGTGCAAGCCAGTCAGGTCTCGAACCAGAGCATCATTTATGCCCTGCGCCCCGAGGCACGCTCGCGCATCAATACCGTCTATATGGCGATGATGTTCCTGGCCGGCGCCGCCAGCTCTGGCGCGGCGACGGCAGTGTGGCACGGCTGGGGCTGGAGCGGCGTATCGGTGCTGGGCACCGGCATCGCGGCGGTCGGCCTTGCGCTGCAGGGGCTACGGCGCAAGGGTTAAGCCCTTGCGTGGATTGGGCATTCCCAAGGCGCGGTGCATCGGCATCCTGGCGCCTTGGTATTGGTCACCCCGCGCGCAGTTCGTCCGCCAGCAGTCGGAATTCGTCCGAACGTGGTGAGTTCTTGCGCCATACCAGCGCGATCTCGCGATTGGCGTTGGGCGATATCAGCGGACGCGCCACGACGTTGGTGCCGTTGAGGATCCCCGCATCCAGCGCCATCTCGGGCAGCATCGTCAGGCCCAGGCCATTGTCGACCATCTGGACCAGCGTGTGCAGGCTGGTGCCGATCATGGTCGCGCTGGCCCGCAGTTCCGGCCGGTTGCACGCAGCAAGCGCATGGTCCTTGAGGCAGTGGCCATCTTCCAGCAGCAGCAGGTGGTGCTCGTCGATGATGTCGGCCCCCACTTCGGCGGGCGGCATGCGCGGATCGTCGCCGGGGAAGGCCACGAAGAAGGCGTCCAGCTCGATCGTTTCCTTCTCCACCTCGCCGGTGGTGTAGGGCAGGGCGAGCAACACGCAGTCGGCGCGGCCGTGGTGCAGCGATTCGACGGCGGCCTGACTTGGCTCCTCGCGCAGGAACAGCTTGAGGTTGGGGCGCTCGCGCCGCAGGCGCGGCAACATACGCGGCAGCAGGAACGGGGCGATGGTGGGGATCACGCTCATCCGCAATTCGCCAGAGAGCGGCTTGCCGCTCGACTGGACGAGGTCGGAGAGTTCCTCGGTCTCGCGCAGGATGCGGTGGGCCTTGGCGACTACGGCATTGCCCAGCGGGGTGAAGCGCACGGCGCGCTTGGTCCGTTCGACCAAGGTGACGCCAAGGAGCATTTCCAGGTCGCGCAGGCCCGCAGAAAGCGTCGATTGCGAGACGAAGCAGCCATCGGCGGCCCGGCCGAAATGGCCATGCTCATGGAGCGAGACGAGGTACTGGAGCTGTTTGAGCGTGGGCTGATATACGGTCACGGGCTGCCTATCGCATGAACCGCGCGGGGACGCCAACTGTTAGCGCGTCGTCAGCCTGCGGGCGGACCTGGAAGTCCTGAAAAATCGGTGGGGAATAGTCATTCCGTATTGCGCGCATTACTGGCGGGCACAGGCCATGCTAACTCGCGGATATGGAAACCGTTTTTCGCATCCTGCGGCGATTGTTGCGCCCGATTCGGCACCGGCCCTGCGCTTACGGCGAAGTGGATTGCGTGCTCCGTTCGCCTTGCGAGAAATGCTGGAGCGACAGCTACCCCTGAGAGGCCTTGCACGATGCCCGCGTCCTCATGGAGAATGCGCTGTCACGCATTCTCCATGACAGGGCTTACGCCTCGCCGGACTGCTCTTCGTCAGCCAGATCTTCGCCGATCTGTTCGTCGGCCCGCTGTTCATCAAAAGCATCTGCCTTTTCGGCAGCGGCGGCCTTGGCGGCATCGTCGACGTGGGTCATCTTGAGTTTGCCGTTCTCCACCGCGAAGGCGAGCTTGCCTTCGACCAGGTCGAGCGCATCGCGGCCGAACACCTCATAGCGCCAGCCTTCCAGCAGGCTGAGGTTCTTGCGCACGCCGGCGGCCAGAAGCTCCAGTTCGTCGCTGCGGGCAAGCAGGCGCGAGGCAGCGTCTATTTCCCGCGCGCGGATCTTGAGCAGCAGCTTGAGCAGGTCGGCAACCAGAGTGCCTTCCTTGCCCAGCGGCGCGCCGCGCGGGGCGCGGGCGGGCATTTCGTCGTCGGGCAGGGCTTCCGCCTTGGCGAGGACGTTCATCAGGCGGCGTCCGATATCGTTGTCCTTCCAGCCTTGCGATAGCCCGCGCACCTTGGCGAGGTCGCCTTGCGTTTTGGGCGGGTGGCTGGCGATGTCCGCGATCGTTTCGTCGCGGGCGATGCGGCCACGCGGGATGTTCTTGCCCTGGGCTTCCATCTCGCGCCACTCGGAGATGGCTTTCAGGCGGCCGAGAACCTGCGGGTTGCGGCCAGGCGCCTTGATCCGCTTCCACGCCTGGGCCGGATCGTTGCGGTAATGCTCGGGGTCGGCCAGCTTTTCCATTTCCTGGTCCAGCCACTCTCCGCGGCCCGTCTTGATCAGGCGCTTGAGCATCTTGGGGAAGATCTTGGAAAGGTGGGTGACGTCGCCGATGGCATATTCGATCTGGCGGTCGGTCAGCGGGCGGCGCGACCAGTCGGTGAAGCGGGCGCCCTTGTCGATCGTCAGGCCCTGCCACGATTCGACGAGGTTGGAATAGCCGATCTGCTCGGACTGGCTGATCGCCATCATCGCGATCTGGGTGTCGAAGATCGGGTGCGGCGTGCGCCCCGTGAAGTTGAACACGATCTCGACGTCCTGGCCGCCCGCATGGAAGACCTTGAGGACGTCCTCATTGTCGGTCAGCAGGTCCCACAAGGGTTTGAGGTCGAGATCGGGGGCGAGCGGATCGACCGCCGCCGCTTCCTCGGTATTGGCGATCTGTACGAGGCACAGCTCGGGCCAATAGGTGTTTTCACGCATGAACTCGGTGTCGACGGCCACGAAATCGGATTTCGCAAGGCGCGCGCACAAATCGGCGAGTTCTTCGGTTTTCGTTATCAGCGGGTGAATTTTCATTGAACAGGGGCGTTACGCCTAACGGCCTGACGGATCAACGCCCCGTGTAGGCCTTTTCTCGCATGTTTATTTCCGGCGCAGCAGGCGCCGGATCAGGTCCCGAACCAAATTGGGCTTCTCATGCGCGGCGAGGCGGGCAATGCTTTCGGCTGTGACGAACTGGCGGCGCAGCTGCGACCCGGTGGTGTGAATGCCCGGCGGCGGCAGGTGCCATGCCTCGGCGTCCTGCCCGGTATCCGCTTCCGGATCGGCAAGCTGGCGCAGTTCGAGCAGGGCGCCGAACTGCGGCTGCGGTTCCGACGGGGCCGCGACGGGCGCATCCGCCCATTGAGGATAAGCCGTGGTTTCGGCGGGTTCATCGCTGTCGATGAGCCGTTTGTGCACTTTCGCATCCAGATCGTTGTCTGCAAGCATCGGTGATTCTCACTGGTAACTGTTGGGCGACCCTTGGGAAACAGCCTAGCACGGCAATGATTTATTTCGCGTTACCGCTCCGGCTGCGCATGCGGGGCGAAAACCACGTCTGGAAATCGCCGGCACACTCGACTAGGGCCGCCCACTATCTGAATTAGACTATTTGAAGAGCACGAACCCGCCATGACCCATCCCTATCGCTCTCACACCTGCGGCGCTCTCGGTGCGACCGAGGTTGGCCAGACCGTCCGCCTTTCGGGCTGGGTACACCGCAAGCGCGACCATGGCGGCGTCCTCTTCGTCGATCTGCGCGACCATTACGGCCTGACCCAGATCGTCGCCGACACCGACAGCGAGGCGTTTCCGCTGCTCGATTCGCTGCGCATCGAATCCGTCGTCACCATCGAGGGCAATGTGAAGGCGCGCGCCGCCGGCACCGCGAACCCGAACCTCGCCACCGGCGAGATCGAGGTCTACGCCCGCGCCGCCACGGTGATCAGCCGCGCCGAGGAGCTGCCGATGCCGGTGGCGGGCGAGCAGGAGTACCCTGAGGACATCCGCCTCAAGTACCGCTTCCTCGACCTGCGCCGCGAGACGCTGCACGCCAACATCGTCAAGCGTACGAAGATCATCTCGGACATGCGCCGCCGCATGGAAGGCATTGGTTTCACAGAATATTCTACGCCGATCCTGACCGCTTCCAGCCCCGAAGGCGCGCGCGACTTTCTGGTCCCCAGCCGCATCCATCCGGGCAAGTTCTACGCGCTGCCGCAGGCGCCGCAGCAGTACAAGCAGCTGCTCATGGTCGCCGGTTTCGACCGTTACTTCCAGATCGCGCCGTGCTTCCGCGACGAAGATCCGCGCGCCGACCGCCTGCCGGGCGAATTCTACCAGCTCGACCTGGAAATGAGCTTCGTTACCCAGGAAGAGATCTGGGAGACCATGGAGCCGGTGCTTCAGGGCATCTTCGCCGGTTTCGCCGAAGGCAAGCCGGTCACCCCCTCGGGTGAGTTCCGCCGCATTCCGCACGCGCAGTCGATGCTGGACTATGGTTCGGACAAGCCGGACCTGCGCAATCCGCTGCTCATCAAGGACGTGAGCGAGCACTTCGTCGAATCGGGCTTCGGCATCTTCGCCGGCATCGTCGCCAATGGCGGCACGATCCGCGCCATCCCGGCGCCGGGCGCAGGCGCGGGCAGCCGCAAGTTCTTCGACGACATGAACAACTGGGCACGCGGCGAGGGCTTCTCGGGCCTTGGCTACATCAACATCAAGGACGGCGTCCCCGGCGGCCCGATCGCCAAGAACCACGGCGAGGAAAAGACCGCAGCCCTCATCGCGGCGCTGGGCCTTGGCGCCAATGACGGCGTGTTCTTCGCCGCCGGCAAGGAAGAGCAGGCTGCCAAGCTGGCCGGCCTTGCGCGTACCCGCGTGGGCGAGCAGCTCGACCTGATCGACAAGGACCGCTTCGAGCTGTGCTGGATCGTCGACTTCCCGTTCTACGAATGGGACGAGGACAACAAGAAGGTCGACTTTGCGCACAACCCGTTCTCGATGCCGCAGGGCGGCATGGACGCGCTGGAGAACCAGGACCCGCTGACCATCAAGGCATTCCAGTACGATCTGGTCTGCAACGGCTTCGAGATTGCTTCGGGTTCGATTCGTAACCAGTCGCCCGAACTGATGGTCAAGGCGTTCGAGATGACCGGCCTGACACAGGCAGACGTGGAAGAGCGCTTCGGCGGCCTTTATCGTGCGTTCCAGTACGGCGCCCCGCCTCACGGCGGCATGGCAGCGGGCGTGGACCGCGTCGTGATGCTGCTGTGCGGCGCGCAGAACCTGCGCGAAATCTCGCTGTTCCCGATGAACCAGCGCGCCGAAGACTTGCTCATGGGTGCCCCGACGCCCGCCGAGCACAAGCAGCTGCGCGAACTGCACATGCGCGTCGTGGAGCCGACGAAGCAGGCGGCTCCGGCAGCCGGCAAGGTTGTCGCCCCCGACGCGGGGTGAGTTGAAGGCCGTCGTCCCGGATCAGGTCCGGGACGACGGGCCTGCATTCCATGGCGACCTGATGACAATAACCAAATAGGTTCCATATCCTGTCATCCACTCCGGTCGTGCGCCTGGACCTGTCCATCGCGGCTCCGGCCCGCCGCCCGGCCTCGGACCCGAGGAACCGCGCCGCGCGCTGCGGCGTTGCCCCTCCATGCAGCACATCTCCCTCATCACCCTGGGCGTCACTGACGTACCTCGCGCCAAAGCCTTCTACCGCGAAGGATTCGGCTGGGAGCCGGTCTTCGAGCAGGACGACGTGGCCTTTTTCCAGATGAACGGATTCGTTTTCGGGCTGTGGGACAAGGCCCAGCTCGAAGCGGATATGGACCGCCCATGCGCGCCGGCGGGCAGTTTCGCGCTGGCGCACAACCTCGAAAGCGCAGAAGCGGTCGACGCAAGGCTGGCTCGGCTCGTCGCGGCGGGTGCGATGCTGCTGCGGGCTGCGGATGCCCCCGCGCATGGCGGTTATCGTGGATATGTGGCCGATCCCGATGGCAATGCATGGGAAATCGCTTGGAATCCTGCATGGACCGTGGATAACGCAGGTCATGTGGCCTTCGGGGTTTAACCCAAGCCCCTTGCCAGCGCGCCGCCCAGTGATTAGGGCGGCTGTCGAATTACCAATCCTCCGAATTTTTGAAGGGGTCTATACACATGAGCGATACCGCCGATCGGGTTAAGAAGATCGTCGTCGAGCATCTGGGCGTTGAAGCCGAGAAGGTCACCGAAGACGCAAGCTTCATCGATGATCTGGGCGCAGACTCGCTCGACATCGTCGAGCTGGTCATGGCCTTCGAAGAAGAATTCGGCGTCGAAATCCCCGACGACGCAGCCGAGAAGATCAGCACCGTCTCCGATGCCATCAAGTACATCGAAGAGAACAAGGGCTGATTCAGGCTGCCGCCGCTGACCCTTCGTCCGTTTGCGCGGGCGAATGGGGCACGGCGCACACCCGGATTGAAATCGACAGGCTCGACCTCTAAGGGGGCGGGCCTGTCGCCGTTTCGGGCAACTATTCTGTTTCAGGCAGCCGCAGTCTCGGGCATTCGCAAATTTTCGAATGATCGCAGGCTTCGGGCAAATCGCATGTCGGAGAGCATAATGCGTCGCGTCGTCGTAACCGGACTTGGTCTTGTCACCCCGCTGGGGGCTGACGTCGAAACGACCTGGGCCAACATCCTTGCCGGCAAGTCCGGCGCCGGGCCGATCACGAAGTTCGATGCCTCGGACCAGAAGTGCCGCATCGCCGCAGAGGTGAAGCCGGCCGATCACGAATATGGCTTCGATGCCAACAAGCGCGTCGACCACAAGGTTCAGCGCCAGGTCGATCCGTTCATCGTCTTCGGCATCGATGCCGCGGGCCAGGCGATCGAAGACGCCGGCCTCACCGAGATGGACGAGGAAACCCGCTACATGGCCGGTTGCTCGATCGGTTCGGGTATCGGCGGCCTGCCGGGCATCGAAAGCGAATCGCTGGTCCTCGCCGCCAAGGGGCCGAGCCGCGTTTCGCCGCACTTCGTCCATGGCCGCCTCATCAACCTGATCTCGGGTCAGGTTTCGATCAAGTACGGCCTGATGGGCCCGAACCACGCCGTCGTCACCGCCTGCTCGACCGGCGCCCACTCGATCGGCGACGCTGCGCGCATGATCAAGGACGGCGACGCCGACATCATGCTGGCCGGCGGCGCGGAAAGCACCATCTGCCCGATCGGCATCGCCGGCTTCGCGCAGGCGCGGGCCCTTTCGACCTCGTTCAACGACGAGCCCGAGAAGGCCAGCCGCCCTTACGACAAGGACCGCGACGGCTTCCTGATGGGCGAGGGCGCTGGCGTCGTCGTGCTTGAGGAATACGAGCACGCCAAGGCACGCGGCGCGAAGATCTATGCCGAAGTCATCGGCTACGGTCTGTCGGGCGATGCCCACCACGTTACTGCGCCGCACCCGGAAGGCTCGGGCGCGTTCCGCTCGATGGCGATGGCGCTGCGCAAGGCGGGCCTTGAACCCAAGGACATCGACTACATCAACGCCCACGGCACCTCGACCCCGCTGGGCGACGAGCTGGAACTGGGCGCGGTGCGCCGCCTGTTCGGCGACGCCATCGACAACGTCTCGATGAGCTCGACCAAGTCTGCGATCGGCCACCTTCTGGGCGGCGCGGGCGCTGTCGAGGCGATCTTCTGCATCCTGGCGATGCGTGACCAGATCGTCCCCCCGACGCTGAACCTCGATAACCCGAGCGACGGCTGCGCGGGCGTCGACCTGGTACCGCACGTCGCCAAGAAGCGTGAAGTGCGCGCCGTGCTGAACAACAGCTTCGGCTTTGGCGGCACCAACGCCAGCCTGGTGCTGCGCCGGGTAGAAGACTGACACCGATGATGTCCCGGCGTGGATGCGTTCTGGCAGCGGTCCTCGCCGTGGCTATCATCGGAGCCTTGTGGAGCTTTCTTGGCGGCTGGTACGGTTCCGGTCCGCTGGAGAAGGACCAGCACTTCACCGTTCCCAACGGCGCCAGCCTGGGTGTGATTGCTGACAGGCTGCAGGAAACAGGCGTGATCCGCTCGGCGAGCGGGTTTACGCTGCGGGCCCGCGTTTTTGGCGGCGGCGGCGGGATCAAGGCAGGCGAGTTCGCGATTCCCGCCCACGCCAGCGCATCGCGCGTGCTGGCGATCATCTCCAGCGACGATTTCGTGCGCCGTCTCGTCACCGTGCCCGAGGGCATGCCCTCGATCATGGTCTACGAACGGCTCAAGGCGCAGACCGCGCTGACGGGCGACGTGACCTCGCCCGCCGAGGGCTCGGTCCTGCCGGACAGCTATCCCATCGAAAGCGGCGAACCGCGTGAGGCAGTGCTGCGCCGGATGCAGGCGGCGATGAGCCGCACCATCAAGGAACTGTGGGACAAGCGCGCGCCGGACCTCGTCGTCAAGACGCCGGAGCAGGCGCTGATCCTGGCCTCCATCGTCGAGAAGGAAACTGGAAAGCCCTCCGAACGCCGCATGGTTGCCGGGCTCTATTCCAACCGTCTCAAGACCGGAATGCTGCTTCAGGCCGACCCGACGATCATCTATCCGATCACCAAGGGCAAGCGCCTGGGCCGCCGCATCCTCCAGTCGGAGATTCAGGCGGTCAACGACTACAACACCTATACGATGGTCGGCCTGCCCAAGCACCCGATCACCAACCCGGGCCGCGAATCGATCGCGGCGGTACTGAATCCGGCCAAGACCAATGCGCTCTACATGGTCGCCGACGGCACCGGCGGACACGCTTTCGCCGACACTTTGGCCGAGCACAACAGCAACGTCGCCAAGTGGTTCGCGATCCGCCGCCAGCGCGGCGAACTGTAAGGCTTCAGCGCAGCGTCCCGTCCGCTGCCTTGCGGCGGGCGTAGAGCAGCGAGGCGAGGGTGATCGCGAAGATCACGGCGGGGAAGATCGCCGTCGACCAGCCCTTGGCCGCGACCATGCCGAAGCCCAGGAAACTCCAGCCGAACTGGACAACCACGCCCGCAAGCGAAAGCGCGAAGCATATCCATGCCGCCTTGCGCCGGGTGAGCAGAAGCACCGCGCCCAGCGTACCGAGCCATACCGCGGCAGCATAGGCGATCCAGGCCCATCCGGGCATGGAGCGGAAGGCATCGGCAGTGACGGGGTCTGACCTGGCGAGACTATCGAGGTCGGCGCTGGCCTGCATGACATAGGCGATATCGCCGAGCAGGTTCCAAGCCAGGATGGCTGTGGCGATGATCCAGAATGCGCGCATGACGTTCTCCCCGGCCCTGCAACTTTCCGCGCGATGAACTTTGCGCCGCACCGGGCATTCTGGCAATCGGGATCGATGGCAGAAGCGGCGTGAGCAAACCTGTACCCGACTGGATCGCGACCGGCCCGCGCAAGGCTGGTGCACCGCTGCTCGTCACCGCTGAACTGCCGGACGACGTACTCGCCTGGACCGACGCCCTGCGCCGGGCCCACTACCCGCCCGAGCGCAACCGCCTGCGGGCCCACGTCACCTTGTTCCACGCTCTGCCGCCGTCGGTGGAGGAAGAACTGATCGACGTGCTGCGCGCCCTCGCCAGGGCGCCTGCGCCGCCAGCGCGAATCTGCGGACTGATGAAGTTGGACACCGGCACCGCGCTTGCGGTGGAGAGCGCGGCGATGGTCGAGCTCCACGGCGCCATCGCGGAGCGGATGCACGGCCTGCTGACCCAGCAGGATGCCCAGCCGCTGCGCCTTCACGTGACGATCCAGAACAAGGTGACCACCCAGGCTGCCCGCGCGCTTCAGGCGGAACTGGGTGTGCAATTGCAGCCCGTTTCCTTTCGCTTCCGGGGCTTCGGGCTCTATGCGTGGGAGGACGGATTGTGGCGCCCGATCCGTGTTGTCACCTTTCGTGGCTAAAGGTGCTTTTTCAGTGTTGACCGATGCCAGTCACTTACCTAAGGACGCGGCCTGCACCGCAGCAACGGTGCACCAGATCGAGCCATCCTGCGGGACGGCCTTGATGTGGCGGAGTAGCTCAGCTGGTTAGAGCAGCGGAATCATAATCCGCGTGTCGGGGGTTCGAGTCCCTCCTCCGCTACCACTTTTCAAAAATTTAGCAGTATCCCGGGAAGTGGCCCGTACCGGGGTGCGGGCGGCTACGGCAAATGGCGTATTTGGCCTTATCTGGCTTCATCGACCGAACCTAGGTCTTTCATTGGCCTGCTTTTCTGCCTCCTCATCCGCGCGGCGTTCCGCTGCGGCGTCGACGAACAGCATCACGAGTTGGAAGCCGTTCGCCTTGCGCAGCGTCTGGAAGGCGAGCTTGGGCTGGCGGACGTCCCGGGCGATCGTAAGCCAGTCGCGCACGTCGGCTGAAGCCCAGGCTGTTCCATCGTCCGCCCCAGCAGCGCCGACCGCTTCGGGCGCGGTATCTCCGGAACGCACGCAGAGCGCTGGGAATGAGCGTGACGGCCTTGTGAACCGAATTGTACCGTCCTTGATGAACACGAATGCGCATGTCGTCTGGGTGAGGTCGGCATAGCGGCTGACTGCTGCTTCCAGCGTGACGCCGTAAGCGGCGGCGATGGTAGGCAGGTGGGTGACGGTCGGCTTTCCGAGGTCGGTGACGAAGCGGGCGAACAGCGGCTTGGGCATCAGCAGTCCGGCGGCAAAGCGGTTGGCCTGCATCTCCTCCTTGCGGCGGGGCGTATCGCGCCGGTTTTCTGCCAGATCGCGGGCTGTGCAATGCCTGTCCCCGCGCTGCGCCTTGATGAGGAAATGGCCGAGTTGATGCGCAATGGCAAAGCGGCGGCGCGGCGCGGAGATGCCTGCTGCCGTCGAAATGATGCCCTGTGTCTTGGCGATATCGGCCATCAGGGCGCTCGCAGCGCCTTGAGCATCGAGGTCGTGAAATTCGGTGATGCCTGCACTGCGCGCGATGGCTTCGACGTCTATCGGTGCGCTTAGCTGCGGATAGTGCCTCAGGATCGCCGCAAGCAGCGTCTCAGGAGAAGCGCAATTGGCGAGGTCTTTCAGCAGGGCAGCATTTTTCATTCCCCAGCCCGTATCGCAAACGCGAGGGAAGCGCGACAATCGCGGTGACCTGGAAGCACTTAGCTGCGCCCGGAATCCTGGAATTCCGGGAAAAGGGCTTCTACTGCGGCCTGCAGGTCGACGGGGCCGGGCAAGAGGCCATGGTGGTCGAGCAATCCGTTCACCATCTGCGCCCTGTGCCGACCTATGCCGGGAAGGGCCTCCAGTCCGGGGAAATCCGGGTCGGCGATGCTCCGCGCCAGATCGCCCAAGGTCCGAAAGCCGGCTGCCTTCAAGGTTTGGCGCAAGCCGGACGGCAGGACCGACTGGCTGATGAGCAGATCGCGATCTGTGGCGTCGGGGTCTTTTGCACGCAGCCTTGTGCGCGATGCCTTTGCCCGCTTCAACGCGCGGCGGATGCGGGCAAGCTGGTTGCCGGTAAGGGCCAGTTTGCGGGCGATTTCTCGATAGGAAAGGCCGGCCGCGCGCATTTCCCGCGCCTGCTCGAGGTCGAAGTTTGCCTGTTTGGCCTTGCTCAGCATCGCAGCGTCAGGTTGCGGGCGGCTGCGGCGCAGTGTCCTTGCGGCCGCCATCCTCGATCGCCGTGCGGTCGCTCGACAGAAGCTCCAGCCGCTGGGCCACGGTGCCGATGTCTATGCCTTCGTCGCCGAAACGTCGCAGCAGGACGAGGAACACATTGCTGCGGGCGCGGTAGACATCGCGCGGCGAGGCGACGTGGGCGAAGCAGTTGAACAGGATGCGCCCGTCCGCGATGGAATCGACGAATGCCGCCGGACCGGGGGTCTCCAGCACTGCCGGTTCAGCCGAGAATGTACCCAGGACGATCCCCAGGACCTTGTCCACCTCGGTTTCGAGGGGCACCGAGAACTGGATCTGGATACGCCCGAGCGGGCTCGAAAGCGTCTTGTTGAGCACGGTCTTGGTTATGAGTTCGGAATTGGGGACGATCAGCGTCGAATGGTCGGCGAGGGTGATCTCGGTGGAGCGCACGCTGATGCGTTTGACGTCGCCTTCGTCGGTGCCCACGCGCACCCAGTCGCCGATCTTGATGGGGCGTTCGGCAAGCAGGATCAGGCCCGAGACGAAGTTCTGGGTGATCGCCTGAAGGCCGAAGCCGATGCCGACCGACAGCGCCGAGAGCAGCAGCGCGATCCGCTCCACTCCGATCCCCAGCGAGGCCAGTGCCCAGATGATCGCCAGCGCAATGCCGACATAGCGGGCGACCAGTCCGGCTGAGTTGCGCGCAGAACCGTCGAGGTCGGTCGCCGGAAGATAACGCTTTTCCAGCCAGCTCATGAAAGCGCGAACAAGGGCGAGGCCGACCGTCAGCACCAGCGCCGAGCGGATGATCGCAC
The DNA here is from genome assembly GCF_902706195.1 of Novosphingobium sp. 18050. Lineage (GTDB taxonomy): Bacteria > Pseudomonadota > Alphaproteobacteria > Sphingomonadales > Sphingomonadaceae > Novosphingobium. The sequence goes on along the minus strand of NZ_CACSJO010000048.1, from coordinate 5,210 downwards.
CCGGCGAGATGGCGACGCCGCCGATCTCGATCCCTTGCGCGAAAGCACCGAGCCGTCCGAAAAAGCTGCCGATCCCGCCGCCGCCGCCGAACGGGGTCATCAGCATGCCCAGCGCGACCAGCACGAGAAAGATGCGCAATGCGCCCGAGATCAGGACGCCGAACTGGTCCACCAGGCTGCCGCGCAGGCCCACGCTGCGGGTGAGGGCGATGCCCAGCGGGCTGTGGCGGCTGAACACCGTGGTCGCAGCGTCGTCGGCGGTGCCCAGCAGCAGGTAAAGTGCCGCAGCCAATACGGCGATCCAGATGATCAGCCGGGCGATGAACACACTGAGGCCGACATAGCCACAAGCCAGGGCGAACAGGGCGGTGAGGACGAGTGCCCAGGTCACCAAAGTGAGTACGGCCAGTCCCGCCCCGGTGGAGGACGTTTCCACGCCGACGTCGTCTGCGTGTTCCTGAGCCGCTGCGTCTGCGCGCAGACGGCCGAGCAGGAGCAGGAAGGAGCCGATCCACAGCAGATGGACCAGCGCCTCGGCCATTTGCCAGGCGGCGAGCGCGGTCGGACTGGCACCCACGGCCTGGTTGAAGGCATCGAGCAGGATGCAGGCGAAGGCGATGCCCACCATAATCAGGATCAGCGGATGGACGCGGCGGGCGGTCTCATCCGCGATCGGTGCGATCCGCCATGAAGGCTGCTTGCGCATCAGCACTGCGCCGGCAAGCGAAGCAATGAAGGCGGCGAACCCGCTGGCGGCGACGAAGCCATCGAGCAGGTCGTCCCAGCGCTTCGGGAACAGGCCGCCCCAGCGCAGGCCCTGTACCAGCACGAAGGCCGCCAGCAGCGGGGCCGCTGTACCGACGAATACGCGCCACAGCGCATAGAGCGAACGGCGGACACGATGGCCGGGTGCAGTCCCGATCAGGTAGCGCTGGCCGAACTCCCGTCCGGCGACCCGAATCGGGAACATCAGCGCAAAGGCCAGGGCAACGCCCAGCAGCGCCTGCCACGGCAGCCCGCCTCGCCAATGCTGACCGATCTGTTCGACGCCTTGCGACACGAACAAGTCGACGCGCCGCATGTCGCGCGGGGCGGCGGCCAGCAGGTGGCTCCAGAAGGTGGGCGAAAGCGGCGATTCGACGCGCGTCGACAGGGTTTCGTTGAGCTGCTCGGCCTGGCCACGGTCCAGTTCCCCGATCAGCTGCTGCGCTTCGACATCGGCGAGCCTACCGCGCTTGGCGGCGGCGTCGACTGTCGCCCGGGTCTTGGCGAGGCGTGCACGCTGCTGCTGGATATCGGGCGCTTCGGCGACGCCTTCGGTGACAGGACCGAGCCCGGCAACGCGGGCATCGATGAGCGCGATCTGCTCTTCCAGCTGGCCCCCGGCGGTCCGGGCGGCTGATTGCGCGGCGAGAGCTTTGGTACGTAGCGCGGCGCGTTCTTCGGCGTCGACGCGGGTGTCGAGGGCACGGTCGACATCGCGCAGGTCCGCTTCCGCCTGCTTGATCTGGCTGGACTGCTCTGCCGTGGACGCGACCTGGGCATGGGCCGCGCCTCCCGTGAACAGGAGAAGGGCAAGGATCAGGCGGTAGAGGGCGCGCATTCGTGAAATCTCGAATTGGGGGAGGCGGGGCGCAGCGTGAGCCGCTCGAAGCGATTTGTGCAAGTGCCAAACGGCAGGGGCGCTGCGCCTTGCGGTAAAGGCGGCGGGCGGCGGTTCATACCTGCAGGCGAACCCCCTCGGCCAGCGGCTTGCCATCCATGAAGTCGCCGATGCTGCGCAGCGTGGTGGCGGCGATCGCGGTAAGGGCTTCCTCCGTCAGGAAGGCCTGATGCCCGGTCATCAGCACGTTGGGGAAGGTGAGGAGGCGTTGCAGCACGTCGTCGTCGATGATCTCGCTCGACAGGTCGTCGAAGAAGATGCCCGCTTCCTGTTCGTAGACGTCCAGCGCGACGCCGCCGACCCGCTTGCGCTTGAGTGCCTCGATGAGGGCAGCCGCATCGATCAGGGCCCCCCGGCTGGTGTTCACGATCACCACGCCGGGCCGCGCGGTCGCCAGTACCTCGGCGTCGATCAGGTGGCGGGTGTCGGGGGTGAGCGGGCAGTGCAGCGATATGATATCGGCCTCGCGCAGCAAGACCTCGCGCGGGACATAGCGCACGCCGATGTCGACCAGTGCGGGATCAACGACCGGGTCGCTCGCCAGCACTTCGCAGCCGAACCCGGCACGCAGCGCGCGGGCGACCAGCGCACCGATCTGGCCGGTGCCGACGACGCCGGCGGTCCGCCCGTGCAGGTTGCGTCCTACCAGTCCATCGAGCGCGAAATTGTTGTCACGCACACGCGACCAGGCCCGGTGAATCTTGCGGTCGAGCGAGAGCAGCAGGCCGATGGTGAATTCTGAGACGGCATGGGGTGAATAGGCGGGCACGCGCACCACGGTGATGCCCCGCTCCCCCGCCGCTGCGAGATCGACGTTGTTGTACCCCGCGCAGCGCAGCGCCACGATCCTTACGCCCAGCGCGGCGAGCTGTTCGATTACGGGCCGATCGACCACGTCATTCACGAAAACGCAGACCGCCTCGCACCCTGCCGCCAGCTGCGCAGTATCCCGGCCCAGCGGCACTTCGAGGAAGCGCAAGCTGAACCGGTCGGGCCCGGCGGCGGCCAGGAAGTGCCGGTCATAGGTCTTGGTGCCGTAGATCGCGATGTCCATGGGGCGGCAGGGTAGTTCCGTCCGATGGCGAAGTCGATCAGGGAAGCATTCCGGCTCGTCCCATGTTCGTTGGCGTCCCGCCGTCGCTCCTGCGAGGGGCGCGCCTCACGCGCCGGATCAGCACGGTTTGTGTCTTCGCACCATGCGTTTCAACAATCGGTCGATACCCATAGGGTCGTGCGGTAATGCAGTGCGCTCGACAGCCATTGCCGCTTTTCGGGCATGCTGCCGAGGCAGCGGAACCAGCCGGTGTCGGCGATCACGTCGTCACATACCGGGTTCACGTAGGCAATGCGCAAGGGGCGGGAGGCGCTGACCGTGCGGCGGTCGTGCCTTGCCTTGTCCAGGACTTCGGCGACGATCTGGTGGCCGAAGCTGTGGAACATGTAGATCAGGGTCGTGCGGCTGAGGTCGTGGTCGAGGACGTTGCCCTGGAAAAAGGCGATGTCCTTATTTTGCAGGCGGCTGGCCGTCCGGTTGCTCTGCGCCTTGCCGGCGAGCGCCGGGATCAGTTCGACCCCCTCCGCCCGCCGTGCGCCGCGATGACTGGCGGCGAACACGACGCGGCCCAGTCCGCAGCCCAGATCGGTGACGGTATCGTCCTCCTGCAGGGCCGCCAGGGAAAGTACGTCGAAGATGTCGCGGTAGGGGGAGGGGATATAGTGGAGATACCATTCGCGCTCGCCCGGAGCGCCGGACCCCGGGTGATGTCCGAATGTGCTGACGCCCAGGCGCCAGTCCCATAATTCGTCAGCGGGCTGGAGCAGCCTCGCGCTGAGGTTGCGGTTGCGAAGGCTGGCCAGCATTTTACGCCCTTCCTGCTTTGCGGGAGCCGGGCGCTGCGATCATGCGCGCCCGGCCAGATGCGCGAGGGTTTCGGTCATCCGGCCCGAGATTGCCGCCAGCATATGATACCGGCGCCGGTAGAGGCCGCGTTTTCGGGGTGGAATCTGGTCCGGCGTGCGCAAGTTGGCATGCAGCGGCAGCTCGAACATGGTCTCATCGATGCGTACCGCGCCGCGCTCGAGCCAGACATCGTCGTAGCAGGCCCGCACATCGTCCCGGCTCTGGCCGAAGTAAGGATCGCGGTGCTGCTGGTACGCGTCGGATACGAGGAGAATATGGGACACGGCAAGGCTGGCGCACAGGGTGCGGAACAGTTCGATGAGCAGGTCGCGCGGGCGCATGCCGTGGGCGGCCCGGGTCAGTTCACGGTAGCGTTCGAGGATGTCCGGGAGGTGCCGGGGGCTGCGCCCCTGCACCGCGCCGACATGGGCGACAAGGCCGCCTTCCTCCTCGCGCAGGGCAAAGGCGATCGAGAAGATGCGGTCAGTATCGAGGAACAGGCTGAGGACCATCGGTCCCTCGTCCTTGAACCAGATGGCCTCGTCCAGCACCAGCCGCAGCCCGGGATGGACATCGTCTAGCAGGCACAAGGTGACTTCGCGGTCTTCGTGGGGATCGAACAGCCATCGCAGCTTCACCATGGCTTCGTAGTGGGTGAGCAGCTTCGTCAGCCGGGTGCGCGTGTCCCAGTTGGTGGACTGGTAGGGCCGGATAACCGCGTCCAGCATGCTGGGCCGGGCTTGCATGCGGCGATGGAAGGAAGTGGCTTTTCGGGCACCGGCACGGGGGTCGAGCAGGTCCTGATGGCGCCATCCGGCATAGATGAACTGGATGCGTTGGAGAGTAGTGCTGACAAGACCGCCCTTCGCCACAATATTGGATGTGCGGAACAGCCACGCAATATAGAGAAGTATCGCCGAAATACTCGATATTGCCGCCAGCGGGTAAAAGATGAGATATTGCGTGATCTTGAGAATCCACATGAGAGGGTTCTTGATTCCCCTGTCAAAGGCCTTGCGGTCCCGATCGTTCCTGGTGATCAGAATTTCGAAATTTCCAGACTCCCTCGCTGGAAATGACGGGCTGACGGGTGCTGTTTGTTCATGCCATCACGGTCGCACATCGGTCCCGAGGTCGATATACGGCTAATATACTAGGCAGATTAAACCATCAGTTCGTCGCACATTTACCGTGGCTTGGCGGTTGTCACGGGTAGCGATCAGTCGTCGGGTTGGGAGGCGCGGGCGTTGAGCTGCGCCCAGAGCTTTTCCGTTCCGGCTTCCTGCGCCTTGTTCACGTATTGCGAGGCGACCAGCCAGCCCTTGATGTATTGCAGCGGCACCACGCACCCGATCCCCAATAACGGGAACGAGGTGAGCAGGTGAACCCAGAAAGGCGGTTCGAACTTCACCTGCAACCAGACCGCGAAAAAGGTCAGCGGAAAGGCGACGATGCACAGCGAGAAGAACGCCGGGCCGTCGTCCGGCGCGGCGAAGCCGTAGTCGAGGTCGCAGTCAGGGCATTTGTCGTTCAGCTTCAGCCATTTGCGGAACATGCGCCCCTTGCCGCAGCGCGGGCACAGGCCCTTCAGGCCGCAGTGGAATATCCAGCGGCCCTTGCTGGGCGCGGCATCGGCCTCTCCCTGGG
>NZ_CACSJO010000047.1 GCF_902706195.1 Novosphingobium sp. 18050 | reverse complement strand
GGGCGGGAGGGCGCCTTCGACAGACTGGCGAGCGTAGGGATCGTCGCGGGCGCGCTGTTCGCGCTGACCATGGTGGTTTGCGTGCTGACATCAGGCCCCATTGCCGATCGGCGCGAATGGGCAGCGCAGGACGCGATTTCGGTGCCGCTGCGCAATCGGCTGGTGCTGGGCATGGGGCTGCTGGCGCTGATAACCGGCTTTGCAGTGCCAACTTTCGGGCGGATGATCCTGTACATCGCCACTTACGTGGTCGACCGGCCCGACCTTGTCGCCACGCTGCTGCTGGCATTGACGGCAGGGCAGTTCCTGGGCGTGCTGGCGTGGACTTCGCTGACCAGCCGGTTCGACAAGAGCCGGCTGCTGGCGATGGGCCACGGCGTCAGTGCGGCGGGCATAGCGGCGTTCGCACTGTGCCTGCGCTGGCCCGGCGCCCTGCCGTTTTGTGCAGGGCTGATCGGCTTCGGTTTTGCCAGCGTCTATATGCTGCCATGGGGCCTGCTGGCGGACAGCGTGGATTTCGTGACGCTGCGCCACGGGCGGCGACTGGAGACGGGCCTTTTCGCCTTCTACCTCGTCGCCGTGAAGGCGAGCGGCGCGGCGGCGACTGCACTGATCGGCTGGTCGCTGGGCTGGCTTGGCTATGTGCCGGGCACGGACCAGACGGCGCTGGTCGATACGGGAATGCTCGCACTTGGGCTGGGGCTGCCGATTGCCGGGTGCCTCGCCGCCGTGGTCCTGCTGCGCCGCTTCGACATCGGCCACGCGCGCCATGCCCGCGTGCTCGCCGCGCTTTCACGCAGGAGCACGCGGAAGGTCGCTCAGTCCGGCGCGGAGCCGGTTTCCGGGTTGAACTTCGGGTTGGCGAAGTCGATCGGCGAGGGCACGACCTTGGCCGGCGGCGATGCGCTTTCGGCCCAGGCGCGGCAGAGCATGTCGCGCAGCATCGCCGCGCCTGCCGTAGTGCGTTCGTAGACCATCGCGCGCACGTCCTTGTCGGTGAACTTGGCGAAACCGTCGCGCTTTTCCAGCTTGTAGACCGCCTCCATCTTGTCGCCCGAATGGTCGAGATAGGCCAGCACGGCGTCGAACATGTCGCCCTCGATATGGCCGGGCGCGGGGATGCGCGGGGCGATGTCCGCCACGGTCAGGCCGATGCCGTCGACGAACTTGCTCTCGAAGCGGCCGTGGACGGTGCGGTCGGTGGTGTAGCCGTGCGGATTGGCGCCGCGCCAGCCATCGCTATTGACCGAATCGTGCATCGGATTGGCGCCGTCGCCGATGTAGTGGCCCATGCGGAACACGTCGAAGGCGCAGTTCTGTTCGGCCACCGAGGCGTCCGTCGCCGCTGCCTGCGCCGCGCGGACCTGCCGCATGCACACCACGATGCGGTCGTATGCCTCGATCGCAGCATAGGGCAGGGTGCCGGTCCAGCGCACGTTGGTGCGCGCGGCGGCGCTTGGGTCGCTGTCCTTGATCTTCTCGTACTGCTTGTAGAGCGCGATCACGAATTCGTAGCGCGAGCGCGGGATCGGCTTCACGAACGTGAACTGCTCGCGGAACCAGCCGTGGTTGGGGTCTTCCTCGATCTTGGAGAAGTTTTCGGAATCGCCGCGCCATGCGTCCGGCTGGGTGGCCGAGGCGGCGATATAGTCCTTGTACTTGCGCAGGAACACCGGGCCATCGGCGGGGATCGCGTCGATCGCAGCGCGGTCGATCACGGCATGAGCGGTTTGGCCCCACGCGAATGCGGCGGTGGGGGCGAGCGCAAGGGCGCTGACGGTTGCGAGGGTGAACAGGGCGCGCATCGGGGTCTCCGGAGTCAGGGGTCGAGCGGGTCGCGCGGGTCGACGCGGGCCGAGAGGGGAGAGGGGCGGAATTCCAGCTCCGTGGGGGACAGGCGCTGGCCGATCTTGCCCGGCTCGTAGCCGAGTTCGGTCAGGTTGCGCCGGACGAACTGGGGGCTTGAGATGGTGGCGCTCTGCCCCGGATTGCACACGATCAGCGTGTCCTTGGCCAGCGGAGCGCCCATCGCCATCAGCAGGCGCGAGGCATTGCGCAAGTTGGTGGTGGTGTGGCGGGCGTAAGGCTCGATCAGGATGGCATCGGCGGGCACGCCGTAGCGCTCGATCAGGGCCTTGCGCATCTCCACCGCCTCGGTGAAGCGCGTGGCGCGCGGGTGCGCGCGGCCTCCGGTGACGATGATGAAGGGCGCATCCCCGCTCGCGAAACGGTTCGCGGCGAGGCGCAGGTGGTACTTGCCGAAGGGGCTGAGCGCCATGCTTTCCACGTCGGGGCCGACCCCGGTGACGATCATCGCGCTGTAGCGCCAGCGCTTCCAGTCGAGCGATTTTGCGCGCTTGATGGCGGGGGCGTTCAGGCCCCCGGTCAGCGGTTCGAAGCCGATCGCGTCGGTGCGGTCGCTGCCGTCGAGCAGGGCAAGGGCAAAGTCCGCGCTGGGGTCTAGCCCTTGCGCGGAATTGCCGCGCGGGGTCTGCGACAGCCACACGGCGGCCTGCAGGCGCGACTGGGTCTCCTGCGGATCGACCATGCCGGCGCCGTCGATCTGGGGGTAACCGGCGGGCTGGCCCAGGCCATACGTGCGCACCACGGTGTTGATGCCTTCGATCTCGCGGCGGGCCTGTGCGGCGGCGCCGTCATCCGCAGTCGAGGCCGAGGCAGGCACTGCATCGGCCAAAGCCTTGGCCTCATCCGGTGTCCAGACCAACGCCTGCGCGGTGCAGACGAGGTTCTGCGCGCAGGCCTCGCGCCGCGCGGCGCGGGCCTGCAGCATGGTCGCCACTTCCGGCCGCGCCTTGAGCGCTTCCAGAGCGGCAGGATTGCGGCCCAGCGTGTCCAGCAGCGGGAACAGTCGCCCCGACAGGCTTTCCGTCACGGTGTCCCTTTCGGCCCCGGCAAAAGCCGGGACCGACGTGAGGGAAAGCGCTCCCACTGCGAAGATCGACGCTGCGATGCGCGCTGGGGCCCTCATCACCAGGACTTGCCGATGACGAGGCGGAAGTTGCGGCCGAAGATCGGACGGCCGTAGATCGCCTCGGCGCTGCCCTGGCCGCTCAGCGAGTCGGTGCGGGTATTGCCTTCGGTCAGGCCATGGGCGTTGAACAGGTTATCGCCCACCACCTGAAGCTGCCAGGTGCCGTGGCGCAGCGTCACACCCGCGCCGACGGTGCCGTAGGAAGGCAGCGCGGTGTTGTTGTAGAGGTCGACGAAGCGCTTGCCCATGTAGGTGTAGCGGCCATAGATCGACACGTCGGTCCCGTTCGTGGTGAAGTCGAAGCTGGGGCGGATGTTGCCGTAGACCTTGGGCTGGCGGACGATCTGATTGCCTTCCACCTGTTCCGGGTCGGCGCCGGTGGAACTGGCGAAGTTCTTGTACTTGGGATCGCTGACAGTCAGCGCGCCGTTCAGCGTAAACCACGGCGTTACCGACCATGCACCGTCGAACTCGATACCCTTTACCTTGGCTTCGCCGATGAAGGGGATGTTCACGTCGTTGCGGCCCGTGGTCGGGTCGAACGCCAGGAACGAGGCGTTGAGCGGGTCGAAGTTGGTGTAGAATCCCGTCACGTAAAGGTACGAGCGGCCCGAGGCCAGCTTGAGGCCCACTTCGAACTGGTCGGCCTTGGTGGTGATGATGGTCGGGTTGATGCTCATCACCGTCTGCACGCTGGGCGGCGTTTCAAGGTGCGAAGCGCGGCCGTAGACGCCGATGTGTGTGTTGAAGTCGTAGTTCGCGCCGACCGTCCAGTTGGTGGCCTTGGTCTTGAGTTTCTGGTTCAGGATCACGCCGGTGAAGGCGCGGGTGGTGTCGTCGGCCAGGGTGGTGGTGTCGCCCAGGTTGGCGGACTCGGTCAGCGCGGCCCAGCCCTTGTAGTTGTAGCGCTCGTGGCGGATGCCGGCGTCGATGCGCAGGCCGGGCACGATCTCCCAGGTGTCGTTGGCGTAGACGGCGTACATCTTCGCGTCCGAATCACCTTGGTTGAGCGTGGCGGCATAGTTCAGCACGCCGTTGTCGGTGACGGTGCCGATCGCGGTGCCGGCGGCGTTGTAGGCCACGAGATCCAGCGTGCGCGGCTGGCCGGCAACCTCGATCAGGTAGTTCTGGTAAAGCGTCTTGGTGCTCTCGCCGTAGAGGCTGCCGTAGAGGCCCAGCTTGATGTCGTGGCTGCCGAAGCCGGTCTCGAACTTCTTCGCGACCGAGAGGTTGGTCTGCGCCGAATAGAACTTCGAATGGATGTCGCGGTACTGGCCCTGCATGACGAGGCCCGAGGCGGCATAGGGATCATAGACGGTGTTGGTGCCGGCCAGCACGTAGCCGAAGTGATCGACGGTGCCGAAAGCGGCGTTCGCGCGGGTGCGGTAACCATCGGCGAAGGCGGCGGGATCGGCCGGGTTGGTGGTCGAATAGAACGCGTTGAAGTCCAGCTTGCCCTGCGTGTACCCGGCCTTGGCAGAAACCAGCCAGCCGTCGAAATCGCCTTCGTACTGCGCGCCGAAGTTCAGCATCTGCATGTGGCGGCCATCGGAAAGGTCGCTGTTGCGGCTCTGCATCTGGCCGTTGCCGTCCCGGTACTTCAGGTTGACGTTACGGAAGGCGGGCGAGTTCATCGTGCCTTCGAAATAGTCGATGTACTTGTTCAGCGATTCGCCGGTCAGCGGGTTTTTGGTCGGTATCGGCAGGTAGAAGGCGTTGTGATCGTTGACGTAGTTGACGTTCAGCTTGATGAAGCCGTTGTCCGTCTCATGCTTGATGTTGGCGCGGATCTGGCCGCCCTTGTCGTTGGCAAAGCCGTTGTCGCGGTAACCGTCGTGATAGCGCATGAAGCCGCCCACGGCGTAATAGGTCTTCTCGCCCAGCGCGCCGGCCTGGTAGGCGTCGAGGCGGTAAAGCCCGGTGTCGCCCAGCGTCACCTGCGCCTTGCCGCGCGTCACATCGCTGCCGGTTACGGTGATGGCGTTGATGATCGCGCCCGAATAGCTGGCATAGACAGGGGCCGGACCGCCGCGCACAACTTCGACGTGGTCGGTCATCAGATCCTGCTTGAGGATCGCGTCGCCGCGGAAGAACACGCCGTCGTTCTCGTGGAACAAGGGCAGGCCGTCCTGCTGGAAGCTGACGAAGCCGCCGTCGTTGGGCAGGCCGCGGATGCGGTAGATGTTCTGCACTTCGCCGCCGGTGATCTCGGTCTGGAAGCCGGGGAGCTGGCCGATGAGGTCGGCGAAGTTGACCGGCGCGATCTTCTCGAAATCTTCCTGCGACACGGTGTTGATCGCGTAGCTGGCCTCGAAGCGGCGCTGGGCGCGGGTCGAGCCGGTGACGATGATGTCGTCGCCCTGGGGTGCGCTTTCGGCCTCGGCGGCGGGAGCGGCACTTGCGCTCTGGGCATAGGCAGGCGCGATGGAAACGGTGCAGATCGCGGCAAGCGCGGTTCCGGTGGCGAGAACGGTTTTGAGCATGGGGCCCCTCATGAATATCGGTGCCGCCGTTCTGGCGACGGGGCCGCCTGTGGCCGCTCAATGTGACGTTTTTAATTATTGTTGTGAAAATAAATAATAGGTTCTAGCGGCGCGGCTCAGGAGGTCGGCCATGCAGATACCCGCATTCGACAAGGACCAGCGGCGGATCGTCCATGAACTGCGCAAGGCGGGGCCCTTGTCGCGTTCGGTGCTGGCGCAGCGGCTGGAGATCAGCGGGACGGCGCTGACCCGCATCTCGCGCGATATGCTGACGCTGGGCATTGTCGAGGAAGTTTCCGACATCGAAGTGCAGGGGCGAGGGCGTCCGGCGGTCCCGCTGCGGCTGGCCTCGAAGGGGGGCTATGCGGTCGGCGCGACGGCGCACAAGGGGGTGCTCGACATCGCGCTGGTGGACTTCGCCGGGGCTACGATTGCGACGCACCATGAGGCGATTGCGCCGATCGACCCGGTCGAATTCGCGCGCAAGGTGCGCTCCGTCACGCACGATCTGGTGGACCGGCACCACCTGCTCGGACGGCGAATGCTGGGGCTGGGCGTGGCGGTGCCGGGGCCTTCGCTCTCGCAGGGCAACGACCGCTGGAATGTCGTGGACGATATGCCCGGCTGGCGCGGCACGCCCCTGCGCGAGATTCTCAGTGCCGAACTTGGCTGGCCGCTGTGGATCGAGAACGACGCCAATGTCGCCGCCATCGCCGAGTTCTATCTGGGCGGGCTGATGCGCGATTTCTCGACCGTGGTGGTGGTGCTGCTGGGGTACGGCATCGGCGCGGGGGTGATCGTCGACGGCCGACTGGTGCGCGGGCAGTTCGGCGTCGCGGGGGAGGTGGGCTGCCTGTTCCCGGGCGACCGGCCGAGGCCAAGCCCGCTGGACTTGCTCTCCACCTTGCGGGTGAGCGGGTGCGACGTGTCTTCCGTGGCGGAAATAGACCCGGCCGCCGCCCGCCAGCGCCCCGTTGTAGACGCCTGGATGGACCGCGCCGCTCGCCAGCTCGAAGTGGTGAGCAACACCGCCTTCGCCTGGCTGGACCCCGGCGCGATCGTGCTGGCGGGGGCCTTGCCGGGCGAGATCCTGCAGGGCCTTGCAGACCGGCTGCACCGCGCGGATCTGGTCACCACCGTCAACGACCGGCGCCCTCCGGTGCAGGTGTCGAACGTGCATGGCTCGCCGATCACGCTGGGCGCGGCGCTGCTGCCGATCCATGCCTTGTCGGCCGCTTAGGTCAAATTCTCCCGGAACCGGGGAGGGGGAGGAAGGCCTCCCCTTTGCAGCGCAATCGCGCTATGGGCGCGCCATGCATGACCCAGTTCGCGTGGCCGCCCTGTACCGCTTCACCCGCTTCGAGGACTGCGCTGCCCTGCGCGGTCCCCTCGAAAGCCTGTGCCGCGAACAGGCCGTTCGCGGCACGTTGCTGCTCGCCCACGAAGGCATCAACGGCACCATCGCCGGCACCCCCGAGGGCATCGACGCGGTGCTGGCCCATATCCGCACCCTGCCGGACTGCGCCGACCTCGACGTCAAGCTTTCGGGCGCGGAGACGATGCCGTTCCACCGCATGAAAGTGCGCCTCAAGCGCGAGATCGTGACGATGGGCGAGCCGGATATCGACCCGCTGGCAGTCGTTGGCACCTATGTCGAGCCGCAGGACTGGAACGCCCTGATCGCCGATCCCGACACCATCGTGATCGACACCCGCAACGACTACGAAGTGGCGGTAGGCACGTTCGAAGGCGCGATCGACCCCAAGACCGCCACCTTCCGCGATTTTCCCGAGTGGTTCCGCTCCGAACGCGAGCGGCTGCTGGGAGAGGGGAAGCCGCCCAAGGTGGCGATGTTCTGCACCGGCGGCATCCGCTGCGAAAAATCGACCGCTTTCCTCAAGCAGGAGGGCGTGGAGGACGTCTATCACCTCAAGGGCGGCATCCTGAAGTATCTGGAGACGGTGCCCGAGGAAGACAGCCTGTGGCGCGGCGAATGTTTCGTGTTCGACCAGCGGGTGACCATCGGCCACGGGCTGACGCTGGGCAGCTATGCCCTGTGCCACGCCTGCCGCCGCCCGGTGAACGCCGAGGATCAGGCCTCGCCGCTGTTCGAGGAAGGGGTAAGCTGCCCCGCCTGCCACGCCGAGCGCAGCGACGAACAGCGGGCCTCCTACCGCGAACGCCACCGCCAGGAAGCCCTCGCCGCGATGCGCGGGGTTGCCCACGTGGGCGCGGTGCGCGGCGTTGATTGAGCCGATCCTCTACAGCTTTCGCCGCTGCCCTTATGCTATGCGGGCGCGGCTGGCGGTGATGGTCAGCGCGTCGCGGTGCGAATTGCGCGAGATCAAGCTATCGGCCAAGCCCGCCGCGATGCTGGAGGCCTCGCCCAAGGGGACGGTGCCGGTGCTGGTGCTGCCCGGCGGCGCGGTGATCGAGCAGAGCATCGACATCATGCGCTGGGCGCTTGCCCGCAATGATCCCGAAGGCTGGTTGTCGCGAGACGATGCCGCGCTGATCGCCGCCAACGACGGCCCGTTCAAGCACGAACTCGACCGCTACAAATACCCCGAGCGCCACGAGGGCGATGTCGCCCACCACCGCGAAAGCGGCGCGGCGTTCCTGCGCGAACTCGATACGCGGCTGGCCGATTCGCCCCAGCTTTGCGGCGATGCGCGCGGCATCACCGATGCGGCGATCATGCCTTTCGTGCGCCAGTTCGCCGCCGTCGATCAGGGCTGGTTCGACGCGCAGCCGCTGGCGCATCTGCAGGCATGGCTGGCAGGGCACCTTGCGTCGGACCTGTTCGCCGCGATCATGGTGCGCCCCGCGCCGTGGTCGCCGGGAGACGCACCGCTGGCGTTCGCCGGCTGAGCACCCCGCCGCGCGGCGCTGGACTGGCGGGCGCTGCGCGATATGGATAACGCCATGACGACCCCCAATGATCGCAGCAGCGCCCGGCCAGCGCAGGACAATTCCTCCATCGTCGATGCCGCGCGCAAGGTCGTGGCGACAAAGGGCCTGTCGGGGATGAGCCTGCGCACCGTCGCCGAAGAGGCCGGGACTTCGGTGGGTTCGATCAGCTACCGCATCGGCGACCGCGCCGCGCTGATCGCCGCGATCCTCGACCGCGAGATCGAGCTTATGGCGGCAACCTGTGCGCAGTGGCGCGAGCGGCTGGGCACGCTCGATCCGGTGGCGACCGGCATTCTGCCCGATCTGGTCTGCGAATGGCTGGATGAAGGCGCGGGCGCACGGCGCGTCTCGGCCGTCGTTACTTGCGAACTGGCCCTGTTCGCCAGCCGCGATCCTGCCGCATTGCCGGGGATGGCAGCCTTGCTGGGCGAAGGCGAAGCACTGTGGCGGGACTTGCTTCGCGCCTCGCCGAAAGCAGGGCCATTGGCGCTGTTCATCGCCAGCTACTGCCTCGACGAACAGCCGTTCTCTATCCTTCTGGCGGGTGAGACCGACTACCGGCTGCTGCGCCATTCGACCGTGCGGGGTATGCTGCGCGAATTGGGGCAGGGTCAGGAAGGGCAGGCCAACGCCAGCGCATGGCACATGTCGCTGGTAGACCGGCTGGCGGTGCCCGCCGGTCCCGCGCACGATGCGACTGCGAAAGTGCCCGAAGGCAACAAGGCGGTGCTGGCGGATCATATCGCCGACCTCATTTCCAGCCAGGGTGTCGGCGCCCTGTCGCACCGCGCTGTCGCGCAGGCTTCGGGCACGGCGACCTCCAGCGTCGCGCACCATTTTCCCGCGCACCGCGACATTCTCTTCGCCGGTGTCGAGACGCTCTATCGCCGGATGCGCAGCGAAATCCGGTCCACCAAAGCGGCGACGCCCGCCCATGCGGAAATCGTGCGGCTGACCCACGAGTGCGCGCTGACGGCGCTGGCAGATCCGGCGTTCCGGCCTTTCGCGATCGATATGCGCCGCCGCCGTGCCGAAAATGTTCACGCCCAGTTCGCGGAGTGGCTGGGTATTCCGGCCGGTTCCGACCGGGCGCGGGTGCAGGCCGCAGTCATGGCATCGATCGGCGCGCGGCTGCGCGCCATGGCGACACAAAGCAGCCCGCAGACCGGGCTGGACGTCGTTCGCTCTTTTCGGGAATGACGGTACGTATGTTTTGAAACTGCCTTAATAGGTGAGTTAAAGAACAGCACTTGTGTCCTGAAAGAGTCATGAATCGTCTCTAGAGGCGCGCCCTGAAGACCACGGTCAACAGGACGGAACTCACATGTCTGCTTTGAAGCGAAAGCGCTCTTTCCACCTTCTCTCGACGATTCTGGCGGGCGCGCTGGCGCCGTGCTGGGCCGTGGCTGCCCATGCCGAAAGCGCCGCTGCGGCCGATGATGCCGACGCCGATGCGCTCCCCGAAATCACCGTCACGGCAGAGCGCCGTGCGGAGAGCAGCCAGAAGGTGCCGTTGGCGATCCAGTCGCTGACCGGCGAGGAACTGGCGCGCACCGGCTACACTTCGGTCACCGACCTGCAGTACACGATGCCGGGCGTGCAATACGACCCGACACAGGGCGCCGCGTTCCAGATCCGCGGTGTGGGCAGCACTTCCTTCGACTTCTCCAATGCCAAGTCGGTCAGCGTCGTCGTCGACGATGTGGTGATGGACGGGCAGCGCGCCAACGGCCTCACCGGCCTGGTCGATATCGAGCGCGTCGACGTGCTGATGGGGCCGCAGGGCACGCTGTTCGGCAAGAACGCCACCTCGGGCGTGATCGCGGTGACCACCACCAGGCCCAAGATCGGCGAATGGTCCGCACGCGCTAGCGCCAGCTTCGGCGAGCATGACGAGCGTATTCTCAACGCCACCGTGAACGTGCCACTTGGCCCCATCGCGGCGCTGCGCGTTTCGGGTTTCGACCAGGCGTTCGACGGTTTCGGCCGCAATGTGACGCTGAACCGCAAGGTCGGCTCACAGCACGAATACGGCGGCCGCGCGCGGCTCTACCTCGAACCGTCGGACGGTTTCAACCTGACCCTTTCGGGCGACTACGCCTATCACTGGGACAGCAGCGTGCGCACGCCGGTTTCGGGCCAGTCCGCCGCCGTGACGGCGATCCTCAACGAACTGGGCGTCTATCCCGGCCCGAAAAGCGCCGACACTGCCGACAGCACGTTCGGCGAGATCAAGACGGAGGAGTGGGGCACCTCGCTTCGCGTCAACGCGAAGATCGGCGATCATGAACTGACCTCGGTCACTGCCTACCGCGTCACCGGATACGATAACTCGACCCCGGCCAGCCTCACGCCTTACGATCGCTATGCCTATATCCCGTTCAACCTGGGGCAGCTGGATACCGACAAGTTCAGCCAGGAAGTGCACATCGCCTCGCCCACCGGTGGCTTCGTGGAATACGTTGTCGGCGCGTTCTACAACCGCCTTCATGCGCGCCAGACGCAGTTGCAGTGGTCGACCGGCGGCCAGCCGCTTTACAATGCGGCCGGAACCCCGCTGCCGACACTGATCGCGCTGACCGGCGCCATTGGCGAGAACGGCAATGCCTCGCTGTTCGATTCCGTCAACGAGACGATGGCGGCGTTCGGGCAGCTGAAGTTCAACTTCACCCCGCGCCTCAGCCTGTCGCTGGGCGGGCGCTATACCCACGACAACAATTCGCAGAGCATCGATTACGTCACGATCAACCCCGTGGCGATTGCCGGCTACACCCCGAACTTCGTGGCATCGAGCGCGGCCCCGGCCTTCAACAATGGCCGCGTGAAGGGGAACAACTTCTCGTTCCGCATCGCCCCGCAGTTCCAGATGACCGACAACGTCATGCTCTATGCGACGTATTCCACCGGCTACAAGCCGGCCGGCATCGCCTTCGTCGGCAACAAGTACGCGCCTTATGAGGACGAGACGGTCAAGGCCTGGGAAGCGGGCATAAAATCCGAGTGGTTCGGCCGCCGCCTGCGCCTGAACGTCGATGTGTTCCGCTCCGACTTCAAGGACTTTCAGGCC
Source organism: Novosphingobium sp. 18050 (assembly GCF_902706195.1). GTDB lineage: Bacteria > Pseudomonadota > Alphaproteobacteria > Sphingomonadales > Sphingomonadaceae > Novosphingobium. The sequence goes on along the minus strand of NZ_CACSJO010000047.1, from coordinate 9,058 downwards.
ACCATCCTGACCCAGATCCCCGATGGTTCGGGCGGCATGATCAATGCCACCGTCATCGGCAATGCCGGCGGTCTGCGCACGCAGGGCGTCGAGGGCAACCTGGTGGTCCAGCCGATGCGCGGCCTGCAACTCTCCGGCGCGGTGACCTATACCGACGCCAAGTTCACCGACTATGTCTATAACGCCGCGACCAACTACACCGGCAGCCGCCTGACCAATTCGCCGGAATGGTCGGGCACCGCCTCGGTCGATTACGATCATGAATTCGGCTCGGGCCTCGGCCTCAAGGCCCATGCCGACTACGCCTATCGCAGCGAGTACTGGACCGTTGTGGGCCAGCCGGCCTACTCGAACGTGGCGGGCTACGGCCTTGTCAACGGGCGGCTCAGCGTGACCTTGCCCAACCGCAATGTCGAAGTCGGCGTCTATGCCCGCAACCTGTTCGACAAGTACTTCTCCACCGGCTGGCAGCAGTACGGCCCGCTGGGCCTGCTGCACTACACCTCGCCCAATGCGCGGCGCACGGTCGGCGGTTTCGTCAACGTGAACTTCTGATCGTGCGGGCCGGACCGGATGCCCGGTTCGGCCCATCATCCCTTTCACGCATTTTACCGGAGACGTTCATGACCACGCGCCGCGCGCTTCTTGCAGGTGCTCCGACGGCCATTCTGGCGACCCAGTCGGTATTCGCTCCCTCGGCATTGGCTGCGGCGCTGGGGGATGCAGGGGGCGCGGGCGCCGATACCCATGCCCTTGAACAGATGATGGCGAAGACGCTGGCCGGTGAACTGGGCGACGCTGCCGTCGCCCGCCAGTTGGCCGCGCACATCACCGAGGCGGGTTTTCGCTGGGAATATCCCACGTTCCCCGTGCGCGAGGCGGACAGCGTCGTCGCCTATGCATTCGGCTACCGTTCGGCCACCGGCAAGGTGAACCCGAACACCGGCCTATCGGACGGCGCGGAGAAGCCGGAGCCGGGTCCGATCAACGCAATGTTGGCCGATGCCGTCCATGCGATTGCCAAAGTGCGGCCCGTGCGCATTTATGCGCAGTGGGAAATCGCGCAGGTGCTGACCGAGAAGCACGGCATGAAGGACATCGTGCCGATCCGCCCTTCCAAGGGGCCGGACGGCAAGACGATCTATCTGAGCACTGACGGCGTCGCCAAGGCCGTGATGGCCCATGCCGGATCGGCGCAGGCGCTGGGCAAGGTCGCGGTCGTCGGTCACCGCGATCATGTGAAGCGCTGCGTGCTGGTCTCCCGCGAAAACGGCATGGCCGCCGCAGTGGCGCGGGAAGTGCCGCTGCCCGTGCAATACGACCCCCAGTCTGCCCAGCCCTGGACCCGCCGCCGCGACGCCTACCTGCTGAGCGACCTCATCGCGCAGCTATCCATGACGCGCGGCCGGATACTTTCCGAACTGGCAGGGTAAGTCAGAATATGCCGGCGGCGGTGCGTGAACACCGCCGCCGTTCGTACTGCGGGTCAGAAGTCTGCCGTTGCCGAAATCCAGAGGCGGCGGCCTTCCTGGTTGATCGAATAGGCGGGCGTGAACACCGTGGCCGTGCCGCTGGCATAGGGCACATAGACGGCATAATCGGTGTCGAGCACGTTGTAGACCGTTGCGGCAAGGCGGAATGCCGGGCTGATCTGGTACGATCCGCCAAAGTGGAACACCTCATAGCTGCGGAAATCGCCCAGCGCGGTCTGCTGCACGTTGCTGCCACGGTAGCGACTGGAGCGGATCTCGGCGCGGGTCCACACGCTGGCCTTATCGCCCAGCTTCCAGCGCAGGTTGCCGTTCAGCATGTGCTTTGGCATGCCCACCAGCGGCAGGCCCTTTTCGGTGCCGCTGAGCTGCTCGGTCTCGGTATAGGTGTAGTTCACTGAGAGCGAGAGGGCAGGCGTGAACGCGAAGCGGCCCGCCGCTTCGACGCCGCGCGTGCGCGCCTTGTCGATGTTGACCGACTGGCTGAACAGCTCGGCATTGGGGAAGTTACCGACATTGAGGCAGCCTGCGGGCGGATTGCCCGCATAGCCCGCGAACGTGCAGTTCGGGATGCCGGTGCCTTGTGCGATCTTGTCGTCGAAGTCGTTGTTGAACAGGGTCACGTTGCCGCTGAACAGACCGTGGCTGTCGTAATAGACGCCCGCTTCGTAGCTTGTGCTGGTTTCCGGCGTTAGCCCCGGCGTTCCGATCTGCGGGACGCGGCCCTGGCTGCCAAAGCCGATGATGCCGCTGGCGATCTGCTCGACGCGCGGGGTCTTGAAGCCCCGGCTGACGCCGCCTTTCACGGTGAAGTCGCCCGTCACGTTCCACACCGCATAGGCGCGCGGCGACCACTTGGAACCGAAGGTCGAGTGATCGTCGTAGCGCGCGCCGCCGGTCAGGTTGAAGCCGTCGATCACGGTGAGGGTGGCTTCGGCGAAGCCGGCCCACTGGGTGAACTTGAAGGGCGCCGGCGCGACGCCGTCGATCATGCGGGCCTTCCAGTACTGGCCGCCCACGGTGAAGGCGACGGGGCCTGCCTTGCCGGCAAAGCGCGAATCGATGATGTCGTTACGCGCTTCCAGGTTGCGGCTGCTGCCCGGCGTGGCGCCCGGCGTGCCGTTGGGGATCAGGCGGCCGATCGTTTCGGTATCGTTGCGGGTCAGGGTGGTGTCGAGTTGGCCGAAGTCGCCCATGCGCCAGGTATGGGCGGCGACGTAGTTGGTGCGGTTGAACTTCTGGCGCTGTGCATAGCCACCCGAACCCAGCGTGCCGAGGCGGCCCTCGGAGTTGTCGTAGGACTGCTCGTTGCGGTCGAACTCGATCCACAGGTCATGATCGGCGTGCGGGGTGATGCTCAGGCGGCCGCCATAAGTGTAGACGTCGGACTGGACCGGGTTGCGGCCCAGCGTCAGCGCCGGATCGCCGGGAATCTCGATGTTCGAGCCTTCGCGGTGGAACACGCTGCCGCGCAGCGTCAGGCCGACAAGGTCCTTGACCAGCGGCCCCTGCGCGAAGCCGTTGAGCGACTGGATGTTGCCGAAACGGTCATCGCCCTGGATCGTGCTTTCGGCAGAGGCGGTGCCGACCCAGCGGCTGCCCACCTTGCGGGTGATGATGTTGACGACGCCGCCCATCGCATCCGAACCGTAGAGCGTTGACATCGGCCCGCGCACCACTTCGATCTGCTCGATCGCGGAGAAGGGCGGCATGAAGCTGGTGGAGGTTTCGCCGAAGCCGTTGGGCGTGACGCCGCCGGGCGCATTCTGGCGGCGGCCGTCGATCAGCACCAACGTGTAGTCGCTGGGCATGCCGCGGATCGAGATGTTGAGGCCGCCGGTCTTGCCCGCTTCGCCGCCGACGTCGATGCCCTGCACGTCGCCCAGTGCCTCTGCCAGGCTGCCGAAGCGCTTGTCCTGCAGTTCGGCGCGGTCGATCACGGTAATGCTGGCGGGGGCCTCTACGATATCCTGCTTATAGCCCGCAGCGGTGACGACGATGGCCGAACCACCTTCTTCGCTGGCGGCTTCATCTGCCAGAGCAGGCAAGGCGAGCAGCGACAATGCGATGGCGCTGGCGCCGACCGCGAACCGGGCAGGGCTGCGGGCAAGACGGTGGGCAGGGTGACAGGTTGATTTGGACACGTTGAATTCCCCCGAATAAGCAAACCTTTGCGAGTGACTCGCATTTGCACGAGGGCCAGTGAGTTCGCGGTGCAGGGGTGTCAATCGCATGACGGCCGTAAAACCGCCCCGGAAATGCAATATAACGGGCGGCAATATTTGGTGCAGCAGAGCGCAATGTTGATGCAACAAAGCATTGCCGATGAGCATCATTCACAAGGCTGAGGTCAACTTGTGTGCGGGGAATCAGCCTTCGCAACCGGGCTGGCGCCTTCCCGCCGTGCAGTAACAAATTTCCGCGACCAGCATTGCAACGCATTCGCAATAGCAATATGTGCAGCGCACAATGGGCGGCCCTTCAAGGGTCGTCCGCACCCGCACCCGTATCGGCTGTGCGCCTTCCTGCCACTTCGGCGTCGAACGTTATTGCAGCAGAGATTTGATGACACGGCAGATACTCTTCCAGGTTCACTGGTTCCTCGGGATCACTGCGGGGCTCGTGCTGGCGCTGATGGGCGTCACCGGCGCGATGATGAGCTTCGAGCACGAGATCATGGCCGCGATCAGCCCGGGCGTGGTCACGGTGGCCCCGTCCTCGGCGCCGCGTCTCTCGCCGGACGAACTGATCGCCCGCGCCTCGGCGCAGCGCGGCGGCCTCAAGGTGAGCAGCCTGCTGATGGAGGGTGAGCCGGGCCATGCGCCCAGCCTCTCTTTCGAACCCGAGCCTGGCAAGAAGGGCAGGGGGCAGGGCAGCTACATCGATCCCTATACCGGCAAACTGCTGGGCGAAGCGCGCGGGCAGGCGGTCTTCCGCTTCGTGAGGACGCTGCACCGCTGGCTGGCACTGCCGGGCGGAGGCAACGGCATCGGCCGCCAGATCACCGGCTTTTCCGCGATCGCCCTGGTCTATTTCGCGCTTTCGGGGCTTTATTTGCGCTGGCCGCGCAAGCCGCTGGACTGGCGCGCGTGGCTGGTGCTGGACTTTCGGATGTCGGGCCGCAACTTCTACCGCGCTCTCCATGCGGTGATCGGCGGCTGGGTGCTGATCGTCTACCTGCTCAGCGCGCTGACGGGCCTATGGTGGTCCTACGACTGGTATCGGCAGGGTGTGCTCTACGCGCTGACCGGCGAAGGCGCGCGCGAGGAAAAGCACGAGGACGAGACATCAGCCGAAGGCAGCCAGCCCGCGCTGGCTCCGGCATGGCGCAGCTTCCTGAAGGTGAGCGACGGGCGTTTCGAGAACGTGCGCATCGCCATCCCGCAGGGCGACAAGCCGGTGACGTTCCGCGCCCTGCAGCCCGGCGCCCGCCATGAGCGGATGATCGACGAATACCGCATGGACAGCGTAACCGGCGCAGTCGTGAAGACGGACCTCTATGCCCAGCGCTCGCTGGGCAAGACGATCACCACCAGCATGTACGAGATCCACCGCGGCGCCTTCTTCGGCATGGTCGGGCGGATCGTGCTGCTGCTCACCAGCCTGACGATGCCGCTGTTCACGATCACCGGGTTTCTTCTCTACTTCGCCCGGCGCCGCAAGAAGAAGGCCCTGCGCGAACTTGACGTAGCAATGCTGAAAGATGGGGCGGCAGCGCCCGGAGGGTCGTCCGACACGATCATCGTCCACGCAAGCCAGACCGGCGGAGCGATCCGCATGGCGCGCCTCACCGCTGCTGCGTTCGGCAATGCGCCCGTAGTGGCGCTCTCCCAACTGGACCCGGCGCAGTTGACCGGCGCGAAGCGTGCGCTCTTCGTCATCAGCACTTACGGCGAAGGCGAACCGCCGGACACCGCGCGCGGCTTTGCGCAACGAACGATGACGGCGCCCGCCCCGCTCGCGCATCTGGATTATGCGGTGCTGGCGCTGGGTGACCGCGAATATCCCGATTTCTGCGCCTTCGGCCATGCGGTCGACCACTGGCTCCATGCCGGTGGCGGCCAGCGAATGTTCGACACGGTCGAGATGGACGGCGACGACGGCGATGCCCAGCGCCAGTGGCAGCAGCAGATCGTCGCCATCGGCGCGCGCAGCGACCTGCCCGACTGGGAGCCGCCCGCCTATGGCCGCTGGCGCCTGGCAGAGCGGCGCCATCTGAACCCCGGCAGCCAGGGCGGTGCGGCCTTCCACATCGCGCTGGAACCGCTGGACGAACCGGGCTCAGACGGCGAGCATGATTGGCAGGCGGGTGACATCGCCGAAGTCGCGCCGCGTCATGACCCCGCGCGGATCAACGGATGGCTGGCGGAAGCGGGCCTTGCGGGCGGCACCGAGATCGACGGCATGACGCTGGCCCAGCACCTGTCGAATGCGATCCTGCCCGAACCGGGCGCGGGCCTTCCCGCCGATCCCGAAACGCTCGTCCGCGCGCTGCGACCTTTGCCGCACCGCGAATATTCGATTGCCTCGATCCCGGCGAACGGGCGGGTCCACCTGCTGGTGCGGCAGGTCCATGACGAGAACGGCGGCCTTGGCCTCGGCTCGGGCTGGTTGACCAGCCTTGCGCCGATCGGCGGCGAGATCGCCATGCGTCTGCGTGCCAACGCCAATTTCCGTCCGCCCGAAACGCCCGGTCCGATGATCCTGATCGGCAACGGCACCGGCCTTGGCGGACTGCTCGCTCACCTGCGCCAGCGTGCGATGACGGAGGAAGGCCCCAACTGGCTGCTGTTCGGAGAGCGCAGCGAAGCGCTCGATGCGTTCCACGACGAGGAACTTCAGACTCTGCGCGCAGCGGGCGTACTGAACCGTCTCGATCGCACCTGGTCGCGTGACGGCGACGAGCGCCGCTATGTACAGGCCGCCGTCGCGGAAGCCGGCGCGGATATCGAACGCTGGGTGGACGACGGCGCCGCGATCTTCGTATGCGGCAGCATCGAGGGCATGGCGCCCGCCGTCGACGCCGCGTTGCGCAGCGCGCTCGGCGACGACCGGGTGGAAGCCATGGTCGAGGAAGGGCGTTACCGCCGCGATATCTACTAGGGCCGGGAAGCGATCATTCGCGTTTGCGCCGGGAATTTCAACTATCGCAATGCGGGCATGGCCGCTTGCAGGCGCAGTATTGCTGCTTCGGAGCGACTGGAAGTGTGGGAACGTGCCCTTGCCCACTCCCACCGCTCATGCTGAGCTTGTCGAAGCACAGGGAGGCGCGCGCCACGTCCGGGGCCTTCGACAAGCTCAGGCTGAGCGGGGTTGAAGGGACTGATTTTGGTGGGAAGCTGCCATTGATGCCGGAGGACGTTCGTGTAGCTTGAGCATATGACTGAAGCCCTCTTCATATTTTCTGCAAAAAGCTGTTGCGACGGAGGCCACCCGCTGCCGTCCGGGCGCGCGACACGCACTGATGCTCTATGGCAGAGGGTCAGTAATAGAAACGGCCCGGTCAGCTGCCGTAGCCGGGGCTGAAGATGGAGGATGGAACTTCGTCGAGATTGAACGGCAGAAGGAACTCGACGCTGACCTCTCAGCCATCGAAGACGAAACTCTAAGATCGGCGGCGCAAGATGCGGCGCGTCTGGGCCATTCTATGATCGTTTACCGGGACGAGTTGCCTCTAAACGGGTAAGTCTTCGTTGCCCGCTACGGGACGCGTACCGACAGGTCGCTCTCGGCTAAAAATGGTGGAAACAGGACTAAAACGGCTTGGGCGACCCTCGCTTCAACGCGGACCAGCAAACGAGCGCGGTTCCTAAAAGCACCAAACCGAGCGCTATTTGACCGAGCATCGCAGCATTGCCGGTCAGAGATATGGCACAATCGAAGACGCAGGCGGGAGGTCCGTTTGGATCGTTCTGCCTGCGCGCGTTTTCGGCGATCCAATTCAGCGCCGTGAGGTTGTTTACGTGTTCGCGGACGAGGAAACCAGCAACCTGAAGAACAACGCCAAGCCATAAACGCCAATGGACCACTTGCTCGATACTCGCTCTGTCGCCGCTATCATCCCGCTTTAGACTTTCGGACGCAATGACTGCAGCGGGGCGTGTGCAGACAGGCCGCTTTCGTCTAAAAATGGTGGTAAGCGGACCTACAATGGGATTACGTTGACCCTCCGGCAAATCGATGTAGGCCCAATTTCACGAAAATACATTAGCCCTTTCAAAGTAAATACTTTGACGGCTCGGTTCAATTTTTCGCTATGTCCAGATGTAACAAGTGCGTCATTTTCAATTTTAAAGCGACCAAGATCAATATATCCCTCATGTACAACTTGATGTTCGCCGGATGAAAAAAACATTTCTCCCCAAAGGGCTGACGGAATGGCGCCGTCCAATACACTATCTAATCTAACATTTGAGAATAAATCTCGCAATTCACGGCTGTTCATGTAATGTACCGAACTTAAATCTTTTTCGCTCGGGCAACCATGTGCGTAAGTTGCTTCTGAACCCATGATGCCTACGCAAGTAAGCAATCCTATCAAGAAATTATTTATCCAAGAGATAGGGCGCATCATTTTCATAGTCCTTCGACCCTAATAAGCGCATGAGTAAAACAAGCGAATGCATGGGTGCAATGGGGCGATCCGGGTCATGAACTGGCATCGGTTGCGATCTCGCAATAGCCGCCCTCGGTTTGCCATCTGCCGCCGTGATCCAAGCAGGCGGCAACATCCAGCCAACCTCGAACCCACCGCCCTATGGCTGCGGAGATGAACGCGAAGATGATTGCGGCGGCGTAAAATCGGGACTTCATAAACGCAGTTTATCTGCGTCGGGGATGTCTGCAATGGGTGGCGGGGTCAACGGGTAACGGCGTTCGCAGTCACGGGACAAGTCGGCACTGGCGCGTGGATTACTCGATAACGACGGACGTTTCCGCCTTCACCCGGTCCAGCGCGACGAGGGTGCGGAAGCGCTCGGCCAGATCGCTGTCCGAAAACAGGCGGCGGGTCAGCGCTTCGTAGGCACGCATGTCGCGCGTGACGATGACCAGCACCATGCTCACCCCGCCGGTGACGTAGTAGCACTGCTGCACCTCGGGCGTTTCGCCGAACAGGCGCTTGGCCGCATCCACGGTGGCGGTGCGCTCGTCGCGCAGGTGGACCTCGACCACGGCGGTGATCGTCAGGCCCAGCGCATCGGGGTTCACCACCGCCACATTGCGGGCGATTATCCCGGCGTCCTCCATGGCCGCGATCCGGCGCTGTACGGCGGCGGCGGAGAGGTTCACGTGCTGCGCGATCGTGCGCTGCGGCGTCTTGTTGTCGCGCTGGAGCACGCGCAGGATCGCCTTGTCGAAAGCATCGGGAACGCGGGCGGGGGAGGAAGGTACTTTGGGCATCACCGAGTTTTTGTTGCATCGAGACGGCAAATCAAGAGCGCAATGCTTGCCCCGATGATGATAAAACCCGCAGCGAACCAGATTACGAGCATGAACCGATGACAGCCGCGTCCAGTAATTCCGTCCTGAACAGCAGACCCAAGGGTAACGGGGCGGCGGTCGGTATC
>NZ_CACSJO010000046.1 GCF_902706195.1 Novosphingobium sp. 18050 | reverse complement strand
CGCCTGACCTTTCCGCCCCCGCTGCCGGTGCCGGTGCCGGTGCATCCGCCGGCGTGCCCATGATCGAGGCGCGCGGCCTGCACAAGGCCTTCGGCGGCGTGCCCGTGCTGCGGGACGTGTCGCTCACTCTGGGCCGCGGCGAGACCGTGGCCGTGATCGGCCCCTCGGGCTCGGGCAAGTCCTCGCTCATGGCGGTGCTGTGCGGCTTGGAGCGCGCCAGCTCGGGCACGTTGCAGGTCGCGGGCGAGGACTTCGCCGGAATGGGCGAGGACGATCTCGCGCGGGCGCGGCGCGGGCGCATCGGCGTGGTGCTCCAGGCATTCCACCTGCTGCCCACGATGACCGCGCTGGAAAACGTAGCCACTCCCATGGAACTGGCCGGAATGTCCGGCGCGCGCGAACGGGCCGAGGCGGAACTGGTCGCGGTCGGCCTCGGGCACCGTCTTTCGCACTATCCCGCGCAGCTTTCGGGCGGCGAACAGCAGCGCGTGGCGATTGCCCGCGCGCTGGCACCGCGCCCGGCGCTGGTCTTCGCTGACGAACCGACCGGCAACCTGGACGCCGCCACCGGCGCCGCGATCGTCGAACTCCTGTTCGCCCGCCGCGCCGAAGCCGGTGCGACACTGCTCATCATCACCCACGACGAAAGCCTCGCCCGCCAGTGCGAGCGCGTGGTGACGCTGGCCGACGGCATGATCGCGAGCGACCGTCATGTGTAACGATCGCCCGGCTCCTACTACGCCCGGCAGCCTTGTCCCGCAGGCCGCGCCATGTTGCTGATCGCCGCCACGCCCGCTCCCCTCGGCCGTAGCGAAAGGGCCGCAACCTCCACCGCCGCCCTGCCCTGGCGCATGGCCTGGACCATCGCCCGGCGTGACCTGTCGGCCCGTTTCAAGGGCCTGCGGCTCCTCCTCGTCTGCCTGTTTCTGGGCGTGGGCGCGATTGCCGCAATCGGGACGCTGACCGGCTCGATAGAAAGCGAGCTGGGTTCGCGCGGGCGCGAGATCCTGGGCGGCGACATCGAACTCAAAGTCTGGCAACGCGACCTTTCCGCAGACGAATTCGCCGCGCTGGCCAAGCTGGGCAAAGTCTCTCGCGGCTACCGGATGCAGGCGATTGCAAGCAGAGGTGACGCCACCGCCCCTGTCGCCCTGAAAGCGGTGGACGACGCATGGCCGCTCTATGGCAAGCTGGAGCTGGTGGACGGCCGTAAAGTCGGCGCACCGCCGCCCGGAACTGTATGGATCGCCAAGGGGACCGCCGCCCGTCTCGGTGCCGCCAAGGGCACGCAGATCGACCTTGGCGGCGTGCCGGTCACCGTCGGCGGCATCATCACCGCCGATCCCGAACAGATGAGCGAAGGCTTCGCGCTGGGCGACACCGCCATCGCTCCGCTGGACCTTCCCGCCAAAGCCGGGCTGACCTCGCCGGGCGCGATGTACCGCAGCGCGGTTCGCGTGCGCTTCGCCGACAGCCGGCGCGATCCCGAGCCGGTGGTCGATGCCCTCAAGGCCCGTGTTGGCGAAAGCGCCTTCGACGCGCGTACCCGTAAGGCCGCCTCTCCGTCGACCGAGCGCTTCGTCAGCCGCATGGGCGAATTTCTCGTGCTGGTCGGGCTAGCCGCCCTGGTGATCGCCGGGATCGGTATCGGCGGCGGCGTATCTTCCTATCTGGAGGCCCGGCGCACCTCGATCGCGACGCTCAAGGTGCTGGGCGCGACGAGCGGCGACATCGTGCGCATCTACCTGCTGCAGGTGGGCGCGGCTGCGCTGGCGGGCAGCGTGGCGGGCCTTGCCGCCGGGGTGCTGGTCACGCCAATGCTGGCCTCTGCGCTGCAAAGCCTGCTGCCGGTCGACACCGGCTTCACCGTGTCTCCCGCCGCATTGGCAACGGCAGCAGCCTATGGCCTGCTCGTCGCGCTGGTTTTCGCCGCGCCGCCACTGGTGCGCGCACGCGGTTATCCGGCCATGGCGCTGATGCGCGCAGGCGTGATGCCGCTTCGCTCGGACCGCAAGGCGCTGGCCCTGCCGGTCGGCCTCGGGCTGGGCGCAATCGTAGTGCTGGCGCTGGCCAATGCCGCGCAGCCGCTGGTGACGCTGGGCTTCCTTGGCGGATCGGCAGCAATGCTGGGACTGCTGGCACTGATCGGCACCGGCATCCGCCGCCTTGCCGCCCGCCTGCCCCGACCGCATGCGCCCATGCTGCGGGCCGGCCTTGCGAACCTGCACCGCCCCGGCGCCCAGACCGGCGCACTGGTTACCGCCCTGGGCTTCGGCCTTTCCGCCTTCGTGCTGATCGCGGGCGTCCAAACCAGCCTCGACGCCAACATCCGCCGCACCGTGCCCGACCGCGCGCCCGATTTCTTCGTGCTCGACGTGCCGAAGGACAAGGCCGCGGATTTCCGCAATGCGGTGACGCAGACTGTCCCCGGCGCCAAACTCAATCTGGTCCCCAACTTGCGCGGGCGCATTCTTGCCTATGGGCCCAAAGGCCACATGACCAAGGTGTCGAGCCTGGGCAAGGACCTGCCAGACGGCGCCTGGGCGCTAAGGGGCGAGCGCGGTCTCACTTATTCGGTCGGTGTGCCGCAGGGCAGCACCGTTACCTCCGGCCGGTGGTGGTCCGAAATCCCTTATGGCGAGCCGCAGGTTTCGCTGGACGAGAAACTGGCCGAGGCGATCGGCCTGAAGCTCGGCGACTATATCACGGTGAATGTGCTCGGCGTCGAGAAGACCGCCCGCGTCACCGCGCTGCGCCGGATCGACTGGGATACGCTGGGCTTCAACTACGTGCTGGTCTTCTCGCCTAACGCACTGGCGGAAGCGCCGCACAACCTTGCCGCGACCATCGAGGTACCGCCCGGCGCCTCGACCGCCGGTCTGCTGCCGAAACTTGTGCGCGCCTTTCCGTCGAGTTCGGTGATCGAAACCGGCAGCCTGCTGCGCGATGCGCGCGCGCTGCTCGACCAGATGTCGGCGGCGATCCTTGCGGCGGCTTCGGTAGCCGTGCTGTCGGGGCTTGCGGTGCTGCTGGGCGCCATTGCCGCCGCGCGCGCCAGCCGGACATACGACACCGTGATCCTGCGCGTGCTGGGTGCCAGCCGGCGCCAGTTGCTCGTACTTCAGATGGCCGAGTACGGGCTCATCGCCGCCGTTCTGGCGATCGTGGCGCTGGCCGCAGGCAGCGCGATGGCCTGGGCGGTGATCGTGAAGCTGTTCGAATTCACCTGGCTGCCGGACTGGCCCCGTATTCTTGCGGTACTGGGAGCCGGTCTGGTGCTGATCCTCGGCTTCGCGCTGGCCGGCTCGCTACCGCTGCTGCGGGCGAAACCGGCTCGCGCGTTGAGGGAGCTTTAGGCGAACACGTCGGCGCTGTTGTAGACCTGCTGGGGATCGCGTGTCTTATAGACGAGCGTCCCCGCCAGCAGATCGTGCAGCCCCTGCTTGCGCTCCGTGAATGCAGCCATGATGAATCCGATGCACAAGATGGCGCTGGAGAGTATTTTGCCGAAATAACGCCCGGTGGCTCGCAGGAAGCTGACCCGCGCGCCGGTGAGGTCGGTTACAACGAGCCCAACCGCCAGCTTGCCGATAGTGGCCTGCAGCTTCGAGCTTTCCATCAGCGCAAAGTACAGCCAGTTGACGACGATACTTACCGCGACCATTCCGAACATAGCCCCGCTGACCGCCGCCACATTGCCCATCCCCATAAGCGGAAAGGCAAACCCGGCCCCGAATATCCCGCCGATAATCGACGAGGCTACGTTCAGGATGATCGCATCGATGATGTAGGCGAGAACCCGCCACCAGAAACCACCGTTAGGCACCATATAACTTCCCCCTGTTCCACGGCTTCGCTTCCCGGGTCAGAACATTGCATTCCGACAAGGCCAAGCTATCGGCGGCAAACTTTCATCAAATACCCGAAAATACAAAGACTTTTGAGCGTAGCGGCGATCGGCATCGTGAAAAAAGGGGCGCGATAGGCAATGCCCTTCGCGCCCCTGTTCCAAATTGCACAGCCGCCCCTGCCCGCCTCTCCTCCCAGAACCGCGGGCAGGTGGCCGTGCGTTTTCGCGCTCCGGCTTAGAACCGGTAGCGTGCCGCCACGCCGTAAGTGCGTGGCTGGTTCGCATAACCCGAGATCGAGCCGGGCTGGGCGGGGCTGTCGAAGATTTGCAGGATGGTGCGGTCGTTCAGCAGATTGCGGCCCCAGACCGACACTTCCATACCGTTCGCCATCGCATAGGTCAGCGATGCGTTGACGTCGTTGATGTCCTGCTTGAACTCGCGCGCGGCGGCCAGTGCGGCGGCAACGCCGGTGACATTGCCCACGGCATCGCGCGAAACGAGGCCGGGCAGGCCCTCTACCAGCCTGAACTGCGCTTCGTAATGATAGTCGCCCCGCAGGATCACCCGGTCGCCGCCCGACCCCACCGGCTGCACGAACTCCGCACCGAAAGTAACCGACAGCGGCGAGACGCCCGCAGGCGTGGTGCCCGAAAGGTCCCCGAAGGCGGAGAGCTTGAAAGTGTCGTATTTGGGATCGAGGTACGTCCATGAAAGCGTCAGCGTCAGCGGATCGACCGGCTTGGCCGACCCTTCGAACTCGATCCCGAAGGCCGATTGCTTGCCCGCATTGGCAAGGAAGAAGCCGGAGCCTGTGAAGATGTTCGACTGGAAGTTCTTGATGATCTGCTTGAACACCGCGACATTGGCCGAGACGATGCCCCAGTTCCCCTTGAAGCCCAGTTCGTAGACCGTCGCGTTCTCGGGATTGGCGAAGCGGCTGCCAGAGGTGAGGTTGGTCACCGCCAGTCCCTGCGCGCGCAGGTCTACAAGGTCGCCCGGAGTAGGCCGGCTGTCGCGCGAAAGGTTGATCGAGGCCGCCTTGTAGCCCGTCGCCCAGGCAGCATAGAGGTTGACGCTGGGTGTCACGTCCCAGGCCAGGCGCGCTGTATAGCTGAAATCCCCGTCGCTGACCTTGCCCGGCTCGACCGCATTGGGCACGTTCATGAACGGCGGGAAGTACTGCAGCGCTCGCAGCGCGTTGAGCGGATTCGCAGCCGGATTATTGGCATTGCCGGCAGCGAAGGCCGCGGCGCCCGCATTCACCTGCGCGAAGGCTGCCCCGTTGGCGCCGGCAAAAGCGCCGACCTCGGCTGCCGTCGCCGACCGGCCCAGCCCCAGCAGGTTGCCGACGGTCTGCGACAGCGCCCCTTGATAAAGCAAGGCCTGCCGGAAACCGCCATAGCGCGGGTCGTTGAAATCGATGCTGGCAAAGACATCGTCCGAGGTCGTGCCGGTGGCGAAGCGCTTGGTATCGTGGGTATAATTGACCCCGCCTGTCACGATCAGGCCCGGGGCCACCTCGAAATCGAGCTGGCCGAACGCGGAATAGGCCTCGTTCTTCAGCTTGTACGCCTCGCTCAGCCCTGTGCCGGATGCGAAGAACTGCCCGGCGTACCTGCCCGCCAGCGCCGGATTGCCTGCAGCCGCCGCCTCGGACCCGCCGAACGCTGCTTCCAGAGCGGGCACGCTCAGCGCGCCGCCCGACAGGCTGCGCACCAGCAGATCGGCATAAGGCCGGGCATCGTCGCCCCACAGCACCTGGTTCTTCTGGTCGATCTTCTCGTTGAAGTAGTACCCCCCGACGAGGCCGGTGATCCGCTCGCCCACCTTGAAGTTGGCGCGCAGTTCCTGGGTAAAGGTCTTGATCCGCAGGTCTTGCCAGTTGCGCCCGAGCAGGTCGGCGCTGGAGAAGTCCGAATCCTGGTTGGTCAGCGCATCCGAGCGGCGGTATGCAGTGATGGAGGTCAACTGCACATCGCCAAGGTCGTAGTTCAGTTCGCCCGAAACGCCCCAGTTCTCGATGTCGTTGGAGGACTGGAAGTTGTTGTAGCCGACGTTGTCATACTTTTCGTCCGGCTGGGTCACTGCCCCGCCCAGCGCGAAAATCGCCGCCGTGGGCACCGCCTGGCGCAAGTTGACCACAGCGCAGCAGTTCTCGTCGATCTTGCCGTAATCGGCGATCAGGCGGACGTCAAAGCCTTCATGGTTGTCGAACAGCAGCTGCCCGCGCGCGAACCAGCGGTCCCGCTCGTTGGTGCGTGCGCCGATGTCGGCGAGGTCCTTGACGATGCCGTCGCGCTTGTTGATCCCGCCGGCCAAGCTGAAGGCGATGTTTTCCGTGATCGGGCCGGTGACCATGCCCTTCACCACGACCGCATCGTAGTTGCCGTAACTCGCTTCCACGTTTCCGCCGAATTCGAACTGCGGCTTTCTGGTCACGATCGAGATCACGCCTGCCGAGGCATTCTTGCCGAACAGCGTGGACTGCGGTCCGCGCAGCACCTCGATCCGCTCCACGTCCGGGAAATCGGCAATCATCGAGGCCGATCGCGACCGGTAGACCCCGTCCACGAACAGGCCCACCGAAGGCTCGATCCCCGCATTGTTGGCGCCGTTACCGAAGCCGCGGATATAGAAGTTGGTGTTTGCGCTGGACTGCAATTGGTTGACGCGCAAGCTGGGCACGACCGACTGCAGGTCCTTCAGGTCACGAATCTGTGCCCGCTCAAGCGTCGCGCCGCTGGTGACGGACACCGCCACCGGCACATCCTGCAGCGTCTGCTCGCGCTTGGTGGCAGTGACGATGATGGTGTCGGCATATTCCTCGCCCGCCTGCGCAGCCCTTTTCCCCGAACCTGATTCCTGCGCCAGCGCGGGCGCTGCCACCAGCCCGGCCGCCGCCACGCCCGCAAGCAATCCTGCCCTGGCCAGAGCGGTGTCGACGACCATGCGCGATGACCGCGCGGCGATGCCTGCTGAACTGCCCTTCATCAGCTACCCCCCGTCCTTACTTGCGCGAGTGCCTGCGTCTTGCGCGCAAAAGGCTGATCGCTTGTGTAGTCGCGTATCGAATACACACTTTTAGGAAATAACTGCGAAGTCGACAATCGAAGCCGACGAATATTTGCGGACAATCTGCATCATCGTGACACTCCTGCCACAAGCCCGCCCATCGCAGCACGCTTGCCGAAAACGCTGGTATCAGGTAAGGGCGCCCAAATTTTGCAGTGCAACACGCATTTGCCCGCTGGCCCTCCTTTCGAAAGAAGACCTGAATGTCCGCCCCGCTTCCCTTGCGCAACATCGCGATTATCGCGCACGTCGACCACGGCAAAACCACGCTCGTCGACCAGCTCTTCCGCCAGTCCGGCACGTTCCGCGACAACCAGCGCGTTGAAGAGCGTGCGATGGATTCGAATGACCTCGAAAAAGAGCGCGGCATCACCATTCTGGCAAAGCCCACTTCGATCGAGTGGAACGGCTACCGCATCAACATCGTCGACACGCCCGGACACGCCGACTTCGGCGCCGAGGTTGAGCGCATCCTCTCGATGGTCGACGGCGTGATCCTGCTGGTCGACAGCTCGGAAGGCGCGATGCCGCAGACCAAGTTCGTCACCGGCAAGGCGCTGGGCCTCGGCCTCAAGCCGATCGTCGTCGTCAACAAGATCGACCGTCCCGACGGCCGTCACGCCGAAGTGCTCGACGAAGTGTTCGACCTCTTCGTCAGCCTCGACGCCAACGACGAGCAGCTCGACTTCCCCACGCTCTACGCTTCGGGCCGCAACGGCTACGCCAGCGAAGATCCCGATGCGCGCGAAGGCACGCTGACCCCGCTGTTCGAGAAGATCATCGAGCACGTGCCGGCTCCCGAAGCCGACGTCGACGGACCCTTCAAGTTCCTCGTCACCCTGCTCGACCGCGACAACTTCCTGGGCCGCATCCTGACCGGCAAGGTCCAGTCGGGCACCGTCAAGCTGAACGACCAGATCCGCGCGCTCGACAGCGAAGGCAACGTCGTTGAAACCGGCCGCGCCTCGAAGCTGCTGGCGTTCCACGGCCTTGACCGCGTCCCCGTCGAATCGGCCAAGGCAGGCGACATCATCTCGATCGCCGGCCTGACCTCGGCCACCGTGGCGAACACTATCGCCGATCCCACGGTCTCCGAGCCGCTTCAGGCCCAGCCGATCGATCCGCCGACGCTATCGATGCGCTTTGCTGTCAACGATTCGCCGATGGCGGGCCGTGAAGGCTCCAAGGTCACCAGCCGCATGATCCGCGACCGTCTGGCCCGCGAAGCGGAAACCAACGTCGCCATCCGCGTCACCGAATCGGCAGACAAGGACAGCTTCGAAGTCGCCGGCCGCGGCGAACTTCAGCTGGGCGTCGTCATCGAGACGATGCGCCGCGAAGGCTTCGAGCTGGGCATCAGCCGCCCGCGCGTGCTGTTCCTCGAAGACGAGAACGGCAAGAAGACCGAGCCTTACGAGACCGTCGTGATCGACGTGGACGAGGAATTCTCGGGCACCGTCGTCGAGAAGATGGCGATCCGTAAGGGCGAGATGACCGACATGCGCCCCTCGGGCGGTGGCAAGATCCGCATCACCTTCATCGCTCCGTCGCGCGGCCTCATCGGCTACCACGGGGAGTTCCTGTCGGACACGCGCGGCACCGGCATCATGAACCGCCTGTTCGACAAGTACGGCCCCCACAAGGGCAAGATCGAAGGCCGCAAGAACGGCGTGCTGATCTCGAACGGCGCCGGCGAAGCCGTTGCCTACGCGCTCGGCCCGCTCGAAGAGCGCGGCATCCTGTTCGTGGGTTCGGGCGAGCCGCTCTATGAAGGCATGATCATCGGCGAGAACGCCAAGCCCGACGATCTCGAAGTGAACCCGATGAAGTCGAAGCAGCTGACGAACTTCCGTTCGACCGGCAAGGACGACGCCATCCGCCTCACCCCGCCCCGCGTGATGACGCTGGAGCAGGCCATCGCCTACATCGACGACGACGAGATGGTCGAAGTGACCCCGAAGTCGATCCGTCTTCGCAAGGCCCTGCTCGACCCGAACGACCGCAAGAAGGCTGGCCGCAAGAAGGAAAACGCATAAGCTGCTGCTGACGCAGCGCTAGCGTGACAAAAAGGGCGCGACGGGATGACCGTCGCGCCCTTTTCCTTGTCAGGCACCAATGCGCCCTCATTTGCATCGCAGGCACA
Organism: Novosphingobium sp. 18050; assembly: GCF_902706195.1. GTDB lineage: Bacteria > Pseudomonadota > Alphaproteobacteria > Sphingomonadales > Sphingomonadaceae > Novosphingobium. The sequence goes on along the minus strand of NZ_CACSJO010000046.1, from coordinate 13,609 downwards.
GCAATAGCTTAAGGCCGTAGGTGGTCGGATGCTTGGAGCATTCTTGAGAAAGCAACGGGTGCGCCGGCACAGACGCAGCCGGTTGCCGCTCCTCCAACCCTCCTACGAGGATCAGCTCTGGATCAGAACTGGAAGCCTACCGTCGCGCGCAGCGAGTGGTAGTCGAAGTTCTTGTCGCCGCCCTTGATGCGGGTCGAACCCGAGTCGAGCAGGAACGGGTTTGTCGCAGGCGCGGTGCCCTGACCGACAACAACGTTGTACTTGTTGTCGCTATAGCGGTTGTAGAGATATTCGAGACCAAGGCTCATGTGATCCGTGAGCATGATCTCGGTGCCGCCGCCGGCCTGCCAGCCCCAGACCATCTTGTTGTTGCGTTCCGGGTCGAACGAGTTGGCGGTGTTGGTAGTCGTGAACGTATGGTCGAGCTTGGCCATGCCGCCGCCACCGGTGACATAGAACAGCGCGCCGCCGCCCGGCGTGTAACCTGCGCGCAGGCGAGCCGTGACGCTGTAGTCCATCTCGCGCTGGATCGCGTAGCTGGCGGGCGTGGTGCTGTAGCCCGAGACCGCATCCTTGGCTTCGGACTTGGAGCCTTCGATCAGGCCGCCGATGACCATGTTGCCCATGCGGCGGTCGTAGCCGATGCGCACACCGTATTCGGCGCCATCACGGTCCTGGCGGCAACCCGCAGCCGGGGTCGCGCCATTGGCCTTGCCGCTGCAGAAACCGGGCGAGAAGGCGTTGGCACCTGCCGCCGTGTTGACGCTGTTGTTGTACTTTCCGTCGCCATCGGTGTCGAACTTCAGGCTTTCGGAACTGTCCTGGTTCTGCACTGAGTAGCCACCGAAGCCCTGGATGTAGGGGCCATCGAAATGGCTGTCACGGCCCCCGGAGGCGGGAGCGGCATCCTGCGCGAAGGCAGGCATTGCGGTGGCGGCGGCGGCGAGCGCGACGACCGACAGAGCGCGGTTGAAATGGGTCATATGATCCTTCCTGCAACAAGGGCATGTTTTTGCCCTGCGGGAGGATCAAACATCGAAAGCGGCGGAGGTTGCCGCAGATCGGTCACAAATCCGCAAACTTCACAATATGTTACATTGATATCACAGACGCGGAAGGCTCAACGGCCTGTCGCAATCGATCCCCGCCCGGACCCGGAAAGAGCACGCGGGCGGGAACCAAATTCAACCGATCAGAAACCGGCCGAAAGCGAGAAAACCACGGTCGAGCCGGCGATCCGCGAGCCGTTCTTGGTCGAGGAGAAGTTGGGCTGCAGATAGGCGGATTCGGACTTGGTGATGTTGGTGTCGATATAGGCGACGCCCAGCGTAACCGGTCCGACCGCGAGGTCCGCACCCAGCATCCAGTCCACGTAGCTGCCGGTCGGTGCGACGCTGGTGCCGTTGGGGCCAAGGCCGGAGTTGCCGTCCGAATAACCCAGGTGGGCCTTCAGGGTCAGCGGAGTACTCGGGATGCTGGTGCTGGCGTCACCCCAGATGTAGAGATTGTCCGACTTCGCGCCCGGTGCGTCGGGGATGCCGGTGGCGTAGGAATCGGCGCTCAGATACCAGCGGCCCAGAGCTTCCTGCTTGGGCGCATAAGCAACGCCGACGAGCAGCTTGCCGGGGCCGACTTCGCCCGAGAGCTTCACATAGGGTTCCGCGAAGTCAGTGATGTCCGAGCCGCCCGGATACATGTACCAGGTCAGGCCGACGTCCAGCGTCACGCCGCTAGTCACTTCGGTGGCGAAACCGCCGTAGATGTCGAGTTCGGTGTTCGAACCGCCGAAGGTGCCCCAGCCCGAAAGGTTCGACGCCCAGGTGCCGACATAAACGCCGCTGGCGTGGGCAACCGAGACACCGCCCTGCACGGCCAGTTCCTTGTCGCTCTGCGAGACGCCGCGGAAACGATAGTCGGTGACGAGCGCAACGCTGCCGGTGACGGTGAATTCGCTGGGCACTTCTTCCTGCGCCATCGCGGGGGTCGCTGTTGCAGCGAAGGCAGCGGCGAGACCGGCGACGCCGGCGAAAAGACGAGACTTCATTGTTCGGAACACCCTCATGTTGCTGTTGGTATTACGTTCCGTCCTGCGGCCAGTATGCCGGACCTTCGCTGCTTGGCGGGTCCGTTTCACACCGGCATGTAACAGAGCTACGCAGCCAGATTGTCCGCAACCTTGCCTTTTTATGACGAAATGTTGCCATATACTGCAGCGCAGCAAGTGTGGTTGCATGGCAACAGAGCCCGCAGCAGCCAGACAAGATGCCGGGCGGAAACGCCTTAAGCGCTCCGCCCGGAAGGTAGTGGGGCCGGGTGTGAGGGTTCCCGGCCTTTCAGGTATCTGATCAGCTTGCCAGCGGCAGCGGTCTCAGGATGGCTGCGGGGCCGGTCACCCGGTCATTCTGCCCACCCTGACGGCGACGGCTGATCCATTCGGACAGCGTCTCCGCAGTGGTGTGGTCAATCGCCTTGACGCGGTCCATGTCGAGATGGATCGGGCGATTGGCAGGCTGCTTTTCCAGCACCGCGTTCAGGCGGGTGAGGCCGACGAACGTCGCCGCACCGTTCAGCTCGACGCGGGTGGCTTCGCCCTCGTCATGCTCGTTCACCTTGAGACGCAGGTGCTTGTAGTGCGGCAGCAGCTCGATCACCGAAAGCGCCAAGCCGACAAGCACGCCGGTCAACAGGTCGGTGGTCACCACCAGCACGAACGTCGCGGCCCAGATCGCGGCGGGCAGCGGGCCGTGTGCCTTGAACAGGTGAGTGACGTGCTTCACGCTGACGAGGCGCCAGCCGGTGACGACCAGAATGCCGCCAAGCGCGGCCATCGGCACTTCGCGCAGCAACCATGGGAGCAGCGCCACGAAGCCGAGGATCCAGGCGCCGTGCAGGATCGTCGAAAGGCGGGTCTTGCCGCCTGCCTGCACGTTCGCCGAGGAGCGCACGATGACGCCGGTCATCGGCAGCGCGCCGAACAGGCCGCACAGGAAGTTGCCCACGCCCTGCGCGCGCAGTTCCTTGTCATACTGCGTGCGAACGCCGTCATGCATGCGATCGACGGCAGCAGCCGAAAGCAGCGTTTCGGCGCTGGCGATGAAGGCGATGGCAAGCGCCGCAACGACGAGCGAGGGGTTGGCGAGCGGTGCGAACCACGAAGCGCTGGTGGGGAAGGTGAAGGCAGCCGCGATCGAAGCGGGAACCTCGATACGCGCCACGTCCAGACCCATGCCCCAGGCCATGCCGGTCGCGGCGACAACGCCGAGCAGAGCGCCCGGAACCAGCGTCAGCGACTTGGGACGCAGCTTCTCCCAGCCGAGCATCACGGCGATGGTCAGCAGGCCGATACCCAACGCCATCTCGGTCGAGGCGGCATTGGAGAAATCGAGGCCGAACACGCGCGCGGGCATGGCCGCAAGGTTCTGGAGGCCACTGGCAAGGGGCTTCTCGTCGAACAGGATGTGGAACTGGCCGATGACGATCAGCGCGCCGATACCGGCAAGCATGCCATGGACCACGGCCGGGCTGATTGCGCGGAACAGGCCGCCCATCTTGAGCGCGCCGGCAACCAGCTGCAGAACACCTGCCAGCAGGAGGACCGGGCCAAGCGCCTCGAGCCCGTTCTCACGAACGAACTCGAAGACGATGACGGCAAGACCGGCGGCCGGGCCGCTGACCTGCAGCGGCGAACCTGCCAGCATGCCGACGACGATGCCGCCGATAATGCCGGTAACCAGCCCCCTCTCCGGCGGAACACCCGAAGCGATAGCGATGCCCATGCACAACGGCATGGCGACGAGGAACACGACGATAGACGCCGTGAAGTCCCTGCCGAAATGGGTGAAGAGGCCTTGGCGCTCTTCACCGGCGGCGGCGGCGCTCATTCTGCTGCTTCTGCGTATTCGGTGGCGAAGCGGGCGCGTGCGGCAAGCGCGACCGGGAGGGCACGGTCTTCGCGCAGAGTGATGAATTCACCGGTGTCACCGTTCAGGCCCAGGACCTGACCGGCGTGGATGTCGACGAACCAGCCGTGCAGCGTGATCTCGCCGCGCGCGATACCGGCGGCGACTGCGGGGTGGGTGCGCAGGTGGCTGAGCTGGGCGATGATGTTCTCGAGGCTGATGGCGCGCACGCGATCCTTGCCTTCCAGTTCGGAATGGCAGGTCGTCACGATGTGCTCTGCCGCGGCGCCATGCTTGAGCCACGCAGCCACGTTGGGCATCGCTTCCAGGCCGGTCGGGTCGCTGAGCGCCTTCATCGCGCCGCAGTCCGAGTGGCCGCACACGATGATGTCACGCACGCCGAGCGCCGCCACGGCATATTCGACGGTGGAGGTCACGCCGCCGTTCTGGGTCGAATAGGGGGGCACGATGTTGCCGGCGTTGCGGCACACGAAGAGATCGCCGGGGTCGGCCTGGACGATATGTTCCGGCACAACGCGCGAATCGGCGCAGGAAATGATCAGCGCCTTGGGGAACTGACCTTTGGCGGTCAGCTCGCCGAAAAGCTCGCTGCTGGCGGGGAATGTGGTCTTCTCGAAGTTGAAGACACGGCCGATGAGTTCGTTCACCTGGGACACCTTTCTCTTATTCACATGCCCGCTGGCACAAGGCCGCGAGCTTGTATGAAAAGCTAGGCATCGAGATTTTCGGCTGTCGTGCGCGTGCGTTACGAAAGCTTGCTGCATTGCAGCAAGTCAGCAGCAATCGAGCAACGATCAGGTCAGTCAGTGGTCAGCGGCAGTCGAATGGTGGCTCTCAGCCCTCCTTCGGGACGGTTGCGCAGGTCCAGCGTGCCGTTTTCCATGCGCACCGCCTTGCGCACGATGGCGAGGCCAAGGCCCATGCCAGCCGTGTCCCGCGCGCGCGAAGTGTCGAGGCGGACGAAGGGCTGGAGGGCGTCGGCGATACGGTCTTCGGGGATGCCCGGGCCATCGTCCTCGACGACGATCTCCGCCCCACCGCCGTCGCGCCGGACGATGACGCGGGCGTTGCCGCCGTAGTGGATGGCGTTCTCGATCAGGTTCGACAAAGCCCGGCGGACCGGCACCGGCCGGACTTTCAGGGTGAGGCTGGATATCCCGGAATATGTCGCATCGGCGCCGTGATCCGCAGCGGTGTCAACCAGCGTCTCGGCCATGACGGCAAGGTCGATGAGTTCGCGCGGAATCGATTTGCCGTCGCTGTCGACATAGGCCTGTATCGAATCGAGCAACAAACGCATCTCGTCGATATCGTGGGAAAGACCTTCACGCACCTCGGGGTCGACGCTTTCGTCGTCGAGGCGCAGGCGCATGCGCGAGAGCGGAGTCTTGAGGTCATGGCCGATCGCCAGCATAGTCTGGGTGCGGTCGACCAGCGACTGGTGGATGCGCTCCTGCATTTCATTGAGCGCACGGATCAGTTCGCGCAGTTCGTCGGGCCCGCGTTCGGGCACCGGGTGCGGCGGGCCGGAGCCCAGGTGCCGCGTCGCGCCGATCAGGTTGCGCAGCGGGCGCAGGGTCGTACGCACCAGCAGCCAGGCCAGCGCGATCAGCAGCAGGGTCGGCAGGATCAGACTGGCGACGCGCCCGGCAGTCAGCTTCCAGGCGGCGCTGGCATGGGTGTGAAAGCGCACCACGCTGCGGTCGCTGAGCCGGAACGAGCCACCGATGTTGCCCTTGCCCGGCACCCCCTCAAGGTGCAGTTCGAGGTCGGCGAGCGCAAGTTCCGGCTCGACCTCCACCACTTGCGAGCGCAAGTTCGAGAGACCCAGCGAACCGCTCCGCCGGTCGTCGGGAGATGTCAGGACCAGTGTGAAACGCCTGGTGCTGAGCACCTGGGCGACGGCGCCGCGCTCTTCCTTGCCGGCACGTTCGAGCGTGCGGTGCGCCAGTACCAGATTTTCGGCGATGCGGTCGGCGTCGTCACGGCGCAGTTCGAACGAGTTGACCCGGTCGAACAGGAAGCAGTTGGCCGCGAATTCGATGACGACGACCAGCACGAAGGCCGCGAACAGACGCTCGGGCAGGCCCATCCGCCTGAACAGGGCGACGATTCTACGCAGCATCAGATGGGCCCGCAGGGCATCAGGCGCGGATCACTTCCGCCTTGAACATGTAGCCGACGCCGCGAACCGTAACGATCGGAGACTCGCTGCCCTCTGCCTGGAGCTTGCGGCGCAGACGGCTGACGAGAACGTCGATGCTGCGGTCCGAACTATCGCCGATGCGCGAGCGGGACAGTTCCATCAGTCGTTCGCGGCCGAGCACGCGCTGGGGATATCCCAGGAAGGTGGACAGCAGATCGAATTCAGCCCCGGTCAGGTCGACGATGGCGCCGCTGGGCGAACGCAGTTCGCGCCGGGCCATCGAAACCTGCCAGTTATCGAAATGGATCATATCCTGCCCGCGCGCCTCGGCGACCGGCTCGCTGGCCGAATCGAGGCCGCCGCCCCGGCGCAGCACGGCGCTGACACGGGCGGCCAGTTCACGGGTGCTGAAGGGCTTGGCGAGGTAATCGTCGGCACCGAGTTCAAGGCCCAGCACGCGGTCTTCCTCGCTGCCACGCGCGCTGACGAAGATGATCGGCACATCGCTTTCACGGCGCAGGCGCCGGAACAGGTCGAACCCGCTGGTGCCCGGCAGCATGATGTCGAGCACGACGAGGCTGACCGTCGCCTCGCGCAGTGTGACCCACATTTCCGCGCCGGTGGCAGCGGTGAGCACGTTGAACCCGCTCTGACGCAGGGCCCGCGCCGTCAGGGTGCGGAGCGCGCCATCGTCCTCGACGAGCAAGATGGTGGGAGGGGTAGTCATGGTTTCCTGGGGGAGCCTGTAGCGGGGAGCGACCGTCATCGTGCTGTGCTTGTCTCTTCTACCATATAGGGAAGCGGCGCGGCGAAGATAGCCGGGCCGGTCGGAAAATGTCGCACCGCCACTGAAGCTTCCGGGGAGGAAAGACGGCTGGGCGAGCTGTCACCGCCCGGCGATGCATGCCCTGCCACGAAGCAGGGAAGCACCGCCCGGCAGGTATCAGCGCGCGTGTTCGCGGGCAGCGCCGGCATCGACCCCGGCGAGGGTTGCGCGCTCGGCCTGCTCCGCCTGGACGACGACGTGGCGGCAGGCGCGGCCCTTCGAAGGATCGGGGTGGCAAACGGCAGGGGCAGCCGAGCGGGCGGCCGCGCTGCGTGCGGGGGTCGGGTGGCCCTTCATGGCGGCAATGGTCTCACCGGCGTAAGCAGCCGAGACAGGAGCGGCTGACGGGCTAGAAAGCGAAACCAGGGCGAAAAGAGCGGCGGAAATCATAGGTATTCTCCAATCTGATATTTTGATGATGTCAGATTGGGGAGCGAACGTGTCGCGTTTCGGGCGGGGATATTACGAAATATTTCCCGTTCGCAACAGATCTTCGTTCATACAATTGCGTACAATCGTGAACTGAAACTGCCAGATCCGCTTCGATCCGGTTCAGGCAGCAAGGGCTAGAACAATCTCAACACGGGGACAACGGTTTCTTGGACCGCAGTCCCTCGAAAGGAGTTTCTCGCCATGAACCTGTTCAAGAAGACTGCCATTGCCGCCGGCCTCGCCGCTACCGCTCTTGCCAGCACCACGCCGGCCATGGCGCGCGACTATCATCGCGGAGGCGACAACACGGCCGCCATCGCCATCGGCGCGGGCATTCTCGGCCTCGCGGTCGGCGCCATCGCCGCTTCGTCGAACAACCACGACGACCGTTACGACGCACGCTACGACAATCGCTATAACGGCCCCGCCTATGTGAACGACTGGTCTTACCGCGACGGCTATTACTGGGATCGCGGCGGCGGTCGCCATGACCGTGACGAGTACCAGCGTTACTACCGCGGACAGGGCGGGAACATGCAGGGCGATTATCGCCGTGGCTACAATCTCAACCGGGACGACTACCGCCGCGGCTACTGATCCAGATGCGAAAGCGGCCGGGTAATCCCCCTCATCCGGCCCGCGAGACGCCCGGCCACACCTCCCGGCCGGGCGTCTTTGCATGCCCAGTGTACCGAGCGCCGTTCATTGCACCGCGATTTCACGTCGCCGCCGAAACCGTTCGCTTCGTCGCACGCCCGATGCGCCTCATAACAAATTCACTCGCGGTTCAGTCCTCGGGGAGCATTTTCCAACCAACGCGCCCACCGCAACCGCCGTTACCCGGTTGGCCCGGAAACGGAGTCCAATGACATGAATACCTCGCTCAAGACATTCGGAAAGAAGCTGGCCATGGGAGCCGCGCTCGCAGCTTCCGTGCTGCTGGCGACCTCACCGGCACAGGCCCGTGATCGTTATTATGGCCGGGGCGGCGGCAACGATGCTGCCATCGCCATCGGCGCTGGCGTGATCGGCCTCGCCGTGGGAGCTGCCATCGCCGATCGCGGAGACCGCTATTACTACGACCGTGGCCGCTACGATTCGCGCCGCTACGTCACTGTGCGCGGACGCCCAGACCGCTACTATTATTACGATGGCAATCCGAACCGCTATTACCGCGACCGGTATTACGACCGCTATTACGCGCCCTATTACCGCGACCGCTACAGCCGCGGGGACCGCTGGGGTAATGGCTGGGATCGCGGCCGCAATTGGGGCAACGATCGCCGCTATGACCGCAGGAACGACCGCCGCTGGGATCGCCGCGACGACCGCCGTGATCGTGACTGGCGCCGTCGTTAAAACCTGACGCAGGCAGATAAATGGACTCGCGGGTCGGCGACTGGCCGGATTCGATTACAGCGGATGCGAACAGCGTTGCCCGCGAGCCGCACTTGCCGGTGCAGTTCCCGGCTTACCGTGAACCGCCCTCGCCAAGCGTGGCCGGGGCGGCTATGGGCCAGCCCATCATGGATACTGCCGACCTGCGCATCGCCCTGTTTTCGGGCAACTACAATTACGTCCGCGACGGCGCCAACCAGGCGCTCAACCGCCTGGTCGGCTACCTGCTGAGCCAGGGTGCGCAAGTGCGCATCTACGCGCCGACCGTCCCCAATCCCGCCTTCGAACCTACCGGCGACCTCGTGAGCGTCCACTCGATCGCCTTCCCCAACCGGCCCGAGTATCGCATCCCCCTGACCTTCTGGGGCAAGGCCGGCCGCGACCTCGCCAAGTTCCAGCCGAACGTGGTCCACGTCTCCTCGCCCGATCCCGTCGGGCATCAGGCCGTGACCTGGGCGCGCCGACGCAAGCTGCCGGTGCTCTCCTCGGTCCACACCCGGTTCGAGACGTACCTGCGCTATTACAACATGGCTTGGGGCGAGCCGCTGATCGAAGCGATGCTACGCCGCTTCTACCGCCGCTGCGATGCCCTCGTCGCGCCGTCCGAAAGCATGGCGCAGCTGCTGCGCGAGCAGCGGATGAACTACGACGTCTCCATCTGGTCACGCGGCGTCGACCACGAAGTCTTCAACCCCGGCCGCCGCGACTTGGAATGGCGCCGTAGCCACGGCATCGCCGACCATGAAGTCGCGATCGGCTTTCTGGGCCGTCTAGTCATGGAAAAGGGCCTCGACGTGTTCTCCGACACGCTGGATGAACTGCGCCGCCGCGGCGTGGCCCACAAGGTTCTGGTGATCGGCGAGGGACCCGCGCGCGAATGGTTCGAGGAGCGCCTGCCCGGCGCCGCCTTCGTCGGTTTTCAGGCTGGGTCGGACCTGGGCCGTGCGGTCGCCTCGATGGACGTGCTGTTCAACCCTTCCGTCACCGAGACATTCGGCAACGTCACGCTGGAGGCCATGGCCTGCGGCTTACCCGTAGTCGCCGCCGCTGCCACCGGCAGTCAGAGCCTCGTCGACGACCGTGTCTCGGGTCGGCTCATCCCGCCGGGCGCCGTCCACCAGTTCGCCGAGGCTCTCAAGGGCTATATGGAGAACAGCGACTTGCGCTGCAATCACGGCCAGGCAGGCGCCCTGCGGGCCAGCGAATTCAGCTGGGACCGCATCAACCAGGCCGTTGCCGACACCTACCTGCGCCTGATCCGCCAGAAAGCGCGCGGCTGAGGCTTCGGGGGCAACGGGTCCCGTCCGTTTTGCCCCCGAAAAATTGCCGCCCTTGATACATTTTGTGGACAGCGACAGACCGCACTCGTCCACGGCGACGCGCTTTGCGTAGTGGATGGCGCAGCCTTCTCGTTGAGATCACGCGGAGCGTGAACTTCCAGCGCAACGGGGCGCGGCGATGGTTTCCCCGCCGCGCCTCGCGCTTCTCCCCTTCCCTCGGCTTTTCGCGAAGGCCCAGCCGACCTTCGCGATTGTTCTCCCTGCGTTGTTCTATTTTTATACCGTCGTATTTTGCTGCGTATTCCCGTCAGGCCAGCTTGCGCTGAAGGCGGGTCAAGGCCCGATCGATCTCCGCTCGTGCTGCATCGCCCACTTCGCCCTGAACCACCCGGTAGACGATCCGCCCGTTCTCCAGCGAATAGGCCACCGTCGCCATGCCGTCGTTGAAACTGGCAACGTAGAGCGCCGGCTTGCGCTGGATCAGGGTAAGATCGTCCACCCGGGGAACCAGAGTGTCACGCATGTAGTAAGCGCCGGTCATGGCGCCCGCCTCAACATGCGTAACAGCAGCATGACCTGTACCGGAGACCGACATCGCAAACAGGACCAGACCCATGTGCAATGCTGTCAGGAATCGCTTCATGACAACCATCCTCTTCCCGTGCCGATACCGGTTGCCGGTCCGTCATCTAGTGAACAATTGGTACCACTCGGCTGAGTGTTCCACCAAGCGAACAATCCTCAGGAACCTTAGCATTCCTGCGCTTTCCGCAGTGCAAAACGATAGACGTACCAGGCGGTTTCATCGTTCCGAGCAAAGTTGTCGAGTTGCATCGCCGGCGGCGAAGAACGTTGTTCTCAACAAAACCCGCAGGCTAGGCCGGATTCCCCCCGCCTGAAGTGAGAGGGCCGGACCGAACGTTTTGTCATGCCGACTTCACGGCGCGAATGGTAGGTTATGCCCATGCTGCAGACGCAAATGCGTTTAATGAACGAAAATCGGCCCGAATCACCCTCCGGTTTCGTGCGCAGACAGTTCAGGAACCCTGCCCCCCCGCACCGCGTTGCAGGGACCGGCACTTGAACACACCACCAGAAAGGCCCCGACCATGACCACGAACACCGCTTCCGCCCGCTACGAAGGCCTCGGCAAGGACGGCAAGGGCTCCATCACCACCAAGTCCGGCGTGCTCAGCGAACAGCCCTACGGTTTCGGCACCCGCTTCGAAGGCAAGCCGGGAACGAACCCCGAGGAACTTATCGCCGCAGCCCACGCCGCCTGCTTCACTATGGCGACCAGCTTCGCCCTGGCCAGCGCCGGTCATGCGGACGGCACTCTGGACACGCAGTGCACGGTGACGCTCGACAAGGACGGCGACGGATTCTCGGTTACCAAGTCGGCGCTGACCCTCACCGCCTCGATCCCCGGCATCACGCCAGAGGACTTCGCCCGCATCGCCGACGAGGCGAAGGCCGGCTGCCCGATCTCGAAGCTGCTGAACTGCGAGGTCACGCTGGAGAAGTCACTGGCCGGCTGACTGGATTTCACCGCCGCTATCGGCCAAGGCATCCGGGCGCGGCGACATCCGCCGCGCCCGAACAGGATGCGACGATGCCCGGTGACGATGAAGACTACGTCTATGACGAGGAAAGTGGTGAGTGGATGTCCGCCGCCGATCTCGCGGAACGCCGCGCTGCTGCCGACCGGATCGAAGTGCGCGACGCCGTGGGAAACATCCTGGCAGATGGCGATCAGGTCACGCTCATCAAGGACCTCGACGTCAAGGGCGCCGGCCAGACGCTGAAGCAGGGCACCGTCATCAAGTCGATCCGCCTCACCGGCGACCCGCAGGAAATCGACTGCAAGTTCCCCGGCATCAAGGGCCTCGTCCTGCGCGCGGAATTCGTGCGCAAGCGCTGAAAACCAGGCCGCCTTAAACTACTGCCTGGTGGTGCGCGGCTGCTTTTCGGTCCAGCCGCAGCCGCTGCGCGTCTTCTCACCGATCTGCAGGGTGACGATGAAAGGATAGCGCGCGTCGGACATGCCGTCGCCGCAAGGGGCGGGCGTCACCATCAGCGTTGCCGCTCCGCCCGCCAGCGTCCCGCTGTATGAAACCCCGCCGCGCCCCGCAAAGCGACTGGCGGTGACAGTCTCACCCTTTGCATTCTCAGGCGTGGTGTAGGTGAGGCCATCGGGCCCTACCTGACCGCCCCAGAACGGCTCCGTCCCCAGGAAGTGCACGACCTCTCCGGCGGCGATACCGCTCCACGGATTGCGGTCATTGGCATCGCCCGGCACCTGCTCTGCCGCCGAATGGCATGCTGCAAGAGCGAAGAGAGCCATGATCGGCGCCAGCACAGAGACAGGAGAACGGTTCATAGGCCGGACCTAGCTCATTTCCCGATGATCGAACAAGCCCGCTCGCATGCGAATCACTGAACCGACAAAGGTCGATTCGGCCCAATTTGCGCCCGCGCAGCGACGATTGCCGCAGTTCGTCGATTTTTTGCGGACACAGCGTTCTCGGCATGTGCTTAAAAATCAGGCAAAAATCTCTTCACTTGCACGTTTTGCACCTGATGGTTCGTGTATTGAAATTGCACGCAACCACGTCATCCGCTTTTGCTGCATCGCAACAAGACAAGACAAACGATGCCGAGGCAAGTTCCTGCCTCTCAGAATTAGGGATTTTGCCATGTTCAAGACCATTCTCGCCACTGCCACTGTCGCTCTTATGGCCGTTCCGGCGGTTGCCCAGGCCAACGACTCCCGCGAGTTTTCGCATGAAGGCGTGAACTACGCCTACACCACCCAGCAGAAGGGCAAGGTCACCGTGATCAACGGCAACACCTCTGCCGGCGTGCCGTTCCGTCTCTACGTCAAGGGCGACCGCGTTTCGGGCACCTACAACAGCCGTTACGTATCGTTCACGACCGCCGAAGCTGCCAAGCTCAACCTCGGCAGCTAATCTGCGCGGCTGCGCACCCGGGCACCCTCCTCTCTCTCCCACGCCCGGTTGAAGCAGCCCCGAACAGGGCGCCGTCCCCCTCGAGCGGGACGGCGCCCTTTTTCGTTGCGTTCAGCACGCCGACAGCCACTTCCGTTTATCCCTGCCTCTCAGGGGCATGGTGAAATTATCTGGAGGTTCGATGGCTGCGGGCAAACTTGTCCTGCTGCTCATAGTTGGCGGCCTTGCCGGCGCGGTGTTCGCTGGAATGACGACGGGCGCCATGCGTCCCTATCGTGAAGGTGCCGACCATGACGCGGGACGCGAGACGGCGCACCGTGCCTTGGCGCCTGCCGATGAAGCCGCGTCCAGCTACGCCGAGCCGCCCGTCCGCCAGTCCTGGCTCGACGAGGGCCTGTCCCTGCTAGACTCCCCGGCCTGGCCATTCGGGCCCGGATATTCGAGCGACGAGGCCGCGCCCCCCTATCCTGCACATCAAGGCTATGCGGCCGATGGCTACCCCCCGCGAGGCAGCTACGACGACGAAGGCTGGGTCCGCGGCGATCGCCCCGGCCGCCGGGACATGCGCAATTACGACGGTTATGCCGATGACGGCTACGACGACGACCCGGCTCCCCCGCTTCAGGGCGGTTATGCCC
>NZ_CACSJO010000045.1 GCF_902706195.1 Novosphingobium sp. 18050 | reverse complement strand
GCGCCTTCGCAGAAGACGGTGTACTTGCCGAGCAGGTTCATGCCCGGCTGGAAATCGCCCTTCTCGTTGCCTTCGCGGTCGACGCCCATGTCGCCGGTCTGCACGCCCAGCACGGCGCCATTGTCGCTATAGAGGATCTCGGCAGCCGGGAAGCCGGGGAAGATTTCGATCTCGAGCGCTTCGGCCTGTTCCGCCAGCCAACGGCACAGGTTGCCCAGCGATCCGGTATAGTTGCCCTTGTTCGACATGAAAGGCGGCTGGATCGCATGCGGAAGGGAGAACTTGCCCTTCTTCGTCATGTGCCAGTGCCAGTTGTCGGTCACCGGGGTTTCGGCGAGCGGGCAGCCATCCTCGCGCCAGGTCGGCAGAAGTTCGTCGAGCGCCTTGGGGTCGATGGTCGCGCCAGAGAGGATGTGGGCGCCGATTTCGGAGCCTTTTTCCAATACGCAGACCTGCAATTCGGGATCGACCTGCTTGAGCCGGATCGCCGTGGCCAGGCCGGCAGGTCCACCGCCGACGACGACGACGTCATAAGGCATCTCTTCGCGTTCAATCATGGAAGCCCCGTATTCTTGCAATTTCGGCAGGCTTCAAAGCTTGCCGGTGAGTTCCGGCACTGCGTTGAACAGGTCCGCGACGAGACCGATATCGGCGACCTGGAAGATCGGGGCGTCCTCGTCCTTGTTGATGGCGATGATGGTTTTCGAATCCTTCATGCCCGCAAGGTGCTGGATCGCACCGGAAATGCCGACCGCGATGTAGACTTCGGGGGCCACGATCTTGCCGGTCTGACCGACCTGATAGTCGTTAGGCACATAGCCCGCGTCGACCGCAGCACGCGAAGCACCGACGGCAGCGCCGAGCTTGTCGGCGAGCGGCATGATCACCTGCTCGAACGTCTCCGAATCCTTCAGCGCGCGGCCGCCGGAAACGATGATCTTGGCGCTGGTCAGCTCCGGACGCTCGGACTTGGCAAGCTCTGCGCCCACAAAGCTTGAGAGGCCTGCATCGCCGGCGCCCGCAACGTCCTCGACGACGCCCGAGCCGCCGGTGGCCTCAGCCTTGGCGAAGGCGGTGCCGCGCACGGTGACGACCAGCTTGGCGTCGCTCGATTCGACGGTGGCGATGGCATTGCCCGCGTAGATCGGACGCGTGAAAGTCTTCTCGCCCTCGACCGAGAGGATGTCCGAGATCTGCATCACGTCGAGCAAAGCAGCAACGCGCGGCGCGATGTTCTTGCCGGTCGAGGTGGCAGGCACCACGAAGGCATCGTGATGGCCCATCAACTCGGCGACGAGCGGGGCGACGTTTTCGGCCAGGCCATGCTCGTAGGCGGCGTTGTCGGCAAGGTGAACCTTGCCCACGCCCGCGATCTGCGCGGCGGCATCGGCCACGGCGCGGCACCCGGAACCGGCAACCAGCAGGTGCACTTCACCCAGCTTTGCAGCAGCGGTGACGACGGCAAGGGTGGCGTCCTTGACGACGGCGTTGTCGTGCTCAACCCAAACAAGAGTCTTCATCAGGCTACTCCCATTTCCTTGAGCTTCGCGACGAGCGCGTCGACGTCAGCGATCTTGATACCTGCGGAACGCACCGGCGGCTCGGAAACCTTGAGGGTCTTCAGGCGCGGCGTGATGTCGACGCCGTAGTCGGCGGGGCTCTTGGTATCGAGCTGCTTCTTCTTTGCCTTCATGATGTTGGGCAGCGAAGCGTAGCGCGGCTCGTTCAGGCGAAGGTCGGTGGTGACGATGGCGGGAAGCGTCAGCTTCACCGTTTCCAGACCGCCGTCGACTTCGCGGGTGACGGCAACCGAATCGCCGTCGATGTCGATCTTGTTGGCAAAGGTGCCCTGAGGGCGGCCCAGCAGCGCGGCGAGCATCTGGCCGGTCTGGTTCGAATCGTCGTCGATCGCCTGCTTGCCCAGGATCACCAGGCCGGGGTTTTCTTCACCCACGATGGCTTTCAGGATCTTGGCGACGGCCAGCGGCTCGACCTCGGCGTCGGTCTCGACCAGGATCGCCCGGTCGGCGCCCATGGCAAGCGCGGTGCGCAGGGTTTCGGCAGCCTTTGCCGGCCCGACCGAGATCGCGATGATCTCTTCGGCCTTGCCCGCTTCCTTGAGACGAATGGCTTCTTCCACCGCGATCTCGTCGAACGGGTTCATGCTCATCTTGACGTTGGCAAGATCAACACCCGTGCCGTCGGCCTTGACCCGCGGCTTCACGTTATAGTCGATGACCCGCTTTACGGGCACGAGGATCTTCATGTACACCTCCATTTGCCAATGGTCGGACCATTATACAATGGGATCGCGGTGTCAATGTCGTTCGGTCCGGCCATTGCGGTTTGGCGTTGCGCGGTATAGCTCGGCAGTTGTCCTTGGAGCACATGCGCTATGAACCCATCGCCGGCAAAGCCCAGCTTTGCGCCCATTAAGACCCGCCGGGCGTTCGAGGTCATCTGTGAGCAGATTCGCGCGCAGCTAGCGGCGGGCACGCTCCGCGCCGGCGACAAGCTTCCGCCGGAACGCGAACTCGCGGTCGAATTTCAGGTCAGCCGGAGCGCGCTGCGCGAGGCGCTGCGCAGCCTGGAAGTAGCCGGGATCAT
Source organism: Novosphingobium sp. 18050 (assembly GCF_902706195.1). Taxonomy (GTDB): domain Bacteria; phylum Pseudomonadota; class Alphaproteobacteria; order Sphingomonadales; family Sphingomonadaceae; genus Novosphingobium. The sequence continues at coordinate 20,598 of NZ_CACSJO010000045.1, read as the reverse complement.
TCGCAACGTCAAAGGCGCCAAGGGCGGCGCCTTCGTGCAGACGGCGGAGCCCGACCGGATCGTGCAGGCGATGCAGGACTACGTCCATCTCGGAGACATCTCTCTCAACGAACTGACCGAGGCGCGGCTGGCGATGCAGGACATCATCGTGCGGCTGGCGTGCGAGCGGGCGACCGAAGCCGATCTCGCCGACCTCGAAGCCATCGCGGAGCGCACCCGTAAGGAAAGTAGCGTGGAGGCGCGCTATCAATGCGCCGTCGCCTATTATGGGGTGCTGGCGCGCGCGACGAAGAACCGCATCTTCGGCATTTTCGTGGATTCGCTGTCGGCGATCCTGCACGAATTCGTCCAGGGGCCGGGGTACGAGACCTTGCAGAAGTCGCTGATCGAATCCCGCTTCAAGCTCGTGCGCTTCTTGCGCGAAAAGAACCCCGACGCCGCCGCCGCCGAAATGCGCAAGCATCTGGAGCGGGTGCACCGCCATGTCCGCAAGAACAGCAAGGCCGCCAAGACCGGGCTCAACTGACGAGTGATTGACCTCCCATTCGCAGATGTGCGATAGGTCAGACCATTCGATAATTGGTCCTTGGGCGGGAGTGAAGGCGTTGGCAGATACTATTCGTGGCGGTGCGCTGGACGGCGTGCGGGTGCTCGATTTCACGACCGTCATGGCGGGGCCGTTCGCAACGCGGATGCTGGCGGACCTGGGCGCGCAGGTGATCAAGGTAGAAACCCTGGAAGGCGATCAGGTTCGCGCGCGGCCGCCCCGGCGCGATGGCTTCAGCGCCTACTTCGGCAATCTCAACGCCGGCAAGCAGAGCATCGCCTGCAATCTCAAGTCGCCCGAGATCATCGCCCTGATCCGCCGCCTGGTGGAAAGCTGCGACGTGTTGGTGGAGAACTTCCGGCCGGGCGTCATGCAGCGCTTCGGGCTCGACTATGAAACGCTAAGGGCGATTAACCCGCGCCTGATCTACTGCTCGGTCTCGGGCTATGGCCAAACCGGGCCCAAGGCGCTTTATCCCGCCTATGCGCCGGTGATCCACGCGGCGAGCGGGTTCGACATGGTGAACTTGCGCTATCAGGACGGCGCGGACCGGCCCGCGACCAGCGGCATCTTCATCGCCGACGTGCTGGGTGGAACCCATGCCTTCGGGGCGATCCAGGCGGCACTCTACCAACGCGAAAAGACCGGCGAGGGGCAGAGCATCGACCTCTCGATGCTGGAGGCAATGGTTGGGATGCTGGTGTTCGAAACGCAGGAGACGCAGTTCCCCGGCGACGCCCGACGACCGCTCTATACGCCGCTAAAGACGAACGACGGCTTTATCATGGTCGCGCCCACGTCGCCCCGCAATTTCGAGCAATTGACGCAGGCGATCGGTCATCCCGAATGGCAGCAGGACCCGCGCTTTGCGACCAATGCCGATCGCAATGCCAACTGGGCGACGATGCTATCGCTGGTGGAGGAATGGACGCTGGAGCGCAGCGCGCAGGAGGCCGAAGAAATCCTCTCCGCGCATGGCGTGCCCTGCGGGCGCTACCGAGACATGGCCGATGTGCTTGCCGATCCGCAACTGGCGGCGCGCGGCGCCTTCACCGAAATTAGCGACGGTGCGGGCGCGTTCAAGGTTCCCAATCCGCCCTTCCGCATGAGTGGGTCGCGGGTGGAAGCGCGCAATCACGTCGCCCAGCTTGGTGAAGACGGGCCACGGTTGCTGCGGGAACTGGGGCTGGACGACGAGGCGATCGCGGCCTTGCAGGCTGCGCGCAACCTGGGCTGAACGAAAAAAAGGGCGGGGAAGCTATGCTCCCCCGCCCCAATATGCGGCAAGCGATCGTCAGCGCAGCAGTTCGCGGGCGATCGTATTGCGCTGGATCTCCGAGGAGCCCTCGTAGATCCGCGTGATGCGGATGTCGCGGTACAGGCGCTCGATCGCGAAGCCCCGGCAATAGCCCGAGCCGCCGAAGATCTGGACCGCCGTATCGACCGTGCGCGAACCCGCTTCGGTCGCGAAAAGCTTGGCCATCGACGCCAGTTCGCGTTTCTTTTCACCGTTGTCGTAGCGCCAGCAGGCGTCGAGCAGGACCAGCCGTGCAGCGCGCATGTCGGTCGCCATCGTCGCGATGTAGTGGCGGATGGCCTGGAAGTCGGAGATCACGCCGCCGAACGCCGGGCGGACCTTGGATTCCTCGATCGCCAGTTCCAGGGCATATTCGCCCATGCCGACAGCGGTGGCGCCCACGTTCATGCGGCCCTCGTTGAGACCTTCGAGCGCATAGTGGAAGCCACGGCCTTCCTCGCCGATCAGCGCATCTGCGGGCAGTTGGCACTCGTTGAAGCCGAGTTCGTAGACGCCCGGCGTCGCGGTGCCCATCAGTTCGATCGTCCCGGTGACGGAGAAGCCGGGCGTCTCCGCCGGCATCAGGAACGCCGAAATGCCGCCCCGTGCGCCTGCTGACTTGTCGGTATAGGCATAAACGATCACGTACTTGGCGTTCTTGCCGTTCGAAATGTAGGTCTTGCTGCCGTTGATCACCCAACCGTCGGCATTGCGGATGGCGGTGGTGCGCATCGAACCCGGATCGGACCCGCTGTTGGGCTCGGTCAGGGCAAAGGCGATCGGAATTTCGCCCGTGCACATGCCGGGGATGAGCGCCTCGCGCTGGGCTTCGGAGCCATGGTACATGATGTTCTTGGCACCGGGGCCCATCAGCGGTCGCAGTTCGGTCCAGAACTGGGGGGGGAGGCGGGCAAGCTCGATCTGCACTGCCGCCTGCGCCAAGGCGCCAAGGCCGAGGCCGCCGTACTGCTCGGGCAGGGCCATGCCGAAATAGCCGTTGTCGATCAGCGTCTGGCGCACGATCGGCGGCACCTTGCCGGTCTGCTGGAATTCGATTTCGTGGGGAAGCAGGTCGCGCACGATGTCGCGCGTGACGTCGCAAAATTCCCTGATCTCGTCGGGTAGTTCAAAATCCATCGGGCATCCTCCTGATCGGCCGATTGTTCAGGCGCAACACCGTGCGCCATCGCAATGGTCGTACCATTGCACTAATGGTCGGTCCATTAAATCTTTCGTATGTTGGCGGGCCCGTGGTTGTTCGTTACCGTAAGGGACCGCGCGAGCAAGGCACGATGCGCTTGCGGATAACAATAAGAGTACGCTCCATGGCAACCGACCCTTTCGACCTCAACCTGCGGCACTTGCGCGCGCTACTGGCGATCCGGGAGCATGGGAGCATCACCGCCGCCGCCAACGTGGTAAGCCTTTCGCAGCCGGCATTGACCCAAGGGCTGGGCAAGCTGGAGCGCCAGTTCGGCTATACGTTCTTCGAACGGCGTTCGGGCGGCATGGTGCCCACGCCCGTCGGCGAGATCGTGATCGAACGGGCGCATGCGGCGCTCGATCATCTTTCGCAGGCCGCCAAGGGCCTTTCGGGCGTGTTCCAGTATCCCGAGCGGCTGATGACGATGACGCAGCTGCGCGCGTTTCTCGCGCTGGCCGAAGCGGGTAGCTTTGCGGCCGCCGCAAACGGGACGACGCTGTCGCTGACGGGGGTGCATCGCGCGGTCGGCGATCTGGAACAGATGATCGGGGGCAAGCTGGTGGAGCGGCGTGGCCGGGCGGTTTGGCTGAATGCCGCCGGGAAACGGCTGGCGCGCGGTACAAGGCTGGCTGTGGCCGAAATCGTCGCGGCGATCGCCGACATCGGTATGGACAGCGGCAGCGAGCTGATTTCGTTTGGGGCCCTGCCGCTGGCTCGCCCTTACTTGGTGCCGACGGCGATGGCGCGGATGGCTCGAAGCGATCCACGCGCGGCGTTCAAGGTGCTGGAGGGAAGCTGGCGCGAACTCGTTGAGCCGCTGCGCGACGGGGTGATCGACATGATCATCGGGGCGCTGCGCCCGCATGAAATCGCCGACCTCTACCAGCTTCCGCTGTCGGAGGACCGCCTGGTCGTCGCCGCGGGAAGCCAGCATCCTCTGGCCGCCGTCGAATCGCCGACGATCGAGGAACTGGCGTCGCATCCATGGATCGTCGGCCCCGCCAATTCGCCGCTGCGCGAGCAGTGGGAGAAGTTGTTCGGAGGTAGGCTGTCGCCGGTGACGCCTATCGAATGCGGTTCGGTGATGATTATCGGCCGCCTGCTGACCGAGGGTGATTTCCTCACCCTGCTGTCCCCGGACCAGGTGGCGCTGCAGATCCGCAGCGGCCTGCTCACCCAGATCGGGCCGCCGCTGGAGGGATCGAGGCGCACCGTCGGGATCACCACCCGGCGTAGCTGGCGGCCTACCGCCACGCAGCGACGGTTTCTCGGCCTGGTGAGCGCGGCGGCCAAGGAGGAGCGGCCGGAAGCGGGAGAGCGCGATCTCAGGGCTTCGGGCTGGGTCTAGGGCTTGGCCCCGCCCGATCGTATCGCGGTCATCCCCGCCTGCGCGGAGATGACGCCGAATGAACGAGGCGACGAATTCCCCCCGTTCCGCAATGACGGGCCGCTGACTCAGTCCAGCTTGATCCAGACCGACTTGGTTTCGAGGTAATCCTCGATGTGATGCGGGCCGGATTCGCGGCCGAAGCCGCTCATCTTGTAGCCGCCGAACGGTACGCCCGGATCGAGCATCTGGTAGCAGTTGACCCAAACCGAACCGGCGCGAAGGCCCCTGCTCATCCGGTGGGCGGTGGCGAGATCACGGGTCCACACGCCGCTGGCCAAGCCGAATTCGGTTGCGTTGGCACGCAAAAGCATCTCCTCGACCGTGTCGAAGGTGAAGGCGGCGAGCACCGGCCCGAAGATTTCCTCGCGCGCGATGGTCATGTCGTCGGTGACGTGGCTGAAGATCGTCGGCTCGATGAAGTACCCGCCGTCGTATCCCACGCCGGTTAGGCGGTTGCCGCCGGCCAGCGGGGTGGCGCCTTCGGCGTTTGCGCTATCGATGAAGCCGAGGATCTTCTCCATCTGCGGGGCCGAGACGACCGGGCCGATCTGCGTATCGGGGTGGAGCGGATCACCGACCCTGATCGTTCTGGTGAAGGCGGCGAGCCTTTCCATGAACTCGTCGTGGATCGTCGACTGGACGAACAGGCGCGTGCCTGCCGAGCAGATCTGCCCGGAATTGGCAAACACCGCCATTGCGGCGGCGGGCACCGCCTTGTCGAGATCGGCGTCGGCGAAGACGATGTTCGGGGACTTGCCACCCAGTTCAACAGTGACGCGCTTCATCGTGCTGGCGGCGGCGCGCAGGATCTTCTCGCCCACGCCGGTCGAGCCGGTGAAAGCAACCTTGTCGACATCGGGATGGGCGGAAAGGGCCGCGCCCGCGTCGCCCATGCCGGTCAGGATGTTGACGACACCGGGAGGCACGCCGGCCTCAAGGCACAGTTCGCCAAAGCGCAGCGCGGAAAGCGGGGTCTGTTCGGCCGGCTTCATCACCAGGGTGCAACCGGCGGCGAGAACCGGGCCGGCCTTCCACACCGACATGCCGATCGGGCCGTTCCACGGGTTGATCGCAGCCACGACGCCGATCGGCTCCTTGAGAGAGTGCGACAGCACGTCGCCCGGCGCGGAATTGTCGATGGTGTCGCCGGTGATCAGCGTTGCCTGGCCCGCGTAATAGCGCAGCAGCGCGCCGGCGCGGGCCTTGCCCATGATCGTGCGAGCATAAGGTGCGCCCAGATCGAGCGTGTCCAGCATCGCAAGTTCTTCGTAGTTTTCTTCCACCAGATCGGCAAGGCGCAGCATGATGCGCTGACGCTCGACCGGCTTCATCCGGCGCCACGGCCCTTCGAAGGCGGCGCGGGCGGATCTGACCGCGCGGTCCACGTCCTCGGCAGCGCCTTGCGCCACGGTGGCGAGCAGGTCGCCGGTAGCGGGGTTGCGGGTTTCGAAGCGCTTGCCGGACAGGGCGGGTACGCGCTTGCCGTCGATCAGCATGTCCTGCTCGGACGTGGCGAGAAGCGCGGGGCGGGGAGGGACGGTGATCATGTTCATGAAAGTCTCCGGGCCGCGATCAGGCGGCGATGTTCGACGTGAGGGCGTCTTCCAGGATGAAACGGGCGGCGCGCTCGGCGATCATCATCGTCGGCGCGCTGGTGTTGCCGCTGACGATAGCGGGCATGACCGAGGCATCGACCACGCGCAGGCCCGATACGCCGCGCACGCGCAGGCGTCCGTCTACGACCGCCATCGGATCACTGTCCGGGCCCATCTTGCAAGTGCCGGTGGGATGGTAGGCGGTGTTGACGATCTTGCGCAGAGCGCTGTCGATTTCGGCGTCGCTCTGGTATTGCAGCCCCGGCTCAATCTCCGCCCCGGTCATACCAGCGAGAGCAGGCTGTGAGAGGATATGGCGCGCTTCGCGGAAACCGGCGATCAGCGTCTTCATGTCGTAGGGATCGGCGAAGAAGTTGGGGTCGATGACCGGCTTGTCCTCCGGGCGGTTGCTGGCGAGGCGGACGGATCCCGCGCTCTTGGGCCGCAGGAGCTGGATCAGCGCCATGTACCCATGGCGGCGCGGGATCGAGCGTGCGTCGAGCTTGAGCCCGACCAGGAAAGTGATCTGGATGTCTGGCCTGCCGGTGCCGTCGGTGCATAGGAAGCCGCCGCACTCCGCCACGTTGGAGGCCAACATGCCTTCGCGCTTCGCCAGATACCGGAATGGGCTGGCGAGGATTCGCGGCAGGGCCTTTGGCGAGATCGCATAGGATTCCGCCGAAGGGTTCTCCATCGCGACGTGGACGGTGGGATGGTCCTGCAGGTGGGCACCGACGCCGGGCAGGTTGTGCACGGGGGTGACGCCCACTTCGCGCAAGTGCTCCTCGGGTCCGATGCCCGACAGCATCAGCAGGTGCGGCGAGTTGGTCGCGCCGGCGCACAGGATGATTTCGCGGCGCGCCTCAACAGTGTCGCGCACGCCGTTTCTGTCGATTTCGAGGCTCACGGCGCGGCCGCGATCGAAGACGATCCGGCGCACCATCGTCTCGTCCATGACGGTCAGGTTGTCCCGGCCGAGCGCGGGATGGAGGAAGGCGCGCGCGCTCGACAAGCGGGTGCCGGTTCGCTGGTTGAGGTCGTAGCGGCCGAAACCGTCCTGCCGCTCGCCGGCAAAGTCGTCGTTGCGGTAGTGGCCGGCCTGTGCGGCGGCGTCGATGATGGCGCCGGCGATGGGGTTGAACGAGCGCGGCTTCTGGACATCGAGTTCGCCGCCCTTGCCGTGCCATGGCTTTTCCGGTCCGGCGTAGTTCTCGACGGCCTTGAAGGCGGGCAAGACGTCTTCGTAGGACCAGCCGGTGTTACCGACGGCTTCCCAGTCTTCGTAGTCGGCCTTCTGGCCCCGGATATAGACGCCGCCGTTTATCGCACTGCTGCCGCCGAACAGCTTGCCGCGCGGGAAGTTGATCGTGCGGTTGCCGACCGCAGCATTGCCGGTGAGCTGTTGTTTCCAGTTGTACTTTTCGTGAGGCAGCAGGAAGATGTTGCCGACCGGCATCGCGGTCTTGACGTTGACCGGCCATTTCCTGTCCGAAGGGCCGGCCTCGATCAGCAGCACCCGGTTGGCCGGATCGGCCGAAAGGCGGTTGGCCATCAGGCTGCCGGCCGATCCCGAGCCGACCACGATATAGTCGAAAGCGTCGCTCACTCTGTCGCTCCTTACCGGCTGTTGGCGAGGCGCGGGACATGCCCGCGCACTGCCACGAAGCCGAGTGCATTGACCAGCATCAGCACGCCAAGCGCGCCGAAGAAACCAAAGTTGCCCCAGTCGATCAGGACCGCGCCTGCCACTGCGCTGACGATAGCGCCGACACGGCCCGAAGCGCCCATCAGCCCAAGGCCGCGTGCTCGAAGGCCAGTGGGGAAGGCGTGCGCGCCGACCGCGAACATGGCGGACTGGGCAGCGCTTGCGAACAGTCCGAGGGCGCCGAGGCAGGCCAGGATCGTGGGTTCGTTGCGTCCGCCGCTGATGGGAAGCACCGCCAGCGTCGCGCAGACCAGTGCGCCCACGATCGCCATCGTGATCAGCACCGGGCGCGAGCCGAAGCGGATGATTGCGAAAGAGGCCACCAGCGCGCCGATCGTCCCGCCGATGTTGAAACTTGTGAGGCCCAGACTTGCGGTCTGCAGGCCGAAGCCCGCGCTCGTCAGCATGGTGGGGGCCCAGTTGAACATGAGATAGATCATGAACATGCCGGAGAACATCGCCAGCGCCAGCGCCAGCGTATCGCGCAGGAGAGCGGGGCCGAACAGGTTGCTCATGGGTTCGTAGCGCGGCGCCTCGCCCTTGACCAGCGGCACATGCGCGGCGGAGGCGGGATCGGGATGGCCGATGCGGCGCAGGATGCGGTCGAGTTCGTCAGCGCGTTCGGGGCGCTCGGCCAGATAACGCGGGGATTCAGGCAGGATGAAATGAAGCAGGGCGACGAACAGCATCGTCACCACGCCGCCGATGTAGAACAGCCAGCGCCAGCCCAGTCCCGGCAGGATTAACGCGGCGGCAACCCCGCCCAGGATGCCACCGATCGACACGCACACAACACCGAAAGTGACGGCGACGCTGCGCCAGCGGACCGGCGTGAACTCCGCGATCATGGCGCTGGCGGTGCCGGGGACACCGCCCAGTCCGACGCCGGCCACCGTCTTGAGCAGGGCGACCTGCCACAGCGCATTGGAAAATCCGGTCAGCAGGGTGGCGATGCCGAAAATGGCGACGCCGATGATCAGCGCCCCGCGCCGGCCGAAGCGGTCGCCGACATAGCCTGAGGTGAGGGTGCCGATGCCCATGCCGACGAAGCCCAGCGCGAACACGGTGCCCAGCGTTTCTCGGCCGATGCCCCATTCCTTGAGCAGCGAGGGGGCGGCCAGCCCGAGCATCTGGTTGTCGAGCCCGTCGAGGATGACGGTGGCCGCGATCATGAGGATCGACCAGACCTGGAACGACGACATGGGCAAGTCGTCCAGCATCCCCTTAGATTCGGTATTTTCCAACGTTACGACCGCCAAGACCCTCTCCTCAATTCTCGACCGTTCCAGGCCGCGTTTACTTATTTTCTGGTCAGACCATTGCATGATTTAGCCGGGCCGGCGGCATAATAAAGAAGGCACTCCATTGGAAAACCGGAAGAATTGCGGATTGGCATCAGAGGTCCAGCACCAGGTTGGCGGTCTTCGACCCGGAGCAGCATACCATGATGGAGGTATTCGCCGCCTTGTCTTCGTCCGTCAGGAAATGGTCGCGGTGGTCGGGAACACCGTCGAGGACCTTGACCTCGCAGGTGCCGCAGATGCCTTCCGAGCAGGCGAAGCCGATGTTGACCCCTGCCGAAAGGAGCGCATCGAGCATCGTCTCGCCTTCCTCGACGGTGATGCACTTGCCGCTTTTCGCCAGTTCGAGCGTGTAGCCGCCCTCGGTCGCCATTTCGGTTTCCGCCGAGAAATACTCGATGTGGGCGTGGCCCTTGGGGCGCTCGGCATTCGTCGCGACGAAGGCGTCGAGCATTCCGCCGGGGCCGCAGCAGTAAAGGTGCGCGTCGGCCGGCGCAGCGGCGCAGATGGCCTTGAGGTCCAGCCGTTGTCCGCCGGGAATGCCGTCGTAAGCGATCTCAACGTTGTCGTATTCGGAAACGCGATCGACGTAGGCGGCCCGCTGGGGGCTGGCGGCGACGTAGTGCAGTTCCCAGGTCCGGCCGAGCTTTTCGAGGCGCGCGATCATCGGCAGCATCGGCGTGACGCCGATCCCGCCGGCGATCATGACGGTGTGGCTAGCATCCTCGACCATCGGGAAGTTGTTCTTCGGCGCCGATATCTCGAGGATATGACCTACCTGCCAGTTTTCGTGGATGTGGCGCGATCCGCCGCGACCGTCGATCGCATGGTGGACGGCGATCTCGTAATAGCCGCGGATCGCCGGGTCGTTGACCAGCGAATAGCTGCGCGAAAGGCCGGGGGTGAGAGCGACATCGACGTGCGCGCCGGGCTCGAAAGCCGGCATCAGTCCGCCGTCCACGGGCTCCAGGATATAGCTGTTGATGCCTTCCGCTTCCCAGCGAATGTTCTTCAGTCTTGTGCGCATCGCTCTCTCCGTTCGGTGCGATGCGTTTGTTGGCTGGTCCTGCACGCCATGGATCGGCGTGCGGGACAAACCGCAATGCGTTTCGTCACCACGTTATTTCCGTGCTGGGCCGGCGCCTTGATCGCGCCGGTTCGTTCAGTCCGTTTACTCGGCGGCTTCCACTTTATCAGGCCAGCGAACAGCCTTCGTCAGGGCGCTCTGGTAAGCGTTCTGCAGCGTATCGCTCGGGTCGTGGAGGAACGAGCCGGCACGGGCCTGGTAGAATACGCCGGGGTTCTCGATGCCAGGGGGCAGGGTGCCCTTGGTGGCGAGAGCCCGCGCCGCCAGCAGCACGCGGCGACGGACGCGGGCGATCATCTGGTCGGTCGGCGCCAGGTTCTCGAAGCTGTGGTCGGTAATCGGCCCCATGCTTTCGGTCACAGCTTGGTCCTGCATCGTGATGTTGGGGATGCCGGTGAACTGGGTGCCGTTGCGCTGCGATTCGCGATCGATCGCCCAGTCGTTGCGCTCGCTATCGGGCGCGCGCCAGCGGCCGAACCAGTCGGTGGTGGTGGGGGCGTATTCCAGAGGCGTGAACAGCGGCGTGCCGTCCTTCAGCGTCGAGGTATAGGCGGGGTTGCCGGCATCGACGCCGCAGGTGATGTCGAACAGCATGGAATGCTCGTCATCCATGGGCACCCAGGCGCGAGCGATGGCGCGGGTAGCGAAGCGGTTGTTGGGCGTCTGCGTCCAGAACGGGAACATGTAGTGCGCGACGCGCCAGGACATCTGGCCATCGTCGTTCGGGCGGTAGCCGCCGTACATGACGCCCCAGTCGGCCTGGAGGACTTCGTATTCCGGCGCGCGGTTAAGCACTGTGGGGCGCATCGGGTGATCTTCTTCGAGATCGTCCGCCTCGATCGAGCCGACGTGGAGGAAGCCGACGTGACTGGTGTCGATGTCGCCTTCGAGCGCCTGGAGCCAGTTGCAGTCGCGCTGCAGGCACCAGATTTCGGCGTCGGGCTGCATAGTCGCCTCGATCTCGGGCAGCGGCGGCGGGCTGGCCTGGTTCTCGCCCATGTAGACCCAGATCAGGCCATTGGCTTCATGCGTCTTGTAGGCCTTGGCGTGGACTTTTTCCTTGAAGTCCATGCGCGCGGGAACAGACGGCATGTCGACGCACTTGCCATCGACGTCGAACTTCCAGCCGTGATATACGCAACGGATGCCGTTTTCCTCGTTGCGGCCGATGAACAGTGACGCGCAGCGGTGCGGGCAGCGATGGTCCATGATGCCCACGCGGCCCGAACTGTCGCGGAAGGCGATCAGCTTCTCGCACAGGATCATCAGGCGAACGGGATCGCCATCCGCGGTTACCTCGGACGAGATGCACGCCGGCAGCCAGTACTGGCGCATCATGGTGCCCATGACCGTTCCCGGGCCAACCCGGGTCATGTCGGCGCTATCAGTGGACTGCATGGTTTCAGCCTCTTCCTTGCTTTTCTATGGTGCTTCGGCCCCGACCTTATTGTTGAATCGAAGCAGGTGAACTCTCGAATTTCGTAGCTAGGGCCACGCGGCGACTGGGCCCAATCGGAATGTGGTCAGACCATTCATTAACCGGAATGATGCTATTGCACGCCTTTCGGTTTTGCTGCTTCACGGTCTTCAAGCGGTGTGAATCCGCTGCTACAGGAGAGACCGGCAATGTTACTTAAGTTGCAATCGTCGTGCGCAATGTGCGCCTTGGTGTCCGTGATGGCCGGTTTCCCGGCCATGGCACAGGACGACAGGGCAGCCACCGCGCAAGGCGAACAGGCACAATCGAACGTACTCGCGGAAGACATCGTAGTCACCGCCGAACGGCGCGAATCAACCGTTCGCGAAGTGCCCTTTTCCATCGCCGCATTCGGAGGCGAACAATTGCGTGCCTCGCAAGTGTTCAGCCCCACCGCGCTGACGCAGCAGATGCCCGGCATTACCGTAAATACATCCGACAAGTCTCTTTCGATCGTCGCAATTCGCGGAAACGTCTCGACGTTCCGCACCGCGACGCTGGATACGCCGGTCGCCTACTTCATGGATGACGTCTACTACGTTTTCAACAACGACCTCAACGCCAACTTCTACGACACCAACCGCGTCGAAGTGCTGCGTGGGCCGCAAGGAACGCTGTTCGGGCGTAACGTGGTGGGCGGCGCGATCGCGGTCGTCACCAACAATCCCGAATTCAAGCCGGACTACTACGCCCAGGTCAGCGGCGGCAACGGCGGCTACGTGCGCACCGAAGGCATGGTCAACGGCACGCTGGTCGACGACAAGCTCGCCGGTCGCTTCGCCTTCAGTACCGAGAACAACGACGGGTTGATCGACACGCCGCATCAGTCGGGCCGCTACGGCAAGTCCGACAGCTATTCCGCGCGCGGCAAGCTGCTGTTCGAGCCCACCGACACGCTCAAGATCGTACTTTCGGGCGACTACAGCCACACCAAGGGCAATGGCGGCGCGATCCAGCTGGGCATCGGCGGCAACCAGGTGATCCCCGCGACCTTCGGCGATTTCGACGATGCCAAGTGGACCAACAACGACTACGTGGCCTCGCCCTACCGGCAGCGGCTGCGCGGCGGCTACCTGCGCGGCGACCTCGACGTGCTGGGCGGTACGCTGACCTCGATCAGCGGCTATCGCATGAACGACAGCCGCGCCATCAACGACGACGTACCGGTGGCCACTCAGGTTCCGGTGTTCGATCGCCGCCAGGTGGTCAAGAACCGCAGCTTCACACAGGAAGTCCGCTTCGCCTCGGCGCCGGGCCGGCTGTCCTACGTGGTCGGGGCCTATTACCTGTCCGCCGACGTTTCGACCACCAACATCTTCAACTACAGCCCGCTGCCGGGCTCGGCCGTCAACGCGACCCTGCGCCGCAACCCCGAGGTGACGAACATCACCCGCGTCCAGGACGGTAACGTGCGCAGCATGGCCGTGTTTGGCGAGGCGACTTTCGAGATCACCGACAGGCTCGCGGTCGTCGCCGGTGGCCGCTACACGTCGGATCGCAAGAAGATCGACTATCACGCTTTCTCGACCACCGACGCAGGCGCGATCCCCGGCTTCGGCTTCCCCGGCGAAGTGATCGCATCGGGCGGCAAGACCTGGAACGCCTTCACGCCGCGCTTCACCGTGAAGTACAAGCCGACCGATACCATCAACATGTACGCCACGTTCGCCAAGGGCTTCAAGTCGGGCGGCTTCGTCGACAATGCCTATCTCGATCCGACGCTGCCGCTTCAGCCCGAAAAGGCCGAGAATTACGAGATCGGCGCCAAGTCGCGTCTGTTCGACAACAAGCTCGATTTCAACATCGCGCTGTTCAGGCAGACGACCAAGAACCTGCAGAACTTCTCGGGCGCGGGCGGCATCGCACATACCTACAACGGTACGCTCAAGATGAAGGGCCTGGAAATCGAATCCGTGATCCGGCCATTGCCGGACCTGCGCATCACCGCGAACTACACGCACCTCGTAGGCGACTACAGTTCCTTGCGAGATCCGCTGGTGAACCTTGACTATTCGGGCAATCCGGCGAAGTTCGCGCCGCGTGATTCCTTCGCCGTGGGTGCGGCCTATACCGGCCGCCTGGGCAATGGCGCGACGCTTACCCCGCAGGCCGATTTCAACTTCTCGACCCGCATTTCGACCGACGATGCCAATACGCTGCGGCTATACGACAACCTTCACGATGATACGCGCGGTCGCACGCTCAACGCGCGGCTCAACTACGAGACGGCGGACGGGCGCTTCCAGATCGGCATCTGGGGCAAGAACCTGACCAACAACTACCAGATCGTGAATGCGGACGACATCACCTCCTTCCTTGCGCGGCCGGGCAACGGCACCACGTATTGGAAGATCTTCACCAATACCCCCCGGACCTACGGAGTCACCTTGTCGATCCGGCAGTGACGCAAAGGGCGGGGAAGCCGGCCTTCCCCGCCCATTTTCGATTCTCAAATTCAGGACGCACCATGACCGAACAGTTTACGCTCCCCGCAAACGGCAGCTTTTCTTTTGAGGGGCGCACCGCGCTCGTGACCGGCGGGGGACGGGGAGTGGGCGAGGCGGTCGCCCGCGAAATCCATGCGGGCGGCGGGCGGGTCGCGGTCAGCGACGTGGACCGCGACGTGGCGCAGGCGGTGGCGTCCTCGCTCGACCCCTCGGGCGAGACGGCAATCGCGCTGCGGCTGGACGTGCTGGCGAAGGACCATTTCCTCGCCGCGCGCGACCACGTCGCCGGGCTGTGGGGCAAAGTCGATATCGTCGTGAACAACGCCGGCTTCGCCAAGCGCACGCCGACCGAGGACATCAGCCCCGAGGAATTCGACGCGATCGTGCAGATCAACATGCGCAGCGTCTTCCTGAGCTGCCAGATATTTTCCGAGCACATGCGCCAGAACGGCTATGGCCGGATCGTCAACATTACCTCGCTCGCGGGGCAGAACGGCGGGACCGTCGCTTCACCGCACTATGCCGCGTCAAAGGCTGGGGCGATCATGCTGACCAAGTATTTCGCGCGGTATCTCGCCGGCAGCGGCGTGACCGTGAACGCCATCGCGCCGGGCCCGATCGACACCGCCAAGGCCCGCCTTTCGGCCGAGCAGATCGAGCGTGTCGAAGGCGAAGTGCCGATCGGCCGGTTCATGCAGGTGGGCGAAATCGCAGCGGCGACCGCGCTCCTGGCCTCGGACCGAGGCGGTTTCTTCGTGGGCGCCACGCTGGACATGAACGGCGGGCTGTACTTGCGCTGATCGAGCCGGAGGAGGGCGGGGTATTCTGGTTTGCTTATGCCTCTGCCGGAATGCAATTGGCGCCGGGGCGGGCCCATTCCCTAATCTTCATATCAAGAAAACAGGACCGGCAGGACCGGGGGCCATAGCCGGATAAACGGAGAGTTATATGTTCATTTACAACGCTTGGTACGTCGCTGCTTTCGCTGCGGACATCGCGCCCGGGAAAGCCATGGGGCGCAAGTATCTGAACAAGGCGGTCGTGCTTTTCCGCACGGAATCGGGTGACATCGCGGCTCTGGAAGATCGGTGCAGCCATCGCGCGATGCCGCTCAGTGCCGGGCACGTCGATGGCGACGTCATTCGCTGCTGCTATCACGGCGTCGAGTTCGACGGGCGCGGAACCTGCACCCGGATACCCAATCAGACGCGCATCCCCTCCGCCGCCAACGTGCGGCACTATCCCGTGGTCGAGAAGGATCACCTGATCTGGATCTGGATGGGCGAACCGGCTCTGGCCGATCCGTCGATCATCGTCGACAATCCCGAGCACGACGATCCCAGGTGGAGCTGGCGCCCCTATAACTTCCCCGTGAAGTCCAACTGGCAGCTCATCATCGACAACATCATGGACCTGACGCACGTCCCGTACATCCACGCGCGCACGATCGGCGGCAATCCCGAACAGCATTATGCCGCCGACACCAAGGTGGAGTTCGACGGCCGCCGGGTGACGCTGTTGCGTAAGATGCCCAACTCGGTCCCACCAAAGTCCTATGTCGATGCAGGTGGTTTCAAGGGCCGTGTCGATCGCTGGCAGGAAGTGCGCTTCGAGCCGACCATCGGTATGACCTGCCGCGTGAATGCGGGCGGCTGCGAAGTCGGCACCGGGGCCTACGAAGGCAAGCGGGACAACGGTTTCATGCTCGCCAACAACCACTTTATCACCCCGGAAACGGAGACGACCAGCCACTACCTCTGGACGATCTGCACCACCGCAGCCAAGGAAAGCGGCGTGCCCGAAGTGCTGTTCGACCAGTTCTTCGACACGATCACCGAAGACGAGGAAACGCTCCAGGCCCAGCAGGCCCGGATCGACGACGAGCCCGAACGCCCGTTCCTCGGCATCGCCAGCGACGGCGCCGTAAACCAGGCCCGCCGCTTGCTGAGCGCCATGCAAGAATCGGAACAAGGCGCCAAAGTCGCGGCCTGACTGTTCGCCTCGCTCTTTTTGAAAAGCTCCCACCCTTGTCCCCGTCGGCCATTCCGGTCGACGGGGATTTTTTGTTCGAGCATTCAGTGGGGCTGAACGGGGAGCGGCGACCGGGGTCGGGTCCGCCATGCCACCAGCAAAGCGCAAAGCCCAATCGAGGCTGCCGTGCTGACCGTATAGGCGGCGCCGTGGCCGGGGTCTTCGGCAAGCGCGGCGGCGAAGGAACTCAGCGCCCCGACCGCCATCTGCATCGCTCCGTAAAGCCCCGAACCCGACCCCATCACCAGCGGGTTCACGCCCATCGCGAGAGCCAAGGCGGGCGGGCCGGAAAGCCCGGCACCGAACAGGAACAGCGCCATGATGGCGACCAGCGCCGGCATCGTTAACATGTCGTACACGACGAACAGGAGGAGAGCGAAGGAACTGACGCTCACGCAAAAGGCCCCAACCGCCAGCAGGCGGCCCACCAGCACCCGGCCGACAAGCCTGCTTGCCGCGATGCTGCCGATCCAGATTCCCAGCGTGGCGCAGGCCAGGATCGGGCCGATCTGTTCGACGGCATAGCCGAAGCGGTGCACGAGGATAAACGGGGCCGCGCCGATGATCGCGTACATCGGCGTGGTCAGGCAGCTCCCCGCCACGGCATAGGCGATGAAGGCGGGCGTCACCATCAGGCGCAGGTAACTGCGGACCACCGTCTGCCCATCGGGACGGGCGTGGTGCCTCGTCGGGACCAGACGCCACGTGCCGATCAGGTTGCCGACGCCGATCAGCGCTAGCAGCATGAAGATGTAGCGCCAGCCGAAGAGGTTGTTGATCGTACCGCCCACCAGTGGCGACAGCGCCGGGCCCAGGGTGATAACGAGGTTCATCATGGCCAGCCGCCGCGTCGCCTCGTGATCTTCCACCCCGCGCCGGGCCATGGTTCGGGCGAGCACCAGCCCGACGCCGCCGCCGAGCGACTGCACCAGCCTCAGCCCGATCAGCGCCTCGGCCGAAGGCGCGAGCCCGGCAGCGAGGCTTGCCAATGTGTAGACGGCCAGCCCCGCCACCAGCATACGCCGTTCGCCGAGCCAGTCGGCCAGCGGCCCGTAGACGAGCTGGCCGACCGCCAGCCCAGCGATGTAGACGCTGACGGTAAGCTGCATCGCGCGCGGGCTGCTGGCCAGGTCTATGGCGGCAAGGGGCAGGGCGGGGATGAAGATATGGGCCGTCACAATGGCGCCCAGCGCGATCAGACCGAGCAGCCAGAGGGGCACTTGTGGCGTCGGGGCCGGCAGCGATCTCGTTACGGTCATCGTCGGGCATCTCTCGCGGTTGCCCGGCTTGTGATTCGGTCGGCGCGGGTGGACGCGCCCGGTATCGGCGGGAGGCAGGCCAGACGCCCTTCCTGCCGCCGATGCGCGCGATCGTCTCGATAGCCCGTCATAGCAGGAGGGCAATACTCAGGTAGGCATTGAGCGCCACCGGCGCCTTGGGATAATAGGCCGGCTTGATCGCGAACCCTAAACCGGGCTGGACGTAGAAGCCCGGCGCGAAGTGGTAGGAATAGCTCGCGGTGCCGGTGATGGTGTAAGGCTCGGTTGCGCGGCCAGGCTGCAGCACTTCGCGTGCGCTGCGGCTGATGCTGTTGTACGTTGCCACGAACGAAGCGAGGTCGCTGGGGCGGCCGGGGATCAGGCCGATGCCGTAAACGCGCCCTTCGTAGTACTGACTGAACAGGTTCTGTTGCGGCGGGGCATAGTTGGCCGAGCCGCCGACGTAGATGCCCTTGGCGGGCGCGTCGCCGTCCGGCTGGGTGAGCTGCTGGTCGAAGGCGGCGTAGACGCCCCAGTTTTCCGATGTTCCGCCCTTGCGGTAGTTGCGGTAGCGGGTGGTGTTGTAGATGCCGCCGGCGCGGAACCAGCTCGACTTGCTGGTCGCGGTGGCGGGCTGGTTAATGCCGATTTCGTCGACGAACAGCGCCTTGGCGTCGCGCACCGAGAAGCGCAGGCCGGTGTCGTTGAACGCGATTTCCGAAGTGGCGCCACCAGGCGGAACAGCGCGCTGAACGCCGAACTTAGTGTAAAGGCCGTTCTTGCCGTTCAGCCGGATGTTGATCGCCGGCGTCCCGACCCCGTTGTAGCCGAAGCCCAGCTGCACCGGGATGCGCGCCTGCGGTCCCAGCGTTCCCGAGGCCAGGCTGCCGGCGATCGCGGTGCCTACGTATTCCTGCGCATTGTCGAAATAGCCGGCCTTGATCTCTACCGCGCCGTTGGCCAGCTTCTGGTAGTAGCCGAGCCCGCCGATACGGGCATAGCGGGGGCCATTGACGACACTCAGGCCATTGGTGATCGCGGCCAGGGTGAGGAATATCTGACCATCCTTCACGCCCAGTTTGCCGGTGTCGAACGTCAGGAACAGGCTCTGGATGCCGGTGCTGTAGGTCGGGTTCTTGCCGTTGTATTTGGCGGGACCGTTATAGTCCCGCACGTTGTACTGGACGGTGTTCTTGCTCAGGCCCAGGAAACCGATCCCGACGTCGGCCAGCGCCGAACGGACGCCGCCGACATCGCGCAGTGCGGTATCCGACATCTTGGGGAAGGGGGTCGCCCAGCCTTTGTGGCCCAGCGTGTTGATGTAATCCCAATCGGTATCGCCGGATGCGTCTGGAACCTCGGCGGCAGCGGGCGCAGTGGGTGGCTGCCGGTCCGGGGCGGCGTCCCGATCCGTTTGGACCGAAGCGCTGGGGGGAGGGACATCCTGGGCGTTCTGCCCCAGAACAATTCCCGGCGTGGCGATGGCAAGTGAACTTACGGCATAAGCAATCAGACGAGGCAAAAAGGCTACTCCCGTTCATGTCGTCCCAGGCCTTCACTCGCCAGGCGCGGCTCTGCGGTACGGCGGGGTGGCGTTGGGCCGACGTTGCAGGTCAAACCATGATTTGGTAAGACCTTTATGCCATAGAGGTAGCCCATCCCGGTGCGGAAGGGGCATAGGCATTGGGTCGATCCCATTAGAAAACCGGGATTGTAGCGCGGCAATTACGCTGGCCGGTCGGCGTCAACTACGAAGGCCGGTAGGGCGCGCGCCAAGTGGTGGATTTTGGCTATCATGAGGTTTTGGATGGGACGACGGGCGAGCGGCAATTGGCCGGAGTTGTAATTGTCGCTGGCCCCATTTCCGGCGACGTTTCCTTGCTCTGGATGGCGATGCGGTAATTAACGCCAGCGACAATTAGGCTTATGTTTGCATGGTTTTGGTCGGCCTTTTGGCCGCAGGCGCAGTCAGCGACAATTAGGATGGCCGATGAGTTACCTAATCGAGCGTTTTCCCGGATGCCGGTTGATTGTCTCATGTAAAATGCTCCTCAGCGACCTGGGCCGGGCAATTGTCAGCGGGGTTCTGCGTGGGCGAGGTGCGGGCGAGCGCGGAGCGTTTGCGGTAGCGCTCGCCGTCCATCTCGATGATGGTGGAGTGATGCACGAGGCGGTCAATGGCCGCGACCATCATCACGGGATCGGGAAAACGTCTGACCATGCTGAAAATGGCTGATTGGCGATGATGTCGTCTCCCAGCCATAATAGGAAGCAAGGACGAAGGCCGTATGACCCTTTTTATCGGTTGCCTCGATATCCGCGCCGGCCCCAAGCAAAATAGGAACCATGTCATCGCGGCAAAGCCTTGCGGCGTCGAATAGCAGTTCCTGAACTCGTCAGGCGAGGGAAGAGGACGCGCCTCCTCAGGCGTTGCCGGCGTATTTGAGGAAAAATCTTTCATTGGCTAAAGGCCTTCATAAAGCCGGCGGAGGGATCGAAGTTTGGCCCAAGATCTTCGGGCTCGGGGGAACAGCGGGGGGCGACTGGATTTCGAAGTCCAATGGCGTTGTGGGCCGGCCGCGTTCAATTCAATCTGCAGGCGCTTGGTTTTGTCGGAGGCACCGGGGTCCACCCCGGGTCGCGCAAGGTTTTCACCGCCGGTCCACGTGACGCCGATAGCGAACAGGAAGAGCACAAGCAGACTCGCGCCAAGATATAAAGGTTTGCGCCCCGCTCCACCCTTGTGCGGGCTGGGAGTGTCGCGGTGAATACGGTCTACGTCATCTTTATCTATATGGTTTGTAACGGCAGTATTCGCCGAGGGTTACTTGTGGTGCGCGATCGCTATTGATTGCCGCACTTGTCAACGCGACCCATCCCACGGCAGTCCAACCAGTTTGAAGCGTCCCGGGTTTTCCGGAGGCTCCTATTTGTGAGAAGGAGCGAATATGCCCAGCAAGAAAATGAACAAGGACCGGGCGATCTCCGCGCGCACTGCAGGCGTTGTTCGCGCCTGGGGGTGTATCTGCATCATCACAGCACCTCATTGCTGACAGGGGTAAAGCGTCACGCGATATCCGCGATAGCCCAGCCAACCTGATCCCAATGACGTTCCGCAACCAAACAGCTAGCCCGGAAAATTCACGCGGGTTGGCGGATGTGGCGTAAAGCACTGATTTAACGTATGATTTGGTTGCTTAAGCCGATCGACGTCATTTCAGGAAAGCCACACCCGCCATGGACGGTTCTACTCTGCCG
>NZ_CACSJO010000044.1 GCF_902706195.1 Novosphingobium sp. 18050 | reverse complement strand
TCCCCCTCCTCCCCCGGGCCCTTCCGGCCCGGCCCGCGCGAACGCGCGTAGCCGCCACGCCGATCAGGCGAGGCGTCACGGCTTGGGTGACGGTGCGAAGTAATTGCGATGGGCGCTGCAGCGGGGATAATGGTCGGCTGCACTATCGTCACGGGAAGCTACGTATTATCATAAGTTAGGTCAAAAGGGGGCAGTTACGGCGATGCGGCGAGACCAAACTCTTACTCGGGCGGCGATCGCGGAAGCGATTCAGCGCGAGGTTGGGCTAAACAATCGTGAGGCGCTCGAGATGGTCTGTTCGATCCTGGAGCATATGTGCTCGGCCATGGCGCGCGGGGAGAACATGAAGATCAGCGGCTTTGGGTCGTTTCTCCTGCGCGACAAGTCGGAGCGCATCGGGCGCAACCCCAAGACGGGCGATGAGCATGCGATCGAGCCGCGCCGCGTCATGACGTTCCGCGCCAGCGCGAAGCTGAAGCAACGGATCGTTCGCGCCGACCAGGAAGAAGCGGCCGCAGCTGTTACGGAGCCGCGGCGCCGGGCAAGTCAGGGCTGAAGTCGAAGAGCCAGCCATTGACTTTCAACCAGGCGTTCTCGTCCCGGTCATAGGCAACGAAGGTGGAATCCAGGTCCACATTCGGTTCGATCAGGAGTTCGAGCGTGTGCATGCCGCAGTCGGCGATCACCGGCGAGGTATACCGGCCTCGATCGCTAAGGTTTGAGTGAGGTTGGCGGTCGGCAGAGCGAGGGCGGCGGTCTGGTTCATGGCTTATGGCTCCGAGATCATCGGTCTACGTTCGCAATGCCGGAGGGCGCCCTCCGCGCTGTTGATCGCGACGCCGATCTTTTGCGTGGCTCTGGGGGCTCCGGCTTCTCGTAGCAGTTTGCGGGCTAGCCGCATGAGTTGCAACGCCTCGTCTATCTGGCGCTTTGCATGCGGCTTGGCAGGTTTGAGCCGGCGCATCAGTAGTCCTCCGGGGCCATGATGGTTAGCACGCGGCAGGTCACCGAAGCGTCAGCGGGATTTTCCGATCCGTACTCGAGCTCAAGATCGAAGTAGTCGATCTTCATCAGGACGTTGAGCCCGTCCACTTCGAAGCGGGCGAAGTCGCGTTCCGGAGAGTCCGGGCTGAAGGTGCAGTTGCGCAAGGCCTTCAGCACCTTGGCTTGAGCCAGGATCCTGCTCGGCCCGGTGCCATCGGACAAGTGCGCCAGAAGGTTCGAGGTCATTACCACCTTGGCGGTTCGGTCCAGGCCTTGGCGGACACGATCATTCAGGCGGGCGATTGTCTCGGTCGGATTGTGTTGGGTTGCGAGCATGGCCGTTCCTTTCAGCAATTTCGCTCGCCCCCTCCCCCGCTCCTCTTCGATCCCTGAAATCCGCAGGGTGTTCGGCCAGCGCATTTTCGCGTTCCGGTAGGAACGCTGATGCTGGCGAGAGAGGCGATGAAATCAGCCGCCGCGCCTGTTCTATGATGGTGCGAAGCTCCGTGATGTAGTCGAAATCATCTACATAGGTGTCGTATCCGGGGCGGTGGGCAGCGACCTGGCTTACGAAGGCGGCGGCCTTGCTGGTGGAAACATGGGCGTCCCGAACGGGCAGGCTCTCACGCATCACGATGTTGAAGACGGCGGAGCCGTCCGTAAGAGTTTCGCGGACCAGCGCGATATCGCGCACGTCGACGTAGACGGTGTCGGGATCGGCACCCTCACAGGCGATGTCCGTCAGGATCTCGGCCAGCGCGTCACGCAGCTCGGCGACATTGCTGGGCATCCAGCGGTTCAAGGCTTGCTTTGGCATTGGTGCCTCCTTCAGGTGAGATGGCGTGGAAGCGCTCGAGCCAGGTCTCGAGGGTGGGTCTGGTGTCCAGCGGCTCTTGAGCGGCCGCTTCCTGGAAGCGCACCAACGACGTTGGCGCCGATGCGATGATCCGGTCTATTTCGGCCTCGGGGAGCAGCCGCTCTGCACGGATGAAGTTGGTCATTCGCCCTGGTTTCGACTTAGTCGATCGGCGCCACAGGCCCTCGACGGTCCTGAGACGCGGAGCGGCGCGGGCCTCGATTAGTACGATCATGCGCAACCAGTATTCAGGCAGAGCGCGCACCTCGTCGGGCTTCATCGCGGTGCAGAACACGCAGCTGGACTTTGGCGGTACGGGCAGGCCTTCGGCGCGGATGCGATTCTCGCATGCGTCGCGGTCCCAGAGCCATTCTCTTAAAGGGTAGCTGTTATCGAAGAGGGGATCCTCGATCGTCGCCGCGTGGGCGTAGCGCTGGCCATCGCGCTTTGAGGCATCGTAGCCAATGTAGCGAATGACCTTCTCGCCTCGTGCCCAGGCGTCAATCGCCGGCTGCCAGGTCTTTATGAAGGCCTCCTGCGGGGCGGCCTTGTACTTCAGGCTGCAGCTGCTCCGACCAAAAGCTATGCTCGGCAGGCAGCCGTTCGTCAGGAGTGAACCGGCCAGGTCATTGTAAGGCGGATAGTTCTTGAAGCGCTTGGTGACGTAGCGAACAACGTGGAACTCGATATCGTGGTTCGCCATCCATCCACGCATCATATCCAGGTACGCATAAGTTTCGGGCTTCTCGGCGCCGGGGTCGGCTGTCAGCACGAGATCGGGTTTGCGGCCCTGGCTCACGAGTTCGATCAGCATTGCAGTGGAATCGACACCGACGCCGTAGGAGAGGACGCTCGGCGGGCGCGGGAGATGGAGATATTCGGGCGATCGACGTGGTCGGGATGGTCCGCGCCGCGTTTCCGACGGGGGCGGGGTCACGCCGGCGAACCCGACAGTGAGACGCCCCACTCGTACTGGGGGAGCTCCTCGATGCACGGCGCATCGCGGTCCCACATGATCCATTCGCAGCCTTCACGCTTGGCGACATGGATTGCAGAGCGCACTTCGAGCGGCACGCCGGCCTCCTCCGTGATCCCGACGTCGTCGCAGACGTACATGAACCACCCATACTCGCCCTTCTCGAAGCAGGACCAAGGGCAGACCGGGATCCAGTCCAAGGCCGTGGGTTCGCTAAGGTGAGCGGTGCTCAGCACCAGCATCCGGACCCGTTCCATATGCGGCGCCTGTTGGCCTGGTCTCGGAAGGGTTGGCGCGGCGCGGCTCATTTCGAGCGTCCCGGCGCTGTCAGCGGGCCGGCGGCGCGGATCCTGCGCTCGGCTTCGCGCTGGGCGCGATAGCGCGCGAGTGCTGCTTCTTGCCGTTCGATGACCTCCGTCAGGTGCCTGTGAAGATCAGGACAGGGTTGCCCCGAGGCTTCATTGCGCGCGCGCAGCCAGCGGGCGTCTTCAAGAGTGAGACGGTTCTCGCGCTGGCGAGTGTAGACCCCTTCCTCGACCTCGTGAGCGCCGCTCAGGATCCTCAACGCACGGCGGATGATCTCAGGCGATCCGCCGTTGACGATTACCCAGACTGGATGGGTTTCCCGCACAGCGGCAATGCCGGCCTCGGACGGCTTCATCTTCAGCTTGTAGATCTGTTCGTCCTCGCCGATCCGCAGAATGCTGGCCTTCAGGAGACGGCTGAGCTGCTTCTCGGCCTGGTGCCGGTCGATCAACCGGGCGACGAGTAACTCCAGGTCGCAGGCGTGCCCGCAATCGAAGGGGCTGCGCTTCGCAGGGTCGGCCTCGAGCGGCTCGCTGGGCGGTTCGTTGGCAGCGAGCCACTGATTGACAGTTGCGAGGTCAGGGCCGTCATAGTCTTGCACGGAATGAAAATGATCGGCAGCGCCGTGCCCATGGTTGCTGGCGTGAAACGCGGCACGTCCATCGACAAGGATCACCGCCGTGTAGGCCGTGGTCTCCTGCGAGAGCGCCGGCGAGAGCTTCAGTTTGTGCAGCTGGATTTTCATCAGTGTTTCCTTCGGTGATGGAGTGGCGCGCGGCGCCGCCGGGCTCGGCGAAGCCGGCCCGGTTCAGAGTGGAAGGCGGGTGCCGAGACGGGTTGCACCGCCAAAGCTGCGTAAGGCGCGGGCCATCTCCTGGCGCAGCTTCGCCTTGCTGGAGATGCGGATCTCGGCCGCGAGCGGCGTGTTGTCGGCCGTGACGAAACCTTCGGCCGGGGCGCCATTATCGAGGTTCACCTCGATGAGGTGGCCTCGATCGGGAGCGGGACCGGCGTACCGTGCCGTGAACTCACCGAGCTTGGCGGTCAGCCCCTTCGCGGCCTTGCTCCAGCGGATGTGGCCGGCACCCATGTTCTGGCCGGGCAGGCGGCCGCGGCTTAGCCAGATGTCGAGGTGCGCGCGCTGCTGCAGCGGCGTATTGCGCGTGCGCTCCATGGTGCGCAGCACCGGGAGCGCCTCGCCGACGGCATCGAGGACACGCAGGTACTCGCCTTGAGCGGTCACCAGGAGGTCGTCGATATCGCGACCGGCGAGCAGGCCACGCAAGGTCTCGCCCTGCGTGGCATCGGCGATCAGATTGTCGGCCTGGGCGCTCGTCATCGGGGCCGTGGCGATCTGGCAAGCATCGCTCGCGACGAAGCCGCGTGCGGCGCTGAGGACAATCATCGTCGCCTGCCCCGACGAACGCTCCCGTACCAACTCGATCGCCGGTGGACGGCGGCATGGTCTGCCGTTGCGGCCGGGCGGCGGCTGCAGGTCGCTGTCCGTCAGAATGACCGCGCGTCGTTTCCAGGAGACCGGGCGGTTCCCGTCCTGCGGCATCGGCCACGCGCTCGGCTTCAGCTTGCCGCTGGCGGGCGCACGTTCGCTGGAGCTACAGGTCGTGTCGACGGCCGCGATGTTCGCGCGGCGTGCCGCGTCGAAGAGGTCGTCGGTATCGCCGCCGCCTCGGGCAAAGCCATGATCGTAGGCAGCCAGCAGCCGGGCTGATGATGCACCGCGCAGCGAGATAACCCCGCGATGTTCCCACCCCGCAACGGCGGCATACCACCCTTGCGCATACTGCACCGCGCAATCCCAATCGTAGCCATGTTCATCCCGGCCACGCACGATGGCTCGGTCCTGGGCGTTCGCCTCGCCCTGTTCGATCTTGCGCTGCATGAAGGCGAAGTTGTTGGCCTGGCGTTCGGCCTCGGTGCGTTGCTGCATGGCCTCGAAGATCGGCCGCATAGCGATCGTGCGCTCTCGCGTGCGGGCCATGCGGCGGTCCGCAGGCGCGTCAGCATGCAGGTCGGGATAGTCGCGCCACGCCTTCGCAAGGGCGGCCGCCTCGGCCGGATTGCGGCCTCGGGTTAGCCAGGTCGCGGGGTCTGTGACATCGAGGGTGTGCTGGTCCATAAGGAGGCTCCAGATGCTCCACGTCGCATGTTGGACGTGCTCGGATCCTCCCTCCCCCTCGTCTTTCTCACGCTGCCTGGCGTCGATCGGCGTAGATGTCGGCGGCCCATTGCTCGACCCAGCACTCGGTGAGTTCGTCGTGATCCAGGTCTGAGGTTTCGATCAGCGCGCCTATTTCCTCGCGGGCCTTGGCGATCGCGGCTTCCCAGGGGTCGCATGGCGGCAATTTCGGCCTTGGCCGAGGTACGGGCGGAAGCCGGCGCGGCGGGCCAGAGGCGGCGCGCCGCTGGCGCAAAAACCACCGCGTCATGTGCTCGGCCACGATCGCGTCCGTCTTCGAGACGCCGAGGCGCAAGGCGTCTCGCCTCGCAGCCACCCCGTAGGCTTGTGAATCGATGCTGGCGACCCGCTGCTCGAACGGCCGCAGGAACGGCAGGGCCGAGCCCTTCACGCCGAAGCAATGCAGTTTGACGCCGACGGGAAGAATCCGATCGAGGTGTTCGACAACGGCAATCAGGCCTTCGGGACCTCGCACCTCGCGCCGGCACATTGAGCCGACCCCGATCGTGCGACCAGGGACCATGGACCACGCAAGTGCGTCCGCGCAGCGCTCATAGTCGGCGGGTCGCCGGCCCTGAAGCACGGGCATGAACCTGTCAGCGATGCCAGCGTCCTCAGCGCGGCGGCGAGTTTCCCGGTTGGCGCCGATCGTGCGCGAAAGGCGCTCCTTCACCGCCGCGTCGTCGGCGGCTATCTCGGCCTCGCATGGATAGTCAAAGCTCGCGAACTGACGGAACGGATGGGCGCGGGCGAGCTCGATGTAATCATTGATCGACCACGGGAAGCCGCCGTAGACGACGTGGCTGGTGAAGCCGCCGCAGTCGAGAATGGCGTCGGCTGTGGCGGGCAGATTCCGTAGCTGCGGGTAGTCCCAACCTTCCCACCGGCGGCAACCGTTGATTGTGCGCCAACGCGCCAGCGCACTTGCCGATATGAGTACGGGTGCCTTGAGCGTCAGCGCGCGGCGCAGGATAGGGCCCTGCCTCAGGTGAGGCAGGCCCAGGATGATCTCGATCATGGCGATCACCTCAGGGGGTCATGCCCGTCGGGCAGTCGATCATCTGGGCTTCCAGGCTCGCGAAGGAGGCCGGGTCGGACCGGGCCTCGTAGGCCCCAGCGTCGACCAGCGCGTACTGGCGTGTGCCGTCGTATGTGGCGTGGCCAAGATGGTCGACGGACCGGACCACGGATCCGACGACGCCAGTCTTGCCTTCAGGCACCCAGTCTGCCCAGCTTCCCCATGCGGCGGTCACGCACAGTTCGCCAATGCAGGCCTGATAGGCTCGGCGTCGTTTGAGGATGTAAGATTCCTCCTCGGTCACGGGCTCACCGGTGTATGCGGTGAAGGCGTCGGGGTGCCAGCACCGAACGCAATCGCGCGCGAGATCGAGGTACGCCGCCGGCAGTTTGGAGTGTGCGCGGAACTCGGCGTCGAACGCGACGACGACGTGCGACCAGTTTACATCCTCCTCGTATGATGCTCCCTCGATCCTGAGGGCGTCGGGCATCGCTTCCTGACGCTCGCCCGACAGGATCAGGCCGCCGTGCGAGGCTGTCGACACCGACCAGATGCCGGGGAGGATCTCTTCAGCCTCCTGGATCCTATCCCAGATGGACGATTGCGGGCGGGGCATGGAGGCAAACTTCTGCATGACGATCTCCTGTGTGAGTTCGTCACCCCCATCCCTCTTCTCTCCGGCGCTCCTGGAGCCTGCTATCCGCAAATCGCATTGGTGACACGGCCGGAGGCCGGGTCTGTCTCGACGGTGACGCGATTGTCGCGCAAGTCGTGGGTCACCGCGTCGCCAGGACGGATCTGACGAACCAGGCTTGCACCGGTGAGGCGCATCGCGTCGGCCTCGCTTGGCTTGGCCTTGCCGATGAGCCTCTGTGCAGCCGCGGCATCGCATAGTCCGGGCGTCAGCGCTGGCGCGGCCGCCGCCTGCACCGTTTGATCGTGTGCAGGCACGGGAGCGGTGCAGCCAGCGAGCGCCAGTAGGCCCAGGCCGGCGCTGGCAAAATCTACCAGCTTTGTGCAGCTCATTGACATCGATCACTCCTGTCGGGCGGCACTGGTCGAGAACACGTCTGCCATGGGCAGACCTGCTCCGCTTTTGCCCCTCCGCTAACGAGTAGCGCGCAGGCGTGTTTCGCCTGAGACCTAGGGCTTTTTGCAAAAAAAAGGCTGGCGCGAAGGCCAGCCTATGAAAAGTTTGGGAGAGGATGCCTGAAAGGCATGTCCTGTATGCTGACCATTTCGTTATGCTGCAAGTGCGAAGCAGGGTTCGGCCCTTGCGTTGTACGCAAGTGATGCGCGTGATGGTCCAGAGCCCTTGAGCCGAGCCGACGAGAGCGCCTGCGTGCTTCGACGGCCTAGGTGTAGCGGCTTGCAATGATGATCGCCCCGAACTGCAATAGAGTGCAGTTGGCGGCTCACATTGCGTGAGACAGATCGACGCGGCAGGCGCACGATCGTTGAGACGCACCCCGCGATCGGTGCGACGGACGCAGAATGTTGATCTCTCTGCTCGCGAATGGCGATCGAGGTGCCCTGCGCTTTCTCGAAAAGGATGGTGAAGCGCGAAGGCATAAGCTTTCCCAAAACCCGTCCACGAGTGTGTTCTGAGAAGCATTCGGTCACTGCGACACCCCGAAAGGGGTAGCGCCCCGCAGTATATCCTCTATGCTAGATATATGGAAAGCGAATTAGCAATCTCCGTCCTGGGCGCGCTCGCGCAGGGAACACGCCTTGACGTGTTCCGCCTGCTCGTCCGTCACGAACCTGCTGGTCTGGCCGCTGGCGAAATCGCCCGCCAGCTCAACGTGCCGCAGAATACCATGTCGGCCCATCTCGGCATCCTCGCCCGCGCCGGCTTGGTCCGCTCCGAACGCCATAGTCGCTCGATCATCTACCGTGCGGATCTGGACGGATTGCGCGCGCTGACGCTGTTCCTCGTCAAGGATTGCTGCGCCGGCTCGCCTGAAGTGTGCGCGCCGCTCCTGGCCGAACTCACCCCGTGCTGCTGAAAGGACGCTCCGTGACCGTCGATATCATGATCTATCACAACCCCGAGTGCGGCACGTCGCGCAACACGCTGGCGATGATCCGCAATGCCGGCATCGAGCCGCACGTCATCGAATATTTAAAAACCCCACCCTCGCGCGCGCTGCTGGTCGAACTAATCGACCGCGCCGGGATCACGCCCCGCGGTCTGCTCCGTCAGAAGGGCACGCCCTATGCGGAGCTGGGGCTTGGTGACGATGCGCTGTCCGACAACGCGCTGGTGGACGCGATGATGGCGCATCCGATCCTCATCAACCGGCCGCTGGTCGTCTCACCCCTCGGCGTGAAGCTGTGCCGACCGTCCGAAGCGGTCCTCGATCTGCTGCCTGAGGCTCAACAAGGCGCGTTTGCCAAGGAAGACGGCGAACAGGTCGTGGACGCCTCAGGTCAGCGCATCGCCTGATGCTGCTCGCGCTCGCTATCTTCGTCGTCACAATCGCGCTCGTCATCTGGCAACCCAAGGGCTTGGGCATTGGCTGGAGCGCGCTGGGCGGCGCGGGTGTTGCGCTGCTCGTCGGGGTCGTCTCGCTCTCCGACGTGCCGGTGGTGTGGGGTATTGTCTGGAACGCGACCGCGACCTTCGTTGCGATTATCATCGTCAGCCTGTTGCTCGATGAAGCCGGGCTCTTCGAATGGGCGGCGCTCCATGTCGCGCGCTGGGGCGGGGGGCATGGTCGTCGGTTGTTCGTGCTGATCGTTCTGCTCGGCGCGGCGGTGTCGGCATTGTTCGCCAATGACGGCGCGGCGCTGATCCTGACGCCGATCGTCATCGCGATGCTGCGCGCGCTGGGATACAAGGACAAGGCGACGCTGGCGTTCGTCATGGCGGCGGGGTTCATCGCCGATTCCGCCAGCCTGCCCCTGATTGTCTCCAACCTCGTCAACATCGTGTCGGCCGACTTCTTCCGGATCGGCTTTGCCGATTATGCCTCGGTGATGGTGCCGGTCGATCTGGCGTCGATCGCCGCGACGCTGATCGCGCTGCTGCTGTTCTTCCGGCGCGACATACCGGCGAGCTATGACGTGGCGCAGCTCCGCGCGCCCGCTGAAGCGATCCGCGATCGTGCCACGTTCAAGGCGGGCTGGATCGTCCTCGCACTGCTGCTCGCCGGCTTCTTCCTGCTCGAACCTATCGGCGTGCCGGTTAGCGCCGTCGCCGCTGCCGGCGCGGTCCTCCTGTTCGTCA
Source organism: Novosphingobium sp. 18050 (assembly GCF_902706195.1). GTDB lineage: Bacteria > Pseudomonadota > Alphaproteobacteria > Sphingomonadales > Sphingomonadaceae > Novosphingobium. The sequence goes on along the minus strand of NZ_CACSJO010000044.1, from coordinate 14,734 downwards.
TCGCCGCGCGCGGCCATGTCATTCAGACGCGCAAGGTGCTGGCCGGCGCGCCGTGGCAAGTCGTGATCTTCTCCCTCGGCATGTACCTAGTCGTCTATGGCCTGCGAAACGCGGGGCTGACCGATCATCTTGCCGGTCTGCTCGATCGCACCGCGCAAGGCGGCGTATGGGGCGCGGCGTTCGGCACCGGGATCATCGCCGCGCTGTTGTCATCGGTGATGAACAACATGCCGACGGTGCTGGTAGGTGCGCTGTCGATCGACGCGACGCACGCCACGGGCGCGATCAAGGAAGCGATGATCTACGCCAACGTGATCGGTTGCGACCTCGGCCCCAAGATCACGCCGATCGGCTCGCTCGCCACGCTGCTCTGGCTGCACGTTCTCGGGCAGAAGGGTATCCGGATCGGCTGGGGCTATTACTTTAAGCTTGGTGCGACGCTGACGATCCCGGTGCTGCTGGTGACGCTCGCGGCGCTCGCGATCAGGATCAGCATGGCATGACGCCGCTGCGTGTCATCGCGCTCGATCCCGACAATCTGGATGGGCTGCGCGACGCGCTCGCCGCTTCGGGCCTACCTGTCGCCGATCTGGCCGACTCCGGCCGGGCCTTCTTCCGGTTCGATGATGACGCCGGCTTGGTTGGCTATGGCGGGCTTGAAGGGCAGGGAACGGATCGCCTGCTCCGCTCGCTCCTGGTCGTCGCAGATCGGCGCGGCGACGGTTTGGGCCGAGTCATGCTCAGCCTGCTTGAAGCCCGCGCCCGCGGGCTGGGCGTCGCCCGCCTTCACCTCCTCACCAACACGGCCGCGCCGTTCTTCGCCGCCAGTGGTTACGCTGCGGCCGATCGGGCGATGGCCCCGGCGCCGATCGCCAGCTCGCGCGAGTTCACCGCGCTCTGCCCGGCGTCTGCCGCCTATCTCGTGAAAGCCCTCTGATGCCATTGCGCCAGCTACCCGACCCCGATCACCTGCCCGCGCTCGACCAGCGCTATGCGCTCGACCGCCCTGCCTTCGGCCTTGGTGCGGGTGATCCCCCGCCGCGTATCCTGCTGCTCTACGGCTCTCTGCGCGAGCGGTCGTTTTCCCGGCTGTGTGTCGAGGAAGCGGCGCGGCTGCTGCAATTCTTCGGGTGCGAGACACGCATCTTTGATCCCTCGGCGCTGCCGCTGCCCGATCAGGTGACGGGGGACGATCACCCGGCCGTCCACGAACTGCGCGAACTGTCGATGTGGTCGGAGGCGCATGTGTGGTGCAGCCCCGAGCGGCACGGCCAGATTACCGGCATCATGAAGCTGCAAGTCGATCATCTACCCCTGTCAATGGGCGGGATGCGACCGACACAGGGCCGAACGCTCGCCGTCATGCAGGTGTCGGCCGGATCGCAGTCGTTCAACAGCGTCAACACGCTGCGCGTGCTGGGTCGCTGGATGCGAATGGTGACGATCCCGAACCAGTCGTCGGTGGCCAAGGCGTTCGACGAGTTCGATGACGCCGGCCGGATGAAGCCGTCCAGCTACTACGACCGGATCGTCGATGTGATGGAGGAGCTGGTGCGCTTTACGATCTTGCTACGCCCGCACACCGCCCAGCTTGTCGATCGCTATTCCGAGCGCAAAGAGGCCGGGGTGCCGATCGACACGGCGACCGACCTATCGAGCATCGCAATCGCGCCGCACGCACCGCAGCCCTGATTACACGCTTTCCCGATTGGGAACCGCTAACGGGACGGTCGGGGCGGCAAGCTACTCACGGCCGTCCGCGAGGGGGCGGTTTTCCCGAAATCTGTTCCCGATTGTCTTTTCCCAAAATTCGCCGCTGCACATGGAATAACGGGAATCCCGGACTCCCCCGGCACCAGAAAAACGAGCGGTTATCTCGCGGTCGCGCGATGCCGCCCGAGGCGGTCGAAAACGACAAGAAAACCCGTTCAGAAAACCAGTGGCATCTTGCACCATGCCGATGGCCTTTTCTGGCGGGGTACGTGTCCGCAATCGTTCGCCGCTCGGCGAACATCTCGCGTCCGTCGCACCCAATGTGATTTGCGTCTCAACGATCGTGCGCCTGCCGATCGCCAGCGTCTCACATAATGTGAGCCGGAAAATGGTCTTTATTGCAGTTCCGAGCGATCATTATTGCGAGCCGCTACAACTAGGTGGTGCGCCATTGTTCGACGAGATCTGCCATCGCCTCCCGGTATCCGAAGGCATCAGGATAGATGGCGCCCGGCTGTTGACCAAGGAATGCGAAGATCGTGGCCATGTCAGCGGCGATCGCCCGATCAACGCCGAAGAGATCCGCAATGGGGAAATGTCCCCAGTCATCGCCATTCCACCATGCCAGGAGAAAGTTTGCAGCGCGTGCGCTTTGCCCGGTGTCGGACCGCGCGAGGTCGACGAGCCTTTCCAGGGCCGCCTTCACTTTCGGTTCCGCGAGAACTTCAACGGTCATGGTGTGATCCTTGGTTGGATGGCGAGCGCTGCTCGCCCTCAAGTTGGAGATAAGATCATGCCTCGTCGATCATTCTTTCGAGGCGATCGAGGAGGTCAGTGTCGGCGAGTTGATGCGTCGCGATGCTGATGGTGCGGTGATACTCCTCGAAACGGCGGCGCTCTTCGGCCTTCATCTCAAGGTATCGTGGTGTTCGTTCGCGCAGCAGCTGGATGGCGAAGTCGGCCTCGAGGCCGGTTCGGTAGTCGAGAAAGGCGACGATCGCGTCGGGCCGCACTTTGCCGGCCTGGGTGACGATGTCGAACAGGGGCCGCTTCACCGCGACCTGCACGCCCTTGCGGCGCATATGGTACTGGAAGCCGACCAGCGCATCCAGGAACCTGCGCTCATCCTCGCGCTCGACGGGAATGAAGCGGTTGCCTTTGAACACGGGCTGGGCATAGGCGCGGAGCGGAAGGTAGCCTTCGCGCGGGCTATGCTCGCCGACCACGGCCAGCACAATGAACGGCGGCTCGACCTTCGCCCGAACGATGCCAGTATGCTGGATGCGGTTGCGGATCTTGAGATCACCGAGCCCGGTGTGGACGGTAGTGCCGGAGATCTCATGCGCTTCCAGGAGCAGGAAGGCCTGCGGCGCGAAGTCGCCCGGCCATAGAGCTTCGGCCTTGCGCAGCCGGGCGTGTACGCGGCGCGCCTCGTAGTCCTTCACGTTGAAGTAGAGGTGATCCTGCAGCTTGATCCGAGGCGCGATCAGGAAGCGGCCGGCGGCCTCGCGGAGCCTGGCGAACTCGTCGCGCAGGCCGTGTTCGGGCCGGCCTTGCGGCGGCAGCGCCGGCAGGACGTTGGTGTGGGCTGCTTCGAGCAGCATCCATAGCAGTCGGCCGAGCCGCGGTATCGAGACCTGCCGGCTGCGGTCGTCGGGTTCTTCGTCGTCGGGCTGCTGCGCCAGCTTTTCCGGAGCTTTCTTGTGCGCGTTGAACAGGCCTTTCGGAAACTCGATCTCGAACAGACTGTCTCCGGGACGCTCGCGGATGCGATCGGGCGCTTGCGGCAGATAGAATGGGCACCGGCGCAGATGGAGCGGACGGCTTGTTAGCCGCCGCAAGTAATAGGTCTCGGCCTCCGAGAGGTAAGCCGGACTTGTCAGCGGGGGCGGCCTGGTGTCGCCAAGGCAGTTGCAGGCGATCCATTGCTCGTTCTCGCGCGCGATCGTGACGAGGGTCACGGAGGCGCGGTGGTCGGCATCGCTGCCCTTGCCCGTGTACCAGCGCACCAGGGCGTCGCGAACACTGCCGGGAATATCGCGGCGTCCGCCAAGTCCGTTGGTGTCGCGCGGTACTAGCCACATACTTCAAACAGCCTCTTGCAGTGGATGCTTGTTCTTGTTACGTTCTTATCAATAGGAGAGCAGTATGACCAAGAAGTTCGAGATTGGCCGCTTCGACCTCGATATTCAACTCAGGGATGAAGCGCTCGACCCGCTCAATACCCCGGCGAAGCGCATGGCCGCCAACGCGTCGATCGGCATCGAGCCGTTCGATGCGTACTATTCGACCCGCGAGTTGCGAGAGGCGGTCGAGGGCGTCCACCAGGGAGAGCTCGGCGCCAAAAAGCGGCTTGCGCGGATCCTCGGCACGCAGTGCGATGACTATCAGCGCTGCCTATACTATCAGCTGGCGGGACGCGGCGTCGTGCAGATGCTCGATGTCCTGTGCTGGCTCGAGGAAATCCTCGCCAAGCGCACGATCATCTCGGCGGACCTGTTCCGTGCCAAGACGTGGCCGGCGATCATGGTCAATCCCTACGTTGCCGCGCAGCCCGACGGGCCGCTGGTCAGTGCCGATCCCAATTTCGAGGAAGGGCCGTCGTGGTATCTCGATCCCGATCTTGGCGGAATCATCGACGAATAATCACGGCGGATAATCACAGGGCGACGACTTCCAGCTCTACCGCGTCCCGCGGACTCGCTTCGGCGGCCCTAACGACGCGGTAGGGTTGCAACCGGCAAGTCGTACGCACCACAGCGAACGGCTGAGCGGTTTCCTCGCACATCTGCTGGGCGAGGCGGTCGGCGTTGTTGCGGCTGCATAGCTGCCGGCGCCGTGGATCGAGGATGGTGTCAGTCTGCACGGGGCCTTTGCCTTTCAGGTGAAAATGGTGGGCGAAATCTTGCGCTCGCGCACGATCTCGAACTTGCGGTCCAGCAAGTTGCTGACGCGGTAGCGGCCGCCGCCATCGCTGCGGGTGAGGATGATCCGGTTTCCCTGCCGAAGCACGCGCATCAGCTCGTGCCGAGTGTCGTCGCCAAAGGCGATCGGTTCGGGAAAGCGGATCAGAGCGCCATCGGGCAGCCTGCGCGATCGGCGTCGAATCGTGGCGAAGCACCGTCGGCGCCAGTCGAGTGCAACCGGGTTGTTGGTCGACGTGAGCCGTTCAAGCACACGTAGCGGGCAATCGGCCTCGTGCGGCCCCATGCTTTCTGACATATCCTTGTACGCGAACACGAATCCGTCCGCGGCCTTGGGGTTCCAGCGCACGAGGCAGACCACAGCGGTGACCTCGCCCGCCACGCCATCGTCGAAACGCTCGAGTGCCGCATAGTAGACCCGGTTACCCGGGCAGGCGCTTTCGAGCACACGATAGCCGTGAGCCTGCCGATCGTCGGTAGCGTGCCGTTCGTAATTGAACTGCGCGTCGAGGTACTGCTTGGGGCTTGTGTGCCCGCCCATGCTGGCGAGCGGCATAGAAAGCCATCCCATGGCAATCTCCTACATCAAGGTTGGCTGTGAACCGGCGACATCGATCCGCAGATGGCTTGCGATCTGCCGTGCGAGTGCGGGGATATCAGCGAGGCTGGGCGCGCTTGCGTGGCGGACCTGGTTGCCCGGCTTCTTCCAGTGGCGATGCCGATACGTCAGCGCCGGTGAGCCGAACCGCTCGACCGACAGCCGCAAGTACAACGCAGATCCTTCCAGGACATAGTCGCCTGCGATCGCGGGGTTCGGCGCGATGTAATCGAGGCGATAATCACTGCGCGCAAGGCCGAGCTCTGCTGCGATCTGGCGAACAGCGCGCTGTCCCTCGCGCTTGAAGGCGCGCAGGTCCTCGGGAAGATAGTCGATGCCCTTTCGCAGGAGCGCGACGATCGCGGGCTTGTGCTTGAGCTCGGCGAGCCGCGCCATGCACGCTTCGCGCAGCGGGGCATCGTCGGGATGCTCGTGCTCGATCGAGCCGTCGGTCACGCGCGTGAGGCGTTTGGCAAACAGCTTCACGGCCGGATCGCTCTGCGGATCGTGTCCGGCCCGCTGCGCGTCGCTGACAGCATCGTTGAGCGCGGCAATACAAGTCGCGAAGGTGGTGAGGCCTTCAGGCTGCAGGGCGCGGCGAAAGCGGAAATCCAGGTCGTAGGACAATGCAAACCTCCATCATCTGGTTGGATGCATGGTCCCTTCCCTCTCCTCTTTTCAGTGGAGGGCGACGCCCTTGCGAGGCCTGGGGCGCTTCAATGGGCTGGTACACGAACGCCGCGGCCAGGCAGCTTGGGGCAAGCCGTCCGAGCAGTTCGACGGTATCGGCGAGCGAGGCGCCGCCGGGAACCGACGCGATCGTCAGGGTGTCGCCGGCGACATCAGCGATTTCCCACTCGGGTTGCGCGACCATGGCCAGGTACTGAAAGGCGGCATCGGTCGGGTCTGCCGCCGCAACTTCGCGCAAGCGCTGTGCAAGCGGGCGCGGGATCCGGTCCGGATCGGCATGTGCCCGATCGTAGGCGTGCTCGAGGAAGGCGGTGAGGATCATTAGATCGTCGGCCGAAACCTCAAGCAGCAGCTGGAAGTGGCGCTTCATGGCGGTCCTCCTGGGTGGTGGGCCTTGGATTTGCGGACCATGCCGCGAGCCATTTGTAAGCCTGCTCGGCCTTGGCAGCGGCAGTGATGATCGCGCTCTTGTCGGCCTTGAGAATCGATATCCAATGCCCGACGTAGCTTGCATGGCTGTCGTGCAACTCGCACGGTAAACCGAGATCGGAGCAGATCATCCCCGATGTCATGTCGGCCACGACCTCCTCGAACGCGTAAGCGTTGTCACCGAACCTGCGGCCAAACTCCCGCCCTAGCCGGTGAGCTGCGCCGGTCGCATGGGCATACTCGTGTGCGAGCGTGGCCGCGTGATGATCGCTGCTGATGAAAGCGCCTTTGGGCGGCATTTGGACGTAATCACCGCCCGGTGAATAGAAAGCGCGGCTGCCGCCCTGGCGTAGCTCGATCGGAATGGGCGCGAAGAAGGCGTCGATCGCGGCCTGGTGTTCAGATGGGCTAGGCGGTACCAACTCGACCGGATCGGGATGAAACCGATTGGGAAGACCCTCGATCTGGTCGCAGTTGAAAACCAGGTACGAGCGCATGAACCTGATGACGCGGGATCCGCCGTCCTCGCCGGTGAGCGTCGGGCCTTGCGCCTTGCGGATGGTGTTGAAGTAGACGCTGGGCGCGGGCCTCGCCCCTTTGACGACGCGGCCGCCAAGTTCGTCGGCCTGCCGCTGGGTCATCCAGAACCGCGAGCGATAGCCGTGGCTATCCGCGATCGCCCACAGCAGGATGGAATTGATGCCGGTGTACGACTGGCCGCCGGCGCGCAGTGGACGGCCGTTAGCCCCGAACGTGCGCCAGGGCCGCCGCCACGGCAGCACACCCTGCTCGATCTTGGCGATAATGATATCCGTGACTTCCTGCGCGATGTCGCGTTTGCCCCCACGGCGCATGGTGCAAATCCCTTCGTGGCATGAGAAAAAAGGGCCCGGTGGCGGTACGCCCCGGGCCCAGGTTGTCATCAGGAGGAGAGCGCGTCGGTCAGGCGCTGACGTAGGTCTCGTCGACGTCGGTGACCTCGGCCTCCAGATCGTCGTTGACGTCCGGATTCGTCAGCTCCTCGGCGCCGCCGCCTTCGTCCTCACCGCCATCTTCGGAACCTTCAGCCTCCGGATCGAGATCGTCGGGCTCGTCTAGTTCGAAGCGCATCGCCGCCGGCACCCAGGCCAGCGCCCGTTCCTTGATGGCGTCCTCGACGATCACCTCGCCGGCGAACAGCTTCTCGCAGCTTCCCGAGATCTCCGCCTTCTTCGACGCGGCGTAGCGGTTTGAGAGTTCGGCGCCCCCGACGTCCTTGAGAAGCTCGAGGATGCTGCCCTTGTTGATCCGGTCGAAGTAGTTCTCCGACGTCGGCCGCCACATTGCCGCGGGTTCGATTTCCAGCAGCATGCCAAGCTGGGCGTGGATGGGATTGTATCCCGAAGCATACCCCATTTTGGCCTCGATCGAGGTCGCGACGGTGTAGGCGATCCACGCGGCCTTGGCATCGTCATCCAGATCGCGGAAGGCGTTGAACCGCTCGACCACGCTCTTGTGCTCGCCCCACCCCTTGTCGAGAGCCTCGTAGGCGCCCGCAATGATCTCGTCGGCCATGCCCTTGGGCACGGTGGAATCGAGTACCGGATCCTGCGGGCGCGGCGCCTTGATCGTCGTGCCGCGGTTGTCGTAGCTGTGCAGGATCCCGTCCGCGAGGGCGAAGATCGCGTAGTCGAGCGCCAGGCCCGGATCGCCGAGCAGCGACGCGGCAAGGATGTTGCGACGCTGGACCGCGAGTTCGTCGAACAGGCGGGCGCTGTACGCCTTGCCACCAGGCCCGGTGGCCTCCGGCGCCGAGGGCTTGGCCGGCGACGATCCCGACCGGGAACCAGTCGGAGTCTCGAAGCTGCCACCGGTGACCTTGCCGTCCTCGTCGCGCTCCATGCGCAGATGCTTCTCGCTGTGGTAATCCGGCTCGAGCACCATCTCGCCCTTGGTGGTGACAATGAGGAAGCGGCCGACTTCGGCCTTCCATTCGTCGGGCAGTTCGGCGGTCGGGTTCGAGAGCTCCTGCATCTCGGTGTCGAGGCGATCGTATTCCTCGTTGAGGGTGGCCGCTTCGGGCGATTCCTCGTCGAGATCTTCCATCTCGGTGCAGATGGCCTCGATGCGCGCTTCGATCTCGCTGATGCGCGCGGTGGCTTCCTCGGTAAGCGGCGCCGGCGGCAGGGTGACCCGGTTCAGGCCGAGATGGCGCGCTGCCTGCCAGCTGGACGTGCCGGCCACCGGCCAGATCGTGCCGAGACCAGTCTGTTCCCAGAGGCGGGCTGCTTCGGCTTCGAGCTTGGCGGCTGCGAGCTGCTGCAGGATTTCGAGATCCGTCCAGCGATCTTCAGAGGCATCGGTGAACAGGTCGCGCTCGATGCGGCCGCCAGCGGCGGTGTACGCGTCCTCGCCGACAAGCAATGCGATCGCATCTGTCCCCCGGGTACTACCGTTCGCGATCAGACGCCGCACCTGGTCGGGGTTGTTGCCGTAGTAGCGCATCTGCTCGTAGACCCGCAGTTGCGCTGCGTGCTGGTCGGTCGAGGCATAGGCCTTGGCCATCTCGAGCGAGAGATCACCGCTGGCGAGCGCTTCGAAGATCGGCTCGGCGAGCGCGGCGAGGCGCAGGCGACCCTCGACAAACCGGGTCGTCAGGCCGAACCGCTTGGCGACGGCCCGGGTGTCCTCGTCCTGCGAGATGAAGTGCTGGAACGCGCGGCATTCCTCGGCCGGCGTCATTGCGAGCCGCTGGAAGTTCTCGGCGAGCGATGTCTCGGCGATCTCGGCGTCGTTGGCGACTAGCAGCATGCACGGTACGGCGCGATCCGCACCCCATGCGCCGCGCTCGACGATCATGATCATGGCGCGCAGGCGTCGGCCGCCGGCGATCACGTCGTACTGGCCACGCTTCTTGGCCTTGGTGACGATCAGGTTCTGGAGGAGGCCGCGGGCCTCGATGTCGTGGGACAGCTGCTCGTCCGCCTGGCTGTCATGCGTCTTGCGCACGTTGTTGGCCGAGAGCTGGAGCTTGTTGAGGGGGATGAGTTCTTGCACCGGATATACTCCTTCTGACGCCCCGTTCTTCTGCCGGGACACCACTCCCCTACCCCCTCTCCTCCCGCTTCAAGCGGCCTTGAGGATCGACGCGAGTATCGCGTCTGCCTGACTTGCCGGCACGAAGATCCGGGTCTTGAACTGGATGATTTCGGTGAAGCACCCCAGGGACTTGAGCCAGGCCAACTGGGTGTAGAGTTCGCCGACCAGCTCGATCCGCTGCTCACCGTTGACCAGGCTGCGCTTGATGGTCATCGGCCAGGGCCGGTCGATCACGGCTGAGCCCTTCTGGCCAAGTGCGGCGAGCACGGCAGTTGGGGACGCCTGGAACTCGCTGACGATACCGAACGTCTTGAGGATGCCGGGCACGTCGCTTTCGTCGACAAGGCGCCCGAGCCAGCTGCTGCCCTCGGCGTCGACGACGCGGCGCACCGCGATGTAATCGCGCGGAAGCGAGTTCCAGATCGGCAGGAGGAGCCCGGTGGCAAGGTGGATCGTGTCGATCTCGGTCCTGGCTGCCGCTTCGGCGGCTTCAGCTGTCCAGAGGCGCGAGAACGTCTCGATGTCGGTCTCCTCCCATGCACTTGTCGCAAGGTCGGCCGCGATCTTGTACTCGTGGCGGGTCGGGCGCGTCAGCGTCACGCGCTCGATGAGCAGACCGCTGTCTTCCATGAGCGACCTGGCGCGCTCGGCGAAGGCGACCTTCCCCGACTTGGTGTTGAGCAGGAACCGCGGCTTGGCGATGAACTCGGCGAGACCCAGGATCCGCTCGAGTGACGTCGGCCGCACCGCGCGCTCGATCTCGATCGAGAGCAAGTGCGACGTGGCGCCGGTACGCTCATCAGTGCGCAGCACGACGTCGGCGATGACGCGCGCCTTGTCGGCGGCGACGGTCTCGACGCCTACGTCGAGCGTGCCGGCATCGCGCGCGGCCGCCACGCGGGCCTCGACTAGACCCAGGAACTCTTCGAAAATGGAGTTCTGCATGCCGATCGGCAGCGCCAGGATGCGATTGAGCCATCGCGTGATCGGCGGCAAGTCCTCGACCAGGCAGCCATCGTCACACGTAAGCTGCAGGCCGGACCGGCTTTCGAAGTCGACGAGGCTGGTGCTCTTCAGTTTGCCGGAGTGCAGCAGACCGAACCAGGTCACGAGCGCAGCCTTGGCGTATTCGCTTTCCAAGTTGTCTGCAGGATCGAACAGGTTCTGTCCGCCGGTCTGCCGCTGGCCGCGCGTAAGCGCGCCAAGGCTGTCGAGCCGGCGCGCAATCGTGCTGGTGAAGCGCAGCTCACCCTTACAGTCGGTCGTGCAGGGGCGGAACAACGGCGTGGTCGCCTGATGCGTGCGGTGGGTACGGCCGAGCCCCTGGATGGCGCGATCGGCGCGCCAACCGGGTTCGAGCAGGATGTGGACCCGGCGCTGTTGGTTCCTGGCGTCGAGGCTCGCATGGTACGAGCGTCCGGTTCCGCCGGCATCACTGAAGACGAGGATGCGCTTCTCGCCGGTCATGAACATCGCGGATTCAGCCTGATTGGTGCGCGCCGAGCGACCTTCCAGCTTCTGGGTGCCGTCCGATCGCGTGACGAGGCGCTTGGTCCTGCCGGTGACTTCGGCCACCGCGTCGGTGCCGTAGTGCTCGATCAGAGCGTCGAGCGCGGTCTTGATCGGCGGCATCGCGCAGATCTGCTCCATCAGATCCTGCTTGGCCTGTAGCGCCTCCTGGTTGTGTACCGGGCGACCGTCGTCATCGTACATTGGCGCGGAGCGCTCGGCGCCGGTATCGTCGACGTAAGTTTTCATCTGCTGCGTCGGGAACGCGCGATCGAGGTACTCCATGATGTACTCGCGCGGTGACAGGTCCACCTCGAGGCGGGCGCGCTCCTCGGGACTGAGGCCGTTCAGCCGGCGATCGAGGATGCTCTCGGCCGTGGTCACCAGCTGGATGACCACCGATTGTTCCTCGGCGATGTGCCCGTCGATCGCGGCGATCAGGGTCGGCAGCTTCATCGAGAGGAGCACTTGATTGAAAAAGCGTTGTTTTGAGCTCTCAAACCGACTTCGCGCGGCGGCCTTGGCGCCGCTGTTAAGCGTGTTGCCGGATATGTCGTCGACGACCCCGGTGAGCGCGAGCGCCCGCTCCTGGCTGCCATGAATCACCGCCCACGCATCGGCATAGGCATCGTAAATGCCGATTTGGTCGGGCCGCAGCTCGTGCTTGAGGATGTCGTATTCAACTCCGGCGAAGCTGAGCGCGCGAGCCTGGTAGAGCCCGAGCGCCTTGAGGTCGCGTGAGACGAGTTCCATCGCCGCGATTCCACCGGCGCGAATCTCCGAGATAAAGCTCTCGCGGTTGGCGAATGAGGTCCCTGGTCCCCACAGGCCAAGCCTTACTGCGTAGGCGAGATTGTTGACGTCGGAAGCGCCGGTTGCCGAGGCGTAGAGCACTCGGGCGTCAGGGAGGTGGTTCTGCAAGAGGACCCCAGCGATGCCCTGCTGCGACCCGGCGGTCTTGCCAAGGGCACCCTCACCTCCAGCGACACCGCCCATCTCGTGGCTTTCGTCGAAGGCGATCACGCCGTCGTATTCGGCCCCTGCCCATTCCAGGATCTGCCGCAGGCGCGTCGCGTCCTGGCGCTGGCTACGCAGGGTCGGATAGGTAACGAACAGGATGCCCTGCGTCAGCGTGATCTTCTCGTCGATCTTCCAGGTGGAGAGGGGTTGGATGTCGGCCGACATGCCGCCGAGCGCTTCCCAGTCTCTCCGGGCGTCCTCGAGCAGCGCCTCGTTCTTCGACACCCAGATGTTGCGCTTGCGCCCGTTGACCCAGCTGTCGAGGATGCAGCCTGCGACCTGCCGGCCCTTGCCGGCGCCCGTGCCGTCGCCGAGGAAGTAGCCCTTGCGGTATTGGCGGCCATCCTCGTTGGGGACGAGCCCGACGCCGTCTTTGTCGGGCACGAAGCGCCCTTGCAGGTATTGGATCCAGGCATTGCCGGCGTAGACGATGGTTTCGAGTTGCGCCTCGGACAGGCGCCGCTCGTTAACGATGCGCTCGTGCAGCTTGGGCTCGTACTGCGGAACGGGTGCCGGTATCGATCCCATCGCGACGGATTCGACCAGGTCGGTTGGATGCATGCCGGCGTCGTGCAGGTCGATGCGGCTCGGTCGATAGGGCAGGTAAACGCCGGCCTGTTGCCCGAGCGGCCGTGGCACCTCGAGCGCGGTGAAGCGGACCGGACGGACGTCGTTGCGTTTGGGCGGGATCATCGCCGCCGGCGCCGCCTTGCGGGTCGAGCGCATCGCCTTGAACAAGCTGGGCTTAGCCGAGCCTGAAGCTGTCGGCCTGCGCGCTTCGCCAACTGCCGGGCGGGGTACGATCGTGATGGCGTCGAGCAGCTGCGCCACGCTATCGCAAGCGATCACGGTCGGCCGGACGTGTCCGGGCTTCTTATCGATGACGTAGATGCGCACAGCTACGCTCGTGCCCTGCTTGTGGTAGCATTTGCCGAGCCGGTAGGATCCGACCACGCTGCAGCCGGTGAGAGTCGCATCGTAGGTCTTGCCTATTGCCGCGTTGGTCGTGAACCAGTCAGGCATGATCGCGACAACGCGACCACCGGGAGCGAGGCGGGAGATCGCCGATCGCAAGTGGCGCACGGCCGCGAATTGGTCGACACCCCTGCCCTCCGATCGCGAGAATGGCGGGTTCATCAGCACAAGCGAAGGAACGTACCCGGCTTCGAGTGTGGCGCTGAGCAAGGCGGCATCGTGGCCGCTGATCGTGGCTGCAGGAAAGAGCACCTGCAGGGCCTCGCGGCGCTTGGGATCGAGTTCGTTCAGGTGGAGTGACTTCACCGCCGGGAGCAGCGCTACAAGGCTGCCATGGCCGGCGCTGGGTTCGAGCACGCCGTCGCTCGGCTTGGCCTGGGCGAGCAGTACCACTAGCCCGGCGAGATCGAGAGGCGTCGAGAACTGCTGATAGCGGATCTGGTCTTCGCTACGGACGGTCTGCGTCGGAAGCGCGTTCACGAGCCCGGAAAGCGATGGGATCGCGGCGCTATCCGTGATGCGGGGCAGCGTGAGCGCGTGCCGGGTCAGACCTTGCTCGAGCAACTCGAAGCTGTCGCGCTGGGTCCAGCGACCGTCGGCATTGGCGCCGCCATAGAGGAACGACGCTTCGCCGTTGAGGGCCTTGCGAGTGATGGTGCCGGCAGCGATGTGGCGGGCTATGTTGTCGATTGCGACGTTGCGCGCGTTATCCTGGTGGGTGAAGAGGTCCGTCACTGTGAGCTCCTGATGCTGACCATTGCAGCACCAGTCCTCCCCCTCTTCTTTATCGCTTCAGGTTCGCCTCCGCCCAGTCCTCGAAGGGTCGCGGTGTCTTGCGTGTGAGCTTCAGCCCATCGCGCCGATAGGCGGCCCAGGCCTTGCGGGCCCCTGCCCTGCCCGCGGCGTTATTGTCCTCGGCGATGATGAGCTCGGTGATATCGTCCGGGAGTGCGAGAAGCGAAAGTCTTTCGTTACCGAGCGATGCCCAGCACACGATGTCGTGCATCGCGGTGAACGCGGCGGCATCTTCCATGCCCTCGGCGATCGCCAGCGTCTTGGCGCCATTCAGGCGCGGCCTCCAGGCCCCCTGCCCCGGCTTGCCGAGCATCACCTTCTCGGTGCGATAACCCGTCTCGGGATCAAGGAAGACCCGCTGGATGGCGTTCAACTGCAGGCCCTCTCGCACGGCCACAAGCAGCGCCGGCTTGAACTCGGTATGCGGCTTGGGTTTGTGCGGACAGCGCGGATGAAACCGCAGGTCTTCAAGATCGACCGGAAGCTTGCGAAGTCGGAGGTAACGCTCGGCGAGAGTGCCGGCGATCTCCAAACCCTGCTCCCACAGCCTCGTGACATTGGCAGTGCCGATTGATTGGCGGTACTCGGGCATAGGTGTTCCGAGAGACGGCTTCACGCGCCGGAGTTCACGAAGGATGTCTTCAGGTTGGCACCCCGCGAAGCAGTGGACGATGATCCCTCTGTCACCTTGCCGAAGGGAAAGGCTTGGCTCGCCGTCTGCATGGGCCGGGCAAAGGCACATTGCGTAGCTGCCGTGCCATTTGCCGCGTAGCGCTGCCACTACGTCGACGAGTTCCTGGGAGGGTCTGTTGGCCTTGAGTGTCATGGTCGTTCCTTTCCGACCATCAACATCCCCCTCCTCATATGCGGCTTTGACGTAACCGTCCGATTGGGACCGCCTGCCTGATAGCGCGATAATCTCTTAAGAGACGGTCATAGCGACGTCGCTAACGACGTCTCTTGATTGGGGATTGCGATGCGGGCGGAGATACTGGGTCAGGAA
>NZ_CACSJO010000043.1 GCF_902706195.1 Novosphingobium sp. 18050 | reverse complement strand
CCTCGGGAGCGGGCGGGGGCGGCGGCGGAAGAAGATCGCGGATCGCGCCCATCGGCAGACGAATCCAGTCGTTCTCGCTCGCACCCTGCCAACATACGAAGGCCAGTCGTCCGCCGGGCTTCAGTGCGCCGCGCAATGCGGTGAATGCGGCGGCAGGATCGTCGAAGAACATCGCCCCGAACCGCGAATAGAGCAGGTCGAAGCCGCTTAGGCCGAGATCGGCGGCGGCATCGGCCACGCGGAATTCGACCGGCGCATCTGCACGCGCAAGTGCGCGGGCATGCGCGATGAGGGGGGCGGAAATATCGAGGCCGACGACACGGCCCTGCGCTCCGACCAGTTCTGCCAGCGCGAAGCTGGACGCGCCTGCACCGCAGCCCACGTCCAGCACTTTTTCGCCCTGCGCGGGTGCAGCGGCTGCGATTGCGGCTTCGCCGAAAACCGCCAGCATGGCGTCGAGGCGCTGCTGGTTGGTGGCCCAGCGTTCTCCGCTGCGACCATTCCAGTCGGCAACCTGATAGGCATTTTGTGCGGGCATAGCGAACCTCCTATTTGCGAGTCATTCGCAAATAGGAGGTTCGCCGATTCAAGGCAAGCGCAGCGTCCGGCGCTGTCAGTCTCCGGCGATGGTCATCCCGTCGACGCGCAGGGTCGGCACGTTGATGGCGCGGTACCATTCGAGATCGCTGGCGGCAGTCATCTGCGCGAACATGCGCAGCAGGTTACCGGCGATGGTGAATTCCGCGATTGGCCCGGCAAGCTGGCCGCCGACGATCCGGAAGCCCGCGGCGCCCCGGCTGTAATCGCCGGTCACGCCGTTGACGCCCTGTCCGATCAGTTCCGTGACGTAAACGCCGTCGGCGATGTCGGCCATCAGTTCGGCGGGAGAGAGTGTTCCGGCGGCCAGGTGGATGTTGCCCGTCGTCACGCCGGGCGCGCCGCCGCCGCTGCGCGCGGCGTGGCCCGTGGGCACGCCGCCGAGTTGCCGGGCCGAAGCCGAATCGAGCAACCAGCCGGTCACCCTGCCGTCCTCGACTATATTGCGGGGCCGCGTCGCCAGGCCTTCGCCGTCGAACGGGCGGGCGCGCAGGCCGCGCGGGATATGGGGATTTTCCGCGATCACGGTGCCGGGGGCGAAGATCTGCTCGCCCAGCTTGTCGAGCAGGAAGCTGGAGCGACGGGCAATGGCGTTGCCGGTGATCGCGCCCAGCAGGTGGCCAACTAGCGTGGCGGAAACGCGCGGGTCGAACACGACCGGCATCGCCCCGCTCTTCATCTTGCCCGACCCCACCTTCGCCACCGTGCGTTCACCCGCAAGGCGGCCGATTTCGGCGGGAGAGGGGAGGTCGGCGCCGTGGTGCGCGGTGCGCCAGGCATTGTCGCGCTGCTTGCCCGAACCTTCGCCGCCGACGACCGATGCGCTGACCGAGTGGTTGGTCGAGCCATAGGCGCCTGAAAAGCCGTGGCTGGTCGCCAGCGCGAAGACGCCGAGGCCGGCGCTGGCGGTCGCGCCATCGGAATTGGTGACGCCGGAAACCGCGCGGGCGGCATCCTCGGCTTCTTCGGCCATGGCGCGCAGCGCTGCAGGCGCGGGCTCGGCAGGATCGATCAGGTCGAGTTCGGGCCAGGGGCCGTGCGACAGCAGTTCTGCGGGTGCGAAGCCTGCATAGGCGTCTTCGGGCGCGGCGCGGGCCATGTCGATCGCGCGGGCAGCCAGTTCGTCCAGCGCGGCGGGCGAGAGGTCGGACGAGCCGATGCTGGCCGAGCGCGTGCCCGAGAACACGCGCAGCGCGATGTGCTCGCTCTCAGAGCGCTCGACGTCTTCCAGCTTGCCGAGGCGCACCTGAATGCCTTCGGATGAGCTGGCGCCATAGACGGCGTCGGCGGCATCTGCCCCGGCGCGGCGCGCGCGTTCCACGAGATCGAGTGCGCGGTCCCTTGCCTGATCCGGGGTGAGCATGGTGGTTGTGAACTCCCGAGTGCCGATATTACGTGGCGCCCGCCCTAGTCGCCGCATGGGCGAAGGGCAAACGGGAGTTGCGTGGGTTGCCGAAGCTTAAGGCCCACCGGACCTGCCGAAAGCCGGGCCTACTTGAAAACGACGGAAAGGCCCCTGAGCACTGCGGTCAGCGCAAAGGGCAGGCCGATGGCGAGCGCCCAAAGCGCCAGCCGGTCACGTTTGTAGTATGACGCCAGCGCGGGGTCGTGAGCCTGGTCGTCGGTCAGGCGATTCCAGCGCGATTCGAAACGACGGCAGGCCGGGATGATCGCGACCACCAGGATGACCAGGGCGAAGTAGGGCAGCAGCGAACCCCCGTGCGCCTTGAGTGCGCCAACCGTCACGAAAATCTGGAGGGCGGTATAGACAAGGAGGGCATAGGCGATGTGATCGCTCATCTTGCGGCGCCAGTCGATCATCGGTGCGGGATGCCCCGCAGTCCTCGAATCCTGCGCGAAAGTGCCCGGCTTGGGCATGCTGGATGGGCCCGTGCTGGAACCGGGCGCCGATTGATGCGCTGCATGCTCCGATATCCTGTCCATGAGGGCGTCTCTCCTCGCCAGTATGTGGGCCACGTCCTTTTCGCAGAGTACATCACCGAATGTCATTCAGGTCAAATTCACTTTCGTTTTCTGCAATTGCGAAGGGCATGCCGCACTGCGGCAGGTCGAGTGGTGTGGGTCATGCAGGAAACCTGCCAAACGGTACGACTATGCAGAAATGCCCGCTTGCGGTGCCCCGTCTGCCTGCGTTAAGTCCCGCGCGATGACTGCCAGCACCGATCTCCCGCAGGACCACGGCGCCGACCACGGCGCTACCGATGCCGCGCTTCTCGCCCAGAACGGCGGGCTCGAGGTTATCTCCATCGCCAAAAGCTATGACAAGCGGACTGTCCTGAGCGACATTTCGCTGTCTGTCGCGAAGGGCGAGGTTTTGGGCCTGCTCGGTCCTAATGGTGCGGGCAAGACGACCTGTTTCTATTCGATCATGGGGCTGGTGCGACCGGATTCGGGCCGCATCCTGATGGACGGTGTCGATGTGACCCGCCTGCCGATGTACCGCCGCGCGATCCTGGGGCTGGGCTACCTGCCGCAGGAAACCTCGATTTTCCGGGGCATGACGGTGGAGCAGAACATCGGCGCAGTGCTCGAACTGAACGAGCCGGACCGCGATGTCCGCCAAGCCGAACTCGACAAGTTGCTCGACGAATTCGGCCTCACCCGATTGCGTTCCAGCGCGGCGATGGCGCTTTCGGGCGGTGAACGCCGCCGCTGCGAGATTGCCCGCGCGTTGGCTGCCAAGCCCTCGATCATGCTGCTGGACGAACCGTTCGCGGGCATCGATCCCCTCTCGATCTCGGACATCCGCGACCTCGTGCGCGATCTCAAGACGCGCGGCATCGGCGTTCTCATCACCGATCACAACGTGCGCGAGACGCTCGATATCGTCGACCGCGCCTGCATCATCTACGGCGGACAGGTTCTCTTCGCGGGCAGCCCCGAGGCACTCGTAGCGGACGAGAACGTGCGCAGGCTCTATCTGGGCGAAGGCTTCACGTTGTAATGGCTGAGGTGCGAGCCATGGACCCTTTCAGACAGGACGTCTGAACCATGGCTCTGGGGCCACGCCTGGATCTCAGGCAGAGCCAGTCGCTGGTGATGACGCCGCAGCTTCAGCAGGCGATCAAGCTGCTGGCGCTGTCGAATCTCGAGATTGAAACCTTCATCGGCGAGGCGCTCGACGCCAATCCGCTGCTGGACGTGGGCGCGTCCGCGTCCGGCGATTCGATCGAGGTGCCAGGCGAGGCGCTGCCCGACGAAAGACGCACCGCGCTTGAAGGTTCGTCGGTCGATCAGCTCATCGGTGAAGGGCGCGCCGCCGACGACCGCCCGCTCGACATCGACACCGCCGCGCTGGACCGCGACCGCGACACCGGAGACGGACAGTTGCGTGCCGGAAGTGTGGACGGCGGGGCCGACTGGGGCGGCGAAGTGCGCAGCGCGGGGGGCGAGGAAGGACCGGGTATCGACGACCGCCCGGCGTTGGACGTTACGCTTGTCGAACACCTTGAGGCACAGGTCGGGGCCGCTTCACGCGATTCGCTGACTGCCGGGGTGGCCCATTACATTATCGGCCAGCTCGATGAGGCCGGGTATCTGCCGGTTAGCCTGTCCGAACTGGCAGGCGATCTCGGCCTCGAACTGGCCGAGATGGAGGCTGGTCTCGCGTTGGTACAGACGCTCGATCCCACCGGCGTCGGCGCGCGCACGCTTTCCGAATGCATCGCGCTGCAGGCGCGAGAGGCGGACCGCTACGACCCGCTGATGGCCAAGCTTATCGATAACCTTGACCTTCTTGCACGCGGCGAACTGCCTCGGCTCAAGCGCCTTTGCGGTGTGGACGACGAGGACTTCGCCGACATGCTGGGCGAATTGCGCGGCTACGATCCCAAGCCGGGCCTGCGTTTCGGCGGTATGCCCAGCGCGGCGGTGACGCCCGACATTCTCGTTACGGCCCGCGCCGATGGCGGCTGGGACATTGCGCTCAATCAGGCGACGCTGCCCAAGCTTATCGTCAACCGCGGCTACTATGTCGAACTCAAAGGCGACTGTGCCGACAAGACCTCGCGCGCATGGCTTTCGGACAAGCTGGCCGATGCCAACTGGCTGATAAAGGCGCTCGACCAGCGGCAGAAGACCATCCTCAAGGTCGCCGCCGAACTGGTGAAGCAGCAGGAGGGTTTCTTCCGTCACGGCGTCTCGCAGCTCAGGCCGCTGACGCTGCGCACGGTGGCCGAGGTGATCGGCATGCACGAATCGACAGTCAGCCGCGTCACTTCGAACAAGTTTCTCAACTGCCCGCGCGGCACTTATGAGCTGAAGTTCTTCTTCAGTTCGGGCGTTGCATCGGCAGACGGGGAAGGCGGGGCTTCAGCGGAAGCGGTCAAGGCCGCGATTCGCCAGTTGATCGATGCCGAGGATGCCAAGGCAATCTTGTCCGACGACGCACTGGTCGACTTGCTCAAGGCCAGGGGCTTCGAACTCGCCCGGCGCACGGTTGCCAAGTACCGCGAGGCGATCGGGCTGGGCAGTTCGGTGCAGCGGCGCCGTCAGAAGGCCCTTACAGCAGCACGATAATTGCCAGAACATGCTGCACTGCAATAAGAAGTGAGCATGCTGATAATAGTCATGCCCAATTAAACACTTGGTATCCTTAGTAAAAAACAATTCCCAAGTAAATTGGTCGTGATATCCTCGTCGCCATAAACGGTGCCGGGCCTGCGATGGGTCGCAGGACTTGGGCCGCATGAGGAGAGGATGCCCATGTCATTCAGAGAACCTTATGCTGACGGATATTCCGGTAATCGAAGAAAGGCGCTGACCGGAGGCGTCGTGGCCCTGATCCAGGGTGGTCTCGCGATCGCGCTGGTCAATGGCTTTGCCGTCAACCTGTTCGCACCCGACCCTCCCAAGCATTTACCCAGCAACCTTTATCCCACTGCTCCGATCCCGCCCCAGCCTACGGAAACGCCCAAGGTCCTGCCTGAGAAGCCGGTGCAGATGGACACGCCTGTCAGGGCGCCCGAGGCCAGGCTGCCGATCGTCCCGGATACCACGCTGACGGTTTTGCCGATCGGCCCGGTACAGCCGACGGGCGGCGTGATCGACAAGGGTGAAAGCTTCACCGTTACTCCCTTGCCCAGCGATCCGCCCGCTCGCTTCGCACCCAAGACCGCCCGCCCGCGCGGCAACGTGGCCGGGTGGGTGACCACAGACGATTATCCCACGACCGACATTCGCGCCGGGCACACCGGGACGGTACGTTTCCGCCTCGCCATCGACGGTGCGGGCCGGGTGACCGGCTGCACGGTCATCCAGTCGAGCGGCTATGCGGGGCTGGACGCTGCAACCTGTCGCAACGTCGCCAAGCGGGCTCGCTTCGATGCCGCCAGCGACGCGATGGGTGACAAGGTTGCCGGCTCATATGACGGGACCATCCGTTGGGTGATCCCGCAGGACTGAGGTGTAGCGAATTCCCTGGCGGCCCTCGGTCGACACGTTCGACGTTTCGCGCCCACCCTGGCGCGGCTGCAGAGTCTGTTCGCAAATTCACCGGGCGCGGATCTGGCGTCCGGTGACGAACGCTAACAGGTTCTGACCTGTCCTTCCCGGCCACCACCTTCGGCCGGGAAGGACCCTTCGGCTTATGCGTAGAGGCGCTTTGCATGCCCTTCACCATGCCGCTCTAGCTTGCGGACCGGCGGCAGTCGGAGGCGCGAGCATGATCCCCAGGACCTTCCACTTCATCTGGGTGGGCGACGAGAGCAGACGCCCGGACAACTGCATCGATACCTGGCGCGCCGCTCATCCAGACTGGCATTTCCACTTATGGGGCAATGCCGAACTCGACGCGCGCGGCTGGATCAACGCGCACCACATGGCGCAGATGCGCACCCGCGAAATGAACGGCGTGGCCGACATGATGCGCTGGGAAATCCTCCTGGAACATGGCGGCGTGGTATTCGATGCCGATTCGATCTGTGCTGCGCCCCTCGACGACTGGCTGCTCGACTGCGAGGCTTTCGCCTGCTGGGAAAACGAGATCGCCCGTCCCGGCCTGATCGCCGCCGGATATTTCGGCTGCCGGCCGGGCAACTCCTTCGTCCGGCACATCGTCGACGATATCGCCGCCCTGTCCAGCGTGACAGACGCAATGGCGTGGCAGACGGTAGGCCCGCAGCGCCTGACCGACAGCTACCGCGAGCACTGCTACACACCGCTGCGCATCTACCCCAGCCACTACTTCATCCCGCGCCACTTCACCGGGGTGACATACGAAGGATCGGACAAGGTTTATGCGCACCAGCTCTGGGGCTCGACGCTGGGGAGCTATGAGCGGATGCACGAAGCCGACGTTTCCGCTGTCGCAGCGCCCGTATTTTCGCCGAAGCCGCAAGAACCCGCGATCTCGCCGCTGGAATTGATCCATGCGCCCTACTTCCTCCAGCGGGTGCCGGTGAGTGCGGAGCTGGAGGGGCTTGGCCGCGTCGACGTGCTGCGGGAGCTGTGCGCCGGGCAGCGGGTACTCCATGTCGGCTGCGCGGACTGGCCGATCACCGATCCTGCCACTTCGCTGCACGTCGCTCTGGAACCGCATTGCGCGGCGCTCGACGGTCTCGATCCCCATGCCGAGGCGCTGGACGCGCTGCGGCCGCATGTCTCCGGCGACCTGTTCACCGATTTCGCGCAGGTCTCAGGTAGTTATGATGTCGTTCTGGTGCCCGAGGTGATGGAGCATGTGCCTGATGTGGCCGGCTTTCTGTCGCAGGTAGAGGCCGTCGATGCGGGGCTGTTTCTGATTTCGGTGCCCGATGCCTTTCAGTGTGGGCAGCGGCATTTCGACTATGTGGATCAGACGGGCACATTTCTGGAGGCGGTCCACCCGGATCACAACCACTGGTATTCGCCCTATACGTTCGCCAACACGCTGGCGAAGTATACAGGGCTGGAACTGCAGCGGCTTTGGTTCTTCAATCGGATTTCATTACTGGCGCTGCTCAGCAGGCGGAATCTTTGATAAAGGTCTAAAGCAGCGAAAGCTGCCCGTCCGCCGACGGGCGCACCTCCTCCTCCTGCTCCAGCGCGGACAGGGTGAGGCCCATCAGCCGGATCGGCTGCGGCAGTGGCAGCTGGTCTTCCAGCAGGGTATGGCCGATGCCCGAGAACTCAGCCTTGTCGGCGACGAAATGGGTGAGCGAACGGGCTCGGGTCAGGGTCTGGAAGTCGGCGTAGCGCAGTTTCAGCGTCACCGTTCGGCCGCGTGTTTCGGCGCGTTCGATGCGTTCCCACACTACGTCGATGATGTGATCCATGGTCTCGCGAAGCGCCGCCGGGTCCTCGATGTTCTCGAAGAACGTGCGTTCGGCGCCCAGCGACTTGCGCGGACGGTCGGCGCGAACCTGCCGCAGGTCCACGCCCCGCGCCGCGCGGAACAGGTATTCGGCGAAGCTGCCGAAATTGGCGCGCAGAAAGGCGAGATCCTTGGTGGCCAGGTCGGCGCCGGTCTCGATGCCAAGCCGGGCCATCTTCTCGGCGCCGCGCGGGCCGACGCCGTGGAAGCGGCGAACGGGCAGGCCCGCGACGAACTGCGCGCCCTGTCCGGGGCGGATCACGCAGAGACCGTCGGGCTTGTTCTCGTCGCTGGCGAGTTTGGCGAGGAACTTGTTGTAGGAAACGCCGGCGCTGGCAGTCAGCTGGGTGTCGGCCTTGATACGGCGGCGAATTTCCTGCGCGATGCGGGTGGCCGAGCCGATGCCCTTGAGGTCGGCGGTAACGTCCAGATAGGCCTCGTCGAGGGAGAGCGGCTCGACGTGGGGCGTATAATCGAGGAATATCGCGCGGATCTGCTGGCTGACTTCGCGATAGACCTCGAAGCGGGGCTTGCGGAACACGAGTTCGGGACAAAGCCGCAGGGCGCGGACCGAGGGCATGGCCGAACGCACGCCGAAGCGCCGAGCCTCGTAGCTGGCGGCGGCGACTACCCCGCGCCCCGACGAACCGCCGACCGCTACCGGCAGCCCGCGCAGCGACGGATCGTCACGCTGTTCGACGCTGGCGTAGAAGGCGTCCATGTCGACGTGGATGATCTTGCGCAGGCCATCTGCTTCTTCTTCGCGATGTTCATCCTGCGGTGACATGGGGCTTTATATAGCCCCGCCTGCCGCGAAAGCGCCATCGGTGACGGTAATATGGCTGGCTAACCCGCGGCAACTGCGGCAATGCCCCTCCCATGCATGCCCCCGATGCCAATCCGCCCCAGTTTCCGATGAAGGAAATGGAATTCGTGGCCATGATGGCTTCGCTGCAGGCTTTGCAGGCCTTGGCGATCGATGTCATGTTGCCCGCGCTCGGCGCGATCAGCAAAGACCTGCATCTTGCCGATCCCAACCAGCGGCAGCTCATCATCGGCGTATTCCTGATCTGCGCGGGCCTCGGTTCGCTGTTTCCCGGCGCCCTGGCGGACCGCTTCGGACGCCGCCCGGTGGTGCTGGTAGCGATCGCCGCTTACATGCTGCTCTCGCTGCTTTGTGCGATTTCCGGCAGTTTCGAGCTGCTGCTTGTCGCGCGCGGCGTGATGGGCGCGGTCACTTCGGCGATGATGGTCATGCCTATGACGATCCTGCGCGACCGATTCGATGGTGACCGCATGGCGCGGACCCAGTCGCTGATCGCCATGACCTTCATGGTCGTGCCGATGATTGCGCCGATGCTCGGGCAGTCGGTGCTGCTTTTCGCCGGGTGGCGCTGGATTTTCGGGATCATGTGCGGTCTTGCAGGCGGCGTCTTCACTTGGGCCTGGCTGCGCCTGCCGGAAACCCTGCACTCCGAATTCCGCCAGCCGGTGAAACTCAAGGTGATCGCCGGTAACATGGGCCTGGCCCTGCGCGAACGTGCGGCACTGGGCTATTTCCTGGGCGCGGCGCTGACGCAGGGGGCAATGTTCGGCTACCTCAACAGCGCGCAGCAGCTTGTCGGTGAGCACTTCGGCGCGGGCACTCTGTTCCCGGTGATGTTCGGCGGCATGGCGCTGGTCATGGCCTGCAGCAACTTCGCCAATTCGCGCATCGTCGAGCGTTTCGGCGCGCGGCGTGTCAGCCACGCGGCGCTGCTAACCTACATCGTGCTGGCTGCGGTGCACCTGCTGCTGGCCTTCAGGGGCGAGGGGCTGTGGACCTTCCTGCCGCTGATGACCCTGAGCATGTGCATGATGAGCTTTATGGGCGCCAACTTCCAGGCGATCGCCCTGCAGCCCTTCGCGCGGATCGCGGGCGCGGCGGCATCGGTGATGTCGTTCGTGCGCGTTGTGCTGGGGGCGATCCTGGGTTCGCTGATCGGGCAGGCCTACGACAACAGTGCCCGCCCGATTCTTGCGGCAATGGTAGTCTTCGGGTTGGGAGCGCTGGCGCTGGTCCTCTATTCCGAGCATGGCCGCCTGTTCCGCCGTATCAACCCGCCCGGCTACTACAAGAACCAGCCGCCAGTGGCGCATTGAGGGGCCGAAAGAGCCTCTCCCTACCCTCGACATTGCGATCATAACGAAACACCCCAGAGCAGCGTAGGCTGCCCTGGGGTGTTTCGTTTTGGATGCGCGCCTCAGAGCGCTGCGAAGAGCCTAGACCCCGCGGCGACCGCGGAACAGCTGGATGAGACCGACGATGATCGCGATCACCAGCAGCAGGTGGATCAGCGCACCCGATACCTTGAACACGACCAGCCCCAGCAGCCAGAGTACGATCAGAATGGCGGCGATGGTGAATAGCATGGGCGTTCCTCCAGAGAAGTTATGTGCAGGAGGAACGCACGGAAATCAGGCTGGCTCCCGGTATTATTTCCAGAATGTGAAACGTTCGAGGCTTCGGTCGTCGCCCCGAGGCGGGTTCTCTGCGGGCCTTAGCTGCGTGCCCGCGCCAGTGCCGCCAGTTCGCGCCGGGACATGGCGGGTTTGTCCGCCATCGGCGCTGGTCCGCGCGCGGCCATCAATGCAAGGGCGACGAAGGCCAGCTTGCGGCCCTTGCCGATGGTGACGCGGTGGTCCCAGGCATGTGCGCCCAGCCGCTGCACCTCGCGGGCGATGCCGCCGTAGATGTTCGCAGCGGAAAGAACCGCCCAGCGCTGGCGGAAGGCAAGACGCGCTGCGCCGACCCGGGCAGATGCTTCGTAATCCTGCGCCAGCGCGCAGGCCCGCGCCACTTGGGGGACGAGGGCGCGGCGATAGTGAGGCTTGGTCACTTCGCCGGGCGGGATGTCGGCTTCGGCCAGCCATTCGACAGGCAGGTAGCAGCGCCCGTTGGCGTCGTCTTCCCACACGTCGCGAACGATGTTGCCGAGCTGGAAGGCGATGCCGAGGTCGCAGGCGCGGTCGAGGGTGTCCTCGTCGTCTGCCGCCACGCCCATCACGGCGGCCATCATCACACCCACGGCACCAGCCACATGGTAGCAGTATCGCAGCATGTCGGCCTCGCTGCGCGGGCGCCAGTCGGCGGCGTCGAGCGCGAAGCCGGCCAGCACGTCTTCGACCATGGCGCGGGTCACAGGGGTTTCGCGCATCAACTGGCCCAGCGCGTCGAAGGCGGATGAGCCGGTTTCCTCCCCCGCCATCGCCAGTTCGGTGAGGGTGCGGATCGTGGCGAGGCGTGATTCGGGATCGAGCCGGGTGCCCAGCAGGACCGGTGCGGCGGGGTGGCCGTGGTCCTGCTC
Source organism: Novosphingobium sp. 18050 (assembly GCF_902706195.1). GTDB lineage: Bacteria > Pseudomonadota > Alphaproteobacteria > Sphingomonadales > Sphingomonadaceae > Novosphingobium. The sequence continues at coordinate 13,987 of NZ_CACSJO010000043.1, read as the reverse complement.
GTCGGCGATGTCGTCGCAGGCGCGGCACCAGGCGTAGAGCAGCCAGACCCGTTCGCGCGTAGTGCGATCGAACAGGCGGCTGGCGGCGGCGAAACTCTTGGAACCCTTGCGGATGGAATCGTGCGCGGCGGTGACGAGGGCGGCGCGCCGGGCGCGCCCGCCGTCGCCAGCGATGTTTTCGAGAAGGTTCTCAGTCGGCAACTGAAAATATCACAGCGTATTCGGATCCATGTTGACGATCGGAACGATCGGTTCCTGCGCCCGCATCTGCGCCAGCAGCGGCTCCAGCTCGGTATTGGCAAGGATGATGCCCTGATGGGCAGGGCGTACGAAGCCGACTTCGGCCATGTGCCGGTTGAAGGCCAGCAGCCCGTCGTAGAATCCGAAGGCGTTGAGTACGCCCACCGGCTTGTTGTGATAGCCCAGCTGAGACCAGCTCACCGCTTCCCACAGCTCATCCATGGTGCCGACCCCGCCGGGGAGGACGAGGAAACCGTCGGACAGGCGGGTGAACGCGGCCTTGCGCTCATGCATGTCGGCGACGATGGTCAGTTCGCAGTCGTAGTTGGCGACTTCGCCGCCGCGTCCGTTACCGCCGACCAGCGCTTCGGGGATCACGCCGAGGCATTCGCCGCCGGCGGCAAGCGCCGCGCCGGCGACCGCGCCCATAAGGCCCAGGCGTCCACCGCCGTAGACGACGCCGATGCCCTGCTGGGCCAGCGCGGTGCCCACATCGCGGGCGAGTTCGACGTAACGCGGGTCGGCAGGAGTGGCGGAACCGCAGTAGACGGCGAGGCGCTTCATGTCAGTTTTCAACTTTCAGATTGATGTGCGCGCCGTCCGGCAGATCGCGTGTCTGCCGGGCGATGTCGCCGGAAAGGTAGATCAGGTCGACAAGGTCGATCCTGATGAGGTTCTCAGGGGCATAGTCCCCGGCGACGAGCGCCTGGGGCGTGAGGCTGAAGACTTCGCCGATCACGGGGGCGCCGAGCCGGACCAGCGCGGCATCGACCAGCTTGTCGGCGCGCCAGATGACCTTGGTTTCGTCGAGGGCCATGTGGGCCTGCGCTGCCGCTTCGTCGCCCAGCAGCGTCACTGTACCAAGGTCCGGGTCGAGATAGTGAAACAGTCCTGCGGTGTCGGTAACCAGCATATGGCCCATCAGACTGTGCGCCACGACTTCGGCGAATTCCACGCCGGTCCAGCCCCAGGCGCTGCGCAGGGCATGAAGCTGGCGGCTCATCGCAGCGCTTCCAGCATCAGCTTCGCGGTCGCCTTGGCGCTGCCGACGACGCCGGGAATGCCTGCGCCCGGATGGGTGCCCGCGCCCACGAGGTAGAGGTTCTTCAACTTATCGTCGCGGTTATGGCCGCGGAAGAACGCGCTCTGCGTCAGCAGCGGTTCGAGGCTGAAGGCATTGCCTTTCCATGCGCCGAGGTCCGCCTGGAAATCCGGCGGGGTATAGTGGAAGCGGGTGACGATGCGGTCCTCGATATCGGGGATCAGGCGGCGGCCCACTTCGGCGATCACGCGCGCCTCCATGATTGGGCCGACTTCCGCCCAGTCGATCGGCAGTTTGCCCATGTGGGGCACCGGGACGAGCGCGTAAAACGTGCTCTTGCCCGCCGGTGCCATCGACGGGTCGGTGACGGTGGGGTGGTGCAGATAGATCGAGAAATCGCGCGGCAGTACGCCATGCTCAAAGATATCGTCCAGCAGGCCCTTGTAGCGCGGGCCGAACAGGATCGTGTGGTGCGGGATGCCGGGCCACGTGCCCTCCAGCCCGAAGTGGACAACGAAAAGGCTGGGCGAGAAATTCTTCTTGGCCAGCTTTTTGGCCATTTCCTTGCCGCGCACGGTATCTGCCAGAAGCGTACCGTAAGTGTGCATAAGGTCGCCATTGGACGCCACCGCATCGAAGCGTTCGCGCCAGCCGCTTTCGCATTCCACTTCGGTCACCTGATCGCCGATGGTGTGGACCTGCCGAACCTTGTCGCCCAGCCGCAGCGTGCCGCCGAGCCGCTCGAACAGGCGGGCCATGCCCTGCGCCAGCTTGTTGGTGCCGCCCTTGGTCCACCAGACGCCGCCGTCCTTTTCCAGCTTGTGGATCAGGGCGTAGATGGCGCTGGTCTTCATCGGGTTGCCGCCGACCAGCAGCGTGTGGAACGAGAGCGCCTGGCGCAGATGCTCGTCCTTCACGTAGTGCGAAACCATCGAATAGACCGAGCGCCACGCCTGATAGCGCATCATCGCCGGCGCGGCTTTGATCATGCTGGAGAAGTCGAGGAACGCCTCGTGCCCCAGCTTGACGTAGCCTTCTTCCCAGACCCCGGCGGCATAGCGCTCAAACTCCTCGTAGCCCGAGAGGTCGGCCGGGGCGACGCGGGCGATCTCGCGGCGCAGATCACCTTCGTCGTTCGAGTAGTCGAACGTGACGCCGTCGGGCCAGTTGAGGCGGTAGAAGGGCATGACCGGCATCAGCGTCACATCGTCGGCGATGTCGCTGCCCGACAGGGCCCACAGTTCGCGCAGGCAATCGGGATCGGTGACTACGGTGGGGCCGGCGTCGAACGTGAAGCCCTCGCGCTCCCACACGTAGGCGCGGCCGCCGACCTTATCGCGGGCCTCGAGCAGAGTGGTGGCGATCCCGGCGCTTTGCAGCCGCACCGCAAGGGCAAGGCCGCCGAAGCCGGCGCCTATGACGCAGGCGCGTTTCATGCAGATGCTCCCAGATCGGCCAGAGGACGCCCGCGCCCGGCAAGGCTGGCCATCGCCGCGCCCACCGGTACCGGCGGCTTGCCGGCCAGCACGCGTGCCATGTCCAGCGCGGTGGACCGGCCTGCGTAGAAGCGTTCGATCAGCGGCTCGGGCAGTGTGTAGAAGCGCGCCAGCATCCGCCAGCGGTCAGGCCCGCCGGACGCGCCGAAAAGCATACGGCTCAACATCCGGTAAAAGCGTCCTTCGCGCCAGTGCTGTGCGGCCCAGTCATGACTGGTCCCTACTAGGGCCTCGCCCGAGAGATTGTCGAGAGTGGTCAGGTACAGGGCGAATCTTACTGCATCGGGAATCGAGTAGGATGTCAGCGGATGGCACAGGGCGGCGCGGGTGCCGGCGCGGGCGAGGCGGCCCCCGGCGCGCCAGAATGCCTCGAAATCGCCGGCCGCGATGACCGGCAGCACGCCGGTTTCCTCATAGGCGACGCTGTCGATGCGCCAGCCGGCGGCGACGGCATAGTCGGCGATCCGCTGGCGCAGGGCCGGCAGGTCGAGGTCGGGGGTATCCGAATAATATGTGTCTTCGACGAAGATCTCGGTTTCGGAAAAGGGCAGGCAGTAGACGAAGCGGTAGCCGTCGATCTGTTCGACCGCCGCGTCCATCACCACCGGGCGGGAGAGCCCATGCGGCGCGGCAAGGCGCAGGGTATGGCCCACGAACTTCTGCCAGCCGCCGGCCATATGGGCGAGGCCGTGCGCCCCGCGCGCGTCGATCACCGCCCCGGCGGTGAAGCGGCGGCCATCGGCCAAGGTGACGCTGGCGGCGTCGGCCTCTGCAACCTTCACCCCGGTAAGGATACGATCGGCGGGCATGGCCGCGCGCACCGCCGAGTCGAGCTTCTCGCTGGTGGCGCTGCGATACCGTGAAGACAGCGCGCGCACGGCGCCGGGAAAGCGCACGGAATAGCCGTCCCAGCGCGCGGCGATCAGGGGTTCGACCAATGCTTCTCCCTCACGCCCGACGTCGCTGGCGAAGAACGACCAGACGTGATGGCCGCCCAGCGTCTCGCCCTGTTCGAAGATCGTGACCGAAAGTTCGGGGCGCCGCGCTGCCATGGCGAGCGCGATGAGGCCGCCGGCAAGGCCGCCGCCAAGAATCGCAAGGTCGCAGGAGGCGGGCTGGGCGCCCATATCGGCGGAAATTTGCTGCATCGCGTCATGTTTAGGGACTGCGAACGATTGCCGCAACTTGGCAGGCTCCATGCTTTGCTGCATGTTTCGAATTGATGACAGGGGAACTTACCATTTGCGATGCGTCGCTGGACGATGCTGCCGCAATAGCCGAGATCTACGCGCATTACGTGCTGGAAAGCACCGCGACGTTCGAAACCGTACCGCCGGACGAAGCAGAATCGCGCCGACGAATACAGGAGCATGTCGAGGGCGGTTATCCGTTTCTTGTAACCCGTGACGATGCGGGCCGGGTTCTGGGCTTTGGTTTTGCGCACCGATACGGTCCGCGCGCGGGCTATCTGTTCAGTGTCGAGACGTCGCTTTTCGTGCGGCGCGACAGCATCGGGCGCGGTATCGGCAGCGCCCTGCTGGCCGCCGTGCTGGAAGAGTGCGAGAAGCGCGGTTTTCGGCAGGCATTTGCCGTGATCGCCGCGTCCGAGCCCACTTCGGTAGTCCTCCATGCGCGTGCGGGCTTCTTTCCGGTCGGCACTTTGGCGGCGGCGGGCTGGAAGCATGGCCAGTGGCTCGACGTGTTCCTGATGCAGCGCAAGCTGGGCGAAGGCGGCGATACCGTGCCTGAGAGCGAACTTCTGACCTGAGTTGGGGTGTTTGCCGCATTGCGGGAAACACTATGCCCATCAGTGCGTTGCGCGGATAACGATTTACAGGGAAAATCCATGCGCTCACGCCTGAACATCACACTGCTCGCGGCCGGGACCGCGCTTTTCGCAACCCCCGCCTTCGCGCAGGAGGCCCCGGGAGAAAATGTCCTGGACGGCGATTATCTTACCGTCGGCGTGGGCGCGGTCTACGTTCCGACCTATCGGGGCTCGGACGATTATGTCGTTTCGCCGGTCCCGCTGGTCAGGGGCCGCTTCAAGGGCGTGGACATCAATCCGCGCGTTGCGGGCGTGGCGCTGGACTTCATCCCGGACGGAAAGGACGCCAAGATCGGCTTCTCGCTAGGCCCGGTGGCGACTTATTCGAACAACCGCGCCGGCCGCATCAAGGACCCCGTGGTCAAGGCGGCTGGCAAACTGGACCCGGCGATCGAAGTGGGCTTCAACGCGGGCGTCACTGCTTACAAGCTGCTGAGCGACTACGATGCGCTGACTGTCTCGGCCGACGTGAAGTGGGACGTGAACGGGGCTTATAAGGGCATGACGGTCAACCCGGCGATCAGCTACGCGACGCCGCTCAGCACGGCATTGGTCGGGGTGCTGGCGGTCAGCGCCCGCCGTGTCGATAACGACTTCGCCAGTTATTATTATTCGGTGACACCGCTGCAGAATGCGGCCAGCGGGCTTCCCGTCTACCGCGCCAAGGGCGGCTGGGACAGCGTCAATACCTCGCTGCTGCTGGCCTACGACTTGTCCGGCGACGTGCGCGATGGCGGGTTGTCGCTGTTTGGCGTAGCCAACTATTCGCGTATGCTGAACGATGCCAAGGACACGCCGTTCACCTCGATCCGCGGTGATGCAAACCAGTGGATTATCGGCGCGGGCGCGGCTTACACGTTCTGATCAAGCGCCTTGCCTACCCGTTCGCGCAAGGCGGGTAGCAGTTCCGCCTCGAACCACGGGTGATTCGCCATCCACAGGCGGCTGCGCCATGCGGGGTGCGGGAGGGGGATCAGCCCCTCCGGTGCCTCACGCCAGTTGCGCACCGCTTCGGTGAGATTGGGCGCGAAGCCCTTGGGCAGGTAGCGTTTCTGCGCATATTGCCCGACCAGCAGGGTCAGTTTCAGGTTCGGAAGCTGTGCCAGCAGCGGGCCATGCCAGCGCGGCGCGCATTCGGGGCGAGGCGGTTTGTCGCCCCCGCTCGCCTTGCCGGGATAGCAGAACCCCGAGGGCATCTGCGCAATCCTGCCCGCATCGTAGAACGCCGCCTTGTCCAGCCCCAGCCAGCCGCGCAGGCGGTCGCCGCTGTCGTCGTCCCAGCCGATGCCGCTCGCGTGGACTTTGCTGCCGGGCGCCTGACCGATGATGAGCATTCGCGCGCTGACCTGCGCTGCCACGAAAGGGCGCGGTTCGAAACCTAGATCATGCTCGCACAGGCGGCAGGCGTGGATTTCACCGAGCAGGGTGTCGAGAGTGGTCACCATGTTCGCGAGATGGCGCTGGATTTGATGGCGTGCAAGGTGTGCGGCAGGGGCTTACCCCAGTTCGCGCATAGCCATCAGCGAGGACGAATAAGGCACCGCCATCTCGCGTACCCGGTCCCACCCGCCGTTCAGCCACAGCGCCCAGGCCCCCGGATCGGGCGGCAGGATTACCGGCATCGTCTCGCGTCCCTGAGCCTTCAGCGCCGCGTTCGCCGCGCAGGCCAGCAGCGCGAACGAGGGGATTTCGCTGTCCTTCCATACCGCCGCCATCGCAAAGACCGGCTGGTCGGTGCAGGAAAACCACGACTGGCGACGCTTGCCATCGGTGGGCGAAGGGCGGCCCCATTCCATGAACATCGTGGCGGGCACCAGACAGCGAAACTCGCTGTTGCGCAAGTTGCCGATCCAGAACGGACTGTCGAGATTACGCACGCTGAGGATACCGTGACGCGGCGCATCATGCACGGAGGGCGGCGGCGGCACGCCCCACAGGCGCGGGATCATGCGGCGCGGCGCTTTGCCCTGAGGGCGCGGCCCGGCGATTTCCTCACGCCCGGCCGTGATGACCGGCGCGAACTCGCCCGGCCCCACGTGGCCGCCTGCCCAGGGATCGTTACGTGCTTCGGCGCCGAAGTGGCGGGCGACGGCCAGTGCGGCGGCGTCCAGGCGATAGAGCATCGGCATCCCGGCTGCCTCTAGACCTGCCGCCGCCTCGCGTCTATCATCGCGCTACCCCGGGGAGCCTAGCAGGGTCCGAACGGACTCTGGGCTGAGAGGTGTGGGTATGCTCCACACGACCCGTCGAACCTGAACCCGTTAATACGGGCGGAGGGAGTGGACGCGGCTTCGTGTATAAGCATCTCGTGAGATGTATCGGGCCTGCAATCCGTCTCTTGTTCCGTCCCATGGAAGAAGAGAGGCAACCATGGCTGACATCAACTCCAAGCTGGAAATAGGCGTTACGACCGGTCCCATCCGCGGATCGAAGAAGATTTACGTCCCCGCCCAAAGCAACCCCGACATTCGGGTCGCCATGCGCGAAATCCATCTGGAACCGTCCAGCGGCGAGCTGCCGGTGCGCGTCTACGACACCTCCGGCCCTTATACCGACAGCGATGCTGCAATCGACATCTCCGCCGGTCTCGCACCGCTGCGCCGCGACTGGCAATTGGCGCGCGGCGATGTCGAGGAATACGCCCCGCGCGAGGTGAAGCCCGAAGACAACGGCCAGCTTGGCCCCGACCGGTCGGGCGGTGTACCGCCGTTCCCCACCGCCTTGCGCCGCCCCTTGCGCGCCAGGCCCGGCATGAACCTGTCGCAGATGCACTACGCGCGCCGGGGCATCATCACGCCCGAGATGGAATACGTGGCGGAGCGTGAGAACCTCGGCCGCGCGCGCCTTGCCCAGTACAACCGCTCGGGCGAGAGCTTCGGCGCTTCGATCCCCGATTACGTGACCCCCGAATTCGTGCGCGATGAAGTGGCGCGTGGCCGGGCGATCATCCCCAGCAACGTCAACCACCCCGAAGCCGAACCGATGGCGATCGGCCGCAACTTCCTGGTCAAGATCAACGCCAACATCGGCAATTCGGCCGTCGCCTCCGACGTGGCGTCCGAAGTCGACAAGATGGTCTGGTCGATCCGCTGGGGCGCGGACACGGTGATGGACCTGTCCACCGGCCGGAACATCCACGACACCCGCGAATGGATCATCCGCAACTCCCCCGTGCCGATCGGCACCGTGCCGATCTATCAGGCGCTGGAAAAAGTCGGCGGCATTGCCGAGGACCTGACCTGGGAAATCTTCGCCGACACCCTGATCGAACAGGCCGAGCAGGGCGTCGACTACTTCACGATCCACGCCGGGGTACGCCTGCCTTACGTGCCGCTGGCCGCCAAACGCATGACCGGCATCGTTAGCCGGGGTGGCTCGATCATGGCCAAGTGGTGCCTGGCGCACCACAAGGAGAGCTTCCTCTACGAGCGTTTCGACGAGATCACCGAGATCATGAAGGCCTATGACGTGGCCTATTCGCTGGGCGACGGCCTGCGCCCCGGATCGATCTACGACGCCAACGACGAGGCGCAGTTTGCCGAACTCTACACGCTTGGCGAACTGACCAAGCGAGCTTGGGCGCAGGACGTCCAGGTCATGATCGAAGGCCCGGGCCACGTGCCGATGCACAAGATCAAGGAAAACATGGAAAAGCAGCTCGAGGCCTGCGGCGAAGCACCGTTCTACACCTTGGGCCCGCTCACCACCGATATCGCGCCCGGCTACGACCACATCACCAGCGGCATCGGCGCCGCCCAGATCGGCTGGTACGGCACCGCGATGCTCTGCTACGTGACCCCCAAGGAGCACCTCGGCCTGCCAGACCGTGATGACGTGAAGGTAGGCGTTGTCACTTACAAGCTGGCCGCCCACGCCGCCGACCTTGCCAAGGGCCACCCCGCCGCGCAGGTCCGCGACGACGCGCTCTCGAAGGCCCGCTTCGAATTCCGCTGGCGCGACCAGTTCAACCTGAGCCTCGATCCCGATACGGCGGAACAGTACCACGACCAGACGCTTCCGGCGGAAGGCGCCAAGTCTGCCCATTTCTGCTCGATGTGCGGGCCGAAGTTCTGCTCGATGAAGATCAGTCAGGAAGTGCGCGATTTCGCAGCGAAGCAGAACCAGCCCAGCACCGGCTTCCTGGCCGCTCATCCCGAACCTGTCGAAGGCGCCGCCGAGGCAGCGGAAGCGGGGATGATGGAGATGAGCAAGGTGTTCAAGGACACCGGCAGCGAACTCTACATGGGCGCAGGTGACCGCGAACACGACTGAAGACACCCGCGAGGCTCCTCCCTGCCGCGAAGCGATGGGGAGGAGCGGAATTCCGCAATGACCGGAACTCATCTTCGCGGGGGTGCTTAAGGGTGATAGCATTCAGGTTCATCTGGAGGTTTCACCGATGGCGCGCAGTTCCACGACCGACTGGTTCAAGCTGGCGAACGACAGCTACTGGCTATGGGCCGAATCGATGATGGTCATGGGGATGCGCACCAGCGACATGATGACCGGCAAGGGCAGCGACCGCGAGAACCGGCTGATGGTGTCCGAGAAGGTGAAGGCCGGCGCCGAAGTGGCGGCCATGCTGGCCACGTCGAGCCTGACCTCCCCGGAAAAGAGCGCGCAGAAGGCCGTCAACCATTATCGTCGCAAGGTGACCGCCAACCGGAAACGCCTGTCGCGCAAGAAATCGTGAGCGCCTATATCGGCATCGGTGGCTGGACCTACGAGCCGTGGCGCGGCCTGTTCTACCCCAAGGGTCTCGCCCAGGCGCGAGAGCTTGCCTACTTGGGCGAACACCTGACCGCGACCGAAATCAACGCAACCTTCTACGGCCGCCAGAAACCTGCCAGCTTCGCGAAGTGGCGCGATGCCGTACCGGAAGGGTTCGTCTTTGCCCTCAAGGGCTCACGCTACTGCACGAACCGCAAGAACCTTGCCGAGGCGGGCGAGAGCGTTGAAAATTTCCTGGGGCAGGGCCTGGTCGAACTGGGGAGCAAGCTGGGACCGATCAACTGGCAGCTCGCCGCCACCAAGAAGTTCGACGTGGACGAAATCGCCGCCTTTCTGGCCCTGCTGCCTGCCGCCCATGAGGGCATCGCGCTGCGCCATGCGATCGAGGCACGGCACGAGAGTTTCGACGATCCCGTCTTTTACGCGCTGCTGCGCAAGGCCGGCGTGGGCGTGGTCCTCGCCGATTCCCCCAAGTACGCCGTGCTGGATGCTACAGGCACGGCACCGTTCGTCTACGCCCGCCTTCAGAACGCCCGCGTCGACTTGGAGCAGGGCTATGACGATGCCGACCTCGACCACTGGGCCGGGCGTATCGGTTCGTGGACGGCCGAAGGGCGCGATATCTTCGCGTTCTTCATCAATGGTGCCAAGGAACGCGCTCCGGCTGCGGCGCAGGCGCTGATCGGGCGACTGGCCGAAATCTGACCTGCGCCTTCCAAAGGCATCTCCGATAATAAGTGAACATATTGCAAAGCAAAGACGACCTGCGAACAGGCCGTTAACCTTGTTCGCTTCATCATCTTAAATCCACCACGGTCCATCGTACCGGTCACTTGCGGTGCTGCAGATTCGACTAAGCGGCGTCCAGGTCCGTGAAATCGCGTGGTGCAATTTACGGTCCTATTTTATGTCATACACGCCGACTGCTTAGGAAAGGGCAGCATAACACGCAAGATGTTATTGTTGTTTTTCCGATGTTTGGGTCGCAGCCGGAGTTATTGAGCGATGATTGATCAACCACCGTTTTCCCGACGTCAAATACTCGGGGCGATGGCCGTTACGCCGTTTATTTCCAGCCCCCTCATGGCGGCTACATCCAAGATCGACCGAATCATGGTCCAGGGCAGGCCCCAGGATACCGGATCGGTGTACAAGCTTGCCAATATCATGACCGCGCTCGACAAGCTCGGCGGTGTTCGCAAGATGCGCTGCCGCGAGCCTTTTGCCGGAACTCCCGGCTGGGCCACTTACGTCGGGCTGGCAAGGGCAGGCGTGAAGTTCAGCTTCACCCTTTCCGGGCGCGATATCGCCAAGACCATCGCCGACCTGAAGGCGTTCCTGGCTGTCGTTCCGGGGTCGGTCTGGGCAATCGAAGGTCCCAACGAACCCGATCTCAATCCGATGACCTACCACGGTGTCACCGATCCGCGGCTGGGCTTCCGGACCGGCAATGCCCCTGCGCTGATGGCCTTCCTGAAGGACTTCACGGCGGCGCAGGGCGTCGATCCGGTGCTGCGATCGATCCCCTTCATCGCCAGCAACGACTTCATGCAGGCGCAGCAGGCGCCTTTCACGGACTATGGTAATACCCATATCTATCCTACGCCCGATTCCAAGATTCAGGACCGTCTGGCCAGCTTCAAGACCCGGATCGCGCAGGGCAAGAACACCAAGGGCGTGATCACCGAATGGGGCCGCACGACCGGGGGCACCTCCAAGAACGTGACCTCGCCGCCGGTGAGCCTGTCGAAGCAGGCCGAACTGCTTTCGACCGACATTGCCGCTGCCCTGAGCAAGACCTTCGTCCACACGATCAACATCTACGAACTGTTTTCTTGGTCGGGGACGAGCGAGATGAACAACTTCGGCATCTTCAACGCCGACCTTTCGCCTCGCCCGGCGGTGGCTGCCATCAAGGCGGTCATCACCTGACGCATGAACGGTTCCTCCGGCGCGGTGCGCCGGGGGAACCCCGTGCGGGCAGTTCTCGTTTCCTGTCCCATGAGAAACATTGCCGCGTTCAGCGCTTCCGCTTTAATCGCCCTCTCGCTCGCCGCCTGTTCCGGTGCCGAGCCGACTGGCGGAGCTTCGGCGACCGATGCGGCCCGGGCGGGAAGCACTGCGCCCGCTTCGGAGGCATCGCAGGCGGAGGCGGCTCCGGTCACGAACGCTTCAGCGAAAGTGATCGGGCTGGAAGGCCTCGGCGATCTCAGGATCGGCCAGCCTGTGCCCAAGGGCAGTACCTGGGCCGAGCGCGGGGCGCAGGCGGGCGATGCCTGCCGTACCGTGACATCGCCGGACTATCCCGGCGTTTATGCCATCGTTGAGCAGGATAGGGTCCGGCGGATCACCGTGGGCAAGCGCTCCGACGTGAAGCTTGTCGAGGGTATCGGTGTCGGCGCCGCGGAAAAGGACGTGGCGAAGTGGTTCGCGGGCTTCCGCGAGGAGCCGCACAAGTACGAGGATGCCCCGGCCAAGTACCTCACCGCTCCCAATGCGGCGAGCGGGGACCCGGCGCTGCGCTTCGAGATCGGGCAGGACGGCAAGGTCAGCCTGATCCACGTCGGCACGATGCCGGCACTCGGCTATGTAGAGGGCTGCCTCTGATCGGCCCCCCTTTTCAGCGGCGCCGATCCCCGGCAAGGACGGGGGATGAACCACTACCTGCTCACTTATACCTTGTCGGCCGACTATCTTGAGCGTCGCCCGCAGTTTCGCAGCGCACATCTCGCGCTTGCGTGGGCTGCCGCCGATCGCGGCGAACTTGTTTTGGCCGGAGCAATCGAAGACCCGGTAGACATAGCGCAGTTGCTCTTTGCCGGCGAAGGCCCGGATACCGCCGAAGCTTTCGCCCGCGCCGACCCTTACGTGACGAACGGCCTTGTCGAGCGCTGGAGCGTGCGCCGCTGGAATACCGTGGTCGGTGCAGGCGCTGCCAATCCGGTCCGTTCATGAGCACCGCCGAACTCGCCATCCGAACCCGCCGTGCGGCGTTCAACAGGGCCATTGCCGAAGGCGACGCGGCGGCCATCGCGCCCATTCTCGCGCGGGACTGCGTGATGATTACCGGCAGCGATAGCGCGGTGATCGCAGGCCGCATGGCGCAAGTGAAAGTCTGGCGGCGCGAATTCGCCCATGCCGGGCGGCTGGTCTATCTGCGGACCAGCGAAAGTGTGACCGTCTCCCCGGTCGAGCCGATTGCCATGGAGCATGGCCGCTGGCAGGGCGCCGCCGCAGACGGCGAGGCGGCGCTGGCTTCGGGTACTTATGCGGCGAAGTGGCGCGAAGTGGCCGGGGATTGGGTAATCGAGGCCGAAGTCTTCGTGACGCTTGGTTAGCTGTACATTGTAAGGGCTTGGGGCCGGCCACCCGATAGGCTATGGCCCGGTTTGCAACCCGGCGCGGGGTCGCGCCGCCGGGTGATCGTGAGGATTCCCGAAACTGGCCGCTGCCCGCAAGTCGCACGCGCAATTCCTGCGCGTCGGCGGGCTGCAGGAGCCTGTGTCGATGAGTTCAGAATCTGCCGCCCCCGAGGCTCTCATGCGTGACGCGGGCAAGCTGATGGTCGAGGCGGGCTCAGTCATTGCCCTGCGCACTGCACGTATCGGCCAGGGCGATCCCGGCGCGGGCGACGAAATGATGCGTATGGTCACCGAGAAGGTCTGGGCCGGCTGGGAATGGAGCCTCGCGCTGGCGAGCGGCCAGCTCGGCCACGATCCCGGCACCGTGTGCAGCCGCACGCTCACCTATTATCGCCGCGCCGTGCGCGCGAACCTGCACAGGTTGTCCAGCAACGACGAGTGAGAACGGCATCGCCTTCTCAGCGCACGTTGAGACCTAGTTCTCCCAAGAGCTGACCGGCCTGTTCGCTCGAGATCGTTGCGCCGCGAAAAAGCCGCGCATCGGCGAGCTTCAATCCGCCCAGATCCGCCCCGCGCAAGTCGGCGCCGTCGAAGCGCGCGCCCTGGACATGGGCATCGCGCAGACTGCAGCCGATAAAAGTGGCGTGGCGGAAGTCGCATTTGCCCAGATCCGCTTGCGAGAAGTCGATCCGTTCCAGCCGCACCTTGCGGAACGAGTGGCCGCCCAGCCGTGCGTTGACCAGCAGCGTTTCATCGAAAATCAGGTTGATTGCGCGCGCCTCGGTGAGGTCTGCGCCGGTCAGCTTGCAGCGTTCGATGCGCGCCGAATCGAGTATGGCACGGCGCAGCGAGGCATTGTTGAAATCGCAGGATATGAATTTCGCATCGGCAAGGTCGGCTTCGGTGAAGTCCGCGAAAGCGCCGCGGCACGAGGTCCAGACGCTGGTCTCCAGTCTGGCGCGGGCGAAGTCGGTGCGGCGCAGGGCGCAGCGCTCGAACCGCCAGCCGGTTAGGTCCAGGCCTGAAAGGTTCGCGTCCTCAAGATCGCAGTCGATCAGGTGGCGCGGCAGTGCAAGCAGTCCCTCGATGTCGGCCCGCGTCAGCGTCCTGCCGGAAATAGGTTCGTCCATGGGCAGCGTTTAGCGACCGACAACCGGGGGTGACAGTCTCTAATTCGCGCCTTCGGCAGCCATCACGTCCTTCGCGGCATCGGCAGCACGCCGCGCCGCATCGGAGGCGGTGTCGCTTTGGCGCTGCGACGGGGCGGCCTGTTCCAGCTGCCGGGGGA
>NZ_CACSJO010000042.1 GCF_902706195.1 Novosphingobium sp. 18050 | reverse complement strand
CTTCAACCCGCAAACCTCAATCACCCTCAAATCCGGCTCATCTCCGGCAATGACGCTACGCGCCCGCCGCCTGCCCAAAATCCAAATCTTGGCCTGCGCTGACCAACACGATGAATTTTCCGGGCTAGGTGACCGGTCATACCTTCGAACTGGCCGTTCGCATACCACTAGCCGCTGAGCAGTGCACCTGCCGGAGACGTTTTGATAGGAGTGTCGTTCCTTTAGGCGCACCTGAAAATCGATCGCCTTAATTGAAATAGCTATAGGTTTTTCCTCTAGCAACAAGAAGCCTTTCAGGCGTTCTGCCGCGTCGAACCCTTAGTAAGTTGCTCCCGGACAATACCTGAGAGGAATGGTTGGTGGCTGGCAGTTTTCTACCCGACAACCCGGCGGCATGGACATATCGTAGCTGGGACGACCTGATGTCGATCCCGCGCGAAGAGCGGGAAGCGCTTCAGCTGGAAGCGGTTCGGATCGCATTTCGCCGTCTGCGGGATCGCATCCCGGCACTGAAGAAACTGGCAGATCGACAAGGCGTGGAGGCTGTCGACAGGATCGAGGACGTCCTGCCGGTCTGCTTCGACCATAGGGTGCTCAAGAATTACCCGATACAGATAATTGAGAACCGCGACTTCGTGAAGCTGACCGGATGGCTAAACAGGCTGACGGCGCATGATCTCACCAGAGTGGATCTGACCGGACTGACCACGATTGAGGAATGGTTGGGCCGCCTGGAAGCCTACGGCATGCTTGTCACGTATTCGAGCGGGACCACCGGCAAGCTCTCGTTCGTGCCGCGCAGCTACGATGAGCTTGGCCCCTGGAAGTTCCACTTCTTCAACGTCAACTACGCCGCCAGCGGTGTGGACCCATGGACGACCAAGCTGCCGACGTTCTTCCCTGGATGTCGGGGCGGCTATCAGACGATGCTCAAGATGATGAGTCTGTTCAACGTCGAGATGGCGGGCGGGCCGGACAACTACCATACGTTGTATGACACGCACATACCTGCCGACCTGATGGCGCTGTCTGGCCGTCTGCAAGCCGCCGAGGACAAGGGCGAGATTGCCGCACTGGGCCTCGACCCTGCGCTCCTCCACCAGCGGCAGCAGATGCTGGCCCAGGGGCGGTCCCGCGATGGGGACCTCGATGCGTGGTTCGGCCAGCTGATCGAGCGTTTCAGGGGGCAGCGGGTCAAGATCGGGGGCACCTTCTCCGATATGTACCGTGTCGCTCGCGCGGGCCTGGACCGCGGCGTCACGTGCGAGTTCGCACCTGGCTCGATCATCATGGGCGGCGGCGGCATGAAAGGGTACAAGGACGCGCCTGACGACTGGGAGGACCAGATCAAATCGTTCTTCGGCATCGACCGTATGGGCAATCAGTACGGCTTCTCCGAGTGCATCGGCAATGCGCCACTGGGTGAGGACGACTTCTTTTACCTACCGCCCTATTCGGTTCCGCTGCTGATGGGCCCGGATGGCGAGGCGCTGCCGCGCGAGGGCGTGCAGACGGGCAGGCTGGTGCTAGTGGACCTCGTTCCGCAGTCGTACTGGGGTGGCTTCACTTCGGGCGATGAAGTGACGATCCATTGGGATGAAGATCAGTCGGACACCGGCTGGAAAGCCCCGCGCATCGAGAAGAAGATCCGCCGCTTCTCCGAAGCCGAAGGCGGCGAAGACAAGATCACCTGCGCGGGTTCGCAACAAGCCTACAACGAGTTCATGGCATTCGTAGCGGGAGAAGCTTGATGACCCAAGTTCTCGACATCCCCATCATCGCGCGCGGCCGGGTGATCATGCCGGGCGACGACGGCGTCCACTACAAGGGCCGCGGCGGTGCCGATTTCCGCCAAGCCGACCCGCACAAGCATATCCATGATCTGGTCCTTGGCGACACGTCGCGCATGCGCGACCTGCACGACACGCCGATGGCCGAGATCATCGATCTCCTGGCCGAACTGGGCAAGCGCCTGCGCCTGGACGACAACCCGCTGCTGCAAGAGAGCTTCGCGCTGGCGCTGAAGGCCGGAGGGCTCGCCGAGCCGATCCTGCGCGGTGTCTACGACGCCCTGCCGCACATGTTCGATCCTGTCATGATGACGGCCCTTGTCGATAAGACGATCGGGCTCGCCTACCTCGACGGCTGGGTTTCGAGCGGCGGCGCATACGAAAGTGTGAGCATCCGCGCCGTGGGCACGCGCCAACTGCACATCACCGCCGGCAACGTTCCCGTTGTCGCGGCCATGACGATCGCGCGGGCCGCGCCTCACCAAGTCCGACATTCTTATCAAGTCGCCATCCAACGATCCGCTGACCGCCAATGCGATCGCTCGGACGCTGATCGAGATCGCTTCGGACCACCCAATGACGAAGCACGTCGCGGTCGCCTACTGGAAGGGTGGCGATGAGTACATGGACTCGCAGGTTATCCGCACGAGCCGGATCGACAAGATCACCGCGTGGGGCGGCATGAGTTCGGTCAAGCACATTCAGAAGTTCCTGACACCCGGTATCGACCTGACTGCGCTCAATCCCAAGTACTCGATGTCGATGATCGGACGCGACACGTTCTCAACCGAGGCAGCGATGGATGAGGCGGCGATAGGGCTGGCCACGTTGGCAGGGTTCTACAACCAAACGGCCTGCGCCAACACGCGCATCGTCTATGTCGAGCGCGAGACTGACGACGCGTCGATGGAGCAGGTGGTAGCGCTCGGGCGCAAGATGGTCGCTGCCTACGCCAGCCTGCCTCCCATGCTGTCGACACCTTTCCCGACCCCCAATCGGGAATTGGAAGCCGATATGGCAGCGATCGCGCTGGAAGACGACTTCTACCACGTCGAGGGCGACACCCTGAACGGTGGCTTCATCGTCTCGAAGTTTAACGACCGGGTGGAGTTTTACGACAAGCTCAACAACCGGGTCGTGAACTTCGTGCCGGTGGACAAGCTTACCGATGTGCTTAAATGGTGCGACGACACCACCCAGACAGTCGGAATTTACCCGGAGTCCGTTCGATCCGAGATCGTCGATCTCTTCGCACTCGCGGGCATCCAACGTCTTGTCTCGCTGGCAGGTGGCGACGCGATGACCGTCTACGCGAACTCGCACCACATGCCCCCCGGTTCGCCGCACGACGGAATCGAGCCGATGCGCCGCTCCATGCGGTGGGTTGTCAACATGCGGCCGGTGGAACATGCCGAGACTCTCAGTATCGCCGCTGAATGATCGGCGACGTTGTCGCGCAGGAGTGGCTCATCTAGGGACACTGGGCTGCCGTCGATGCAGCCGCCGAGAGAGTGAGCCATGAACACGCGACACCTGCGCAGCTTCCTGCGCGTAGCGGAAACCAAGTCGATCAGTCGGGCGGCCGTGTCCCTTGGCATTGCCCAGCCGTCGTTGAGCCAGCATATCCTGCGCCTTGAGGACGAGGTCGGACAGACCCTGCTCAAGCGTACGGCGCGCGGTATTACGCTGACCGAGGCGGGCTCGATCTTTCTCACTCATGCCATGCAGATCCTGCGTTCGGTCGAGCAAGGGATAGATGATGTGCGCCAGGCGGCGGAGCCAAGCGGGTCGGTCACCCTTGCTGTGCCATACTCGATCAGCCGCATGGCCGGCGTGACTCTGGTCGAGGCCTTCCTGGAACACGCGCCGCGCGTCGCGTTACGGCTGGTGGAGGCATCGACCGGACAGATCCGCGGATGGCTCGAAGAAGGCAAGGTGGACCTTGGCATCCTGCATGAGCTGGGGACGCTGAGCGAACTGTCGCTGCGGCCGATCGCGACCGAAGAGCTCTTGCTGGTCAAGCCTGCGGGCAAAAGCCCCAGAATCGACACGAACGTTGAGGACAAGCTGCGGGCGCTCGGCGCGATGCCGTTGATCCTGCCGGGCCCGCAGCATGGGCTGCGGCAAACGATCGAGCAGGCCGCCGCGCGGCTGGGCATCGAGCTTATGGTGAAGCTCGAAATTGACGCAATCGCGCTGATCCCGGCGCTTGTCGCGCAGGGTCACGGCTACTCGATCCTTCCCGGCTCGGCTCTTGCGGACAGCGGCGCCGTCGCCAGCGGTCAGGTCGTCACTTCGCGCATTGGGCGCGGTATGCTTCGGCGCAACCTCTGCCTGGCTCGCAACAGCACGAAGCTCATTACCAGCGCTTCGACCCGATGTGAGGAGTTGACCATACGCGTGCTTGACCGGCTGATCGACAAAGGCGTGTGGGACGCCACGACGGCGGTCCGCATGACGGACGAGACGGCCAACTGGCCGTCGCAATCGAATACCAAGCGAACAAAGGGGGCAAGTGATGGCAGTTGAGCCCAAGAAGCGCGTCGCGCTCGTTACCGGAGCAGGACGCGGGATTGGTCGCGAGATTGCGCTCAGGCTGGCGTCCGATGGTTTTGCTTTAGTCGTTCACTACAGCGGTAGCGAGCAAGGCGCGCGCGACACAGTCGCGCAAATCCAGGCGGATGGCGGCGAGGCGATCGCGCTTGCTGCGGACATTGCACGACACGACGAGGTGACAGCGCTGTTTGCAGACCTGGATCAGCAAATGGGCGGGCTGGACGTTGTCGTCAATTCGGCCGGAGTGAGTGCCGGCGGATCGCTCGCCAATCTGGACATACAGGAACTCGACTGGCTGGTCGGCGTCAACTTGCGGGGGCCGCTGTTCGTCGCGTCCGAAGCAGCAAAGCGCCTGGGCGAAGGGGGCAGGATCATCAATCTGTCCTCGACCTTAGCAGAGTTTCCGGTCGCCGGATCGGGCATCTATTCGGCGACCAAGGCGGCGCTGAAGAGCTTCACCGAAAGTTGGGCCAAGGAACTCGGTCGCAAAGGGGTGACGGTCAACACGGTTATCCCCGGGGCGACCAGTCCGGGCATGTTCGACCGGACTCCCGAGGCCTATCGCGAGATGTTCATCAATGCCTCGCCATTCGGGCGGGTCGGCAAGGCACAGGAAATCGCCGAGGTGGTTGCGTTCCTAGCTTCCCCGGCGGCGAGCTGGGTTTCGGGCGCACACATCCTCGCCAACGGCGCCGCGAACACCTGAGCTGTATCGATCCATGGCGACATTTGTTCTGGTGCACGGCGGCGGACACGGAGGCTGGTGCTTTCAGCCGCTCGCCGCAATTCTGCGAGCGGAAGGCCATCTCGTCTATGCCCCGAGCCTGACCGGTCTGGCCGATCGCCAGCACCTGCTGTCGGCCGAAACGGACCTCGATATGCAAATCGAGGACATCGCCAGGCTGATGGAGTTCGAGGATCTTTGCGAGGTCATTCTCGTCGGCTACAGCTATGGCGGCATGGTGATCACCGGCGCGGCAGACCGCACGTCGGCGCGAACAGGGCACTTGGTCTATCTCGATGCCGCCATTCCTCTCGATGGCGAGGCTCTGGTCGATGTGTCACCCGGTCTGAAAGCCTTCGCAGCGAACAACCGCGTGATCGATGGGGTCGAGCTTGGCTTGTTCCCCGATGCCGCTGCCTCGGCAGTCTACGGCCTCGACGGCTCGCCTCTTCGCGATTGAGCCATGGCCCGGCTCACGCCGCAGCCGTGGCGCACGATGACCCAGGCGCTTGAACTGCGAGATCCTGCGGCGTTCGCCGAAATGCCACGGACGATCATCAATAGCACCCGCGCGCTGGCCGTGCGACCGCCGGAGACACGATCGCGCTGGCTGGAAGGCGATCGGGTGTGGTCACTCGATGCGCCGCACGATCTGATGCTGACCCACCCGATCGAAGTGGCCGAGCTTCTGCTACGCATCGTTTAGATGGGATCAGGCCGGTTCGGCGTCCGATCCGGCCTTGACCACTGTCCAATCGGGGTAAGGCCCGAGGCTGAGGATCAGAAGCCCACACACCAGGCTCGCCGGAATGGCGGCTATCAGCAGCGGCTGATAGCTCCCGGAGCTGTCGTAGATGACGCCGGCGATGACCGGCCCCACCCCCGTGCCGACGGCCAGCATCGTCGCCATGCCGCCGAAGATCGCGCCGAAGCAGCGCATTCCGGCATAGCGACTGGTGAGGTACGAAGTCACCTGGAGCTTGGCGCCGACGGCATACCCGATCAGCAAAACGGAGAGGATAATGAGCGAAGGCGTCCGCACACCATCGAGCAGCAAAGCGAACGCGATTGCGCACGAGGAGACGGTAACACCGCCGATCCACCGGCCATGCCAACGGTCCATCAGCCATCCGGTAACGAGTTTGCCGACAATGCCGGCAAGCCCGCTCAGACCGGCGAGGTTGGCGGCGTCGCTGCGCGATACTCCCGCTTCGCGCAGGATCGGCACGAAGTGGACGATGATCGCTATACCCAGCATCATCATGATCAAGGTGGCCGCCGCGATGCGTAGCAATGCGGGATCACGCAAAGCCTGGGAAAGCGTCAGGCCCGGAAGCGGCATGACTTTGCCCATCGCCGGTCCGGCGACTGGGCGCCGTCGCGCGTCCTTCAGGAACAGGGTGCATAGGACCAGGGCCGGGCCGCCCCAGGTCAGCGCCAGGATCCAATATGCGTTGCGCCAGCCGAAGCTCTCGATCAAAAAGTTAGCGTAGGGCGGCGCCAGCATCTGCGCGATCGCGGTCCCGCATAGGGTCAACGCAAGAGCCAGCGAGCGGCCACTATCGAAAGCACTTGTCACGGCCACCGTCCAGATCGTGGACTTCACCATCATTCCGACAAGAGCGTAGAACCCCCAGAGGCCGAGCCAATGGAAGATGCTGCTGCCGGTAGATCCGAATGCGGCGATCGCCACGCTCGTCAGGACGATGCCCGGTAGTGCTAGGCGGCGGACGCCCCATCGGTCGATGAGCGCGCCCACAGGGATGGACAACGGAATGGTCGAGAGGGCTGCAATAGTCAGCCCGCCCGTGATCTGCGCGCGAGACCAGCCGAATTCGGCATGGAGCGGCTCGATGAACAGTCCGGTCGAGTAGGTCGCGAGCGAGTGGAAGGCAAAGCCGACACTCGCCGCCAGCACCAAGGTCCAATGCTGCCGCCACTCGCTGCTCGCATCGGCGCGACGTGCCATCAGCATCTGACTCTCCGATCCGATCGCCATATCAATCGCCAAACCGGTAGCGCAGGCGCATACCGTACATCCGCGGTTCGCCCAGATACTTAGAGACGAAGCCGGAACTGGTCTGCTCGTTGACCTGCACGAAGTACTTCTTGCCGGTGACATTGGTGGCGAACAGCGACAGGTCGACGGGCAAGCTCGCGACATTCGCCCAGTTCAGGTTGAGGTTCAGCAGGCTGAAGGCCGGCAGCGTGCCCTGCGTGCCTGAATATGTGGCGATGATTTCGTCCGTGTAAGTGTAGGTCGCGCCCAGCGAGACCCTACCCGCCGTCTCGGGAAGCGGCAGCGTGTAGGTCGCGGTTGCCGAAAGCTTGTGCTCGGGCGCAAAGGTCAGCGGCCGGCCGACGGTGGTGGTAATCACCGGCGTGTTGAAGAAGCTGCCAGGGATAAACATCGAGGGAGCCGGGAATTCCGCGAGTTCGAGCACCTTGGTATTAAGATAGGCATAGCTCGCGCTCAGATCGAGGCTGCTGAACAGGTTGATGCCCGTCTCCACCTCCGCGCCGTAGATCCGTGACTTGCCGGCGTTGACGATCGCAGTGTTCACCGCGACGCGGTTCAGGAGATCGCGGAAACCTGTTTGCACCTGCTGGTCGCGGAAGTCGTTGTAGAAGCCCGAGACGTTGAGGTAGCCCGGAGCGCTCCCGCGCCAGCTCGCCTTCAGCCCGCCTTCGTAGGTGTCCACCTTCTCCGGTCCGTACGTGTTGTATCCCTCCACGCTGAACGGGTTGGTGCTGCCCTGGCGGTAGCCGCGGCTGTACTTGGCGTAGATCAGGAGGTCTGGAGAAGGTTTATAATCGATGTCGATCAGCCAGGTGGGCGCCTTCGACGATTGGCGGAAAGACTCCTCGCATTGAGCATTGCTGCTGATGCCGCCCGCTGCCCTCAGCAGGGCGTTGGTGCACTGGGCCACGAACTGCGTCGGGTCCGCCGCATCGGGAAAGGTGTAGAAGGACTTCTGGATCGACGACGTCGAGCGATCCCAGGTGTACCGCAACCCGCCGGTGACGGAGAACGTGTCGGTGATCTTGTAGGTTGCCTGCCCGTACAGGCCGACATTGCGATAGGCCGTTTGCCCGACCTGATAGCCCAGGCTGTTGTCCGGTGCGCTCTGACCGATCAGACGTTGCAGGCCGCGCACGACATCGACGCAGGCATAGCTCTGGTCGAGGCACGAAAGCGCGGAGGGGTTGAGATTGCCGGTGCGGCCTAGCGGATTGCTGACCTCAAGGTAGCCACCAGCCTGCCATACCAGCCGGTCATCTCCGGTCCTGCCCTGAAGCTGCAACTCCTCGGTAAAGGTCGACTGGTCCGCGGTCGCGAGGCTGGGCTCGTGCTGTATGTTGACGAAAGTGGCGCTTCGTCCGGCGAAGGCTCCGGCCGGACGTCCCTGGAATGTCGGGCCGACCCGCCAGTAAGTGCCGAAAGCCTCGCTGCGGGTCTTGTTTCGAAGCTGCGCATAGCTGGTGACGTTCTTGATGGTCAGCGCATCGGACGCTTGCCAGGTCGTGGTGTTGATGACCTGCCATTGTTCGAGGGACAGCTTTGGGTCGTCTAGCCCGTTCTGGACCGTGTAGAAGCCACCATCCTGCCTGCTGAGTTGCTCGCACGAGAGAATGCCCGCTACGAACGGCGCAGTGCCGCGCGTTGGGTAGCAGTTCGTCAGCCGCGGGATTTGCCCGTTCGTATTCGACCTTGAGTAAGAGGCGATCATGTAGTTCTCGAGGTCGCTAGTCAGGTCGACTACAAGGCTGGCCCGCGCCGCGACATAGTCGACATCGGCGAAGCGGTCCGGCCCCACTCCACTGATGTTCTTGAGATAGCCGTCGCGCTTCTGCCAGTCCGTTCCGACGCGGAAGCGGGCCATGTCCCCGAGCGGAAGGTTCAGCACGCCCTGAAGGCGACGCGTGTCGTAGTTGCCGAGGGTACCTTCCGCGTAGCCCTCGAACGATGATGTCGGCTTCTGCGGGACAAGTAGCACCGCGCCGCCAGTCGTGTTGCGTCCGAACAGCGTGCCTTGCGGTCCCCGTAGGACCTGGACGTTCTGCAGGTCAAAGAAGCTTCCCGGACCGGCGCCGTCGCCGGTCGTGGTGCCGCCGCCACTGCCACGCGGAGACACGACATCGGCAAAGTAGATCGCGACGGATGCGGTGGTGCGTTGCTCCTGGGTGAAGCCGCGGATTGCGAATGACGTATTCTCGGTGCCATAACGCCCATTTGCGGTCAGCGATGGCGCATAGGTCGCTAGGTCACGCGCCGAAGTGACGTTGCGGTCTGCAAGCTGAGCCTGATTGAACACCGTTATCGAAATGGGAACATCTTGCAG
This sequence comes from Novosphingobium sp. 18050, assembly GCF_902706195.1. Lineage (GTDB taxonomy): Bacteria > Pseudomonadota > Alphaproteobacteria > Sphingomonadales > Sphingomonadaceae > Novosphingobium. Next base: position 16,559 of record NZ_CACSJO010000042.1, on the reverse strand, counting down.
CCGCTCTTCGGTCCGTCGCGCGGTCACGATGATGTCGCTGGCGCTGGATGCCCTCCCCGCGTCTGCTTCCTGGGCCGCTGCGCCTGTAATGCTCGCGATTGTGGCAAGCGGAAGGGCCACGCCCAGCCGACATAAGTTCGCCTTCATTCCATACTCTCCCCTGATGCGCGCACACCTTCGTTCACGAGCAACGTGACCGGCTTTTAGCGCGTCATTTATGGAGCCAAGTTCTCGGTGAATTTGAGCGGATATCCATCGACGAGTGGCTTTAGCAGCCATAGGAAAACCTGATTGCTGACCGGCTACCGATCGAGGTATTGTTGCTCGCCACCTGCGAAGTGCATTTCCCAATGATTCGATTAGCTCTGCCGGCTACAACGCAGGCGTGCGAACGTCGGTCTGGGCTGCAAGCTGCCATCTCGCAACGACATGGGAAAAGTCAAGATCGTCCCACTACCCGGCGGTCGGTTCCTGCAGAATCGACCCTTTCCGGTCATTCAAGGCCAAATTCCGCTCCCCAGTTGCGGCCCGTCAGATTTTCCATCTTGGACGCCCACGACTAGCCGAAAGCGGACCCGCAGATCACAGGCTGCCCACAGGTGCCCAACTTTGGAATCACCGCCAGATACGTTAATGTGTCGGATGGAGTCCCTGGTAGGAGAATCAGGTATTCGAATGTGAGCGGAGAACGCGATGGCTGGATTTGCACCACAGCGCGAGGGGACCTTCTATCTGACCGAAGGCGGCCAGGAAACGGAAATCCAGTATCGTCACGGGCATGATCTGCCCGAGTTCGCCATGTATCCGCTGCTCGAGAACGCCGCTGCGATGTCCGATCTGAAGGCAATGTACTGCCGTGTGCTCGACGTCGCCGCCGAATATGGCTTCGTCGCGATGATCACCGGCCTCGATTACCGCGGCAGCCCCGATTGGGGCGAGAAGCTGGGCTATTCCCGCGATGGCCTGGCGGATGCAATCGAACGATCGATAGCCTTTCTCCGCGACGTAGCCCGGCCCTATGAGGCCCAGGGCACGAAAATCCTCATCGGCGGACAGGTCGGCCCGAGAGGTGACGCCTATGAGCTCAACCGGACAATTACCGCAGATGAGGCCGAAGACTATCATGGTTTCCAGCTTGAGGTGCACAAACGTGTGAATGTTGATTTCGCCTGGGCGGCAACATTCAACAACATCCCTGAGGCGGTCGGCGTGGCGCGGGCGGCCGCGCAGATCGGCTTGCCGCTCACAATCTCCTTCACGCTCGATAGCAATCATCGGCTGAAGTCCGGCCCCAGCCTGCGAGAGGCCATCGAAGCGGTGGATGCCCAAACCGGGGGCGACAGACCAGACTTTTACGGCATCAATTGCTCCCACCCCATCGAATTCGAGCCCGCATTAGAGACGGGAGGGTGGATCGAACGCATCCGAAGCATTCGGCCGAATGCGAGCGCGAAAGACAAGATCGATCTTTGCAAGATCGGCCATCTTGAAGATGGCGATCCCGTCGACTTGGGCCATCGCATCAGCGCCCTGGCGCAACGCTATTCCCATATCGACGTCTTTGGCGGGTGCTGCGGCACGTGGGCGCCGCATCTGGAAGAGATCGCCAGAAAAGTGCGCCAATTGTCGCAATAGGGGATTCATTAGAATCGAGTTGCGACTTTTGGGACAATGCCAAGGACTTGGAATGGTGCCTTGTAACGCGTAGCAGCAATTTCCGCGCCCGACCCTTCCCGGTCACTCAGCAGCCAATTTTACGCTCCCAGGTGCGGACCGGCTACTTTCCTATTTGGGTGTCTTGGGCTGGCCGATAGGCGAATGTCCGGACCGGAGCCGGGTTGCGAGGATAGCTGACGGTCGTGCAGAGTCGGCAGCCGGCCAACATAGGCCGTTCGTTGGTCGCGGAGTGACCGCCGGCTCACGCCGAATCTGTCGTTCGCTTGAGGTCGATCGATCACGCAACAATCGCCCCTTTTTACCATTCCGTCGGCCGAAACGCGCGGCTAGTATCGCTGGCGTCAGATCATATCAACTGTGCGAGCGCAAGCTCTTCCGGATGCAACGGTGAGGATACAAACGAGTCCTCGCCAAGCGCGCTAAGAGGCCGGCTTGCCATATCGAAGTGCGGCCGTGCCCGTGACATCTAGACCAAGGAATAATCCTTCGGGTGTCGCGACAACACGATCGACGACCGCGTTTGTGATCTGGCCCGTCAAGTACAAACTTTCGGTCAGTTCACGATTGAGGGCGCTATTAGCCTTCGCCAGCGCCTCGGCGTACTTCTGGTTAAAGTCATAGCGCATCGCGCCCTTCAGCCGGTCGTTCACCACCCGGAGGCTGAGAATGGACGCGAGCAGTTTGAATGCCCCGTTGTCAGTTTTGGTGGCAATTCTAAGATCATCTACGCTTGCAACTCGCCTCGCGTTGTCGATTTTGGGTACGGCAGACAGCCATATGGTGCCGTTAGTGTCGAAAAACTCGTCGGCCGGGTCAGCGTTAATCTCCACACCAATAGCAAGCGCGCCGTTCGTCGTCTGATAAATCGTGACATCGTTGAATGTCACCTTCACCTTGCCGACGTTGGGGACGTCGAAAGTCTGCTCTTCGCCCCTGCGCAGCGCCTTTTCCGCCCCCTCCTCCAGCGTGTTGTAATTTGCCAGGACGGGCAAATAGAACTGGAAGCCCGCCGGCGGCAGGTTTCTGGCGAGCTTTGGCAGGGGCACGGGCTTCGGATCGCTTGGCTTGGGACCCAAGAAAGTTTCAGTGACGCCGTTTGCCATTAGTGACAAACGGATCGCGCCATCAGAAACTTCGTACCCAGAATAGCCTACCGACCCGGGGGTGAAGCGCAGCCAAGCGGCAGGATTGTCACTCAACTGAATGGCGGAGAAGCCCTTCGCCCACGCTTCCGAAAGCCTGTCTTTGAGGGCCAGCGCCTCGATCTGCGCGGGGATGCTCCTCTGAAATTTTCCGATGGCTTCCCTGACTTTTGGGTCCACTTTCGAGGCGAAAGTTATACGCTGCCCGAGAATATTAACGCCGATTCTGTCGTTCCATGAATAGTCGGCGTTAATGGCAGCGGTCGTGGTCCAGTTCTCATCAATATCCGCGGCGGCCGATGCTCTGACATTGGCGGAGCCCGTTGCAGTTTCCGATTTAATGATGCCGCCGACATCCTTAGTCGAAATTTCGATGTTTACGGGCATTGCCATGGCCAGGGTCTGACCGCTTCCGCTCAAAGCTATCTCGCCTCGAGAGACGTTTCCTTTAAGTCGGCAGCTTATATCTGGAGAGATTTTTGTTTTCAGTTCCCTGACTGCACATCCGTCTGCTGCATTCCGACATTTAAACCCTCTACATCTTATACTTATCTTTGGTACCGGGCAGACGCTTACGTATTTAGCGGGGATACATGCGTCTAGCTCCTGATCAATGCTTATGAGCGGATTGGGGACCTGTTCATTTATTTTGGCCTGAAGATCGGCGAGAGACGCTGATATCGGTATGACAATCGTCGATGGACGGCTCAGCAGCTTTACTGGCGTGTCGGATTTGGCGGGCGGGTCATTCGACCCGTTCCGGTTGCAGGCACTCAAAGAGAGTAGGGCGCCTATTAAAACGACAATGTGCCCGGCGGTTGCTGACCATTTCATATTCATCCCCCTTCAGACCGTTACGCCGTTTCAAACCCCACGCAAGCACCGCAATAGCGGGCTAATCTGTCATACCGACTTGCCGACGCCGACGATGGCTGCCCCGATGATCAGGGCTCGGCGTTCAACTGCGTCGTGATGGACGATCTGACCCATCCGCGCGCTTCATCGAATTTGGGTCCGGCATACATCGTATAGCGCATGGTCAGGGTTTTTCCGTCGGCGGCAAAGCTGTAGCAATCCCAGGCATCGGCCGCTGCACAAGGCTCTTCAGGGCGCTTTGCGAAACGCGGATTGTAGCTCTCCACGCGCATCTTGAAGACCGACGAGTCGAAGCTGTATCCGCTCGGAGCATTGAACGTCTGCTGCTTGCGGTTCGCAAACCTGATCTTTGCGCCACCCGCGACTTTCGCGACAACTTCGAGCCAGTTCAACCTATCTGTTGACGTTAATGTTTGATCCTTCGACAAAAAGCGCCCTTTGGTATCCGTGGCGGGCCGGCTCGCATGCTCCACATCGTTGAAGAAGAAGTCCAGCGTCATCACCTTCGGTTTCTCCGCATCGACGCCTATCCAACTCACCGGTGAAAATCGAAGGACGGGGGGATTGGCATTAAGCGCCGGCAAATCCTTGATCCTGTGGAGCGGCAGGACACGGGCCAGGTCCTGTTTGTCATTACCGGGCTTTTCGACGAAGATGGCGAGAACCGAACCCGTCACTGTCATGACCGGGCTGCCGCTCCGACCGGGATTGGCGGCAACCGCGCAAAGCGCCCAGAGATTCGGCTGATCCTTTATGGTCACCGCGTCGATCCGGGCCCCGGTTGGGACCGCGTCCAAAAGATCATCATAGAAACTGACGATGGTCACGTCGCGCAGATTGAACTTCTCTTCTTTTACGATCGGCCGTCCGATCGGGAGAGCCACGAGGTCTGCCGGTGGATCGACGATCTTGAGTACGGCGGCGTCAAGCGCGCTTCGCTCGACCAGTTCGAGCTTCAGAGTTTTGGCGAAACCGGAACGGATCGCCGTGATCGACATGTCGAGACAATCGGCAGGGATGACGTGGCCGGCAGTGAGCACGTGGCCGCCGGTCGACACGATAAAGCCAGTACCGCTCGTGGCACATCCGTTCCGGTTCGAGATGGTCTCGATCTTGACGATCGAGGCACCGGCCAGCTGCATTATCTGGTGCGGATCGCTGGCCTGCGCCGTGCAGTCCGCATGCGCAGCGACCGAGGCCGCAAGCGCCGGCAAAGCCACGGCCAAGGCCAACCGCTTCATGCCGCACCGACCCAACGGCGGATAGAATGAAACTCTACCAGTCCGTCCGATCGCGAGAATTTCTGGCCTATCCGCTTCTCAACGACCGCGCTCTGATTGGTCGCCGGATCTCTCTGGTTACCCCCCAGCGTGAGAAAGCGGCCATCGAGCGCCTTGCCGACGTAAAAGCCGACGTGGCCTTTGCCGGGGGCGCACTTGTTCACCGTTCCCTGGGTTGCCCAGACGATGACGTCACCAGGCTGCGGGGACTCCCTTACATCTTGGCTCCAGCACCGAAAAGAACCGGATGATGCGCTGTCGGTGCCTTTGAGGACGCTGGGAGCGAAGGGGACCATCAAGCCTCGTGCGTCGAGGGTGACCTCCTTGCTCTGGCTCAGCGAGCGAGCGACACACCAGTTGATGAAGGCTGCGCACCACGCGGTATAGTCGCCGCTGATCGCGAGCGGATTTGTCTTTGTGGCAGAGAAGAAGTTGACGATCACTGGATTGTAGCGGACCGGCCAGCCCCTGACGTAATGCCTGACGTCGCCGTCGACGCCTGGAACCGACTTGCCGCCGCCGATGTCCGCGAAGTACCGGGCGACATCTAGCGGGTTTTTCGTACCGGCAGGCGAGGCGCTCATGATCTTGCGCGCGATTTCGATCTCCGCCGGCAATGGCTTGCCAGTCCCCAGCGGCACGGGAGACAGATCGGTAGGCGCGACGTCCGGATTGTCGCCGTAAGCTTTCCATTCGTTCGGAAGTCCGGGAAATGCCGACGAAATTTCCTCGTCCTGAGCGGGCGGCGTGTCGGCTACAACCTCGCGCGCTAAGCCAAATGCGCCTGTGGCTAGAAGCGAGCCCAGAGCCGTTCTTCTGGATAGTTCCATACCACGTTCCCTTCCTTCCTGATTGCGTTTCAAGCTCGACCCAACGGCGTCATGGAAAACAGGTCAGGAGGCGATCGCGCCCGCCCCAGGCCTGGAAGGCCTGCATTGCTCCTGTCACAAGCAACTGCTCGTTGCCGCTGTCGTACTTGGTTCGGCCTCCCGCCTTGCCGAAAAACACCCAGACGATGCGTGCGGCGTCGACTTGTCCGGCGTAACGGTTCGCTCGCGTCACATGGTCGGTGATCGGCAATCCGGCCAGAGAACGCGCCAAGGCGGGCGACGCCTCGCCGATCGCCGGGCCGTAGTCGCCCACGACGAATGGCACCGCGCGCTTGGCCGCTGGATCCCAGGCGACGCCGAAACTCCCCATGACCACGCCGCGGCTGCGCAGCGCATCGGATTTCGGGATGACCGCAGCCGGTATCCGCAAGGGATTGACGTATCGCGTCTGCACGGCCGGGTCCGCGATCGTCTCGTCCGCAAGCGCGGTCGGCGACACATAGAATCCCGAGCCGTCGGCCTGTAAAAACGGTACGATGTTCTTGACCGTGCGGCGAGCAATGACGCCCTTCCCCCTGCCCAGAATTCCATACCAGCGTACGAGTGCCACGTTGGGATTGGTCCAGCCCGCCACGCGCGCCTTTGCGACATCGGTCATGAAGCGCTCGGTGCATGTCGAATTATCGAGGGAGCCGTGATAGCTCCTGCCGTCCGGCAGATGGACCTGGCCAGCGTTGCACAAATGGATGAGCGCGCCTGCCGCCGCGTTCTGCGGATGATAGGCCCGGCCATAGCCGTCGATGTTGATATTGACCTTGGCTTTGCCGGCCAGGCTCCCGTCGGACAGTATCAAGGTTTTGCCATTGCCGGGAATGCCGGTCAGGTTTGTGCCGGCGCAGGTCGAGGAGGCAGAGATGCTAGGCAACGGGGCCAGCAGGGCCATCCCGCCTGCGAAGTGCCGAAACTTTGAAATCAGCCGAGACATGCAGCTTCCTGCGACGAAGCCCTGAGGATTTGCAGGGACCGGATTTGATTGTCCCTGACGGATATGCCTAGGACGTAGCTCTGCCCGGCGTTCACAATGACGAGACCTTTATCGTAACACGAAAAGCTCTCGGCGGAGCCGTTCAGGAAAGTCAGCAGGTCAACTTTGGCCAATTTGCGGCCGGGCGGAAGTGCGTTTGAGGGAAAAAACGGGAGCTCGGTCACGCCGATATCGATCTCGTCCGCCATTCCGGCCGAGAGGATGGCCCGAGGGTCCGGCGCGTTCTGCCGGCAATAGGGGCCCGACTGGTTCGTGATCCAGCACCCCATCGCCATTTTGAGCGGCAGCGGCCAATCGCCGGCATCGCCGGCATCGCCGGGCTTTGCCGGTAAGGCGAAATCGACTTTCATGGCGACCTTGAGCGCGCTCATGTCCGCTTGGGTGGTGAAGCAGTCTGCGATCCAACCATTGGCGGTGGGGTGGTACACGGCGGGCCGAAATCCGGCGTCGATCAGGGACTGATAGACTAGCGTCGTGCGGTCGAGACGGGTGAGATCATGAGCGGCAAGGGCAGGCAGGGCTTGCGCGCAATATTCCCGGACGGCTTTCGGCGTCTGATCCTTGACCAATGCGGCGTAGAGCGGGACGCCCTTGATTTCGGGAAGCAGCAGCCGCCGCGTGCCCGCGCCATCCAGCGCGAGCGCCGCAACATCGTCGTCCCCGCGCTCAAGATCCGTCGGCTTAGCCTGGTCCACCCCGACAAGAGGCCGAACGAGCGACGGCGTGACAAGCATTGTTGCCTTGATCGAGCCGAGCGGGCGTCCGTCTGGCACTTTTACCGCATAGGTGATCGCCCGCGATCCGACCGGACCGGTGTAAGGCAAAAGTAGGTCGTCGGAAACTGTTACGTTGACCGCGCGCGAACCAGAGTTTTCAAAGATCGAGCTGGTCAACGAAGCGATGCTCGCGACGAACGGCTTGCCAAGCGTCGAGACGATGGCCGTACTCGGGATCAGTTCCTTGACTTGGTTGGTGATTTCCTCAGGATTGTAGACGACTGCTTCCGAATAGCGGTACTGCAGCGATACGGCGATCGGATCGCTCGCACCCAGTTGCCACCGCGGGGAGAGGTAGCTGCTGGCTCGCTTATAATTCGTCAGGCGTTTCTTGCCGTTGAACTCGTAAGTGATCAGTGGAATGGAAGGCAGGACCTGCCCCTTCTGTGACAAGATCGCGGTAATCGTCAACGAGCGCGTTTTGTCGCCCAGGCCGAACGCCGCGAGGATCGCGGTTCCGAGCTGCTTGCGGCCGTTGTCGTCTTGCGGAAGATCGAAGTCGCCGACCTCGAACAGGACCTGACTGTAATAGTCGCCGACTGAGACCGCGTGCGGCGTCTTGTCGCGCTGCACCGACAGGACATTGGCTGCTCCTTGGGCTGCGCCCGAGCCAGGGAAAGGGGCGGCCACGAAGGCGGCAGCCAGTGCTATCGTCGAAAGACGGCGACGTAATTGCATCCGATAACCCTCATTGAAAAGAGTCGCGTATTTATTTACGAACGAAATCAAACCTCGCGCAGATAATTTTATTTTTGGCGTAGAATTTATTCATCATTTTTAGATCGGTAACAAGAGGTTCTACAGTTTTTTCGTGCATGCCTTTTTTATTGTATTACTTCATCGTCCCGATGAAGCCGCGATCGATCTTATTTATCGGCTCAAGTGTCGGGATCCGGGTGCTTGTCGGAGCGAAACTGGAACACGAAATAGGGCGGAATGCAGACACCGCGATTGTCGCCGCGCCCGCCATTTCGCTGCAGCCATGCCCGGCCCGGGCGTTTCTGACCGAAGTCGGCCGCAGGATCGTAACCTGATTGGGCAGCAACCCGTTCGCTTCTTTTGGCGAACAACTCATCGGCGGTCGAGGGGGTATATCCGATCGGCTTGAGGCAGATGTGATCGTCGCGGCATGGAGAGCTCGCACTGCACGCGCGCATCCCCGAATAAGACGTATTGTTCGCGAAACATTGCTCGAGCGGCCGCTCACGAGAGGCTCGCCCGACGCAGGTGTTGAACCCGGTCGATGCCACCAGCCCGCAGGTGGCCTCACGCGGGAGGCCGATGCATTCGGACAGCCTCAGCATCCCGCTGGGAAAGCCACCGGTCTTGGCGTCGCGCACGATGATCGCCTTCTCGCGTCCGGTCTTTCCGCCGCCGGTAATGTCACCCGTATAGAACTCTTGATGCGCGACGTAGAAGCTGTTGCTCGGGTGGACGCGTGGACCCGCCGGCGGATCGATCAGCACGTCGCGTTTCGTCTTCACTTTATTCGGCAGAACCCGCTCGTAATAGTCGTCACCGAAAACCGGGGAGGTGACCACTCCTGCCTGCATCGGGGCACCGATCTCGCGGTCGCCGTCCGCGACGCAGGTGCCGAGCCCAGGGGCGTTGGCCGACTTGTACTGCTGCTCGCAGTGCAGGCCTTTACGGCACGTCCATTGCCGCTGCGTGGCGGACAACATCTCAGGCATGATGCATGTTGCGCCCCAGCCCCCGATGAGCTGCGTGGCGGCCAATGCGCTGCGATAGCGGTTCAAAGGCCTCGACGCGTAACCCGAGACATAGTCCGCAGCGCGCGGTTCCTGCCCTCGCGCCAGCAGTTTCAAGAAATCGACGCGGCGGAGCTGATCCCCGTAGAAATGCGGCGAACCGGGCAGGTAGACCGCGTTCGCCGCCGGCGTGCTCGCGCGGTCGCGTCCGGGAAAGTGAAAGCCCGCTATTGCTCTCGTCTGGTGGCAGCCCGTGCAGCTCTGTTCGTTGAGGCGCATCCTCAAGTCGTCCACCGTGCGGAACATCACCGGCGGCCGGGGCGCCATGTCGATCATTTTGCGCAGCTCATCGTCGGTGATGACGGTATCGCCGCCCTTTTCGTTCTCCCAGAACGGTGAATTGCCCGATCGGACCGGCCCGCCGGGCGAGTAGGAAATCGCGCGGCAAGCCAGGTACGGGAAGGGAATGACCAGCGTGCCATTGTCAATATCCCGGATGAACGCTTCCGTCTGAAGTTCCTTCACGAAGGCTGCGCGCATGTCGCCCGAGGGGCGCGGCGTGTCGCACGAGTTGCCATCGTCCTCCAAGCCTAGGAGGCGTCGGCGATCGATCTGGTTCATCAAGTAACTGGCCTTGAACTGGCCCGCGTCCCAGCGGAACACGCGTATCACATAGGCGGCCATGCTCCCCATTCTGTGGTTGGACTCATCGCTCGTTTCTTTTCTGAAGACCTGGATGTTGAGTTCGATGCGGTCGATGTCGCGGCCACGGAGCTGGCCAAGCGCACCGGTCTTCGGATCGAGAAGATCGGCGACCTGCCGAGCGGTAGACCGTTCTCGCGGCCGGTCCATTTCGGCCAGCCACTTCTGGGCGACCCTTTGGCAAGGATGCAGTTCCTTCGGCGCGTCGTTCGGCAGGGCCGGCAGCACGACGTTCATGGTCACCGGCAGACGCGACGTCGCGGTACCGTCGAAGATCGAATAGGTGAAACGATAGATCAGACTGATCTCCCCGCAGTCCTCGCGCATGCCGACGTCGCTGCGCGGACCGAGCACGAAGCGGCGATCCATGCGGTTGACGATCCCGACGAGTTCGAGCCGTGACCCAGCGTCGCTCAGCAACCTCTCGTTGATGTGGCCGCCGTCGCTCTGGAATTCAGCAAGATCCTCGGTGATCCTTTTCTGGATGAGTTTGGCGACGTGGAGTTCGAACGGGTTGCCGAGCCGGCCCGATGGCCTCCCACCGGATTGGCCCACACGGCCCTGGATGAAGCAGCCGAATGCGAAGCGGCCGAGCTTGCTGCAGCTGCCGCCACCTGAGGATCGGCCGAGCTCGGCGACGACCGTAGGGTCGGAAATATAAGGCCCGCGCTCAGCAACCGCGTCGGCTTCCGCCTGCCGGGCGAGCTCAGCATCGATCGTCGTCATTTCATCGGCGCTCAAGTCGAGTTCCGGCACCTGTCCGGGAATTTTGGCCGCCAGTGCCAAGGCGAGCATCATTGCCAATAGTTTGAAAGACCGCATTGCTTTCCCCCGGAAAAGCGACTCGACTGTAGTCGTGATACGATCAGGTCACGCAGCAAGTGAACTTGCAAGTTTTCTTGATATCGACTTCACAATTTAAGTACAAGGACACTATTCAGCCATCTGGGTCGGCACTCGGCTTAACCAGAGATGTCCGCAAGGCGATCCTCCGGTTGGCGAGGCGACATGCTGCGAGCCGAGGCACCACTCGCGTCGAAACCGACTTGTCGCCGCGGGCCGACTGCTCCTTCAGCTTTTCGCCGCGAACGGGTGCCTCTCCTTACTCTCTCGCTTGCGGATGCCAATTCGGCAGCAACTATCGCGATGCCGACAGATAACATCGGTGGGCTCGAACCGGGGCCCTTGAAGGCGATCCGATTTCGCGGAATGATCGGACGGCGGCGTTACTATCCGGGGCGACTTACCGTGCTGCAGATTATGAAAGACAGCGTCGCCAAGGACACGCCGTGCGACCCGTGCGGAGCGCCTCTTCCGGAGGGAGTGACCTGGTTGGTCGTGGCCTTCGACGAAATGCACGAGCTCCCCGACGAGGTGCGCAGCGGCTTGGCCAATTACTTCATCTGCCAGTGCTGACACTACGCGTTCCTTTGGCCTGGCCTCCTGTGCGTGGACCGGAAAGAGCGAAGAATTCATCAGCGCGCGCATGGAGGTGGAACTGCTCAAGCGCGCGATCTATCAGCTTGACGCGCCGCCGTGAGCTGAAGCTGGTCTAGGACAGTCGGCGAGCCGATGCCCCGCGACATCGAGAGTCGCCACACGGCGGAGGCTAACACGTTCTACCATCCATTCGCTCTTGGATGACGGGACGGTCGCAGGACTGGACGCCGACGCTACCGCCCGCCTGCTCAATGGTGCCGCGCTGAACGCAGCGCTATGGGTAGCCGCTTCAGATCATCCCCAGGACGCGTTACCGAAGGCGACACAGGCCTACAGCCGTGTCGTTGCAGGCCTTCTTAAGTAAAACCTGGTGCTGAGTAGGCGACGGCCGGATTTGGGTCATGCTGGGTGATTTGGCTTCCTGTCTGTCAGTGTCCAAGGCTGGCGAGGCAGACGCCGGAGCTTAGACGTTTTTGCCAGACCTCGACATGATGTGAATGGCTGCTTTCAGGCTCGGGAACGCTGCTGGCAAGCGGCAAGAATGGGCGCACTGTTGCCAGGCTGACTTTCAGTCGAACCTGGCCGGTAGGCGACTGTCGCGTTCGGAGAGGCACGAGCGAGATAGCTGCCGATGGAGCATGTCGGAAAACATCTCTGAACAGGATTTCCCACACATTTTCAATCCGACTGGGTTTATCGTACAGTCGTCTGCGCGCTGATTTGTGGGAAAGGAGGCTTAGATCGACGACGCAGTGACATAGGCCCCAGTCGCGATCACCACTGCGGCAAAGCCGCGTTCGAGTAGTCTCTTGCGGGTGCCGAGAACCTTGCCCAGCGCAATACCGGCGATCGTTCCGGCGACGCCGCCCGCGATGAGCAGCACAGTCACGCCCCAATCGACCAACCCAGATAGAGAATAGGAGGCGGCGGTAGTCAGGCCGAGCGCGCTGACGACGACCAGCGACGTACCGATCGCAAAGGGCAGCGGCATCTTGGTGGCCGGGATCAGCCCCGGCACGATCAGGAATCCGCCCCCGATACCGAAAGCCGGCGGCAAGCCCGACGCTCACCCCGATCGGAACCAGGCGCGGCAGCAGCGTCGAGGCGCTGTCGCGGGTTAGCCTCACATCCGGCGCCTCCGCTGTGCGGCGCTTGCGCAGCATCGACAGCCCGACACCGATCATCAATAGTCCGAACAGGACCAGCAGTCGCTTGCCGTCGAACGCCTTGCCCAGTTCGGCTCCTAGCGCAGCGCCAATCATTCCTGACACCGCGAACACACCGGCACACCGCCACTTCACGCGGCCAGCGCGCGCATGGCCGATCAGGCTTGCCAGCGCGTTGACCGTCACGGCAACCGCAGCCGTTCCGATTGCGGCGTGCGGCGATCCGACGCCGACCACGTAGATCAGGAGCGGAACGGCGAGGATCGACCCGCCCCCGCCTACCAGGCCAAGGATCAGGCCGGTCACGCCGCCTGATGCAAGTGCGGCAAGGATGGCGGCAGTGTCCATGATCGCCTCAAGCGGTTGCGCGCCGGTTCCACGGCATGACGCGGAGCAAGTTTGCCATGCCGCACCATCCTGTCACGCCCGCGAACATCAGCCCGGCACCAACGAATGCCGACAGGCCGAAAAAGCCGGGGGCGACAAACAGGCCGAGCAGGACGCCGGTCAGCACCAGCGCACCGGCGGTAATCTGCACCTGACGCATGATTTCCAGCGGTTGCGACCTGTCGGCGACGACGAGCTGTCCAGCTTGCCGCCACGCATCGATGCCGCCCCAAAGTATGTAGGCCGGGACATCGTCCGCTGCCGCGCCGAGCTGCGCCGCATTGGCGGCGGTGCGCATCCCCGACTTGCAGTGGAAGACGATGGTACGACCGTCGCGCGGCAGATCGCCGATCCGGTCGAGCGGCACGTTCATCGCACCGGGGATTCGCTCACGCGCATGTTCATCAGCCCCGCGAATGTCGATTAGGCGCGCACCGGCATCGATCGCGGCGCGAGTATCGGCGGGGGAAAGGGTCGCAAGCGTCATCGCATCAATCCTTGCAATAGAGTTGGTAGAGGGTGGCGAGCAGCGTTTCGACGCGGGCATCGACAATGGCGTACCAGAGCGTCTGGCTCTCCCGCCGATAGGTCACGAGCCCTTCATCGCGCATTTTGGCCAGATGCTGCGAACAGGCCGACTGCGACAGCCCGACATCGCGGGCCAGATCGCCGACCGTCACCTCGCCATGCTCGACCAGCTTGCAAAGCAGCATCAACCGACGGGCGTTGCCGATCGCCTTCAGCGTGTCGGCGACCTGTCCGGCCTTCGCCTCGAATGTCGCTAGGTCCATCGGCGGTTTGAGCATCGTCACTACTCCATTAGGTATTGCTTATGTAGCATACCCTAATATATTAGCAAGAGCTAACGGAGGAAATCATGACCCAGCCCTTCATCGAGGCATTCTTCGACGAGCCGACGAATACGATCAGCTACCTCGTGGGCGATCCCGCGACGCGGACCGCGGCAGTGATCGACCCGGTGCTCGACTTCGACATGGCGAGCGGCATCGCCGATACGCGTTCGGCCGAGCGGATCGTCGCCTTCGCCCGCGCGCAGGAATGGCGGATCGCGATGGTGCTGGAAACGCACGCCCATGCCGACCATCTGTCGGCGGCCCCCTTCATCAAGGCCCATACCGGCGCATGGATCGGGATCGGCGCGCACATCCGCGACGTGCAGAAAATCTTCCGCCCCGTGTTCGCGATGGACGACCTGAGGACGGACGGATCGGATTTCGACCGCCTGTTCGACGATGGCGACTGCTTCGCAATCGGTGCGCTCGAGGTCGAGGTGCTGCACGTCCCCGGCCATACCCCTGCAGACGTCGCCTATCGGATCGGCGATGCGGCGTTCGTCGGCGATACACTGTTCATGCCCGACTATGGCACCGCCCGTGCCGACTTCCCCGGCGGGAATGCCCGCACGCTCTACCGCTCGATCCGCCGCCTGCTGGCGCTGCCTGATGAGACGCGGCTGTTCCTGTGCCACGACTACAAGGCACCGGGTCGCAACGATTATCGCTGGGAAACGACTGTCGGCGAGCAGCGTCGATCAAGCGTCCACGTCCAAGATAGCGTGAGCGAGGACGATTTCGTGGCCATGCGCGAGCAGCGTGACGCCTGGCTATCCGTCCCCAAGCTGCTGCTGCCCTCAATCCAGGTCAACATCCGCGCGGGCCACTTCGACGAGGCTGAGGCGAACGGTGTCACCTACCTTCGTATCCCGGTGAAGTGGAAAGCGGAGTGAGGGTTGTCCCGTATGACCATCCTTTCCGGGAAGAGGCGGCGTGACAGAAATCAGGTGTTTTCCGGCACGGCCGGTTTCGGGAGCGCGCTTTTGGAGGCTGAGTGACTGACAAACGGCGCAGGCCGGTCGGGCAGCTCTTCGGGTGCAAACTGGCCGATAGCCGAATGTCGGGTTACCGGCGGGTAGGAAGGGATAGCTGCCGTTCTGCTGCGCCACAGCGGCACCCTATTTCGAGCATGATAGCCGCCGGTCGCAAAACGCCCCGAGTCGGTCATAGCGCTCCCATAGGTTCTTCCTGGATAGCGGACACGGCTTACGGGCCGTAAGAAGATCTCATGGAAACGATGACGGTAGGCAGTCAAACGGTGGTATTCCAATGGGCCAGCGATATCGCCTTCGACGGTATCCGTTTGGAAATCCTATCAGATGACAGCGATGTGGTGTTCGATGTGAGCATACCGGAGGATGGCCCAATGACGGTCAACACATTCGGCAAGGAAGTGGCGGTCGACCTTATCAAGGTCGCGATCGAGACGGCAGAACGGCGGCAATAACCTTCGGTGCCTTCGACGCGAAAGGGCAGCCTCCCACCATCCTTGGACGAACGCGGGCTGTCGGCACACGCCCCATAGCGGGCATCGGATGGGCTCAAAACCGACTTTCGTATGCGTTCAGCACTCGACCATGCACGACTTCGAAATAATAGACGGTGTCAGTGACATAAACTGGAATGTATCTGAGAAAATAACGCCCCCTTACCTTCACCGCCCCACTACTTTGCAATGATCCCGGCACCATACTAGGGTCGATATGAATGCCACAAGTAGAGATGATACTATTAATTTCTACGAAATTTGAAGGAAGTGGAATGAAATCAGATTCCGCAGGAATAAATTGGATTTCGGTAAAGAAATTACGGTCTTTGTCTAATTGTATAGGGAAATCTGCACAAACATTTTGCGAGCAACCTGCTATCACTACTGCTAGCGTAGCGACGACGCAGTGTTGCAAAACTGAGCATAGTGTTTTCATTTATCCGAGATGCCATGAGCGCTTTGTACGGGCAATGTCTGCTTCCCACCATTTTTAGACAAAAACGGCTCGTCGGCACGCGCCCCATTGCAGTCATTTAGCGGCCGTCGCATTCGTAAAGCATGAAGCGAACGAGTAAGCGACTTGTAATCACTGTAGCCGCTACGATACTCGTAGGCGGCGGTTGTAAGGATGAGCCATGCGATGGCTTTCCCATCAAACTATCATCACCGGACCAGGGATTTTCCGACGCAGTACGGATTTCAATCGCACCGAGCGGCTTAGTTTCTCAGAAGATCAACGAATGCCATAAAAGTCTTAATGCAGGACATGAATTCGATATAATTGGATTTCTATCCTCAGTAGCCTCCAAAAATGGCGAAATTTATCATATTTATAGGAGCGAAATAGCGTCTGATCGATTCATTATCTTTCGGATAAATAAGCCTGCTACGAAGATTGACCGCGTATTTTTATATAATCCCAATGAGGTTTGAACGTCCGTTTCCCACCCTACTCAGCCGCACCCGGCACCGATCTGCTGGCTCCCGTAACCGGTCGGACCGCATCCAGTATTTTCGATGCCTTTTTGGCCTGCGGAATGGCGATCAAGGGGCGTGTCCTGTTGATTGCCACTGAGATGTGACCCGGGATTACCATTGAGAATTGACCCGGGTGGGTATGAGTTATGTGCTGCCGTTGACCGGCAGGTTCAAGATGCGGGCTTCTCCTTTCTCGCTTTGGGCGCAG
>NZ_CACSJO010000041.1 GCF_902706195.1 Novosphingobium sp. 18050 | reverse complement strand
CTGCGCCCAAAGCGAGAAAGGAGAAGCCCGCATCTTGAACCTGCCGGTCAACGGCAGCACATAACTCATACCCACCCGGGTCAATTCTCAATGGTAATCCCGGGTCACATCTCAGTGGCAATCAACAGTCTCTCCAATCCCAGTCACCAGTCGCGTGCTGTATCACACCGTGTTTCAGCGCCCCCCAAAAAAATTGGGCGTTCCGACCCTTTCCAGTCGCTCAGCCGCCGAATTCTGATCCCGGGGTGCAGACCATCTCCTCCCCCATTTGGATGCCGAAGATTAGTCATAGCGAAAGCGGGCGCTTCGACGCAGCCACCTGGAAATAGCTCTCATTCACTTCTGTATCTCGGTTACTTTCGCTTCAATCGAGTGAGCGTGTCCAGAAATGCGGGGTGCGCGGAAGCAATAGCCTTTTCGAATACCCCCCAACCCTTGCTGCGCAGAAACATCTAATCAGAAAACGCAAATGACCTTAATTGCGAGTGACTCGCGATAGCAACATGTGTATCCGCGCCCTCGAATCAGGGAGCGACTCATTGAAAACTAATCTGTTCCATTCCGTCAGCGCCATCGCCGCTGCCATTCTCGCGGTGAATTCGGCCCAGGCCTTGGCAGAGGAAGCCGCTCCTGCGCAGGAGCGCAACAGCGACGGTGACATCATCGTGCTGGGCAAGAGCTACGGAATTAATGTCGGCAAGACCGTGACCCCGCTGAAGGATATTCCGAACACCGTCACTCTCGTCGATCGTGAGCAGATTGAGGCGCAGAACCTGTTCACGCTGGAAGACGCGCTGACCGCCACGCCCGGCATCACCGTCACTGGCGTGGGCAGTGAAGGCGCGTCGTTCATGTCGCGCGGCTTTGCGATCAGCAACTACCTCGTCGATGGCACGCCCACGTTCGCTTACGGTGGCTCTGCCGTCATCCCGGACCTGTTCTTCTTCGAACGGCTTGAAGTTCTGCGCGGCCCGGCAGGCCTGTTCAGCGGCTCGGGCAACCCGGCCGGTAGCATCAACATGGTGCGCAAACGCCCGCTCGACGCGTTCAAGGCGCAGGCCTCCGCAGGCTATGGCAGCTACCAGAACTTTCGCGGCGAAGTAGACATCTCCACCCCCATCGCCAAGGGCGTGGCGATCCGTGCAGGCGCCATGATCCAGGATCAGGACCAGTTCTACGACGTGGCCCACCGCAACCGCCTGGACATCTACGGCACCGCCAAATTCGACATCGGCGAGCGCACCACCTTTACCGTCGGCGCAACCTACGATCGCTTCAAGCCCGCGATCCAGACCGGCCTGCCCGGCATCATCGGCGGAACGGACGGCAGCGATGGCCAGCTTCTGGACTTGCCGCGCTCCACCTACCTCGGTGCCGACTGGAACCGCTTCCGCTCCGAAACCATTTCGGTCTTCGCCGACCTGACCCACCAGCTCAGCGACCGCTGGACCTTGCGCGCCAGCGGGCTCTACACCGATCTCGAACGCTTCGACGTCTATAGCTACATCGGTAGCCAGCCGGTCACACCAACAAATGGCGTAACCAACCACATCGCCTACCGCGGTGATACTTTCGAAAAGACGCATTCGTTCGACTTCAACGCCGTTGGCAGCTTCCCGGCATTTGGCCGCGACCAGACGCTGATCCTGGGCATGGACTACCAGGACAGCCGTTCGACGGGCTACTTCACGCGCCTGTCAAACTATGCGAAGATCGATGTCTACAACCCGATCTCCCCCATGGAACCGCTGCTCGATCCTTATGGCCCGCTGCCCTATGTCGCGGTTCAGGGCACCAATGCGGTATGCCCGAATACCACCGCGACGATCACCCCTGCCCCGACCAATTGCGTCAAGCAGGTTTATGGCGGCAGCACTTCCGCCGTCACCCAGTTTGGCATGTACGGGCAGATGCGCCTCAGCCCGGCCGAAGGTTTCACGCTGGTTGGCGGTGGCCGTCTGACTTGGTGGGACACCGATGCCCAGACACTACTGCCCACTCTCGGCCCGAAGGGCGGTTATTCGATCAACAACCGTTTCACGCCCTATGCCGGCCTGGTCTGGGACGTGACTTCGAACTGGAACGTCTACGCATCCTATGCCGACAGCTTCACGCCACAAGCCACCCCCGCTGGCCGAACGCTCGTCGGGGGCGGACAGGTGAAGCCAGTGCTGGGTTCCCAGTACGAAGGCGGCACCAAGCTATCGCTGATGAACGACCGGCTGCTGCTCTCCGCCGCGGTGTACCAGATCGAACAGACCAACCGCCTTTTCAACGATCCTGACAACCAGGATATCGTGCTGCAGATCGGCAAGGTCCGCGCGCGTGGTTTCGAAGCGGAAGCGGCCGGCGAAATTATGCCCGGCTGGCGCATCAACGGCGGTTACAGCTACACCAAGACCAAGTATCTCGAAGATGCCACCGCCGAGTTCAACGGTCTTCCCCTGGTACCGATCATCCCGCGCCACTCGGTGAAGGTGTTCACGAACTACGAGGCGCAGGGTGGAGTGCTGGCCGGCTTTAGTGCGGGCGCCGGCCTGACCTGGTTCAGTTCGACCTTCGGCGGCACCCCCCCGATCCGCAATACCACCACCGGCGTAGTGAGCCGCTCGACCATCGTGCGTCAGGGCGCCTATGCTGTGGTCGATCTGCGCGCAGGGTACGAGATCAAAGAAAGCGTCTCGTTCTCGGTGAACGTCAACAACCTGCTCGATCGCAACTACTATGCGCGTATCGCCGCGACCGGCCGTGGCAACTTCTACGGCAGCCCGCGCACCGTGTTCGCCACGCTGCGGTTCGCCTACCAGTGAACGCCGCGGCCGGCAGTAAAGGCAGAGGTAACCCTGCCGATGCGTGGAAGCGACGCGGTGACATGACGCTGCGCATCGTCGCTGCGGTGCCGCTGGGCTACGCCGTCGCCAGCCTCTGGGCCATGGCCCTGGCGCGGCTGCTGCCGGGCGACAGGGCAGAAGCGACGGTGGCGGCAACGCTCGTCGCCTTCGTCCTGTGCGCGGGCACGGCAATGTGGGCCTTCGCCGCGCGCAGCGGCTGCCGCGCGTTCTGGACGCTCTTGGTGGCCGGCGTCATTGCAGGCGCCCTGACCTGGTTTTCGATCATGGGATCGGGACGGTTATGAGCAAGAGCTTCCGCCAGTCGCAATCCTTCCTCCACACCTGGTCGGGCCTGCTGCTCGGCTGGGTGCTGTTCGTCATCTTCATGGCCGGCACCATCGCGTTCTGGCGCGAGGGACTGAACCGCTGGATGCGCCCGGAACTGGACCGCATCGAGCAGCCCTATGCCGTGCTGGGCGGCGCGCAGCGTTTCCTGCAAGGCAAGGCCCCGGGCGCCAAGAGCTGGTAAATTGCCATGCCCAACGACAAGTCCGCCGGGGCGCAGGTCTCATGGCAACCCCAGCCGGAACCGGGCAAGGAGCGCGGCGGCCAACGCGGCGGGCGCCGGTCGCGTGAAAACCAGGCGCTGATCGGTGCCGATGGCCTGCCCACCGTGGCGCGTGAGACGCGCGGCGGGGACTTCTTCTACCGCTTCCATTTCGACCTGCATTACATGCCGGTCATCTGGGCCCGATGGCTGGCGGGTGTGGCGGCGATGGCGATGCTGGTCGCGATCCTGAGCGGCACCGATGGCGCCTTGGTCTGGCAATCGCCGGCTTCGGGCAGTGCCAGCGTGACGGCGGGCGCGATGATCGGCCTGCATGCCGGGCGCTTTGCCGACTGCGGGATGCGCTGGCTATATTTCTTGTGCGGCATCGGCGGCACCCTGATGGCGGCGAGCGGGCTAGTGCTGTGGATCGTCAAGCGGCGTGAGAAACTGCCCGATCCCGCTCGTCCCTATTTCGGTTTCCGTCTTGTCGAATGACCGACCAGCGCCGATACTTCACGGAGAGAGAAATGACCTTCAGGTATCTGATCCCGCTGGCGGTGGTGCTCGCCTCTTCCGCCGTTTAGGCCCACGAAGTGTGGATCGAACGCGACGGCACCGGGCCAGCATGCATCTATCTGGGCGAGCCTGGTGAAGTGCTGCCCGTTGGCGGTGACCGGGAATTCGATCACCTCAAGACGCCCAAGCTGCTGCCCGACAGCAAGGCCACGATGGCGCGCAAGGCCGGCTATCTGGAAGTAACCGTTCCCGCCGGCGACGGGCGCCTGCATGACGATACCGTGTTCGCACCCTGAGAACCGGGCGATAAAAAGGAAGGCGTCGCCTACTTCGCCCGCGCTGGCCGCAGCGATGCCAAAGCCGCAATACCCTTCAAAATCGCAACGGTCAGCGCAGGTGGCGACCGTTTCCTGGTAGTGCGCGACGGCAGGCCGGTGACCGACATCAACGTCACCGTGATTTTTCCCGAGAAGTGGACGAAGGTCTTTCGGAGGGACGCGCAAGGCACCGTAACTGTGACGCTGCGCGAAAAGGGTCGTTACATTCTGGTCGCCAACCACAAGAACGAGAGCGGCGGCAACACCAGCTTGGGCAAAGTTGCAGTGTTACATCGAATCTCAACGACAACGTTAGTCGCTGAATAACCAGTCCTGCTCAAGGACTTCAAGGACAATCCTTACTGAACGCCGCTGCATCTTTGGCGACCATCAGATCAGAAGCGCCGCGCTTCAGGCGGTAAGGGCGAGAAGCTGCGGATCCGGTGCCTCGCCGAGATGAGGCCGGGCCGTTCAAAATTTGGCTCCAATCGGCTTTTGGTGCGTTAGCATGACATGCCGCATCGCAAGCTGACCTTGCCGACCAAGATATGCCTCTCCTGCCAGCGGCCGTTCGCGTGGCGTAAGAAGTGGGCCAGTGACTGGGATGAGGTCAAGTTCTGCTCGCAGCGCTGCCGCGGCGTGGGGTTAAAGCAGCGGCCATGACAACGCTCGTTCCTGTGCTGGGCGACCAACTGTCGCTCGATCTCTTATCGCTGCGTTCAACAGTGCCCGGCGATGCCGTCATATTGATGATGGAGGTCGCCGAAGAGACGACCTATGTTCGCCACCACAAGATCAAGCTCGCCTACATCTTCTCTGCGATGCGGCATCATGCCCTGGCGTTAGAGGCAGCTGGATGGCGCGTCGATTACGTGCGACTGGACGATCCTGAAAACAGCGGCAATTTCACGGGCGAGATTGCTCGCGCGATCCAGCGGCACGACCCGGAACGGATCGTCGTCACCGAAGCGGGAGAATGGCGCGTCGCCGCCATGCTGGATAACTGGGAGACGCTGTTCGGCCGGCCGGTCGAGATTTGTCCGGATACGCGATTCGTGTGCTCGCACGGCGAGTTCAATGCATGGGCGAGCGGGCGGCGCGAACTGACCATGGAGTTCTTCTATCGCGACATGCGAAGGAAGACCGGTCTTTTGATGGACGATGGCAAGCCGGTCGGCGAGCGCTGGAATTTCGACAAGGACAATCGCAAGCCCGCGCAGGCCGACCTGCTGATGCCGCGTCCGCTCCGTTTTACGCCGGACCAGGTCACCCGCGATGTCATCGTACTGGTGAACGACCGGTTCGCCGATCATCCCGGCGATCTGGAAGGGTTCGACTATGCCGTGACCGCCGCGGACGCTGAGCGACAAGCCGACAGCTTTTTCGCGAACGCGCTACCGCAATTCGGCGACTACGAGGACGCGATGCTGACCGGCGAGCGGTTCCTCTGGCACTCGATACTGTCACCCTACATCAATTCTGGGCTGCTCGATCCGCTCGACTTGTGCCGGCGCGCCGAAGCCGCATATCGCAGCGGCGCCGCCCCGCTCAATTCGGTCGAGGGCTATATCCGCCAGATCATCGGGTGGCGCGAGTACATGCGCGGCATCTATTGGCGCGAAGGCCCCGGCTATGTTGATCGCAACTTCCTGGAGCATGGCCGGGTGCTTCCGAACTGGTACTGGACCGGCGACACCGACATGCATTGTCTATCGGAAACGATTGGGCAGACGCTCGCGACCGCGCATGCGCACCATATCCAGCGGTTGATGGTGACAGGCAATTTCGCACTGCTGATCGGCGCCGACCCCAAGCAGGTGCACCTGTGGTATCTCGAAGTCTATCTCGACGCCTATGAGTGGGTTGAACTGCCCAATACGCTGGGTATGAGCCAGTTCGGCGATGGTGGGCTGCTCGGATCAAAACCCTATGTCTCGTCGGGCGCCTACATCAACCGGATGTCGGATTACTGCGGCACCTGCCGCTACAACGTCAAGGAGCGGATAGGCGATGACGCATGCCCGTTCAACGCACTCTATTGGGATTTCCTCGCCCGTCATCGGGATAAGCTGGACGGCAACCGTCGACTGGCGATGCCGTACCGCACCTGGGATCGGCAATCGGAAGCGGATCAACAGGCGACTCTGGAGCAGGCGGCCACGTTTCTTTGCCGGCTCGATATAGACGGCGGCGCGTCATATTGATGGCGCGGATGACGGCGCCGCCTTCCACAGGGTCGGGATTTGCGAATAGCGGGTGGCGACGGTGGGTTCAACGGGTGGTGGCAACACATGCCTGAAAACGCTCGGCGGGGGTTCGGTAACCGAGCGTTTTGCGAGGGCGTTCGTTGAGCTGCCGTGCCACGGCGCTCAGCTTGGCCTGGCCTGGCTATATAGCGACAGATCGGTA
Source organism: Novosphingobium sp. 18050 (assembly GCF_902706195.1). Taxonomy (GTDB): domain Bacteria; phylum Pseudomonadota; class Alphaproteobacteria; order Sphingomonadales; family Sphingomonadaceae; genus Novosphingobium. Next base: position 20,154 of record NZ_CACSJO010000041.1, on the reverse strand, counting down.
GCCTTGAGAAAATATTGACGCAGCAGGCGATTGGTATTTTCATTTGTACGGCGCTGCCAACGCGATTGCGGATCGCAGAAATAGACTTCGACGTCGCTGGCCAGCGTCAGGCGCCGGTGATCGGCAAGGTCCTTGCCCGGATCCCAGGTGAGCGACCTGTAGAGCTCGCGCGGCAGCTTTTGCGTCTGCTTGATCAGCCCCGATACGACGCTGCGTGTGTCCTTGCTGGCGACCTTGAGCAACATGACGTAACGCGACTGTCGCTCGACCAATGTGGCGATATAGCTGTTCTTCGTGCAGCCGATCAGGTCGCCTTTTCATGCCCGGGAATGGCGCGATCCTCGATACAGGCAGGCCTTTCGCTGATCGAGACCATATCCTTGATCTGTCCGAGGCCATGGCGCTTGAGGCTGGCATGGCGGGATCGGCGGATCGCACGCCGTGCGCGCAGATGCTCCAGCAGTTCCTTCTTCAGAACTCCACGCGCCTGTATATAAAGGCTTCTGTAGATCGTCTCATATGACACCTGCCTGTGCAGCTCCCCCGGAAACGCGCGCATCAGCCACCCCCGCAATCTGTTCTGGAGACCACTTGCGGCGCAGCTTGCTAGATACTGCGCAACACAAAGCGGGTTCACAAGCCACCTTGCATATCTTCGGCCGCAGCCCGCAACCACAAGCTGCCTGATCCGATGCCGCCGCGCGGTATCGTCCAGGACCGCCATTACGTTTGATCTCGCGGCTAATGGTCGAGGGCGCGCGCGCTAAGTCTCGCGCTATCGAACGCAGCGGCCCACCTGCGCTCAGCCCCCGAGATATCTCTTCGCGTTCCGCAAGGCTCAAGGCCTGCCTACCACGCTTGCGTTCAGGAGGCCGGATACCTCCGCTCGGCGATATCACCGAAAACACCGATGAGGACTTCCGGTCGAACCTGCGACCGATCGAACTCATGGACTCACCCCGCTGCCAACGGTCCCATATCTCCGCCCGCTGCGCAGACGAATAATACATCCTGCGACGATATCTCATGGCTCGAACTCCATCTTCCTTCAAAGATTAAAGTGTTGCCGCCACCCGTTGAACACACCACCCTTTCCGGACGCTCATTACCCAGTTGCTGATCCTGAGGTGCTGACGGTCTGTTTTTCCGGCGGGTGTCGACGACATTCGAGTAATTAGTCCAAGCCTACGCCCGACTAATCTGCGGAAGCGTAATGGTACTCTTTCATCGATTATTCACATCGGGATTGAGCATGGGATGTCCGCGTCCCACGTTTTAACAGCCGGCCATAGCACGAAATTGTTTCCGTGACTCGCGGCTCGCGCGCAAAAGCAGGTGGTAAAGGGATACCCACGGCTCGTCACAGGCTTAACCTCTTGCCTCGCACAGAAACGAAGAGATAGCAGTAGCGCTGCCGCGTTAGTTCCGCTTTCCGAAGAAGGCACCGGAATATACCGCGTCTGCAGCCCCGCCTGGAGATACCCGAGTGAAGAACTCGAACGCGCCGCCGATTTCTTCTCCTCCGGGACCGTAGAGACTGCCGCGAATGGACCCGTCACTGTGCCCGGGCGCATCGAAGAGCAAGGTGTCGAAAGCGTACGCATTGCCCGTCGCACTGAAGGTCATAAGGGGAAGGTTGATGGCCTCGTTCGCCGCTGTCCAGGCCGCCGCAGTGAAAGTGCCATCGACCCTGGCAGTCGCGAAGTCGATATCGATCGCGGAAGTTCCCTTCAAGGTGAGCTGCGCCATGTCGCCAAGGCGTTCGCCAGACCCCAATACGGTGGCATTGAAATGCGCGGCGCCCTTGGCTGGCAGCGTTCCACTCAAGGTACGGGCACCATAAGAGAACCACGTGGACAGGCTATGCCGTGCGACCTCACCGACAGGCCGATCTTCGCGCCAGTGGCCGAAACTGCTGTACGTCAACGCAATCTCGGGATTGCCGGCGCCGGGCTTGAACATCTCGAGCCGATACGTGTCATCGCCGTTATGCACCTCATAAACGTCGAAGCGGTTGTCGCTCTGCTGGGCGATCCGGTCATTGTGACTGAAGGTGACATTCTGGAAGCGGGGATCGTTGATGAGGAACATTGGTGTGATGCCGCCATCAGCGCCGAACTCCACACTGCCGAAGGTCGCCGGGAAATAGTAGGCATTGCTGTCCGAAGAGGTGGCTCCGGCCCGCTGCGATGCGGCCGACGTTCCTTGAAATGAATAATATTTTCGCGCGCCCTTATCGAGAACGGTCATACTGGCGTCGATGCCGTCGCGCAGTTGGGTGCCCGCGAAGGCCCCCGTGAATGTGGCCTCCGTGCCATCGTTGCCAAGGATGGTCCCGCCGATTTCCTTGCCGCCCGAGCCGTAAAGCGCGCCGGAGATAGACGAGCGATAGTTGATTCCTTCACGCCCATCGAAGCTGAAATAGCCAGTAAACCCGCCGCTCGCACCAAGGTATCCTGCTCCCCGCCATGTGGCGCAGCAAGTCGAATAGTCGGCGTCGTTGTTGTACTCTCCTGCCTGCCCTGACATGGCGAAAAGGCCATGGGCGAAATCGAGTGAGAATGTGCCATCGCCGATGACACTTCGCGGGAAGTATCCGACCGGCGAAGCAACGCCGAACAGGTCGATGTCGTAAGTCGCGCTGCCGGTGACAGGAACTTGAGCAGCCTTGGTTGGAAAGCCGTAGACAAAGACGTCGAACTGCAAACCACTGGTGTTGGTACGGCGCTGCCACAGCCCGAGGGAAACACTCTGCGTGCGGCCGCCGAGACGCTTCGGATTGAATAGCGTGAGGGATTCGCGGCCCCCGTCCAGTTGGCGTGTGAAAAGCGCATCGCCGACCTCACTGTCGTCGAGAGTTTGCGCCGCGCCGAACGTCGACGAAGCGCCGCTGCCGGATACCGTGTAAGCTTTAGCCGCGGCATCGTAGCGAAAGGTCAGCGGTGCGGTCTGCGCCGATGAGGTCACGACCACATCGCCCTGATCCGTGAGGCGCTGCGTCGTATGCGTCGACGAGGTCGAGAAGTCAGTGGTGCCCGCCCCAGCGCCAAGCGCATGCGGGGAAGACGTTGGAGTGGGAGTGGGGCTGGGCGTGGGCGTAGGAGCCGGAGTGCTGTTTACATCGCCGCCCCCGCCGCCGCAGGCGGAGAGAGTTAGGCTGAGCGCCGCGAGTGAGGCCGTTGCAAGAAGACGTGCGTTACCTGTCGAAGTCACTAGCCCTATTCCCCCTAGAATGCCGACGTGACGCCAAATTCGGCGACGACGCGACGGTAGTCGTAAATTTCGATCGAAGAGTGGTTACGCTCCCATTTGAAGCGGACCAGCGGCGCGAAGCTACCCAAATGCAGCGCCCGCAACGTCGCAGCTATCGAAGCGCTGTAACGATCCTCGACACGCCGGCTTGGGTATAGAAACAGTCGCGCATCGGCTTCGAGGTGACTGTAGGCGACAGTCCCCACCAGCGTCGTACGACCCAGTTCACGAAACAGGTAGGCTGAGGAACCTCCCATCGCCAGCGAGTAACCCGGGTCGCGCGCGGCTTCTCGGAAGCCGAAGGCCTGCACGCCGCCGCCAAAGCGCGCGCTGAAGGCCCGGTCGACGTTTGCCGAAAGCGTGAAGTCGTCCGCGGTTTGCAATGCATTGCGACGGTTGCGGACATGGGCCAAGTTGCCATCAAGGCGGACCTGCCCCCGTTTTCCCAACGACCGCTGCCAACTGACGCCGCCGCCGATCGTCGTACTGAACAGGTGCCCCCCGTACCAACGACGCGACGGACCGGCCGCAAAGGTCAGCTGATTGCCGCCCCAAGTGTACTGCGGCCCGGCCTGGATCGCTACGGAGATATCGTTGAAGCCCGGCTCGCGGTAAAGCGTCGCGTCGGTCGAAGCACGTACTAGCAGGTCGGTGCCGGGTTCGATACCCAGCCGGAAATAGCCCTGTCCCTGCAGGTCGAAACCCACACCAGACTTCGCACGGGCATCGTCGTCGAGCGTGAAGTCACCAATCACGGTGCCCAAGGTATCCGAACGAGTGGCCCGGTTGATGTTGCTGTCGGGGGCAATGGCGACTTCGATCGAGCCGCCCAGCGGTTTTCGCGCATTGAGCGCGCGTGAATAGAAGCGCACCAGTTGCTCTACAGCTGAAGGCAGACCAGCAGCCTGTGCCGCGCGGAGTTCCTTGCGCGCGCCAGCCATGTTGCCAAGCATCGCCTGCATGCGCGCCAGTTCCAGTCGCACGCGCGCGGCGCCGGGTTTGTCATCGAGGATGCGGCGAAATTCGAGCGCAGCATCGGCGTAGCGCTTGAGATCGTCGGCCAGCATCAGGCCCAGTCGAAAGCGCGCCTCTGTGCGAATCTCCAGATCGGAGTCCTCGGTCAGCGCACGATAGGCCGCTTGCGCCGTGATGAAATCGCTGCGGTCACGCGCCTTGCTGGCCAGCGCAAAGACTTGCGCAGCCGAGAGATGTTCAGGCGCAGAATCCAGCGCAACAAGGCCCCCGCGGTCCTGCGCGCCCACGCTGGTCGCGATGCCCGCCAGCATCGTCGCGACCAGCAGTCGACAAATTGAAATAGTACACCCCCGTCGGTGGGATGACTACCGCAGAGACGAGCGCGCTGTCCAGACTTTCAAGCGTTGCCGCAATACCACCAGTTGTTGCGAGGCTTTTTCTCAAAGCGGAAAGCCATATTGCAAATTGGCCTTGATGCCCTGAGGTGGAGCGGATGATCGCCGCTGTTGGAGTCAGAAGGTAGCAAATAGTCCCAAACCTGCCACCAGCACATTCGCCGCCTTCTCACGGCCACCCGGGTTGATGTACCACTGCAAATTGGGTCGGAGGCTGAGCCCAGACATGACCGCCACCGAATAGTTCGCCTCGATGGCGTACTCGTTCCGGCGCGGCTCCAGATCCTCGCCGAGCGCTGCTGTGCGGGCGAGTTGCAGGTCGCGCAAGTTGCGGTTTATGCGCGAGCGACCGATGGCCAAGCCGATCTGGTCTTTCGGGCGACCGGGGATCAGCCCCGAATATGTCATGCCTGCCGTTATGACGTTGACCAGCTTGTTGGTGCGGTGGTCCGCCCCCACAAAATTAAAGAACGCCTCCAGACCGCCCGCCCCTTCGGAATCGGCCGCGAGGATCTGCTGGCGCGCGACGGCGTAGATGCTCGCCCGGCCGCGTTCGCGAGCCAGCGGCTCACCGGTCAGATCGGCAAAGCCGCCGTTCTCGTCATAGACGAGGTTGTTGCTTTTCGACGTGTCGAAGAAGGCGCCGATTTTGTAGGTGCCTGCCAGCTTCGGGTTGCCGCCCAGCTTCACGTCGAACCCGCGCTCCACGGCGACGAAGGCACCCTGTCCCTTGAAGCCCATATAGAAGCCCTTATTCTGCGGGAACACGTTGTCGTTGCGCTGGTAGACGCCGACCATCGTGTAACCCAGCTTGTCCTTCACCTTCACGCGGCCGCCCCAGGTGGTGACCGGGAAGTTGTACCAGTAGTTGAAGCTGGTATGCCCCGGCACGACGCCGCAGAAATAAAGGCTTTGGAAGTGGCAGGTGGTCGAGCCGAAGTCCTCGCCCATAGACATCTTGCCCAGTTTGATCTCTGCCGGGCCGAGCTTCTGCTGATACCATAGGCCCGCGAGACGCCAGATTTGTCCGGCGCCGAACACGCCCTGCGGATACTGGAGCAGGTCCAGCCCGTTCGTGTCGTTGATGTTGTTGCCATGGCGGTTGGTGACTGCGGCGCGGAAAGTGCCCCCCTCGATCCCGGCCATCCTGTCCATGTCGAAGTCGAGGCTGGCGCCCAGTTGCCCGGCGTATTGCGCCTCCTTGCTGGCGCCGGAATTGAGGTTGCCCGCGACAAAACCGATGTAGCTGACGGTCGGCTTGATGCCGATGTCTTCCAGCGAAGTACGGATGCCCGCCCAGTCGCCCAGCAGATGCGGCTGCTCGGCCGGGGCGGAGGCTGCGGTCGTCTTCGGACCGGCGCGTTCGAGTGGCTCGGATTGCTTGGGCGTCGTCTCGGTCGACCAGGTCTGGTCCTTCGTATCCCTTGCGGCGACCTGCAAGACCTCGATCGAAGGCGGCGGCGGAGGAAGCGTGGCTACGGGCATTTCGGTGTCCTCTCGGATGGACGCAGCGGGCCGCTCGCCGGGCGCATATGTGCGCCCGGCGGCGTGCCGGTGGGTCCGGCAGCCCGTCTCAGCGTGGGTTGGTTGTCAGCGAGTGCTGGTGTTCGCTCGCCTCGTCATCGCGAGCACCGAAGGTCTGCGGCGAGCCAGGGCAGCACCATGTCGCCCTGGACTACTTCGCTTCGCTCGCAATGACGAATGGGCGTATGCGTCAGGCTCCGTTGAGCAGGTCGTAAGCGCGGATCACCTGGCTATCATCGGCAGCGCCGTCGCCGCGTCCCGAAGTGCTCAGGAAGAACTGGTGCGCCAGAGCGGCCAGCGGCGTCGCCGCCTTCGCACCGCGTCCGGCTTCGAGCACGAGGCCGAGGTCTTTCACGAAGATGTCGATGGCGCTCGTCACTTCGGGTTCGGCCTCCAGCATCCGGGGGCCACGATCGTTCAGCATCCAGCTCGACGCCGCCGATCCGCCGAGGATTTCCAGTGCCATCTTCGGATCCACGCCGACCTGCCTGGCCAGCGCCAGCGCCTCGGCGGCGGCGGCGATGTGGACGCCGCACAGCAACTGGTTGACCACCTTCACCGCCGAACCCTGCCCGGCGTTGCTGCCCACATGGAACAGCTTGCCGCCAACGCCGTCGAGCACCGGCACCAGTTCTGCGAACAGGTCGTTCGAGCAGGCGACCATCATCGACAGCGAGCCTGCCTTGGCTCCCGCCGTACCGCCCGACACCGGCGCATCGACGAAGCGGCGACCGGCAGCCTCGACTTCGGCGGCGATGGCGGCGACTTCGATCGGCGGGCAGGTGGCCGTCAGCAACACCACGGCACCCTCGGGCAGCGCGGCCAGCGCGCCCCCGTCGAACAGGACCGAGCGGGCCTGCGCAGCGTTGACCACCATCAGCATCAGCACGTCGGCTCCCGTGGCTGCGCCCGCCGCGCTGGTGGCGGAAGAGCCGCCCGCCTTCACCAGCGCTTCCATCGGTGCAGTGCGCAAGTCGAAGCCGGTAACGGCATGGCCCGTTTTAAGGAGGTTGAGGGCCATCGGCATGCCCATGGCGCCAAGGCCGACGAATGCTACCTTGCTCATTTCACATAATTCCTATTGATCAGCGATTGACCTGACGGGCGGGGATCAGCAGCACGAGGGCCACGCCGATCAGTTCGACCGCAGTGATGGTGTAAAGCCCGGCCGACAGCGACTTGGTGGCGTCCACCACCCAGCCGATGACGAAGGGAGAGACGAAGCCCGCGACATTGCCGATCGCGTTGATCGCGCCGATTCCTGCCGCCGCCCACACGCCGCCGAGGAAAGCAGGCGGGATCGCCCAGAACTGCGCCGTCTGGGTCAGAAGGCCCGCCGTCGCGAACGAGAGGATCAGCACCGAAAGCGGCAGGTTGCCGATCGCCAGCGGCGAGAGCGCCAGCGCGATCGCGCCCATCGCCATCGGCAGCATCAGATGGAATCGGCGCTCGCGGCGAAGGTCGGCGCTGCGGGCAAGGAAGAGGATGACAACGACCGCGAACAGGAACGGGATTGCGCTGATCAGGCCGTTCTCCAGCGGATCGGCGACGCCCGCCGCCTTCACCATCGTCGGCAGCCAGAACGAGATCGCATACTGACCCATGACGATGCAGAAATAGAGCAGGCTGAGCAGCCACAACCGCTTGTCGGCGAGGAACTGGCGCACCGACATATGGGCGGTCTTCTCGCGGTTGTCCTCGGCCAGATCGGCCTCGATAATCGCCTTGTCGTCGGCGGTCAGCCAGTCGACGTCGGCGGGGCGGTTGGGCAGCATCCAGAAGGTGGCCACACCGGCAATCAGCGCGGGGATCGCTTCGAGCAGGAACAGCCAACGCCAGCCGCCCCAGCCCGACGATTCGTGGAAGGTCTCCATGATCCAGCCCGACAGGGGTGAGCCGAGCAAGCCCGAGATCGGAATGGCGATGAAGAAGATCGACATCGCGCGCGACCGGCGGGCCGAGGGGAACCAGTAGGTGATGTAAAGCAGCACGCCCGGCGCGAACCCGGCTTCCGCAAGGCCCAACAGGAAGCGCAGGATGTAGAAGTGCATCGGCGTCTGCGCGAAGGCGAACAGGCCGGAGATGATGCCCCAGGTGATCATGATCCGCGCGATCCACAGGCGCGCGCCGACCTTGTGCATGATGAGATTGCTCGGCACTTCGAACAGCGAATAGCCGATGAAGAAGATACCCGCGCCAAGGCCGTAGACGTATTCGCTCAGGCCCAGCTCGCCCGCCATCTGCAGCTTGGCGAAGCCGACGTTCACGCGATCGAGGTAAGCGGCGAAGAAGCAAAAGAACAGGAACGGCATCAGCCGCCAGGTGATCTTGGCGTACATGCGTTCGCGGTGTTCGTCCTTGGGCGCGGCGACATCGCGCGGCATCTCGGTTGCGAGACTCAACGCCTCTCTCCTTTTATGTTTTTTGATATGGTTTTCTAAGGAGCGCTTCACGACCGGTTGAGAACGGCCGGGAAGCGCTCCCGTTGCGACCCGGAAGGGTTAGCCAAGCCAGGAAAGGGTACGCGCGACGACCTGATCGGTGGAGATGCCGTAGCGGTCGTGCAGCGTGGGCAGCGCGCCCGCGTCGAGGAACTTGTCCGGCAGGCCGATCTGGCGGTAACCCGCAGGCACCGTGCCGCTGCCGAGCAGGCAGGCAGCGACCGCTTCGCCAAGGCCGCCGATCACCGAGTGGTTCTCCGCCACCACGACCAGACGGCCGGGCTTCGCGCCGACGGCCTCTATGATGGTCTTTTCGTCGAGCGGCTTGATCGTCGGGCAGTGAAGCACGGCGGCTTCCACCTTGTCGGCGCGCAGGCGGTCGGCGGCCTCCAGCGCACGCATGGTCATCAGGCCCGAGGAGATGAACAGTACGTCAGCCCCGTCGCGCAGCATCTTCGCCTTGCCGAGTTCGAATTTGTAGTCGTACTCGTCAAGCACGGCGGGCACCTTGCCGCGCAGCAGGCGCATGTAGACCGCGCCCTTGTGGTCGGAAATCTGCGGCACCGCCTGCTCGATGTCGATCGCGTCGCACGGATCGACGATGGTCAGGTCGGGCATGCCGCGGAAGATCGCAAGATCTTCGGTCGCTTGATGCGAGGGGCCGTAGCCGGTGGTGAGACCGGGCAGCGCGCAGCACACCTTCACGTCCAGCCCTTCCTCGGCGATGGCGAGGCACAGGAAGTCATAGGCACGGCGGGCAGCGAAGACGGCATAGGTGGTCAGCCAGGGCTGGAAACCCTCGCGCGCCATGCCCGCGCCCGACATCATGAGCAGCTGCTCGGCCATGCCCATCTGGTAGAACCGGTCGGGGTGGTTCTGCTGGAAGATGTGCAGGTCGGTATACTTGGCGAGGTCAGCGGACATGCCGACGATGTTCGGCTTGGTCTCGGCTAGTTTCGACAGAGCGTGGCCAAACGGCGCGGCGACGGTACGCTGGCCCTCGAACGCAATCGAGGCGATCATCGCGGAGGTTTTCAGGCGTGGTTTAGCGGGTGCATCAACGGACATGGAATCTCTTTCGAAAATCAGGAGGGATCAGGCAGCCGCGGCGGCGTAGCCGGCGTCGAGCACCTCGATGGCCTTGTCCCACTCGTCCTCGTCGACGCGGATGAAGTGCGTCTTCTCGCGCTCCTCCAGGAACGGCACGCCCCGGCCCATGAGGGTATCGGCGACGATCGCACGGGGGCGCGGATCGTCGAGTTCGCGGGCCTTGTCGAAGGCTTCGACAAGCGCTTCCATGTCGTTGCCGTCCACGAATTGCGCATGCCAGCCGAATGCCGCGAACTTCGCGGCGATATCGCCCATGCCCAGCACCTGCGTGGAGGGACCATCGGCCTGCTGGTTGTTGAAGTCGACGATGGTGATGAGGTTGTCGAGCTTCCAGTGCGCGGCCGAAGCGGCGGCTTCCCAGGTCGAGCCTTCGCCCAGCTCACCGTCCGACATGAGGTTGTAGACGAACTGCCCGGTGCCCTTGCGCTTCAGGCCAAGGCCCATGCCCACCGCGATGCCGAGGCCCTGACCGAGCGAACCGCCTGAGATTTCCATGCCCGGCGTGTACGATGCCATGCCCGACATCGGCAGGCGGCTGTCGTCCGAACCATAAGTCTCCAGTTCCTCGAGCGGGATCACGCCCGCCTCGATCAGCGCGGCATAAAGCGCGATGGCGTAGTGGCCAATCGAGAGCAGAAAGCGGTCGCGGCCTTCCCATTCCGGCTCGCCGGGGCGGTAGATCAGCGCGCGGAAGTACGATACGGCGAGAACATCGGCAACGCCCAGTGCCTGCCCGACATAGCCCTGCCCCTGCACCTGCCCCATTTTGAGCGCGTGGCGGCGGATCTTGTAAGCACGGCGCGAAAGCTCGGCGACCGGCATGTTGGTTGCGGAAACGGTCATCATTTCTCCTCACGACGCGAGGGGGATGGCCTTCGGGCCCGTCTGCGGGCGTTCGATGCGACCCTCTCGGCGTCAGTTTTTTCTGATCTGTTGCCGCTTTATCAATCGCACTTGCGCTGATGACAAATGACCCTTTCACACTATATGGTGAATCAGATTCACCCATGCCTATTGCATTACAACCCCTCAGCGTCTTCGAGGCCGCCGCCCGCCATGGCTCGTTCCGGCTCGCCGCCGACGAGCTTGGCCTGACGCCAAGTGCGGTCAGCCACGCCATCACCAAGCTGGAGAACGGGCTGGGCACCCGCCTGTTCGACCGCAGCCAGCGACAGGTGCGGCTCAGCGCCGACGGCGAGGCGCTCTACCGCCATGTCGCGGCGGGCTTCGTCGAGATCCGGCGCGGGCTGGAGGAAGTGTCCGCCCGCCGCGCCCGCTTCCTGCGCCTCCACGCCGCGCCCAGTTTCGCGGCGCTATGGCTGACGCCGCGCCTCCCGGCCTTCCTCGAGAGCCATCCGGGCATGGACATCCGCATCACCGCGAGCACCGACTATTCGCGCTTCACCGCCGACGAAGTGGACGCGGATATTGTCAACGGCCCGCCGCTGCCGGGACCAGTAAAGGCAATCCCGCTCGGCGAGGAGGAGGTGACGGTGCTGTGCAGCCCGGCGCTGGCCGCATCGATAACATGCGCCGCGGACGTCATGGCGCTGCCGCTCATCAATGGCGATCGCAACCGGGTGACGTGGACGCGCTGGTGCGAGCAGCACGGCGTCGCACCGCCCGCCAGCTACGCGATGCGGTTCGACCGCAGCTTCATGGTCATCGCAACTGCCGCCAACGGGTTGGGAGTGGCGCTCGAATCGACTCGGTTGGCGCAACGCGAACTGGCCGACGGCAAACTTGTCACACCGCTACCGCAATGTACGATCCGCGAGACTCTTCACTCGCTGGTCTACCCTCTGATCCACGCCGACCGGCCAATCATCCGGGCCTTCGAGACTTGGCTGCTGGGCGAATTGACACCTGCCTGACCGTCATTGCAGGCGCAGCGAAGCAATTAGCGCAATTTACCAAGCTTTGAATTTCTCCGCTGAGTTCGCTACCATCAAATGCCGGATTACTCCGTCGCTACGGCTGCCATCGGGGCAGTCGCGGGCTCAATCTCCGCGTCCTTGGTTTCCACCGGGCTGAGGATTTTGGCGCGCATCTGCAACCGACGGTGGGTTCAACGGGTGGCGGCAACACTTTAATCTTTGAGGAAGATGGAGTGTCGCGATGAAGCAGCGTCGTCGGATCTATTACACGGCCGGTCAGCGAGCGGAGATATGGGATCGTTGGCAGCGCGGGGAGTCGATGAGTTCGATTGGACGAAGGTTTGATCGCGTGTCATCGTCGGTATTTTCGGTGATTTCGCCGACTGGCGGTATCCGGCCCGCCGATCGCAAGCGTGTCAGGCGTGCGCTGAGCCTTGCCGAGCGGGAGTGGATATCGCGGGGCCTGAGCGTCAGTGAACCCTTGCGTGCGATAGCACGGCGACTGGACCGCGCGCCCTCGACGATCAGTCGCGAAGTCAGGCGTAACGGCGGCTTTGCACGGTATCGGGCGACTGCGTCCGATCAGGCGGCATGGGACCGTGCTTTGCGGCCCAAGCCCTGCAAGCTGGCTTGCTCGCCGCCACTGGCCCGGGCAGTATCGGCCAAGCTGCGCCGCAAATGGTCACCGGAACAGATCGCGGGGTGGCTCAGGCGCAGTTTTCCTGACGAGCCGCACAGGCAGGTGTCGCACGAGACCATCTACAGAAGCCTGTACATACAGGCGCAGAAGGAACTGCTGGACCATCTGCGCGCCTGGCGCACCATTAGCAGGTCCCGGCACGCTAGCCTCAAGCGCAACGGACATGGCCAGATCAAGGATGCTGTGTCGATCAGCGAACGCCCCGCCTCGGTCGAGGACAGCGCCATTCCCGGCCACTGGGAAGGCGATCTGATCGGAGGCACGAAGAACAGCTACATCGCAACGCTGGTCGAACGGCATTCGCGCTATGTGATGCTGATCAAGGTCGCCAACAAGGACACAAGGAGCGTCGTGTCGGCGCTGATCAGGCAGACGCAGCGCCTGCCGCGCGAACTCTACAAGTCGCTTACCTGGGATCGCGGCAAGGAACTGGCCGATCATCCATGCCTTACGCTGGCTACCGATGTCGACGTCTATTTCTGCGATCCGCAATCGCCTTGGCAGCGAGGCTCGAACGAGAACACCAATCGCCTGCTGCGACAGTATTTTCCCAAAGGAACCGATCTGTCGCTATACAGCCAGGCCAAACTGAGCGCCGTTGCCAGGCAACTCAACGAACGACCAAGGAAAACGCTCGAATACCAAACACCCGCAGAGCGTTTCCAAGCTTGTGTTGCCTCCACCCGTTGAACCCACCAGCAATGGAACATAGCCGCTGTCCGGCGACAATGGGCGAGTAGCCGCCACGGTGCGGTCCTGGCTCCTCGCATATGCAAAGAGCCAGGCAATGTCAGATCTCGGTACCCTCCGCCAACGTCAAGGCGTCCTCCACGTCCACCCCAAGGTATCTAACCGTGCTTTCGATCTTCGTGTGCCCAAGCAAAATTTGGACTGCACGGAGATTTCCGGTCGCCTTGTAGATGATCGATGCCTTGGTTCGGCGCAGAGAGTGAGTCCCATAATCTTCGCTGGGCAAGCCGATCCCGGTGACCCATTCATCGACAAGGCGAGCAGATTGCCTGGTGCTTATGTAGGATGGGTGATCAGTGCGACTAGGAAATGCAAAGTCCTCCAAGGATCCACCGCGGAGTTCCAGCCACTTGAGTAGGCTGGCGCGAGCATCGGTCATCAGTTCAAACTGAACCAGTCTACCAGTCTTTTGCTGTACCACCGTGGCCCGTGTTCGAATTTTCCGATCACAAACGACATCGCTGATCCTGATCTTCACCAGATCGCATCCGCGAAGTTTGCTATCGATGGCGAGGTCAAAGAGGGCACGGTCCCGGATTCGCCCATGCTGGTCGAGAAAGAAACGGATTGCCCATATCTGACGGGGTTTGAGCGCTCGCTTCACACCAACTTTGCGCCCGGCGTTCCACGATATCCGCTCGCGAGCGGCGGGATCAAACTCTGATAATCCCATGACACATCTCCTGTGGCCCTAACGGCCATAGGTAGAACGCTTCAGAGGAAGCCGACCCTTTAGTGCCGTTCAGCCGCCAAAGCGCGGGTGGGAACCGAAAAGGATCAAATGCATGGCGTCCCGTGAATGACGGCTATTCCTCGGTCTGGCTGGAAAGTAGACTGTCGCTTTCCCACCATTGATCGCCACTCCGCATTCCCAAAAGGCATCGGACGCAATGGAAGCGGTTCGACCGGTTACAGTGTCCAGATCGGTGCCCGATGTGGCGGAATATGTTGAAAAGCGGTCGTTTAATTGGCTCTGCCGGGAGTGCTTGCGCGAAGTTGCTCGAGGTCATCAGCACGGAACATACCCTGCGCATTCTCAACCGCTACGACACCCGCAACCATGAAACTGATCAGCACTAGCGCGAAAAGTCTGGCTTGGTGTCTATCGGGTTTTGGGAACCGCCGCCGCCAGCTAAATCTGGGCAACACCATCCACCCCACAGTTTGCATCAAGACCCAGTTGGCAATTATAAATGGGCCAATGATAACATTTGGGAAGACGAATGGCAGGATGGCCAAAATCAACGACACTGCGAGAGATATTACGATCGCTGCGCGGAGCTTAGTTGGTTGTTTCTGAAACATGTTGGAGCCCATAGTCAGCCTTTGTGACCTCCGTTATGGGGCGCGTGCCGACGAGATGCTTTCGTCGAAAAATGGTGGTTAGCTGCCGTTGGCCCGAAGCAGGCGGTTCGCGTTCTTAGACGTCACTCCAAGCGACCGTGCGGTTTCGTCAACGGTGATTTCTGGGCGCGCTTTTCGCAATTCTTCTGCTGACCAGATCAGCGATCCCGACATTGCGTCCGAGAAAACACACGGCGTGGCGAAGGTGTTGCCAATATTCAAAACGCGCTCGTACGTTATAAATTCGTCCGGCCAAGTGCCTGCTAATACACCTTCTGCCACTTTATCGCTAATCCGTCGTAGAAAGTATTGGTCAAATATGCGCTCCTCCTGAGCGATCATCCAATGCTGACCACATTCGCTACATTTCGAGAGATGAAGCCACCAAATATCGCCCCCGTGATCCCGGACATTTTCAATCGTCGCAAACACCCTCTCATCGAGACCGTCACCACCCATCGGAATGGCGGCGAGGTCCCGAATAGAAGCGCATTCGCACTTTTCGTGCGCCCCAAGATGTTGAGCAAGCGACTTACGAAGTTTCCATACTACGTCCCTGTCGCGATAATCGGCTGAAGCAAGGCTCCAATGCAGGCCTTCCCCGAGCGGGGCTTCGAGATCGTTCTGCCCGAGAAACCACTTTTCGAAAGATATCTCAGCGATATCTCCGCGAGCAAAGGCCCATAGTTTTGAAAGTTGTTCTGCGGTCATTCTTACGCTCTTACTCGCCAATGCCAAACGTCCGCAACGGGGCGTTTCAGCACGGGCAGCTTTATCGTCCGATAGCCGAATGTTAGGTTACCGGCGGGTAGGCAGGGATAGCTGCCGTTCTGCTCCGCCACAGCGGCACCCTATTTCGAGCATATAGCCGCCGGTCGCGAAGCGCCCCAAGTCGGTCGCTCCGCAGCCACAAGCGCGCACCCCAAACCGGCCATGCCGGAAAACACCTGATTGTCGTCAAGCAAATGTATATCATTCGTTTTTGAGAAAGAATTTGATCCTAGGCAGGCAAGGCCGGAATTAGGAGTTCTCATGCGTCTCGCGTTTTGTCTCTCGCTTATAGTCGCAATTAGCAGCGGACCTCTTGTGGCCGCGCCGCCATCTGATGAGATTTTGGCTCGCTCGATCGCTGACCTAAGCGGGAAAAGTTGTTACGGTATTGCTGCCGGTACGATCGCAATGCCCACCATGGCCGATCCCAACGCACTCGATAAATCGATAAAAGCCATCGAAGGCATGGGGCTGAATTATGGTGTGAACGACAGCATGATGAAGGGGTTGGGGAGGCCCGGCCTAACACTGATTTCGCAGGCAACGATGGGATCAAAGTCATTTGACCAAGGTGAAGTCGTTTTGGCCGTTGGTGGTAGTCAGCCTGGCTGTCGTGTGATTTTGCTATCAGAACCCACCGTCAACATCACCGATGCCATTTCGACCCAGCTTTCTCGGAATGATTGGAAGCCGGTGCCCAGCATGACCGCTATGCGGGGTGCTATAGAACGACGCGCATTTTTCAGGCGGGATGGAAAAGGAAATCCCTACCTGATGAACCTTATGACAATCACGAGTCCTGCTCCCGATTCAAAGCTGCGGATGTTCACCACGACCATTCGCATTCCCAGCGGGGTCCAACTGCCCGAAGGGCTATAAACTTACCCCCTGACGACAATCACATGTTTTCCGTACAGGAGGCACGTAATTCCGCCAGAAACACGTCACGCGCGCCACTTCTTGTCGTTCTTATGGATGAGAATGCACGGGAAACCCTGTCGGATTGAAAAAGTGCCGGAAACCCCATCAGGCGATGTTTCCCGGCATACCCTATCGGCAGCAAGTTGCGGCCTATCGCCCCAAACCCGACAGTCTTCTACCCACCACTTTTCGCCGTTCCATCGGCAGGGTGCCCATCTGAATGCGCGAAACCTGCCCGACCGGAAGTGTTCGGAAAACCGGCCTGTCGGCACGCGCCCCCTTGCGGACATACGGCGGTCGAAGCAAACTCTGGCCATGAAAGCCTATGCAGAAGTTGATTCCGCCATCGACGCTTGGGCGCAAGCGACTGTCAAAAAGCTCTTCACCGAATGGGCGGATCAGCCCGCGAGGTTCGCTTACCTGCCGGGACGACGGCCGTTTGAGTGCTTTCAAATCTCCATCGACCCACCCTTTGCCGGTCGCGTTGCCGCATCGGCTCGATCCGTCGACACCGATGACGAAAGCGAGTTCGATGAGCGCTGGGAGGGAGCAACTGACGCGCTTCCTGATCTTCTCGAAGAGGCTACTGCTACGGTTCAGAAGTGGGTGAACCGTCCAACAACGAATGGCGGCTAACCACGGTGTGAGGTGGTCTCGCCTTTCTGGACAGTTCGGCGGCTGAGTTAAGCTAATCCCAGTTGTCGTTCATGCCGCCATTCTGGTCATCAGATTATGGGGGCATGCCCCCATAATCTGATTGCCGGGACCGCACATAGGCCTCTGCCGGGGTTCTCCCGGCAAGACCCGAGCGCGGACGCTGGGTGTTGTAATAGGTGATCCATCGGGCAGGGCCAGCGCGAAGCTCCGAGCCGGTCTCGAAGGCATGGAGGTAGCCGCCTGCAGAAGTCCTCGACCAGTTCCTTGCCTCATAGTATCGAGCAGGTGTTGCGACGACCGGTTGAGCCCGCCATGCATTGGTCGCCAGATGTACGGTCGCGCCACGCTCGATCTGCCCGAGGCAAGGATCATGGCGCCAGCATGATCCAATGTGCAATGAATTTCTGTCAAAGCTCGATTTGGGCGCTGCGCGCGTTGGCGGGAGCGCCGCACATTCTCGATCCGCGCATGGCCCCCAGCGACGCCGATCAGTCGATCTCCGCACGTACGACGAATGGAGTTAGTGAGCACCGGCCATCATACAGGAGTGTCAAATAGACGCAAATGCAGCTAATTTTGGCGAAGATATCCCAGGGCTCGGAAGCGCTAGGCCACGGAAATCCGAGCGTTTTCGGCCAGTCATACTCTCAAAGTATACGGATTGGACTTAATCGGTATTTGGCGCATTCACGTAAGTCATTCAACCTCCCTCAAAATCACAATCAATAAATCGGGAGAGTGATCGATATGCAAGGTATCGATGTAAGTCGAATTATCGACGAAGCCAGACTAAGCAGCGTCCACAAAAAGATCATCGTTGCCTGCGCGCTGCTATTGATCGTCGACGGCTATGACGTATTCATTTACGGAACAGTCCTTCCCCAGTTGATGGAACAGTGGAGCCTGACACCGCCGGAGGCCGGTTCGCTGGCAAGCTGGGCCCTGTTCGGAATGATGACGGGTGCGCTGCTCTTCGGGTCGCTCGGCGACAGGATCGGCCGCAAGAAGTGCATTACCATCTGCTTCGTCCTGTTCAGCACCGCGACGTTCCTCAACGGTTTCGTCACCACGCCCACGGCTTTCGGCGTGTTCCGCTTCCTGGCGGGGCTCGGCTGCGGCGGGCTCATGCCCAATGCCGTGGCGCTGACGAACGAATATGCTCCCAAACGCATGCGCAGTACACTCGTGGCGCTGATGTTCAGCGGCTACGCGGTGGGCGGCATGGTCGCGGCGGGGCTCGGCATCTGGCTTCTCCCTCGGTTCGGCTGGCAGGCAATGTTCATTGCCGCTGCGGTGCCGCTCGCGCTCCTGCCGCTGATCCTTCGCAGTCTGCCCGAATCTATCGGCTTCCTCATCCGCAATGGGGAGCACGATAAAGCACGCGCCATCCTGCGCCGCCTGTCGCCCGACGATGCCGCGGCGCTCGCAGGCACCCTCTCCTATCCTGAGAACTCGGCCAAGCGCGCATCCCTCGCCGAACTGTTCCGGCACAACCGCGCGCTGGGCACGACGGCCATGTGGCTCAGCTTCTTCTGCTGCCTGCTGATGGTCTACGCACTGGGATCATGGCTTCCGCAGCTGATGCGCAGCGCTGGATACAGCCTGGGATCGAGCCTGTCGTTCCTGTTCGCCCTGAACCTCGGCGGCATGTTTGGCGCCATCAGCGGCGGCAGGCTGGCCGACAGGTTTGGCCTGCCCCGAGTGGTCATGGCCTACTTCCTGCTCGGCGCCGTGTGCATCACGCTGCTGGGCGTCAACAGCGCCACGCCGGTGCTCTACCTGCTCATCTTCGTGGCCGGCGCCGGGACGACGGGCACCCAGATTCTGCTCTACGCCAGCGTGGCCGATTTCTACACCCTCTCGGTACGCGGAACGGGTCTTGGCTGGGCTTCGAGCGTAGGCCGGATTGGCGCGGTCGTCGGCCCGATGCTGGGCGGCCTGCTCCTGGCTGCGGAACTGCCAATGGCCCTGAACTTCGCAGCCTTCGCCATTCCCGGTCTCGTAGCTGTACTTGCAACCGCGATGTTCATGATTAGCCGACGCCAGCAGGTTTCGCGCGAAACCGTAGTGCTCACAGCCTGACGACATGACGCACACGGCCATGACACAGACAGAGCCTCGGGCCTCCATGATCCCGGCCGTGCTGGCCGGGATCATCGCCACCACCATATCCTACGCCGGCCCGCTGGTGATCGTGTTCCAGGCCTCCGCGAGCCTCGAGCCGGCCCTGGTCGCCTCGTGGATCTGGGCGATCTCGATTGGCAGCGGCGTCCTTGGCATCGTGCTCAGCTACAGGTGGAAGGTGCCGGTGGTTATTGCATGGTCGGCGCCGGGTTCGGCGCTGCTGGTGACAATGCTGCCGGGGGTAGACTTCGGTACAGCGGTAGGCGCCTACATCGTTGCCAATCTCGCAGTCCTGGCGGTCGGCGCGTCGGGTGCGTTTGATAAGGTTGTCACCCGGTTACCGGCGTCGATCACCGCCGCGATGCTGGCGGGCATCCTGTTCCGGTTCCTCGTCGACATGGTGGGCGCGTTACCCGCCACGCCGCTGACGGTCCTGGCGATGATGGCCGCGTTCTTCGCGGGGCGCATCCTCGCACCGCGCTATGCGATAGTTGCCGTGCTCATTGTGGGGACGGCGATGACGGCGCTGGCCGGCGGATTCACCGGCTCTATCGGAACCCCGCACCTGACCATACCGGTATGGACGACCCCGCGCTTCGACTGGGCCGCCACCGCCAATATCGCCCTGCCCCTGGCTGTGGTTGCCCTCACCGGACAGTTTTTGCCGGGCATGGCGGTGCTTCGCAACGCGGGCTACGACCATCCCCCAGCCCGGCCGATACTTTCGGCCAGCGCGGTCACATCGATGGTGCTTGCGCCCTTCGGTTGCCACGGTCTCAACCTCGCCGCATTCACCGCCGCGATCTGCCTTGGCCCCGACGCGCATCCGGATCCGGCACGCCGCTATATCGCCGGCATCGCAGGCGGCGTGGCGTACCTCGTCTTCGGAGCCTTCGCCGCAACGGTGCTAGCCCTGTTCGCGACCCTGCCGACAACACTGGTCGCCGCACTTGCCGGTCTCGCACTGTTCCCCGTCGTCGCATCGTCGCTCGCCGGCGCGCTACGAGCGGAACGGGGACGCGACGGCGCCCTCGTCACTTTCGCGGTGAGCGCATCGGGAGTGACATTCGCGGGCTTGGGGTCAGCCTTCTGGGGGCTGACAATCGGACTGTTCGTTCACGCGCTTCAGGCGCTTGCATTGCGCCGCAACCAAGCCGGCACGACCTGACCGGGGAGCATATCCCCCGCGCATAATAAGAATACGGGAGAATTTTTAATGTTCGCGGTTATGGCCCACACGCTGACCGGCGTGCTCCTTGCAGCGCCCGCGCCGGCCGTCTTAGCGCAGCCGTCGTCTCCGCAGGAAACAGTTC
>NZ_CACSJO010000040.1 GCF_902706195.1 Novosphingobium sp. 18050 | reverse complement strand
CCCCTGCCCTGCCCCCCGCGCTGGACCTCCTCGGCATTGCCGTTTTCGCCCTCTCCGGCGCGTTGGCGGCGGCGCGGTTGCAGCAGACATTCGTGACGGTCGCGTTCTTCGCGCTCATTACCGGCGTCGGCGGCGGTTCACTGCGAGACCTGTTGATCGGTGCGCCGGTGTTCTGGGTGCACGATCCGTTCGTGGCACCGGTATGCCTCGTCGTCGCGCTCGTCGCGTGGTTCACGCCCGTGCGCTGGTGGAACGGGGTGCTACTGGAATGGGCGGACGCGCTGGGGCTGGCGGTCTATTCCGTGTTCGGCACAATCAAAGCCCTATCGTGGGGCGTGCCGCTGGTCGCCGCGATCCTTATGGGCGTCGTCACTGGCTGCATCGGCGGCATCATCCGTGACGTGCTGGCCGGCAGCCCGTCTATCCTGATGCGTCCGGAGCTTTACGTGACGGCAGCGGCACTTGCGGCGTGCCTTGCTGGTACCGGGATCGCCTTCGGGCTTTCCCCCGCGCTGACCTGGGCGCTGGCTGTATCAGCGGGCTTTACCTTGCGCGGCGCGGCGATCCACTGGTCGCTGGGCCTGCCCGCACATCGGGGGGACGACTGAGCCGTCCCGCCCTGGCGTAGTTCAGATCATCGCGTGGCCGTCGACCGCAACCGAGCGGATGTGCCCGGTATCGTCGACGCTGCAGGCATAGGCGCTGCCGCCTTCGAGCCGCCCCTCGACGCTGTAGCGTTCACCCATCCGGCGCACATTATCTACCGAATCGACGCGCCTGCCGCCCTGCTCAAGTTCGCCCGAACAGGCGTCCACCGCCGCATCGAAGCTCCCCTGACCGCTGCCGGAGGCCCCGTCCGGCCCGCCCGGATAGTCGCGCGAACCATAGTCCGCGCCGGCCGGCTCATCGCCATAGCCCTGATCGCCTGCCTGCGGCCCACCAGGATAGCGATAGGGCGCGGGCTCGTCGCCGCGCGTGTCGTTGGCTTTCTTGTTGGCTGAAGTGGCGATCGCAACGGCGGCGCCGCCCACCAGCAGACCTGCGAGCAGACTGCCGCCGTCGACTCCGCCGCCGCGATGGTGACGATGGCGTCCCCAGTCGTCGTAGCCCCGCGCGAACACCGGAGTCGCTGTCATCGAAACTACGGCAAGCGCGGCAAGCGTGGCGGCGGTACGCGAACGGAATATCTGCATCGGTGAATGTCCAAGCCCCGGCGCGCACTGTCCGCGCCGCCTGATCTCAGGCAAATACCTTGCTCATGCTGTCGCGCGGCTGAACCGCCCTGTCGCCGCTCACGGGGTGCCGTCGGCCGCCGGCGAGCCGGCATGGGCGATCGTCGTGGTTTCGGCCGGCAACTTCAGCCCGGTCCACTGCGCCAGAAAGGCCAGGATGTCCGCGCCCTCCTCAATCGCCTTGTCCGTGGGCTTGCCCGATCCGTGCCCGGCGCGAGTTTCGATCCGGATGAGGCGCGGTTTGGCGCCAAGGTCCGCATGCTGAAGCGCAGCGGCATACTTGAACGAATGCCCCGGCACCACGCGGTCGTCGGTATCGGCGGTAGTGACCAAGATTGCCGGGTAAGCCCGGCCTTCGTGGATGTTGTGGTATGGGGAATAGGCCCGCAGCACCTTGAAATCGGCCTCGCGGTCGGGATGGCCATAATCGTCCACCCAGTAGCGACCTGCGGTAAAGCGGTCGAAGCGCAGCATGTCCATGACGCCCACTTGCGCCACGGCCGCCGCGAACAGGGCCGGGCGCTGGTTGACCGCCGCGCCGACCAGCAGGCCGCCGTTGGAACCGCCCTGGATCGCCAACCCGTCCTTCTTCGCGATACCTTGGTTCACGAGGTATTCGCCCGCCGCGATGAAATCATCAAACACATTCTGTTTGTTAGCGCCGCGCCCGGCTTCGTGCCATTCGCGCCCGTATTCACCGCCGCCGCGCAGGTTCGCCAGAGCAAACGCCCCGCCCGCTTCCAGCCACGCCATGCGGATCGAGGAGAAACCCGGTGTCAGTGAAACATCGAAACCACCGTAGCCGTAAAGCAGTGTCGGCACCGGCAGCTTGGCCTTGGCCACGGCGCGGCTTCGCACAACGAACATCGGCACCCGCGTTCCGTCCTTCGACGTGAAGAAGCGCTGGTCGACGACATAGGCGCCCGGATCGTAGCACATCTTGGGCTGCGCGAAGGGCGCGGTTACGCCGGTCGTCAGGTCCATCCGATAGATCGAGGCGGGGCAGTTGAAGCTGGTGAAGGCATAGAACGTCTCGGGATCGCCGGGACGCCCGCGGAAGCCCGAGGCCGTACCGATGCCGGTCAGCGTTAATGTTCTCCCACCGCTCCCATCAAGCGCGAGAATCTCGGCATGGCTGGCGGCGTCGCGCATGTAATTGAGGACAAGCCGGTCGCCGACAATGCCGGCGCGCTCAAGGATGTCATCCCCCTCCGCGACGACCTCTGTCCACTCAGGCGTCCGTGTACCGGCGCCTTTCGCATCGAGATCGATGGCGACTAGCCGATAGCGCGGCGCCTTCCAGTTGGTGACGTACCACAGGCGCCGCCCGGCCCCTTCGACCAGCTTCCAGTCGTCCGTAAAGCCGGTAACCAGCGGGATCGCCTTCCAGCCATCGCGTTTGTAATGGGTCAGGTCCACCGCCCGCACTTCGTACCGTGGATCAGTGCCGACATGGGTGGTGATCAGCGCAAGCCTGCCGTCCTGCGTAACTTTCGCCACATGCCCGTATTCAGGATGCCCCGGCGTTGCATAGACCAGTTCGTCCTGCTCCTGCGCGGTGCCGAGCCGGTGGAAGTAGACCGCCTGATCGTAGTTACGCCCCTGGAAGGCCGCACCCTCATCCGGCGCAGGGAAACGCGAGTACAGGAAGCCTTCTTCGCCCACCCATGCAAGGCCGGTAAACTTGGCCCAGCGGATCTCGTCGCCCAGCGGCTTGCCGGTCTTGACGTCGATCACCCGCAGCACTCGCCAGTCGCTCCCGCCATCCTGCACGCTGTAGAGCAGGTAGCTTCCCTTCTGCGACGGCTCCCAGGCATCGAGCGCCGTGGCGCCGTCCGCAGCCCAGCCATTGGGGTCGATAAGCAGGCGCGCTTCGCCGGAGAGGCCCTTGCGCACGAACAGTTGCGCCTGGTTCTGCAGCCCCGAGTTCCGCGTATAGAAATAGCGGCCACCCGCCTTCACCGGCAGGCCGAAACGTTCGTAATCCATAAAGGCGCGGATCCGCTGCTGGAACCGTTCACGCTGGGGTAGCGCGCCGAGGTAGGCCTCCGTCACACGGTTTTCGCGGCTTACCCAGTCGGCAACCTCCGGCGCATGGCGCACGTCGGCTTCCAGCCAGCGATAAGGGTCGGCAATGTCTTCGCCGAACAGGGTTTCGACGAGCGGATCGCGGCGGGTCTGAGGATAGGTGACATCAGGGACCGTTTCAGCCCGGATGGGCGTGCCAGCGCAAAGCAACAAGCCCCCCATCAGCGCCCGCAGGCGGTGCATTTCGCGTTTCCTTCCCGGCCCTTCGTTCTCGCCACCCTTCTAGCATATGCGGATGGAAGGGAAAGGGAGGCTGCGGGCGAAGCGCCTGCGGCCTCCAACGAAAAAAGCGGCCGCGAACCGAAGTTCGCGACCGCTTTTTACTATCCCGTCAAGGACGCCGGAGCTCAGGCTTCAGCGAATTCCTCGGCGTCGGCGTTCACCGGGCCAGAATCCTGACCCTTGGCGGTGACGTCGCGGTCAACCAGTTCGATGATCGCCATCGGGGCAGCGTCCGAAGCGCGAATGCCGGCCTTGATGATGCGGGTGTAGCCACCCTCGCGACCAGCGAAACGCTCGGCCAGAACTTCGAACAGCTTTGCTTCCTGCGTTTCGTCGAGGATGCGCGCATGCGCCAGACGACGGTTCGAAAGACCGCCCTTCTTGGCAAGCGTGATCAGCTTCTCGAGGTAAGGACGCAGTTCCTTGGCCTTCGGAGTGGTGGTCTTGATCTGCTCGTGCTTGATCAGCGCGGCGGCCATGTTGCGCAGCAGGGCTGTACGGTGGCCGGACTTGCGCTGCAGCTTGCGGCCGCCCATTTTATGACGCATTTTCAATACTCCGTTCGTAGGGGGGCCGTGTCAGGTACCCCGATCCTGGCAGCCGCTTGAGGGGGACCGCCGATACCCTGAAAAACATGATCCCGACCAAGGCCGGGATCATGCTTGAAGATTTTAACCCAGCAGCTCTTGTTCGAGCTTCTTGGCCATCTCTTCGATGTTCTCGGGCGGCCAGCCCGGGATGTCCATGCCGAGGCGCAGACCCATCGAGGAGAGAACTTCCTTGATCTCGTTGAGCGACTTGCGGCCGAAGTTCGGCGTACGCAGCATCTCGGCTTCGGTCTTCTGGACCAGATCACCGATGTAGATGATGTTGTCGTTCTTGAGGCAGTTTGCCGAACGGACCGACAGTTCCAGCTCGTCCACCTTCTTGAGAAGGTAGCGGTTGAGCTGGTTGGTGTCGCTCTCTTCCGAAGTCGAAGTACCACCAGCGGCCATGCCGATCATCGGCGACTGACCGACGGGAGCAATGTCCTCGAAGTGAACGAACAGCGCCAGCTGGTCCTGGAGGATTCGCGCGGCATAAGCCACGGCGTCTTCCGGGGTGACGGTGCCGTCGGTCTCGACCGTGAGGTTCAGCTTGTCGAAGTCGAGTTCCTGCCCGATGCGGGCATTGTCGACCTTGTAGCTGACCTGACGCACCGGCGAGTAGAGCGAGTCGACCGGGATAAGACCGATCGGCGCGTCGACAGGACGGTTCGACACGGCGGGGACGTAGCCCTTACCGGTGTCGGCGGTCAGTTCCATGTTCAGCGTTGCGCCCTCGTCGAGGTGGCAGATCACGAGGTCCTTGTTCATGACCTCGATGTCACCCGAAACGGCGATATCGCCAGCCTTCACCGCGGCCGGGCCGGTGGCGGAGAGCTGGAGACGCTTGGGGCCTTCGCCCTGCATCTTGAGCGCGATCTGCTTGACGTTCAGGACGATGTCCGTGACGTCCTCACGCACGCCGGCAAGCGACGAGAATTCGTGGAGCACGTTCTCGATCTTGATCGAGGTGATCGCGGCGCCCTGCAGCGAGGAGAGCAGCACGCGACGAAGCGCGTTGCCGAGCGTCAGGCCGAAACCGCGCTCGAGAGGTTCGGCAACGAAGGTCGCCTTCAGCTTGGGGTCGGGTCCCGGCTTGATCTCAAGGCTGTTCGGCTTCTTGAGTTCCTGCCAGTTCTTGATGTTGACAGTCATGGACTTCCCCTGGGAGTGATGGCGGTTACGCCCCGAAGGCCTGGTGGAAAGGCCCGGGACGTTCCGAAGACGGGCGACGACCGGTCGTCGCCCGCATTAGCTCGATCAGACGCGGCGGCGCTTCGAGGGACGCACGCCGTTATGCGGAATCGGCGTGACGTCACGGATCGAGGTAATGGTGAAGCCCACGGCGGCCAGAGCACGCAGAGCGCTCTCGCGGCCCGAACCCGGGCCCTTGACTTCGACTTCGAGGGTGCGGACGCCGTGCTCGGCGGCCTTCTTGCCTGCGTCGTCCGCGGCCACCTGAGCGGCATACGGAGTCGACTTACGGCTGCCCTTGAAGCCCATCATGCCTGCCGAGGACCACGAAATCGCGTTGCCCTGGGCGTCGGTGATGGTCACCATGGTGTTGTTGAAGCTTGCATTCACGTGGGCAATGCCGCTCGTGATGTTCTTGCGCTCGCGGCGCTTAATGCGCTGGGGTTCGCGTGCCATGTTCGTGGTTCCTGTCGATGTATCGCGTGGGAAAACCGGGGGCCGGAGTGCGGCCCGCGCAGCTTACTTCTTCTTGCCGGCGATCGGCTTGGCCTTGCCCTTGCGGGTGCGCGCATTGGTATGCGTGCGCTGGCCACGGACCGGCAGGCCCTTGCGGTGACGCAGGCCACGGTAGCATGCGAGATCCATGAGACGCTTGATGTTCATCGCGGTTTCGCGACGAAGATCACCTTCGACCGTGTGGTCGGCGTCCAGGGTTTCGCGGATCTGCAGGACTTCGGCGTCCGACAGGTCCTGCACGCGGCGGGTATGGTCGATGCCGAGCTTGTCAGCGATCTGAACGGCCTTGGTGCGGCCGATACCATGGATGTAGGTCAACGCGATGATAACGCGCTTGTTGGTGGGGAGATTGACCCCGGCAATACGTGCCACTTAAAAACTCCTGCTCCACAGAGGTCGAAGGCGACCCCTATCTCAACGCTGTGAACACCCGGGCAGGCAAATGACAAAAGGTCCGGTTGGCGAAACACGCAGGTTCTGTGAACACTGCGGCCTTGGCCTCGCCGGACTTGCCGTATGCTGTCGAGTGAAGGGCGCGCTTAGAACGATTCGCGCGGGCTGTCAACGCCCGGAGCGCCGAGGAGCAGGGACCGCCCGCCGAATGGCGGTGCGTCGATCGCGCTTGTGAGTAGTGTTTAACGCAAATCGCCGGGCCAGTCAAAGCACGTGATGCCTACCGGTCTTCAGCGACCCACGATCATCCCGTCCGCAGACAGGGGCTCCTGCGCCAGCGGCACCACGCCGCCCGTCGCCGGCCCGGCCTCAACAGGTTCGGGCACAGCCCCTGGAACCGCCATTTCCGCAGCAGTTTCCTGTTCCGGCAGCGGGAAGGCCGCTGCAAAAGAGCCGCCCAGCTTCTCGCCGAGCCGGCGAACCTGCTGCCCCAGCATCCCATCGACGCCCGGCGCGAGTTTTTCGAAAGGCGTGCGCGTAAAGCCGCCCACCACGTACTCCAGCAGCACTTGCGTACCGCCCTTCGCCTTCGGGTTGAGCTGGATCGTCAGGGTGCCAATTGCGGCATCGGCCTGCAAAGGTCCGAGCGCGCCGACCAGGCGTACCGCGCGCGGCCGCTCGATATAGACCACCCGCATGTGCTCGACACTGCCGCGAGGCGCGCCCTTGGGCGACGACGCATTGGGCAGGATTTCACAGAAGCAGCCCCCTGCCCGCGCATCGAGCGACAGATTGGCCGCTTCACCTGACCAAGTGTGATCAGAATCCCACCAGACCGAAGGCTTGATCAGCAAGGCCCAGGTTTCTTCGGCGGAGGTCGACACGTCGATGACGTGACGCACCACAAAACCGTTTTGCGAAACCTGCGCAACGCTGGCCGCTGCGGGCAGCGGCGCAGCCGCTGCCCCAAAAGCAATGGGCAGAGCAAACGCGATCGCGAAACGCTTCATCGGACACTTGCCCCCCGCGCCCGGCGCCGGCGATGCTGCCGGTAACCGGGCCATTGCGCTTACTTGGCGAGGATCGCCTCGATCGCCGCGGTAACTTCGTCCATGTCCGCCATTCCGTCAACTTTGCTGACGATGCCCCGCACCTCGTAAACGGGAAGGATCGGCGCGGTCTTGGCGCGGTACTCGGCCATGCGCGTACGCACGGTTTCGGCGTTGTCGTCTGGACGGCGCTTGAACTCGTGCCCACCGCACTTGTCGCAGGTGCCTTCGACTTGCGGCTTCTCGAACGTGTCGTGGTAGCCCTTGCCGCACGATGCGCAGGTGAAGCGCCCGGTGATGCGTTCGACGAGCGCATCCTCGTTCACGTCCAGCTCGATCACGTGATCGAGCTTGCGGCCCCGGGCTTCAAGAATCGAGTCGAGCGATTCGGCCTGTGCCTCGGTGCGCGGATAGCCATCGAAGATGGCGCCCGATTCCGCACCCATCGAGTCAAGCTCGTCGCCGATGAGCGCGGAAACGATCGCGTCAGAAACCAGTTCGCCGCGCTCCATCACGGCCTTGGCCTCGAGCCCGGTCGGCGTCCCAGCCTTGACCGCAGCGCGAAGCATGTCGCCGGTCGACAGCTGCCGCATCCCGTGCTTCTCGACCAGGCGCTGGGCCTGTGTGCCCTTGCCTGCCCCCGGCGGTCCGAGAAGAATGATATTCACGCCTTTACCCCCTCAAGTTTATGCGGTCTTCGTCCGCTTTCTTCAGCCGCCCCGGCAGCTGCCTTCAGCGCAGGCGGCCCTTCAGCTTCGCCTTCTTGATCAGGTCGCCATACTGGTGTGCCAGCAGGTGCGACTGGATCTGCGTGATCGTATCCACGGTCACGTTGACCACGATCAGCAGACTCGTGCCACCCATGAACAGGAGCGGCAAGCCTGTCATAGACAGGAAGTACTCAGGCACCGTGCAGACGATGGTGAGATAGATCGCACCGATCACCGTGATTCGCGTGAGCACGTAGTCGAGATAAGTCGCGGTGTTCTTGCCCGGACGGATGCCCGGGATGAACCCGCCATTCTTCTTCAGGTTGTCCGACGTCTCTTCCGGATTGAAGACGACCGCAGTGTAGAAGAACGAGAAGAACACGATGCCGGCTGCGTAGAGCAGCATGTAGAGCGGCTTGCCGTGCCCCAGGTACTGGTTGAGCGTGACCACGACCTTGCCCATCGTCGAGTCCGGGCTCAGCGTGTTCCCGGCAAACTGGGTGATGGTCAGCGGCAGCAGCAGCAGCGAGCTGGCAAAGATCGGCGGAATCACGCCGGCGGTGTTGAGCTTGAGCGGCAGGTGGCTACGGTCGGCCTGCATCATGCCACGCTGCGTCGCACGCTTGGGATACTGGATCAGCAGGCGGCGCGTCGCGCGCTCGCAGAAGCAGATCATCAGGATCATCGCGACCAGCAGCGCGATCAGCGCCACGATCAGGAACGTGCCGGTGTCACCTGCGCTGTAGGCCTGGCCAACGTTGCTGGCGAAAGTCGGCATCTGGGCGACGATGCCGGCCATGATGATGAGCGAAACGCCGTTGCCGATACCGCGCGAAGTGATCTGCTCACCCAGCCACAACAGGAACATGGTGCCGCCAACGAGGCTTATGACCGCGCCAACGCGGAACATGATGCCCGGGTCGACCACGGCTTCCAGCCCGCTCGACGCGCCGTAGGCTTCAAGGCTTACAGCCAGGAAGTAACCCTGCAGCGCACAGAGGCCGACAGTTCCGTAGCGCGTATACTGGTTGAGCTTCTTGCGACCGGCCTCGCCTTCCTTCTTCAGCGCGACGAGCGCTGGATGGAGTGAAGCGGCCAGCTGCACCACGATCGAGGCGGTGATGTAAGGCATCACGCCAAGCGCGATGAGACTCATCCGCGAGAGCGAACCACCCGAGAAGGTGTTAAACAGGTCGAGGATACCGCCCTGCGTCTTGCTGTAGAGCGATTCGAGGATCAGCGGGTTCACGCCCGGCAACGGAACGAAGCTCAGGAAACGGAACACGATCAGCGCACCGATGGTGAACAGGATGCGCTTCTTGAGCTCGGTAGCCTTGGAGAAGTTGGCCAGGCTCAGCGTACTGGCAATATTGTCGGCGCGGGAAGCCATGACGTTCTGAAAGCCTCGAATGTTCTAATCGGATTCGCCCTTAGCGGCTGTGGCCTGCCTTGTCGAACCTTGGAAGGAAACTGGCCATATAGACATTCGGACGATGTCTGAAAGCCCTTGACGCGTAAAATGCACGCCGCACCGAAACGCCGCCCATAGCAAAAGAGGGCGAAGCGCCTGGCGCCCGCCCTCTTCCGTTAGCTTTGGTGCGTTAGCAACAGCCTCAGGCTGCGGCTTCTTCCTTGGCAGGAAGGATCACCGAACCGCCGAGCTTTTCAACAGCGGCGACGGCACCGGCCGATGCGCCCGCAACGTTGAAGGTGACCTTGGAGGTCAGTTCGCCCTTGGCGAGGAGGCGCACGCCGTCCTTGCCGCCGCGAGCCATGCCTGCAGCCTTCAGTACAGCGTGGTCAACCACGCCAGCGATGTCGAGCTGGCCAGCGTCGATCGCCTTCTGGATGAGGCCGAGGTTCACTTCTGCGTAGTCCTTGGCGAACTTCTTGTTCGAGAAGCCGCGCTTCGGAATACGCATGTGGAGCGGCATCTGGCCACCCTCGAAGCCGTTGACCGAGACGCCCGAACGCGCCTTGGCGCCCTTCTGGCCGCGGCCTGCGGTCTTGCCCTTACCCGAACCGATACCACGGCCGACGCGAATGCGGCGGTGACGGGCGCCGGCGTTGTCGCGGATGTCATTCAATTTCATGGTCTGCACTCGCTTTCGCTTTGGTCGCGCTTGATGGAAGTCGGGGCCGTTAGAGGAAACAGGGCCGCGTGTCACGTATTGATTTTAGGCACGAACGTTAAGTGGTCCTCGCGGAATCAGTGCCGTCAGTTTCCTCCGCCGAAGCCCACGAGGAGCTTCGCGCTTTCCGGCACGCGCGTTCCGAAGGCGTCGCGGGCGGGCGTCCATCGCACAATTTCCACCGCGAGGCCGCACAACTCCTTGTCGAAGCCGGGCGAAACGGAGACCGGGTCCATCTTGCACTCGGTCGTGTTACCCTGCTCGTCGACCTGGAAATTGAGGTCGTGGCGAGCGAAGTCCTGGCGCTTGAGCACACGCTGGTAGCGTTCCTTGAGTTCGGTCAGCGCGTGGTTGAATTCCGAAAGGCTGGCATCGTCCCAACGCGGTTTCTGGCGCAGGCTCGCGAACTCATCCTCTGTCACGAGCGGACGCATGAGGCGAATCATCGCATACCAGCGCATGATCCGGGCCACCTGCAAGGGCGATTCGCGGTCGATGACGGACTGGCACACCGCGCCTGTCGGGCTTGCCTTTGCCTCCAGCAAAGCCTCGGCAGCGGGCCAGCGGTGATAGGCAACGGCCCAGGCCAGCGGCGTCAATCCGAAGAGATCGGGCACATTCACGTCCTGCCTGTCGCGCTCGATCAGCACACCGATGTCGTAGACCGACCCCCGCCGCGCTGCCGCGCCCAGCCCATAGGCCATTCGCGCGGCTCCCAGCTCTGCAAATCCGTAAGGCTGCACGATACCGGTGTCGGGGTTATCGGAGACCACCGCGGCAGGACCAGCTTTGTCCAGTGCCCGGCACACGTCAGCATAAGGATAGCGCGGATCTGCCAGCATGGTGGCGTTATAGCGCCGCCCGAAGCCGGTCACTGTATCGTCCGGCATCTGCTTTTCAGTCTTGGCGGCATCGTCGGCAACGAAAGCCAGCGCCCGTACCGACCAGGGCGACAGGCCGCCGATCACCCGGCACTGCACGCCGTAGGGTTCGGTCGCGATCCCCCGTGCAGTGGTTGCTGCCGCGAGTCGGTAGTCGCCCGCGTCCAGTGCGTCATTCGCTTCCGCGACCGCATTCGCGGTGCCGTTTGCGAGTGCCTTGCGCACCGAGTCGTCGCTTTTGCGTAGGCGTTCGAGGAATGCCGTATCGGAACGCACGTCGTTGCACTTGGCCAGCGCAGTCCCGCCTGCCGTGAGGTCGTCTCCCGCATCCTGGCGCGAACAGGCGGTAGCGCCCAGCGCACCCAGGCACAGAAACGAGGCTGCCAGAAGCCGCTTGCCGATCAAGACTTGTCCCCGAATGGCGAATACAAAAATGAAGGTCCGCCCGGCCCTCGCAAGGTCCGCGCGGTGGAGCGCCCGCGAATAGCACAGCGCGCGATGGTGGGAAGAGTGTTGTCACATTACCCCCGCCGGCCTCGCTGCTTGCGCGCCTTACGCAGAAAGGCCCCGGCGTTTCCACCGAGGCCCTGTCTGTATCATCATCTAAACCCGAGGGTTCAGTCGACGATCTTCACCATATGCGGCAGCTTGGCGATAGCGCCAAGAACCTCGGGAGTGTCTTCACGCTCCACGATACGGTGCATCTTGCCGAGGCCGAGACCGATGAGGATCTTCTTCTGGCTTTCGGGGCGACGGATCGGCGAACCGATCTGCTTGATCTTGATCTTCGCCATGATGCTTACTCCACGATGGCTTCAGCGGCGGCTTCAGCCTCCACTTCGGAAACACCACCGGCACGACCCAGAAGGTCAGCGACCTTCTTGCCACGACGCTGAGCGACCGACTTCGGCGAAGTCTGGTTGGACAGCGCGTCGAAGGTGGCGCGGATCATGTTGTACGGGTTCGAGGTGCCCACCGACTTGGTGACGACGTCATGGACGCCCAGGCTCTCGAACACCGCGCGCATCGGACCACCGGCGATGATACCCGTACCGGCCGGAGCCGAACGGACGTTCACGTTGCCGGCGCCGAAGTGGCCCTTGCCGTCGTGATGGAGGGTACGGCCCTCCTTCAGAGCGACACGGATCATCTTCTTCTTTGCAGAAGCAGTCGCCTTGGTGATCGCCTCGGGGACTTCACGAGCCTTGGAGTGACCGAAGCCAACCCGACCCTTGCCGTCACCGACGACAACCAGTGCCGCGAAGCCGAAGCGCTTACCGCCCTTGACGGTCTTCGAGACGCGGTTGATGTGCACCAGCTTCTCGATCAGTTCTTCGCCCTGATCTTCGTCGCTGCGGCCACCACCGCGACGATCGTCACGACGACCGCCACGGTTACCGCCACGATCGTTGCCGCCGCGGTCATTGCCGCCGCGACCACGACCACCACGACCACGTCCGCCCTCACGGGCTTCCTGCGGTGCGGCCTGCTCAGCCACAATCGGCTGCTCGTTGTTGTTTTCGTCAGCCATGATCAGAACTCCAGCCCGCCTTCACGGGCGGCATCGGCCAGCGCCTTGACGCGACCGTGGTACAGGAAGCCACCGCGGTCGAACACGACCGAGGTAACGCCCGCCTTGACGGCAGCCTCGGCCAGTTCCTTGCCGACGCGAACAGCAGCGTCGATGTCAGTGCCCTTGGCGCCGAGCGTGTTCGCTGCGGCGACAGTGTGACCCTGCGCATCGTCGATGATCTGCGCGTAGATGTGGCGGCCGGTGCGATGCACCGACAGACGGGGACGACCACCCGAACGCGCCTTGAGCGCGGTACGGACGCGGCGCGCACGGCGCGCGAAGAGAGACAGCTTTGCCATTACTTCTTCTTCCCTTCCTTGCGGAAGACGAACTCGCCGCGGTAGCGAATGCCCTTGCCCTTATAGGGCTCGGGCTTGCGCCAGCGACGAATCTCGGCCGCAAGCTGGCCGACCTTCTGCTTGTCGATGCCGGAGATCTCGACCGTGGTGTTGTCGGGGGTCTTGACCTCAATGCCTTCCGGCACGTCGATGTCGACGTCGTGCGAGTAGCCCAGCTGCAGCTTGAGGGTCTTGCCCTGCGAAGCGGCACGGTAGCCGACGCCCTTGATTTCGAGAACCTTGGTGAAGCCGTTTACAACGCCTTCGATCAGGTTCGAAACCAGGGTGCGCTGAAGGCCCCAGTGGCTGCGCGACGACTTCGAGTTGCCGATGGGCGTAACCGCGATGGTTTCACCCTCGACCGAAGTCTCGACGAGGTTTGACAGGCCCATGTTCAGGGTGCCCTTGGGCCCCTTCACCGAGAGAACGCCGTTGTCGATCTGGGCGGTGACACCGCCCGGGATCGCAACCGGCTTTTTACCGATGCGGCTCATCAGAAGACCTCCGCAAGCACTTCGCCACCGACGTTTGCGGTGCGAGCTTCGGCATCCGAAAGCACGCCGCGCGGCGTCGAGACGATGGTGATGCCCAGGCCGTTGCGCACGATCGGAAGTTCCTTGGAACCCGAATAGACGCGGCGGCCAGGCTTGGAGACACGGGCGATGTGCTTGATGGCGGGTTCGCCTTCAAAGTACTTCAGCTCGATACGCAGCTGCGGGTGAGCGCCGGTTGCATCATCGGAGAAGCCACGGATGTAGCCCTCGCGCTGAAGCACTTCCAGGACGCGCGCACGAAGCTTCGAAGCGGGCGAAAGGACGGTGTCCTTCTTCGCCTGCTGCCCGTTGCGGATGCGGGTGAGCATATCACCCAGGGGATCGGTCAATGCCATTTTCTAACCCTTACCAGCTCGACTTCGTCACACCGGGGATCATGCCCTTGTTGGCAAGATCACGCAGCTCGATGCGGCAAAGGCCGAACTTGCGGTAGTAACCGCGCGGACGGCCGGTCGTGGCGCAACGGTTGCGAACCCGGGTAGGGTTTGCGTTGCGCGGGATCTCGGCCAGCTTCAGGCGGGCGATCAGGCGCTCGGTTTCTTCGAGCGACTGGTCGTCGGCAACCGCCTTGAGGGCAGCGTACTTGCCTGCATACTTCTTGACGAGCTTCTTGCGACGCTCATTCTTGTTCACGGAACTCAGTTTCGCCATGGACTTAAGCTCTCTTCTTCAGCGGCTCACGCCGCCTCCTTCTGTTCCGACTCTTCAGCCGGGAACGGGAAACCGAACAGACGCAGCAGTTCGCGCGCCTCGTCGTCGGTCTTCGCGGTGGTGGTGACGATGATGTCCATCCCACGCACCTTGTCGATCCGGTCGTAGCTGATCTCCGGGAAGATGATCTGCTCCTTCAGGCCCATGGCATAGTTGCCACGGCCGTCGAACGACTTCGGGTTCAGACCACGAAAATCTCGGATGCGCGGCATGGCCACGGTCACAAGACGGTCGAGGAATTCGTACATACGCTCGCGGCGCAGCGTCACCTTGCAGCCGATCGGCATGCCTTCGCGCAGCTTGAACTGTGCGATCGACTTGCGGGCCTTGGTGACAACGGGCTTCTGGCCGGCGATGAGTTCCATCTCGGCAGCGGCAGTCTGGACCTTCTTCTTGTCCTGGCTGGCCTCACCGACGCCCATGTTGAGCGTGATCTTTTCGATCTTCGGGATTTCCATCACGTTCTTGTAACCGAACTTCTCGGTCATGGCCTTCGCGATTTCAGCGTCGAACTTGGTCCGCAGGCGCGGAATGTACTGCTCAGCCATCGATCGTCTCCCCGGACTTCACGGCCACGCGGACCTTCTTGCCGTCCTTGGTTTCAAAACGAACGCGGGTCGGCTTGCCGTCCTTGTCCGCAACGGCGACCTTGCAGATGTGCATCGGCGCAGGAATGCGGTCGATGCCACCCTGAGGGTTCGCCTGGGTGGGCTTGCGGTGGCGAGTGGCGACATTGACGCCCTCGACAACGACCTTGCCGTCCTTGGGCTGAACCTGGAGCACCGTACCGGTACGACCCTTGTCCTTGCCCGAGAGAACGACGACCGAGTCGCCCTTCTTGATCTTAGCGGCAGCCATTACAGCACCTCCGGCGCGAGCGAGATGATCTTCATGAAACCACGGCCACGAAGTTCGCGGACCACGGGACCGAAGATACGAGTGCCGATGGGCTCCTCGTTCTTGTTGATCAGCACGGCAGCATTGCTGTCGAAGCGGATCACGCTGCCGTCGCCACGGCGCACATCCTTGCGGGTGCGCACGATGACGGCGCGGTGCACGTCGCCCTTCTTGACGCGAGCACGCGGCTGCGCCTCCTTGATCGACACCACGATGATGTCGCCGACGCCTGCGAAACGACGCTTGGAGCCACCCAGTACCTTGATGCACTGGACGCGCTTTGCGCCGCTGTTGTCCGCGACGTCGAGATTGGATTGCATCTGGATCATCGATCCGGGTCCTTCTCAACTGGCTTGCCGGAACCAGTCCGGCAGTTCCTAAAAATACAGGCCCCCGAAGAGGCCCGAGTCGCCCGCAACGGGCGAAGGCGGCCCTTTGCCGCATTCACCCGCTCAGGTCAACTCTCGTCAGGCAAGGCCAAAGCCGGAGCCCGAAAGCCCCGGCTTCAATCTCAGCCGAGGATTAAACCTCAGCTTCGAGTGCCGTACCCTTGCTCGCCTGAAGACGATCAAGAACCTTCCAGGTCTTGGTCTTCGAGTAGGGCGCCGTCTCCTCGATCCGGACTTTCTCGCCGGTCTTGAAGGCGTTGTCCTCGTCGTGGGCGTGGTACTTCTTCGAGCGGCGGATGATCTTCCCGTAAAGGGGGTGCTTCACCTTGCGCTCGACGAGCACGGTCACGGTCTTGTCCGTCTTGTCGGAGACGACGGTCCCGCTAAGAATACGCTTGGGCATCGTTGCTTCTCCTTACGCCTTCGCCGAACCAGAACGCTCAGCCTGGAGCGTCTTGATGCGGGCGATGTCGCGACGGACTTCCTTGATGCGTGCCGGACGCTCGAGCTGGCTCGTGGCGGCCTGGAAACGCAGGTTGAACTGCTCGCGCTTGAGGTCGACGAGGTCAGCGGTCAGCTGGTCGTCGCTCTTGGCGCGGAAGTCTTCGGTCTTGGCGGCCATCATTCGCCTCCCAGGTGCGAGGTGTCGCCGAGACGGGCAACAACCTTGGTCTTGATCGGCAGCTTCATCGCAGCGCGTTCGAACGCTTCTGCAGCGAGCGGGCCGGCAACGCCGTCCAGTTCGAACAGGATGCGACCCGGCTTGACGCGGGCTGCCCAGTATTCGACCGCACCCTTGCCCTTACCCTGACGGACTTCGGCAGGCTTCTTGGAAACCGGCACATCCGGGAAGATGCGGATCCAGAGGCGACCCTGGCGCTTGATGTGACGCGTGATCGCGCGGCGAGCCGCCTCGATCTGGCGGGCGGTGATCCGCTCGGGCTCCATGGCCTTGAGGCCGTAGGAACCGAAGTTCAGGTCGGTGCCACCCTTGGCATCACCCTTGATCCGGCCCTTGAAGGCCTTACGGAACTTGTGCTTTTTCGGTTGCAGCATGGTGCTAACTCTATCCTAGACTCAGCGGGCCGGACGGACGCCGGAAGTCTGAGCTTCCATCATCAGTCGGTCCTGCGCCATCGGGTCATGGCCAAGGATTTCGCCCTTGAAGACCCACACCTTGATGCCGATGATGCCGTAGGCAGTCAGTGCCTCGACGTCAGCGTAATCGATGTTGGCGCGCAGGGTGTGAAGCGGCACGCGGCCTTCGCGATACTGCTCGACGCGGGCGATTTCCGCCCCGCCCAGACGGCCGCCGCACATGATCTTGATGCCTTCGGCACCCAGACGCATGGCAGACTGCATCGCGCGCTTCATCGCCCGGCGGAACGCCACGCGGCGGATCAGCTGGTCGGCGATACCCTGAGCGACGAGCCTTGCATCGACTTCCGGCTTGCGGATTTCGACGATGTTCAGCTTCACTTCGCTCTTGGTCATCGTCGCAAGCTGCTTGCGCAGCTTTTCGATGTCAGCACCCTTCTTGCCGATGATGACACCGGGACGAGCCGCAAAGATCGAGATGCGGCACAGCTTGGCCGGACGCTCGATCACCACCTTGGAGATAGCTGCCTGGGGCAGCGTCGCCATGATGGACTTGCGGATCTTGATGTCTTCTTCAAGAAGCTGGCGATAGTCCTGGCCTTCCGCAAACCAGCGGCTGTCCCAGGTGCGGTTGATCTGCAGACGCAGACCGATCGGATTGCTCTTATGACCCATGGATCAGGCCTCCTCGACTTCGCGAACGACGATCCGCAGGCGCGAAAACGGCTTGAGGATGCGGGTGGACTTGCCGCGACCACGAGCGTGGAAACGCTTCATGGTGATCGACTTGCCAACCGACGCCTCGGCGACGACGAGAGCGTCGACGTCGAGGTTGTGGTTGTTTTCCGCGTTGGCAATCGCCGAAGCGAGAACCTTGCGCGCATCAACAGCCATCGCCTTCGTGGAGAAGGAGAGGATGTTCATCGCATCTTCAACGCGCTGGCCACGGATAAGGGCAGCAACCAGGTTGAGCTTCTGGGCCGAACCACGAATGTTCGTGTTGACCGCAAGAGCTTCCTTGTCACCGACGCGGCGGGGTGCAGCTTGCTTGCTCACTTGCGCTTGCCCTTCTTGTCGGCGGCGTGGCCCGGGAACGTGCGGGTGGGAGCGAACTCACCCAGCTTGTGACCGACCATGTCCTCGTTGACCGAGACCGGGATGAACTTGTGCCCGTTGTAGACCGTGAAGGTCAGGCCAACGAACTGCGGGAGAATGGTGGAGCGGCGCGACCAGGTCTTGATCGGGCCACCACGGCTGCCGGCATCCTGCGCGACTTCAGCCTTCTTGAGAAGGTAGAGGTCAACGAAGGGGCCTTTCCAGACGGAACGTGCCATCGTGACTTACCTCTTCTTCTTGGCGTGACGCGAACGGATGATAAGCTTATCCGTCTGCTTGTTGTTGCGAGTGCGAGCACCCTTGGTCGGCTTGCCCCAGGGCGTAACCGGGTGACGACCACCCGAAGTACGACCTTCACCACCACCGTGCGGGTGATCGACCGGGTTCTTTGCCACACCACGCGTAAGCGGACGACGGCCCATCCAGCGCTTGCGGCCGGCCTTTGCGAGGGTCTGGTTGCCGTTGTCGGGGTTCGACACAGCACCAACGGTCCCCATGCAATCGCCGCGCAGGTAGCGCTGCTCACCCGAGTTGAGGCGCACGATGACCATGCCGCGGTCACGACCGACGACCTGGACGTATGTGCCTGCCGAACGGGCGATCTGGCCACCCTTGCCCGGCTTCATCTCGACGTTGTGGCAGATCGTGCCAACCGGCATCTGCGACAGGAGCATGGCGTTGCCAGGCTTCACGTCGGTCTTCTCGCCGGCGACGACGACGTCACCGACCGCAAGACGCTGCGGCGCGATGATGTAGGTCTGCTCGCCGTCGGTGTACTTCACCAGAGCGATGAAGGCCGTGCGGTTGGGATCGTATTCGATACGCTCCACGGTCGCTTCCATATCGAACTTACGACGCTTGAAGTCGATGAAGCGATACTTCTGCTTGTGACCGCCAGCGATACCGCGCGAGGTCACGTGACCCTTGTTGTTGCGGCCGCCGGTCTTGCTCTTGCCTTCGGTCAGCGCCTTGAGGGGCTTGCCCTTCCAGAGCGACGACTTGTCGACGAGGACCAGGCCACGGCGTGCCGGGCTGGTCGGGTTATATTTCTTCAGTGCCATCTGATCAGCCCCGCACGCCTTCGGTGACGTCAATCGACTGGCCTTCGGCCAGCGTGACAATCGCCTTCTTCACGTCGCTGCGGCGGTATTCCCTACCGCGCCAGCGCTTGGTCTTGCCCTTGACGACCAGGGTGTTGACGCCAGTTACCTTGACATCGAACAGCGCCTCGACGGCAGCCTTGATCTGGGGCTTGGTCGCTGCATCAGCCACCTTGAAGACAACCGCGTTATGCTCGGAGAGCAGGGTCGACTTCTCAGTGATGTGCGGCGAGAGGATCACGTCAAAATGACGGATGTCCACGTTGCTCTTAGCCATTGAAACGGGCCTCCAGCTTTTCGACAGCGGCGCGGGTCAGCACCAGCGTGTCGTGCTTCAGGATGTCGTAGACATTGGCGCCGACAGCAGGAAGCACGTTGACACCGATGATGTTGCGGGCGGCAAGAGCGAAGCCCTCGTTGACCTGCTCACCGTCCATGACGAGGATCTTCTTGCCGAAGTTCGCCTTGGCGAGGTCACCGACGAGGCTCTTCGTCTTGGCATCGGCAACGTCAAGCGAGTTGACGATAACGAGACCGTTCTGAGCCTTGGCCGAGAGAGCCATCTTCAGACCGAGAGCACGAATCTTCTTGTTCAGCGAGACGTTGAACTCGCGGCGACGTGCACCGTGAGCCTTACCACCGCCGATGAACACCGGAGCTGCACGGTCGCCGTGACGAGCGGTACCACCACCCTTCTGACGGCCGAACTTCTTGCCGGTACGTGCGACATCCGAACGCTCGCGAGTCGCACGGGCAATGCCGCGACGATTCTCGAGCTGCCAGGTGACGACGCGATGCAGGATGTCCGCGCGCGGCTCGAGGCCGAACACGTCGTCCGAAAGCTCGATGTCGGCGTTAGCGGCCGAACCGTCGATGTTGAGGACTTGAACCTTCATGATTAGCCCTCCTGGCCTTCGGTCGCTTCGGGAGCCGCCACATCAGCGGGGGTCTCGGCAGCGGCCGTGTCGTTGATGTTGGAAGCCTGGATCAGGCCGGCGGGGTACGGAGCCTCGGCGTGACGGTCGACCTTGACGGCGTCCGAAACGGTGAGCCAGCCGTTCTTCGAACCAGGGACCGAGCCCTTGACGAAGATCAGGCCACGCTCGTCGTCCACGCGGACGACTTCGAGGTTCTGCTGCGTACGCTGACGGTCACCCATGTGGCCGGCCATCTTCTTGTTCTTGAAGACCTTGCCCGGATCCTGGCGCTGACCGGTCGAACCGTGTGCACGGTGCGAGATCGAAACGCCGTGAGTTGCGCGCATACCGCCGAAGCCCCAGCGCTTCATAGCGCCCTGGAAGCCCTTGCCCTGCGTGTGACCGCCTACGTCGACCAGCTGGCCGGGCACGAAGTGCGAGGCTGCGATCGTCGAGCCGACCTCGAGGAGGGCATCGTCGGCGACGCGGAATTCCGCGACGCGCATCTTGAGGGAAACTTCAGCCTTGGCGAAATGCTCGCGCTGCGGCTTGGCGACGTTCTTCTGCTTGGCTTCACCAGCACCGAGCTGAACCGCGACGTAACCGTCACGATCAGAGGTGCGGACCGAAACCACCTGGCAGCCTTCCAGGGCCAGGACGGTGACGGGCACATGGCGGCCATCCTCCTGGAACAGGCGGGTCATCCCGACTTTCTTGGCGATCACGCCGGTACGCATGACCTTCTCCTTACAGAGGCGTGCGCAGGACCATCCCCCGCACGCGTGTCCAACCCTATTTGTGATACGAACCCCGTCCGGGTCAGATGTTCCCTGCAAACCCACAAGGGCTGCGGAAACGAGACGGGGGACGCATTCCCGGCACTTCCCGAAGGAGGCACCAGAGGTATCCCTTGTGTCCCCTTTGGTTTCCCTAGGGGCGCTGTCTATGCGGGTTTCTCCCCGCAAAGCCGGCCGCAAGTGCCGACAAGGTAATTTGGATCCGAAGATCCGAATTTCGCCTCGATCGTTTAAAGTCCGATCGGAAAAGACTTATCGGGGCGACCCTTGAGGATCACCCCGTAAGCTAGCGTTAGGCCAGCTTGATTTCGACGTTCACGCCGGCCGCGAGGTCCAGCTTCATCAGCGCGTCGACAGTGGCAGCGTTGGGCTGCACGATGTCGAGGAGACGCTTGTAGGTGCGGACCTCGAACTGCTCGCGCGACTTCTTGTCGACGTGCGGACCGCGGTTCACGGTGAACTTCTCGATCTGGGTCGGCAGCGGAATGGGGCCCCGAATAAGCGCGCCTGTGCGGCGGGCCGTGTCGGCGATCTCACCAGTTGCCTGGTCGAGTACGCGGTGGTCAAACGCCTTCAGGCGAATGCGAATGTTCTGAGCTTCCATACCTACTACCGATGAGAAAGAGCCAAAGGGCCGAAGCCCCATTAAATTCGAGACGCGCCCCTACACCGCCAAGCCGAGTCGATCAAGGGATAGTTTACCGGATTCTGCCGCCCTCACCGCACACCCTTGGCGCGGCGTAAGGAATGCAGTCCGCGCGCAGCCCCCACCTTCCCTGAAAACGCAAAAAGCCCGGCCTTCCTTGCGGAAGGCCGGGCCAATCACGTTAGCCTTGGATCAGCGAATTACTTCGTGATCTTCGACACGACGCCCGAACCAACGGTACGGCCGCCTTCGCGGATTGCGAAGCGCAGGCCATCGTCCATGGCGATCGGCGCGATGAGCTTGACGCTGATCGTGACGTTGTCGCCAGGCATGACCATCTCAGTGCCCTCGGGGAGGATCACTTCGCCGGTCACGTCGGTGGTGCGGAAGTAGAACTGCGGACGGTAGTTGGCAAAGAACGGCGTGTGACGGCCACCTTCATCCTTCGACAGAACATAGACTTCAGCCGAGAACTCGGTGTGCGGGGTCACAGTGCCCGGCTTGGCCAGAACCTGGCCGCGCTCGACGTCTTCACGCTTCAGCCCGCGAACCAGCGCGCCGATGTTGTCGCCCGCACGACCTTCGTCGAGCAGCTTGCGGAACATTTCGACGCCGGTGACGACGGTCTTCTGGGTGTTGCGGATGCCGACAACTTCGACTTCCTCACCAACCTTGACGATGCCGGTTTCGACGCGGCCGGTCACAACCGTACCACGACCCGAGATCGAGAACACGTCCTCGACGGGCATCAGGAACGCCTTGTCGGTGGGACGCGGCGGCTGCGGGATGTAGCTGTCGACTGCAGCCATCAGCTCAAGGATCTTTTCCTTGCCGATGTTGTCGTCGCGACCTTCGAGAGCGGCAAGTGCCGAACCCATGATGATGGGAATGTTGTCGCCGTCGAAGTCATACGACGAGAGCAGTTCGCGAACTTCGAGTTCTACGAGCTCGAGCAGCTCGGCGTCGTCGACCTGGTCGACCTTGTTCATGAACACGACGAGCTGCGGCACGCCAACCTGGCGAGCAAGCAGGATGTGCTCGCGGGTCTGCGGCATCGGGCCGTCAGCAGCGTTCACAACGAGGATCGCGCCGTCCATCTGGGCAGCACCGGTGATCATGTTCTTGACGTAGTCAGCGTGACCCGGGCAGTCGACGTGCGCATAGTGACGTGCTTCGGTCTCGTACTCGACGTGTGCGGTCGAGATCGTGATGCCGCGCTCGCGCTCCTCGGGAGCCTTGTCGATGTTCGCGAAGTCAACGGCGGTACCGCCGAACGCTTCAGCCATCACCTTGGTGATTGCGGCGGTCAGCGTGGTCTTGCCGTGGTCGACGTGACCGATGGTGCCGATGTTGCAGTGCGGCTTGTTCCGCTCAAATTTAGCCTTGGCCATCTTTCAAACCTTCTTTCGTCTTGATTTCGAATCTGCGGGGTATCGGAGCGGAGCCCGCGGACGCAGGCGCCGCCCCTAGAACCATTCGTTTCTTCAGGCAAGCATTCTTGGCCGTCAGGCCAGCTTCTCCTTGACCTCAGCCGCGACGTTCGCCGGGACTTCGTCATAGTGAGAGAACTGCATCGAGTAGTTCGCACGGCCCTGGGTGAACGAACGCAGGCTGTTCACGTAGCCGAACATGTTCGCGAGCGGCACGTTGGCGTCCACGACCTGGGCGTTACCACGGCTGTCGGTGCCCTGGATCTGACCACGACGCGAGTTGAGATCGCCGATGACGTCGCCCATGAACTCCTCAGGGGTGACGACTTCGACCTTCATGATCGGCTCGAGCAGCTTGATGCCTGCCTTCTGC
This sequence comes from Novosphingobium sp. 18050, assembly GCF_902706195.1. Classification (GTDB taxonomy): domain Bacteria; phylum Pseudomonadota; class Alphaproteobacteria; order Sphingomonadales; family Sphingomonadaceae; genus Novosphingobium. Next base: position 4,693 of record NZ_CACSJO010000040.1, on the reverse strand, counting down.
GCCACTTCGCGCATCGCAGCACGGCCGGCGATTTCGAACGCCAGGGCGCTCGAGTCGACGTCGTGGTACGAACCGTCGTAGAGGACGATGTCGAAGTCGATGATCGGGAAGCCGACCAGCGAACCCGAGGCTGCGGTTTCGCGCATACCCTTTTCGATCGCGGGGATATATTCCTTCGGAATGTTACCGCCCTTGATCTCGTCCTTGAACGTGATGCCCGAACCGCGCTCGCCCGGCGTGACCTTGACCTTCACGCGGCCGAACTGACCGGTACCACCCGACTGCTTCTTGTGGGTGTAGTCAACGTCGACCGGCTTGCCGAGGTATTCGCGGTAAGCCACCTGCGGCGCACCGACGTTGGCCTCGACCTTGAACTCGCGGCGCATACGATCGACGATGATGTCGAGGTGAAGCTCGCCCATGCCCTTGATGATCGTCTGGCCCGACTCGTGGTCGGTCGAAACGCGGAACGAGGGGTCCTCAGCCGAGAGACGGTTGAGCGCGATGCCCATCTTCTCCTGGTCGGCCTTGGTCTTGGGTTCCACCGACAGCTCGATGACCGGCTCGGGGAATTCCATGCGCTCGAGCACGATCGGCGCGCGCTCCGAGCAGAGCGTGTCGCCCGTCGTGGTTTCCTTCATGCCGGCGAGAGCGACGATGTCACCCGCGAACGACTCGTCGATGTCCTTACGGTCGTTGGCGTGCATCTCGAGGATACGGCCAACCTTTTCCTTCTTGCCCTTCACCGAGTTCAAGTAGGTGCCCTTGGTGAGCGTACCCGAGTAGATGCGGATGAAGGTGAGCGAGCCCACGAACGGATCGTTCATGACCTTGAAGGCAAGCGCCGAGAACGGAGCATCGTCCTGCGGAGGACGGCTGTCGGCCTCGTCGCTGTCGACCTTGACGCCCTGGACGTCTTCGATGTCGAGCGGCGAAGGCAGGTAGTCGACGACGGCGTCGAGCAGGGCCTGGACGCCCTTGTTCTTGAATGCCGAACCGCAGACGACGGGAACGAACGCGTGCGCCAGCGTGCCCTTGCGGATCAGCGCCTTGAGCGTGTCGACGTCAGGCTCGGTGCCTTCGAGGTACGCTTCCATCGCGGCATCGTCCTGATCGACAACGAGTTCGATCAGCGCGGTGCGATATTCAGCGGCTTCGTCGACGAGGTCGGCGGGGATCTCTTCGTAGAAGAATTCGGCGCCCAGCGACTCGTCCTTCCAGATGATCGCGCGGTTGTTCACGAGGTCGACGAGGCCCTTCAGGTCGGCTTCGAGGCCGATCGGAATGTACAGGACGGCCGGGGTTGCACCGAGGCGGTCGATGATCGACTGCACGCAGTACTTGAAGTTGGCGCCGGTGCGGTCGAGCTTGTTGATGAAGCACATGCGCGGAACGCCGTACTTGTCGGCCTGGCGCCACACGGTTTCCGACTGCGGCTCAACGCCGGCAACGCCGTCGAAGCAGGCCACGGCGCCGTCGAGCACGCGGAGCGAACGCTCGACTTCAATCGTGAAGTCGACGTGGCCCGGGGTGTCGATGATGTTGATGCGGTGATCGCCCCAGAAGCAGGTGGTCGCTGCCGAGGTGATGGTGATTCCGCGCTCCTGCTCCTGCTCCATCCAGTCCATGGTCGCGGCGCCGTCGTGCACTTCGCCGATCTTGTAGGACTTGCCGGTGTAGTAGAGGATACGCTCGGTCGTCGTGGTCTTACCAGCGTCGATGTGCGCCATAATACCGATATTGCGGTACATATTGAGCGGATGGCTGCGTGCCATGGGAGAATCCTTAGCGAGGGTTTTCGGGAGCGAGAGCGGTCTTCAGATAAGACCTTGCGCCCTGAAATGAAAGTGTGACGCCCGGATGACTCATCACCCGGGCGACACGACGCACATTACCAGCGGTAGTGCGAGAAGGCGCGGTTCGCGTCCGCCATGCGGTGCGTGTCTTCGCGCTTCTTCACGGCGTTGCCGCGGTTGTTCGAGGCGTCGAGCAGCTCGCCCGAAAGGCGTGCGGCCATGGTGGTCTCCGGGCGGTTACGCGCGGCGGTGATCAGCCAGCGGATCGCCAGAGCCTGTGCGCGCTCCGGACGAACCTCGACGGGGACCTGGTAGGTCGCACCACCGACGCGGCGCGAACGCACTTCGATCTGGGGCGAGACGTTGTTCAGTGCGTCATGGAACAGCTGGATCGGGTCCGACTTGGCGCGGGTTTCCATGGTTTCCATGGCACCGTAGACGATCGCTTCAGCGACCGACTTCTTGCCGTCGTACATGAGGTTGTTCATGAACTTGGACAGGATGAGATCCCCGAACTTGGGATCAGGCAGGATTTCCCGCTTCTCGGGACGACGACGACGTGACATCGCATGTATTCCTTGTTTTTTCGGGCGGGAGCCTGAGGCCCCGCCGCCCGGTCAATCTCTACAATCGTGCGGCGCGATAAAAACGCCGCGACCGATCACTTCGGACGCTTGGCGCCGTACTTCGAACGGCTCTGCTTGCGATCCTTCACGCCCTGCGTGTCGAGCACGCCGCGCAGGATGTGGTAGCGAACGCCGGGAAGATCGCGGACGCGGCCGCCGCGGATGAGCACGACCGAGTGCTCCTGCAGGTTGTGGCCTTCACCCGGAATGTAGGAGATGACTTCGCGGCTGTTGGTCAGACGCACCTTGGCGACCTTGCGGAGTGCCGAGTTCGGCTTCTTCGGGGTCGTGGTGTAAACGCGGGTGCAAACGCCGCGCTTCTGCGGGTTCTGCTCCATCGCAGGAACCTTGGACTTGGCCTTCTGCGGTTCGCGGCCCTTGCGGACCAGCTGGTTGATAGTGGGCATCTATACTCTTCTTTCAAATTGGGAGTGCGATGGATGCGCTCCGAAAATCATCGGAACGGACCGATCGCACCCCGGTTTTGCCAACCGGGCCGATAAGCCTTGCGAAAGGAAGAGTATGAAAGGGTTCACGCCGCAGCGATGAAGGAATGCACGAACCGCGTCGTCCCAGCATAGCCGGGACCGCCATCGATTTGCGCAGGCCCTTAAAGCCGCACACGTGAGCCGAAAAACACTCCACCCGGCGCGAGGCGCTACCGGATTACTCTGCCACCCTGCCGCCCCGCCCGACGCGAATCGGGACCGGGACGTATCTTCCGAGGCATGTCCGCAGCGGCGAAACCGCTGGAACTGCTCGGAAAACTACCGGAATGGCAATGTTCAGCTCTATGTCGTCCACCGCGAGTAAACCCGCGAGGGATGCGGGCCTGTAGGGGATTGGGGGGATTGGGTCAACCTATCCAACACTGTCACCCAGATGGCGTCAATTACAGTCGAATGCCATCACCTCCAGCACACTAAGCCATTCTGAATTGGTACGGTAATATTTTGCGCATTCAAAACGGGAATTCTAACCCGTCTTCTTCCACTGCTTTGATAAAATCATCCAACGCACGGTCAGCACCAGTAGATTGACGCATAGCTAAGTTGTACAAACTTGCCATTTTAGTGTAGTAATTATCATCCCCAAAGATAGTTTCGATTTTATTTAAATCTTCGTCGCTGAATACTTCCAAATAGTCCCCAGATCTATTCAGAAGAGAGAGCGTATAAACATCTTCAAACTTATCTTCATCCTCTCTTTTTTGAATATTAAGCAATACATCTCCATTCCATACAGAAATTATCCTGCGACTTGAGTCAAAATCCCAATCTATTTTCTGCTTTTTTGTTTTCTCCAGAAGAAGATCAACGAATTTAGCGTATTTATTTAGAATCTCACTCACCGATGTTGCTCCGATCTAAAGCGACCCGAATTGAAGTGATCAGTCGGTCATGGTCGCGCAAAATTGACAAAGTTTTCGGAGTTTCAACGTCCGGTAAGCCGGGAGGTGAACTGCTATCTAAGCGCTCGCAAAGACGATTCGCATGTACCATCGCCTTGCCTAACTTCTCATAATGAGAAGAAATTTCCGGCACCTGCAATTCTCGTATGGTAAACAAAGATTTAGAAAATGAATCAAGAGCATCATTAGCCTGATCCCAATCACGGTCTTTTACATATTTTCTAGCAGCCAAGAGAAATCCTTCAGCACGTGAAGTTTCAGCAACAGCATTAAACTTGAAAACTGCAAATTGAATGTTCTTTATTTCATCCGAAACAGCTTCAGTTGCTTTTTTAGTTCGAGAAAGTTGCCCAAGCGTAACTGCAAACCCGACGAGCGAGATTACCAAGCCTAGGATGGCTAACCAAAACCCGAAACCTTGCACTTCATAGGTTGAGGAGGCATTGAACGGCCAATCAAACAATCAACAGCTCCATCGTGCGAATTGGCCTAAGCTCGTGAGAGGTAAGGGACAGGCGCTACTTACTTGAAATTCAAAATGCACGAATGGTCTAAATCTGCAAGCGAGGCTGCCCTGCAATTCCCAGATTCGATTATGTATTTTTGACGTCTAGCTACTCTATCTCGGTTGAACGGGCGGATGACATCTCTGCTGGAAAATCCAAAAACCATTTTCCTACACACCCCGCTCTCCCATACATAGGTCCGCCATCGGGAACGTCCCTTCCACCATCATGGAGTGACCTGCCTCATGTCGCGATCGACCCGGCACCTTTCGCCTGCCCTGCCCCGCCCTGCCGCTGACGACGGGGAGGCGCGGGAGGCCTCTGCGGCTGCGCTGCCCCTCGCGGATGACGCTG
>NZ_CACSJO010000039.1 GCF_902706195.1 Novosphingobium sp. 18050 | reverse complement strand
CCGCGCCCATGGCGACCCCGACTGCGAGACTTCCCAGCAGTCCCGACCCTGCCCCTCCCGAAGCGTATCCGCCCCATGGTGAAGCGGGTGCCCCATAGCCTGCGCCAATTCCCGGGTTCGCGACGAATGGGGCCGGGCGCCCCCCGAAGGGGCCAGGCGCCAGGGCACTCCGCCGGCGCAGAAGATACAGCGCGCCGAACGCGGCGGCGCCAAGCATTGCTATCGGCAACCACGATCCATGCGGCGCAGCAACTGGCGCAAGCGCAGATTGCGCGGATTGCGCAGACCCTCCGCCGTTCAGCTCCTGGCTCAGCTGTGACACCGCTTGCGAACGGGCGAACGGAAGGCCAGGCGCCAGTTGCTGCGCCTTGGTCAATTCGCTTTCGGCAGCACTCAGGTGCCCCTCACGGGCATAGAGTTCGGCCTCGACATAGTGGGCCTTCGCACTCCCGGGATGATCCTTGAGAACCTCGCTCATCATCGACAGCGCCTGCCCGACCTGCCCGGAAGCGGCGGCGGCGTGGACTTGGTCAATCGTCGGTTCAGCCGCGTAGGCGGCGCTGGCAGGCAGGGACGCGAGGCAGATTGCAGCCATCAGGGGAACAATCTTGCGCATGGGATCACACTCCTTCGAGGATGCCGGGACGATACGGGGCGCCCGCGATACCGAGGAATTCCTTGTGCGACGCCCGTCATTGCGGCGAGATCGCCGCCAGCTGAAAATTCGGTAATCTTCGCGCGCCACCGGCCGCTTCCCCTCACTGGCGTGCCGGCCGCAAAAGGCCATGGCGGAGTAAGGTGCCTGTCAGCTTCGGGGATCAGAACGTAACCCGCTGCATCAGGCAGCAGACAAGAGGTCACGAGCCACAGTCTTTCATCTGAGACTCGCGTACCTCCTTCAATCGAAGGAGAGAGTGTCATGTCCAGCAACATAAGCCCCGAACTTCGCAATCGCGGAATCGCTCTTACCGGGGCCACGCTCATTTCCGGCGCCCTGCTCCTTGGTTCGCTGGCGATGCCCGTCGCTGCCGAATCTACGCAGCCCTACCCACGGTGCACAGCAACAAGGGTCGACGAGTGCCGGCAGGCCCAGTCTCACCCGGTGAAGCATATGCGTCGGCACGTTCCTGCCGCAACCGTCACCGACAAGGCGAAGGAACCTGCTCAATGAACCCGCGCCATATGGCGGGCGTTATACTGCTCGCAACCTTCGTCGCCGGCTGCACGAGCACCGGCACCGGTATCGGCGAGGCCCGCTCCGCCGGAACCGGACCTTCAGCGACTTTCACATGGCAGGCTCAGGGCGCCCGAACCGGCACGATGACGGCGCAGTTCTCCGACGGCACCGCCTACACCGGCCCGTTCTTCCAGGTTACCAGCGAATCGCGGTCGGATGATTTTGGTCCTTTATGGTCCGGCTGGGGACGATCGCGCCGCGGGGGTTGGGGAGGCGGTTGGGGCTACTGGGGTCCATCCCAGAGCTTTATCACCCACTACTCCGGCAAGGTTCTGGCGAACCTGCAGGGTACAGATGGTCACTTGCGATGCCGCTTCACCCTGATCCGGCCTTCGAGCGGCATGGCAGGAGGCGGTCTGGGCGAATGCCAGTTGCCGACGAAGGCCAAGATCGATGCCACGTTCGCACCGCAGTGATAGGCATCACAAGTCGAGGGACATTGTGCAGGCAGGTCCCTCGACGTGACTGGATTCCATGGCGTCGGATACACCCCCGGCGCCGCGATTGCGTGAAACATGTAGCTGGCAGCGCTGGCCACTCCATGCCAATAATCTCTCCGGCGTGGGCCATGCGGCATCGGGCACTGCAAAACAGCCTGACCGGGAAGGAACGATCCGATGCGGTTGCTGATCGTCGAGGACAACCCCGATCTCGCGCAGGCGATCGCCCAGGCCTTCGCCGTACACGATATCCGCTGCGATTTGGCTGCGAATGCCGGTGACGCGGAACTCCTGATCCAGACCACCGATTACGCCGCCCTCATCCTCGATCTCGGCTTACCCGACGAGGACGGACTCGTGCTGCTGCAACGCCTGCGCGGTAACCGGCGGACCATGCCCGTCATCGTGGTGACCGCTCGCGGCGAAAGCGAGATGAGGATCAAGGGGCTGGACGTAGGTGCGGACGACTACGTCGTGAAACCGTTTCTCTTCGCTGAACTTCATGCGCGCCTGAACGCGATCCTGCGTCGGCAAAGCGGCTATGCCGATACCGTGCTACGGGTAGCAAACCTTGCCCTTGACCCGCGCTTGCGGGAGGTCACAATCGACGGCAGGCCGTTTGAACTCTCGGCCCGCGAGATTGAACTGCTCGAGCTGCTGATGCGGCGCAGCGGTCATGTCGTACCCAAGCGTGTGCTTGAAGATCAACTGTTCGGGTCCGGCGATGCGCTGGGCTCAAACGCCGTGGAAGTCTATGTCCATCGCCTGCGTCGCAAGCTTGAGGAACTGGCCGAGGTAAAAGTCCAGACGGTCCGCGGCATCGGTTACATGCTGTCCTGCGCATGACCTTGTTCTGGCCTCGCTCGCTGTTCGGCAAACTGCTGGTCGCGCAAATCGCGAACATCGTGGTTCTGGCCGTCGCCCTGCCGATGATTCTGTCGCACACACTTGCCGAAACCGCCGACAGCTTCGTCGCTGCGCGGCTTTCGCGAACGGCGGGCCTCATTGCGGGCCATATGGACGCACCGGCGACAAAGCTGGACGCGCTCGCACGCTCCCTTTCAGCCCGGCATGGCGGCCGGGCGCTCGCCGTCTTCGATGCGCAAGGCCGCCTTCTGGCCGGCAACCCGCAAGCCGCGCCGGCCGGCATCGCCGTCATTCAAGCTGGCGAACACGAGACGTTCGAGAGGTACGGCCGCTACGACATTTTCGCCCGCAAGGCGCATGGGCGCGATGGCAGCTCATACCGCATCGTCGTTGCACAGGACCGCACCGTGCCAGACGAAATCGTCGATAACGTCGTCGACGATTTCCTGGGGCGCGCCTTGTGGGTCCTGCCGGTAGCGCTGCTGGCCTCTTTAACGCTGTCCTTCGTCGTCCTGGGGCAGGTCACCGGCAACTTCCGCAGAGCAGCCAAGGAGGCCGACCTGATCGACCTGTCCAGGCTCGACGCCCGGATCGACCAGGCCAGCCTCCCCACCGAGAGCGCGCCGCTCGTCCACGCCACCAATCGCGCTATCGGCAGGCTCCAGACCGGCTATCACGCCCAGGGGGAGTTTATCGGCAATGTCGCCCATGAGCTTCGCACGCCCCTGGCATTGCTCTCTCTGCACACCGAGCAACTGGCCGCATCTCCGCAGCGCGAACAACTTCAAGCGGACATCGAAAAGGCCAATCACGTGGTGCGCCAGTTGATGCAGCTCGCGGCAATCGACCGGCTTCATCCAGAGTGCGGCCCGGTGGATACCGTGGAAATCGCCCGGCACGTCGTCGAAACGATGGCCCCCCTTGTCTACCGTTCGGGGCGCAGCATCGCCCTCGAAGCGCCCGACCATGACCGTCCTACGGTGCAGGGGGTGCCCGAACTTCTCGCCATCGCGGTCACCAACCTCATCGACAACGCCGTGCGGCACACCCCGGCCGGCTGCGCCATCACTGTCATGATCGAAACGAACGGCAGTGTCGTCGTCGAGGATGACGGGCCCGGGATCGCCATCGACTCGCGCGAGGTTTCCCGGCGCCGTTTTCGTCGCGGCGATACTGCCCGCAGCGATAGCGCCGGCCTCGGCCTCTCGATCGTGGACCGGCTCATGGCGGTCTGCGGCGGCGCGCTGGAGGCAGGCCATGCAGCAGATGGAGGAGCTCACATGCGGTTGCGACTGGTCCCGCTGCATGAGGCACATATCGAGATCGGTTCGTAATCATGCTCACCCGCACGGCGATGGACAGGCAAAGCCCTTGTTGGTTAGCCATCGATGTCCAACACGAGCCGCCGATGGCGTCGCGGTTGTAAGGATAAAGGAACGGGAATGGCCGCCGAAATGCGTTCCGACGATGACCGCCTCGCGGGTCAGGCTCCCCAACACCGCAAAAGCTGGCGCATCGTCGTCGCAATCCTGATCATCGCAGGCCTTGGCCTCGTCGCATTCGGCGCAAATCGGCTGTCACGAAGCGCCTCGGGCGGCAGCGGGCGGCCGTCTCCCGCCGTCAACGTCGCCAAAGCAACTCTCGCCGACATCCCGGTCAGCGTCTCCGCGCTCGGCACCGTGCAGCCGGTGGTTACCGCTACGGTTCGAACCCAGCTTGCCGGAACGCTGTTCAAGTTGTTCTTCGAAGAAGGCCAGATGGTCAGCCGGGGGCAGGTCCTGGCACAGATCGATCCTCGCCCTTACCAGCTGGCGCTGGCCCAGGCGCAAGCGAATATGACGCGCGACGAGGCTCAGCTGGCCGCCGCACGCGTGGACCTCAGCCGGTACGAGACATTGCTGCGCCAGGATTCGATCGCCAGCCAACAAGTGGACACCCAGCGCGCGACCGTACGGCAATTGTCGGGCACGCTAGCTGCAGACCGCGCCGCGATCGGCACCGCACGGCTCAACCTCGACTACACCAGCGTTAAGGCACCGACAACGGGGCGTATCGGCATCCGGCAGGTCGACATCGGCAACTACCTGACTCCTGCCGATACGAACGGTATCGTCGTAGTAACGCAGGTCGATCCGATCGACGTCGCATTCTCGCTGCCCCAGGCCCAACTATCGACCATCGGCCACGTCGCCGGCAGCGGAGCCGGATTGCCCGTGGAAGCACGTGACCAGAACGATGCAAGCCGCCTTGCTACCGGACGCTTCCTGACCTTCGACAACCAGGTCGACACAACAACCGGAACGGTCAAGGCCAAGGCGCGCTTCGACAACAAGGGCAATGCACTGTTCCCCAATCAGTTCGTCAATGTTTCGATGCTCGTAAACACCCTTCGCGGCGTCGTTACTGTGCCGGTAGGGGCGGTTCGTCACGGCGCTCCGGGCGATTTTGTCTTCGTCCTCCAACCCGATCGAACCGTGAAGCTCGCAGTGGTCCGAACGGGCCCTGCGGCCGGCAACACGGTCGCGATCCTGGCCGGGCTTGCCGCCGGTGCGACCGTAGTGACCGAAGGCGCAGATGGCCTGGAAGATGGCGCGACCGTCCGTCTGGCCGGTGACCACGGCAAACAGTCCGGCGCGAAACACGGCCGCCGATCGGCCCACGGCAAGCACGGCGAATGAACACCCAGGCCGCAGCAGAAGGGGAAACTCCTGCCCCAAGAGGCCCTTCCCGCGCCTTCATCCTGCGCCCCGTTGCCACCACCCTCCTGATGGTGGCGCTAATGCTGGCGGGGTTCGTCGGCTATCGCACGCTGCCGATATCCGCCCTTCCCGAAGTCGATTATCCGACAATCCAGGTCACGACGCTCTATCCCGGTGCCAGCCCCGACGTAATGGCGCTGACTGTCACCTCGCCGCTCGAACGGCAGTTCGGGCAGATGCCGGGCTTGACGCGAATGACCTCGGCATCCTCGGCCGGCGCATCGGTCATCACCTTGCAGTTCCGGCTCGACCTGTCGCTCGATGTGGCCGAACAGGAGGTCCAGGCAGCGATCAACGCAGCCACCACCCTGCTGCCCACCGACCTGCCCGCACCGCCGATTTATGCCAAGGTCAATCCAGCCGATGCGCCTATCCTGTCGCTCGGGGTGACATCCGAAACCCGGCCACTGGGAGAGGTCCAGGGCATCATCGAGCGGCAGTTCACCAACAAGATAGCACAAGTGACGGGCGTCGGGCTGGTATCGATGTCGGGTGGTCAGCGCCCGGCGGTACGTATCCAGGCCAATGTCGCTGCACTCGCCGCCCGGGGTCTCTCGCTGGAGACGATCCGCACCGCTATCGGCAACGCCAACGCAAACGCCGCCAAGGGCAGCTTCGACGGCCCCACCAGAAGCTGGACGATCGACGCCAACGACCAGTTGGCGGACGCCGAAAGTTACCGCAGTCTCGTCATTGCGTTTGCCAATGGGGCCCCGGTGAGGCTCAGCGACGTCGCCTCAGTCGTTCAGGGCACCGAAAACGTGCGGCTCGGCGCCTGGATGAACGGAGCCCAGGCCGTCGTCATCGACGTCAGGCGCCAGCCGGGTGCAAACGTCATCGGCACCGTGGATGCCATTAAGGCCGCGCTGCCCGACCTGGAGGCACAGCTCCCCGCCGACGTCCATGTCACCGTGCTGACCGACCGAACCTCAGGAATCCGCGCCTCGGTGGCCGACGTCGGGATCGAACTGCTGTTGGCCATCGCCCTGGTGACGTTGGTGATCTTCCTGTTCCTCGGCTCGCTCCGCGCCACAGTGATCGCCAGCATCTCTGTCCCACTCTCACTCGTCGGATCGTTCGCGGCGATGTATTTTATGGGTTTCTCGATCAACAACCTGACGCTGATGGCCCTGACCATCGCGTCCGGCTTCGTGGTCGACGATGCCATCGTCGTGCTTGAGAATATCTCGCGCCACGTCGAGAAAGGAATGCGCCCATTCGAGGCGGCATTGCTCGGGGCCGGGGAAATCGGCTTCACCATCATTTCCCTGACGATCAGCCTGATCGCTGTCCTGATTCCCCTTCTCTTCATGGGCGACGTGGTCGGCCGCCTGTTCCGCGAATTCGCAGTGACACTCGCCATCACGATCTTGCTTTCCGCCATCGTCGCCCTGACGCTGGTGCCCATGCTTTCCGCCCGCTGGCTGCGGCCTGCCCATGAAGAGCCCCCACACCGCCTTGCGCGCGCGACGCAAGGCTGGTTCGACCGTCTTTCACAGTATTATGCCCGGGCATTGGACCGCGTCATGGCGCGTCGGGCACTGACCCTGGCCATATTCACCGTGACGCTGGTGCTGACCGCAGTGCTGTTCTGGGCCATTCCCAAGAACCTGTTCCCGGAGCAGGATACCGGTCAGATCGCCGTGACGACGAGCGCCGCCCAGGATATCGGCTACGCCCGCATGGCAGCGATCCAGCGCGACGTCGCCGGCAGGATTCTGGCCGTACCTTCCGTCGCAAGTCTCAGTTCAGCCATCGGGGTCGACGGACAGAATGTCACGCTTTCGCAAGGGCGGATGCTCGTGAACCTCAAACCGGCGGGAGACAGAGAAGCGCTCCCCCCGGTGGTGGCCGCACTGAAACAGGCCGTTGCGGACGTTCCTGGCGTGAAGGTCTATTTCAGTCCCGTCCAGGACCTCACGATCGATACCTCCTCGGGTATGAATACCTACAGATTCGCGGTTCAAGGGGCAGATCCGGATCTTGTCGCACAGTGGGGAGCCCGCCTTGAAAACGCGCTGCTCGACGAACCGGCGCTGCGCAATGTCACCTCGGACGTGCTGGCGCAGGGCCGTGCCGTGGTGGTCGACATCAACCGCGATACTGCGGGGCGTCTGGGCCTCAGCGCGCTGGCCATCGACAACGCCCTCTACGACGCATTCGGCCAGCGGATCGTGTCGACCATCTACACCCAGTCGAGCCAGAACCGCGTCATCCTGGAAGCCGTTCCCGGCGACGTAACGGACCCACAAGCACTTGGCGACATGAGAATTCCGCTTTCCGGCTCGGAAACCATCCCGCTGTCTGCGGTGGCGACGATAAAAACGGCGAACGCCCCGCTCGTGATCACTCGCGAAGGGCAGTTCCCGGTGGCTACGATCGGCTTCGATCTCGCATCGGGGGCGTCGCTGGGAAACGCCGTTTCCGCAATCGAGAAAACCGCGCGGCGGATCGGGATGCCGGCGGCCCTGACCACAGGTTTCTCTGGCGCAGCCAGCACGTTCCAATCCTCGCTCGGCAACGAAACCCTGCTGGTCCTGGCTGCGATCGTGGTTGTCTACATCGTGCTGGGGGTGCTGTATGAAAGTTTCGTCCATCCGTTGACGATCCTCTCGACCTTGCCCTCAGCCGGCATCGGCGCGCTGCTGTGCCTGTGGTTGACCGGGGCTGGGCTGGGCGTGATCGGGATCATCGGCATCGTGCTGTTGATCGGAATCGTCAAGAAGAACGCGATCATGATGATCGACTTCGCACTGGAGGCGATGCGCAGCGGGCGCGTCGATCCCCATGATGCAATTCGTCAGGCCGCGCTGCTGCGCTTCCGGCCGATCATGATGACCACTTTTACCGCCCTGTTCGCGGCGCTGCCGCTTATCTTTGGCGGCGGCATGGGGCACGAGCTGCGCCAGCCGCTGGGGATCGCCATCGCCGGCGGCCTGATCTTCAGCCAGGTGCTCACCCTGTTCACCACCCCGGTCATCTTCCTCGCGCTCGAAGAAAGGCGCGAACGTGGCTGGCTGCGCCCCCGGCGACCGGCGATGGTCGGATGAACATATCCGCACCCTTCATCCGCCGTCCGGTAGGCACCATGTTACTGACCCTGGGGCTGATACTTGCCGGGGTCGCGGCCTTTCTCATGCTGCCGGTTGCTCCCTTGCCGCAGATCGATTTTCCCACCATCGTAGTGCAGGCCAACCTGCCAGGCGCCAGCCCGTCGACGATGGCGTCGAGCGTTGCCGCACCGCTGGAAAGGCACCTCGGTACGATTGCCGGGGTTTCGGAAATGACATCGCGTTCGGGCGTCGGATCGTCGCAGGTAACGCTTCAGTTCGACCTGTCGCGCGACATCGACGGCGCGGCCCGCGATGTACAGGCGGCGATCAACGCCGCTCGGGCCGACCTGCCCGCGACGCTCAAGTCCAACCCTAGCTACCGTAAGGCCAACCCCGCCGAAGCACCGATCCTGATCCTCGCGCTCACCTCGCCCACGCGCAGTCCTTCCGAGATCTATGATGCCGTCTCCACCGTAGTGCAGCAAAAGCTGCTTCAGGTGCAGGGCGTGGGGGACGTGGAGCTGGGCGGTGCGGCGCTTCCCTCGGTTCGGATCGAAGTCAATCCGCTCGCCCTTTCACAGTATGGCATCGCGCTGGAGGACGTGCGCACAGCGCTGCAATCCGAAAGTGCCAACCGCCCCCGCGGGGTTTTCGACGCGCATGGCTATGCCTGGCAGATATACTCCAATCAGGCCGGACTTCACGCCGCAGACTATAGCGGCACGGTGATAGCATGGCGCGATGGCGCAGCCGTCAGGCTCTCGGACATCGCCGAAGTGACCGACGGTCCCGAGGATGTGCGCACCATGGGCCTGTTCAACGCGCAGAAGGCCGTGCCTATCCTCATCAGCCGCCAGCCGGGTGCCAACATCGTTCAGGTGGTCGATGCCCTCAAGGCGCAGCTCCCTGCATTGCGCGAAGCGCTTCCGCCCGATGTCCACCTCGCCGTAGTGGCCGACCGCACGCTTACCATACGCGCATCCCTGCGCGAGGTGGAAGTAACGCTGCTGATCTCTACCCTTCTGGTCGTGCTGGTCGTCAGCCTGTTCCTGCGCAGCTGGCGCGCAACACTGATACCGGCGGCGGCAGTGATCGCTTCGCTGCTCGGCACCTTCGGCGTGATGTATCTGGCCGGCTTTTCACTGGACAATCTTTCGTTGATGGCGCTGACCGTGGCCACCGGCTTCGTCGTCGACGATGCCATTGTCGTGGTGGAAAACATCAGTCGCCATGTCGAGGCGGGACGCAGGCCTCTCGACGCGGCCCTGACCGGCGCGCGCGAGGTCGGATTCACGGTCCTGTCCATCTCGCTCAGCCTCGTGGCGGTGTTCGTCCCCCTGATCTTCATGGGCGGCCTCGTCGGTCGCCTGTTCCGGGAATTCGCGCTGACGATGTCGGTCGCGGTTCTCATCAGCCTGCTCGTCTCGCTCACCACCACCCCAATGCTCGCCGCACGCCTGCTTCGGGGCCAGGACGATAGCGCGCACGAAGGCGCCGTGATGCGAACCGCGCGGCGGCTGGTGGACGGAGCCCATGCGCGCTACGAGAAGTCGCTGGACTGGGCCCTCGCCAACCGCGGCGCCATGCTGCTGCTGCTTGCAGGAACGGTGGCCCTGAACGTCTACCTGTTGGTGATCGCCCCCAAAGGCTTCTTTCCCCAGCAGGATACCGGCGGCCTGATGGGCGGATTGCGCGCAGACCAGAGCATTTCGTTCTCCGAGATGCAGCAGAAGCTCACACGTATCTCCCGCATCGTGAAGCACGATCCCGCCGTCGGTACCGTGATCGCCTTTACAGGCGGCGCGCGCGCCGGCGGCGGATTCCTGTTCGTAACGCTCAAGCCTCGTTCCGGGCGCCCTTCCGCGCCCGATGTGATCGCCCGCCTGCGTCCGGCCCTTGCGAAAGTCAGCGGCGTCAGCCTTTTCCTCAACCCGGTACAGGACCTGCAGGTCGGCGGCAGGCAAAGCAACAGTACCTACCAGTACGTCCTGAAGGCCGATGATCCGAACGTGCTCAAGGCCGCCGGCCAGAAGCTCGTGGATGCGCTCGACCGGCACGGCGATATGCTGACCGACGTCGACATCGACCAACAAGACGCCGGGGCGGACGCTTTCGTTGAAGTGAACCGTGATACCGCCGCCCGGCTGGGCATATCGATGCAGGCCGTAGACGCGGCGCTTTATGACGCTTTCGGTCAACGGCAGGTTGCGAACATCTACTCAGGGCTGAACCAGTACCATGTGGTGATGGAAGCCGCGCCGCGCTTCAACGGCTCACCCGCGATGCTGAAAAATATTTACCTCCCCATCAACGGCAGCACATCGGTCACGGGAACGGGCGCGGTGGCTTCGGGCAACGCGATCAGTACCTCGCCAAAAACGATGGCCCCGCTATCCGCGATAGCCGGTTGGTCGACGGGTTCGACAAACGCCGCAGTCAGTCATTCGGGCGGAGAGCCGTCGGCAACGGTTTCGTTCAACCTGCCTCCCGGCGTTTCGCTGGGTCAGGCATCCCGCACCATCGTCGAGGTTCAAGCCGGACTCGCACTGCCCGCAACCGTACACGGCGAATTCGGCGGCACAGCGAAAGTCTTTGCCCAATCAACCGCGAGCATGCCGCTGCTCATCCTTGCCGCACTGGTGGCCATCTACATCGTCCTCGGCATCCTGTACGAGAGCGCGATCCATCCGCTGACCGCCTTGTCGACCCTGCCCTCGGCCGGGGTGGGCGCCATGATCGCGCTGATCGCGACCGGCGGTGAATTCGACATCATCGCCCTGATCGGGATCATTCTGCTGATCGGCATCGTCAAGAAGAACGCCATCATGATCATCGACTTCGCGCTGGAAGCAGAGCGCGGGCGCGGGCTCGAACCGCTTGCGGCCGTACGCGAGGCCTGCCTGCTGAGGTTTCGGCCGATCCTCATGACGACGCTCGCGGCCGCCCTCGGTGCTCTGCCGCTGGCGATCGGATTTGGAGACGGCGCCGAACTACGCCGTCCGCTGGGCATAGCTATCGTCGGCGGCCTGATCGCCAGCCAGATGCTAACCCTGCTCACCACTCCCGTCGTCTACCTTGCGCTTGATCGGTTTCGCCGTCGTAGCAAGACAGCCCCTTCCGCCCCGGTGCGCCGGGACGACCTGCCCCCGGCTCCCGGAGTTCCCGCATGAAGCGCGCACCGACCCTTGCCGTCGTTCTGCTGGGCGCCTTCCCGACGCTGGCCGCTTGCAATCTCGCTCCCGGCTACCGCCCGCCGACGACCGTCGCCATCCCCACCTCGTTCAAGGAAGCGCCCGACTGGCTGCCGGCAAGCCCCGGCGACGCAGCCGTGCGGGGGGCCTGGTGGTCGCTGTTCGAGGATCCTGTGCTTGATGCGCTCGAACGCAAGGTTGACGTGTCAAACCAGAACGTCGCCGCTGCTCGGGGAGCTTACGAGGCAGCGCGCGCGCTCGTCATGGTCCAGCGTTCTGCCTTGTTCCCGGTCGTTACCGGCACGGGCAGCGGCGGCCGATCGGACACCTTTGCTTCGTCGGCTTCAGGCAGCAGCTCGGCAACCACGACGACCACCGGCTCGCGGTTCGCGCTGGGTATCGGCGCGAGTTGGGAGCCCGATCTGTGGGGCCGTCTGGGCAATGCGGTAAGTCAGGCGGGGGCCAATGCGCAAGCCAGCGCAGGCGATCTCGCAAACGCTACGCTGTCCGCGCAGGGCGAACTGGCGACCAACTACGTGCAATTGCGCGGCATCGACGCGCAGCGCGTGCTCCTCGACGCGACGATCAAGGACTATACCCGGGCGCTAACGATCACGACCAACAAATACGATGCGGGCACGGTAGCGCATTCCGACGTCTACCAGGCGCAGACCTCGCTCAGCAACGCCGTCGCCTCGCGCCAGGACCTCGACCGGCAGCGTGCACTTCTGGAACATGCGATTGCGGTCCTGACCGGCGAAAACCCCTCAACGTTCGCTATCGCGGCGATGAAATGGTCCCCAGTCGTGCCTGAGGTGCCCGGAGTGCTTCCCGCAACCTTGCTGGAACGCCGGCCGGACATCGCGGCCTCCGAACGGCGCGTCGCGGCGGCAAACGCCAATGTTGGCATCCAGCGGGCCGCCTATTTCCCCCAGATCACTCTGACGGGCAATGCCGACACCAGCGGAGCCGGCACCACCGGGCAAGCGGTGAAGGAGCTTTTCTCGGCGGCAACAAGCCTGTGGTCGCTCGGCTTGAGCGGCCTCGTGACATTGCTGGACTTTGGTGGGCGGCACGGTCAGGTCCTGCAGGCCCGCGCCGAATACGATCAGGCCGCTGCGGCCTATCGGCAGACCACGCTGACGGCGTTTCAGCAGGTCGAGGACAACCTCGTCGCGGTCCGCGTTCTTGCACAGGTCACGCAAAGCAGGGTCAACGCCGCCGATGCCGCCAACCGCGCCGAGATAATCACGAACAACCAGTACCTGGGCGGCATAGTCGATTATTCCCAGGTCATCGTCGCGCAGACGAGCGCCTTCAACGCGCGGCAGAACCAGATCCAGTCCGTGATCGATCAGCAGACCGCAACGATTGCCCTGGTGCAGGCGATCGGCGGGGACTGGAAAACACACTGATCTGGTAGAGCAGCAGTCGGCCCGGCGCGGCATCGGCCACGCTGGCGGGCGTAACATGCACCCTCCTACGCGCCGGCGGATCAGACGCGATGCCAATCCTGCGACTTGCAGAGCAGCCCGCCAAGGATGCAACCGCTGATGCGGATGTCGTTTGGATCGCGTTGATCGATCGTGGAATAGAAAGTACGTCCCATGTCCGGAACGTAGACCGTACCCTGATAGTGGCCGGTGCCAGCAGCGCGATAGTCTCGGAGCAGTTCCGTCCCGATCAGCTGGCCTACGCCGCTGCCGCGCGCATCCGCCTCGGCCGCAGGCGCCGCCCAGACGACGCGTCCACACAGGTTGGTGCCGCAATCGCCGGTCTGGACCTTGACGGTCCCGCGCGGATTGATCCAGGTCCCCATGACCTGCCCTGCGTTATGGTCGCCATCAGTGTTTACCGACTGCGCCTGCGAAGCTGCCGGAGACAGCGCCAGCGCTGCCAGCATTACTGCCATGGTCTTGGTAAGAAGCTTGCGGTTCATGGACCTGTCCTTTGGGTCTCCGGTTCAGGACTTCCTTGTGACACTCCGGGTATTGCCGGAGAGTGGCGCGAATCCGAACTTTCCGTAACCTTTGCCCGCCCATCCCAATTGCCCGCAACGCCCTGCGTGGCGGCGATTTCACTCTTGAGTGCGGCATAGACCGGGGCAGGATTGTGATGCATTGGATGGCCACCGGGCAAAGCGACATTGCGGACGTTGGGCATATGCAGCAGCGGACACAGGCTGTCAGCCTCCTCCATCCCGTGAACGCACAGTACCGGGGTCCAGGTCAGCTGGCTGGCAGTAGACATTGCCTGCGCGTCGGGCTTTACCCAGTTGAACAGCTCGGCTGGCGATGCGCGGAAGATCACGCTGTCGCCCGGCACCACCAGCGCGACCATCTGCACTTTGCTGCGCAAGTCCGCAGGCAGCCCAACCGCGCCGACCTGCAACATATCCGCTCCGAAAGACTGACCGATGAGGATCAGCCGGTCGGCATGAGCAAAGGCCAGCGCACGCCGGGCTGCATCGGCGACGAATGTGCGAACTTCCTGCGGACTGCGCTCCTGCCGGAAATGAACGAGCGAACTTACTCCCAGAACCGGGATCCCATCGGCGGCAAGCCGCTTGGCTATCTGTGGGCCCATGCCCACGCGAAAGCCCATGTCGCCCGAGAACAGCACCGCCACCGTACGCGGGGTGTCCGCTGAAACGGTTCTGGCGGGAACCTCGAAGTAGAGCTGCCCTCCGAAGTAGCCGATGTGCCCCAGCCAGCCAGCAAAAGCGATCGCCAGCGCCGCGACGGCGGCAAGTGCAACTTTCCCTCGCTTCCTCATACCTCTACTCCAGAAAGCAATGTTGCAGCGATAAGCGGGGCATTGCCATCGAAGTGATGTCCTCCCGGCAAGATGGCCTCCGCTGCCATCCCGGCCGGCACCGCAGGGCAGGCACTGTCGGTTTCCCCGGCGCCACGGATACACTGTAGAGACATGCCTTCCAGCTTTTCGATCGCCGGGATGGTCGGCAATGCGTTGTCGCCGTCCATGTCGAGCCAGGACGCCAGGTGAAACTGAAAGTCGGCGCTCGGGCTCAGACCCAACAAGCTGACCCGCGTGATCGCAGGACGCAGCGCCGGCGGCATGGAGGCGACGATGAACGGCAGGTCGTCGGCCCCGAACGAATAGCCGACGAGCATGACCTTGGGCCGCTGCCACTGCTGGCTGAAATGATTGATGATACGGCCAAGATCGTTGCCCGCCTGGACCGGAGTATGGGCAGTCCAGAAGTAGTCGAGGCTATCCACGCCCACGACCGGCACGCCCTTGGCGGCAAGCTGCGCCGCGATATCGCGGTCAAGGCCGGCCCATCCGCCGTCGCCGGAATACATCGCTGCCATCGTATCGCTGGCAGGTGCCGAAGGATCGTAAACGATGGTCAACGGCAGATCGTCGACCCTTGCTGTCGCCGATGGGCGCGGCAGGATCGCGGAGGTCTCGAGGAGGGGTTGAAGCGATGGAGCAAGCCTGGTGAGCCATTGTTCCGGGCCTGCACCCGCAATCGCTCTTGCCTGCGGCACGCGGGCGAAGAAAGAGGCAGCGTCACCGCCCTGCTTTGCTGGTTCCAGTATCAGCCAGGGGGCGGGCAATGCAGCAGACGGTGGGGCGAAGCGCCAGCCGGGAATACTGCCGTGAGTGCGCATCATCGCCAGCCCCGGCGCCTTGCACCAGGGCTTTGTCCCATCGACAATACGGGTGAAGCCGAAGGAGATGCCTCCTCGATACATGCCCGCAGGCGTCTCTGCGAATGCACCGTAGGCCAGTCCCGCACCGGAACCCGATCCGACCAGGATCGGCTTTACATAACGGCCAAAACCAAGCTGATGTTCGAAATCCTTGGACAGCGCAGAGAGCATTCCATTCGGGTTGGCGCACTGCTCCGTACCATTCTCCAGCGCTTTCTCGAAGTCTGGCGTGGAGATCCCTGCAACCGCGAGGCCTTGTTCCGTCAGGGCCTTTGCGGCCGAATCCATCGCAGGGCTCCAGCCTTCGGCGCCCGACAGGAAAAGCGCCGCGCCCCTGACGGGACCTGCCGGCCGATAGGTATTCACCGGACCGTATGCGGGAACCTGCAATTCTCCGCCGGGGGCCGGAGCGGAAACGGCACTGGGCGTTCTCATCTGCAGGACATGATAGGCCCTGCGGACGTCGCCATGGATCATCACCGTTCCGATCAAAGCCGCCACTGCGACCGCCGCTTGACCGAGCAACATTGCACGCATGGCCGTATCCTTTCCGACTTCGCGGCGAAGACACAGGCAATAACCACGGCCATCTTCCGGCGGCGTGACGGCTGGATGAATTCCACGCCATATTCCGAAATCCCCGCCCCATGACCGATCCTTCATGTTCGGGCAGCAAGATGGGGCTCAATAATGTTTTGTATCTCAATGTTTTATCGCCAAGCTCAAAGCGCCGGATGGCCGGAACATGACGAAACCGTAAATTGCATTGGAACGCAAATCGGGCGAATTTCGTAACTGCGATCAGCGGGTGCCGACCTCCGCCGCCGCCAGATCCGCAAGAGAAAAGGAACCGAAGTCATGCATAAGAAGTCGCTCCTGCTCCTCGCCGGCCTCGCTCTGGCCGGTGCCACCACCGCCAATGCCGCAACGCCGACCAAGGCCCCGGCGGCCCAAAGCCATCACATGAAAAAAACCGCCCACCACAAGGCCCACCACGCGACGAAGCCCATGACGAAAACGACCGTCAAGAAGACCAGCCAGCCCAGTTGATCCCGCCCCTGCTGTGGAGGCACCGAAGCGGGCCTCCACAGCCGCTCTCGCGATGGATAAAGCGATGCGCGACGAGTATGCCGGCCCCTCCCCGATGCAGCGCCGGCTTGTACGTCTGGCCCCGCTGCTGCTGCTGCTCGTCCCCGCCGCGACGATGCTGTTTTCGGTTTCCCACACCGGGCGCACGTGGTTCGCCTCGTTTGCCGGCAGGTTCGAAGCGCGCCCGCTGTTGCCCGGAATGACCATCGAATCCGCGCCTTGGGAGCCGGACCGACTGGTCGTCACCAGCATCCGTTCAGGCAGTGAAGCCGAGCTTAAAGGCATCACCGTCGGGGACACTGTGCTGGATATGAACGGCCGGCCCATCTTCACGCTGGATCAGGCCGCCCGTTATCTGCAACAAGGCACCGTCGTGCGGCTGTCAGTGTCGCATCAGGGTCGGCCGCGCACCATACTGCTCGGCCGGAAGGGAGCGTGACGATGAGCCACAAGTTGCTCGTGATCGAGGATGACGATGACACTGCGTCCTTCATAGCCAAGGGCATGGGCGAGGAAGGCTTCACCGTCGACCGCGCCGACAACGGACGCGACGGCCTGTTCCTGGCTACCGATGGCGCCTATGACGCCATCGTGCTGGACCGCATGCTCCCCAAGATGGACGGCATGGCCGTGCTGGCAGCGCTGCGTGCCGCCGGCATAGAGACACCCGTGATCATCCTGAGCGCGCTTGGCACCCCCGATGACCGCGTGACCGGGCTCACCGCAGGGTCCGACGATTATCTGACCAAGCCTTTTGCCTTCGCCGAACTGCTCGCCCGCGTTCGCCTGCTACTGCGCAAGCGCGGGGCCGGGGCGCCGGTCGTCACCAGCTTTTCCTGCGACGATCTCGAGATGGACCTGCTTTCACGCAAAGTCCGCCGCGGCAGCCGGCCGATCGAATTGCAGCCACGCGAATTTCGCCTGCTCGAATACCTGCTTCGCCATGCCGAACAGGTGGTGACGCGCACGATGCTGCTGGAAGGCGTGTGGGACTATCATTTCGATCCCGGCACCAATGTCATTGATGTGCACGTCAGCCGCCTGCGCCGCAAGCTCGACGACGGCTCCGACCGACCGTTGCTGCACACGGTGCGCGGCGCCGGTTACCGTCTGGGCATTTCGGCCTGAGCCCCTTGAAGGCCGGATGATGCTGGGCACGGCACTCTTTCGCTCGACGACGGCGCGCTTCGTCCTGCTGGCATTCGTGCTGCAATTCCTCGTGACCGGCGGGGTCCTGGTGTTTGTCCAGGAAGCAAGCCAGCGCGCGCTCGCGGCCGAACAGCGCGAGGCCGTGGGCGAATTGCGCGACGAATTGACCGCTGCCTGGCGCGGATCGGGCGACGAAGGCCTGCGCCGCCTGATCCGTGCGCGCCTCGAAATTACCCACGGCGCCGTTGCCGTCATCCTCTACGCCGCGCCCGACGGCACGCCGATCGCCGGCAACCTCGATGCATGGCCCACGGTAATCCCTCCCGGCACCCGCTGGCTCACCATCGACCTCTACCGTGCCGGCAGCGAACGGCCTGAGCGCATGGGCGTCACCGCCGTCCGCCTGCCGGATGGCAAGCGCCTGCTGGCGGGCCACGTCATCGAATCGAGCCTGCGACTGGTCCGCGTGAACGAGGAGGCCGTGCTGGGCGCACTCGTCGCAGGGCTGGCGCTGACCCTGCTGGGCGCGCTGGTCATCGGCCGGGTACTGTCGAGCCGGATCGAGGCGATCACGCAGACCGCCAGCGCCGTGGGCGGCGGCGCACTGGCCGCGCGCGTGCCCGTGAGCGGCAGCGGCGATGCCTTCGATCGGCTCGGCCTCTCGATCAACGCCATGCTGGAGCGGATCGAGGGGCTGATCTCGCAACTGCGCATGATAACCGACGGGCTGGCACACGACCTGCGCTCGCCGGTGACGCGGATGAAAGTGCTGATAGAGCGCGCCGCCGCCGAAACGGAGGACGACAACGCCCTCGGCGCACTCGAACGGGTGGCGCAGGAAGCGGACACGCTGCTCAGGATGCTCTCCACCGCACTGCAGATCAGCCGCGCCGAAGCCGGCATCGGCCGCGAGCGTTTCAGCGAGATCGAAGTGGCCATGCTGCTGGAAGACCTCGTGGAGATCTATGGCCCACTCGCCGAAGACAGCGGCTTCGCGCTGGGGGCCAGTTCACCGCCAAACCTCCACGCCACCCTGCACCGAGAATTCATCAGCCAGGCACTGGGCAACCTGATCGAGAATGCGGTCAAGTATGCAGAAGGTGGCAGCCGCATTTCCCTTTACGCGCGGGAAGAAGGCAGTCAGCTGGTCCTGACCGTAGCCGACGACGGCCCCGGCATCCCCCCCGAACACCGCGCCGAGGCGCTAAGGCGCTTCGGCAGGCTCGATCCGTCTCGCCATCTCGCCGGCTCAGGCTTGGGGCTCTCGCTGGTCGAAGCCGCCGCACGGCTTCACGACGGGGATATCCGGCTGGCAGACAACGCACCAGGCTTGCGGGTGGAACTGTGGATCAGCGGTTCTTCGCATAGGGGATAAGCAGCAGCGCAGAGCAGGACGTCAGCACTGCGACGGGGAACCGCGCGTCAGCGGCGAAAGGGAGTAGCGATTGCCCCGACTTGGTAGGCGCTCATCAACCCTCTGCTACCCTGGAGCAATTACGGCCGGCCCTTTTTGCAGCGTACAATGCCCGGTCCGCCAACTCCATCCAGCGATCAACCGTATCGATTCCCGCGCTCAACTCGGATATCCCGAAACTGGCAGTGACATTGAACCGTTTTCCATACGGTAGCTCAATCTGATGGCCGGCCAGCGAGAGACGAAACCGTTCTACTGCCGCAAGCGCGAACGGGGCATCCGTTTCCGGCAGAAGAAGAGCGAACTCCTCGCCGCCCAGCCGTCCAAGCGTATCGATCGGGCGCTTTGCCAGCGATACCCGGTTGGCGGTTTCGCGAAGCACTGTATCACCCGCCGGATGGCCGTACGTGTCATTGACCAGCTTAAAATGATCGAGATCAGCCAGCACGAGACTACACGGCCGTCCATAGCGCCTGTAGCGCATGACTTCCTGCTGAGCGCGTTCGGTAAAGGCCCCGCGCGTCAATGCTCCGGTGAGGGGATCACGTTCTGCCCGCTGGCGAAGGGCGAACTCATTTTCAACGATCTTCGCGAATTTGGCGAGCATCGCCAGTTCTTCGGCGGTGAACTCGCGCGGCTTGCGATCGATAGCGCACAAGGCGCCCACGTTATACCCGTCCGCAGTGCGCAACGGGATGCCGGCATAGCTTCGGATACCCGGGTCGCCAGTGACGAGCAAATTGTCGACGAAACGGCGATCTAGAAGGGCATCTGTGACGACAAACGGCTCGCTCCCCTCGATAGCATGTGAACAGAACGATATATCTCGTGGGGTCTGCGATACATCAAGCCCAGCGCGGGCCTTGAACCATTGCCTGTCTTCATCGATGAGAGAGACGGCGGCAATCGGCACACCCAGAACGGTTCGCACCAGCGAAACGATATTTTCGAATGCATCTTCAGGTTCGGTGTCGAGGATTTCCAGCCGGCGCAATGCCGTTAACCGCTGCTCCTCATCCTTGCGAACCATCGTATGTGCCATGCGTCGTCCATCCAGGTTGCGTGACCAGAGGCGGCCCGAGCTAGCGGCGGCAGACATATATGCCCAGGCGAGATGAAATCAATGCGGCGTGACCCGTATGGCAGCGGGCCCCAGGATGCCTTTCAGAAGCTCTGGAGCGATAAGAAACACGCAGCGCGGCCGGACGCATCGTCGCGGTCGGTCGCTTCCCGCAGCCACCAACGCCACCTCGACGCGATCCTGCTCACGCCCGGTATTGACCACCCGTGCGCCGGATTTCGCCAGTGACGATGGCAGGCTTTTGTGAAAGATCGATAATCGTGGAGTTTCTCCTGAACAGCGCGGCGGCTCAGCCGAACCGAAACGCCGAAATCATGGTTTCCATGACGCGCTCGGAATAGACCTTGCGGCCCGCAGACTCCCCACCCGCGCCGGCGGCCACGAGCAGCGGAATCAGATGCTCCTCAGCGCCCGCAGGATGACATAGGCGCGCATGGGGTGCCTGTTCCCAATCCCGCAACAGGGTATCGCGCTGCGTTGGCTGGCTTTCCACCGCATTGATCAGCCACTCGTCGAACTCGGCCGAGACCGGCGTGAAGCGGGGATCGCCATAGCCGCGCATATTGTGGAAGCTCATGCCGCTACCAACGATCAGAACGCCTTCGTCGCGCAACGCAGCCAGAGCATGGCCCAGTTCCAGATGTGCGCCGGGATCGAAGTCGCGCCGCAGCGACAACTGGATCACCGGAATATCTGCGCCCGGAAACATCAGCTTCAGCGGAATAAACATGCCATGGTCGAAACCGCGCTGCGCATCCACGCGCCCATCCATCCCGTGTGCTTCGATCAGTTGCGCAAGCCTGTGCGCCAGCGCCGGTTCGCCCGGGGCGGGATAGGTCAGCTCATAGGTATGCCGCGGAAATCCGGAATAGTCATAGATCAAATGGGGTCGGGCATGGCCGGTAACGCTGAACTCCGACTCCAGCCAGTGTGCCGAAACCAGAATGATCGCGCGGGGCTGCTCGGGGAGCGTCGCGGCGATGCCCTTCAGGAAGGAGGCCATGTTATTCCAGGTGTGAGCCGGGCTCCAGTCCATGAAAAAGCACGGCCCGGCCCCGTGCGGAATGAAGAATGTGGGCATACGCGCATGACCTTTGGCGGTCTTAGGGGCATCGGCGTTCACGATATTTTCCTTCGTCAAATCCATGACGAAGATATTAGGTCATATCCGAAAATGGTAGAACTGGGGTAAAATCACCAAGACTTGATACCAGTAGTAGGAAATTCAACCGTGGATCGTATCATCAGCATGCGGGTATTCGTCTGTGCCGCCGCCGATGGCAGCTTGTCCGCCGCAGCCCGTCACCTCGGCATGTCGCCAGCTATGGCGGTGAAACATGTCAACGCGCTCGAGGCGCGGCTGGGCGTCAAGCTGTTCCACCGCACCACCCGTCAACTCAGCCTGACCGAAGCGGGGAGCAGCTATCTTGAGGCCTGCCAGCGCATTCTGCCGGAAATCGACGAAGCGGAGGCGGCAGCGGCCTCGCAGCGCATCAAGGCGAGCGGGCTGTTGCGCATGAATGTGCCACTTTCATTCGGTAGCAGATTCGTCGCGCCGCTGATCCCCGAATTCAGCCGCCGTCACCCGGAAATGAAGGTCGAACTGGGTCTCAGCGACGCGCAACTGGACCTCATTGCCGGGAGCTGGGATCTGGCCATCCGCATCGGTTGGCTGGCCGACAGCCCGCTCCACGCCCGTCGCCTCGGCGACAGCGCGATGCATGTCTGCGCCGCCCCCGCCTATCTAGACCGCCGTGGCGTGCCACGCCAGGTCGCTGAACTGATCCAGCACAACTGTCTCAGCTACACTCTCTCGGCGATGCAGGACGCCAAGCAATGGGCTTTTGGACCGCGCGGCGACATCCGCGTACCAATCAGCGGCGATCTCATCGCAAACAATGGCGATGCGCTGCTGGCTGCAGCACTGGGCGGGCAGGGCATCCTGTATCAGCCGGATTTCATCGTCGGCAAGGCGATCCAGCGGGGAGACCTGGTCGCGCTTGCGTTGGACAAGCCGGTAGTCGATCTTGGCGGGATCCATGTGCTGTACCCGCCCGACCGGCGTCCACCTGCCAAGGTCCGCGTGATGATCGACTATCTCGCGGAGGTTTTTGCGACGGCGTTGCCGATACTCCCCTAGGTGTTCAGGAACCGACCCCGCGCTGGGCCTCACCGACCGCCTGTTCAAGCGCGGTCACGGGAATGGCGCTATTTTCAATGCCTTCACCGACAACGTCACAGGGGCTTGCACCGAAGCTGTGTTGCACGGATGATGGGATGGATATGATACTCGACTGCATCGGTGACACCCTGGGCGGCCTACTCGACGACAAGCGGGACAAGATGTTGACCATGTTCACCAAAGCCACCCTTCATCAAGCACCACGACCCGATATGAAAGCTGTTCGGCGAGCAGCACTGAGGAGCGTCCCATGAACGCCGCGATCGATGACCTACTCTCCCCGCTCGTGGCTTTCCGCCGCGACATCCACGCGCACCCCGAACTCGGTTTCGAAGAGCGCCGCACCGCCTCGATCATCGCCGGCAAGCTGCGCGAGATCGGGTTGGAAGTGCATGAAGGCATCGGTAAAACGGGTGTCGTCGGCGTGCTGCGCAACGGCAATTCGGCGCGCAGCATCGGCCTGCGCGCCGACATGGATGCACTGTCGATCCAGGAACAGACCAACCTGCCCTACGCCAGCCGCACCGACGGCGTGTTCCACGGCTGCGGTCATGACGGGCACCTTGCCATGCTGCTCGGTGCTGCGCAGCATCTGGCCCGCACACGCAATTTCGACGGCACCGTGAACTTCTTCTTCCAGCCCGCGGAAGAAGGCCTCGGCGGTGCCCGTGTCATGGTGGAGGAAGGCCTGTTCGAGCGTTTCCCCTGCGACCGCGTATTCGCGCTCCACAACTGGCCCGACCTCCCCGCTGGAACCATCGCCACCCGCCCCGGCCCGATCATGGGCGCGGCAGACAGGTTCGAGATCGTGCTGACCGGCAAAGGCGGCCATGCTGCACTGCCCCATAGCACGCCAGACGCACTGCTTGCAGCATCGGCACTGGTCGGCCAGCTCAACACGATCGTCTCGCGCGCGATTGCGGCGGCGGATTCGGCGGTTCTTTCCGTCACCCAGTTGCACGGGGGCGAAGCGCATAACGTGATCCCCGCACGCGTCAGCATTGTCGGCACCGTGCGCACGTTCGATCCGGCTGTGCAGGACCTGATCGAAGCGCGCCTGCGCGACATGGCGCAGGGTGTTGCCCTGTCGTTCGGCGTGTCGGCGCATGTCGATTACGAACACTATTACCCCGCCACTATCAACGATGGAGAAGCAGCCGCCGAAACGCTGCAGATTGCCGCCACCGTGGGCACCGCCCTGCTCGCCCCTGAGCCGGCGCTCACCTCGGAGGACTTTTCCTTCATGCTGCAGGTCTGCAAGGGCGCCTATATCTGGCTGGGCCAGGCACGCGGACCGGCCTCTCCCGCGCTGCACAATCCCGGTTACGACTTCAACGACGACGTGCTGGCAATCGGGCTGAGGCTGCACGTAGCTCTGGCGGAAAAGCTGCTGCCAATCTGACGCAGCTGCATCAGAACCAGAACCGCACACCCGTCACGAAATGCAGACCGCCCGGGCTGTCACCCTCGGCTCGGGCATAACGGGCGGTCTTGCCCAGCTTGCGTTCCCAGTTCACGCCGACATACGGGGCGAACTCGCGCACCAATTCGTAGCGCAGGCGCAGCCCCAATTCCAGCGAAGTAAGGCCGGAGCCCGTCTCCAACCCCGGCATATCCTGCGCCGAAAGGTTCACTTCCGCGCGCGGCTGCAGCACAATCCGCTGGGTAATGAGCTGGTCGTAGCTCACCTCGCCGCGCGCCGTCACTTCGCCTTTCTGCGACAGGAACAGCTCGCCCTCGGTTTCGAACCAGTACGGTGCAAGGCCCTCAACAGCGAGAACGGCATGGGTCCGCCTCGGCTCCGGCTGGAGGTCCTGCCGCACGCCGACGCGCAAGTTGAACCAAGGGTCCAGCGCGTGGAACCAGCCCGCCTGCAACTCGATCTTCTCGGCCTTGCCGGTGAAATCGCCCTCCCCCTTGGATTTGATGGCAAGCCGGTCGATGTCCCCGCCGGTCCAGCCTTCAATTTCCCAGTTGTAGCCATCGCCGCCCTTACCTGGCCGCCATTCCAGACGATCGATCATCAGCATCGAATTGGGCATGCCGCCGCCTTCATAGGCCAGCATTTTGCGCGCCTGCGCCATCTGCGCCGGGTCGTAATAGGCATCGGCGGCGTGGTCTGCCGGGACAGCAGGCGCAGGCGCGGACGGAGCGTCCTCGACAGCCGGCGTAGCCCCGGGCATGACGTGGCCCGCATGGTCCTGCGCCTGCGCCCCGGTGGCAGCCAGCGCCAGCGGCAGGGCGATCGACAAGGCGCGCTTCATGCCGCGTCCTCCCCGGCACGCACCGTCACGACCCGGAACATTCCCGAATGCATGTGCAGCAGCATGTGGCAGTGGAAGGCCCAATCCCCCGGCGCATCGGCGGTCAGGTCGAAACTGGCCTTCCCGCCCGGCAGCACGTTGACGGTGTGCTTGCGCGGTTGCCTGTCCTCTGCCCCGTTGACCAGCTCGAAGAAATGGCCGTGCAGGTGGATCGGGTGCGGCATCATCGTGTCGTTGACCAGCGTGACGCGCACGCGCTCGCCCAGACGGAACGCCAGCGGATCGGGGTTCTCGCTCAGCTTCACGCCATCGAACGACCACATGTAGCGCTCCATGTTGGCGGTAAGGTGAACTTCCAGTTCACGGCCCGGCGCGCGCCGGTCGGCGGCGGGGACGAGGGCGCGCAAGTCCGCATAAGTCAGCACGCGGTGATCAACCCCTTCAAGCCCGGTGGGCCGGTCACCCAGCCGGTCGGCGGGGGCGGCGGAGATCGTCGCCACGCCCGGCCCCATCCTGACACTTGGCGGTGCCAGCGATTTGTCCCGCATCTTCATCGCGCCGTGGCCGCCTGCCGGATGGGCGTCGACCGCAGCGCTGAGGTCCAGCGTGCCGCTCGCCATGTCCATACCGGACATGTCCATGCCCATGTCTTTCATCCCCAGCAGCGGGCGCTGGCGTAGCGGCACGGCCCGGGCAACCATGCCGATCTGCGGCGCCAGCGTGGCGCGGCACAGGCCCGAACGGTCGATGGCCTCGGCGATGATTGCAATGGCTTCCGCTTTTTCGGTGCGGACGATGACGTCGTATGTTTCGGCGATGCCGATCTGGAACTCGTCGGTTTCCACCGGCTCCACGTCCTGCCCGTCCGCCGCCACCACTGTCATGGCGAGGCCCGGCAGGCGGAAGTTGAAGTTGGTCATCGACGAGGCATTGATGATGCGCAGCCGCACCCGCTCACCCGGTGCGAACAGGCCGGTCCAGTTGCCGGCGGTGTCATGGCCGTTGATGAGGAAATCGTAAGTGGAGCCGGTGACATCGGAAATGTCGGTGGGGTCCATCCGCATCCTGCCCCAGTCCATCCGCTCCGCAAGGGGCTGGTCGCGGCCCGCCAGAAGGCTTTTCAGCGTCTGCTTCTGGCGGTTGTAGTAGCCGCCCCGCTGCTTCAAACGGCGCAGCTGCATGTGCGGGTGGACGCTGCTCCAGTCCGACAGCACGATTACATGTTCGCGCTCGTAAGGCGCCGTTTCGTCCCCTGCGGGATCGATAACGATAGGGCCGAACAGGCCCATCGCCTCCTGCATATTGCTATGGCTGTGATACCAGTAGGTGCCGGCCTGGCGGATGGGGAATTCGTAGTCGAAGACCTGGCCGGGCCTGATCCCCGGAAAGCTGATCCCCGGCACGCCGTCGAACTGGAACGGCACGATCAGCCCGTGCCAGTGGATCGAGGTGTCCTCACGCAGCCCGTTGGCAACGGAGAGGCGCACGTTCTGGCCTTCCTTCAGGCGGATCAGCGGCCCCGGCATCGTACCATTGGCCGTCACCGCATGGCCTTCACGCCCGCCCATGGCCACGTGGGCATGACCGATATCAAGGCGGATACGCTCACCCGAAAGCACCGCGCCCTGCGCCGCGCCGACCGTTCCCGCCATCGCCCAGCCGGGAAACATCCCGCCCAGTGCTGCCGTCACGCCCAGTCCCGCCGCGCCGCGCATGATCGTCCGGCGGTCGAGTTTGGATGGTAGCATTCGGGGATCGTCCTTCGTTTTTATCCGTCGTCACATCGGCATACGCGCGCGAGGCACTATACCCTCAAACTCTCGGTCAATTTCAGGCGCGCGCGGTAAAGGCGCGTCTCTACCGCCTTTTCGCTGAGTCCGAGCAAAACGGCCACATCGGTCTGGCTCATGCCCTCGATGGTGCGCAGCAACAGAACCGAGCGCAGGTTCTCCGGCAGGGCAGTGATGGCGCGGCGCGTGCGGGCCAGTTCCTCGCGGGCGGCAGCCTGCTGCTCCTGCCCCGGCGCGGTGTCGGACACCTGCAACCCCTCCTCTATCGGGCGGGCGCGGGAGAAGAAACTGCGCACTTTGCGCCGCCGCCGCCAGTCGCGCGCCTTGTTGATGGCAATGCGCATGATCCAGAAACGGAACGGGCGCGCCGGATCGTAGCGGTCCAGGTGCGCGAAAGCGGCGATGAAACTTTCCTGCGTCACGTCCAGCGCAGCATCGCCATCGTCCATTTGCGCGCGCACCAGCATGTACACAGCCTCGCGGTGGCGCGCCATCAGCGCCCGGAAAGCATCCTCACGGCCGGACAACGCAAGCGCCGCCAACGCGCCGTCGTCGTCTGCGGCATGGACTGCGGCTTCGGGCAGCGAAACACTCACTGCTGCGGTGCGGTCAGCGCATCCACCATCGCCTTGTCGAAACGCTGTGCCTGATCGGGACGCAGCACAGCGCGCATCGCGAACAGATGCTGCAGCGTTTCCTTCTGCAGCATGCCCATGGCGTGGTGCGAACGATCCACCGCATCGGCAACATGCGGGCCGTACCCCTTCTCCGCCTGAATCGCATCGGCTAGCCGGCGGTTGTCGTCGCGCATCTCCTGCTCGTAGCCGGTTTGGCGCGCAGCAAAACTATGTTCCAGCGCCTCGATCCGCGCCGTCTGGGCGGCGTCCAGTTTCAGCTCATGATGGATCAGTGTGTGGAAGCGGTTCTCGATCGGCGGCTCGGGCGTGAACAGCAGGCGGCCGATGAAGACGCCGGCGATCGCGGCCAGAAACGCGAAGATGACGATGAGGTACGAAGGACGCGCCACCGCTTCAGGGCCTGCCCATCAGCAGGCTGGACGGCGCGCTGGAAGGCACCGCGTTGAGCGCGAAGGACGGCACCGCCCGCGCGCTTTGCGGCGCGGAGAAGCTGGCGACGAAGCCAATGCCCAGCGCCATCACGCTGGTCAGCACCAGTGTGCGCCGCGCCGCGCCTTGCGCGCGCCGCTGGCCCACGCCTGCCAGCACGGCTGCGTCCATGCCCGCCAGCCGCGGGTCACCGCCATCGTTGCGCAGGTTCGCCAGCAGTTCGTCGATATCGCGCATCTTCGTTACCTCCACTCCCCACCTATACGCAGCCCGCACAAAAATCACTCATAGCGATGAGGGGCGCACCGACAGCGCGCGTATTGGATCCGTACGCAACGCGAAACCGCAAAGGATCACCCATGCGCCGCTTCACCTCG
Organism: Novosphingobium sp. 18050; assembly: GCF_902706195.1. Classification (GTDB taxonomy): domain Bacteria; phylum Pseudomonadota; class Alphaproteobacteria; order Sphingomonadales; family Sphingomonadaceae; genus Novosphingobium. The sequence goes on along the minus strand of NZ_CACSJO010000039.1, from coordinate 914 downwards.
ATTGCCGCTTTCGCACTTGCCGCCGCCGCGGTTTTCGCCGCCGGTCCGGCCTTCGCCCACGCAAAGCTGGTCAGCGCCACCCCGGCCGCCGATACCAAGGCATCGAACGTGCGCACGCTGTCGCTCAATTTCTCCGAAACCGTGGTCGAGAAAATGTCGGGCGTGGAGATCGTGATGACCGGTATGCCGGGCATGGCCAACCACGCACCGATGAAAGTCTCCGGCTTCAAGACCGCGCTGGCCGGCGGGGGCAAGGCGATGACCGTCAGCTTGCCCCGCGCCCTGCCTGCCGGCACTTATGACGTGAAATGGCACGCGGTCACCGCCGATACCCAACGCATCGAGGGCAGCTACAGCTTCTCGGTCAAGTGAACCGATAGGTGCGCGCGCGTCAGAAGATGCGGCGCACCGACAGCAACAGCGTGCGGCCCAATGGGTCGAGATAGTCCCGCTGGTAGGCATAGGGCGTGGCGCCCGTGGCGTCAGTCACACGCTGGCGGCTATCGAACAGGTTTTCCGCCGACAGGGTGATACGCGTTCCGCGCGCCCAGGCCTTCCCGCGAAAGCGGTTCTGGAGGTTGGCGAATATCCTGAGGTCGAGCGTAGCGAGCGCGCCGAAGTGCAGGTCGCCGGTCGCCGAGGACATGCCGTCTCCCGAAACAGTGGTCGCGGCCTGCCAGTTGCCTTCCAGCCTTGCGCCGAGGCCGTTGTCGGTCACGCCCAGGGTCGCCGTAACCTTGTGCTGCGGGGTGCTGCTGCCGCTGATCGTGCCGCCGTGGAGCAGATCGATGGTCTCGCTGCCCTCGGTCAGTTGCACGTCCTGCCGCAAAATCCAGGTGTGATAGACCGAGGCCAGCAGCCGCGCGCCGTTGTCGCTTCCGCCCGAGAACCCACGCCCGCCGCCGCCGCGAGGG
>NZ_CACSJO010000038.1 GCF_902706195.1 Novosphingobium sp. 18050 | reverse complement strand
GGTGGCGGCAGCGACTGGGGCGGCGGTGGATTTGGCGGCGGCGGTGGCGATTTCGGCGGCGGCGGTTCGAGCGGGAGCTGGTAGATCATGGCACGTCCCAAATACCTGTCCGACGAGGACCACGACCGCATCAGCTCCGCCGTGGCCGAAGCCGAACTGCTCAGCTCTGGCGAGATCGTCACGATCCTCGCCGATCGCTCTGACGGCTATACCGACGTGGCGCTGGCATGGTCCGCGCTGGTCGCATTCCTGGCGCTCGGCACGCTGGCCATCGCGCCTGAATTTTACATGGGCCTCTACGACAGGCTCATCGCCGACTGGGGCCATGAGTGGACGCCGCGCATGATCCTCTCGCTGGCGCTGGGCGTGGCGACCATCAAGTTCACCGCGATGATGTTGCTGCAACTGTGGCAGCCGCTCAAGTTCTGGCTGATCCCTGCGCCGATCCGCACCATGCGCGTTCATGACCGGGCCTTGCGCGCCTTTCGCATCGGTGCGGAGCAGCGCACTGCGGGCCGTACCGGCATCCTTATCTACCTCTCGATGCGCGAACACCGCGCCGAGATCGTCGCCGACATCGCCATCGCCAGCAAAGTCGAACCCGGCGTCTGGGCCGAGGCAATGCACGCGATGCTCGGCGAACTGCGCGAAGGCCGCACCGCCGACGCCATGGTCGCGGCCATCCGCAAAGTCGCCCCCGTGCTTGCCATTCACGTCCCCCGCATCGATGGCGACGTTAACGAATTACCCGACAGGCTTATCGAAGTATGACCTCGCAAATCCACGCGCCTTCCGACCATCACGACGCCGAACGGCCCGTGGAAACGATGTGGGAAGGCCGCTTCATCACAACCAAGCGTCAGGGCCGCTGGGAATACGTGAGCCGCGCACGCGGCATCCGCGCAGCCGTAATCCTGGCCGTCGACGCGGAAGACAACGTGATCCTTGTCGACCAGTTCCGCGTGCCGCTGGGCAAGCGCTGTATCGAACTCCCGGCCGGCCTCGTCGGCGATCATGACGACAACGCCGACGAAGACGCCGCCATCGCCGCCGCCCGCGAACTGGAGGAAGAGACCGGCTACCACGCCGCAGCCATGGAAAAGGTGGGCGAGTTCTTTTCCTCACCCGGCATGGTCAGCGAAAGCTTCACCCTGTTCCGCGCGCAGAGCCTGACGAAAGTGGGTGCAGGTGGCGGTGTGGACAGCGAAGACATCATCGTCCACCGTGTCCCCCTGGCCGGAATCGAGCAGGCGGTGGAGGACTGGCGCGCCGAAGGTTACGCCATCGACGTGAAGATCCTGATGCTGCTGGGGCCCAAGCTGCTCGGCTGAAATGCGCACCCGTCCCGGCATCTGCCAGCGCAAGGCGCGCTACGATAGCGAGGAAGCCGCGTTGGAAGTTGCCGCTAGGGCGCCCTTCCCGCTGCGTCCCTATCGCTGCGGGCTATGCCGGCGGTATCACCTGACCAGCCGCACCAAAGGTATGAAATTGCCCACTTTCGAGCGGGAACGGCGCGAAGCCGAAAGCTCCTCCCCGAGCAAACTCGGGGAGGAATTAGACCTCAGAGCGTAGTGAAAATCGCACCGAAGTCCTTGCCGCCATTTCCGGCTTCAACGAAGGCTTCGTAGATCTTCGTCGCGTGCTCGCCCAGCGGCACCGTGGCGCCGGCCGTGCCGGCCCCCGCCATCGCAAGACGCAGGTCCTTCAGCATCAGCGCCGAGGCAAAGCCGCCCACATAGTCGTTGTCTGCCGGGCTCGCCGCGCCCACGCCCGGAGCCGGGGTGTAGTCGTTGAGCGACCAGCAGTAGCCGGTCGACTTCGAGCTGATCTCGTAGAACTTCTGCGGATCGAGACCCGCCTTCTCGGCCAGCGCCAGTGCTTCGCAGGTGCCGATCATGTGGACCGCCAGCAGCATGTTGTTGCACATCTTGGCGACTTGGCCCGCACCGATTTCACCGGCATGAATGACCGCCTTGGCCATCGGATCGAGGACAGCCTTGGCCTTCTCGAATGCGGCATCTTCGCCGCCGACCATGAAGGTGAGCGTGCCTCCGTTAGCCGCCGCAATGCCGCCCGAAACCGGGGCGTCGACCATCTCGTAACCTGCTGCGACGGCCAGTTCGGCAACCTCGCGCGCGGTGGCAAGGTCGATCGTCGAGCAATCGAGGAACAGTGCGCCGGCCGGGGCCTTCCCGATCACGTCGGCGGTGTAGACCGCCTTCACGATGCCGCCATTGGGCAGCATCGTGACGACCGCATCCACGCCCGCGACAGCATCGGGGACGGCGGTGAAAGTGGCACAGCCGTTCTCGGCCGCCTTGGCCAGCGCGTCGGCCGAAAGGTCGAAGGCCTGGACCTCGTGCCCCGCCTTGACGAGATTTGCGGCCATGCCGCCGCCCATGTTGCCAAGCCCGATGAATGCGATCTTCATGAGATTACTTTCCCTTCCAGACGCCGGGGCGCTTTTCGACGAAGGCGGTCATGCCTTCGACCTTGTCCTCCGTAGCGGTGAGGACCTGGAACATGCGGCGCTCCAGCACGAGGCCGGTGTCCAGCGTTGTCTCGAAAGCGAGGTTGACCATTTCCTTGTTCATCGTCGCGGCCAGCGGCGGCATCGCAGCGATGGCAGCAGCCGACTTCAGCGCCGTTTCAAGCAGCGAAGCTAACGGCACGACCTGGCTGACAAGGCCCGAACGCTCTGCTTCGGCGGCGTCCATCATGCGCCCGGTAAGGCACATATCCATCGCCTTGGACTTACCCACGGCGCGGGTCAGGCGCTGCGAGCCGCCCATGCCGGGCGCAACGCCCAGCTTGATTTCGGGCTGGCCGAACCTGGCGTTTTCCGACGCGATGATGAAGTCCGCCATCATCGCCAGTTCGCAGCCGCCGCCCAGCGCAAAGCCGTTGACGGCAGCGATCCAGGGCTTGCGGGTGGTCTTCACGATCTGGCTGGTCCAACCCGCGAAGAAGTCCTCGGAATAGAACTGCGCGCTCGGCTTGTCGGCCATTTCCTTGATATCGGCGCCAGCCGCAAAGGCCTTTTCGCCAGAGCCGGTAAGGACCGCGCAGCCCTGCGACTTGTCGGCCTCGAAGGCGGCGAAAGCGTCGATCAGCTCAGCCAGGACCTTGGAATTCAACGCGTTGAGCGCCTGCGGGCGGTTCAGCGTGATGAGGGTGACGCCACCCTGCTGCTCAACCAGGATCGTTTCGTAGGTGCTCATAGCGGCTTCCATTCCTCTTCAGGGGCAAGGGGCGCGAAGATCGCGTCCAGCATCTCTTCGGTCACGCCCTCGGGGCTGGCCGGGTTCCATTGGGGGTTCTGGTCCTTGTCGACGATCACCGCGCGCACGCCCTCGGCAAAGTCGGGCAGCACGAGAACGCGGCCACCCAGGCGGTATTCCATCGTCATGTTCTGCGCGAAAGTTTCGAGGCCCAGCGAAGTTTCGAGCTGACGCAGCGAGACCTTGCAGGCCTGCGGGCTTTTGCTGCGCAGGGTGGCGAGTTCCTTGGCGGCCCACTCGCCCCCGTCTTCATTGGCCTCGCTTTCAAGCGAAGCCAGGACCTGCTCCAGCGTATCGAAGGCGAAGTGCTTGCGGATCGCACCGGCATGGGCGGCAATCTTCGGCTCGGGCGGGGTGACCGCCAGCGCCGCGAGGACACCGCCGATGTCTTCACCGGCCGCGATGCGCGCCTTTGCTTCGGGCAGTGCTTCGGCGGGAAGATAGTGGGTGGCAAGGCCGACCCATAGGCATTCCGCCCCGTCGAGGCGCGCGCCAGTCAGCGCCATAAACTGGCCCACGCGCCCGTCGAGACGCGAAAGATACCAGCCGCCGCCCACGTCCGGGAACAGGCCGATGCCGGTTTCGGGCATGGCGAAGCGGGTATTCTCGGTCGCAACGCGGAACTGCGCAGGCTGCGAAATGCCGACGCCTCCGCCCATCGTAATCCCGTCCATGAATGCGACGATCGGCTTGGCATAAGTGAACAACTGGTGGTTCAGCCGGTACTCGTCGAAGAAGAAACGGCGGCCCGCCTCTCCCCCATCGGTCAGCGCCGACTGGCGCAGCAGATTGATGTCGCCGCCCGAGCAGAACCCGCGGCCTTCGGCGTGCTCAATAGTGATGGCCTTGACGGCGGGATCGTTCTGCCACTCCGTCAGAGCTTCACTCATGGCCACGCACATGCCCTGCGTGAGGGCATGGATGGCCTTGGGCCGGTTCAGCGCGATGACGCCGGCGACGCCTTCGCGCCGGGTCAGCAATTCGTCGGTCATGAAGTCCCCTAGATTACTTGAGCAGGTCGCGGCCGATAATCATGCGCATAACCTCGTTGGTGCCTTCGAGGATACGGTGCACGCGCAGGTCGCGCCAGAAGCGCTCGATCGGATAGTCCTTGAGGTAACCGTATCCGCCGAAGATCTGCAGCGCACGGTCAACCACCGAAGAGCCGGTGTCGCTCGCGAACAACTTGGCCATGGCGGCAAAGCGCGTCTTGTCCGCCGACCCGGCAGTGACCTTCGCGGCGGCCATGTAGAGCAGCGCGCGGGCAGCTTCCAGTTCGGTCGCCATTTCGGCGAGACGGAACTGGGTGTTCTGGAAATCGGCGATGGGCTGGTCGAACTGCTTGCGATCCTTGGAATACTGGATCGCCTCGTCGAGACAGCGCTGCGCACCGCCCAGCGAGCAGGCCCCGATGTTGATGCGCCCGCCGTCGAGGCCGGCCATCGCGAACTTGAAGCCGTCCCCCTCTGCGCCGACGCGGTTCACGGCCGGTACGCGGCAGTCCTCGAACACGACCTGCGCGGTGGGCGAGCTGTTCCACCCCAGCTTCTTCTCAGGCGCGCCGAAGCTCATGCCCGGCGTATCCTTGTCGACCACGAAGCATGAGATGCCGCGCGACTTGTGATCGCCGGTGCGCGCCATCACCACGTAGACGTCATTGACGCCGCCGCCCGAGATGAACTGCTTGGTGCCGTTAAGGACGTAGTGATCACCATCAAGCCGCGCCGAAGTCTTGAGCGCCGCCGCGTCCGATCCCGAACCCGGCTCGGTGAGGCAGTAGGAGACGATCTTCTCCATCGTCACCAGTTCGGGGAGGTAGCGATCCTTGAGCTGCTGGTCGCCGAAGGTATCGATCATCCACGCGCCCATATTGTGGATCGAAATATAGGCGCTGGTGGCCGGGCAGCCGTAAGACATGGCTTCCATGATAAGCGCCGCGTCGAGCCGGCCAAGGCCGATGCCGCCGCCCTCCTCGGACACATATATGCCGCCGAAGCCCAATTCGCCGGCAGCCTTCCACACGTCGACCGGATAGTGATGCTTCTCGTCCCACTCGGCCGCGAATGGCGTGATGCGGTCGGCGGTGAACTTTTGCGCGGTCTCCTGGATCGCGATCTGGTCCTCGGTCAGCCCAAATTGTTCGGTCATCTCTGCCCCTGTGTGTGTGCCTGCCGTGATTGCATCACGTGCAGCGCGTGTATTTCAGCGGCCCGGGCATGGCGTCCTTGCCGTAGTCGCGGCGGATCAGCGTCTTGCCGTCGCCCTGTGCATCGAGGACGACGTCCTGGGTCCAGCTCTGCCCTTCGCCGCTATACAAGAACGTGGCCCGGATGCGGCTCTCGCCCGCTTCCTTGATGGTGCCCAGCTTAGCCACCGATTCGTAAAACTTGAGCTGGTCCGCCGACACTTCCAGCAGGCCCTTGGCATCGCCCCGGGTGCTGGTGCAGTCTGCCGCGACGAGGCCCCAGCGCCCCCGCGCGGCCTGCGGAATTTCGTCCACCGACGCTGTGCCGACCGCGGGTTCCGGCGCTTCGCTGGCCGAAACCGGTTCCTCCTGGAACACTTCCTCCGTCTGCGCGGCAGCCGCCTGCGTGGCAGGTGCGGCCGGCTCCTTCGAGCAGGCAGACAAGGCCAGCGCGGCGGTTACAGCGACAAAAGGAAGTGTGCGGTTCATCGGTCGTCTCCATTTCACGGTAGCCGGATAAAGGCCGAGGAAACGCTCCGCGCCCTTATCCGGTTGCCGCGAAAAGATCAGCCGACCAGCTCGATGATGTCCTTGCCGAACAATTCGTCGTCCGACGGGATCACCTTGAGCTGCGCCAAAGGCTTCGAAACCCAGGTTTCGTTGATGAGATCGCGCCAGGTGACGTTGTTGTTGGTGCCGTTGCCGCCCCACGAACCGCAGCCCAGCGAGAAGGTCTGGCGCATGCCGTTCCACAGGTTGCCCGAGTTCGAGGCCGACTGCGGCTGGTTCACCATCACGCGGCTGGTCTTGGTGCCTGAGGCCAGCTTCATGATGTTCTCGTCGCTGGTCGAGTAGATGCCGCAGGAGTGGCCCTGCCCCTGATAACCCTGAATCGAATTGGTCAGGCGGATCGCCTCTTCGATGTCCTTGGCACGGTAAAGCGCCATGGTGACGGTCATTTTCTCACCCGAGAACTTGTAGTCCGGGCCGTATCCGGTTTCCGGCACGATGAAGAACGCAGTGTTTTCGGGGATTTCAAAACCGGCATAGTCGGCGATGAACTGCGCCGACTGGGCAACGACCTTGGCGTTGATATGCTCGCCATCTTCCCAGATCGCGTTCTGCAGCTTGGTCTTGTTCTCGCCCTCGATCACGAAGCCGCCCTTGGCCTTGAGCTTTTCGAGCATGGCATCGTAAATCGCATCGAGCAGAATCACCGAGTTGTCCGACGAGCAGGAAGCCGCATAGTCGAGCGTCTTCGAGAGCAGGATCTTGGTGGCAGCGTCATCAAGGTCGGCGGTGTCGTCGACGGTGATGACCGCGTTGCCCACGCCCACGCCAAGCGCCGGGGTGCCCGACGAATAGGCAGCCTTCACCATCGGCGTGCCGCCGGTGGCGAGAATGCGGTCGCACTGCTTCATGACTTCGTTGGTCTTCTCAACCGAGGGAACCTCGATCGGGATCACGAGGTCGGCAGGCGCGCCCATCTTCACCAGCGCGTCGCGCATCAGGTTGCAGATCTTCGCGTTAATCAGCTTGGCACGCGGGTGCGGGCAGACGATGATCGAATTGCGGCCCTTGACCGCGCTGATCGCCTTGATGACCGGGGTCGCCTCAGGGTTGGTCGAGGGCGAAAGCGCACCGATCACGCCCACCGGCTTGGCCAGCTTGACGATGTTGCGCGCGGCATCCTCCTCGATCAAGCCCACCGACTTGTCGTCGATGATGTCGTAGAGGGTGGCGCGAGTCTTGACCGAAATCTTCTTGAACTTGCCCTCGTAGTTGCCGAGCTGGGTTTCAGCGACGGTTTCACGGGCAATTTCCTCATCCATGCCGGGCTTGCAGACCGCGTAGACCATGCCGCGAATCCAGGTGTCGACCTGTTCCTGCGTCGCGTTCTCGATCTGCGCCTGGGCCGCGCGCGAACGCGCAACGATGTCGGCCACTTCGGCAGCGACCGGGCTTTGAGTGGGATTTTCGGCGATGAGTTCAGCTGTGGCCATAGTGCATCTTCCCTTAATTGCGCGCAGGTGTCCGGCAGAACCAGCCCCGCTGTAAGCAGGCATCCGGACGGCCATTCGCGTATCGCGTTAGGCCATTCGTCACAGCTTCGTCCCCTGCACCTTTGGCGAGGGAGAGGCAAGTTTTTTAAGCGCGCGGTTAAATTTCCATCATTGCAAAAACATCAACTGGAATGACCGCAAACGCAACGTCCAGTTGCGGCGCCCGCCTCAATGACCGCGCGCCGGCGGCCATTCACCAAGAGTACCAGTGCCCTCTTGCCCGGCACATGGCTAACGGGCACTAGTATCCGGCGATATCGCGATGGCGTGCCTGTGCGGATATGCCAATCAAGGTTCGACATTGCGAAACAGAAGAAGGTGTAACCGCGTGAGTGTGACGACGATTGATCCGGCAGAATTCCGCAAGGTTCTGGGCAGCTACCCTACCGGCGTCTGCGTGATCACCGCGCTGGACGAAGGCAAGCCCGCCGGTATGGTCGTGGGCAGCTTCACCTCGGTCTCGCTCGACCCGCCGCTGGTCGGCTTCTTCCCCGACAAGTCGTCGACCTCATGGCCGCTGATCGAGAAGGCCGGCCGCTTCTGCGTCAACGTCATGGGCAGCGACCAGCAGCACGTCTGCCGCGCAGTCACCGCCAAGGGTGAAGCGAAGTTCGTCGGCGTGGAATACGTGATCTCGGACCACGACCTGCCGGTCATCACCGATTCGATCGCGGCGATCGAATGCAAGATGTATTCGGTCACCGAAGCAGGCGATCACTGGTTCGTGCTGGGCGAAGTGCTGCGCATGGAAACCGTGCGAGAGGACGACCCGATGCTTTTCCACCGCGGTCGTTACGGCAGCTTCGCGGAGCAGATGTAAGCGTTGATCGCCAAGGCGGTTTGACTCTCCCGACCCGAATGCTGTTCAGGTGTTCAGCATTTTCGATCCGGGAGAGACAATCGCATGACACGTTCGCTTGACGGCAAGGTAGCCGTGATCACCGGCGCGGGCTCCGGCATCGGCCGCGGCATCGCGCTGCGACTGGCCGAAGACAAGGCCGCCATCGCCGTCTGGGACCTCAACCCCGAAGGCGCCGCCGAAACCGTGAAGCTGATCGAGGCGGCCGGCGGCAAGGCCCTGGCCATCGTCGCCGATTGCTCCGACAAGGCGGCGATCAAGGCTGCAGCGGACGAGACCCGCGCGAAACTGGGGCCCATCACGATCCTCGTGAACAATGCCGGTATCGCCCCGTTCACGCCTTTCATGGACATCCCGGAAGACGAGTTCGACAAGGTCATCCGCATCAACCTCAAGGGCCCGTGGCTGGTCACCCGCGAGATCGTGCCCGACATGCTCGCCGCCCAGTGGGGCCGTATCATCAACATCACCTCGTCCTCGACCCAGTCGGGCTCGTTCGCGCAGAGCCACTATGTCGCCTCCAAGGGCGGACTGCTGGGCCTGACCAAGGCGCTGGCGCTGGAACTGGGCAAGACCGGCATCACCGCCAACATGATCCCGCCGGGCTCGATCGACACCCCGATGCTGCGCAGCGCGCCCATCGACGCGGAAGCCTACGGCGCCTCGCTCCCGGTCGGCCGTCTGGGCCAGGTCGCGGATATCGCGGCCGCCGCCGCCTTCCTCGCCTCCGAGGAGGCCAGCTACATGACCGGCCAGACGATCAGCACCAACGGCGGGCGCTACATGGGATCTGCCTGAACATCGCATCGTCCCGGACTTGATCCGGGACGATGCTTCCACTTACACCGAACCGGCGCTAGCCTGCCCGGATGGAATTCGAACCCTTCACTCTCGAACCCGGCGGCGCCGTGCTTTCCGGTGTCCGGCGACAGGGAGCAGGCATACCGCTGGTCCTCGTCCACGGTTTCGGCGGCTCCCGGCACGACTGGCAACCGCTGATCGCCGCCCTTCCTGCGGACCGCCCGCTCATCGCCTACGACCAGCGCGGCTTCGGAGAATCGCAGGGCGAACCCGGCACGCCTTTCTCCCATGCCGACGATCTCCTCGCCCTGCTCAGCGCGCTCGACATGCCGCAGGCAGACTTGTGCGGCATGTCGCTGGGCGGCGCCAGCGCCCTCAATTTCGCGCTCGACCACCCCGAGCGGGTGCGCCGACTGATCCTCGTCAGTCCGCTGATGGTAGGCTGGTCATGGACAAGCGACTGGATCGAGCGCTGGAAAACGATCGGCCGCGCAGCGCGCGCCGGTGACATCGCACAGGCCCGCGACTTGTGGTGGCAGCACCCGCTGTTCGATAGCTTGCGCGAAACTCCGGCAGGCTGCGGCATGCAAGCCTCGATCGAAGCGTACCACGGCCGCCAATGGGTGCAGGACGACCAGCGCCCCGCCTTCCCCGACATCGACCGCCTCGCGAACCTATCAATGCCGACGCTGCTCCTAACCGGAGAGCGCGACACCGAGGACTTCCGCCTCATTGCGCAAGTGATCGCGGCGATAGGCCCGCAGGTGACCCGCATCGACCATGTCGACGCGGGCCATATGCTCAACCTCGAAATCCCCGAGAAGATCGCGGGGGAAATCGAGCGGTTCCTCTCAACCTGAAACGATCTCGACATCCATCGCGGCAGCGCGCGCGGCAAGGATGTCCTGCAGGTGGTTGACCGGATCGCCCACGGTCACCCCACCCTCGACCGGCAGGACCGCACCGGTCATGTGCCGCGAGCGTTCGCTGGCGAGAAACAGGGCGACTTGCGCCACGTCGTCCGGCTCTCCCCGCCGCTTGATAAGCTGGTTGGAGAGATAGACCGCATTGACCCCCTCCTCGATCCGCGCTGCCAGCGCCGCATCGGCGCCCGCCTGACCGAACGAGGACAGTTCGGTGCGCACATGGCCCGGCACCATGCAGTTTACCCGGATGCCATGCTGGGCGAGATCGATGGCGGACGACTTGCTGAACTGGATCAGCGCCGCCTTGGAGGCGCGGTAGGTCATCATGCCGATGCCCGCCAAAGTGCCCGCGATCGAGGCATTGTTGAGGATCACTCCGCCGGTCCCGCGCGCCTTCATGATGCGCGCCGCGTTGCGCGTGCCCAGCATGGGGCCCAGCACATTGACCCGCATGACGCGGTCGAAGTCGTCGAGTTCGTCGTCGACGAAGCTCGGATAGGCCTTGGTCGAGATGCCAGCGTTGTTGAACATCACGTCCAGCCCGCCGAAGCGCGCCACGGCCGCATCGACCAGCGCCTGCATCGCAGCCGGCTCGCTGACGTCGGTGTGGACGTAGAGCGCCGATGCGCCCAGCGATGTCGCCAGCGCCTCTCCCGCCGCGTCGGCAACGTCGGCAATCACCACTTTCGCCCCCTGGGCGGCAAAGAGTTCCACCGTCGCCCGTCCGATGCCGCTGGCCCCGCCCGTGATTACCGCAACTTTTCCGGCCAGTTCCTGATGCACTGCATTCTCCCTTTCGTGCCGCCGCAACGGCCTGGAGCCCGTCTCATTGCGAGCATTTTCCAAACACAGTTTCAGCCTTCACGCTTCTCGAAAGTGATCGGCAGCGACTCTATGGTGCGCGTCGCGACGGTGGGCGTGTAGCGGATTTCGCTTTCCGGGATCGCCAGCGCCATGTTCTTCATCTGGCGAGCGATCTCGCGCGCGGCGACCTTCACTTCCATACGGGCGAGCGCCAGGCCCACGCAGCGGTGCGGTCCGCCCCCGAAGGCGACATGGCGGCCAAGGTTCTGACGGGTGATGTCGAACTTGCGCGGTTCGGGGAACACGCTCTCGTCGTCGTTGCCCGAGCCGTAGACCAGCAGCATGTGCGCATGGGCCGGAATGGCGGTGCCGTTCACCGTGACCTCGCGGGTGGTCATGCGTGACAGGGCGCGGACCGGCGGCTCGCTGCGCAAGTGTTCCTCGATGAAGCGGTTGAGCTGGCGCTCGTCGTCGACCACGCTGTCCAGCAATTCTGCCATGCCCGGCCTTGTGGTCAGAACGTAGAACAGGTTGCCGATAGCCGTCGCGGTGGTGTCGTTGCCGGCGATCAGCGTGGCGCGCACCAGCGAGACAGCCTCGGCGAACGTCAGCTTCTCCTTGCTGCCGTCCGCATTGGTGACTTCGGCGTGGACGAGGTCGGAGATCATGTCCTCGGTCGGATTTTCCTCGCAGGCCTTCATCTTGGCGATGAGGTATTGCTGCAACTGCGCGATCAGGGCCGCGTTCTGCAGCATCGTCTCGCGGCTCTGCATCGCCCCGATCTGCGCCGTCACGGCCACCGACCAGCGCGAAATCTCGTCCTCCATCCCCTGGTCGAGGCCCAGTTGCTCGACGATGACGCGGATGGTGAGCGGGATCGCGATATCCTTCACCGCATCGCACTTGCCATCGCCGCGCTCGACGACATCGGCAATGACGCCGCGCACGACTTCGGTGATGCGCGGCTCCAGTTCCTTGACCCGGTGCGCGGTGAACGCCTGCTCCATCAGCTTGCGGATGCGCGTGTGATAGGGCGGGTCGGACATGATCGCGTCGGGGAAGTAGCCGCCGCCATGCTCGCGAAGGTAGGCCTCGAATTCATCGCGCATGCCGCGCGCCTGCTGCTCGGAATAACCGTGCTGGACGGAGAACGTCACCGGATCGGACTGCACCGCCGAGATGTCCTCATGCCGCGTCACCAGCCAGGAGCCGAGCCGCGCGTCATAGTGGATCGGATCACCCCGGCGCATCGCGGTGTAGAACGCGTGGGGCCGCGCCTGGATATCCGTGTCGGCCAGCGAACCGGCCTCCAGCAACTCTTCCTGCTCTGCGGTCAGTGCCTGGCGCTCGGAAGTGCGATCCTGCGAAATCTGCGTTGCCATGATTGTTCTATCCTGCTCGCCGGGCCGCGCTTTGGCAGCTGTTCTCGTTCGGCCGGTTATGGACGCCTGTCCCTCAACCGGCCATGCCCGCCCTCGAAGGCGCGCTTGCCCCCACCTGCAAAGCTGGGCTCAATAGGACGAGGCCGGTGCCACCGTGACCTCCAGCCCATCCAGTTCGGCCACCATTCTGATCTGGCAGCCCAGCCGTGAATTGTCCTTCATGACGTCTGCCACCATGTCGAGCATCGCAAACTCGATGTCGTCGGGATCGCCCACCCTCTCCACCCAGTTTTCGCTGACGTAGACATGGCATGTCGCGCAGGCACAGCCACCGCCGCAGTCGCCCATGATCCCGGCAACGCCATTCTGCCGGCCAAGCTCCATCAGGCTGATTCCTTCCTCCACGTCATCGAACGTGTGGGTATCGCCATCGACGTCGGTCATGGTGACTTTCAGGGTGCCCATCGGCTGCGCTCTCCTCTTTATTCCGTTCGATTTGGCGAATGCGCTTTCGCCATTTCCCTTGACCTCATCCATGCCTCAGCGGGAGGGCTTTTGCCAAGGGCCTCCCGCGCGGCGCGGCTTGACTGACCGGGAAGCGGCCTCCCGGATCGAAGGGCGCCACGCCGTCAGGGGAAACCGGTTCTGCAGGGCCAGTCATTTGCCGCAGGCGGCGCCGGGCCTAGTCTCGCTTCACAGGAACAAGAGGCCGGAAACCCGGTACAAGGAGAGAAACGTGGGCCGCACGGTGATCCACAACGCAACGCTGTTCACCGCCACCGGCAAGGACGCGTTTCGCGGCGACCTGGTGGTGGAAGGCGATCGCATCGCTTCCATCAGTCCGACCTCCGCTCAACTGCGCGAGGGCGATATCGTCATCGATGCCACGGGTCTGTTCTGCATGCCCGGCATGACAGAGGGCCACGCGCACCTCTCGTTCGAGAATGTGACCGCCACCGAAGACCTCATCACCCCCTGCCCGGAAACACAGGTGTTCACCGCGGCACGCGGCGCGAAAGCGCTGATCGAAGCCGGTTTCACCAGCGCCTACGGAGCCTCGGAAGCCAAGCTGAAGCTGGCCGTGGCAGTGCGCGACGAGGTGAACGCCGGCCGCCTGCCAGGCCCGCGCATCCGCGCCGGCGGGCTGGAGATCACCGTCACCGGCGCGATGGGCGACGAGAGCAAGGCGCACAACCCGAGGCAGGGCCCCTCCACCATCGTCGACGGTGTGGACGAGATGCGCCGCGCAGTGCGCCTGCATTGCCGTGAGGGGATCGACAATATCAAGCTCGATGTCTCGGGCGACCCCTTCTACCCCGCGACGCCTGCCCATACGACGCCGATGACTTTCGAGGAAATCCTCGTCGCGGCCGAAACCGCCCATGCCTACGGCCGCAAGATCAACGCGCACACGCGCTCGATCGAAGGCTCCAAACGCTGCGTGCGGGCCGGGGTCGACGGGCTGTTCCACACCGAATACGCGGATGAGGAACTGCTCGACATGATGGAGGAAGCGAGGGACCGTATCTTCGTCGTACCCACCGTCGGCCTCTTCGCGCAGATCATGGCGGGCGAGGCTTCCGCACATGGCCTGACGCCTGAAGTCGGCGGCTATATGAACATCCCCGACCTGCTCGAAAACTCGGTCAAAACCCATTCGGAACTGCGCAGGCGCGGCATCCGGCACCTGATCGGCGGCGACTACGGCTTCGGATGGAGCAAGCAGGGCACGCAAGGGCGAGACCTGAAATTCTTCGTCGACCATTACGGTTACAGCCCCGCCGAAGCCCTGCTTTGCGCCACTCGCAACGGCGGGCTGGCAATGGGCTACGGCGGCGATCTGGGCACGCTGGAGGCAGGCAGCCTTGCCGACCTGATCCTCGTCGCGGGCGATCCGCTGGCCGACATTTCCGTCCTCTCCGGCCCCGAGAAAGTCGTCTTCGTGATGCGCGCAGGCGACGTCCAGAAATCCACCCTTCCCGCTGCATCACTGGCCGTTGCGCCCGCGTTGCAGGCGGCGGAATGACCATCAGGAGCTGCAAGGAATGAACGTCGAAACCGGCATCCTGAACCCTGGCGAGGCGCGTTGCCCGGCCGAAACCACGCAGGAAATCATCGCCCGGGACAAGGTTTCCGCGCCGTCATGGGCGGCCAGCGAAAGCTACCAATACCTCGGCAGCGAGGACATCTCGAAGGAGCGCTACATCGACCCCGCCTTCGCCAGGGCCGAGTTCGAGCGCATGTGGACCCGCACCTGGCAGATGGCCTGCCGCGAGGACCATATCCCGGAAACGGGCGACTATTACGTCTACGACATCGGCCCGTGGTCTTTCGTAGTCACCCGCTGCGACGACGGTGAAATCCGCGCCTACTTCAACGCCTGCCTCCACCGCGGCACCAAGCTCAAGCCCTCGGGCACGGCGGGGTTCGCGATGAACCTGAAGTGCCCGTTCCACGGCTGGACATGGAACCTCGACGGCTCGCTGAAAGAGATCCCCGAGAAGTGGGACTTCGCGCATACCGCCGGCAAGGCGATGTGCCTCCCCGAAGCGCGGGTGGAGCGGCTCGGCGGCTTCGTGTGGATCAACATGGACCACGATGCTCCGCCCCTCGCAGAGTATCTCGGGACAGAGATCATGGCGCACATGAATGCGTGGAAGCTGGAGGATCGCTATATCACCCTCCACGTTCAGAAGAGTTACCCGGCCAACTGGAAGCTGACGATGGAGGCCTTCATGGAGGCCTACCACGTCGGCGACACCCACCCGCAGGTCGCGCCCGCCAATGGCGACGTCAATTCGCAGTACGACGTCTACGGCGCCCACGTGAACCGCTTCATCTCGACGCTCGGCGTGGTCAGCCCCAAGCTGCGCGACAAGTATTCCGAGAAGGATATCATCGACAATTTCACGCTGGGCGACAGTTCCTCGCTCGGCGGCTCTAAACCCGAGTTGAAGGAAGGCGAGCGGGCCCGGCAGGTCATGGCGGACATGTTCCGCACCATGTTCGAAACCGCGACCAAGTCAGACCTTTCGGGCATCTCGGACACCGAACTGCTCGACACCTACAGCTACACATTCTTTCCCAACCTGTTTCTGTTCCCCGGCATCTCGCTGCCTATGATCTACCGCTTCCGGCCGGACGCGAAGGACCATCGCCGCACGATCTACGAAGTCATGTTTATGCGCCCCAAGCCCCGCGACGGCAGCCCGGTCGAAACCGCCGAAGTACAGGTGCTGGAGGATCACCAGTCCTTCGCCGAGGCCGATGGCATGGACCCCGGCTTCGGCGTGATCCTCGATCAGGACACGGATAACCTCTACGCCCAGCAGGAGGGCCTCGAAGGCTCCGCCAAGCCCGGCATCACACTGGGCGACTACCAGGAAATCCGCATCCGGCACTTCGAGGCGGCCATCGACAGCTACATGGCGATGCCGCCCAGGCTGCCCGACTGGAAAGCGCTGCAACGCCCGTGACGTTTTCACTCGAAGGACGAACCACGCTCATTGCCGGGGCCTCGTCAGGCATCGGCGCGGGATTTGCCCGCTGCATTGCAGCGGCGGGCGGACGCGTCGTGCTGGGCGCGCGGCGTCTTGAGCGCATGGAAGCGCTGGCGGACGAGATCGGCGGACAGGCTCTGGCCGTTCCGCTCGATGTGACCGACGAGGCCAGCGTCATCGCCGCTTTCGACCGCGCCGAAGCGCACTTCGGCACCGTCCACGGGATCGTCGCCAATGCCGGTATCGGCACGGGCGGACGCGCCACCGAGGTCAGGGCCGAGCGGCTTGCCGGCGTGCTCGATACCAATCTGCTGGGCAGCTACCTCGTCGCTCGCGAAGGCGCGCGGCGGCTGATCGCCGGCGGCATCCGGGAGCGGGGCAATGGCCGCGTGGTCCTGATCGGCTCGATCACCGCGCGGCAGAACGGCACCGGCGACGCCATGTACGCGGCCACCAAGGCGGGCCTCGCCCATCTCGGCCGCCAGCTTGCGCGCGAATGGGTGCGCCAGGGCATCAACGTCAACACGCTGGAGCCGGGCTGGATTCCGACCGAGATCAACGCCGAATGGTTCTCCAGCGAGCGCGGCCGGGCCGACATCGCCGGACTGCACCGCCGCCGCCTGCTGGAAGGAAACGCGCTCGATCCCATGCTGCTGTACCTGCTCTCAGATGCCTCCGCGCAAGTGACGGGTGCGACCTTCACCATCGACGACGGGCAATCGCTGTGACCCCGGAAACACTAGGTGCCCTCGCCGGCCTTCTCGTTATCGAAACCGCCGAGCGGGTGAGCGGTGAATATACCGGCAAACTGCTGGCCGACCTCGGCGCGCAGGTCATCAAGGTAGAGCGCCCGGGCGGCGCCCCGACCCGCAGGATGGCGCCGCTGCAAGGCGGAGAAAGTGCCCTGTTCGCCTATCTCAACACCAACAAGCAGTCGGTCGTCCTCGACCTCGACCTGCCTGCCGAGCGGGCCATGCTGGACCGGCTGATGACGCGCGCGCACGCGCTTATCGACGACCACCAAGTCGACTGGACCGAACGCCGGAACCTCACACCCACACAGGTCGCGAAAACGCATCCTCGGATCGTCCACACACTCGTCACGCCGTTCGGCCAGAGCGCCCCCGCATCGCTGCAACAGTGCCGTTCGATCAACGTCATCAATGCCGGCGGGTGGGCCTATCACAGCCCCAGCGAGACACCGCAGGGCAAGCCGCCGCTGAAGGGCGCCGGGCGTTTCCTCTCGGACTACGAAGCGGGCATCGACGCCGCACTGTGCACCATGGCCTCGCTGCTGCGCCTGCGCCGCACCGGCCAGGGCCAGTCCATCGACATCTCCGAGGTCGAAGTGCAGCTCAACCGCATCGACTGCGTGCTGGACCGAATGCTGGCCGGAGACGCCGACCCGAGCGACACGCGCACCGCCTACGACATGGGCGGCCCCGGCACCTCCTTCGCCTGCGCGGACGGCCACGTCTTCCTCATCATGACCACGCAGGCGCACTGGCAGGCGCTATGCATCTTGATGGGTAATCCGGCATGGGCCTCGGCCTTCCGGAACGACTGGCTGGAATTCGACTGCACCGCCGCCAACGTCGCCGCCTTTCGCGCGGAATTCTCGGCATGGGTGGCAGAGCAATCAAAGCTGCCGATCACCGAGGCAGCGCAAAAGGCCGGGGTGGCGATGGTGCCGGTGCACACTGCCGTCGACCTGCCGCGCCACGAACAGTTCAGCCACCGCGGCTTCTTCCAGAACGCCGAACATCCGGCGTTCGGCGCCGTCGCCTATCCCGGCGCCTGTTATCGCATGAGCGCGACGCCGGTACGCGTGCGCACCCCGGCCCCGTCGCTGGGCGCCGATCAACGGGAAGCAGGGGTATGAAAGCCAGCATCATTTCCTCCCCGCCCCAGGAAGGACAGCATACGCCCATGCGTGACCGTGGCGGCCCACTCAAAGGCATCCGCGTCGTCGAGTTGACCAAAGTCTGGGCCGGCCCCTACGCGGGCAAACTGCTCGCCCATCTCGGCGCCGAGGTCATCAAGATCGAGAGCATGAGCAACCTCGACGAAATGCGCGCCTATGGCGGCGTCGACATCAATTCCGCCCCGTATTTCGTGTCGATCAACCAGGAAATCCTCTCGGTACAGGTCAATATGAAGACGCCCGAGGGCCTCGATCTCGTCAAGCGCATGATCGCCAGCGCCGACATCCTGATCGACAATATCCGCCCCGGCGCGATGGAGCGCTCCGGCCTCGACTACGAGAGCCTTAAGGCCATCAAGCCGGACCTCATCCAGTGCGCGATCAAGATGTGGGGCAGCGACGGGCCGCTGGGCTACCAGACCGGATATGCCCCCTGCTTCGCCGCGCTGTCGGGGCTCACCGCAATGGTCGGGCATGAGGGCGAAACGCCCAAGGGCATGAACATTCGCTACGGCGATTCGACTGCCGGAGCCTGCGCCGCGCTGGCCTGCGTGGCCGCGCTTCACCACCGGGAAAGCAGCGGCGAAGGCCAGTTCATCGACCTCTCCGCGGTCGAAACGATGACCAGCCTCGTTGGCGACAGCCTCTTTGCCTGGAGCGTCACCGGCAAAGTTCCCGAGGCCGACGGCAACTACCATCCCGAGATGTGCCCACACGGCGCCTACCCGTGTGCCGGCGACGCCTGGACAAGTATCGCAGTGGCGAACGAGGCCGAATGGCAGGACCTTTGTGCAGTGCTGGAGGCGCCCGCGCTTGCGGCCGATCCGCGCTTTGCCGACCTGTCGGGGCGGCTTGCCAACCGCCTTGCGCTCGATGCCGAACTTGGCGCTTTCACGCAGCGGCATGACGCCGCCGTCCTCGCCGAAAAGCTAAGAAATTCAGGGGTTCCGGCCTTCAAGTCGATGAGTTCGCTGGACCTGTGTACCGACGCGTTCCTGTGGGAGCGCGAGGCCTATCGCATGGTCACCGACCACCGCAATGGCACCCGTCCGATCATCGGCCCATCATGGCGCATCAGCCCCGATCCGCCGTTGGTCGAACGCGGCGCGCCGCTGCTCGGAGAGCACAATGCCTACGTCTACGCTGAGCTGCTGGGCTTGCAGGAAGACGAAATTAACGATCTGATCGCGCGCAAAGTGATCGACTAGCATTCTGTTCATTCTGGGCAGGAGCGCTGGCCGATCGCATCCACCCTCTTCACCCCGATTTCGTTTCAGAGTCCATCCGTCAGCGTAATCCGTGCGGGCCGCTCGCCAATCGTCATCGCGGTTTGCAGCAACAAGGCACTGCGCCAGCGGCCTGACGGACGCTGAAACGAGGTCGGGGTGAAGGGAGTATCGACAAGCAACGAGACAAAAACGGGGAGGATGTCATGAAACTCGGCTTCGCAATGCCGCACATGCTGCAGCTCAAGGCGACGATGCAGCCCTGGGAAACCGCCGTCACCGGCGCCGACCAGACCCGCCTCGCAAAGTGGGCCGAAAAGCTGGGCTACGAGATGATCGCGGTGCCCGAACATCAGATCATCCCCAGGAGCCACATCGACCTGTCCGGCCCGTTCTACTTCAACGCCTATACCGCGATGGCCTATATCGCCGGGGCGACCGAGACGGTGCGCGTCAATTCCTGCATCGCGATCCTGCCCGCGCAAAACCCGATCGTGACCGCCAAAGCGCTATCGACGATGGACTGGCTTTCCAGCGGGCGCGTGACGATAACTTTCGCAGTGGGCTGGCTGGAAGAGGAATTCGCCCTGCTCGGCGTCCCCTTCCATGAACGCGGCGCCATGGCGGAGGAATATATCCAGGCGATCATCGCTCTGTGGACACAGGAAAATCCCGAGTTCGAAGGCAAGTACGTCTCCTTCCGCGATGTCGCCTTCGAGCCCAAGCCGGTACAGAAGCCGCACCTGCCGGTTTGGTTCGGCGGCGATGCGAACCCCGTGCTGAAACGCGTTGCCCGCTATGCGCAGGGATGGTGGCCCTTCCTTACCAAGCCCGACGACATCCCCGCGCGGATCGACTTCATCCGCTCGCAGGCCGATTACAACGGCCAGTTGGCGGACGTATATTACGGCATGTCCACTGCTCGCGTCGGCGAGGGGCACGCCGTAATCGACGATCCCACCGCGCGGCCGGGACAGACGAAGCAGGAGATCATCGACCGGCTCGGGTGGTTCAGCAGCCTTGGCGTCACCTGGAGTTCGGTGCCGATCCCCGACTTGCCCAGCATCCAGGCCTATTACGATTATACCCAGTGGGTCGCAGAGGAGATCATGCCAGCGATAAAGTGAGCCAGTGTGGCCCAGAGCGTCGCCGCGATGAGTAGCCGGACGATATTGACGGCGGGCACGCGACACCGGACTGATCTCCCCTGAGAACCGGGAGAGCGACACATGAACCCACCGCGGCCAAGGCCCAAGCTGGACCAGGAAAACACCGCCTTCTGGACCGGGGGTGCACAAGGGCACCTCAACATCGTGAAGTGCGGCGACTGCGGCCAGTATACCCACCCGCCGCGCCTCATCTGCCGTCACTGCCAGTCGGAAAACATTGCCCCCGATGCAGTCACGGGCACCGGTGTGATCGACACTTTCACGGTCAACCACCAGCCCTGGGCCAAGGGGCTGGAAGTGCCCTACGTCATCGCCCGCGTGGCGTTGGACAGTGTGCCCGGGGTCTATCTCACCACCAACATCGTCAATTGCCCGGTCGATGCCGTGGCGTTCGGCGACGCGGTAAAAGTCGTGTTCGAAGAACAGGACGGCGTATTCTACCCTCTGTTCGAGAAAGTCGCCTGATGGCCAGCAAGGAAGCCTACATCACCGGCGTCGGCCAGTCCGAAGTCGGCGTGCGCCTGCCGCGCCATCCGCTGCTGCTGACGGTCGACGCCGCCAAAGAGGCTATCGCCGAGGCAGGCCTCACCTTCGACCAGATCGATGGCGTGTTCTCATTCCCCGGCAAGAGCCACGGCTACCTCGCCTTCTCGCCGGTGGGCACAGACGAGATCATCGAGGCGCTGGGCATCAAATCCAAGTGGCAGATGGGCGGCCTTGAGCAACCTGCGCAGCTTTCCGCGATCGGCATGGCCGCGTGGGCGGTGAAGGAAGGCATTTGCCGCCATGTCCTGTGCTTCCGCACCGTCTACGAGGCTGGCGGCATGGCTGATCCAGCGCAGTATATGCCCGCCCGTTCCGAGACGGTTTCCGGCGCCTCCCAGTGGACCAGCCCGTTTTGGGCGACTTCGGCGGCATGCTGGACCGCGCAATATGCCGCGCGCCACGTCCACAAATACGGGCTGACCCGCGAGCAACTGGGCCAGATCGCCGTCAACGGGTCGAAGAACGCGATGCTCAACCCGCGTGCCCGGGCGATCACCAAGGAGGAGCTGACGCTCGACAAGTACATGGACGCGCGGATGATCTCCACGCCCCTGTGTCTCTACGATTGCGACCGCTTTTCCGATGCCTCCACCGTTGTCATCGTCTCGGCCGGCGACGCGCTGGACGAGATTAAGTGCGAACCGGTCCGCATTGCCGCAATGTCGGGCTCGGTCGACCGCTATTCGTGGGACCAGGTCGAACGGCCCGCCGCCTACGATGCCGGCCGCGACCTCTGGGCGCGCACCGACTATACCCCCGCCGATGTCGATACCGTGCAGTTCTACGACGGCTTCGCATTCCTGCCGATCACCTGGCTGGAAGGCCTGGGCTTCTGCGAGATCGGCGAAGGCGGTCAGTTCATCGAAGGCGGCACCCGGATCGCGCGTGACGGGCAGCTTCCCCTCAACACGGCGGGCGGGCAGCTCGGCGCCGGTCGCCTCCACGGCTTCGGCTTCGCGCACGAGGCGGTGACCCAGCTTCGTGGACGGGCTGGCGAGCGGCAGATCCCGGGCGATCCCCGGGTTGCGGTGGCGACATCGGGCGGCGGCCCGCTGGCAGCCGCGCTACTGCTTACGAAAGACTGAAGTTCGGCCGGCTCCGGCCTCGCGGGCTCTCCTCCCGCGGGGCCGGGGATTGGATAGCGGATCAGGCAGCCGTGGAGGGCAGCGCCGCCGGCTTGGCCTTGCGCCGCGGCTTGGCGCGCTTGAGGCCGATGAGCGGGCGCAGTGGGCCGATCTCGCGGCCCAGGAGGTAGAACAGCCACGATCCTCCGGCGACCGAAACGCACAATATCAGAAATTCCGGCAGCGCCGTCAGTCCCTTGTCGCGCAGCCAGTAGCCGACCAGCACCATGACTGTCTGGTGGGCTATGAACACCGGGAACACCGCCTCGGCCAGCGTACCGCGCCAGCGCGCGTCATGATTCCAGAAGCGGTCGGCGATGCCGAACAGAGCAATCACCGTGCCCCAGCACTGCACCGCTTTGGCAAAGTCCAGGGGTTCCATCCAGACGCGCGGCGTGCGGATGTTACCGGGAAAATAGCAGGCCTCCACCACCACGAAAGCATAGCCCGCCAATCCGACCAGCAGCGCCAGCTTCCATTGCCGCGCAATCGCCTGCCGCAGGCTTTCCGAACCGCGCAGGAGGAAGCCGAACAGGAACATGCCGCCATAGTGGAGATGCGCGACCGCATCGGTGAAGACATTGTGCGTATCGGTCCACTCCGCGCCGACCGAACGCACCGCGTAAATCGCCAGGCATCCGGCCGGTAGCAGCCAAGGTCCCGACAGCACCTTCAGCGCGCCGCGCCGCAGACCCGCGAGCCAGCGGTCCGGCAACAGCATCATCGCGAAGCACAGCGCAGCCGTATAGGCCAGCAGGTAGATCACGAACCACAAGTGCATGATCGCCGGCAGGTTCTCGTAGATCACCTTGCGGAAGCTGAAGGCGTCATGGAACAGGAAGTAACCGTACCCGTGGGTGTAGCCGGTATTGAGCAGCCCCATGTAGGGTTGCGGCGGCACGATCACGGTCAGCCCAAACAGCAGCGGCAGGCCCAGTCGCAACAAGCGGCTTTTCAGGAACGATCCGGTGTCCCTGTCCCGCGAAAGCAGCGCCGCGCTGGCGTAGCCGGAGATCGCGAACAGCAGCGCAAGGCGCCACGCACTGAGCGCCAACAGGGGGATTTCCGCCCACTGGACCACGCCGCGCGTCGGCGTCTGGTAGCCCCAGGGCGTAAACGAGAAGCCGACATGGTAGAAGATCAGCATCACGAAAGCGCCGACACGAAGCCAGTCCATTCCATAGTGGCGTTGGGTTGGCGCGGCTTGCATCTCTTTCCGTGACGATGGTCCGCCCGGCAGGATCGCTGGGGGCTCTTTCGCCGGCTCAATAGGCGGCTTGTCACTGCTTCGCAATCATGGGGTTGTAACAGAGCGTAACCTGCTTCCGCTCCATTTTGGCGCAGACTGGTGTTGGTGACGCGTCGCCCGCCGCCGAAGATCGACACATGACCATCACCACCGCGCGTGCCGGAGCCGACGGCATCGCCAGCGTTTCAGGCCTGCGCACAAGGGACTTAGCGCTCCTGCCGGATGATCCTGCGCCGGTCCACGCCCAGCCGCGCGCTAGGTCCGCCTCTGCAATCGAGCGGGCAGCCATCACCCCCGAAACCCAGATGCGCGCGGGACCACCCGCCCCGGTGCTGCGACGAAACCCCCTCCTCGCACTGATCCATAACGGCCTCGACCGCGATATTCTCGCCGAAGTTCACGCCGGGATGAGCGATGCTCTGGCGGACAGCGATCTGGCTCTGGTCCTGCAAGCCATCCCCGCCGATACGGCAGCGCCGCGCCTGCTTGCCTTCCTGAAACGCTATCGCCCGGCAGGGATCGTGCTGCTGCCCTCACTGGCCGAACGCGAGGATCTGGCGGCCGTGTGCGACGTGGCGCAAATAGCCTGCATCCGCATCGGCCCCGGCGCAGGCGATCTGGTGAAGGCACAGCACGGCCTATGCTGCGACGAGCGCGGCGCTGCCATCCAGATGACCGCCTGGCTTGTGGACCGAGGGCACAGCCGGATCGGCTTCGTCGCCGGGCCGGAAGGTCTGCTCAGCGCCCGGCAGCGCGAACTTGGCTATCTCGACGCCATGGCCGACAAGGGGCTCGACCGTGGGCCGGCACTGATCGTGGCGGGTGACAATTCCTTTGAGTCCGGGATCGACGCCGGACGACTCCTGCTCGAAATCAGCCCGCGCCCCAGTGCCATCCTCGCCTCGAACGACGAGATGGCATTGGGCGTCCTCCACGCTGCGGCGCAGATGGGCGTCACGGTCCCGACCGACCTCTCGGTTGCCGGCTTGGACGACACCGCGCTGGCAAGGCGGGTCCTGCCGCCGCTTACGACGATGCGCATTCCGTGGAGCACCATGGGACGCGAAGCCGCGCAGTCTATCGCAAAGGGTCCTCGTTCCGCTCCCTTCATGCATTTCGAAGCCGAACTGGTTGTGCGCGGCAGCGTCGCCCCGCCTACGTGAACACGGCCGCTCGCTTCTCGCTCCAGTCGGGATAGGCAGGCAGGCCAAGCAGCAGCCAGGCGCTGAATAACGTCAGGACAAAACCGGCCCACAGCCCCGGCGCGTAACTGTGCCAGACATCGAAGATGACGCCGCCCAGCACCGGCCCCAAACCCGAACCCGCCGCGATAAGGCTTGCCATCAGCCCGAAGATCGCACCAAACTGGCGCATTCCGGTGTAGGCGGCGGTGAGGTAACCGACCAGTTGCAGCTTCGTCCCGCTCGCATAGCCATTGATGACCAGCGCCGAGACGATCGCCCATACCGGCGCCTGAGGCAGGACCAGGATCAGGAACGTCAGCGCGGTTGCCCCGATGGTCAGACCACTTACCCAGCGCGCCGGATACCGATCGAGCAGCCAGCCGGTGACCAGTTTTCCGGCAATGCCCGCCAGTCCGGCGGGCAACGCATAAAAGGCCGCTGCCTGCGAACTGACGCCCGAGCCGGTGAGGATGCGGAACTGGTGGACCACCAGCCCGATGGTGACCATCATTACCAGAAAGGTCGAAATGGCGATGCGCCTGACCGCCACGTCGCGCATGGCCTGCGCCACAGTCAGGCCGGGCACGTCGAGCAGCGGCTTCGATGCCTTGCCCTCAGCGTCCGCCTCGCGCGCCTTGCGGCTGATCTCGTAACCATCGCGCAGCCACAGGTAGCAGGCCGCGACCGCCACGGCGCCCCAGCCCGTGCCCAGACAGACGAAAGCGGTTCGCCAGCCATGCAGACGGATGAGGTATTCGGCGAGCATCGGCACGAAAGCCTGCGCCAGCGCGCTTCCCGAAAGCACCAACCCCAACGCCAGCCCGCGTCCGGCAGTGAACGTGCTATTCGCAGAAGCGGTCCAGACGGTGGACTTGGTCATCAGCGCCGCTACCGCGTAAGCGGTCCAGATCGCGAACCACTGCCACACCGCGCCATCCAGCAGGCTGAGCCCCGCGATAACCATCGCCATCAGCACAAGGCCGGGGATCGCCATACGGCGCACGCCCCACTTGTCGATAAATATCCCGAACAGCGGCGAGAGCAGGAATATCAACACCGCTGTGATCGAAACGCCCGAGGAAGCGAGCGCGATGCTCCACCCGAACTCACGGCTGATCGGGCCGATGAACAGTCCCGTCCCTGCAGTGACGACGGAGGTGAACGAGAATCCGATTGCAGCGGCAAAGACCATTGGCCAGTGCTGCCGGAACTCCTGGCCGACGCTCAATCTGTCTTGGCTCACGGCCCCTGTCTCTCCCCTGCGCCGGATTTGCGGCGTCGTTGCAAGTGTGCATGCAGCGCCGGACGCAGGCAAATTCCGCCCCAGCGAAGGCGCACCGGCGATGCATCGGTCAAAAAGCGGGCGCCCTCTCGCGCAGTTCCTCCATTGTGAAGCCATTCGCCGGCGCGCATTGCTGCACCTCGATCACATTGCCTTCCGGATCGTAACCGTAGAGCGTTCGCACATGCCCGACATCGACAAACGCGCGGTCGTTAAATGTCATGCCGCAGGCTTCGAGGTGGAGGATGTCCTGAGCGATGTCGGTCACGTCGATGCAGAAGTGCGTGTACCCGCGGTCATTGGGGCGCAGCGGCCGCTCGAGATCGGACGGCGGCGCCGCATATTCGAACATTTCGAGGTAGCAACTGCCGGCACGCAACATGCAGCCCTTGGCGGCCGATCCGGGCAGGTCGACGATATGGTCCATCATCGGCTCGTCTGCCCAGGCGAAGCCCTCCTCGTCCACCGGCTCGAAGCCCAGCGCCTCGCAATAGAACTGCTTCATCCGCGCGAGATCGCGGCAGTTCATACCGATATGGTGGATGCCTCGGATCATCGCGCTCTCCCGTGTTTCCCGTTTTGGCAAGGTTATCGGCAGGCACGCACGTCATGGCAACGACCGATCCTTGACCACACAGGATCATCCGCCAGAAACAAATGCTATCACATCATTAGCAATCCTTTTACCTTGCACGCGTAAGTGACTGTGACTTCATCTGATTGGTGATGAGTGCAGCGAAGGGGCTATTGTGTACCTGCAGCCCGACCGGCATCGAAGGCGCATTCAACCACTTACTGACGGGCGTCTTGTCGCGCGGGCAGCGGCACTTGTCGGAATGAGCGCCTGGTCCTGCGATCTAGAAACCCAACGGCTGGAATGGACCGATGGCGTCTTCGACATCTTTGGTGTCCCCCGCGACGTCCATGTCGAACGAGGCGATACGGTCGCGCTCTACTGCGAGGAATCGCGCGACACGATGGAGCGCCTGCGCACCCAGGCCATCCGCGATCGTTCCAGCTTTTCGATGGACGCGGAAATCCGCCAGCCGGGCGGTGAACTGCGCTGGATCCGCCTGACCGCCGCCACGCACGTCGAAAACGGCCGCGCGGTCCTACTCTACGGCATGAAACAGGACATCACGCAGGAACGCCGCCAGTGGCAGCAACTGCGCCGCATGGCCGAGAGCGACGCACTGACCGGCCTTGCCAACCGCGCCCGTTTCCACGCCGAATTCCTGGACCTGCCCGTCGGGGCCGAAGCTCTGGCGCGGATCGGTGCCTTGGCGATCTTCGACCTCAACAACTTCAAGGAAATCAACGATCGCTGGGGCCATGCCGCCGGCGATGCCTGCATCGCGCGTTTCGGTCAGCGCCTTGCCTCCGCGTTTCCGCAGGCCCGCCTGATCGCCCGCATCGGCGGTGACGAATTCGCGATGCTGCTGCCCGAGACACTGCCCGCCTTCGCCGCCGAGACCGCCCTGCGCCGCCGGATGAGCACGCTGATCCGCAGCGTCGACTGGCATGGCGCCTCGATCCCGGTCGGCGTTAGCGTCGGCCTTGCCTTTATCGGCGGCGATGGTCGCCGCACGCCCGAAGAAACCTTCGCAGCCGCTGACCTTGCGCTTTACGCTGCAAAGAAAAGCGGCAGCAGCATCCTGCGCGTCGCGGCGTAACCGTCAGACCTGTTCCGGCTCCACCCAGGTCGTGCGGGTGACGCGCGGGCTGAGGTACTTCGTCGCCGTCCAGCCGCCATCCACGACGATCGACTGGCCATTGACCATCTCGCTTCCCGGCAGGCACAGAAATGCGATGACCGAGGCTACGTCCTCCGGCTGGGCAAGGCGCGGATAAGGCGTCGTCTCGACGTTGGCGCGCTTGAAGCCCTCATCCTCGAAGCGGTGGCGCACCATGTCGGTCATCGTTACGCCCGGCGCCACGCAGTTGGAGCGGATGCCGCGCGGGCCGTATTCGCAGGCCATGTGCTCGGTCATCGACTTCAGCCCGCCCTTCGCCGCCGAATAGGCGCCGCCGCGCCGTCCACCGATATGGGCGAAAGTGCTCGTCACGTTGACCACGCTGGCGCCTTCGCCAAGGTGGGGGATCACATCGCGGCAGAGGCGGAACGGGGCGACCAGCATGATGTCGAGGAAATCGTCGAGAGTCTCGTCATCGGTTTCGTCCAGCGGCTTGGGGCTGCCCACGCCTGCGTTGTTGACCAGTGCATCGATGCGACCGAAGCGCGCCAGTGCCTGCTCCACGATCGACTTCGGTGCCGCCGGGTCGGTCAGGTCGGCACTGATCGCCAGGACGTGATCGGGGTTGCCGATCGCGGCTTCCAGCGTTGCCAGCTTGTCCTTCGAACGGCCTACGCCGACAACGGCAAAGCCTTGCCCGTGCAGGATCTTCGCGGTTTCGAGGCCGATGCCGCTGCCTGCGCCCGTGATGATCGCTACCTTCACCTTGTCCGTCCTCCGCCAGAAATTACCGTCTATTGCCCCGTGTTAGCCGCCGCGTTCCCCAGCGTCGAACCGCCCCGGCGGTATTGACCTGCCCCGCCTTTGCCCCCGCCGCCGTGCTGGTTAGGCAGGGACTTCACCAGAACAGCGGCAGACATCATGGCCACCAGCAAAGCAGCTCTTTCAGGCATCCGCGTCATCGACATGAGCCGCGTTTTCGCGGCTCCCGTGGGCGCCCAGATCCTCGGCGACCTTGGCGCCGACGTCATCAAGATCGAGCGCCCCGGCGTAGGCGACGACGGGCGCGGTTACGGTTTCTCGTGGGTGCCCGGCAAGGACGGGATCGAGACGCGCCATTCCAGCTTCTTCACCGTATCCAACCGCAACAAGCGCTCGGTCACGCTCAACCATTCCAAGCCCGAAGGGCAGGCTATCCTGCGCGAACTGGTCAAGAGCGCCGACGTCCTGATCGAGAACTACAAAGTGGGCGATCTCAAGCGCTTCGGCCTTGATTATGAGACGCTGCGCGAGATCAACCCCCGCCTCATCTACTGCTCGGTCACCGGGTTCGGTCAGACCGGGCCGATGGCGGCGCTGCCCGGCTATGACGGGCTGTTCCAGGCGACCGGGGGCATGATGGCCGTCACCGGCATTCCCGAAGGCCAGCCCGGCGGCGGCCCGCTCAAGACCGGACCCAGCCTCGTCGACTTCGTGACCGGCCACAATACCGCGCTCGCCATCATGGGGGCGCTGATGTACCGAAACCGCACCGGCGAGGGACAGTACATCGATATCGCTCTGCTCGACAGTTCGGTGGCGATGGTCAGCCACATCATGCAGGACTATCTCATCAGCGGCAACGCTCCGCCGCGCCTGGGCAATGGCGGCAACGGCGGCGGCCCGGCCGATCTGATTTACTGCGCCGATGGCATCATCTACCTCACCGCCGGCACCGACGAACACTGGCGCCGCCTGACCGTGCTGATGGAGCAGCCCGAACTGAACGAAGACCCGCGCTTCGACAGCAACCTGAAGCGCGGCAAGACCAACCGCGCCGAACTGATGGACATCATCAACACCTGGAGCCGTCGTTTCCCCACGCTTGAAGTTCAGGCGATGCTGGACGGGGCGGGTATCCCGGCAGCGCGCTACAACGAACTGGCGGATGTCTGGGAAGACCCGCAGGTCCAGCACCGCGGCCTTCGGGCCACCACGCCCCATGCCTATGCCGAGAGCGGCACGGTGGACCTGATCGCCAGCCCGCTCGCGCAGATGTCACAGAGCCCCGCCACGATCCGTATGGCCCCGCCGATGCTGGGCGAGCATACCGCCGAGATCCTTGGCGAACTGGGCTACGACGAAGCGCGGATCGATGCGCTTCGGGAGGCGAAGATAATTTGAAGGTTGCAGGGCTGCGGTGAGCAGCGGGTCGGGGAGAAGGGGTTTAGTTGATGAAAGTCATGCGCGTGGGCGCACTCATTGAGTAAATGGGTGTGCGTGTTTCCTACGATGTGAAAGAACCTGCGCGAACGTAGCAGCCCGCAGGCTTGTAGGAAAATGGCGACAGGCAGTTGCCGGCGCCCCCCGCATCAAGCGCGAGACCATGCTCTAACCCGTAAGCCGCTCGCCCGGCGGCCTTCTGTGCCCGGCGATGCACGACATCACGCTGAGCGCCAGCAGCACGAAGGCGCCCGCTTCCAGTACAGTGGGTAGCCGCTGCTCCCATGCAAAGCCGTAGACCAAAGCGAAAAGGGTCTCGAACAGGATCATCTGCCCTACCATGGTCAGCGGCAGCAGCCGGCTCATCCGGTTCCACAGCGCGTTGCCGCCCATCGAGGCCAGCACTGCCGAGCCGAGAGACACACCGGCAAAAGTCGCCCACTCGCGCGCGCCGTTCGCCGCCGTCGGCACCAGAAGCAGGGCCGGGAGCAACAGCAGGTTCTGCGCGCCGGTGACCACCCCGGTCAGCAGGTTCCAGTCATGGACCGACACTTCGCCCAGACGGCCCAGGCAGCGGCTGTTGCCCACCGCATAGCTGGTCCAGGAAACCAGCGCGCCGATGGCGCAGGCAAGGCCGGTAAGCTGCGCCGTTACCGATCCCGAGGCGGGCGCCGCCACCGCCTGCCAGCCGATGCACAGCGCGCCGGCAATACACAGTGCCAGCGACGGCGCCAGCCGGCCCAGCGGCACCGCGCCATGATCCCGGCTGCCGATGATCGTCACCGCCACGGGCAGAAAACCGATCACCAGCGAGGTCATGGCGATGCCGCCGATCTGCACCGCGCTCGCCAGCAGGAGGTAGTAGACCGTATTACCCGCAAGCGAGAGCCACGCCAGCGACAGCCATTCGCGCCGCCCGATCTTCGGTACAAGCCTGCGCCAACGCGGCGCCAGCAAGGCCGCCGCGATCAACCCGTAGGACAGATAGCGCCCGACCGTCAGTTGCAAGGGACTGAAGGTGTGTGCCAGCTCCGGCGCCAGGAACACC
>NZ_CACSJO010000037.1 GCF_902706195.1 Novosphingobium sp. 18050 | reverse complement strand
CCCCTGCCCCCTCCCCAGCCACCAGGGCAGCTGCGCCGTTGCCGCGCGATAGCGGCACGGGCGCCCGCGCAGATGGTCTGCAGGGGCGAGCGATGACGCGTGGGTAAGCCGGTCCGAAGTTCATCACTTCGCACCGTGTGAAGATGTTTGAATAATCGCCTCTCTGGACACGCCGACACCCAACGCCCCTTGGCGGGGGTGCGCGCAATGGTCTCCGGTACGCGCCCCACCGTTCCCAATTATGGCTCAGGCGCCTAGTTTGGCGCTGTAGCCCAGACACGTTCGCCCGGATCTTCGGTCTGTTGAAGTGCGGTTGTGTGGTCTCGCGGATCCAGGGTGCCGTGCGGTGCTGACTCCAGGGGCGCAGGGCAGGGCCGTAGTTCGGCGCCATTCTCGCCTGCAGGCTGCCTAAACCGGTCCCAGCGTCGCCTATGGCTTCTGGTTCGCCAAGCTTTCCTAACCGGTCGTTTTGCCAAGCAACTAAGGTGCGTTGTGCGCCTTACGGTCTTTTCGAGCCGAGTCGTGCCTGGCGTTCCCGATGTGCCGCGCCGAATCTTCACATGCTGCCATCCAGCAGCGCCCGAGCGGTTCACATCGCGTACCCGAAGTACCGGGCCACTTACCGAGAAGGAGCGAAGCGGATAGACGCGCGACACATCTGCCTCACTCCGCAGTGACCGCTCAACGACGGGACCCTGCCGAAGAAGCCCCACGGAAAAAGCAAGCGAAGCGGCCGACCCTGGGTGGGAAGGGGGAAGGGCTCGTCTCGAAATGAAATGGACGCGTTCCCGAAATACCGTTCGCACAAGTCAGCCAGCCTCCACCGCGGAACTTCACCGGTCCTTGCGTCCGCTGCTCCTCCCATCTGCTTCGACCTTGCAAGACATGGGTATAACCTACGATACGTGCGGCATTCCGGACGGGTAAAACGCGTTTTACCGCGCCGTCAGGCGCCAATTCCCGCGAGCCACGCCACGGGAGCAGCGTTGACGCAGCTCCATTGGTCACGCGGAAAGGAGGGGAGGGGAGGGGGTGATCTACCGTTGCGCCATTGTGTTCCCGAAGTACCGTGCTCGCCCGCCGCAGCGCCGCGCCCCTGCCACGCCGGGACCCACGCCGCGCCCTTACAGGCCGACAGCAGGCGGCGGAAGCAGACAACCATCGCGGACGGGGATGCGTAAATCGGCGGTTCCGCGCCACCGCTAGCCATCACGGCGCGTAAACTCACGGCGCACCGCCCCCCGGGCACCGCCTCATCGTGGGAGAATGGCGAGGAAGCGCCGGGCCCCAGAGATCGGAAGGCTGCGTTCCTGAAATACCGTCATCACGCTGCCCCCGCGCTTTCACAGTCAGGGATGGATCCGCCAGCCGTGCTACCGAGGCCAGCGGCATACCGAAGCCGTGCCATTGAAATAGGGTGCAAAACGCCTGATCCGTGGCCAGATCCGGCCGAGTAAAACGCGTTTTACCCGGCCAAGGACGGCCAATCTCGATGGGCTTATCCACGGGATATCAGGAACGCCCGCACGGTACTCCAGGAACGCATCCACGGGACTTCCGGAACGTCGACCGGGTACTTCGGGAACGCGCCGACGGGTTTTCAGGAACACCTATGAAACTGCGACTCACGGGTGCTCCGCGAGTCGCAACGGCAGCGGGTACCGGGTAACTTGTTATCCTTGTCCTAAAAGAGATAACTGGCGCCTCCGGCGCTCTCTTTCCTTTTGCAAAGAGTTCAAAGGGAACCACCCGTTAAGCGCAAAAGCTGAATTGCACTGAGAAAACCATTGACCCGGCGGCTGCGAGACGGCCTTACGCTTACTCCGCGATCCTGCCACCTTGCCCACATATATATACGACGCCAATGTTGTCGCCCGCCCGGCCCGCCATCGCTTGCGACCCATCTTAGCGAGCCAGAATTACCCGCCGGTTGTAGCGCGGCGGGTTACGCGCCATTCTGTGCTGCGCCTACGCCGACACATCAGAGCCGGTAGCGTCTCGCATTTACAGCATCGGTTAGACTGGCCACCCGGGCGTTAAAGGGGCTAGAGGTGTCCGTCGCGGTCGGTATGTGCCCTTCCAATAGCGGGTTGGCCCGCAAGCCCGCGCATGTGACCGCGTCACTCCTCAAAAGCGAAAAGGTGAGCAGCACCTCCAAAGCTGCATCGGTGATCGCGCCGAAGTCGAAATTGCATGGGAGGGCGGACGGATTTAACCCCGTTGCGAACGCCCACCTCGAATTGAATAGCCAGTGCGCCCGGACCGTACCGTACAAACGCGAGATCGCGACGCGACGTAATCGTTGTCCGGCCTCACCCCTCACACGATCCCGCGCGGACCTTAGCGTCGGCGTAAGATGGCTAATCGGATCACGCGTCACCATGCGACATCAACGGGCCCAGCGGAGCCCACCGGCTCTAGGTTCCGACAGCGAGCCTCTCGACCTTGATCAAATGCTCGAGGCGCTAGCGGAACAAGCATAGAACTTGCTAAAAAAGCGCCTGAGGCGGCTGCTGAGGCTGTCTAGGCGGTTTATGATCCTTGGGCCCAACGTCGTCGATTTAAGCGCTCCAGCAGCTTCCTAGGCG
Organism: Novosphingobium sp. 18050; assembly: GCF_902706195.1. GTDB lineage: Bacteria > Pseudomonadota > Alphaproteobacteria > Sphingomonadales > Sphingomonadaceae > Novosphingobium. The sequence continues at coordinate 28,624 of NZ_CACSJO010000037.1, read as the reverse complement.
ACGGGATTTGGTCAGCAGTCTCTCCGCAATGCGGCTTATTGCCGTCAGCTACCTTCACGCCGGCGGAGCGCAGGGATTCCAGGTTTGCCTCTCGATGAAATCTGCTCCCGTAGTCGTTTCCCATCCTGAGGCAGACGACGCCGGATCCGGTGGCCCAACGTCCCCTTTGGAAAACCGACCCACGCGCGACCGAGGATTTGCTCCCTGCGGCTCAGAACACGACGAGCTAGTGCTGCTGCTACAGTAGCTGGACACGAGCGGAGGAGCTTCGGACGTGGCGGAGATGGCGATGCGAACGCCCGCCACAATTTGCACCCGGACAGCCGGCGCTGAGGAATAGTCCATTTTTGACTGGCTTTCGTGGGCGGTAGAGCGTTCAAGCTGACCTGGCAGCTTATCAAGCTTTGCCCTAGCCTGCGGACCGCACTACAGGTTCTCGCGCGTCGAGAACCACGGCGCCTTCATGAAAGCGATCGCGTAGCGTCGATGGGTAAGCTCTCACACGACGTACATTCGGACCGAGGGGTGGCAGACGGCTCTCATGGCGTAGGCGACCGCGACGCTCTCATAGCGACCAAAGGCCCGCGCCGCGGTAGTGGTGGTTCAGCTTCCAAGAACTTGGAGCTCCCCAGCGAGGGCGCGCGCGCGGAACGCAAAAACCGTGCCCGTTACCCCTTGCTCGCAAGACCTATTGAGACTAAATAAGGACTGAATTTAGTCTCTTAGGAAAATGTTTAATGCGACTGTCGACCCAGGTCCGACCGATCAGTTACCTGAAGGCGAACGCTGCCGAGGTGCTCTTAGACCTTGCTGACAGCCGGCAGCCGATGGTTATTACGCAGAATGGCGAGGCGAAGGCGGTACTGCAGGATGTTGCGTCCTTCGAGCAAGGCCAAGAAACTTTGGCGATTCTCAAGCTGCTCGCGCTGGGGCAGGGGGATATTGAGGCGGGTCGAACGCGGTCAGTACGAGCTGTCGTAGAGCGACTGCGGGCAAAGGCAGCGTGCCCGGATGACTGATCAGCGGTTTGTTGTTGAACTGACGCAGGGAGCCGAAGATGATCTCGAAGAAATTCACGGATACCTGACGGCGGGCCGCGGCTTGGACGATGCCGACGCGCTGCTCGATGAATTGCTGCGATCCGTCGATACGCTGGAGCAATTTCCCGATCGGGGCGCAATTCCAAACGAACTGCAAGATCTTGGAATGCGAGAATTTCGCCAGATTCTTCTGCGGCATTACCGGCTGATCTACCGGGTTGTTGAGCGGCGCGTCATCATTCTGATCATCGCCGACGGGCGGCGCGATATGCAGACTTTGCTCGAGCGGAGGCTGCTCGGCCGGCCGCACTAAATCTCATCTCATGAGGGACAATGGCCCGTGTGCGGCCCCTTAAAGCAAGGGCGCGGCGGGTGTAGGTGCTGAATTCGGCTTGGCTGTCGCTGAGGCGCGCCGGGATAGCTGCACCAGCAAATCCTCGTTTGCAATGGCGATAGTTGGAGGCGCCGCTGACCAATGCTGTCGCTCGGACCGTGACCAGTCGAAAACGAGGGCATATTGCCGCAGCAGGGAGAGGATCCATTCTCCCTCTCTCTGAACTTGGCGCTGAGTTTCGATCCGACGACAGCGGAGGCAAATATGGAGAATGTGCGGGCATAAATAACCAAACAAAATTAGCCACTTACTTGCATATGTAAAGTCAGCGGTCGATAACTATACATGTACTGATACTGTGGTGGTATCGACATACGATAAGTGGAGTTATTGCATAACCATATTATCGGCGTTAGGATGGTGGCCAGAACGCCGAAACGGCGAATTTCCGCGTATTTTGAAAAGCTTGGAAGAAAACAGGTGCCTAAACCGCCGGACTCGTTTTTCCCTGTAGTGCCGGACGACCGCCGTCTTGGCCTTGAAGCTCCGCCGACACCTCGGAAGACAAGCCGTGACCGCCAGGCACTGCTGCCGCTGGTAACCACCTTGCGCACGGCAGAGCGGGTGGTGATCGACGCGCCCCTCCTCGAGGCCTTCCAGGCCGCGGCCTCGCGCCATACCCTATTGGCGCTGCGCTCGGACCTGATTGCGTTCGATCTGTGGTGCCGCCAGCACCGCCGGATGACGCTGCCGGCGAGCGCGCAGGATGTGGCCGATTATCTCAAGTTCCGCGCAGGGCAGGGGGCCAAGCCGGCCTCACTCGCGCGCTACAAAGCTTCAATTGCCCGGCTGCACCAACTGCTTGGCCTTGTCGATGCAACCACCGCGCCGCTGGTCAAGCTGACCCTGGCAGCGATCCGCCGCGACAAAGGCGTGGCGCAGCGCCAGGCGGCGCCGCTGCGCTTCAAGGGGCCAGTTTCCGATGTCGAGCGCGATCCGGCGCGGGGGCTCAATCTGCGCGCGCTGCTGGAGAGCTGCGGCGCGGATCCCATGGGCCTGCGCGACCGTGCGCTGCTCAGTCTTGCATACGACACGGGTCTGCGCGCCAGCGAACTCGTCGCGGTTACGTTGGAGCACATCATGCCGGCAACCGATCCCGACGCCCGGCTCTTAAAAATTGCGCGGAGCAAGGGCGATAGCGAAGGGGAGGGGGCTACTGCGTTCCTTAGCCCGAGGACCGTGCGCGCGGTGGAAGCGTGGGCGGAAGCGGCCGGCATCGTTACCGGCCCGTTATTCCGGCGCGTGATCGTGCGGCACTACCAGGCGCGGGCCCGCGTGCCCGGGCGTGACTTGTTGACGATATCGGGGCGGGAGATTTGGGACCTGCGCAAGACGTTGCCCAAGCCCGCAGTGCCGGCGCGCACCGAATACAGCTTCGGCGATACCGCTCTGCATCCGGGCTCTATCGGGCCGATCTGGCGGGCGATCATCCGGCGGGCTTTCGACCAGGGAGCTTTGCCGGATCTCACGAAGGATGACCTGGAGCATTGGCTGAAGCGGGTCAGCGGCCATTCGACGCGGGTTGGGCTCAACCAGGACCTGTTCGCGAGCGGTGAGGACCTGGCCGGAATCATGGACGCCTTGCGTTGGAAAAGCCCGCGTATGCCGCTCGCCTACAATCGCAACCTGGCCGCAGAGCATGGGGCGGCGGGAAGGCTCATGAAGAAGCTAGGGTAATGCCTGCCGCTGAAGTGAGATGTACTTGTGCGATTTCTCGAAGACGAGGATGGGGCCGGTCATCGCGTTCTCCAATCAGTTTCGGAAATGCCCGGTCCGGTCACACGTTCCATAGTTCACTTGAGCTGATCAGCAGTTGGGCGGTTGACCATAGGCGGCGCCGAACCGGCCGCCAGGCATTCGCCACGATGTGCGCAATCCTAGGTAGGCGACGGTGCGTAGCGCTGTCCCGCTGCATTTTGTTGCCTCTGAAGTCGGCCAAGATCATGAGTTGTCGCGTCGCGATTTTTGGCGTCATCGGGAGATTGTAGACGTTCATGGTCAAGGAGGGGCAGCTGAGCAATTCAGCAGTGGCCCTTAGGATATGGGCCCCATCGCCAGTCGCCGGTCAAATGTGAACTGGCGCTTCGGATGGCTTGCCCGGGAACTTTGCCATCATCATTCCGGTTGAGCGACCGATGAGCACAATGGAAGGGGCGCGCTGTTTAATGCCGGGATCTGAGAGGGGTGAGCAGGGGACCGCCGATGCACGGCGGATCGAAGCGGAAGTTCTCGGTCTGGATAGCGGCACTGACCCGTTCGTTGCCGCCGTGCGCGCCACCCGCATGCCGATGATCATCACAAATCCTCGGCTGCATGACAATCCAGTGGTGTTCGCCAACGATGCATTCAGCAAGCTCACAGGCTATGATCGCAGTGAGGTACTGGGACGCAACTGCCGCTTCTTGCAAGGTCCAGGCACCGACCGCGATGACGTGCAAGCGATCCACGAGGCCGTCACGGCAGTTCGCTCCATCGAGATCGACATCTGCAATCACCGCAAGTCCGGGGAGCCATTCTGGAATCGCCTACTGCTGGCGCCTGTTTTCGACGAGGCCGGTAGGCTCGCCTACTTCTTTGCGAGTCAGCTAGATGTCACGCACGAGCGCGAGCGTCTCGCCAGCCTGGAAAGCTCGAATGCGGCGCTGATAGCAGAGGTGACGAGCCGCCAGCAGCGCCAGGACGAGCACGAACGTGAGCTCGATTTCGCGCTCCGCGCCGGCCGCTTTGGCACCTGGAGCATCGATTTCGAAACCGGCGAGCTTACGTCGTCGGCTGCCTGCCGGGCGCTCTTCGGGATTTCCGCCGACCAGGATTTCTCTTTCGACGATCGCATCGCGTCAATCCACCCCGACGATCGCGCAGCTAACGTCGCAGCTATAGAGCGGACGCGTACGGAAGGCGTCGGGTATGACGAGACCTATCGCATCAGGTTGCCAGATGGCGGGACGCGCTGGCTTTCCTCGCGAGGCCAACCTTTCCTGAACATCGAAGGCAAGCCGCTCCGGCTCGCCGGTGTGTCCTCGGATGTCACGGACCAGCATCGCTCTGATCTGATGCGCACAGCGCTGGTGCAACTCGGCGACGTTTTTCGCGATATTGAGGATCCGGCCGATATCTCGTATGCTGCGGCCAAGATCCTCGGCGAAACTCTCGAGGTCAGCCGAGTAGGCTATGGTCTAATTGATCCTGTCCTCGAGACTATCACGATTGAACGGGACTGGAACGCGCATGGCATTCAGTCGTTGGCTGGCACGCTACAGTTCCGCGATTACGGATCGTACATCGAAGATCTGAAGCGAGGCGTGGACGTCATCATCGCCGATGCGCGACTGGATGCTCGAACCGTTGATGGTGCCGACGCCCTCAAGGCGATCAGCGCAGAAGCGGTCGTCAACATGCCGCTCACCGAGCATGGCGGCCTGGTTGCTCTTCTCTATCTCAATAATGCGACCGCCAGAGATTGGCCCGATGATGAGCTTGCTTTCGTACGGGAAGTCGCAGAGCGGACCCGGACCGCGACTGAACGCCGCCGTGCGGAGATGGAACTAGCCGGGCTCGCTGCGTCGCTCGAGGAGCAGGTCGAAGATCGAACCAGGGCTTTGCTCGCCGCCGAGGAGGCATTGAGGCAATCACAGAAGATGGAGGCGGTTGGGCAGCTCACCGGCGGCTTGGCACACGACTTCAACAATCTGCTGACAGGCATCACGGGCAGTCTGGAAATGATCCAGACGCGTCTCGCGCAAGGACGCTCGGCAGACGTGGATCGTTATGTTCAGGCTGCACATGGGGCGGCGCGGCGCGCCGCCGCGCTCACCCACAGGCTGCTGGCCTTTTCAAGGCGACAGACGCTGGCACCCAAGCCCACCAGCGTAAAGGACCTCGTCAACGGGATGGCCGATTTGATCGAACGCACGGTCGGCCCATCAGTGCAGGTCGAAGTGGTGAACGCGGCGGGTCTCTGGCCAGTCCTGGTCGATCCGAGCCAGCTTGAAAACGCCCTGCTGAATCTTTGCATCAATGCGCGCGACGCGATGCCCGATGGCGGCAAGATCATGATCGAGACCGGCAACCGCTGGATGGACAGCCGCGCTGCCGCGGAACGCGACATGGACCCCGGTCAATACGTCTCGCTTTGCGTTTCCGACACGGGGTCGGGGATGGCCACGGAAACCATAGCGAAGGCTTTTGATCCATTCTTCACGACAAAGCCGATCGGCATGGGCACGGGGCTTGGGCTTTCGATGATATATGGGTTTACTCGCCAGTCTGGCGGGCAGGCCCGCATCTATTCCGAGCTTGGGCAAGGGACGATGGTATGTCTGTACCTTCCCCGACACCTTGGTGAAGCGCAAAACGAAATCGCAGCAGTAGATACCGCACCGGTGACGGGTCAGGAAGCGCGGCACGGGGAGACCGTCCTCGTGATCGACGATGAACCGACGGTCCGCATGTTGGTTGTCGATATTCTGGAAAGCCTGGGTTACGGAGTCCTGGAAGCTGCGGATGGTCCGGCAGGGATGAAGATTCTGGACTCAGGCGCCCGCGTTGACCTGCTCATTACCGATGTCGGGCTGCCTGGCGGCATGAACGGCAGGCAGGTGGCGGACGCCGCGCGTTTGAAACGTCCCGGGCTTAAAATCCTGTTCATCACGGGCTACGCCGAAAACGCGGTGCTCAGTCACGGCCACCTTGATCCTGGGATGCATGTCCTCACGAAGCCATTCTCGATGGACGCCATGGGTCAACGGATCACTGATCTGCTGACGTAGTAGCCCGGCCCCCGGGGTGGCTCGCCAAAGGTTGCGACGAGGGGGAATGCGAAAGACGGTCGCGCGAATTTCAGAACAGCATATTCCAGCGCAGAACCAGCAATCCGCTACTCCTGCCTTTCGTCTATCATTGGCTTCGATCTGGAATGGAGATCGATATGAATCTTGGTGCCTCTGAGTTTCTGCGCCAAGCTGGGATAGTCGAAGACGATCAACCCTGACTGCAATCCAGCTTTTGTGTCACGGGCGGGCGGTCGATCGCGCTTATCTCGTGCCCGGCGAGACGAGTGGTGTCTCATGCGGCTGTGGAACTTTGCTCGTGCGCCAAGCGCCTTTACGCTGTGCACGCCGTTAAGCAATCATGCGTAGCTAACGGCGACCAGCTTTATCGCTGAGCTCAATTGAAAGCCGTCGCTGGGATGGCACGCAATCGTGCAGATCGCGTTCGGCGCTATCCGGTCGATTAGGGCAAGGCCGGGAAATCCGAGCGCGCATGTCCTTCCACAAGCGACCTCAGTCCCGCCGGTTCCAGCACCTCGACCTTGTCGCCCCACTGATAGAGGTGCCAGGCCATTTCCAGCCAGCCCGCTGCCTTGAACCGGACAATTAGACTGCCATCGTCGCGATATTCGGCCGATTGGTTGGGATGGAACTGGAACTTGGCTGCGCTCGCGGCCGCTTCAGGAAGAAAGCGCCAGACGATCTCGCCATATTGGGCGGGGTCCTGATAGGCGCCGAAGGCCTGTGCCGCATGATCGTTCAAGGAAAAGCTGGACTGGATCGCGAAGCTCTCATCAAGGCATTCAGCGCTGTGGATACGGTCCAGGCGAAAATGGCGCAGATTTTCGCCCCTGTCTGCCTGGCGGGCAACAAGATAACTGCGCAGACCCAACAACAGCCCGTGCGGCTCGACAATCCGGGCTTCGGCGGCGGTGTCACCATAGATTATTCGCATCCGAAAGGGCCCGCGTAGCGCCTCAATCAGAACGTCAGTCATTTCCGGCTTCATCGCGACCTTGGGACCTGGCCGTGCCACTTGGCCCAAAGCTGACAGGACCGCTTCCGCATCTGCTTCGGACCGCAGGGCGTCGCGAGGCGACAGGCGCGTGATCAGGCTGTCTCTTATGTCCTCAAGTGCACGTGCGTGGCGAAGTCTGTTCTCTTCATGCGCCGCCCGGGCGGCGATTTCCAGAGCCTCGATGGTGGTTTCCTGACGCGGTTGAAGCCGCTCGGGAATCGAGCTTTCGATACGCCAGCGTCGGCGACGATCATCATCGTCGATGACAACGACATTCGCGAAATTGTCTTCCAGCGCGCTTGTCATACGCTGCGCCGTACGATGCGAAATGCCAAATTCCTGAGAGATTTCTTCAAGGCTGATCCCCAAACGCCGTGATGCGGCGAGCTGGGCGAGGCGCAGGAGATCATTGGCCTTGGCGAAAGTCATTGCATATCCATGTCAGAGATTGACACCCTTGCATGCTAAGGAACAGGGTGGCGCCTGTCGAGGTGATTCCCTCTCGGGGGCGCAGGGCAATCAAGGGGGCCAAGTGAGGACGATCGGCAACTCCATTCTGTTTTCGGCAACCGACTTGATGCGGTTCGTCGGCTGTGCCCATGCGACGGTGCTTGATCTGGCCTATATGCGCGGCGAGCCGCTCATCCCCCGTCAAGATAGCGAAGACGCCGCGCTGCTTCAGCGGCAGGGCGATGCCCATGAGGCTGCTCACTTGGAGACTCTGAAGGATGCAGGCCACGGAGTCGTCGAGATTGCGCGCGGCGATCTTGTCCAGAATGCGGACGAGACGCGAGCGGCTCTGGCGCAAGGCTCGCAGATCATCTTCCAGGGCGCTTTTCTGGCTGCGCGGTGGGGTGGCTGGTCCGATTTTCTCGAACGGGTGGAGCGTCCGTCATTGCTGGGGCCGTTCAGCTATGAAGTGACGGATACCAAGCTCAAGCGCAAAGCCCATCCCAAGCATGTGCTGCAGCTCGTGCTCTATTCTGACCTTTTGGCGGAGATCCAGGGCGTGATGCCAGAGCACGCGCATGTGCAATTGGGCAATGGCACGCGCGCTACGCTGCGTCTGGCAGATTATGCCTATTATGCGCGCGGTGCCCGCACGAAGCTCGAGGCTTTTGTTGCTTCCCCCCAACCAACGCGGCCGATCCCATGCGCTGATTGTTCGCTTTGCCGATGGGGCGATCATTGTGACGCCGTCCTCTCGGGCCGGGACAGCTTGTTCCAGGTCGCCAATATTACCCGCGGCCAAGTGAAGAAGCTCGAAGCGTCCGGCATCGAAACGATGGCCGCGCTTGCTCGGCATGCGGGCCCGGTGCGCGGCATTGCGAGCGCGACGGCGGAGAAACTTATCGGCCAGGCAAGATTGCAGCACGCGCGCAAAACCGGCGATCCTGCCTTCGAGTTGCGCCCGGCGCAGCCAGGCAAAGGCTTTGACCTGCTCCCTCGACCGCAGGCGGGCGATCTCTTCTACGATATCGAGGGCGACCCCCATTATGAGGGCGGCCTTGAATATCTGCACGGCGTTTGGACCGATGATAGTTTTCATGCTTTCTGGGCCCATGACCATGCCGCCGAAGCGCAGGCGCTCGAGCGGCTTCTGGCCTTTTTCCGCGATCGCCTCACGGCGTATCCGGATGCCCGCATCTATCATTACGCGCCCTATGAGATCACGGCGCTGCGTCGCCTCACGACGCAATATGGCATCGGCGAGGCCTTTCTCGACCGGCTCATGCGCGAACGGCGCTTTGTCGATCTTTTTGGCGTGGTGCGCGGCGCGCTCATCGCCTCGGAGCCGAACTATTCCATCAAGTCGATGGAAGCCTTTTATGGCTTGAAGCGCGAAGGCGAGGTCAAGACGGCGGGCGGTTCGGTCGTGGCGTATGAAAATTGGCGAGAGACCGGCGATCAGAAAATCCTCGACGAGATCGAGGACTATAATCGGATTGACTGCCAGTCGACCCAGCTTCTGCGGGACTGGCTGGTCGGCATCCGTCCCGATGGCCCCTGGCCCGTGCTGGCACAGGATGCGGCTGAGCAGGAGGCGATCGAGGATGAGGAAACGGCAGCGCTGCGCGGGCGCCTGGCTGCATCCACCTTGACCACCGAGCGCCAGGAATTGCTGTTCAACCTCGGGCTGTTCCATAAGCGTGAAGCCAAGCCCGCCCAGTGGACCGTGTTCGACAGCGCCGCGCGCGATGAGGAAGAGCTTATCGACGATCTCGACGCTTTGGGGGGGCTTGAGGCGATATCCGGGATCGAGCCGATCAAGCGCTCGGTGATGCGCACCTATCGCTTTCCGCTTCAGGAAACCAAATTGCGCGAAGGCGGCAAGGCCACTGTTCCCGGGACCGATGGGCCGCCGGCGACCGTTGCGATTGAGGGGCTTGATCGCGACGCATACACGATCACCCTGAAGGTCGGCGTGGCAAGGGCCGAGCTCCTTACCGATCGGCTAACCCTGCATCCAGATTGGCCGCTCGATACCAAGGTGTTGGCCGCTGCGGTGCGCGACGTCATTGACGACCAGTGCGGCGCACGGCGCTTGTCTGCTGTCGATGATCTGCTGTCGGGCGCGGCCCCGCGCCTGAACGGCATCAACGGAGACATTCTTAGCGGCCAGGAGCCGGTGACGGGCGCCATTGCCGCGGCGCAAGCCATGAACCAGACTGTGCTCCCGATCCAGGGGCCGCCGGGAACGGGCAAGACACATGTCACGGCCCGGGTGATTCTGGCGCTGGTGAAAGCGGGACATCGCGTCGCCGTCGCCTCGAACAGCCATGAGGCGATCCGCAATGTCTTGCTCGGTTGCCTGCGCGCTCGCGAGGAAGAAGGCGGCATGCTCTCTGTGTCGTTCGCCCATAAGGTTTCTGGCGGTAGCGATGGCTATGCCAGCGATTGTCCTGTTCACCGCGCCACGGCCAATGATGACCTCATGCTCGCGCGCGCCAATGTGGTCGGCGGCACGGCTTTCTTCTTTGCGCGCGATGAGAACGTGCAACGCTTCGATTGGCTTTTTGTCGATGAGGCGGGGCAAGTGGGCCTGGCCAATATGGTCGCCATGGGGCGTGCCGCGCGCAATATCGTGCTGGTCGGCGACCCGCGCCAGCTGCCGCAGGTCATCCAAGGTGCACATCCTGCGCCGGCGAACCTGTCATGCTTGGAGTGGATGCTCGGCGAGCATCCCACCGTCCCGCCCGATCGGGGCATCTTCCTGGCTGAGACCCGGCGAATGCACCCGGCGGTTTGCGAATTCATTTCAAACCAGGTCTATGAAGGGCGGCTTGCAAGCCATGGCGATACCCAGCGCCAGAGCGTAACCGGAACGGCCTGGCCGTCGGCCGGTGCATACTGGGTTTCGGTTGCCCATGACGGCAATGCCCAGATCGCCGCTGAGGAAGTCGCCGCGATAGGCGCGGCAGTCGATGATCTCCTGAAAGGAAGCTGGACCGACAAGACCGGCATGACGCGTGCCATTGAACCCAGCGATATCATCGTGGTCGCGCCTTATAACGCGCAGGTCAACGCACTTCGGGTCGCGCTGCCCGGCAGTATCCGTGTCGGTACGGTCGATAAGTTCCAGGGCCAGGAAGCCTCGATTTGCTTGGTCTCCATGACCGCTTCCTCAGCCGACGAAACGGCCCGCGGCATGGAGTTTCTCTTCTCGCTCAATCGCATCAATGTCGCGGTCTCACGCGCCAAAGCGCTCGCGCTCGTTTTTGGCAGCGGCCGCTTGCGCGAGGCCAACTGCAGCAGCATCGAGCAGATGCGGCTCGTCAACACGCTGTGTGCCCTTCCGCCTTTTCCTGTGACCTCCAATACGGGACCTTGATCCATGCGTTTCCTCCACACCGCTGACTGGCAGCTCGGCAAGCCCTTCGGCCGGTTCGATCCCGAGGTCCGTGCGGCGCTTGGTGAAGCGCGCTTCGATGCCATTGACCGGATCGGCGAGGTCGCCGCCGCCCAGCGGGTGGGGCATGTCATTGTCGCAGGCGATATCTTCGATACCGAGGGCCCCGAAGACCGGGTCATTGTCCAGGCGGTTTCGCGCATGCAGCGCTATCCCTGTCGTTGGTGGCTGCTGCCGGGCAATCACGACTATGCCCGCAACGGCGGACTGTGGGACCGCGTTCGCCGCAAAGCATCGGACAATATCATCCTGCTCACGGACCCGAGCGCACAGGAGATCGAAGCGGGAGTCTGGCTGCTCCCCGCACCGCTCATCCATCGCCACCATCTCGACGATCCGACCGAGCTTTTCGATAGCATGGAAACGCCAGGCGCGAAGCTACGGATCGGCCTTGCCCATGGTTCCATTCGTGATTTCACGGCACGCGGCGAGACCAAGAACCAGATCGCGCCGGATCGGGCGAAGCGGTCCAATCTCGATTATCTGGCGCTGGGCGACTGGCACGGCACGCTCAAGGTCGATCCGAGCACCTGGTATGCTGGAACCCCCGAAACCGATAGCTTCCAGCGCGATGAACCCGGCCATGCGCTCATGGTCGAGCTTGCCCCAGGAGGTGAGCCAAAGGTCGAACCTGTACGCACTGGCCGGTACCAATGGCTGCTCAGGGACTGGATGCTGCAGGACGCCTCCGCCTTCTCGGCGGAATGCGACGTGCTGCTCTCGGCCATCGATCCTGCGTCAACGCTGCTGCGCTTATCGCTTGCGGGCATTACGGGCCTGGCCGACCGCGTCGAGATCTTGTCCCGCCTCGACGATGACCTGCGGCATCGCCTGCGCTTCCTGGATGTCCGGTCGGACGATCTGGTCGGCCGACCGGGCGAGCAAGACTTGGCGGATCTCAAGGTCGAGGGTTTGCTCGGCATAGCGGCAGAGAAGCTTACCGACACCATCAACGCCCGCGGAACTGATGCGATATCGGCGCGGCGTGCAATGGAGCGGCTCTTCGTCGAATATCATCGGGGAGGCCAAGCATGAGCCTGCAACTGCGGCGGATCAGCCTGAACAATTTCCGCAAGTTCCGCGAACCCCTGACGATCGAGGGGTTGGGCGAGGGGCTTAACATCATCATCGAACCCAATGAGAGTGGGAAATCCACGATCCTCGAAGCCCTGCGCGCGGCCTTTTTCGTCCGCCACGCCACGAAGAACCAGCTTGCCCAGAGTTTTGCGCCCTATGGGGAGGCGGTTGCGCCGGAAATCGAAGTCAGTTTCGATATCGGTGCCGACAGCTGGAAGATCGCCAAGCGCTTTCTCAAAAGTCCGCAAGTCGAAGTCACGGGACCGCAGGGGCGAGCGCAGGGCGAGGAAGCCGAAAATAGGCTCCAGGCGCTGCTTGGGTTCGTCAAGGATAGCAGCCAGCGCGGTGACCCGGCCACCTATGGCGCGCTTGGTATGCTTTGGGTTCCGCAGGCGCAGGCGCTCGAGGTGACCGCGCCCGGCAACATCGTGCGCAACAGCATCCAGGCGACGCTGGAGGCGGAGGTGGGGACGATCGTCGGCGGCGCTGCCTATGAGCGGGTCCGCAAGCGGATCGATGAGCAATATGAACTTTACTGGACCCCTGGCGGCAAAGCCCAGTCGAAGGGGCGTTGGCAAGCGGCGCGTGATCGCGACCAGCAGGCGCGGCAAGCCGCTGCAGACGCGACCACACGGCTCGATGCGCTCGAAAAGAGCTTTGGCGATCTGGAAACGGCGCGTGGTCGGCTTAAGGTGCTCGAGCGGGAGCTGGCAGATGAGACCGAGCTAGAACAGCGTGCCGATCTTGTTCAGGCACTCGAGGTCGCCAAGGCTGCGGCGCAGATTCTTGAAACCCGCAAAGCCGAGCACGAGAATTTTTCGACGAACCTCGATCGCCTCGAGGATCTGCACGCTCAGCACGGGGCTGCAAGGGCAGCGCTGATGGCTGCGAGCGCAACTTTTGCCGCAATCACCGCGAATCGCGAACAGCTTACCGGTCAGCTGGAAGCCGGACGAACCAAAGTGACTGAGGCGAAGGCAGCGCTCGACCAGGCACGCAATGATCGCGCCGCAGCCCGTCAGGCGCTTGTAGAGGGGGAGGGGCGTGTCGCCCTACGTCAGCGGCGTGCGGCGATCGCCGACGCGCGCCAGCGGCATACCGAGCTACTCAACCTCGAACAGCAATTGGGCGATGCTCGAATTGACGCGGAACGGCTCATCCCAGCTGAGGCGGTCGCCCGCCTGGAGGCCAATGACCGCGCGATTGCGGAGGCGCGGGCTGGGGTCAATGCCGGTGCCACGTCGATCGAGCTTATTGGTGACATTGCGGACATCACCATAGGTGGTGAGCCACTGACTCCAAATATCCCGCGCACCTTGACCGGCGAGACCCAAATTGCGTTGGGTGGCGGCATCCTCGTCATCCGGCCGCCCGCGACGGCAGCCAGTGCGGAAGCCAGTCTCGCCGCGGTATTTGAGCGACAGGCTCTGGAGCTAGCCGAGTGGGACGTGGTGGACCTCGCAGCAGCGCGGACGCGAAACGACACTGCGCGCGACGCCCAGGGGACCGTCCAACTGCTCGAAAGCAAGATTGCCGGCCTCACGTCGGCACAGCCGCTATTGGATCTCGCGGCAGGTCCGGATGCGCTCAAGCTGTTGGTGGCCAGCCTCGCACCGGATTCCCCCACGCCCGATGATGACGCGATCTCGGTTGATCAACTCACCCGGCGCCTAGAAGAAACGGAAACGGCAGTGGTGCGCGCGGAGACCATGCACGACCAGGCCGTTAAGGATCTGCGTGAAATCGAGGATAAGGACCGCCCGCTTGCCGCCGAGCAGGCAGGCGCCGAGCGTGATCAGACCAATGCGTCGGATCGCGTCGCTCAGATCGAGGGACGGCCCGATTTTACAGGGCTTGCCGACGCCATCGTCAAAGCCAGGGAGGATGCCGCCCAGGCTGCTGTCAAGCTGGCCGAGGCGAAGCGCGACGCCACGGCTCATGATGTGCAGGTGATCAACCGCAAGATCGACACGATCGATAGCCGGGCAAAGGCCGGTCAAACCCGGCGGAGCGACCTCGAAAAGGATATTGCGCGCTTTGAGGCGATCATTGAGAGCGAGGGCGGCAAGGGCCTGGCGAGCGTGGCTGCGGCTGCGGCCGAAGAAGCCGATGCCGCAACGCAGGCGCTGGTGCGGCTCGACGAAGAGGCGGCCACGATCAAATTGCTCAAGGATGTGCTGGACGAGGCGCGCGCCGAGGCAGCCCGGACCTTCGTTGGCCCGGTAGCCCAGCGCGCTCGCGTTCATGTTGAGCGCCTGTTTCCCGGCGCCGAACTCAACTTTGACGCAGAACTCGGCCTGACCTCGGTCACGCGCTCCGGCTTGAGTGAAGTCTGCGGCACGCTTTCAAAGGGAACGCAGGAGCAACTGGCGGTCCTGACCCGTCTCGCCTTTGCCGACATGCTGCTGGAGCAGGGTATGCCGGTGTCGCTCATTCTCGACGATCCGTTGGTCTATTCCGACGATGGCCGGCTCGATTTGATGACGGAAATCCTGGAAGAGGCGTCTCAGCGTATGCAGGTGATCCTGCTCACCTGTCGGGACCGGGCGTTCAGGCATTTGGCCGCAACGAGGGTTCAGCTTTGACCCTTAGTACACTTCGTTGACGATGCCACGTCAAGACCAAACTCCGTAATTTGAAGGCAATCTCACACGCCGCGCGGCGCAGCGAACTGCACCGACTCTCATAAATTTAATCCGTTCAGAATCGGAGCGAATCTGCTAGCAAGTTGAGCATATCGGATTGGGATCAAAAGACGTTGCGTTACAAAGCTGACATCGCTGGGGGCTCCTTAAAGCTTTACGAATCAAGGATCATCGCAGGCCTGTTGCTCGAAAGTGTGTCCGCAGAGAAATGGAAGCAGGCGATCGAAATCGAGAATGTCCTGCAAAAGACATCCCAAGGCACTGCGAAGCGCCAAGCCAGCCTCATACGGACGCGGCTGAAGACAATGACATCCGAGCATTGGCTCTTGGTTCGAGACGGCCCGAAGCCCTTGGCCACCCAAGCCGTATTCGCTGCAGCGATCGCGCACAGCCAATTGCTGAAAGATTTCCTGTCGTTGTATGTTAGCGATCACTTTCGAACTGGCAGCTTGGAGTTAACTCGCCGTCATTGGCGCACTTTCGTAGCCACATGCCGCGAGCGTGATCCTGAAATGCCGGTCTGGACACAATCCACCACGGACAAACTGGGCGACAGCGTTTTCCAGATTTTGGCGGAGGTTGGAATGCTTTCCGACGGTTCGAAGCCATCGCTCCAGCGCGTTCATTACCAGCCTGAAATAATGGCTTATCTCCACGAACATAAATATGACGAGGTCGTCCGCGCGATGCAGGCCTTCATATGACAAGCCTGCAGAGCCGCCTGGATCGGATCCGAGATAGGGTCACGTCCGACGAATTTCTGCACGGGCGTGGCCTTGGTAACGACGTGCCATTTTACGCGTTCGATTATCCGAGCGCGTCGGAGCAGCATGTCAACAATCACATCGAATGGTTGCTCGATGATCTTGGCCGGAAAACCGGACTGAAGGTTGGCGTGGTCAATATGTTCGAGTTAGCCGTCGAGCAACTGAAGAGGCGCGACCTTTATACTAAGGCATTGGCGATGGAGAAAGCCAAGGGAGTTGCCACGTTGCTCGGCGCCCTCAAAGGTCCACTCGAGCCCGGCAAAATGGCTGCGGCATTGTTGGAAAAATTTGGCGGCACACCCCCCGACATGCTGTTCTTGACAGGCGTCGGCCCGGCTTATCCGCTAATTAGGACACATAGCCTTCTCAACAATCTTCAACCTCTGTTGGGCGCCGTTCCTCTGGTGCTATTCTTCCCTGGCCGTTTTAGTGGCCAGAGCCTTCAATTGTTCGGCGATATGCAAGAAACACCGTATTATCGCGCATTTAGATTGGTGGATTGATGCCCATGATTATCGAAAATATTTTCGCCAAAGACATCAATCGCCCCATCAACGGGGTCATTAAGGCTGATCAGCGCGACAAGGCCTACAATGAGCTTGAAGAGTACGTGATCACCAAAGAGGTGGACCGGCATTTGCGTCAGTTCGTAAACGCCTTTCTTCAGGGAATTGATAGCAAGAGCGACGCTGAGGTTTCAGCCCGAATGGGCGTGTGGGTCTCCGGTTTTTTCGGATCAGGCAAATCCCATTTCATCAAGATTTTGTCCTACCTGCTAGCCAACGACCTGGTCGCTGAAGACGGCAAGCCCGATCGCCTGCCCCTCGACTTCTTCATCGAGAAGGCAGCTGGCGATAGCGCCTTTCAGGGCGATCTACGCCGAATGGCAAACGCTCAGACCGAGGTTATACTCTTCAACATTGATAGCAAGGCAGAGCAAAATCATAGCCGAGATGCCATCCTTCAGGTGTTTCTGAAGGTTTTCAACGAGCACCTCGGCTACTGTGGCGATCACCCGGAAGTAGCGCACATGGAGCGCTTTCTGGACGACAAGGGGAAGTTCCAGGCGTTTATCGATGCGCTTGCTGAAGATCATAATCTCGACTGGCGGGCAGAGCGCGATTCCTACCAGTTCTATGGCTCGGAAGTCGCTGCGGCGCTGAGTAAGGTCCTCCATCAGCGGATCGAGGATCCTCAGGGATGGATTGATAACCTCGACAAAGGTCTTGCCCTGACCATCGAAAATTTTGCCAAGTGGGTCAGGCAGTATCTCGACAAATCGGGCGGCGGCAAGCGCTTGGTCTTCCTCGCTGACGAGGTCGGTCAGTTCATCGGTGGCCAATCGCAGCTCATGCTCAATCTCCAGACGATAACGGAAAATCTGGGCACAGTGTGCGATGGTCGTGCCTGGGTTGTGGTTACTTCGCAGGAGGACATTGAGGCGGTCGTCGGCGGCGCTTTCGAAAAGGATCGCAGCAAGGATTTCTCCAAGATTCAGGGTCGATTTACGACCCGCCTCTCGCTGTCTGGAGCAAACGCAGATGAGGTGATCCAGCGACGACTGCTGGAGAAGGCTCCCGCTGCCCAAGATGCACTGAAAACGTTGTTTCGGGAAAAGGGAGATATCCTCCGAAATCAGATCACGTTTCGAGATTCGGGCATAACACTGCGGTCCTTCGCGGACGCAGATGGCTTCATTGAATGCTACCCGTTTGCCCCATACCAATTCCTGCTGGTTCAAAAGATATTCGAAGCCAGTCGCCAATTTGGCGCGACAGGCGGCCACCTTTCGAAGGGTGAACGCTCGATGCTGGATGCGTTCCAGACCGCTGCCAAGGCTATAAAAAGCAAGCCCCTTGGGGCGCTCGTACCTCTTGATGCCTTTTACCCCGCGATTGAAAGCTTTCTTGAAGGCGTTGTCCGCACGGCGATCGGCCGGGTCGAGAACATCGCTGACCGCAGTAATTTTGATGCGCGGGTTTTGAAGACACTTTTCCTCATTCGTTACGTCGAGGAAGTGCCCGCCAATATCGATAATCTGGTCACGTTTTTCGTGGACGAGGTCGACGCTGACAAACGTGCGCTCCGGTCCGAGATCGAGCAAAGTCTGCTTCGGCTCGAGCGGGAAACCTTGATTAGCCGAAATGGTGATCTCTACTTCTTCCTGACGAACGAAGAGCGGGACATCAACAAGGAGATCAAGGATCAGGACTACAGCCAAGCGGACCTCAACCGCCTGCTTGGCGATGTCATTTTCGAAGATGTTCTGCGGGATCGCCGATATCGCCACGCCGCCAACGGCAAGGATTTCGATCTTACCCGGTTGATCGACCTGACCCCCTTCGGGAACCGGGTCGAGGGCAGTTTGGTCCTCTCAGTCTTGACTCCGCTGGCACCGGATTTTGGTACCTTCAATGACGCGCGCTGCATTGAGCTGAGCGTAGATGGCTCCGTTGGTCAGGTCGTGGTCAAGTTGCGTGACGATCAGAAACTGTCAGACGAGATCACCGCTTACATCAAGACAGAGGCCTATCTACGCCTCAAATCCGACGGGTCGCTGCCACAGACAACCAAACGGATTCACGACGACAAACGCCTGGAAAATTCACAACGCCGCAATCGCATCAGCACCTCGCTCACGCAGATGCTGGAAGAGGCGAAGTTTTATGTGCTGGGCAATGAAAAGACCTTTTCCGGCACGCCGAAAGTCGCGGTCGATGCGGCGCTGCGCTACCTTGTCGAGAACAGTTACAACAAGCTGTCCTTCATCCAGCACTCGCCGGCGGATCAGTCGGCAGAACTGCGCCGCGTGCTGGCCGATCCAAGCGGTGAAGAGCTTGATCTACTTGGCGGTAGTCAGAATGCTCGGGCGCTCAAGGAAGTGCTGGAATATGTCGAGCTGCTCAGCGGTCGCAGTCAGTCGGTCAATCTCGGATCTCTGATCACCGAGCGCTTCGCACGGCATCCCTATGGCTGGAAAGAACTCGATACCTTGCTGCTCGTCTGCCGCCTGTTCAAGGCTGGGCAGATTGAATTGCACGCCAACGGTGGCAAACTTCAGGCAGGCGACGTTTTCGCGCAAGTTGACGGATCGACCAAATGGAACAGGGTCAGCCTGTCTCGTCGGAAGACGGTCGATAAGGCAGACATCCAGTCAGTCCGCGTTCTGGCTCGCGACTTGTTTGGCGCCGCTGCGCCAGAAGGCGAAGACGATCTGCATAACTGGCTGCGGGATCGCTTTGCCAAGCAATCTCAGTTCCTGGCGCAATGGTCAGGCTTGGCGGCGACGGGTGCCTATCCCGGTTCGGATGAAATCGCCGACCTGCAGGGCATGCTCAACAAGCTGCTCGCCAACCGCGACAGTTTCGGCTTCCTCGGTCACGCCAAGGCCCACGCGGCCGACCTCGGGGATTATGGTGAGCGATTCCAGCGCCTGGAAACGTTCTACTCGCAGCAAAAGCCGCAATGGGAAGCACTGCGGTCGGCGTTCCGCGACGAGTTTGAGCCCAACGCCTTCTTCCTGAACCGGGACAGTGACGCGGCGGCAGCATTGGCAACAGGGCGCTCGATCCTGAACGATCCGCGCCCTTATGGCCGGATCAAGGAAAGTGCTCCGCTGATTCAGACCCTGCGGGCACGAAACGAAACCGTCATCGCCGAGCGGCGCGCAGAGGCATTGGCCAAGGTTGATCCGCAAATCGAAACGCTGCGGTCCGATCTGGCTGGCATCGGCGTTGATGCTGACTTTTCGAACAAATGCCTCAAGCCGATTCAAGATATCCGCAAACGGATCGAGGTTGAAACCAACACTGGGCAGATCACCAACCTGATCGAGGAAGCGGCCGAAGCAGCCGAGCTTGCGCATTCCGACATCGAGAAAGCGGTCGAAGCCGCGAAGCAGGCCTTTGCAACGCCGCAACCTTCGCCGGAGCCCTCCGTCGTTAAGCAGCTGGGTGCGACACCTTACAATCCTGGCCCCAAGGTCAAGGCGCCGGAGAACTTCAAACCGCGCCGTCAGATTTCGGCCAGGCTGCCCGCCTCCAAGCCCTATCTCGAAACGCGCGAGGATGTTGACGAATATCTGGCCGCGCTGCGCAAGCAGCTTGAAGAGGCCATCGCCAGCAACGCCCGCATCGAAATCCTCTGAAAGTTCTGCTTCCCATGGCTTCCAACCGCAACGTCCTGAAGAAATATGCCCCGCAGGCTCGGCTTGACTTCATTCAGGCCATGACCAACCGCGCGGCCCAGTTCGGCATTACCAAGGCTGGGAGCGCTGCTGGCGAAGTTCAGGGCGATCTTTTCATCCTGAACGGCAAGGCGTTTCCGCGTTCCGTGGCAAACCAGCGCGGGCGGCTGATCGCCCGCATTGCGAGGGACGGCTTTGCGCAGGTGATAGAGGCTGTTGCCTATACCTGGTTCAACCGTTTTCTCGCCATCCGGTATATGGAATTGCACCACTATTTCGATCACGGCTGCCGCGTCCTGTCGCACCCGGCAGGCTATGATGAGCCTGAATTGCTGGAGAAAGCCGCAACGATCAATCTTCCCGGTCTCAACCGTGATGAGATCGTCAATCTGAAGCTTGACGGCACCAAGGACGAGCAGATTTATCGCAGGCTGCTGATCGCCCAGTGCAATGATCTGCACCGCGCCATGCCGTTCCTGTTCGAAAAGATCGATGACGAGACCGAATTGCTGCTGCCGGAAAACCTGCTGCAATCCGACAGCATCGTGCGCAAGCTGGTGAACGAAATCGCCGAGGCCGAATGGCAGGAAATCGAGATCATTGGCTGGCTCTACCAGTTCTACATCTCGGAAAAGAAGGATCAGGTGATCGGCAAGGTGGTGAAGTCGGAAGACATCCCAGCCGCCACCCAGCTTTTCACGCCCAACTGGATCGTGAAATACATGGTCCAGAACAGCCTTGGGGCACAGTGGCTGGCGACCTATCCCGACAGCGGCATTCGTTCGGGCATGGAATACTACATCGCCCCGGCTGAGCAGACGCCAGAGGTGCAGGCACAGATCGATGCCATCACGCCAAAGCAGCTTGATCCTGAAGCCATCACCCTGATCGATCCTGCGGTTGGGTCAGGCCACATTCTGGTCGAAGCCTACGATCTGTTCCGAGCGATCTATCTTGAACGGGGCTACACCAAGCGGGAAGCGGCGCGCGCGATCCTGACGAAGAACCTGTTCGGTCTAGATATCGATGACCGGGCGGCGCAGATGGCGGGGTTTGCCTTGCTGATGAAAGCCTGCGCCGATGATCGCAGCGTCCTCAGCAATCCCCCGGCGCTCAATGTGTTGGCGTTGCAGGACAGCGACGGGCTGGATGCCGAGGCTCTGGCCAAGGCACTATTGCCGCAAGAGCGGTTTGAGATGGTGCCGAGCGGCGATTTGCTGCCTGAAACTCTGGCCCAACCCACCTTGTCGGCCCAGCAACCCACATCGAAAGAGGCCAAGGCGATAAAGGCGCTGGTGACGCTGTTCGATGGGGCCAAGACTTTTGGTTCACTGATCACAGTGCCTGACGAGGTGATGAAGAGCTTGCCAACGCTCGATGCGCTGCTGGCAAAGCCGCTCACGGGCGATCTGCTGCTGCGACAAGCGCAGGAGGAGGCGCAGGGGGCGCTGAAGCCGCTGGTTGAACAGGCTCGTTTTCTGGGTCACCACTATGATTGTGTCGTTGCCAACCCGCCTTACATGGGCGGCAAGGGTATGAATTCGGACCTGAAGGCGTTCGCCGGAAAGCGTTACCCAGACAGCAAGGCTGATCTTTTCGCCGTCTTCATTGAGCGCAATCTGGAATTGGCTGCCGAGCACGGCTCAGTGGCAATGATCACCATGCAAAGCTGGATGTTCCTTTCATCCTACGAGAATCTTCGCCTCAAGCTGCTCGATCATGAGACATTCACCAGCATGGCGCATCTGGGGGCACGAGGATTTGATAGCATTGGCGGTGAAGTCGTTTCCACAACTGCCTTCGCAATCAAAAATGCTCACATGTCTGACTTCAAGGGCGGCTATCTTCGCCTGATCGAGGGCAACTCTGAAGCGGCTAAACAGTCTGATTTCAAGCAAGCCATCGCCAACCCTGACTGTGGTTGGTTTTTCCGTGCCGCAGCGTCTGACTTTGAAAAGATTCCGGGGAGTCCTATCGCTTATTGGGTTGGGGATGAAATTCTTAACGCTTTCGTAAATGGTGAGCCTTTTGAAAGCGTTGCTCCTACACGGAAAGGCATGGTTACCGCAGGTAACCATCTGTACGTTAGGGATTGGTTCGAAGTGTCTATTGAAAAATCGGGGCTCGACCGATGCGTTAGCCGCACTGACGCCAAGTCTTCTGGAAAGAAGTGGTTTTCCTACCTCAAAGGAGGCGGATTTCGGAAGTGGTATGGAAACAAGTTTGATTTAGTAAATTGGGAAAATGACGGCTGGCTTTTGCAAAATACAAGACACCCTACAGAGGATCGGGTCTGGGCAACAAATTTCAATTTGGATTATATTTTTGAGCCCAATGTTAATTGGGGTGCCGTGACTTCATCGGCATTTTCCGCTCGCTTTAGCGATGGTGGTGAACTCTTTGATGCAGGTGGGTCCGGATGTTTTCCAAGCAGTATTTCCCCGAAGCTGATTATTGCCTTTCTGAACTCAAAGGTGGCTGGCATTTTCTTGAGAATTTTAAATCCCACATTGAATTTTCAAGCAGGAAATATCGGTAATTTGCCAATTACGAAGGACTTGGAAAACTTTATAGAAATAGATTCTATAGAATCTATGATCAATTGTTCAAAACGTGACTGGAATTCCGCAGAAACATCATGGGACTTCAGTGTTTTCGAATTGCTTGATGGTCATAATAATAAAACTTTATCTGATAGCTATTTGACGTTGAGCGCCTACTGGCAGGGCCAGACTGGTGAGATGCAACGTCTTGAAGTGGAGAACAATCGCCTCTTCATCGAAGCTTATAGCCTTCAGGATGAAGTTACGCCTGAGGTTCCGCTCTCGGAAATAACTCTGACCTGCAATCCACACTACCGCTACCCAAGTGAGTCGAGTGATGAGAAGCGCGAGGAAAGGCTGAAGTCTGACACGATGCGTGAACTCATCTCCTATGCAGTAGGCTGCATGATGGGGCGGTATTCACTGGCGGAGCCGGGTCTGATCTACGCTCATTCCGGCGGCGTGGGCTTCGATTCTTCGCGCTATAGCTCGTTCCCCGCTGACGATGACGGCATCATCCCCCTTACCGAAGAGCAGTGGTTCGCCGACGACGCTGCCGCCCGGATCGAGGAATTCCTCGGTATCGCATGGCCAGACGCACCGGTCATGGAAACCCTGACCACGCTGATGGACGGTCTCTCCATGGGCAACGCCGGTGAGCCTCGCGCTGCATTGCGGTCGTACCTGTCGAAGCAGTTCTACAAGGACCACCTGCAGACGTACAAGAATCGTCCGATCTACTGGCTGTTCTCGTCGGGCAAGCACAAGGCGTTCGAGGCGCTGGTCTATCTCCACCGTTACAATGAAGGCACGCTGGCGCGGATGCGCACCAACCATGTCACCCCGCTGATGGGCAAATTGCAGCAGCGGATCAGCGATCTGGATGCCGAGATCGCTACCTCATCATCCTCAGCGGAAAAGACCCGCAAGAGCCGGGACAAGGACAAGATTGCCAAGCAGCTGATTGAACTGCGCGCCTTTGACGAAGAACTGCGCCACCTGGCCGATCAGCGCATCGCGCTCGATCTCGATGACGGCGTGAAGGGCAATTACGCCAGGTTCGGCAATCTGCTGGCTTTCAAGGACAAGGTTTGCCCGAAGAAAAAAGGTGAGGACGAGTAAGCGTGGACCTGACCCACATCCACACCCATCTGAAACGCCTGTTTTCCAGCGGCGGCTATGACCATGCGGGCAACCGCATCGTCTGGTGGCAGGATCGCGAAGGCGAATTTGCCGAGGAACTGGATAAGCTCGATCTCGAAAACTGCCATCAGGATGGCGTGGCTCTTGTCCGCCTGGGCGAGGAGTCCACGCTGGCGCTGAAGGTCAGGATGCTGCTGGAAGAGCCCAAGGCGCGCTTCCTGATCTATGAACGCGGTGCGTTGCCGGACCCGGCGCACGACATGCTGCTCGACATCCGCAAATGGGCGGTCCCCTTTGCAGCGGACAAGTCGACGCTGATCCTGCGCGAACTGGGTTTGATCGATGAGCTATCGCTCAAATCCCACATTGCCGATCGCGCCCGCTTCTTTGCCAGCCGCGAACGGATGGAGAAGCTCGTCCGGTTTATCGCGCCGGGCGATGGTGCCTATCAGATCGATCTCAAGATCATGGCGGTGCTGGCCCGCGCGCCGCAGCCGCAGCTCTCGCAGATCCTGCGCATCTTGCTGGCCGAACTCGACCCCCAGAACCTGACGGCCGATAGCAAGACACTGGCCGAATTCCAGCGCTTTGGCGTGGAGCAGGCCTTCTGGGACTTTGTCGCAAAGGAATTCCGCTACGCCGATGAGGCACCTTCTCCGCGCAACCTGTTGCTGCGGTTGTTCGCTACCGATTTCGCACGGCATGTGACGGGCAAAGTTCCAGTATCCCTGACCCATCTTGTTCTGCCCAATGGCGGCGGCTCCAACGCGATCGTGTTCATGGACGGATGGCGCGATTCCAGCAGCCACCAGCGATCATATGATGCCCTATCTGCCGTCGTTGCCGAAGACCTGCGTATCAAAAACCAGCTAACCGGCTTTGCGCTGGCCGATCTGGAAATGGTGCACAGCTTTCTGGACGTCGAGAAGCGATTGGCGTCGCTTCTGGTGCGCGAAGTGCTGGACGCCTCGGAAACGGTCAACGCGGCCCGGATTGCCGATATCGCGCGCAGCCGCCAGAACGCCTATTGGGCCAACGCCGAAAAGCCATCCACGGAAGATGCACCCCGTGCGGCATTGCACAGCGTCTACGATGCGATCAATCATGCCGCCGCGTTTCTGGCGCTCAAGGGTGAAGTGGGCGCGCAGATGCGCAGCAACACCGCCTCCGAAACGTGGAAACTCTATACCGAGCGTCTCTATCGCTTCGACCAACTTTACCGTCTGTTCGGCGAAGCGGCGGACGTGTCTGAAGCCCAGAACTGGGATGTCCTCAAAGACCTGCGCAGCCATATCGAGGATGTGTATGGCAACTGGTATCTGGCCGAACTGGGAAACCTGTGGACCGGCCAGGTAGAGCCGGAATTGCTGCCCGCCTGGCAATTGCCGGACATCATCAATCAGTATGACTTTTATCGCCGCGAGGTGCAGCCGGTTCTCGACGCAGACCCAAGTCGGCGCATGGTCGTGATCATCTCCGACGCATTCCGGTATGAGGCGGCCCAGGAGCTGTTCGCCGCCATGCGCGGAACCGATCGCTATCAGGCGACGATGGATTCGATGCTGGGCGTCCTGCCATCCTATACCGCGCTGGGCATGGCTTCGCTCTTGCCTCACGAGCAATTGGCCTATGCGCCGGACGGCTCAGTTCAGGTTGACGGCAAATCATCGAGTGGGCTGGAGGCGCGTAAGAAGCTGCTCGAGGCAGTGGGCGGCATTGCGATCAAGGCATCCGATCTGATGGAAATGAAGAAGGAGGACGGCAAGGCCTTCTTCAAGCCCTATCGCGTGGTCTACGTCTATCACGATCAGATCGACCAGACCGCCGACAAGGGCAACGAAGAGAAAACCTTCGTCGCCGTGCGGACGACGATTGATGAGATTTCGGCGCTGGTTCGCCGGGCCTTCACCTTCAATTGCAACCGCGCGGTGGTGACCGCCGATCACGGCTTCCTGTTCCAAAGTGCGCCTCCCAGCGATGCGCACAAGAACGCGATCAAGACCCGGCCGGAAGGGGCCGTGATCGCGAAGAAGCGCTATTTGATTGGAACCAGTCTTGGCGACAATGATGGTGCCATCAGTGGCGCAATCGCCGCAACCGCAAAAGCCAATACTGATATGGGGTTCTGGGTTCCTAAGGGGATCAACCGCTTTCATTTTGTGGGCGGAAGCCGTTTTGTCCACGGCGGGGCGATGCCGCAGGAAATCTGCATACCCCTCTTGCGCGTCAACTACGCGCGCGGCGAAGGCAAAGGCCGCGAGAAGACCCGCGTCACCAAGGTCGGGTTGGCCGCGCTGTTTCACAGCACCCGGATCACGACATCCCGCCACCGCTTCACAATCACGCAAACCGAAGCCGCATCCGACCGGGTGCAGCCGGTAACGGCCAGGATCGCTCTGTATGACGGCGATCAGCAAATCTCGAATGCCGAGGTTATCGCCTTCGATTCAACCGCCAAGGACATGAACCTCTGGAAGAAAGAGGTCTGGCTCACGCTGGCCAACCAGTCATTCGACCCACACAAGAAATACCAATTGATCGTTCGCGACACCGAGGATCAACTGGATCTCTTCCCCCCTCATCCCGTCACCATCAGCCTGGCCTTTGAAAATGACTTCTGACCCTCACGCCATGAACGATGTCGATGCACTGCTGGTCCAGCAGTTCGCCGGTAAAGTCGTTCGCAAAGATCTGACCAAGCTGGTCAAGGAAGGGGCGAATGTCCCTACCTATGTTCTCGAATATCTGCTCGGCAGCTATTGCGCGTCCGACGATGAGCAGACGATCCGCGAGGGCCTGGAGACGGTCAAGGGCGTCTTGGCGGAAAACTATGTTCGCCCCGATGAAGCGGAAAAAATCAAATCGAAGATCCGCGAGCGGGGCAGCTACAAGATCATCGACAAGGTCAGTGTTCGCCTGAATGAGAAGCGCGACGTCTATGAGGCCATGCTCACCAATCTCGGCGTCAAGGATGCCGAGATTGACACGCGCTTCGTCAAAGCCAACGAGAAGCTGCTGGCTGGCGGAATCTGGTGCATCATCACCGTTCATTATTTCTTCGAGGAAGGGCAGAAAGGCTCGCCCTTCTCGGTGGCCGATCTAAAGCCAATCCAGATGCCCAACATGGACATGGAAGAGCTGTTCCAGGCCCGGAAGAACTTCACCACGAAACAATGGATTGACGCGCTCACGCGCTCGACCGGCATGGAGCCCACCGTGCTCGATGAGCGCACGCTATGGCACTTGCTGGTTCGTCTGATTCCATTCGTCGAGAATAATTACAACGTCTGCGAACTCGGTCCGCGTGGCACCGGGAAATCATATGTCTATGAAGAGGTAAGCCCGAACAGCATCTTGGTTTCCGGTGGCCAGACCACGGTCGCCAATCTGTTTTATAACATGTCTCGGCGACAGGTCGGGCTAGTCGGTCTCTGGGATGTTGTTGCTTTCGATGAAGTCGCCGGTATCAGCTTCAAAGACCCTGACGGTGTCCAGATCATGAAGGGCTATATGGCGAATGGCTCGTTTGCGAGAGGGCGGGATTCAATTTCCGCGTCCGCCAGCATGGTCTTCGTCGGAAACATCAATCAGTCCGTCGATACCCTGGTAAAGACGAGCCATCTCCTGGCACCGTTTCCGCCGACCATGATCGACAGCGCGTTTTTCGACCGTTTCCACGCCTACATCCCAGGCTGGGAAGTGCCCAAGATGCGACCCGAATTCTTTACCAACCGGTACGGCCTAATCACCGATTACCTCGCTGAGTTTATGCGCGAAATGCGCAAGCGCAGCTTTGCAGACGCAATCGATCGCTTCTTTAAGCTGGGAAACAATCTCAACCAGCGAGATACGATTGCGGTTCGCAAAACGGTCTCCGGCCTGCTCAAGCTACTTTTCCCACATGGCTCATTCGATAAGGAAGATGTCCGTCAGTGCCTTGAATATGCACTGGAAACACGGCGCCGGGTCAAGGAGCAGTTGAAGAAGATTGGCGGCATGGAATTTTATGACGTTCATTTCTCATACATTGATCAGGACACGCTTGAGGAGCGTTTCATCTCTGTGCCCGAGCAAGGTGGCGGGAAGCTTATTTCGGACGGACCTATGAACCCAGGTGTCCTGCATACCATCGGAACCGGCAGTGGGGGGCACTTGGGCTTATACCGTTTAGAAACGCAGATCACCGCTGGCTCTGGAAAGTTCGCTGTCTCTGGGATCGGCTCCAACAGCTCTGCTAGAGAAGCCCTCAAGGTTGGTTTCGATTTTTTTCGGGCGAATATCACCAGAATCAGTAGTGCGGCGAAGGCTGGAGAACATGACTATCATGTCCATCTTGTCGAACTGCAAAACAACGGAGCGACCACGTCGATAACACTCGCTGGGTTCGTCGCCGCCTGTTCTGGAATTCTTCAAAAGCCCCTTCAAGGCCAGCTTGTGGTGCTCGGCGATATGAGTTTGGGGGGAAACATCAAGCCCGTAGAAAATTTGGCTGGCTGCATGCAGCTAGCCTTTGATTGTGGTGCGAAACGGGTACTTCTTCCTATGTCGAGCGTCACTGATATTCCGTCTATCCCGGGAGAGCTCTTCGCCAAGTTCCAGACCTCATTCTATTCTGATCCCGTTGATGCCGTATTTAAGGCACTCGGCGTTGATTAATTTGCCTTCTGTCCTGCATTTTGTATTTGAAGCGAGCTGCCGAATTTAACGCGTGACGGGTGCTCGTTCATAACCGCTATCGGTTGACACATCTGGACAGCTATCGGCACCCCGGCACCTCCGGACGTAGCCAAGATCCTTTAACAGCCGCAGGCTGACAGGTGCCGCGCGACCTTTGGAGCGCGGCGGCGCCGCGATCAGCGGCGCAGCGCGATGCCCGCCTTGGGGGCATCGCGCCGGCAGCGAACAGGGGGAAGGGGACGGCTCGCGCCGCCCCTAGCCTATCATGCAACTTCGTCCGCATCCTCTTCGGCATCGATGCTGTCCATCACTTCGCTATCACCATCCTCGTAACCGTCCGATTGGGACCGCCTGCCTGATAGCGCGATAATCTCTTAAGAGACGGTCATAGCGACGTCGCTAACGACGTCTCTTGATTGGGGATTGCGATGCGGGCGGAGATACTGGGTCAGGAA
>NZ_CACSJO010000036.1 GCF_902706195.1 Novosphingobium sp. 18050 | reverse complement strand
TCTCCCTGCACA
The DNA here is from genome assembly GCF_902706195.1 of Novosphingobium sp. 18050. Classification (GTDB taxonomy): domain Bacteria; phylum Pseudomonadota; class Alphaproteobacteria; order Sphingomonadales; family Sphingomonadaceae; genus Novosphingobium. Next base: position 31,213 of record NZ_CACSJO010000036.1, on the reverse strand, counting down.
GCCAACCTCTGTGCAGGAAACTCTGGAATCCCTTTTGTCATCTGTCTTTCCCTCTTCAGCCGAAGGGGTCAGTTCTCAGATTCGGCAGGGGGTCAGTTTCTCATTTCGTCTGACACGATGCACCGGTCCGGCTCGATGAGGGTATCGCCGCGGTCGAGACGCACCAGTTCCAGGTGCGGCATGAGAAGCGCAAGGTCCTCAGTTCCAAGCCGGCCGAGCAGTCGGTTGTCGCTGATTTCCCGACCTGTATGACCCATATGTACCGATCCGGATGCGGGGCAGCCGACAAGCTCGCCGGCGCCGGCTTCAATGCAGACTGCAAAGGCCTCTTTGCCCAGCATGCGAAGCCGCCACCATGCTTTGTTCGATATCGAACGTTCGGGCGCTGAGGCGTTAGGAACGAGTTACCGGCACCCTGATTTCAAATGTCTTTGTTCCATTGGAAGGTGGTATGACCATGCCGCCGAACGATGCCGCCATGCGCATGACCAGATCTAGGCCGAGCCCAGGCGAAGATCGTCGCAGCACAACCGGCAGTTCAAAAGGAATCCCGTCGTCGTCAATCGTCACCACGATATGCGCATCGTTGAAGTCCCGAACGCTTACGGTGATCTTGCCGCCCTGCTCATTGGCAAACGCATGCTTGATCGCGTTCGTCGCCAATTCGTTCACGATCAGCGCCACGGCAGTCACCGTCTTGCTGTCGAGGCGATGCCGTGTCGCCGCGATCTTGAGCATCACGATGATCGAGCGAACCTCGGCGTGGGCTTGAAGCCCCTCACATACCTGCCGCAAGGCCACGTCGAGAGACATCTGGTCCGGATGGTCGAACAAGGTGCGAGAGCGAGTGAGTATCTCGACCCTTGTCAACGCATCACGCAGAGCATCCTTGGTTTCCGCGCTCTTCGCCCGTCGAAGCTGCAGGGTCAGCATGCCCATCACGAGTTGCAGGTCATTTTTGCAGCGGTGATTGGTCTCCCTCAGCAGGAGACCATCATCAATCGTCTGCCGGGATGCCGCACCATGCCTGCTGCTTATGCCTGTAATCTTGTCCATCATGAGAACACCGATCTGAAGGATGTGGCCCTCGCCTCTTTAGGGTGCAGGTAAGCTGGGTCGAAGGCAACCGAGCGGCGCAGCACATCGACATCGGGTACGACGATCCGGCGCGTGTTGGATGCGAGCACTCCTTCAGACCTGAGCTGCACCACGGTGCGGTTCACATGTACGTTCGTCAGGCCGAGAACATCGGCCAGCCATTCCTGTGTCATGGGCACCTCCAGAGATCTGTTGCCGCGCAGTTCCGCATCCGCGCCGTGATCGAGCCTGTGGCTGGCCTCGCACATGAAATGGAGTAGACGATCGCGGGCAGGCAGCCCTCTGCGCATCGTCCACTGGGCCATGATCGAGATCTCGAGAAAGGCGAGCCAGGAAAACGCGAGGGCCATTTGCGGATTACAGGCACGCATCTCCCGGGCCTCGGGCAGCGGGATCGCCAGAATTCTGCCAGACGTCAGCATCTGAACCCCATTACCGATCCGGTCGAAAGCAAGCGCATCGAGGTTGCAGGCATCGCCCGGCAGCATGATCGCAGCGATCTGTCGCTTGCCGCCTCGGGTGGTTGCGAAGCGGCATGCCCAGCCCGCCTGCAAAAAATACAGACTGGCGGAGCTCTCCCCCTCGCCCACTAGAAACGCTCCGGCCTCGACCTCACGCGTTCGCCAGTTCGTCTGCGACGGCTCGTTCGCGGAAAGCCCGCAAAGCCTGCTTGCATGGCGAACGACAGCCGAGCCTTCGAGGCTATGGATGGGAGATGTTTCGAAGGGGTGGGAGGAATGGACGAGCGACAGGCTACGCATGGCCGGTCGCCGCGGCTGTCGCGCGTACGGCAGAAGATGTTCGCCAGAACGTAGCGACGAGAATGACGTAGCTGCGGTGCGTTCGGCACGTCCTGTACGGTCTCATGGCTGTTCCTGACCAATCGTTCACATTGCAGATACGCCGATTAAGCGATGTTAAAAGAGGTGCTCTCCCCTCTGTCCGATATCGAACAATGGCAGCTAATCTATTGATACATTTAAAGTAGCCCTGCCAACATGGATCAGTATCTACCTAAGCGCCGGATAGTCCGGCCTCCAACAAAGCTGAACGGATATCTGCCGCTATATCTGTGCTGCGGTGCAAAAATGTGTTCGCGATCAACGAACCGCGGGTCGAAATACCTCGCAGCACGAGCTTGAAGTGATAGTATGACGGATCGCTCGCCGGATTTGGGCCATGAGCGGCTGAAAGAGACGTGCGCTTTCGCCCTGCCTCAGGAGACGAGCGTGTCCACGATCGATCTGACTACGAGTTCCAATCTCCTCATCGGAACGATGAGCCCCGAGGATCGCGCTCTGCTCGCGCCCCATTTTGTTCGTGTCGAGCTTGATCGAGGCGAACCCCTGATCACCGCAGGTCAACCCATCGAGCACGTCTGCTTCCCAGAAGGCGGTATCGCCTCGGTGGTCGCCGAGGCGGTGACAGGCACCAAGACCGAAGTCGGCATCTTCGGCCGCGAGGGGATGTCGGGTATTCCGGTGATGCTGGCCACGGACCGGATGCCGATGGATACGTTCATTCAGGTCGATGGAGGAACGGCATTACGCATCCACGTCGACCACCTGCGCGCCGCGACCACGATCAGCCCCTCTCTGCGAAACCTGCTGCTGCGCTTCTGTCATTCGTTCATGGTCCAGGTGAGCTTCAGCTCGGTCGCGAATGCCCATCATATGATCGAGGGCCGCCTCGCGCGGTGGCTGTTGATGTGCCACGACAGGGTCGACGGTGATGAAATTGCCCTGACCCACGAATTCATGGCGATGATGATCGCTGCCCAGCGGACCGGTGTGACCATCGCCCTGCACATCCTGGAAGGCGCGGGGATGATCCGCGCCAAGCGTGGACGCGTTACCATTGTCGATCGCGAGCTTTTGATGGAACTTGCCGGCGATAGCTACGGCGCGTCGGAAGCCGAGTATGCCCGGCTGATTGCTCCACTGAGCAAATAACCGTGCTCCCCGACCGCGGCAGACGCGAAGGCCGTTCGCCGTGCCGCTTCTTGGTATTCAGGATCGCCTCACCCCATACAACGCACCGTGGGTCCATTGGATGGTTGGATTCCGGCTCATCTGCTCCAAAGGCCATGCCTCGCTTCGATGGCGATGGAAATGAAGCTGAACAAGACAATCGCCCCCGCCGTTGTCCTGACCGCACTCGGTCTGATCGGGAGCAACGCCCAAGCCATGATCCCGGAAGCCGGCAGCACCGCAGCTCCACCCGCGTCTTCGCAGCAACCGCCTGCGGCTGCGCCCTCTGCGACATCATTCAGCGACGTGGAACTGGAGCAGTACGTTCGGGCCGCGCTTGCCGTGCAACGCGTCCAGCAGGACCAAACCACGCCGGATACTGCCAAGCAGACCAAGATGGCCGATGCGGTCCAGCAGGAAGGGCTTTCTCCCGAAAGATTCAACGAGGTGGCTTCAGCTGCGCAGGCGGACCCGGCGCTGCAACAGCGCATTCAGGCGGTCGCAGCAAAGGTCCAGGGGGCCGGCGCGCCGTGATCGCATCATTCGTAGAGCATATATGCCCAACCAACTGAGAGCGTGTGCTGGCCCGGCACAATAAATAAGGGCGGGGAACCCGCACCGGACCAGCTGCGCAACACGATTACTTTCCAGTCTCGCCGGCAAATATTTGGCCATAATCATCGCGGCGGTCACGTCTTGAAAGCCGATAGTTCCCAGTGACTCAACTTACAGCACCAGGCGCTTCGCTCCGCTGGTGTCGGTAAGCGCAATATCTATGACCATCGCGCATCCAGTAGACGCGGCGACCACTCCGACCCCGTTGCGCGGCAGCGCCGTAACCCAAAACGCGCAGATCGAAACCACGGCCCCGTCTGGACTTCATGATAATGGGGGGCGTGGCCGCCTCCCTATCGACCGCTTTCATCCTTTGACGAGCACGATTATCGCTTGTCTAACGTGCTTGCGCCGTTGTGCCGGGTCGGAAATTCCGGGAAACGCCTCTGCCGCATACGGCGAACAAGTAAGCGGAGCATCGTTTTATCTGGCCGTCTTTTCGCGCCGATGGCAGCGAGGAGAGCAGGATAAGCCTAGCAACGCGGCATTTTACTTTCTGCCCTGATCGGGAGTGTCCGAGCGCGCATCTTCATCTCGGGTCGAAATCCACAAGAAGAGTACGCCGCATAGACCATATACCGCGCTTAACCTGACAAACCCACTGCGAGTCAGGCCGCTTAGAAAGACTGCTAACACCATGAGCATCATCAGGAGCCCCGCCCAATTACGATGATGCAGAAGGATTGCCACTCCTGACGCCAACCAGCACACCAGGCCTGCAGTCAGAAGGCTACCGAGAACGAGGCCGATCGCCTCAAGCATGCTGGCAAACAGAAACATGGGCCGTCCTCTCCAATCAGGCCCCCGCTACAGCTGCCATCCGGCAGCTTCCTCTCCTTGTAGGTATATGTATCGTTATACGAGATAATTGTCAAGGCGCGACATTGCTCACGCGAGCGCCCACATGGCACGTCCGCTCGGTCTCTCCGGCACGGAACTTATGACGAGCTTTGAGCAAATCCTGGCGCGAAAGGATGCCGACAACTGTTCGGCTCTCGCGGTCAACGATGGGTATGCGGCCAATGCCAGATTGAACGATCAGGTCGGCCACGACGCCGCTCGGGCTTTCGGGGAAGGCAATGGGTTTTGATGCATCCGACAGGTTTTCGGCAAGAAGCGTCGCCCGATCGAAGCCTTCCACTTCCCAACGCAGCGTCACCGCGTGATAGCAGGCCTAGCAGCCGTCCGTTTGGATCAATGACTGGATAGCTTCTGTGACGGGCTTCGTTCTCGAAGAAGTCGATAACCCCGCCTACCGGCATGTGCCCGGCCAGGGGTTGTGGATCGGCGCTCATCAAGTCCCTGACCTGCAATAAGTCGAGAGCATCGACGCTGTATTCCTGGAGGATATGCCGCCCGCGCCTTGCGATTTTCTCAGTCAGGATGGACCGGGCGCATCAGCAGAACGCTGGTTGCGTAGGCGGCGACAGCCGCCGCCACGCAGAACGGCAGCGCCGCGAACTGCCCCGTCAACTCGGCCGCGAACAGCGGACCAGCGAAGTCGTCCTCCAACCCTTGATCCGGTAAGACGTTCTCGCTCGCCTACTTGACCTTTCGCCACCGACGATGCGCCTTGCGGTAAAGGTGCGCGCCGCATCCAATGCACGTCGATTGATAGTGCAGCCCGTCCCAGGCCGCTTTCCGTCGGTCGGGCGCGTGACGACCAAGCTTGCAAAGGAGGGATCGTGGATTGAGGGCCATCGTACCCACCTCCTCTGATATTTTTACGAAGGGGCCGGCGCCCGGCGGCGTTCTGGCAGGTGTAAGTTCGTGTGATAGGATGACAAAATTCCCCTTGTGTTGCAATGCACAACGGGCTCGAGCTAAAGCGTGCGCGGCTCAGACCGCCGTCGTCGCGGGAGTCCGATGCGAATTTTCGCTACGTGCGCGCGCTGTGATGATGCGTTCAAACAAATCTGTCGCTGTGGAGCGTACGCGCGGCGCCCCCCCAGTCGCCCGATCCGCACGCCGCGAGGATTGCCTGTGCATCCCAGTCCGCGACGACCTTTTCCACCTGCGCCGCCGCCATCGGCCGCCCGAACATATACCCTTGCCCGAAATCGCACCGGCTCGCGGCCAAGTGCGTGAGTTGCTCCGGTGTCTCGATCCCTTCCGCAACCGTGTGGATACCAAGGCTGCGCGCAAGGCCGATCACCGCTCCGACGATCGCCGCATCCTGCGTTTCCACCATGCCCAGCTTCGAGACGAACGAACGGTCAATCTTGATGATGTCCACTGGAAACTGCTTGAGGTGGGTCAGTGACGCAAAGCCGGTGCCGAAGTCATCGAGGGCGATGGTCACACCTTCCTCGGACAGGATTTGCAAAGCCTCGCTTACGTTCTCGGCAACCTGTCCCAGGAACACGCTCTCGGTCACTTCGAGTTCCAGCAACCAGGGGCGCAGCCCCGCCCGCTGCATCCGGGATAGAATACGCTGGGCGAAGTCCCTTCGCCTGAAGTCGCCCGCCGAGCCGTTGATGGCGATACGTCCAAACGGAACGCCCCGGGCCGCCCAGTCGCTCATGTCGGCGATCACCCGATCGAGCATACGTGCCGTGATCAGCACGGACAGATCCGGATCCGCAAGCGCGGCGCCGATCTCGGCCGGCGGCTGCAGGCCTCGCCCGTCGTGCCATCGCAGCAGCGCCTCGAAGCCAACGCAGGCACCTGTCCGCAGGCATACCTTTGGTTGGTAGAAGGGTACGATCCGGTCGTCCTGCAAAGCCAAACGCGCGTCAGCCAGCATTCTCTTCTCGCGCTCCGCAGCTGTCCGCAGCTCGGCATGATAGACGCATATGCGGCCGGCACCCTCGCCCTTGGCAGCATAGAGAGCGAGATCGGCGCTCCTGAACAATTCTTTCGAGGTAGCACCATCCTCGAACGCCACCGCGACGCCGCCGCTGAGACTGACATCGATTTGCCGGCCCTCGTAGGACATCGGCTGTCCTACCCGAACGAGGAGATCAGCGACGGTTTTTTTCGTATCATTTCCAGCAGTCCAGTCCGGAAGGATGATCCCGAATTCATCCCCGCCGAGCCTCGCCACGGTCGCAGATGCAGGCGCCGCACGCGTCAGTCTCGTAGCCACTTCAGTCAGCAGGGCGTCGCCGCCGTGATGGCCCAGGCTGTCGTTTACCGACTTGAAGAGGTCAAGATCGAGCACCACCAATCCGACAGCGCTTTGCTGCCGCGCAGCCTCTTCCAGGGCCGCCTCAACGGTGGCGGCAAACAATTCGCGGTTCGGCAACTTGGTGAGGGAATCGTGCAGCGCGGCCCAGCGCAGGCCGTCTTCATAGTGCTTCTGGGCCGTGACATCCTGCAGTGAGCCGACGAGTCTGGCGGGGCGGCCCTCGCCGTTACGGACCACATACCCTTTCGCGATCAGGTCAAGATACGCGCCGCCCCCGGCCAGGAAGCGGAATTGCTCGGTCCAGGAAGTTTTGCCGGCGTCCTCGAGATCTTCGATCTGCAGCAGTACCCTAGCGCGGTCATCGGGATGAATGCGCTCCACCCACCAGTCTGCGGATGTTCCAGAGGGCGCATCCGGGTATCCCAGTATCGCGATCGCGGCGCTGGAGAGATTGATCCGCCCTTCTTCCAGCGAAACGTCCCAGATGATGTCATTGGCAGCAAGCGCGGCCAGACGATACCGCTCCTCGCTGTACTGAAGCGCCGTGACCAAGGCGCTCATCTCGGATTGCGACCGCACGATCTGACGGAACGCGGCATAGCTGTTAGCGAGCGACCGCAGAATTACAGCGGCAGCAAGTATGAACGTCAGCCCAATCGCGACCCTGTACCAATCACCGGAAACGAGAAACTGCACCGTCACCGGCATCGCCCCAAAAAGCAGGACCAGCCATCCCGCAACCGGCAAAGCCTGCATGCAGTAGCAGCAACTGATCGAGCCGACGAATACATACAGCGCGATCGACGTTCCCCGCACGGGCTCGGCGTCATGGAGCAAAAGCAGGCCCCAGCCTCCGAATGCAGCGCTGAGGATCGCAGACGCCGCTATCGTTCCATAAAGATGGCGCCGGATCTGTTGCACCGTCAGTTGCCTGGAACGCCGCGATACCCAGACCATCGCACGCCCGGCGATGGCCGTGCACAGGACAGAGGGTATCGCTAGGCTATAAAGAGGACTTACATCGCCATGGGTGACTATGCCCAGGAAGGCGGCGTTGATGAACATCAACGCATACATCAGCGGTATCTGCCCGCGCAGATGTGCGTGTTGCTCCCGTAGCGTCACTTCCGAGGCTTCGGCTATTTCCTTAAGTGGATCGTCAGGCGTTGGAAATTTCATAATCGGTGTCCGTGAAATCCTAACGCTTCGGCCTTAAAATTGTCTTTCCGGATCAAGCCCGAAATCGCTTTAACATGCCGATGGACGGATTGCATTGTCTTCGCAGTGCAGACACCAAGGCAGCAAACCAGTAAAATGGAAAGAACGCAGCGCTGCATCCGATGAGCTGCCTCGGTTGGAGTTCATTCTCGCCCGCATTGCCCGTCGGCAAGCTGCACCAATAGGCCCAGCGTCGGGTTCACCTTGTCGTTTTCCAGGTTCGATATGTGCGAAGCCGCTACCTCAGTGTTCCTGGCCAACTCCGCCTGCGATAACCCTAGCTTTCCACGGCGAGCGCGGCAATTCGCCCCTACCAGTGCGCTGAGCTTCGAACGAGGACGTGAAGCCCCCAGGCCCAAATCTCGGGACGTCATTTCAATCAACCCGAGCGCGGCTTTGTGTGCACATTCACACTATCTTAATGAATGTTGATGAATGGTAAATCTTGCGAATGAGAAGCAGTCTTGTTCCACACTGGCCTGGCGCGCTAACCCCCTGTCCCCCAAGACTCGCGCCAGGCCGGCAACCCGCTTACTGCCGCGGGCCGACCTCTCCCCACACGCGTTCCGTCAATGTTAACGCCCTAGCCACCTAACCACCCGACGAGGCAGCCATGCTCTCATTCCCCCCAGGTGCCATCATCGCCGGTGTCCCCGTCACGACGCTCAAGGCGATCCTCAAGTCGATCGAGCGGACGAATACGTTCAGATCCGCAATCGAACTGCGATCCATCGGCGCCAGCCAATGCGACAACGCCATCGCTGTGGAGGGCGCGGTCCACGCCGGGCTCGTCGATCCCGATCGAGCAACACTGACCCATCTCGGCTACGCGGTTCTCGGATCGAGCAGCAAAGCTCGCATCCCGCGAGCCAAGGCGATGAAGCTGCTGCGGTGTCTGTTGACGGCCGCTGAACGCTGTAATGCAGATCCCGATCGCAGTTATGACATCACCGAAATCTGGCTTTTCGGCAGCCTTATGCGCGGAGCCGAAACCGTCGGTGACATTGATCTCGCCGTCAAATGGGAAGGCCGGCCTGGCACTACGCTCAACGAGAGTGATCAACGGACCATGGCCCGTTTTCATCAACTCTACCCCGACGCTGGATGGGTCGAAGTCTGGGACATGGCCAAGCGCCTCCAGCACCGCGACCTCTTCGGGGAGCGTCGAAATAGCGCTTACGCCTTCCACCGGGGCATCGAGACCATCATCGCCATGGCTGAGCCCTGCATGAAAGTGTTTTCACTTGCCGAGGGCATCGTCACAGCGCCCGTCCACCTAGAGCGCCACCCCAACGCAAAAACCCGCGATGAGTCCATTCGACCTCGCGCAACGGACGAAGATCGGGACCGGCTCTTGACCTTGCAGCCTGTCCCGCGGCCTCTGCTTGCTAACTGGTCGTGCATGGCCAATGGCCAGTGGTCTCCAAGTCCGCGAATGTTCGCCCTGGATCCAGCTACCAGCGGCTATTATCACGTCGCCAGGCTGGTGATCCATTTTGAAAGTGGGAAATTCCGCAACCTGCAGGTCTATGCTCACGATGATATCTGCAAGCTACTCGAACCGAACCCCGAGGCCCTGCCGGATACGTTCAATGGTCGCGAACTAGCCTTGATCGTCACCGACTACAAGAAGCTGGCGCTTCAGCGCGGTATGGATGTCTCCCCGGACGGGACCATCATCTACAATATCACTCTCAGCGATTATGTCCTCTCGGACCCAAGCCCCCGAAAGCTCCGCACCGCCGAGGTGACCGCTTATGAAGACATCATCGGCTACTATCTCGCCACACTGGTCTACGCCGACACCCTCGCCATCCGAAGGCTCGCTCCTTCGACCGAGATGATCCACTTCTTCTCCGCAATGCCGGGCAACGAGGCGATCGAGGCGCGAATGCGCTACTGGACAGCGCATCTGGTGAAAGCCACCCTGCCGGCTTCCGCCGCTGCTGCGTAGGATGCGTCGCCAGCACCTACGCCCGTTGTGACCCGCTTCCGTTTGCAATCTGATCCTTCAGTTGCTGGCTCGCCCTGAACGTCAGCACCCGCCGCGGCGAGATGGGAGCTTCCTCGCCCGTCTTGGGATTACGACCAACCCGCGCATCCTTGTCGCGAAGCAGGAACGTGCCAAAGCCGGTAATCTTGACGTTCTCGCCGCGCTCCAGGGCAGAGCCCATCTTCTCCATGATCGCCTCGACCATCGCTGCAGAGCCCGTCAGGGATATGCCGAGCGCGCGATGGATGGCGCCGGCAATCTCGGCCTTCGTCAACGTATGGCTCGACTTGCCCAAATCCAGTCCTTTCAATGTGGTAGGCGAACCATAGCACAAGCAAACGGTTCGTCACGAGCGGCAACAATCCCGGCGTTGGGCGAGCGACAGACGTGCGGCGGTCAGACTGATGAACAGATACGTGAACGCCATGCCGGCGATGAAACACATCACCGCCCCGGCTCGCCCGTATTCGACGAAGCCCGCATATGGGGCCACGACCATGAACACTATGGCCGCAAGCAGCTGGACCAGCTCAAGCGTCATCGCCTGATCCAGCAATTCTTGTTGCCTGCGGCGCTGGTCAGGCGAAACGTGGCGCACCTGCCCTGCCCCAGGCTCCTGCGCGCGCCGTACCGCCTGTCCGGGCTTGGTATTCCCGCTGGAACTCCCGACTCCGGCGGCGCGCAGCGCTTTTCGCCATCTCGCGGTCGACCGCTTTCGTGTACCGCAGATTGCGATAGGCGGCGTCGTACTGGCGCCACCACCCTGCCCGGTACACTTCCCCGCCAAACTCCACCTCATCCGCTGGATCATCCAGCAGCTGCACCTCGATCCGCGTGCGGATCAGCGCATTGTCGCGGAGGTTTCGGATTTGATGCCGCGTCAGGTCGAGTGATGCCGCGATTTGCATGGTGGGCTTCGACGAGCAGCCGATCCCGAACGACAGTCTCACGATACGCTCCTGACGGGGCGTGCAGACCTGAAGCAACCGCCCCAGCAGCTCCCGATCCTCGATCCATCCGAATGCGTCACCGCCCGCGGTTGTGTAACCAGAGGTATGGAAATTCATTCGGGTCGGGACCGTTAAGCCGGTGCCGGGGCATGCCCCGGCACCGGCTGCCCATCTTCAGCATTCCATGGAGTCACTACCCAACCATGGAGCAGACGAATGGACAAACGCGACGATACAGCGATCGAGGCAGTTCTGGAACAGTTGATCGAACACGGCCCCGAAGGGATTGCGGCCGTGTTCGCGCGCACCTTCGAGATGGCGATGCGCATCGAGCGTGAACGCTTTCTGGGCGCGCAGCGCTATGAGCGAACGCCCGACCGGCGTGGCTATGCGAACGGCTACAAGCCCAAGCGGATCGATACGCCAGCGGGCACGGTGCACGTGGCAGTCCCCAAGACCGCCGGTCATGACGGGCAGCCTTACTACCCGCAATCGCTGGAGCGTGGGTGCCGCTCCGTGCGCGCGGTCATACTGGCGGTGGCGGAGATGTACGTGAAGGGTGTTTCCACCCGACAGACCGAGGCGGTGCTGCGCGAATTTGGCATCGAGGGAATGTCCTCTTCGCAGGTCAGCCGCGCTGCGGCCCTGCTTGACGAGGAGCTGGAGGCGTGGCGGACCCGGCCACTGGGCGAGATCCGTTACCTCATCCTCGACGCGCGGTAGGAGAAAATGCGCCAGGGTGGCGTTGTGCGCGATGCTGCGGTATTCTCTGCGATCGGGATCGGATCTGACGAGCGCCGCCGGGTGCTCGGTGTCAGCGTCGCCCTGTCGGAGGCTGAGGTCCACTGGCGCGGCTTCCTCGATGACCTGGTCGCCCGCGGCATGCAAGGCGTCGAATTCATCGTGTCGGATGATCATGCAGGCCTGCTCGCCGGGCGGTCCTCGGGTCGGCCACCTGGCAGCGCTGCCAGTTCCACCTCGCCGCCAATGCTATCCATCACGCCCCCAACGTCGCCATCCGCGCTCGCATCGGCTCAGAGCTGCGTAGCGTCTGGAACGCCGGCTCGCTGGCAAAGGCACAGGCCGCGCTCGACGAGCTCGTCGCGGGCTACTGCAAAACCGCGCCCAAGCTCGCCGACTGGCTCGAAAACGCCATCCCCGAGGGCCTGGCGGTCTTCGCCCTGCCTGAGCACCACCGCCGGCGACTGCGCACCTCAAACCCGATCGAGCGCGCCGTCCAGCAGGAACTCAAGCGCCGCACCGTCAAGGTCAGGGTCTTCCCCAACGACGAGGCGCTCCTGCGCCTCGTCTCCGCCGTTCTCGTCGAAATCGACGAAACATGGGCTTGCGACAACAAGGCCTACATCAAATGGGAATGCCGGGATGCGTGACCCCTACCCGATGCAATTTCCATACGTGGGGTTGCTCAATCCCGCCCGCGACGCCCAGGACTTCGTCCAGGGACACGACCTCAACATCATCGCTGGGATCAAAAACCTGCGGCATCACTCGATAATCTACATCGATGCCAGCGTTTCAAGCTGCAATTCGCCCGCGCTACACGGGGTCGGCTGCGGATGAGGGCGAAATGACACCCAAAGCGAATGGTCGGGATTGGGGAGAGCGGCCCTCGCCGCTCGCCCTGTGTTCCTACCCAGCCCCTTTACCACGGTCGCGTTCGGCAATCACCGCAATAGGCGGCGACGCAACGCAATCCACTGTTTGAAACTCAAGTGTGAATGACCGAACGTCTTCACTGAGAAGGAGGAGCGCTGCGTCCCTACGCTCTGCTCCCAGGTGATGACAGCACGCCGGGAGTAACCGATTGCTGCGCCAAACTGTTCTAAGGTCTGACCTGCTTGGCGACGGACCGCCCTGATCCGCGCGCCGATAGTCGCCTCATCGCTCAATTTACGATCCTTCTGTCTATACTCGATTGTTTCCACGATCGGCCCTCAGCGCTCTGGCAACCTCAGTGGCTCAAGCCTGCGCATCAGATTTCAGCTACTGGATTGAGGACGTGCGACCGGTGTTGAGGTCCCGCTCAGCCTCTCCGCTTATGATGTGGTCAGCTACAGCGGCTATGGTCTCCGGATTGCATCTGTCCCTTGGCCAGCGAAAAGCGAGTTCCCGCCCATCGTCGGCCTGTGTTGTAAATGTGATGAACTCGGGGAGGTCGTCATCGCGCCAGTTGCCTTCTCTGGCCCGATCAGCCTCTAATTGGGTGGAAAGGTCCGCGGGCACGCGAATGCTGAGGTGGTGCGCAAGTGCGACCACCACGCCGGGACCGGGGTGTTCTGCGAAGCGTTTGCCAGTCGCGAAGATCAGCGGGAGGTCAGATCCCACGTCTCCATACTGCAGGAAGAAGGATCCCATCCCTGGGTCCCAGCCAACTACCGTGACATAACGGTCATGGTCGTCCTTAGGAAAAAAGCTGTAACGGCTCATAGCGTTTGTCTCTCCTAGGCGGTTAGCGAAGTTACTGTTGTGCAGGCTGCAATCGGCTGCGTGCGTCGGTGGCGATCTTCCGATATGCATCGAGCATAGCTAGTGAGGTGATCTTGCCGATATCGGTCGATGTGTAGGCACCGCCAAGCGCACCGACGCCGATGTCAAGGAGCAGCCCTCCGCCTACAAGGCTAACGTCCTTCTTGCGCGCAGACCCAGTCGACACTGCCCGCTGTACACCCGTTTTCACCTCGACCAGCGAGAGCATGATCTGGCTCTCCAGCGTCTTGGTCTTGAGGCCGATCGCCGAGCCGAAGGCTCCGCCGACACCGCCGCCACCGCCCCTGCTGTTGGCATCCGAGTAGAGCACCTGAGCCTGCAGCAGATAGTCGGCGGCCGTGAGCGTCGCGCCGGTAAGCGCCTGCCCATTGGCAACGGAGCCGCCGGCAGCCAATGCACGTTCCCGCTGCAGGGCGTCGAAGCCGCCCCCGCGTTCAACGACGAGGAAGCAGTTCGATCGTGCGGCCATCAACTTGAGCAGCGGCAGGGGATCGACCTTGGCGGTCGAACCGCCGTTCTGGCGCTCTGCCATCTGCACGAGCGCGCGCATTCCCGGTGGTAGCTGGTCATCGACGCTCGGCGCTTTGTCCTCGATCAGCGCTACAGTGCCGAGCGGCTGCGCGCATTGCGGCAGCTGCGAGTTCTCATCGACGCCCGTGCCACCCTGCCCCAACTTCTGAGCCAGGGCGGGCGATGTGATGCAGGCGGCGATTGCGGCGGCGAGCAGGTAAGTCTTCTTCATCAGGTTTCTCCAAGCATGTGTAGATTGAGGGCTGTTAGAAGGTCGGATCGACCCAGCGATTGACGGTGTGCAGGTTGCCATCGACGCGACGCCTGAGGTCGATCCTGTGGCCCATTGTCGTGAAGTCCATCTTTGCAACGGCGTCCTCGGTCACCGTGTTGACGCCAAAGAACTCGTCGTCGCCGTGCCAGGTGCGGCCCTCGATCAATCGGAGCATCCACATGCCTCGGGGCACATCGACGCTCGCGGAGTCATTCTCACCCACGTAGGCGGCAAAGATCGGCCTCGACTGTTGGTCGAGTAGCTGGACCACGACCTTGCGATCGCCCGAGATGATCCCGAGACGGCGGGTCTCACTCGACGCATAGGCGCGGCGCACCTTGAACTCGCCGCTCTCCGGGAACGGCTCGGACAGTCCCAGCTCCGGGAGGAAGTCCCAGCGCTTGGCATCGGTGTACATCCGGACGCCGTAGGTCAGCAGGATCAGAGGCAGGATGAGTTTGCCGGCCCAGGACAGCTTCGCCTTTCGCGCTCTGGCCCGCGATCGTACCTGCGCACGCTTGGGTCGCCAGCGGTTCTTCTGGTAGTCGAAGCCCTGGTTTTTCGGCTCGAACCATGGCCCGCCACGGGCAGTGCCCTTTGGCCGGTCCTTGTACCCAGGGTTCTTCATCTCGAACTCCTTGCCCGGATCTTTTCCGATCCAACTGGCAGACCCGAGCGGAACGCCGTCGTCTCGCTCGACGCGGCTTTTCCTGTCATTCCAGCTTGTTTTGGTGCCGTCCAAGCCGCGGCGCTTGCGATAGCGCTCCCGCATGTAGTCGCGATCATCAAGGCCCATAGCGCACCTGCCAAGGTAGGAGTTCGGGTTGTTGTTCGAAGGCGCGCCGAAGGTGGCGGTGGACGCTTTCCCGAGTAGGCTGTTCGGACGCCGGCAGTCGCAGCGTCGCATAGCCTGCAGCTGCCATCATGCGATCACGCTGGGCATCCTGTTCGGGTCGATGATATCGATCGTCCAGCTCGATAAGCAGGACCACCTTTCCCGTTCCCTTGTCCTCGACGACAAAGTCCACGCGCTTGCTGGAGAATCTGTTCCGGACGGTGGTGGCCTGTGACCGGCTCAGGCCCTTCTTGGGAGCCAGGATCGCGCCCATCGAGACCTGGGCGTGGATCCTCGCCCATGGGAGCGCCGCCTCAAGATACGTGATCGTTCTCCGCTCCATGTTCGTCATCAATTGCGCCGCCCTCACGTCGAGGGTGGGACCCGAAGGCCGGCCGAGCCATTCCTTGATGAGCACGGCAAGAACGACGACGATCAAAAGGGGCGGCAGGATATGCAGGACGCTGGAGCTAGCCATCGAACAGCCCTCCGTGCGGAGGACGCCTGGCCGCTGAAGCCCGCACCTTCATTCTGGTACGATGGTATCTCAGGCATATTCCGAACACCTTGACGAAGGTCACAGCGATCCTTCCGACCAGCGCGGCAACGAACAGGGCGACGCCGATCGCGGCAACATCCGCCAGAACTTGCTGGCGTGCATTGGCGGCCGCCAGTTCCTGACATCTAGGAGTAACCTGGGCCTGCTGCCCGCACGCCAGTGGCCGATCGATGGTGATGGCTTTCGCAACATCCTGAAGCCCGGTTTGCTGGACGACGGAGGCCACGACAGTGGCCGGTTCGGTCATGTGTTCGCTCCTCATCGGCTGCGTTCAATGTTGCGTTCGGGTAGGTCGACTTCCTTCGCCGGTGGCGGCATCGTTGGCTCCTTGGCCGGCGCTGAGGCATCGATTGCGGCCGTCGGAAAGGCCGCTTTGGCGGCGCCCCCAACAAGGATGTCCGCTGGGATGGTCGGGCTGAAAGTCCCTGCCTTCGCGGGGTCAAGGCTTCGCCCGGTGTCGATTTGCTTTTCGCCGATCGTCTCGAGTGCGCTCGGTTTATCGCCCGGATTGTGGGTGATGGTCTGGAGGACCTGATCCTTGTCGTTGGTGAAGATCTCGATGTCGAACCGCACGCGCGTCAGCATCACGTAGGTCAGGCGCTGGGTGGCGAGGTTTTGCTCGGCCGAGTGCATTGCGCCGATGCCCTTGTCGGTTGTCATGCCCTGTGCCTGGTGCATGTTGATGGCATAGGAGAGCCCAAGTCGCTCGAGCATCTTGTCACCTTGCTGGAGCTCGAGCACCTCGCCCTTGGAGTTCTCGATTTTCACGCCTTGCTCGCTGACAGACAGAACCCGCGCGTGATCGGAATTGTCCAGGTTTCGGGCTTTGTCAGTATCGGTCCAACGGATCTTGTCGCCCTCGTGAAGGGTCGTATCCATCTTTTCGGACAGCTTCAGGGAATCCTTCTTGTCGTCCGGATGGATCCGCTGCGGGTTGAACTTAATCTCCTTTCCCCGCTCGTTGCGCACGACGACGCGACCCTTCGTGTCGGCGCCGAGCACCTCGTAGCGTCCACGCGCTAGGTTCACTTCAGGCGAGTTGCGGGCAACGTCGAGAACTTGTCCCGCGCTGTACGTTTGGACGTAGCGCATGTCCTCGCGAACGGTGTTCACCAGCTGAAGCGTGGTGAGACTGAGCCCCGGGCCCTTGATCGTTCCTTCCTGCTTGAGGCCCTCCTGTACGAGCCTGTTGAGCGTGGTGCGCGATGCTCGACCCGAGGCGTAGATGGCGGTGGTATCTCGTTCTTCTGCCGGAAGGCTGAGCCACTTCTCCGCTGCCATCTCCAGGTAGTCGTTCCCATGGGACTGAACCCGGTCCCCCAACACGTCGAAGGCTTCTCGGAAGTTGCCCGCCCGGCTGAGCGCGGCGACCTGCTGCATGTGCTCGGTTTTCTGGCGCTGGCTGATGTCGAGCTTTGCCATCGCGGGTTGGTGGCTTTGCACGAGCTTGAAGGCTTTGCCTGCATCGATGGACTGCAGCTGCTTGAAATCGCCGATCATGATGAGGCGATCGACCTTCAGGTTGTTGGCGATGGTCACGAGGTTGTTCATGGCGTCGTTCGCCACCAGCGAGGATTCGTCCAGGACGATCACCTTGCCGGCCAACGCGGCGCTGGAGGCATCGAACGCCGGTCCGCTCCCCGCAAGCGCCCCTCGCAGATGCGCGTTCACGAAGCTCGATACAGTCTGAGTCTCGATCTTTGCCTCATCGCGCAGCATGCCGACCATCTTGTTGGCGAAGGCGAGGCCGAGGGTTTCCCGGCCCTCCTGCGCGGCAAGCTCCTTGATCGATTGGACCAGTGTAGTCTTGCCGGCGCCGGCGACCCCCTGGATGACGGCGATGCGGTCGGAGGTGGACAGCGCGAGCGTGGCGGCGGCGAGCTGCTCGCCGTTCAGCTGATGCTCGCCGCCCGTTTCCTTCAGGCGCTCGGCAACTTGCGCACCAGGCACGATCGGCGTGGATGCCTCGCGGCCCTTGTCGATACCGGAAAGAAGTTGCCTCTCCTGGGCAACATGTTCCGGGGTAGTGACATGGGTGAACACACCGTCGAGCCGATCGGTGGCGCCTTCGATGAGCTGCCCACCCTCCATAAGCGCCGAGACACGCTTCTCGGCTCCCTCGATGGTCACTCCGGCAAGGCCAAGGTTCAATGCGGTCTTGTAGATATCGGTCAGCGAGAATGCCGCCTCGCGCTGACCGAGGATACGGACGGCCGATCCCACGGCCAGCTCCGTCCGCAGCTCTGTCGGTGTTAGCGCGATCCGTGCGAGGCCGTTCGTTGTCAGATTGTCGGAAGGCCGAAGATATTCACCGATGACGCCCGGTAAGCTGGTGAGGATATCCGCCACCCTGCTGGCGAAACCAATCGGCTGATCGCGATCGTTCGCCGTGGGGCCGCCGCTGCGGCCAAGCGCCTCGGCGAGCAGTTCCCTGCCATCGAAACCCAGCGCGACAGAGCGGGCAATCCATGTCTCGCCCAGCTTCGCGCGGTCCTCCACCTCAATCTTTGCATCACGCGTGTTGACCACCACCCGGTCGCGACCCTGGGGTGTCGAGATCCCGATCTCGTTGGCCTTCTCCACGATCTCCTCGCGGCGCTTGCTGAACTCCTGGATGACTTCCTTCGGAACGCCCTTGATCTCGAAGGTGCCGTGTTTTCCGGTCAACTGGGTCTCATATCCGAGCTTTGCGAGCTCTTGCCGAAACGCGGCATGGTATGCCGAGCCGATCGTGGTGTTGTTTCGCCAAAGTTCGTGATTGCGCAAAGCCTGCCACTTACCCGCGGCCGTCCGCGTGATCGCCGCAACAACCACATGGATATGCCCTTGCGGATCCAGCTTGCGGCTCGTGTCGTGCTCGAACAGCGCGTAGACCAGGTTGCCGGTCCTGACCGGTTCTCCCGTCTTGCTGCGACTGTAATCCCGCGCTTCTGCCATGGTCTTCTCGACCCAACTCATGGTCGCCTTGACCGCGGTCATGTGGGCTTCGAGGACCCGCTTGTCGCCAGCGACATACGCCATCACGCTGGCAGACTTCGGCATCGAGAAGGTCATGTCGATGCCAGTCGTTCTCTTGGCCGACTGGTTGACAGTCGTGCCATCAGGCAGCTTGCCGTTCAGGATGTTCTCGAAGTCGTCCTTACCGACATCGCCCGACAGTCCGAGCTCCTCCGCGCCCTTGCCACCCCACCCTGTCGCTTCGGAGGAATGCTCGGCGGTGTAGTAGTCATCCTTGGCGAAGTAGCTTGCGGCTCCCCCTGCGGAGCGCACCGATGCGATGGAGTGCATGGGCTACATCTCCATTCCGAAATCATCGCCAGCGTCCTTGTCGTGTTTATGCTCCTCTTCCTCGATACCGATGCCCTGGCGTTCCTCTCTCGCAATCAGGCTTTCCTGGTCCTGTTTGGGCACGCCGGGGCGATCGGTCTCCTTGCGCTGATCGGACTTCTGCAGCCGCTGCGCATCGGTGCTCCCGGGCTGAGCGCGCTCCGCTTCCTTGCGATCGTCGCCGGTTCCAATCTGAGGAGGGATCCCAGACAACCAGGTCTTGGCGCTGGGCGCGAGTTGCGGCGATGGATCGCTTGCGGGGCTCGGTTGCTGCGGCGCGTTGGGCTCGGTCGGCGGGGAGGGAAACGCCTGCCTGAGGGCCTCCGCGTTAAGCTCGGCTTCTGAACGTATCTCACCGGTAATCGGATCATGCTCTGGCTGCCGTTCCCCCAGGTGCAGCACCTCGTTCGGCTTGTTGTCCGGAGTGTCGGTCTCGCGCCCTTCTTCGCCCTTGGTGCCCTCGTCGGATTCCTCCGGCGGCGTGTACTCGGAGGCGCGCATGGTGGTCACGCGTTCGAAGCCCTTGGCGACTTCCGGATACGGCTGCCACTTGAGCTGGATCTGCGCCGCCGGGAAACCGTCAGGGAACTTCACAAACCCGTGCAGCGCCGGCAGCTCCTTGATGTCATCGGGCATGACAAGGTGCTGCACTTCCTTGCGCGGCGTGATCGTGGAAGCGTCACGCGAGTTGTTGTAGCCGTAGCTGTAGGCCTCATCCATCTGGCGGACCTCGCGGCTGCCGATGAAGTCCGAGCAGCGCTTGGCGGTCTCGATATCCGAGGTGGTCAGGATGAGTTTGGTTCGAGCCAGCGAACCAAGGTTGATGGCGCCGTTCTCGCCATAGGTTTCGGCCAGCTTACCGAATGAGTGGATGCCCAGGACGAAGGCTCCGCCGACCGCACGCGCGGTCTGCAGACCATGCTCAATCGCCGGTAGCCGGTGGAGCGCATGGACCTCGTCGAGGAGGAACCAGGTGCGCAGGTTGCGCGTGCGACCGATCCGGAACAAGGCGTTCACAGCAAGGTCCATCCAGAGCGTCAGCAGGGGCCTGTTCAGCACCAGGTCTGGATGGGTGGAGGTGATGAACAGGATCGCCCCCTCGTCGCCTTCCTGAGCCATCCAGCGGTTGATGGAGAACCCTTCTTCGCCCGGCGCCGGATCGGGCAGGAAGCGCAGGGCATTGGCGTGCGTGTTGAAGGTCGCGCGGATCGACTCCGCCATCTTTGCAGCCTGGGTCGCGACCAGCGGTGCGGCGACGGTGTTCTCGAGCTCTTCGCTGATCTTTTTGAGGTCCGCCTGCATCAGGTGGTAGGCAAGAGCGCCATTGCTGGTGGCGCCCTTCTGGATGAGCTTCATGCACATCTCGACGAAGAGCGTCCGGGCCGCTTTCTGCCAGAAGTCGTCCTCGGAGTTATGGCCGCCCGGAACGAGGGCCTCCGCAGCAGAAAGAAACTCAGCGTAGTTGTCGCAATCAGAGAAAATCGTCCAAGGCTTGCAGCGCTTGTCCATCGTGTTGAGGATGGTGTCGGTCTCGGGGTTGTAGAAGCTCTCCACGAAGCTGCCGGTGAGATCGAAGATGACGCAGCGGTGGCCGCGCGCACGGGCCTGTGTGACCAGCTTCTTGAGCTCCGTGGTCTTGCCGGCGCCGGTGGTGCCGATGAACATCATGTGGCTCTGCTCGAGGCGCCACGGCACCGGGATGGTCGCGAGCCGATAGGGCACGTGGAAGTCGTTCTGGATGCGCTTGCGGATAGGTAGCTTCAACACCTTGGCCGGTGAGACCGGCGGCGTCCGTTCGGCACATTCCTTGTGGAACTCCTCGCGGTTGTGACGCCCGATTTCTTCGGTCAGCTGCTCGCGCGAGATCAACAGCGCGCCACGTTCGTGGCGCTCCTTCAGGATCTCTTTTCCGCGCTTCTTGGAGTAGTCGATGAACCACAGCGTGAGCGGCGCACAGATGAACACAGCCCCCAACGCCGAAGCCAGTAACAGACGCATGAACTTGTCCCAGGCCGCGACCACCGCTGAATGGAAAGGCACCCAGGACATCTGCCCCACCACGACCGAACTATCGGGCAGCGTGAGGTTCACCTGCTTGTGTGGATTGAGCGCCACCCAATTCCACACTTCCGCATAAATCTTCATCAGCACGAGCTGGACCTCGTGCTCCTGGAAGTAGAAGAACGAGACGGTCGAAAGGAGGATGGCGGAAGCGCCAAGCCACGTCATTATCGGCACCCGGACACCGGCCCAGGTCATCATTAGCTCATGCGAGAAGAGCTGCGATCCACGCGTGAAATTGCCGGAGTTTCGGACCACCTTTCCGCGCGCGGAATGGTGCTCGATCGTGGCCGCTTTCTTGCTGAAGCGAATGTCCTGGTTAGACATGGTACGTCTCCACGTTGGTGGAGGCCGCCTTGACCAGCATGTCGACGTCGCCAGGGTTCGTTTCGGATGCCTTTCTCAGGCAGTCGATGACGAGGATCTCGAGCCCGGTGAGAAGCCGCTCGATGTTGATAGATTTCGATTTGAGAACGAGCGGCGCGGCAACCTGAATGAGGTGCCTGATGGCTTCGGAGCGATCGCAGCACCGCATCGACGCCACGTCATCAACGAGGCGCAGCAACTCCGGCGTCAGACGGACACCCAGCTGCTGAGTTCCAGATACTTGTTTCATTGAAGCTCCAAACAATGTTGGAGCTTGGTTCGGCTATCGCAGCAACGGTTCTACCGAGGGCAATTCGGGCTGTCTACTGGCTTTCCGATACCGTGCGATATCAGCATAACCGCTTGTTATATCGCGATAATCGCCGGTTAGATTTGGCGTGGTATCACCCGATACCGCTGGTATCGGGTGATACCGGTGGAGCATCAAATACTTAACACGCGGCTTGCCGCATAGGGTGTGCAAAAAATAGGGACTGATCGGCCTTCCTGTCTCTAGTCGTTGCTTGGGTGGTTCCTGGGAAGAGGATCGGAGTCCCGTGAGGGACAGTTCGGTCGATAGACCGCATTGGATGAAGTCGCCTTCTAGGTTGAAGTGGGACATCTAGCCTGGCTCGTCGACGCCAATTGCATTCGGTGACGGGCATGGCCGGGCCCAGTGCTGTGCCAGCGCCGAGGTAATATGGTGGCTCGCCACATTGCGAAATCGTGATAGAAACCATCGCGAGGACTCCACTTGTTCGGAGATGATTATGGCAGGGAAATTGGACAAGGAACGTGAGGCGATCGCAGCCGCGGAACGCGAGCTGGTGGAACGTCGAAACCGGCTCGTTGAGATGGAGCGCGAGGAGCGGGAAAAGGAGCTCCAGAGGCTTGTGAAAAAGCTGACGATTGAGTCCGCGATCGCGATCCTGACGCGGGCCGTAGATCTCAAACCGAAGGCAGCGCTTGAGGCGCTGCAGGCGGTCGGAGAAAAGGCGGTTGGCAAACCGCAGAGCGAGAAGGCTTTGGAGCCAGCGTAAGGGGCCTTGCGATTGGGCGAAATCGCGAGAGCAGCTTGCAAAAAAGGGCGCTGGAGCTTGCTCCGGCGCCCTTTTCAGTGTGCGGCTTGGGAGGAGGCTTAGGCCCAGGCCAGGTGTGGGAATTGCTCCCCGCAATCGATGTACGAGAGGCGCGAAAGGTACTCGTACGTGTTCGCAAGGCCGTGTCGCCTGAAGCGGTGGTAGGTCGCCGGATTGCTCAACTTGGAACGAAGTGCATCGAGCGGGATCTGGGTGGAGGTAACCGGATCAAGATCGAGGCACTCGAATACATGGCCTGCCTGATTGCGCGTCACCGCGATCTCTGGTGAGAGGGCGATGTGTTCGCTGACTTCGAGGAGGGCGTCGCAATTGCGGGCAGCCCGGCTGACCCGGATCGACCTTCCGAGAAATTGGGCTTCCTCAACGATCGCGAGAAGGTCGAGGCGATCACGGAAGAGAGCGGCAAATTGGGCGATCGCGAGTCCGTTGGCATTGGCCTCGAAGTTGTAGGCGGTGCCGTCGTGTTCGCCATCATCGAGGATGGGGGAAACGCCTGCGCCCTGAAGGATCGAGCGCAAGTTGGCGAGCTCGCGAGCGTTCAGCGGCGCCGGCTTCGAAAGGAGCTTCGTGCGCGTGTCGACAATACGGAAGAAGGTCAGCATGTCTCTCTCCATCTGAAGGACTGCTTCCCTCCCTCCCCATCCTCTTTCGGCTCCGGGATCGCGCCGCGAAGGCGAGCCGGGGCGATGCGCCAGGGCCGCGTAGGCGGGCCGGGGCAAGCCCATCGGCGATGCTGTGACCCGGCAAGGCGGACCGCGTGAAGCGAGACGGCCGTAGGGCCGGCAGCGAGCAAGGGACCGCCGCGCCGGCCACCGCCCTCGCCACGCGCGGGCGACCTCTCGACGAGCACACCGCAGGCGAGCCGGGGCAAGCCCGTCGGCGGTGCCGTGATCCGGCGCAGGCGGACCGCGCGAAGCGAGACGGCCGTAGGGCCGGCAGCGAGCAAGGGACCGCCGCGCCGGCCACCGCCCTCGCCGCGCGCGGGCGACCTCTCGACGAGCACACCGCAGGCGAGCCGGGGCGATGCACCTGGGCCGCGTATGCGGGCCGGGGCAAGCCCGTCGGCGATGCCGTGATCCGGCGCTGGCGGACCGCGCGAAGCGAGACGGCCGAAGGGCCGGCAGCGAGCAAGGGACCGCCACGCCGGCCACCGCCCTCGCCGCGCGCGGGCGACCTCTCGACGAGCACACCGCAGGCGAGCCGGGGCGATGCACCGGGACCGCGTAGGCGGGCCGGGGCAAGCCCATCGGCGGTGCCGTGATCCGGCAAGGCGGACCGCGCGAAGCGAGACGGCCGCAGGGCCGTCAGCGAGCAAGGGACCGCCGCGCCGGCCACCGCCCTCGCCGCGCGCGGGCGACCTCTCCACGAGCGCACCGCAGGCGAGCCGGGGCGATGCACCTGGGCCGCGTATGCGGGCCGGGGCAAGCCCATCGGCGATGCCGTGATCCGGCGCAGGCGGACCGCGCGAAGCGAGACGGCCGCAGGGCCGTCAGCGAGCAAGGGACCGCCGCGCCGGTCGCCGCCCTCGCCGCGCGCGTGCGACCTCTCCCCGGGCGCAACGCAGGCGAGCCGGGGCGATGCACCGGGACCGCGTATGCGGGCCGGGGCAAGCCCATCGGCGATGCCGTGACCCGGCGCAGGCGGACCGCGCGAAGCGAGACGGCCGTAGGGCCGGCAGCGAGCAAGGGACCGCCGCGCCGGCCACCGCCCTCGCCGCGCGCGGGCGACCTCTCGACGAGCACACCGCAGGCGAGCCGGGGCGATGCACCTGGGCCGCGTATGCGGGCCGGGGCAAGCCCGTCGGCGATGCCGTGATCCGGCGCTGGCGGACCGCGCGAAGCGAGACGGCCGAAGGGCCGGCAGCGAGCAAGGGACCGCCACGCCGGCCACCGCCCTCGCCACGCGCGGGCGACCTCTCGACGAGCACACCGCAGGCGAGCCGGGGCGATGCACCGGGACCGCGTAGGCGGGCCGGGGCAAGCCCATCGGCGGTGCCGTGATCCGGCAAGGCGGACCGCGCGAAGCGAGACGGCCGCAGGGCCGGCAGCGAGCGAGGGACCGCCGCGCCGGCCACCGCCCTCGCCACGCGCGGGCGACCTCTCCACGGGCAGGACGACGCAGGCGATCGGGCTGTCCGCGACGGCCGCTTCGAATGGCTAGCAGGGGCCGCGTTACTCCGGCCCCTGCCTCCTGGCGCTCAGTCGTCGTTGATGTCGAGGTCCTCTTCGCCCTCGTAGTCGCAGTCGGCCCACCAGCAGCTGGTGAGCGTGTGCCCTTCGGCGACGTCCGGGTCGGCGGCGGTGAGATGGTCGGTGTTGATGTCCTGCGGCATGTGTAATCTCCTCGTTCTGACGGCGATCGGCGGTCATGTGACCGGGCTCGGGTCAAGGACACGGGCGAAGTCCGTGCCGCGTAGCGGGGATCGGGGGAGCCGATTTTCTTGTCGCGTCAGCGGCGGGAAAATTGGGGGTACCGATCATCCTTGAGGCGAACCGCAGCGCATGACACGATTGGACGACCGGGAGAGGGATGCCCCCTATCGGCGAGGCGGGAGCTATCCGCTTACGGGCCCGGCAAGGCGTAGCGACGTGCAGGCCGGAGGGCCTGTGCGGATGCGAGCGAGCAGGGCCTGGTCACCGCGCGGGCCGCCATGCGAGAAGGGGCCGCCCGGCTGCCCGAACGACCCCTCGCGAGATGGTACTGTTGGAGGGCCGAAGCCCCCCGGTTATTTGATGAACTGGAAGTATGCGGTGAGGATGCCGCCGGTGGCCACCGCAGCCGCCATGAGCGAGCCTTGCACGACGATGTACCACTTGAGCCCGTCGATCGAGGTCTGGACGCCCTTGAGCCCGCTTTCGAGCTTGGCTTCGAGGATGGCCTGCATCGCGGTCAGGCGCTGGTCGTAGTGCTTGATGGCTTCAGCGACGGCCATGTCGATGTGCTCCTCGAAGGCGTGCACCACCTTCTCGGCAGCGTCGTCGGAGATATTAGCGTTCTTCAGCGCTTTGAACAACGTGATGTGCATGATCGTTCCTCCTTTGTCTTGATGACGGGAGTGATCGGGTCGGCTGCGCTGGATGGTGTCACAGGACCGCGCAACGGCCGCGTGAGCGGCGGTAGGGGTAACGATTTTCCGCAGGAAAATGGTGGGACCCTGCCGTCCTTGAGACCGTCCGGCGCGGCCGACACACTGGGACGACTAGAGAGATCCCTTTCCCCACCCCTCGGCGGGGCGGGAGATCTGCCGGGCGGGCACCTCGCAATCGCGGCGACGGGGCTCGATGCCCCTGAGCCGCGCTGTAGCGCGACAAAAAGAAGGAGGGAGGCCCGGGCGGATGCCCGAGCCTCCCGATGGGCGCTTATGCCCGCTGGGTGGACTGTGCGGCGCGTTGGTCGGTGAGGCGGCGGATGTGCAGCGGTACCCCGGCCTGGCGCAGGCGCTGCGCGAGGTTGGACTGGATGCCCGAGCCCTCGCAGACGATGGCCTCGATCGGCCGCAGCTTGACCAGGTTCTCGTTGCGCAGGAAGGGTGCGCGGTTGCCGTGTGCGCGGTTGGGGATGAAGCTGATCGCCTTGACCTTACGCGACTGTGCCCAGGAGGTGGCGATGGCGTCGACCCCCTTGCGCATCCCGGTCGTTGCCAGGACCATCTCGGGGACCCGGGCCTTGATGTCGTCGAGGATGTCCCAGAGCATCTCGTGGTCGTGCCAGACCTGGCCGCCCGACACGACCACCATCGGGCCGGTCGGCGCGTGCTCCTCGTTACGCTGGCGGTTGCGTGCGGCGAGGAAGTCGCGGGCAGCGATCTGCGAGGCGGTGACCCCGTTACGGGCGACCTGCGAGCCGCGCGTGGCGGTAAAGGGCTTGCCGGTTTCGACCCGGTACACTTCCGAGGCGTGGTCGCGCATGGCTTCCAGAGCCTCGCGGCATCCCTGCAGGGTCTGGCAGAGCAGCTGCATCTCCTCGAGCTCGACGGCGTGGATCTCCGAGGGCTCGTAGTTGCGGGCGAGTTCCCCCAGCTGCTTGGCGGCGTCGTCCTCGCGGCCCTCGGCGAGGCGGGCGGTCATGTGGAAGGAGTTGACGAAGCCCCAGACGATCTGCTGCGCGAACTCCTCCATGCGGGTGTCGCGGAAGACGTCGAAGATCGTGCCGACGGCCAGTTCCACCGCCGCGCGGGCCATGTCGGGATCCGGCATCTCGGTCGCGATCGGCTCGTCCATGATGCTCAGCTTGGCGAGTTCCGAGTGCTCGATGAAGGCGCCGTCGTAGCTGTGCTCGTGAGCTTCATCAGCGCGGGCGATGCGGTCAGCGGCAAGGTTGGCGGCGAGATCGGCGAAGTTGTTGAACTTGGTCATGATAAACCTCCATTTTTCTGTCATCCTCTTGATGACCCCCATCATCAGGCACCGGGGATCAGGAGGTCAGGGACGGCCGCAGGCCGCCGCGCAGCGGGCCGTGGGGGAGCCGATTTTCTCGGCATCCTGGAGCGCAGCGGAGGGGTGTCGTGAAAATTGGGGGAACCGCGGATCCTTGACGGACGCCAAGCCCCGTGTGCCAAACTTGGCCTACAGTGTGAGAATATATTAGAATTGTGCTCTCCCCGCGCCCTTCGGCGTGAGGGTTCCGATAACGCTGTCCTGGGTGGGCGCGGCCACCTCCCGCAAGGGATCGTGACCCGTCAGGGCCGAGACCCGCGCAGCGGGGCTTGGCGGAGCTTGGGCTTTGAGCGCGCCGGCGACTGCCGGCAATGCGATGAAGCCCTAGCGGAGTAGAGTCCGGTCCCGCCTGCGGGATGCGGCCTGCCGGTGTCTCTTACCGTTTAATGGATGCTGTGTGGGTCCGGTTTGGGCTCGAGGTAAAACTCGAAGTTCTCGATAAGGAGGGCTTCGTGCTTCGGCGCCGGAACGGCGTCGAAGCTGAAGGTTTTCCGATGGCTGGACGTGATGAGCGCCAGCAGCGCGCGCATGGCCAAGTCGGAGATGCGGATACGGCAGCCCGCCTGACTAGAGCGTTCCTCTTCGGTTTTCGGGAGCGTCAGCATGCGATCGTGCTCTGACGGCTCGATATCGTCGGGCCGGGTGAAGAAGGTGATGCTGATCGGGAAGGTGGTCTGGAGATCGGGCGAACGGCCTTGCATGAGGACCTCGACCCATTCGCCGGCATTTGCGGTGTAGTCCACCTCAAGCCTGACGACGAGGTCGGGATCGATGATCTTCACTTCGACTTCGTCGCGCGTGCGGTCGTTATCGGCGGCCGTGGTCACGGCATTCTCCCTGCTTTTATGCGGAAAGGATAACAGCAGGGAGCGCCAAGGCGAAGCCCTGGCGCTAATTCTCCTGAGTCAAAACAAGTTGTTACGCGGCGAGGCGCAAGTCCGAGGAGATCGACGATCCGAGAGCTTCCATTTCGGCGAGGTGGCTGATGTAGAGATGACCCCAGGCGAGGTCCTCGTTGATCTGTTCGTCGTCGGCGAAGATTCGGGACAGTTGGTCACGCCCAAGCAGGTCCAGGTCGAGGGTTTCGAGCAGCTGGTCGCGGCGATCGGAGTAGCGTTCGAGATCCTGGAGGCGCTCCGCGGCGCGGCCGAGGTCGCGGGTTGCGGTGATGGCGAAGTCCTTCATGGCCGGTAACTCCTGCGGTGATCCAAAGAGAGAGGGCGGCGCCTTGCGCCGCCCTTGCTGGGGTTCAGAGGAACTCGATGTCTTCGGCGATGATCTCGCAGCCGTAGCGGGTCTGGCCTTCGTTGTCGGTCCAGCGGGTGTAGTGGATGCGGCCGGTCACCGCGAGCAGGTCGCCCTTCACCTTGTGGCTGCGGACACCCATGCCCTTGCCGTTGAAGATGGTGATCTTGTGGAACTCGGCGTCCTTGAGCGGGTAGCCGGTTTCGGGGTCCTTCTCGACCTTGCCGTCGCGGATGCGGGGGCGTTCGGTTACGAGGGTGAGTTCGGTGATGCGGGTGTCGCCGCGATCGCGAGCGATGGGGTCCTTGGCAAGGCGACCGACCAGGTTGACGTTGTTCATTTTGCTAAGCCTCCAGTTGAACCGGTGGTTCGTCCGCCGGTGCCCCTGATGAGCCCACGGGCGGGGTCCGGCCCACCGGAGCGCAGCGGAGGGGAACCCCTAAGGACCGGGGTGGTGCGGGCAGCCCGCGGTACGCGGGCAACACGGCCCGGTTCGCCGGGGTTGGGCAGGTCCCCGAACGGGGGCAAGGGGCACTACCGAGGCGGTCGGATCACCGGGTCTCTCTGGGGGCTGACCTCGCAAAAGAGCGACGTCGTTCGGCTCGCCGGTTCAGCGCAAGGTCCCGTCGCTTGTGATCGCCTCTCGTGACAGCCAGCGTCATCGGGCTTGCCCGGCGCGGGTTGATCGAATGCCCTCGCGCGTCGGCATCAACCGAGAAGCTCGGATCGGCCTGAGCAAGGGCGCGGGGTTGCGCGCGCACCAGCTCGGCATGGGCAGTTTGCATCCACGATCGAGGGGGCCGCGGTGATCGGCCGTTTCCACGCTCCTGGACATCGGAAACATCGCCGGAGCCCGTGCGGCCGGGATTGCCGAGGCGTCGCGCTCTAACCCCGGCTAGGCGGTGCCCGCAGCGTTCCTCGCGGTGACTGTGCTTTCAGGCCGTCCTATGGACGGGTCGAACACTCGCGGCGACGATCTTGTCGAGCACGGACCGCCACAGGCGCTCCGGCACCTTACCAAGATGGGGTGTGCCATCTGTGCCTGGCCGCACATCGCTGCTGACCCAGCTGAACTCGTTCAGATCAGTCCACACGATGCGGCTGCGTCCGTCCAGTCGCAGGTGGCGGGACACGGCGGCGGGCACCTCGACGGTCGTCTCAGGCGCGTAGTCGCGGGTCGTGAACGGCGCCGTGATGACCCGTAGCGCTCCCCGGCTCTCGTACGTGGCAACGACCAGACAGGGGCGCACCTTCTTGCCATCTTCGAGACCGCGCGCGTGCTCGGCGCGCCATAGGTACTCGTAAAGGAGGACGTCGGCGTTAGCCGGCGTCGTCCATAAGGTGGTTGAGGTCGAAGGCCTCGCGGGGGGCTTCGGCGGATCGGATGGCTCGGTAGGCGTCATCGCTCAACTCCTGGGGAGTGAGGGCGACGTGATCCAGGCGCGTCAGTCGTTCGTACTCGGATGCCGGCATCATCACCACGCGCGCAGCGCCGTTGCGCTCGATCGCGATGGGATGTGTCATTGCCTCATCGTAGTAGAAGCCGAACCGCTTCGAAACTTCCGTCGATCTCACTTTTTCGATTGCAAGGCTCATATGCGGTTCCCTTCATGCGCTTACCGGTGGCCAGGCTGACGATGTTTGCCCTCCGTCCCACGAGGGTCGGGACCCGTTCCGGTCCTCAATCTGGGTTTGGCCTTCTCAACCACGTTACCGGGGAACTCCGTAAAATCCGGACTATGGACTAGACTCCGTATAGCCCGGCATGTGCTGATGTGCAAGGCGGCCGGCTGCCTCGAGGAAGAACGCAGACGGACGAGTGTCGCACATAGAAAGACCCGCCGCTCCGGCGGGGAAACCGGAGGGCGGGCCTTTCCGCCGACGCAGGGGGCTTACGCCGGCTAGGTGAAGCGCTTGGTCTGTCGGATCGAACTCGCGCTTCTGGAGCTAGTCGCGATCCTCATTCCCGTTTCACGCCCCGGGACGGTGGGCATTCATCAGCACCGCTGATGAGCCGGCGAAGGTCTGTCGCGCCTTCGTATGCGATAGCGGCGGTTTACGCCGTTATTGCGGTCACCCCATCGGAATGCGGCGCGCCGTCGTTGAGCTCCGCCGCCTCGGGACAGATAACGCCCAGGTCCATCTTCTGAGCGAGGTTGGACAGATCGCGATGGGCCCGCACCAGTTCGGAGCGGGCGCCGACAAGGGCGCGCTGCACGTTGGCGACCCGCGCCAATGGCTGCTGCAAGGTATGCGCTTCCACGCCGCTAGCGACGCGCGCGCGCGCCACTTCGGCCAGCAACTCACCGGATTTGGCGAGAAGGTTGTCGAGTTCGGTCTCGAGAGCGGTGACGCTGCGGGCAATCCGCATTCCTGCGACGGTTGGTGTCATTCAAGGTACTCCGTACAAGGTTTGCGCCGGGCGTGATTGCCCGGCGCAGGGTGGTTGAAGGTCAGGCGGTTTCGGGCTCCTTCTGCTGCTTGCCACGAGCGGGCGTCTTGGGAGCGGGTGCAGTGCTGTCGCCGAGGCCATCGCCGGCAGCGGGGGTCTGGCCGCCGGCGTGCTCGTCCTCGGGACCTGCAGGCGGCATCGGCGGAAGGGCGCTGTCGCTGCCCATGGCGGGCATCTCGCGCTTGCGCTGCGGGCGCCGCCAGCTGACGTTGTAGCTGCCGTCCTCCTGCCGGAAGAGTGCCACATCCAGAGGCTTCTCCAGCGCGGGATCGTCGAGCCGGCCCGAGTAGAAGCTCTCGCCCGAGCCGGTGGCCGAATATTCCCACAGCGCGCCGATCTTCACCCAGGTGCGACGATCGGCCGAAAGGCCCATCACGTCGAAGGCGGGTGCCTTCTCGTTGTTCGAGGCGACCTCGCGCAGCGCCACGACTGCGTTGAAGCCCAGCGTCACGATGCGACCAACCGGGGTGCCCTGCTCGTTCAGCTTCAGATTGCCAATGTTCATGCTCATGCCACTTCTCCAGATGCGCCCGAACCCATTGTCCGGACCCCCATCCTCCTTCCCC
>NZ_CACSJO010000035.1 GCF_902706195.1 Novosphingobium sp. 18050 | reverse complement strand
GGGGGGCTGCGCCTGCCGGAAGGGGGCCAGAGCCTCCATCGTCACCAGCCACGGCGATACGGTGGTGAGGAAGTTCTTCGCCAGGAACGGGCCGAGCGGCTGGTATTCCCAGGCCTGCACGTCGCGCGCGGACCAGTCGTTGAGCAGGGTTAGCCCGGCGATGTGGTCCTGCGCTTCGCCAATCGGGATGGGCGATCCTTGCGCGTTGCCGGTGGCCAGCCAGACCCCCAGTTCCAGCTCGTAATCGAGCTTTGCTGCGGGGCCGAAGGCGGGTTCCTGCGCATCGGGCGCCTTGGTCTGTCCAAGCGGGCGGATCACCGGCGTGCCGCTGGGGCGCACGGTAGAGGCGCGTCCGTGATAGCCGATGGGCACGTGCTTGTAGTTGGGCAGCAGCGGATTGTCGGGCCGGAAGAGGCTGCCCACGGTCGTGGCATGGTGAATGCCGACGTAGAAATCGGTGTAGTCGCCGATGTGGGCGGGCAGGTGCATCGTGGCATCCGCCACCGGGACCAGCAGTGGTTCGATGCGTGCGCGCTCCTGCGAGTCCTGAGCGAGCAGGGCGGACACCGCGCGGCGCATCGCCCGGCGCGGGGCCGCTCCAAGCGCCAGCACGGCGTTGAGCGTGGGGGCGCTTGCCGCCTCGGCCGCCGCCAGAGCCTCGCCAGACAGCAGGTCGCTGCGGGCGAGAGCGGCAAGGTCGAGGATCGCATCGCCGATCGCCATGCCGCCGCGCGGGGCCTCGCCGAAGCGCGAGAAGATGCCCAGCGGCAGGTTCTGGATCGGGAAATCGCTGTCGGCATTGGCGCTTTCCACCCAGGAAAGGCGCTGTCTGTCGTGAGTCTCGTCGATGTGGGGGGGCATCGGCATGTCATCCTCTCCTGTCCGCTTCCGGGCGGCTGGCGCCGGATTGCCGCAGAGCCGCCGGTCTTGCAACGGCTATCGCGGTGTCGAGGAGGTGGGAGCTATGGGCCCTAGAATATAGGCCACGCCTTCCACACGCTGAATGCGCTGGTCGCGATCAGCACGATGGATACGGCCGTCAGCAGCACCCGAGGTTTCATGCGCTTGGCGAACAGGGCGCCGAAGGGTGCGGCCACCACGCCGCCGATGATGAGGCCGACCGTGGCGGAGGTGAAGGCGGAAAGCCCGATCGTGGCGATGAACGCGGTTGAGATCGAGGCGGTGAGGAGGAATTCGGCGGTATTGACGGTGCCGATGGTCTTGGCCGGTTCTCCGCCCTGCACCAGCAGGTTGGAGGTGACCACCGGCCCCCAGCCGCCGCCGCCCGCCGCGTCGAGGAAGCCGCCCGCTAGTGCCAGAGGCGCGGTGAAACGGGGGTCTTCGAAGCTGGGCTTGCGCATGCGAATGGCGCGAAACAACAGGTAGACGCCCACACCGGCCAGATAGAGCATGACGAAAGGCTTGGCGACCGAGGCGTCGATGCTCGAAAGCAGGTAGGCGCCGGTCACGCCGCCGATGATGCCGGTCGGAACCAGCCGCCAGAACAGGCCCCAGTTCACGTTGCGATGCCAGATATGGCTAAGGCCGGAAGTGCCGGTGGTGAACAGCTCGACAAGGTGGACGCTGGCGGAGGCGGCGGCCGGGGCAACGCCCACGACGCTGACCAGCAGTGTTTGCGTGATGACGCCGAAGGCCATGCCCAGTGCGCCGTCGACGATCTGTGCGGCAAAGCCGATGGCGATGAAGGGGGCAATCTCGGCCAGGTGGGCCGGCAGGTCGGCCATCAGCGAATCGAGCATTCAAATTCCTCCCGTGGCGGGGTTGGAGCAGTTCAGGGGAGTTCGCGCCAGACCGGGGCACTGCGAAGCGGCGCCGGGACAGGCCGAGGAATCCGGGGTATGTCAGGTTTTGGCGGCAGGGGCGTTCGGTGGACCGATGTACCCGGCAGCCGGAACGTGCGCCTTCAGTTGTTGAAGCGGCGGCGCTCGGTCACGTCGACCTGCATCAGCTTGCCGTCGTGCACGGTCAGCTGGATGACGCCGAAGCGCAGGCGCTGGAGCGCCTCGATCACATGCTGGACGCCTTCGTTGAGCAGCGGATGTTCACCGGCGGGCGCTTCGGTGGGGTTGGCAATTCGCATGGGCGTCTCCTCTCGCGTCGCGGGGCAGCGTTCCGCCGCGATGGCCCCGCGCGGAGGCCATGCGTCATCCGTATTCTCAATCTAATAAGTTGACAATAGGGTCGTTGGAGTAGCTTTGCTTTCAGCGCCGAAAGTACCCTGCTGACCGCCGGGACGATGGCGCCAGGCAACGTGGAACTTGGCAGAACCGGGTGGATCAGCCCGTCTGCACTTCGTCGGCCGCTTCCAGACCCGAGGCTGCGGGCACCAGTTCGATCGGGTCCGCGAGGGTTATCCCGTCGAGCAGGGTGGCGGTGGCGTCGCGCAGCTGGAGCATCAGCGCGCGGGTGCGGCAGTCCTTTTCCTCGACGCAGTTCTTGCAGGTTTCGTGCGCGAAACGGCTGGCGCAGGGCACCAGCGCCAGCGAGCCGCGCATGACGCGGATGAGATCGCCATAAGTGATGTCGATCGCGGGCACGCCCAGCCAGTAACCGCCGTCCTTGCCCCGCTGCGAGGCGACGATGCCGAAGCGCGACAGCTCCGACAGGATGACGGTGAGGAACTTCGCCGGGATGTTCTGGCTCTCGGCGATGTCGGTCAGGGGTATCGGGCCCTGGCCGTGCTTGTCCGCGAGGTGCTGCATGGCCCGGATCGCATAACGTGTTTTCTGCGACAGCATCGGAGCAATTCTCGCAAGGACTTGAAGGGCACACTTGCTCCACTTGACGCGGCTGCGTCAACCCGTCTCGCCGGGAGCCAGGCTCGTGCAAGGGCGGCAACGGTGGATTACTGGCCCAACGTTGCCGCCGGCGATTTGGTTGCGAGGATGACTCCTCCCTGCCGCCGCGCAGTAAGAAGCGTTTCAGGCGATCTGGTATATCTGTTCCACATGCGCGGCCTGTGCCGGTATGCCGGGCTTCTCCTTGCCCGCGATGGTGGTCCGGTGCATCACGCGGCCCTCGTCGGTGTAAGGCACCACGCGGTGCATCAGGCCATGGTTGTTCCAGATGACGAGATCGCCTGGCTGCCACTTATGGGTATAGACGAGGTCGGGTTGTGCCGCCCACTGCTGCAGCCGCGTCAGTAGGGCGCGGCCATGCGGACCGGGCATTCCGACGATGCCGTCGGCGTGAGTGCCGAGCAGGAGCGATTTGCGACCGTCCTCATGGGTCCAGACCAGCGGCTGTTCCATAACCGCCGCCATTGCCTTGTAGCGTGCGCGGCGTTCCTCGCTCGGGTGTCCGTGGACGGGACGTACCGCTGCCTCGACGCAGTGAATTACCTTGAGGCCTTCGTATTCGCGCTTCTCGTCCTCGGGCAGGAGGTCCCATGCGGCGTAAAGGTTGGCGAATTCGGTCGCTCCGCCTGTGTCCGACAGCTTCCGGGCCGAGAGCACGGTGGCCTTTGGCAGGGGCTGGTCGATCGTTATCCCGTCGATGTGCCAGAAAAAGGTGCCCAGAACGTAGTCCGGCTCGGCGTTGAGTTTGCGGTCGAGGGTGATCTTGTAGACATCCGGCGTATCGGCATCGGAGCCGGGCACCTGACGGGTGAAATTGACGCGTTCACCCAGCCGGTCGGTGAAGGCGAGCTGGAGTTGATCCGACACGTCGATCTGCGGGAAGACCAGCACGCCGCGGGTTTCCAGTTCGCGGCGCACGGTCTCGATCGTCTCGTCGTCGAGCAGGTGGTCGGGCGATACGTGGACCATGCCGCCGATATACGGTTTTACGGGTTCGACTGTTATGGACAAAGGGCCTCTCCTCTTCAGATCCCCGTTTTCGGGGCTTCTTCAATGCAATGCTGTGCATGTGTACAGCGTGCGCTCCGGGAAAGGGTTTGTCTATCCGGAACTCGGCCCGCAGGGGTGCGGGGAAAGGCCTATGGCTCGTCCTCGGGGTCGAAGTACCAGCCGTGCCTCTCCACCATGATCGCGGGAACCGGCTCGCCCCGCGCATTGCGGGACGGCCGGAAGCGGAAGCGCTCGGTAATCAGCGCGCAGGTGGTCGCATCGAGCTGCGGCCGCCCGCTGGAGACGAGGATGCGGCAGTCGCTCACCCGTCCGTCGACGCCGATGCGGTAGCGCAGTTTGAGTTCGCCGCCAGCCTTGGCTTCGCGCAGGTCCTTGGGCAGGTCCGAGAAGTGCAGGCGGCCGCGGATCTGCGTCGGCCGGGTGAGGGTATCGTCGTAGCCATCCCCGTCGCCGTTTCCGCCGCCGCCATCGCCGTCTCCGATCCCGCCCGCGCCCTGTCCGGGGCCGACCCGGTCGGATGCGCCGCTCTGCGTGGCTGAACCTGTCCCGGCTCGCGGCGCGGTGACGACGGGCGGGGGCACGATCAGCGGCGGGAGGCGCGGCGGCGGGGCCACGATCTGCGTCGCCTTGTTGCGCAGGTTGGCGGGCGAGGGACGGCCCTTGGCGGCGGTGGAGTGGGCCTTCGCCGGTTTCTCGCGGCGGCGTGGTTCCTTTGGCGGATCGCGCAGCGGCATGATGGCGGCGAGGGCTTCGCGTCGGGCCTGCGGAGTCATGCGCGCGGCAAGGCCGGCGACGAGTGCGGCCAACCCTCCCGCCACGATTAGCAGCGAGGCAAGCGCCGAAAGGGCGCGCTGCCGGGCGGACGTATACACCTCTTCGGGTCTCCTTGCAGGGGACAACCCGGGAAGTGCGCGGTTGGTTTCGTCACCGCCCCAGCAGCTGTTTCAGCCATGCGGCGAAGCGCTTTAGCAGGGAGGGAGCCGGATCGGGCCGGGTCGGCGCCGTTCCGGCCAGCGCCTCGATGCGGCTTTTCAGTTCCTCGGCAAAGCTGCGGGCGAAGCGGGGGAGGACGGGCGCACCCATGGCTTCCCACATCGGCGCCATCGGGCCGGACCCATGCACCTGCACCGCCAGTTCGACCTCGGTGCCGCCCCCATCCGCCGGCCTGGCACGGTAGGAGCCGGCGCCTTCGACCGGATCGCCCTGGAGGCGGAACGTGAAGTCCACCCGTTCCGGCCCGTCCCAGCGCTCGACGTGGACCGCCACTTTCACCGTGCGCACGAGGCCGCCCACGCCCACCTTCAATATCCAGAGCGAGTTGTCCTCATCCGCAATCTGGCATGACTGGTAGCCGGGCATGATCTCCGCCCAGCGTTCGACATCGCGGGCATAGTCCCATGCCGCGCCGAGGGACGCGGCGATGGTGACGGTCTGCGTGGTTTCGATCATGAGCCTGTCCCGGCTGCGACGCCTGCCCCGATCACAAGCCCATGCGCTCCACCTCTCGCGCCAGCAGGGTGCTGGGCGCTCCGGCGGCATGCTGCGCGGCAAGCCAGCCGTACGTCATGCCCCGCGCGTTCGAGATGCCCGACTGCATCACCGCACCTGTCTCCATGCGGGCCTGCGAATTGCCGGCCACGTACAGTCCGGGGATCGCCTCGTCGTTCCAGTCGAGCGCCTGTCCATCGAGGTCGGTGAGAATGCCCGAGGAGGCGATCGCAGTGCCGCCCATCCGGTCCAGCTGGACGGCATAGAACGGACCCTTCTCCAGCGCGCCGAGCACGGGGCAGGGCTTGTGGAAGGGGTCGCCGCACATCCAGGTGCTCCACGGATGGGTGCCGCGTCCGAACTCGGGGTCGACGCCTTTGACGGCATGCTCGTTGAAGGTGGCGACGGTCTGCTGCAGCGCGTCCGCGTCGACGCCGATCTTCAGTGCCAGTTCGCGCAAGGTCGGGGCCTGCTCTCCCAGTCCTTCCGGCCAGTCGGAGCCGGGCATGATCGAGCCGAACGGGTACTTTTCGCGGACCTGGCTGTCGATCACGGCCCAGCAGGGGAAGTTCGGGTGGGTCTGGGTCGAACCGTCGATATGGTCGATGGTGTAGTAGAAGCTGCGGTAAAACGCTTCGTTGCCGAAGCGTTTTCCGGCGCGGTTGACGACGATGGTGTGCGGCTGGCCGATCACCGGCAGGGCGCTGTTCCACAAGGGTCTGCCGTCCTCACCCTCCATGCCGGGGATAGTGAAGCCCAGCGAAGTGATATCCGGCACCCTGGCAATCCGCGCGCCCAGCGGTCCGGTGAGGCGGAAGTTGGCGCCGTCGACCGATGAGAACACCATCGAGCCAAGATCGAGCTGCTGGCCGAGGGTGCGGTTGTAGTCCTGGTTGCGCTCATAGCTGGAGACCGCGACGAGTACGCCCTTGCGCGCCTTCACGAAGATATCGCGTCCTTCGTGGACTGCGCGGACGCCGACCACGCGGTTGCCGTCGGCGATCAGTTCCTCGGCTCCGGTTTCGGTCATCAGCGTGACCCCCCGGTCGAGCGCACCCTTGACGAAATAGGCGGCGAGGCCCGGGCCCAGGCACCGTTCGTCGGCGGTCAGGCGCTCCGCCATGCGGGAGAAGTCCCACTTGGCAATGTTGGCGGTGCCCCCGGCGCTGAACATGTCGTGGTGGGTGAAGCCATAGGGCATCTGCGGCGAGACGCGCGTTTTTGCCTGCCAGTCGCCCAGGGTATCCGCGGGGAAGGGCGCGACTTCCAGCATCCGCCCTTCGGCGACGGAATCGTTGCTGTGGCCGTAGTAATAGTCGGGACAGTCTCGGATCACTTCGGTCCTGAGGCCGATGCGCTCCTCGAAATAGCGCAGGGCCTCGCGGGCATGGACCACCTTGTTGAGGATCGCGAGGTCCGATCCATAGCCCATCGAAAGGCGCTGGAGATAGCGAAAGCCGCTTTCGGCGCTGTCCTCGATGCCAAGGTCCTCGGCGTGGTGATTGCCTGCCACCCAGACCTCGCCCATCGACAGTGCGGTGACGCCCCCGACTTGCGAAGCCTTCTCCAGCACAATGGCTTCGAGACCCTGTTCGCGGGCGGTGATGGCGGCGGACAGGCCGGCGATTCCCGATCCGATCGAGACGAAGTCTGTTTCGATATCCCAGGCTTTCGGCATATTTTCGAGCATTGGGCATCCTCTCCCGCGTGGACCGTACCGCATCGCTTTCGAGGCAGCAGGGCAGGTGTTCGCCGGTCTTCGTCGGGAATCGCGCTGCGAGGCTGACTGTAATTAGACACCTTTGCCGTTTCAACCGTTTTGTCATACAGGACGGTGTATATCGCCCTGACGTGAGTGCCCTTTCTCCTGTAAAGCACCTTGAATGTTTCAATCTATCTCGCGTGCGGGCGCGTGCTTGCGCGCTACTTTCGAATTTTTCGATGCGGCAAAGGCGCTTGGTCGCGGCCAGATGCGACGAAGCGATTCAGGCGATTGCGGAACCATGACGAAAGATGACCGTTTACTGGATCAACAACACCCATTCGGAGACGGTACTATGACCCTTCTTCTCATCCTCATCGTCGGCGGCATTATCGGTTGGCTGGCTTCGATCCTGATGCGCACCGATGCGCAGCAGGGCATCTTCCTGAACATCGTCGTCGGCATCGTCGGCGCCCTGATCGCCGGTTTCATCATCACTCCGCTCATCGGCGGCGCTCCCATTACCAGCGGCGCGTTCGACATCATGTCGCTCTTCGCTTCGTTCCTGGGTGCGGTTGTGCTGCTGGCGATCGTCAACCTCTTCCGTCGCGGCTCGGTTCGGTAAGCCACGCGGCCGGGGCCGGTGAACGGCCCCGCGCGGAGGCTGGCGCGTCCTCCCTGTGATACGTGCCATGATTACAACAGAGGGAAAGGACTACTCGCCATGAAAGCCATCACTACTCCGCGTCTTGCAATGATCGCCATCGCTTCCGCTTCGCTGGGCCTTGCAGCCTGCAACAGCCCGCAGCAGGAGGCCACCGAAAAGGCCGCCGATGCCGTCGAGGCACAATCCGACGCGGCAGCCGATATGATGGAAGATCAGGCCGGGATGACCAGCGGCACACCTTCAGAAGCACTCGAGAATCAGGCTGACGCGGTCAAGAAGGCCGGAGATGCCAAGTCCGACGCCATGAAGGACGCCGCTTCCAAGCAGAACTGACGGTCGATTAAACGGTCGTACCGACTGGCGCCCGACCCCCTTGCAGGGTGCCGGCGGAAACGGGAGAGGATGGCGGTAACCCCGTCATCCTTTTTCGTTTGCGGCCGTTCTTTTTCATTTGAGGCCATATCTTTGTTTTGAGAAGCGCGCGCCTGGCACCGGATGACCGCCGCGGACGATAAAATCGCCGCGAAATCAAAATGCCACTATTGCACGCTTGAATTGTTGCGCTGCACGACAGAAATAGGCGCCGGACCTCTCTTCCGCGTCTGGTGCCCTGGCACCGCCGGCGCAGCCAAGCTTTCGATCACCCTGAGAACAGGAACCATGACATGACCATTGCCCTGATGCCGCTGCCCTATGCCCAGGACGCACTCGAACCGCATATCTCCGCCAAGACGCTTGAGATCCACCACGGCGCCCACCACAAGACCTACGTCGACAAGCTGAACGCTGCGATCGAAGGCACCGACGACGCCGGCAAGACCGTCGAGGAAATCACCAAGTCGGCTTCGGGTCCCAAGTTCAACAACGCGGCCCAGATCTGGAACCACGGCTTCTACTGGTGCTCGATGAGCCCCGAGAAGACCGAGCCCAGCGAAAGCCTCGCCACCGCCATCACCAACGATTTCGGTTCGATGGATGCGCTCCTCGAAGCGCTCTCGAACGAGGCGGTCAACCACTTCGCTAGCGGCTGGGCCTGGCTCGTCGTCGACGCCGGCAAGCTCAAGGTCATCTCGACCCATGACGCCGGTTGCCCGCTGACCACCGACGTGGTGCCGCTGCTCACGATCGACGTGTGGGAGCACGCTTACTACATCGACCAGATGAACAAGCGCCCGGCCTACGTGAAGGCCGTGCTTGAGAACCTCATCAACTGGACGTTCGCGTCGGACAACTTCGACCGCGGCACGGCCTGGACCTACCCCGCGTAAGTCCTGCTGCCTTACAGCATCGCGAAGCCCCCGTTTCCGGCAAGGGAAGCGGGGGTTTTGTTTTGCCCGAATCCCGCCGTATCCGCCGTTACCCGGAAGGGAGCGCCGCCGTTTTGCTTCCTGCCCTCGGGAAGGTCAGACGTGGATGATCAAGCCGTCGCGGCCTTGACCTCCTCCTTTCGCACCTGCGAAGAGGCGCGTTCTGCAACGGGGGACTGATCGTGAATCGCGGGTGGATCACGCTGGGGCTGGTGGTGGGCGGAACCATCGTCGGTCTTATGGGCACCGATCTGGTGCTGCCGGCAGTGCCGCATCTGCCCGAGGCGCTGGGCGGAGATCCCTCGCGCGCGCAGCTGGTGCTGGCGGCTTACGTCGGCGGATCGTGCCTTGGCCTGCTCGGCTTCGGCGCGCTGGGAGACCGGGTTTCCACCGCACGGCTGTTCATCGGTTCGCTACTGGCGACCGCGCTGCTTTCGCTCGCATGTGGGTTGGCGACCAGTATCGAGGGGCTGATCGTTCTGCGGGCGGTGCAGGGCGTGGTCGCGGCCGGGCCTGCGGTTTTCGCGCCGGGCGTGGTCAAGGCGATGTTCGACGAAACCCGCGCAGTCCGGGCCATCGGCTTCCTTGCCAGCATCGAATCGCTGGCCCCCGCATTGGCGCCGATCGCGGGGGCAGGACTGCTCGCGCTGGGCGGCTGGACCTTGAGCTTCGAGGTGATGGCCGGCGTCGCGGTGGTGGTCGCCGCGCTGCTGGCGCTGACCGGCGGCGTTCCGCAAGTGAGCCGGCGGGGCAGGGGCAGCTTCGCGGCGCTCGTAAAGGATCCTGTGTTCATGCGCTATGCGGTCAGTCATGCATGTGTGCTGGGGGGGCTGCTGGTCTTCGTTTTCGGGATGCCCACGGTCTTCGTGCGTGTCCACGGGGGCACGCTGGCCGATTTCATCGTCATGCAGCTATGCGGCATCTCGACGTTCATCGTTGCCGCCAATGTCTCGTCCGGCCTCGTTGCGCGGCTGGGGGCGGAGCGGGTGCTGAACATCGGGACAGGGATGGCAGCCGCCGCAGCGCTGGCGCAGTTCGCCTATGCGCTTTCGGGCGGGACTTCGGCATTGGTGATCACGGCGCTGTTCGTGCCGGTCAATACCGGGCTGGGCCTGCGCGGGCCGCCGGGCTTTTTCCGCGCGATGATGGCCAGCCACGGCGACGACGCGCGGGGCAGCGCGCTCGTCATCCTGTTCCTGCTAGGGGCGGCGGCGGTGGGCACTGCGCTTGTTTCGCCGTGGATCGAGCGCGGCACCGTGCCTGTCGCAGGTGCAGCGCTCGTCTTTCACGTAGTGTCGGTACTGTGTCTTTACGCACTGCCCAGGCTGCGCGGAGAGGGTGAACTCAACCCGTCTTGCGCGTCTTGATATCGAGCGCGTCGAGTTCGCCTTCCAGCATCCGGGCCAGATCGGCGCGGGCGCGAGCGACGCGGCTTTTCATCGTGCCGATCGGACAGCCGGCGATCTCGGCGGCTTCCTCGTAGCTGAAGCCCGAGGCGCCAACCAGCAGCACCGCCTCACGCCGTTCGGGTGCGAGCTTCTGGAGGGCCACTTCCATGTCGCCCAGATGCAGCGGGCCTTCCTGGTCCGGTTCCATCACCAGCATACGCTCGGCCACGCCCTCGTCGAGGTCGGTCTGGCGCCGTGAGCGCCGCAGTTCGGAGAGATAGTGGTTGCGCAGGATCGCGAAGGTCCAGGCCCGCATATTGGTGCCGGCCTGATACCGTTCCCGCGCGGTCCAGGCCTTGATCGCGGCTTCCTGTACTAGGTCGTCGGCAAAATCGGCACGGCCGGACAGGCCGCGGGCAAATGCGCGGAGGTGAGGCAGGACTGACAGCAGTTCCAGGCGAAATCCCTCGTCGGCGGGGGAAGCCTTGATCCGCTCAGGCATCGCCCGGATCGTCCAGCTTCTTCAGGAGATCCTTGAAGCTGTCCGGTAGCGGTTCATCCACCACGGAGTTATAGAGCTTCCTCAACCCCCCGGCCCAGCCGGGCTCACCGTCTCTGCGGACTTCCGGCGGCAGGCCCGGCATCCTGCCGGGATCGCCACGTCCATTGGGCTGACTCAACACGAACTCCCTTTCACGAAGTACACTTGCTGCGAGACCGGGGTACGGTCAAGCCCGGTGCGCTGTCTCGTCCTGGGCAATCGTGACCATGGGCGGGCGCTGCTCGGTTTCGTCCTCCTGCAAGCCGGAATGGACGTCGTTTGATCATTGGAACAATCCACGCTGAGCATGGTTCCCCTGAGCATAATCTGTGGCATAGCACGTTTCTCGCTACGATCACTTTTGACCGTAAGTGACGCCATAACGTGGCAGGGTCTGGAGTACAGGAAGTTGCTGGGTGATTGACCAGGCTCTGCTCGACAGGGTGCAGAAGCAGGCGTGGTTCCACAAGTATCCGCGTGGCTGGCCCTTCCTGCTTTTCCTCATCGCGAGCATCACCACGGCGGTTTCGGTCATGGCCATCGAGCGGGCGGACAAGGTCACCCGCGCGGTCGAACTGGACCGCAACCTCACGGAAATCTCCTCTGCCCTGCAGCGGCGCGTGACCGAGAATATCGCGCTCCTGCGCGCGGGCAGCGCGCTGTTCGCTACGCAGGACGAGGTCTCGGACGAACAGTTCTCCGAATTTTCGCAGGATCTGCAGGGCGACGGCACGCTGTACGGT
This sequence comes from Novosphingobium sp. 18050, assembly GCF_902706195.1. Taxonomy (GTDB): domain Bacteria; phylum Pseudomonadota; class Alphaproteobacteria; order Sphingomonadales; family Sphingomonadaceae; genus Novosphingobium. The sequence continues at coordinate 22,786 of NZ_CACSJO010000035.1, read as the reverse complement.
TCGCTGGGCATGGGCTGGGCGCCGGTAATCCCGGCCGACCGCATCGCGCCGTTCGAGGTCGCGCTGCAGACCACCGGCGGCCGTCCCGATTTCATGATCGACCCCCGCCCCGAAGCCGATCAGGAAATCGTGACTCCGATCGTCTACCTTCAGCCGCAGTCACTCCCCAATCGCCGGGCGCAGGCCTACGACATGTTCTCCGACCCCGCCCGCCGCAAGGCGATGGAACGGGCGATGGAGCGCCGCGCGCCGGCTGCCACGGGCCTGCTTCAGCTGGTGCAGGATCGTGGCAGCCCGCGCGCGGCAGGCTTCCTCATCTACATGCCGGTTTTCGCGGAACGGGGCAGGGGCCATGCGGTCAAGGGTTTCGTGTTCAGCCCGTTTCGCGCGCAGGCGTTCCTGACCTCGGCCAGCGAACTGTATCGCAACGACAGCATCGACCTTGCCATCTACGACGACCACGTCGCGCCCGAAACGCTGATGGCCGAACAGCGCGCCGACGGCGTTTCCGGCCCCAGCATAGAGCGGCGGATCGACGTGGCCGGACAGTCCTGGGTGGTCGAGGTCAGCGACCGCAAGGCCGGCGTGCTCTCCACCCTGTCGCGCATCACGCTGTTCTTCGGGGCGATCGCCTCGCTGATGGTCATGGCGATCGGGCGGCTCATCACTAAGCGCGCGGCGGAGGACCGGATCGTGCTGGAATGGCTGACCAGCCAGGCCTCGATCCGCAATTCGCTGACGCGCGAACTGAACCACCGGGTCAAGAACACCCTCGCCAATGTGCTGTCGATCGCCGCGCTGACCCGGCGCCGCTCGACCGGGATAGACGATTTCACGGAAAGCCTGACCGCCCGCATCCGGGCGCTTTCCGCCACGCATGACCTGCTCTCCCAGTCGGATTGGGGCAATGCCGCGCTCGGCGACATCGTCCGTTCCGAACTGGCGCCCTACATGGACGGCTACGAGAGCCATGTCGCGATGTCCGGTCCGGCGATCAAGCTTGCTCCCAACGATGCGATGTCGCTGGGGCTGGCGATCCACGAGCTGGCGACGAATGCGGCCAAGTATGGCGCGCTCAGCACGATAGAAGGGCGCATCCACGTCAACTGGGAGCTGCTGTCTCCCGAACTGGCTGAGATCCATTGGCGGGAAGAGGGCGGACCGACAGTGATCGAGCCGAAAAAGCGCGGCTTCGGACGCGACCTGATCGAAAAAATCGTCGCCCATGAACTGAAGTCCGAGGTGGACCTGAAGTTCAACCCCGGCGGTGTCGAGTGCCGGCTGAAAGTCCCGGTGCGCGCCTCGCGTGAGTTCGTCCTGCGTAACGAGCGGCGCTGAACGCGGACTTCAGGGCGGCGTTATCGTTTGTTTAAGTCGATTCGCACTATTTCTCCCTTATCAACGTGAAGGGGGAAAGTATGGACGCGCGCAGCTGGAGCCGACACATCGTCGAGAAGGAAGTTCCCTGCATCATCGGGGAAATAGCGGTCCCGGCGTTTCTTTACGATCTTTGCGCCGGAGGCTGCATGATCGAGCTGGGCGATTCGCGCAGCGCCGTCGGCGAGCGGGTAATCATCGATCTCTATGAGCTTGAGACGGCCTGCGGGGAAGTCGTGTGGCAGTCGGGCCGCTGCGTCGGCGTGCGTTTCGACGTGCCGGTCCACGACGCCGTGGTGCGCCATGTCGGTTTCACGCCGCCAAGCCTGTCCTTTGAGGAACAGGCCCCCCGCGATCGCTTCGGCCGCGTATTGCCCCCGCTAGCAGCGGGTGAGCAGCGCCAGCTGGGTCTATGACCAGCCGCGCGGGCCGGGCCTTTGACCCGCCAGTAGGGGCACCCCCGCCGAAGCGGGGGCGCCGTGGTCAGGCTACCGACCGGCTGGAATTGAAGAACAGCGCCTGGCTGATCGATGCGCGCACGGTTGCTTCCTGGAACGGCTTGGTCACCAGGTAGGTCGGCTCGGGCCGCTCGCCGGTGAGCAGGCGTTCCGGGTAGGCGGTGATGAAGATCACCGGCACGTCGCCGAACTTGAGCAGGTCTTCGACCGCGTCGATGCCCGAGCTGCCGTCGGCAAGCTGGATGTCGGCAAGCACGAGGCCGGCCGGGTGGCGCGAGAAGATCTCGATCGCCTGGGCATGAGTGGCGGCGGTGCCGACCACGGTATGGCCCAGATCGGTGACGAGACTTTCGAGCTGCATCGAGATCAGCGGCTCGTCCTCGATGATGAGAACCTGCGTCGCGCTCTCGCCCTCGATTTCGAGAATGGCCTGGCTGACCAGGGCGTCGATTTCCCCGACCGAGAGATCGAGGATTTCTGCGGTTTCCTCGCGCGAGAATTCCTCGACGGTGGTGAGCAGCAGGGCCTGGCGGTGCGTCGGCGCGATCGTTGCAAGGCGCTCCTGCGCAGCCTGTTCATGCATCCCGCCGCCGCCCAGATTGGGCTCTTCGACATGGCTGGTTGCCCAGATACGGGTGAAGGCGCCGTAAAGCGCCGCGCGGCTGTGGGCGATCGCCTCGCGCAGCGAGCGGTCGGCAAGCGCCGCTTCGAGCGTTGCGCGTACATAAGCGTCGCCCGATTGCTGCGAACCCGTCAAGGCGCGCGCATAGCGGCGCAGGTAGGGCAGCTGTATGGCGATCTGGTCAGAGACAGACATTCATGTTCCTCAGGCCTGTTGGGAAGTCATTCCCGATTGCACGTCGTTGGCGCCCCTTGCGCCTGTGGGCCGATGTCTTTTGTCTGACTCCGCAGCACAGATAGGGCAACCGGAAAATTTTTTACGATAGAACGCTTTTTCGGGAACCAACTTGGGGTCGTCACGTTCCCTCAATGTCACCACTGGCTCCCCCACCCCCCCCGCAAACCGGTGGTGACCCGATCCCGAGGCCTTCGTTCACCGTTATGGTGGACGGAGGCCTCAAAGTTTCTGGGCCGTGCTTGTTCCGGCCGGGGTGTGAAAAAAACTTTCCTCGAGACTGCTCAAATTGCCCCGAAGCTCCTCTTTTCCGGGCCTTTGGAGCAATCCGTGACGGGGCTTTCCTGAACATCCGTGCAGGTAAATATCACATTTGGGGAACCAATTTCGACGCAGTGACGTTTGATTGCCGACAGGTTTCTATGGAGGGTATCGCCATGTCGGCAACGATCGAAGCAAGCGTCGAGGCAGGGAAGCCCGAGACGGTAGCGGCTGAAATCAAGACGGCGCTCAGCGACCGCGACTTCAAGCGCGCGCTGGCCGACGTGGCCCCGCATCTTCGCGCATTCGCCCGCGGCCTTTGCGGCTGCCGTGATCGCGCCGACGATCTCGCACAGGAAGCCATGCTGCGTGCCTGGGCGGCGCGTGAGCGTTATGCCGCCGGCACCAATTTCAAGGCATGGACTTTCACGATCCTGCGCAACCACTTCTATTCCGAAGCCCGCCGCGCCCGCTTCCACGGCGAGTACGACGAACTGGCGGCCGAGCGCATCCTGCGCGCCGAAGCGAGCCAGGAAAGCGCGGTAGAATTGGCTGACGTCCTGCGCGCACTGACCGCCATTCCCGAAAGCTACCGCGAAGCTCTGGTGCTCGTCGCCGCCGGCAACCTTTCTTACGAGGAAATCGCCGACATCTGCGGTATTGCACTGGGCACCGTGAAAAGCCGCATCTGCCGCGCGCGCGCTATGCTCTCGAAGATCATCGAATCCGGGCAGCTCCCGGACTTCCGTCATAACTTCGTGCTGACCGGCGACGCCATCGACGCTTTCTTCGGCGAACTGCTTAAGGTTGCCAACGTCGATCCCAAGATGGTTCAGGGCCGCAAGCTGCTGGCCGCCTGACGGCCGGATTTCAAGACAAGGAACCTCGTGCCTTGGGTACGAATCTCCCGAGCCCAGGTAAAATCCTCATAGTCGAGGACGAGTTCCTGGTTGCCCTGCAACTGGAAGACATTCTTGCCGATGGCGGTCATTCCGTCCTCGGCACCTTCCCTGACATGGCTTCGCTCGGGCGACTGGGAGAGGCGCCTGACGTGGCTCTCGTCGACCTCAACTTGCGGGACGGGCTGACTGGCCCGGCCATCGCCCGCGACCTTTCCGGTCGTTTCGGCGCGCGCGTCATCTATGTCACCGCCAATCCCGGCCAGATCGACGCGCCGGCGGCCACTGCCGTCGGCATCGTCCAGAAACCGTTTACGCGTCAGGCCATCCTGGCCGCGATTTCCTATGCTATGTCCGCATGCCCCGATGCCGTCCGTCCGGTCGAGCTGGAGCCTCTGCTGGTGAACAAGACACCAATTATCGACTAGGAGAGGGGCCGCAAGAGCCCGGGCCCGTAACCATAAAAACATGGGGCCTGAGAAAGAAGGCGAGAGGATGAGTCAATTCGTCCTGCAATGCCTGCAATACTATGGCGCCGCTGCGGGAACCGTGGCGGCGCTTATTGTTTCGCTTGACCTCGGCCGGCGCTGGACGGGCTGGGGCTTCGTGATTTTCGTGACGAGTTCTCTGGCGCTGATTGGCTGGGGGTTTCTCGACGATACCGCGCAGGGCATCGGGGTGCAGAATATCGCCCTGCTGGCGATCAACTGCGTGGGGGTCTGGCGGTATCTGCTCGGCCGTGCCCGGAGCGGGAATGATGAAAGGGCGCGATGACCTAAGTCACCGCGCCCCCGCAGCTCACGCAGGTCCGAGAGGGTGTCAGACCGCGCCGAGCGCGTGTTCGCCGGCATCGTGCCCGTGAATGGGCTTCCCGGTCAAAAGCTTGAAGACGTCCTTGATTCCCATGTCCGACGTCCAGACTTCGCCGTCTTCGATATCGTAGCGCAGCATCACCACCGAGGGATCGGCCTTGCCATTCGGAAACCACGCCTCGACGGCATTATTCCAGTGCTTGTCCCGCAGGGCCGGATCGGTTTCCTCGACAATGGTGCCGTCGATGCAGGCGAAAACGTCGTGGCCCTTGGTCATGACCTGACCCATCGCCTTGCCGCCGGGTGCGATGCGGTTGCTGCGCTTGGCGAAGAACCAGACGGCGTGATGCGCGTCCTTGTCGAGCTGGGCAGTCATCGGTTCGGCATGGCCGGGCGCGCCTTCCAGCTTGATCATGATGAAGGGGCTGGCCTGGAACGCCTTCCAGAAAGTCTCGCGAATGTCCTTGTCCATGGCGGTGTCCTCTATGGCTGTTTGACTGATCAACGCGCCGTGCAGGCGGTGCGTTCCACCAAAAGAGAAGGGCCTCCCCTGCGTCTGCCGCAAGGGAGGCCCGACTGGTCCATCGACCGATACGCGCGCGCTGTTATTCGCGTGCGTCGCCAGGCAGTTCCTTTTCGGCTGCCGCCAGTTCCTTGGGTTTGCGCTCCTCGAACGTGGCGGCGAGCTTCTTTTCCGTCTGCGCGGACATCTCCTTTTCGGCAGAGGGGAACATGTCCTCCTCTTCCTCGTCGATGTGGTGGAGGTAGCGGTGGCGCAGGTCCTTGAACTTCATCAGCCATGCGGACGAACTCATGTCGATTTCGTAGAGTTCGCCGAGGTAATCGTCGATTTCCTTATGTTCGGACACTGAGTGGCGCGCCTCGTCGCGCAGGTCCGGGTTGCCGAGCATCGCTGCGTAGAGCGATTCCTCCTCGGCTGCGGCATGGGCCTGCAGTTCCTTGCGCAGCGCTTCGAACAGGTCGCGGCGCTCCTTGCTGTCGCCCTGAGTCTCACCCAGCTGGGCGAGCATCTTGCGGTGCTTGTCGTGGTCGGCCTTGAGGTCCTCGAAAATCGTCCCGTCTGCCATGGTGGGCTCCTGTGATTGCTGTGTCTTTGCTGAAGGAACGGCCCGATCCGCATCCGGTTTCCGGTGAAGAGGACAACTTCGTCGCACTTCGCGCGTTTACCGAAAGCAAGAGCTTGACCGGAAAGCGTAAATCGCATGGCGCGCCTTAAATTCGCCGATGACACGGTGCCGGGGATTACCCGCAGGCCGGTGCGGGGCAACAAGTGGGCCTATTGGAGCCCCGACGACGAGCGGATCACCGACCGCGACGAGATCGACCGGCTGAACGCGATCGCTCTGCCGCCGGCCTATGGGAACTGCTGGTTCTCGCCCGATGCGCAGGTCCATCTGCTGGCCACCGGATACGACGCACGCGGGCGCAAGCAGTACCGCTACCACCCCGACTGGCGCGAGGCGCGCGAGGCGATGAAGTTCGAGCTTTGCCCGCGCTTCGGCGAGGCGCTTCCCGCCTTGCGCGAACGCGTGGCGGGCGACCTTGCGGTCCGCAAGCTGGGGCGCGAGCGGGCCATTGCCTCGGTAATCGCACTGCTCGATACCGGGGCGATCCGGGTCGGCAACGAGTGCTACGCCAAGGCCAACAAGAGCTTCGGCGCCACCACCCTGCGCAGCCGCCACGCGAAGATCGAGCGCGGCACTCTGCTCCTGCGCTTCAAGGGAAAGTCGGGCAAGCTGCAGGAGATCGCCTGCGACGATCCCTCGCTGGTGCGCTGCGTGCGCAAGATGCAGGACCTGCCCGGCCAGCACCTGTTCCAGTATCTCGACGAGGAGGGCGAGCCGGTCCCCGTGCACAGCCACGACGTCAACGAATACCTGGCCGAAACGATGGGCACCACGGATCAGGGGGAGCACTTCACCGCCAAGCATTTCCGCACCTGGGCGGCGAGCACGCTGGCCTTCACCGCGCTTTGGGAGCAGCCCGGTGTATCGCTGCGCACCCTGCTGGACGAAGTATCGCAGTGCCTTGGCAACACCCCGGCGATCGCGCGCAAGTCCTACGTCCATCCGGCGGTGATCGCGGCGGCCAAGGGCGATCCGGGCGCGGCGGCAATGCCCGAGCGCCTGCCGCGCCGCACGCGCTGGATGAGCCGCGAGGAGCGCGGGCTGCTGGAATTCCTGAAGGCTGCTGCCTGACCTAGTGGGCGCGGCGATAGGGGCCGAGCGTTGCGATCAGCGCCAGCACACCCACGAGCGCCGCACCCGAACAGGCGAGGGCGAGGTCGGCATTTCCGGTGATGTCGACAGACCAGCCGAACAGAGGCGGGCCGAAGGCGGCACCCAGGCTGAACAGACCCAGGATCAGGCCATATGTCGCACCGTAGTTTTCCAGCGCGGCATAGCGGCTGGTGAAATAGGCCAGCATGTCGACTTCCGCCCCGGCAGCAAGGCCAAGCAGCAGGGCGGCGGGAATGGCGGGGCCGTGGAAATACAGCACCGCGCAGGCGATCACCGGCGAGGTAAGGAACAGGCAGGCGACGCGCGGGGCGTGGAAACGGTCGAACAGCCAGCCGACCACGGCGCGGGATACCACCACGGCAGCGCCGATGAACGCAGCGACACCGGCGGCACGCGCGGGGGTGATCCCCCGGTCTACCAGCATCGGCACGAGATGGACGATCAGCGCGGCGACAATCACCCCCAGCAGGAAACCGATCGCAGCGATCTTCACGGTGGCGCCGGTAATCTCGGTGCGGCCGCGTTCGCTGGACAGCCGAAGGGGGCTGCGGGCCGTCTCGCCGCGTCCCGTCAGCAGGCTCACGGGAATGCCGACGACGGCGACGACGGCGGCGATCACCAGCAGTCCGGTGCGCCACCCTTGCGCGGCGATGACCGGGCCAAGGAGCGCCGGGGCCAGCATCGCGGCCGTGCCCGTTCCCATCAGCATGAGCCCCAGCGCAAAGCCGCGCCCGGAATCGAAGCGCAGCGATACCACGCGCGCCCAGATTGCCGGGGTGGTGCCGCATCCGGCCAGCGAGACCAGCAGCCACAATGCATACCATGCCGTCAGCGAAGGGCCGGTGCGGGCCAGTGCCACGAAAGCCAGCGGCGTCGCGATGTAGCTGGCGATGGCGATGCGGCGATTGCCGAAGCGGTCCGCCAGCCGCCCGATAAGGGGGGCGGACAGGAAGATGCCCAGCTGCTGGAACGTCGCCGCGCCCGAAACCTCTGCGCGGGTCCAGCCGAATTCGGCCTGAAGCGGGGTGACGAACAGGCCCAACGAATAGAAACCCACGCCCATCATGCCCACGCCGATGGCCATTGCGGCGGCCAGCACGGTGGGCCAGTCGGAGGCGAGTTCGGCGCGCGCGTCGGCGGAGGAATGGCTCATGCCGCCATGCTGGCATGGCGCGGAGGCCGGGGCACGGCCGTTGCCCGCGCAAGATCGCAGAGCGGACATTGCCCGCGCGGCCCTTCCGGCGCTAAAGGACGGACATGAACTCTTCCGCGACCCTTCCCGCCATTCTGGTCGTCACCACCGGCGGCACCATCGACAAGCAGTACTTCGACGCGCTCAGCGAATATCAGATCGTCGAGAGCGTGATCGGCAAGCTGCTGGAAACCGCCCGCGTGGCGCATCCTTTCCGCATCGTCGAACTGCTGCGCAAGGACAGTCTGGATCTTACCGACGAGGACCGGGGGCTGATCGCGGCGACCATCGCCGATGCGCCGGAAACGCTGGTCGTCATCACTCATGGAACCGATACGATGACGCAGACCGCAGCCGCGCTCGCCCATATCGAGGGCAAGACGGTGGTGCTTTGCGGCGCGCTCGCCCCGGCGCGCTTTGCGGAGAGCGATGCCGCCTTCAACCTGGGCATGGCCTTCGCCACCTGCCAGGCCGCGCAGCCCGGTGTGTGGATCACCATGAGCGGGTCGGTGTTCGACGGGCTGAAGGTGCGCAAGGACCGCGAGGCGGGCAAGTTCCTGCAGCTTTAACGTCCGGCCTTCTGCCTTTAACCATTACAATCGTTGCGAATGCTGGCGTCTAGGGAGCCTTCCCTAGGCGCTGCTTGTCCGATCGATAACCCTGACCCTGTACCTGTTCTTTGCAACAGGTGCCGGTTTCGCGTCTCCCTTCGCGTCACGGCCCTCCTTCGTGAAGGCAGGACATTTGACGCTGGCAGCGCACATCAAGCCCGATATCCAGGCCCCGCTCGTTCATGCCCCGATTGGCGCCATGATCGTCGATACAGCAGGGGTCATCGCCTGGGCCAATACCGCCTGCGCCACGCTGCTGGCGGAGCCCGACCCGGAAAGCCTGCGCAACGGCCTGCTCTTCGTCATGTTCGGCGAGGAAGACGCCGAGATGCTGCGCCAGATGTTCGAGGTGTTCTTCGGTGCTCCGATCGAGCAGCGCGATCCCTGGACCCGCAAGTTCACCCTCCATGCCGCCGATGGCTCGCGCCCGGCGATCTCGCTCACCCTGACCCCGATCGCGGGGGAGGACGATGGCCGCGCGGTCATCTACTTGCGCAACACCACCCGCGAACTCACTGCCGAGCGCCGCTTCACCCAGATGTTCGAGACACTGCCGCTGGGCCTCGTGGTGGTCGACGGCAGGGGCCGCATCGCCCAGGCCAATGCGATGCTGGCCACCCAGTTCGGCTATCCGGTGGTCGACATGATCGGACAGCCGCTGAACATGCTGCTGCCCGAACGTTACCGCGATGCCCATGTCCACCAGCTGGCCGGCTACCGCGATGCGGCTGAATCGCGGATGATGGCGGCGGGGCGCGACCTTACCGGCCTGCACAGCGCTGGCCGCGAGTTCCCCGTCGAAGTCGCGCTGACACGCTTCGAGAACCCCGGCCAGCCGCTGTTCATGGCCATCGTTAGCGACATCACCCACCGCAAGCGCTCCGAAACCGCGCTGCAGCAGACCAACGCGCAGCTTGAGGAGTTCACTTATGTCGCCAGCCACGACCTGCGCTCGCCGCTGCGGGGCATCGGCGATCTGGTGACGTGGATCCGCGAGGATCTCGACGAGGCTTTCGGCAAGGATTCGATACCCGAAAGCGCGCGGCACAACTTCGATCGCATCACCCAGCGCATCGCCCGCTGCGAGCAGATGATCGACGACCTCCTCAGCTATGCCCGTGCCGGGGTGCGCGATCCGCAGATGCATTCCATCGACCCGCGCGAGCTGGTCGAGGAAGCGATGGCGATGAGCCGCATCCCGGATAGCTTCACCGTCGACGTGGAGATCGGCGGGGCCGACCTGATAGCCCCGCGCGCGCCGCTTTCCACCTCGCTGCGCAATCTCATCTCCAATGCCGTGAAGCACCACGGCGGAGAAAGCGGCCGCATCCGCATCGCCATGCGCGAGGAGGGCCGCTTCTCGGTCTTCACCGTCGAGGACGACGGGCAGGGCATCCCGCCCGGCAACGAGGAGCGTATCTTCAAGCTGTTCCACCGGGCCTCGCCCGGCACCGACGGCGACGGCGTCGGCCTCGCCTTCACCCGGCGCATGATCAACGCCCACGGCGGAATGGTTTCCGTGCTGGGCAACGGCCCGCTCGGCGGCGCCACTTTCGAAGTCCACTGGCCCCGGATCCTGCTGAGGGAGAACGACGATGAATGAATTCGGCCCCATACCCAGCGAATGCGACACCCTTGGCGGAAGCGGCGCGCTGGGCGACTGCACCGTGTTGCTGGTCGACGATGACGACGTGGCGATCGAGGGTGTGCTGCGCTCGTTCCGCAAGCACCAGGTGCCCTGCCGCACGGTGACGGCGGGCGACGGCGGCGAGGCGCTGCAGGTCCTGCGCGGTCGCCATCCGAGCAAGCGCATCGACACCCCGGTCATCGTCCTTCTGGACCTCAACATGCCCGGCATGGACGGCTTCCAGTTCCTCGACGCGATCCGGGCGGACATCAGCTTGCGCCGCACCGTAGTCTTCGTGCTGTCCACATCGGCGCGCGATCAGGACCGGTGCCGCGCCTATGACGGGCATGTCGCCGGCTACATGGTCAAGTCCAGCGTCGGCCCGCAGTTCGCCCGCCTGGCCGACTTCATCGGGCAGTACGCCCGAACGCAGTATCTGCCGTGAGACCCGCCTTTCTCGAGGCCTGGCTCCTCCCACCGCAAGGACCTCTGCCCATGGATAACCTGCACAACGGCACCCAGAACATCCACGCCCTGATCGTCGACGACGATGACGTGGACCGGGAACGGCTGATGCGCATGCTGCGGCGCGGCCCGCGCGAGATCACCGTGGAGCAGGCCACTTCGCAGGCCGAGGCGCTGGGGCTGATCCGCCAGCCGGAGGCGCATTTCGACATCGTCTTCCTCGACTTCGGGCTGACCGACGGCGACGGGCGCGACCTGCTTCCCGCGATCCGCAGCGAGATCGACCCGGACTGCCCGATCATCGCCGTCACCGGCAATGCGGACGAGCAGATCGCGGCGGACTCGATCAAGTCGGGCATGACAGAATACCTCACCAAGCGCTCGCTTTCGCCGGAACGGGTAGCGGCCTCGGTCGAGGAGGGGATGGCCTGGCGCCAGTACCGGCTGGACCTGCGCCGGCAGGAAGAGGAACTGACCCACCGCAGCCTGCACGATCCGCTGACCGACCTGCCAAACCGCACGCTGTTCTCCGACCGGCTTGGCCAGGCCTGCGCGCGGGCGCGGCGCAGCGGCGATCCCTTTGCGGTGGTGATGATCGACCTCGACCGTTTCAAGGAGATCAACGACAGCTTCGGCCATGCCGCCGGCGACGCGGTGCTGGTCGCCATCGGCCGCCGCCTGCGCGAGCACCTGCGCGAGGTGGACACCATCGCCCGCCTCGGCGGAGATGAGTTCGCGGTCCTGCTCCAGAATGTCGACGGCGAGGAATCGGCGCTGGCCGTCGCCGCCAAACTTACCGAGCTGATCGCGCAGCCCATCGTTCACGGCGGACGGATACTGCATGTCGGCGCCTCGCTCGGCATTGCGCTGTGTCCGTTGCTGGGCTTCGCGCCCGAGGAGCTTCTCGCCGCCGCCGACGAGGCGATGTACGAGGCCAAGCGCGGCGGGGGCGCCGACAAGACCGTCCTCGCGCATGGAGACGATCGGGGGGGCGGGCGCGCGGTGAACCATGGCGGCATGCTGCACGACATCGAGCAGGCCATCGCCGCCCGCGCGATCGACTGGCACTGGCAGCCCAAGGTCGACATGCGCAACGGCCTGATTCTCGGCTTCGAGGCGCTGGTGCGCTGGACCCATCCTCAGAACGGTCCGGTCGCGGCCGACGTGCTGATAGAGACGGTCGAGCAGTCGCACCTGCTGGAACCCTTCACGTATCTCAGCCTCGACGTGGTGCTGGAACAGTTCGCGAAAGTGCAGCACCTGCTGGGGGATGCGGCGATCTGCATCAACGTATCAGCCCGCATGCTGGAGAGGCCCGGTTTCGTCAGCCACGTGGTCCAGACCACTGCGCGGCACCGGGTAGACCCGTCACGCGTGATGCTGGAACTGACCGAGACGGCGCTGATCGCCAACCCGGCACAGGCCAAGCGCGTGATCGAGCAGCTCCATGATCACAAGATCTCGCTGGCGATCGACGATTTCGGCGCCGGGTTTACCTCGTTCGGCTATTTGCGCGAATTCGCGGTTAGCGAGATCAAGATCGACCGCTCATTCATCTCGCGCTTCACCGAGAGCCGCTTCGACCAGTCGCTGGTCCACTCGCTCGTCGTGCTGTGCGAAAGCCTCGGCATTCCGCTGGTGGCCGAAGGGGTGGAGGACCCTGAGACGCAGGCGATGCTGGTGGCGATGGGCTGCCATGGCGGGCAGGGCTACGGCATCTGCCGCCCGATGCCTTACGACAACGTGCGCGGCTGGGTCGAGATGTGGAACACGGGCCGCGACGAGGAGCGGATGCGGGCCTGAGGGGCGGCTACCGACGAAAAACCTTGATGCGCGGCATGAACCTCTGCACAGCCGCCCGCCCGGCTATCTGGAAGACCAGCATGCAGAAAGTATTGAAGTTTTTGATCGTCGTCGTTGTCGCGGCTACGGTGATGTTCGGTGGCCGCTGGTATATGTACGTGGCTCAGGCCGAGAGCCCTTATGACGAAGTCGGCATCGCGCTCAACGGCTATGCGCCGGCGCCGCTGCGGGCCTGGGGCTGCCACAAGATGCAGGCCCGTTTCCCCGGTCAGTTGCCGCCTTACGGGTGTGCCGGTGCTGACGGGCGCAGCTGGATGTAATGTCCTGTGGGCTGCCGCTTGAAGACGGCAGCCCATTTCAGCCCTAAGCGTCAGCCGCGCACTTTCATGACCCGGCCGATGGCCGCACGCACGTCGCGTTCGCCGTAAGGCTTGGTCACTACTGGAACGCGCCTGAAATCCCCGTTCTGGAGCGAGCGCTCGCCATAGCCGCTGGCGAAGATGAACGGGATGCCCCGCTCCTGCAGGGCGCTGGCGATGGGCGCGCTGGTGTCCTTGCCCAGGTTCACGTCGAGCATCGCGAAGCTGACTTCGGCTGCGTCCAGCACGCCCATCGCGGTGTCCACCGAACCGGCGATGCGGCAGTCCGAGAAGCCGAAGCCGCGCAGCACGTCCTCCGCTTCCATGGCGATGATGACGTTGTCCTCGACGATCAGCGCGACGCCGCCCGCCAGTTCCTCGGTGAAATCGGCCGCTTCGGGCGGCTCGACGACAGGGCGAGGGCGGGGCGCACCAGGCGTCTCGAAGCTGGAGATGTGGTCGACCGGTATGAGGAACAGGGCGTGCAGCCCTTCCTCGGGGAAGATCACGGATGCGGAGCCGCCCAGTTCGTGCGGGATCGTGCGCTCGATGATGGTCGAGCCGAAGCCCCGGCGGGTCGGCGTCTTTACCGGCGGTCCGCCTTCCTCGCGCCAGTCGATCTCCAGCGAGCCGTCGTCGCCCCGGCCCAGCGTGATCTGGATGAACCCGCGTGAATCCGACAGGGCGCCGTACTTGCACGAATTGGTCACCAGCTCGTGGATGACGAGGGCGAGGGTAGTGAAGGCGCCCGGTGCGATCAGCGCGTCCGGCCCCTCGATCACCACGCGGTCCAGGCTGTGGCTGGCATAGGCGGCCGTCTCGGTGCGGATCAGGTCGTAAAGCGAAGAGGGCGACCAGTCGACGCGGGTCACCTGGTCGTGCGCGCGGGCCAGGGCGTGGATGCGGCTGCCGACGATCTCGGCAAACTCGTCGATCGTCTTGGCGCCTTCCTTGCTCTGGGTGACGAGGCCCCGGATCAGGTTGAGGATGTTGCGCACGCGGTGGTTCAGCTCGGCGATCAGCATGTCCTGCTGGCGGCTGGCCTGCTCGCGCTCGCTATGGGCGGCGTCGGACAGGCGCAGCACCACTTCGAGCAGGGTGATGCGCAGCGATTCCGCTGCGGAGACTTCCTCGTCGCTCCAGGCGCGGGCATAGCCGCGGCGTTCTTCCTTCCAGATCTCGAAGCTCTTGCGCGGGGTGAGGCGCGGGCCGTTGGGACCCAGTTCGACGGTTTTCCCGGGATTGCCCGCCCATTTCACCTCGCGCACCTGTTCGGTGCGGAACAGCACGATGTAGTCGCGCGGAGAACGGCTGACGGGCAGGGCGAGCAGGCCGGCGGCCTTGTCGATCCACTCGGCGGCGGGCGCGTAAACCGCGCCGATGTTGTCGGTGGACCATACGGTGCTGGCGCCGGCGGTGTTGAGGAAACGGGCAAGCGCCGAGAACTGTTCCTCGCTCGGCGTCCTGCCATGGGCGAGGAAGCGCCCGTCGACCCAGCCGACCACGCCGTCGAAGGGGATGACCTGGCCGATCGAATCGGTGAATTCGTCGAAGGCTTCCAGCAGCGATCCGCCGCTGGCGACGCGGGCCATGATCTCGTCATGAAGGCGCATCGATTCCGCGCGCTTCTCCAGCGAGAAGTCGGTTTCCTTCTGCTCCAGCAGATAGGCGAAGAATTCGCCGAACAGCTCGGCTGCAGTGCGTACCGAGTAGGAGAGGATGAGCGGCGAATAGTGGTGGCAGGCCATCAGCCCCCACAGCTTGCCCCGCCGCATGATCGAGACCGACATCGAGGCCTTGACCCCCATGTTGCGCAAATACTCGACATGGATGGGCGAGACCGCGCGCAGGCCCGACATGGTGAGGTCCAGCGGGTCGCCGTTGGGGCCGGTGGCGGGATAGATCGGCACCGTCGGATCGTCGATGTCCGAAATGATGCGCAGCATGTTGCGGGTGTAGAGCCTGCGCGCCTGGGCCGGAATGTCGGAAGCCGGGAAGTGCTGGCCTTTGAAACTGTCGACCATGCCGTTGAGGCTTTCGGCGATGACTTCGCCTGCGCCGTCGCCCTCGAAGCGGTAGATCATCACCCGGTCGAACCCGGTCAGCCCGCGCAGGTGACGCGCTGCGCTGGTGCACAGCTGCTCGATCGTGGGCGCGCTGCGCAGACGCTCGATCATCGGGCGCACGTAGGATACGAAATCGCGCCGCTTGCCGCCTTCGTGCGGCTCGATCTCGAGCACGAAAGAGCGGCCCGAGGGATGGACGGCGACGTCGAAGACGCGGCCGTCGCCCAGCAGGTCGATCTCGAACATGCGCTCTACGGTGCTGGTGCTGCCCAGGATCTGCAGGCGGGTGCGGATGTCGTGAAGGGCGCTGACGCCGAGGAACTCGGTCGCGGAAAGGCCGATGAGATCGCGCGGGGCCCGGCCAAACAGCGCCTCGCAGTTAAGCGAGACGTGGTTGATGATCCAGTCGCTGGAGAACGACAGGAGCCAGCCGAAGCTCTGGATTCGGCCGATGACGTGAATCGGCTCGAGGTCGCAGGTCGTGAGGTCGACCGGGCGGGCGGTGACTTCGTAATCAGCCATGGGTGCGCTGCCCCGCGGCGATGCCGGCACTGGCGGCGAAGGCATCGGTGAAAATAGCGAATGCGGCAAGCGCGGCGGCGCGTGCAGCGTCGGTCTGCGCGGGGGTGAACGTTCCGCCCCGCAGCTTCGGCACCAGAGCCTTCCAGGCTTCGTGGCCGCGTCCGTCGGTCATGTAGGCGGAGCGGAAACCCTCGGCCTCGCCCCAGTAGCCTCGCTGGCGGATCACGGTGAGCCCGAGGCGCGAGCCGCAGACCACATAGCCTACGCCCGCAGCACCGCCTTCGCCGGTGATTTCGGCGGGCACGTCAAGCACGGGCAGGGCTGCGGTATCGACGCCGAGCGCGGCAAGGTCGGCGCGCAGCATGGCTGGATAGTCCGGGCATTGCAGCCCCAGTCGCTCTTCGACGAAACGGCTGAATACCGGGAACAGCGGCGCCAGGCCGATGGCGTGGGCGGCCAGGAAACGGGCAAGATCGGCGCGGCCGGACAGCGTCAGGGAACCAAACGAAGCGTCCAGGCGCTCATGGGAAGGGCCCGTCGCCTCGCGCAGGAGGCTCAGCATATCGGGCAATACAGTTGGTTCGGCGTCGGCGTGCATGGTAATCCGCTAAATGGCCTTAAGGGCGATTTCAAGCGAACCATATGGCCCGCTCCGACCTCGGAACACGCATCGTGAACGAATGTTCCTGAGTAACATAATAGCACTGCCCCGAAGCCGCGTCTGTTCACTTATGAGCGCTGCGCAGGGAACCGGTTGGGATCGCGAGGGTTGTCCTGCCATTGGCCCGTCAACGGGTCCGTGCCCCAAGGACGAATCCATGAGTACAATCCCGCAGACAAGCCCGGTCTCGCCCGCGGCCATCGCCGGCAGCGACCTGCTTTCGTCCCTGCGTCAGGACGATTTCGCCCTGTTGGAGCCACGTCTGAGCGAATGCCGGCTGAAGTCCGGCGAGATCATCTACAATCCCGGCGACAACGTGGACTACTGCTACTTCCCCACCGATGGCGCGATGAGTTCCTACTTCGTCGAGATGGAGGACGGCATGGCCGTCGAAACCATCCTGATCGGCCGCGAGGGTGCGCTGGGGGGCATCATCAGCGCCGGATCGCTGCCTGCCTATGCCCGCGCCAATGTGCTGCACGAAGGCATCTTCCTGCGCATCACCATGCGCGACCTGGAGGCTGCGAAGGACCGCTCGCCGGCGATCGCGCACTTGTTCTCGCGCTATGCGGACTGCGTGATGGCGCAGGTCTTCCAGTCGATCGCCTGCAATGCGGTCCACACCATCGAGCAGCGCGCGGCCAAGTGGCTCACCGCTGCGGTCGACCGGATCGGCCGCAACGACGTGACGATGACGCAGGAGCAGCTCGCCTCGATGATGGGGATCGGCCGCAGCTATGCCAGCCGCGTACTGCAACGGTTCAAGCGCGACGGTGTGGTTCGCACCCGCCGCGGCGGCATCGAGGTGCTCGACCGGCCCGGCCTCAAGGAGCGCGCCTGCTCCTGCAACGATCAGGTCGAGGCCCACTTCCGCCGGGTTCTGGGCGATGTCTATCCACGCGAAGGATAAGGCGCGGGGCACACGGCGCGATCCGCACTGATAATCAGGACTGTATGAACTGCTGCAGTCTGCGCTGACCTGTTCTTCACAACCGTCTAAATACCGTCGCAATTAAGCCATCAAACTGCCCTCAAACTTCCGTGTTGTTGTCATGAAACACCCTTAGCTCTCGCCCCCGCGACCAAAAACCAAACGGGGGCAACCATGACCGAGACCACTTCCGCAGTCGGCTATTCCGACGGTGACATCGATACCAACGATTCCATCCAGCCCACGCTCGAAAGCATGGCCGCTTCGCGCTATTCGCGCCGACAGGCCCTGTTCCGCGGCGCTGGTGCCACCACCATGGCGTTCATGGGCACGAGCCTGCTTGCCGCATGCGGCGAGGATGACGGCAACAGCAGCCTGGGCGCCGTCACCGTTTCGGCCGGCGCGAATGCCGCCACAAGTGCCGGCCGCGTCGTCACGCTGACGGGTTCTGCCTCGGGCACCCTGAGCGACGGCGTCGCGCCGCGCTGGAACCAGACCGGCGGCCCGCAGGTCGAACTTTCGGGCACCAGCGGCACCGTCACTTTCATCGCTCCGGCCGTGGCCGCCGCGACCGACCTGGTCTTCACCTACACCGCCACATCGGCTTTCGGTGAAACCAGCGCCGCCACCACCACCGTGCGCGTATCGCCCGCCGTGCTGGGCTTCACCGCCGTCCCGCACAGCCTGGGCGACGTCGCCGTGGTGCCGGAAGGCTACTCGGTCACGATCATGACCCGTCTGGGTGATCCGCTCACCGCGACGACCCCGGCGTACAAGAACGACGGCTCCGACACCGATTTCGCCAACCGCATCGGCGACCACCACGACGCGCTGCACTTCTTCGGCCTCTCGGCCACCGGCACGCCGGACGTGAACAGCTCGACGCGCGGCCTCATGGTCCAGAACCACGAGAACATCACCGAGCAGTACCTCCACGTGAACGGCCCGACGACCACCGCCGGCGTCCGCCCAATGGCCGAGGCTCTCAAGGAGATTGAGTGCCACGGCGTTTCGGTCGTCGAGTACGTCGACGGCGGCAACCGCAAGTGGACCTACAAGCAGGACAGCACGTTCAACCGCCGCATCACCCCCAACACGCCGATGTCGTTCCACGGCCCGGCGGCTGGTTCGTCCTATCTCGTCACCGCCTACTCGAACGACGGCAAGACGGGTCGCGGCACGATCAACAACTGCGCCAACGGCGTGACCGGCTGGAACACCAACCTCACCTGCGAGGAAAACTACGCCGGCTATTTCCGCCGCGATGCTGCCGACAACGCCCTGCGCACCCCGCGCGAACTGGCTTCGCTGCAGCGCAACGGCATCACCAGCACCACGGGCAATAACCGCTGGTCGACCGCTTCGACCACCGATGACCGCTTCACCCGCTGGAACGCGACGATCAGCAGCGCCACCGCGCCTGCCACCGCCGATTTCCGCTACGAGCCGAACCAGTTCGGCTGGGTAGTCGAGATCGATCCCTTCAACCCGAAGTCGACCCCGCGCAAGCGCACCGCGCTGGGCCGCTTCGGCCACGAAGGCGCTTTCGTGCGCATCGCCACCGGCCAGAAGCTGGGCGTCTACATGGGCGACGATTCGCGCGGCGAGTATCTCTACAAGTTCGTCTCCACCGCCACCTGGGCCGCAGCGGATGCCAACGCCAGCGACCGCCTCGCCATGGGTGACAAGTACCTCGACGCCGGCATTCTTTATGTCGCCAAGTTCAACGAGGACGGCACCGGCACGTGGATGCCGCTGGTCTACAGCCCGACCTTCCCGACGCGCCCCGCCAGCGGCACGTATCCGGCCTATACCTTCGAGAGCCAGGCCGACATCTGCGTCAACACCCGCTTCGCCGCCGACGCACTGGGCGCGACGCCGATGGACCGCCCGGAATGGACCGTGGGCAACCCGGTGACCGGCGAGATCTACCTGACGCTCACCAACTCGAACAACAGCTTCCGTCCGGTGAACGGCACCAATGCCGCGAACCCGCGCTCGTACAACGACCCCAAGGGACCGTCGAACACGGCGCAGACCGGCAACCCCAACGGCCACATCGTGCGCCTGCGCGAAGACGGCGACACCACCAGCGCGCTGACCTTCAAGTGGGACATCTACCTGTTCGGCGCCGATGCTACCGATGCCGATCCGGTGAACGTCAACATCTCGGGCCTCACCACCGCGAACGATTTCTCCAGCCCGGACGGCGCGTACTTCTCGCGTTCGACCAACCCGGCCGGTCAGATCAACCCGGTGATGTGGATCGAGACCGACGACGGCGCGCTGACCGACCGCACCAACTGCATGCTGCTGGCCGCAATCCCCGGCCATGTCGGTGACGGCGGCAAAGTGACGATCACCAACACCAACGGCGGCACCGGCACGCAGGCAACGTTCGTGGGCGCCAAGGCGACTGCGGCCAACCTGCGCCGCTTCCTTGTCGGTCCGGTCCAGTGCGAAATTACCGGCATCGACATGACCCCGGACGGCCGTACCCTGTTCGTGGGCATCCAGCACCCTGGCGAAAGCGGCGCGACCGCCACGCCCTCCAGCCACTGGCCCGACAGCCAGACCGGGACGCCTGCGGCCAACGTCCGCCCGCGCTCGGCCCTGATTGCCATTACCAAGAATGATGGCGGGATCATCGCTCTCTAAAGAGCATGATCTGACTGGTTTCTCCCGTGGAGGAGAATGCAGGGGGAGGGGGCGCCGGCGGGCGTCCTCTCCCTTTGCCTATGGGGCTTTGGCCATCGCCCTCCATCGCCGGGGCGCTGCGCATACGAGGCTCTGGAAACCGGACGGGGCTTCGCTTAATAGACAGTGGTGTTGAATAGCGATGTGGCCCGGCCACCATGCTCCCGTTAAAGAAGGGGCACGGCCTGGTTCACAAAGGGAGATGCCTGTGACCAAGCCAGAAGCCTTCGAGCCTTCCCGCCTCACCGCCGCCGACATGGACGCGGAAGTGCTCGCCACCTACCCGACTGAGGCGTTTCTCTCGAAGGAATACCTCGCGGCGGAGAAGAAGCAGCTCTGGCCAAAGATTTGGCAGATGGTCGAGCGCGAAAGCGACCTTCCCGATCCGGGCGACTGGATGACCTACGACGTCGCCGACGAATCGATCATCGTCCTGCGCAAGGAGGACGGCACCCTCAAGGCCTTCCACAACGTATGTCCGCACCGGGGGCGCCAGCTCGTCTCGGTGCCCGAAATGCTGCCTGGCAAAGTCCACGATGTGCGGGGGAGCAACCGGCGCAACTTCATCTGCGGCTTCCACGGCTGGACCTTCGACCTCAACGGAGCGAATTCCTACATCCTCGACCCGCAGGACTGGCAGAACAAGCTGACGGCGGAAATGACCTGCCTTTCGCCGGTGCAGGTCGATACCTGGGGCGGCTACATCTACGTCACCATGGACCCGGACGCTGTGCCGCTCAAGGAGTGGATGGGCCGCGCAGGCGAGATCCTCGGCCATTTCGAGCTGGAGAAGATGCACTACAAATGGCGCCAGTGGGCCATTTACGACTGCAACTGGAAGACCGCGATCGAGGCGTTCCTTGAGCCTTACCACGTCGCCGGCACCCACACGCAGCTGCTCGCTTATGGCAACTATTATGCGCTGTCGAAGCAGTACGGGCTGCACTCGGTCTCCAGCTACGACACCCGCGACGATGCGTTCAAGATGAGCGAGAGCGCCGGCACTACCCGCGCCGGCAAGGGCGACGACGCGCGCCTCTCCACTTACGAACTCATCAAGGAAAACTACGAGACGGTGAACTACTCCGCCTCGACCGAGACGCTGGTGAACGCCGCCAGCCGCCTCGTCGACGAACTGCCGGAAGGCACGCCTGCGCAGGACGTCATCGCCCACTGGATGGCCAGCGCCAGGAAGGACGACGCGGCGCGCGGGGTCGCATGGCCCGAAGTCCCGCCCGCCATCATGGCAGAGGCCGGGCTGGCCTGGGGCCTGTTCCCCAACCAGAACATCCTCCACGGCGTGACCTTCGCCCTGTGCTACCGGGTGCGCCCCTACGGCGACGACCCGAACAAGTGCGTGTTCGAAAGCTACGCCCTCGAACGTTTCCCCGAAGGCGAGGTGCCCGAAACTCAGTGGACTTACGCCGATCCCATCGGTGAACTGTGGGGTTCCGTGCTGGCGCAGGATTTCTCGAACATGCAGTTCGTGCAGAAGGGCATGAAGTCCAGCGGATTTCGCGGCCCTCTGCCTAACCCGCATCAGGAGCAGAAGGTCATCAACCTGCACCGCAACCTCGCCAATTTCATGGGCGGGCGAGGGGCGCCTACCCGGCTGGAGATCGACTGACGCCGCTCGCTCCGGGCGCAGCCCGCCCGGAACCCGGCGGCCCATCGGTGCGTTTACCACAAGTACGGACGCGCCCTTTCGCACGCGCCCGGTGCTCGAAAGGTCGCAGCCATGAACATCAAGATCGCCGCACTGGCGCTCGCCGCCTCGTCCCTCGCGTTGGGGGCCTGCGCCACCGATGGTTATGGCTACGGAGGCCCCTACGGCGGTGTGCAGATGGGCTACGGCAGCCCTTATGCCTATGACGGCTGGTACGATGGCTACTACGGTTCGATCTACGACGGCTACTGGGGCGGCGATAACTACTTCTACTACCGCAGCAACGAGCGCGACCGCCGCTATCGCCGTGCGGACCGCAACCACTTCATGCGCCAGGCGCCGCCCCAGGGCGCGCAGGGCCAGCACCGCTATCAGCAGCAGCGCGGTGAGTTCCGCCCGCAGCAGGGCATGCACATGCCGCAGTGGCAGGGCGGCGGCGCCGGACAGGGCGGCGGCGAGCGTCGCGGGCAGGGCCGGCGCAGCCGACCCTAAGCGGGTTCAAGCACCGCAATAGCGTTCGGCCTCTTCCTCCGCCTCCAGCGCGCGTTCCTGCGCCAGCACCGCTTCATGGGCGAAGCGGCGTTCGCGCATCTTTTCGATCTTGGCGTTGATGCTGTCGAGGATCGCCTCGGAGGAAGGCTGGCGCGCGCGGTAGTCCGCCATCACCCGCTCGTAGAGGGCATCGCCCGGCTGCGGGTTGATCCGGGGATCGACCGTGGCAAAGCGCGCAGCCCGCCGGGTGCGCAGCAGGAACAGCATCAGCGCGGTATCGTGGCGGATATAGCTGGTGACGACCTGCCCCATGCTGACCACCGGGCGCACCTCACCCTGGATCGCGCGTTCCAGCGCGCAGTCCTCCAGCCGCATCATGCCCCGGTCGATGGCCGCGTCCCACGCGGCGCTGAACCCTTCCGCGCCCTTGCGGTGGCGCAGTTTGTAGAGCGCCTCCAGGCTCGCCCCGATGGCCCGCGCCGCCTGGGTGACGATCCCGCTGGCGGCGAGCGCGGCGATGAAGGCGCGCTGCCGATCCGGCGTGATCGAATTGCGGCGCGGCGCCGCGTGGAGATAGGGCTCGAAGCCGAGCAGCGGATCGTCCTCCTCGGGCGGTTCCTCGAAGAAGGCGCTGCGCGATGTCCGCCGCGAGGGCTTCACCGACCAAGACCCCCATTCCTCCCCAGAGGGGGGAGGGGGACCATCCGCGCAGCGGATGGTGGAGGCCCGCGCGCCGTTCACACCGCCCCCGCCGCCGGGCAGAGCCGCCC
>NZ_CACSJO010000034.1 GCF_902706195.1 Novosphingobium sp. 18050 | reverse complement strand
GATACTGCCACCCCGAGCCCTGAAGCCCCGGGAGCAGGCGCCGTCGCCCACATGTCCCTTCATCAAAAACCTACAATGTCAAAAAGCACAACCAGACAAAAAACCCGGACAACCACTCATCCCCCGCGTCTTGCGATTAGGGAGAGAGCCAGATGCCCGTCCAATGTCGGCGACCGCGGCAACAACCAGATGGTCCGCTGCGGTGAACAGCCCTCTAAGAGCCACCCTCGATTCGGTCAACACTCTATTTCAAAAAAGCTTCATGAAACTCCCACAACCCCAGATTTGCGCCGTTTCTCGAACAAATGACGGCCCAAGATCCAGCCCCGCTGTCAGATTCATGTATGTTCGGGCAAGATTCCTTGCAGCCAGTCACGCATTGCGTGCGTTCGCTGTCGCAGCATGATTGCTTCACCAGAGTCAGGTGCTATCGCGTTGTACGTGTCTAACAGGTTCAAAACAGGCGTCCGCTCGGGCAGGGCAGCTATGCTTGCCCTTACTCTCGCAAGTGCGGGATGCACCGCCGCAGGCGGCGACGTTGCCAGTACGCCTTCGCCGGCAGCGGCTTCGGCGCCAGATGAAGCACCTGCGCCTCCCGCGCCCGCATGGTGGAAGGAAGCCGGGGACCCGGTTCTCGCGGCATTGGTGCAGCAGGGGCTCGATTCCAGCCAGGACGTGATCTGCCGCATCTCGGCCCTGAGCCAATACGATCTTCAGACCGCCGAAGATGCCAAGCGCCTTGGTGCCAGGCTGGGCCGGTTGCTGGGCGACAAGAACGTCCGCCCCGATCCCCAGCTTCGGGATGACAGGGTCGAACGGGTCGTCATCCGGCGCGTGCGACTCGCCCGGCAGATTGCATCTGCTTATGTAGAGGTCCGGCGCCTGCAACAGGACATTGCCCTGCGCAGCGCCCTGCGCTCCCAGTACAAAGATAACGCAGAAGTCGCGCAGTTCCGCCGCGAGGCCGGGCTGGCACCGGCTATCGACGGCGCCCTCGCCCGCTCGCAGGATGAGACCGCGCAGGGAGAGCTGGGCTTCGCGCAAGGCCGTCTCGACAGCGCCATGGCCGAACTCGCCCGCCTCGCCGGCGACAAGCCTGACGCTCTGGCCGAAAAGCTGGGTTCGCCCGGCGCCATCCCCGATCCGCCGGTCGACCCGCTCGCCATCGCTCCGCCCGAAGACCCGCGCCGTGCTTCGCTGGCCGACGACGTGCTACGCGAGGCCCGCCTTGCACAGGCGCTTCAGGAAGCGCGCCGCACCGTCAGGGATGCACGCGGAGCCTATCGCCAGGGAGTCGGACCGTTCTCTACGCTTTATGTGGCGGAAGCCGCTTCCACTGCAGTCGAACTTGCGCTTGTCGATGCGCGGGCTGGCCGGGTGACGGCAACGCTGGACTTGTGGTCCGGGCAGGACGAGGCATGGGCACGCGATGGACTCGCGCCCGTAGTCGCCCCCTTCCCGGCGCCCACGGCCGAAACGATAACGGTGACTGCCGCCTGTGACTGACGCCGAGACCGAACAGGAAACCCATTCCCCGCTCGACACCCTGCTGGGCGCCGCGCCTCGCCACGTCATGCGCCATTGGCTCAGCCTGCTGGTGCTGGCCCTGGCGGCCCTCGGCACGCTGACGTTCTTCGTCCGCTTCGTCACGGGCGAGGATTCCCCTTATTATTCTGCGCCGGTGGAGCGGGGGAACCTGATTCCACTGGTATCCGAGCGCGGACAGGTGCGCGGCTCGGGCGAAGTGACGGTCACCGCCCTTCTTCCGGGGCGCGTTACCTGGATTTCGGGTAAGAGCGACGGCGAAGTCCAAAAGGGTGAAGTGCTGGCAAAGCTCGACGCCGGAGAGGTGGCGAGCGCCGTCGAGATCGACCATTCGCGCGTGGTAGCGGCCCAGGCCATGCTCGATGCCGCACAAGTCTCCGCTCAGGATACCGGATCACGCCTCGCCCGCTTCGAAAGCGTGTGGAAGCGTTCGGGCGGGCGGGCGCCTGCACTGAACGAGATCGAGCGTGCCAGGGCCGACGCGCACCGGGCCGATCTCGGCGTCGCCGCAGCCCGTGCAGAAGCCCATGCTGCCAAGCTTCAACTCAAGGAAGATCAGGAACGTAAGGCCGGCGCCGAAGTACGCGCGCCGATTTCGGGGGTACTGGTCATGCGCCATGTCCAGCCGGGCCAGACGGTGACCGAACACCAGCCGCTGTTCACCATCGCCGCAGGCATTGCTCCGCTGACCACCGAAGTGCCGCTGTCCAACCAGCAGGCCAATCCGATCAAGGCCGGCACGCTGGCTCAGGTTCGCCTCGATGCGATGCCCGATACGCCGCAGTCGGCAACTCTCACTCTCCTGCGCGTCAGTCCCCCGCCGCAGACCACCCCGCCGCGCGCGGTCTTCACCATCGAGCGGCCCGACCCCAAGGTTCGCCCCGGCATGGCCGCCACCGTGGAGATCCAATTGCCTGAGCGCCACAATGTCCTGCTCGTGCCCGACGCCGCGCTCGCCTTCGAGCCGGTCGTGGGCCAGAAACGCAGGCGCGCGCGCATTTACGTGTTGGAGCGCGGCGACCCGAGGCGAGTCTACGTCACGGTCGGCGGCAGCGACGGCAAGCGCACAGAAGTCTTCGCAAACGACCTCGAACCGGGCGACCGCGCGATCATCGGTTGGCGGGACGCGACGAGCGGTGCGGAGCGGTCAGGCCGCTGAAAGGTCGCTGGTGCCATAGCGCCCGTGCAACAATCGGGCTGCTCGTGCGTATCGGCATCACGGCAGTTTGAGCATTTTCGAGACAGGTGGGATCACCTGATGACTCGGAAAATGCGGAAAACAAAAGATAGCTTGGGCATGATCCGGTCCAGCATGATCGGATCATGCCCAAGCGGCAACAAAGGGTATCCATTCTGATAAACGACGCGCAGATGTCGCGCCGCATGGCTGTCAGGCTTTTCGCGGCGCTTGCAGCAACGGGCGCCGCTGCAGGTGCTCTGCCCGCCGGTGTGCATGCCGCAGTGGGCGGCGCCGCGGCCGGCGGACGCATGGGGCCGCCTGCGGCGTTTTCGTGGGACAGCCTTATCGCTCAGGCCCGCGCCCTTGCCCGCAAGCCTTACGTCGAAACCCCGGATTCGCCCCGCGCCGCCGCCGATTACGACGCTGCGGGAAAGCTGACCTACGGTGACGCCAAGACCGTTGCAGGCAATGTTCGCCTGTTTCCGGCCGTGCGCGGCACCGCCCCCAAGCCGGTGCGCATCGCCCTGCTCGAAAACGGGCAGTCGCGCGAGATCATCGACACTGCCGGGCTGTTCGTCACCAGCGAGAACACCGACCCGGTCGGTTTCCGGGTGATGGATGCCACCGGGCGCAGCGACTGGCTGGCCTGGCAGGGCGCCAGCTATTTCCGCTCCTCGGGATCGCGCGACCAGTACGGCCTTTCCGCCCGCGCCATCGCCATCGACACCGGATTGCCCACCGGCGAGGAATTCCCCGCCTTCACCCATTTCTGGATCGAACAGACCGGGCCGGACAGCGTGCGCGTCTATGCCCTGCTCGATGGCCCCAGCCTTGCGGGCGCCTATTCCTTCGACTGCCGCAATGGTAAGGACAGCGCCGTACAAGATGTCACCGCCGCGCTGTTCCTGCGCAAGGCGGTCAAGCAGCTTGGCCTTGCCGCCGCGTCCAGCATGTTTTGGTACGACCAGTCGAACCGCGCCGCCCGCCCGGACTGGCGCCCCGAAATCCACGATTCCGATGGCCTTGCGATCTGGGCCGGCAATGGCGAGCGTGTATGGCGTCCGCTCGAAAACCCCTCGGTCGCCAAACTTCATTCGATGCAGGCGAAATCGCCAAAGGGCTTCGGCCTGCTCCAGCGCGACCAGGCTTTCGACCATTACCAGGACGACGGCGTCTTCTACGACCGCCGCCCCTCGCTCTGGGTAGAACCCAAGGGCGATTGGGGTGCGGGCGCGGTGTGCCTTTACGAAATGCCCACGAGCAGCGAGACCATGGACAACATCGCCATGTTCTGGCGCAGCGACAAGCCCGCCAGGGCGGGTGAGCGCCGCGACTTCACCTATCGCCTGACGTGGTCCTCAAGCGACCCGACCGCCGACCGCGCCTCGCGCTGCGTCGATATCTTCGAAGGGCCCGGCGGCATTCCCGGAGCCCCGCCGATGGCGGGCGTGCGCAAGTTCGTCTTCGATTTCGCAGGCCCTTCACTTGCCGGGCTGACGCGCGAAAGCGGCGTTACCCCCGAAACCGACCTGCCCAAGGGAGCAATCGTCTCTGCCGTCGCTTATCCCGTGGCCCGCTCCGATGCGCTTTGGCGCGTCATGATCGACGTGAGGACCACAGCCGTGACCCAGCCCGCTTTCCGCCTTTACCTCAAACGCGGCGATACCGCGCTTAGCGAAACCGTGATAAAGTCGCTGGAAACCGGAGCCGTATCGTGAGCGTGACCGTTCTGCCCGCGCCGCCCATGCTTCCTGCCGAAGCGCCGCTGGTGATGCCGGTGCAGAACCTCTACGGCAATCCTCCCGGCGCGATCGAAGTGCTGACCAGTCCCCACGGGATGCTGGTCAAGCGGATGCTGCTGATCGCGCTGACCGCCGTGATCGGGCTGGCCGCGTCGAGCACGGTGCGCATGGAACTGTCGCGCGACGGGCTCGACTGGGTCGAAATGCTGCTGCTGGTGTTCTTCGTGCCGCTGTTCTGCTGGATCGCCTTCGGCTTCGTCACTTCGACCATCGGTTTTCTCAAGCTCATCACCGGCGAGCATCCGGGCTTCACCGCATTGCCCAGCCCGGCGTCCAGCCTGCGCCACCGCACCGCCGTGCTGATGCCGGTCTACAACGAAAGCGTCGAGGAAGTCTTCGCCCGGGCCCGCGCCATGGCCAGTTCCATCGCCGCATCGGGCGGCGCGCCGTGGATCGACTTCTTCATCCTCAGCGATTCCAACCCCTTCCACGGCAAGCGCGAGGAAGCCGCCTGGCGCGAACTTGCCGCCGAAGCGCCGATCAAGGTCTATTACCGCCGCCGCGAGCAGAATACCGCCCGCAAGCCCGGCAACATCGCGGAATGGGTCCGCCGCTTCGGCGCGTCCTACGAATGCATGCTGATCCTCGACGCGGATTCGATGATGAGCGGCGACACCATCGTCGGCATGGCCTCGATCATGGAGGAACGCCCTTCGATCGGCCTGCTGCAGACGGTGCCGATGATCACCAATGCGCGTACCCTGTTCCAGCGCTGGATGCAGTTCGCCAGCGAGGCTTACGGGCCTATCGCCAGCGCCGGACTGCTGTGGTGGTCGGGCGCGGAATCCAACTTCTGGGGCCACAATGCGATCGTGCGCACCCGCGCTTTCGCCGATTCCTGCGGTCTGCCCGAACTGCCCGGCAAGGCCCCGTTCGGCGGCCACATCCTGAGCCACGACATGCTGGAATCGGCGCTGCTGCGTCGGCGTGGCTGGGCGGTGCACATGGTGATGATCGGCGGCAGCTACGAGGAATTCCCGCCGACCATCGTCGACATGGCGATCCGCGACCGGCGCTGGATGCAGGGCAACCTGCAGCACCTGCAACTGCTGGGCGCCTCCGGCCTGCACTGGACCAGCCGCCTTCACCTGCTGATCGGCGCTTCGGCCTATCTCACCTCGCCGGGCTGGCTGCTGCTGATCCTGGCGATGATCGGCCAGGTCGCCACCCGCGACACCGGCGGTTTCGTCACCCTTGCACCGCCCAGTGTGCTGGCGCTGACGGTCGTGCTGCTGTTCGGCCCCAAGCTGATGGGCACGATCTGGATGCTGGCCGACAAGGAGCGCCGTCGCAGCTTCGGCGGTGCAAGCGCGGTCCTGCGCACCGTGCCGCTGGAGATCGTGATGGGCATGCTGCTTGCCCCGATCACCATGGTCACCCAGACCAAGGCGCTGCTTGGCCTTTTGCTGGGCATCTCGGCAGGCTGGAACACCCAGGCCCGCGACGCCCGCCGCATCACCGTGCGCGAGATCCTGCCCGATCTTCGCGAACATCTGCTGCTGGGCGCGGCGCTGGCCGCCACGGCATGGCTCGATCCGGTGACCGCGCTGTGGCTCTCGCCGATCATCTTGGGCCTCATCGCCTCGCCATGGCTGATCAGCGTGACGTCAAGCGAGGCGCTCGGCAGCCGCGCGCACGCTGCCAGGTTCTTCCGCGTTCCCGAACCCGGCATCGCTGAAATCCCCAGTGCGCCGAAGTCGGAGGTTTCCCTTGCCGCAGGTCAGGTGGTGGTGGAGGCCTAACCCGCAAACAGCCTTTGCGCCGCATCGGGCGCGGAAGGGAAGTACATGTGCATGTAGCTCGCGGTGAGCGAGCCGACCCGGTACACCGCCTCGCCGCTGCGCCCGTCCGGGGTGGATGACCGGGCGACCGGCTCCAGCGCCGTTTCCAGCCGCGAATAGTGGAAGGTGTGGCCGCGCAGGGTGCCGCCTTCAAGTTCCACCTCCTGCATCCCCAGCGCCGTGAAGCGCGGCTGCATCGCCGCCTCGCCCGGCAGCAGGCCCAGCAGTTCGCCGCGCCGCCCCTGCCCGTCGACCAGCGCCGTGCAGGTATAGAGCATCCCCCCGCACTCGGCGAGGATCCGCTTGCTAGCAGCGTGATGCCCCCGGATCGCCGCCAGCATCGCATGATTGGCGGCCAGCGTTTCCAGATGAAGCTCGGGATAGCCCCCCGGCAGCCATAGCGCATCACACGCGGGCAGCGCGGCGTCCCGCAAGGGCGAGAAAAACGAAAGCCGCGCGCCGGAACGCTCCAGCCACTCCAGATTGGCGCGGTAGATAAAGGCGAACGCCTCGTCCCGCGCTACGGCGATGCGCTTGCCCGCAAGGCCCACGCCGGGCTGCGGCGCGGCTGAGGGCGCGGCGAATTCGACCGGCGGGGGCAAGTGCAGCGCAGCCTCGGGCAGCAGCGCGGCGGCGCGGTCGAGCCGGGCGTTCAGGTCCGCCACCTCACCCGCCTGCACCAGCCCGAGATGGCGTTCCGGCAGCGACATCCCGCCTTCGCGCGGCACTGCGCCCAGCCACGTTACCCCCGGCGGCATGCTGGCCTCCAGCAACTGCGCATGGCGCGCGCTGCCCACCCGGTTGGCGATCACCGCATGAAGGTCCAGCCCCGGACGGTAGGTCGCCAGCCCGTGGACCAGCGCCCCGAACGTCTGCGCCATCGACGATCCATCGACCACCGCCAGCACCGGCAAGCCAAAGCGCTGCGCCAGATCGGCGGCGCTGGGATCGCCGTCGAACAGCCCCATCACACCTTCCACCAGGATCAGGTCCCCCTCCTGCGCTGCTTTATGCAGCAGCGCGCGGCACTGCGCCTCGCCGCACATGAACAGGTCGAGCTGGTGGACCGGCGCCCCGCTGGCGACTTCGTGGACCATCGGATCGAGGAAATCCGGCCCGCACTTGAACACCCGCACCCGCCGCCCGGCGGCGCGGTGGCGGCGGGCCAGAGCCGCCGTCACCAGCGTCTTGCCCTGCCCGGAAGCGGGCGCGGCGACCAGCAGTGCCGGGCACCGTGCGGGGCTGTCGTGTGTCATGCCTTCGCACCTATGGCGCCCGGCCCGGCCACGCAAGCGCCCCCCCTTGCGCACCGGACCGGGCCGGGATAGTCCCGGCCCCGCGTCAGGTTCCCCGCAAGGGGATCAAAAGGGAACTCGGGTGAAACCCCCGGGGCTGCCCCTGCAACTGTAAGCGGCGAGCCATCCGGCCATTACGCCATTGGGACTGCAAGGTCCTGAGAAGGCGGCCGGATCGGCGCCGACCCGCGAGCCAGGAGACCTGCCTGTCGCCGTCGTTCTTCGACCGGACAGGGTGTGCCGGCCGAACGAGGGTGCAATTCCTCGCCGAGCGACAGCTTCAGACCTCGCAGCCTTCGGGCCGCGGGGGTCGATGTCGTCTGCGTGAAGGAAAAGCGTTTGAATTCAAGTTTCGCCGCCACTGCAACCGGCCTCGTGCTGGCCCTGGCCGCCGCCCCCGCCCTTGCGGACGAAAGCGGCAACGATGGCGCCGTCATCGTCACCGCGCTGCGCACCCCGGTCGCGGCAGACCGGGTTTCCGCGACCGTCACCGTGCTGGACGAACCCGCCATCGTCGCGCAGCAGCCCGTCGCCCTCACCGACGCGCTGCTGCGCACGCCGGGCATCAGCCTGTCGCGCAACGGCGGCTACGGCACCACCACATCCCTGCGCATCCGCGGCGCTGATGCCGGGCAGAGCGTCATGGTGATCGACGGGATGCGCCTGTCCGATCCCTCCTCCACCGCAGGCGGCTACGGCTTTTCCAACCTCCTGCTCGACGACATCGACCGCATCGAGATCCTGCGCGGGCCGCAATCGATCCTGTGGGGCAGCGATGCCATCGGCGGCGTGGTCAACGTGCGCACCCGCCGCCCGGCCCAGCCGCTGGAAGGCAGCCTCGCGGTAGAGGCTGGCACCCACGACACCGTCTCCGCCCGCGCCGGCATCGGCGGCACCTCGCAGGCGGTGGACTGGCGCCTGTCCGCCTCGCGCTTCACCACCGACGGCATCTCGGCCCGCTCCAGCAGCACCGAGGACGACGGCTATACCCGCAGCGGTGCCAGCGGCACGGTGACGGTGCGCCTGGCGCCGGGCGTAAGCCTAGACCTGCGCGGCTACTGGTCGAAATCGAACAACGACTTCGACGGCACCTCTGGCGATACCCTCGCCTACGGCCTGACCGAGGAATGGTCGGGCTATGCCGGGCTGAACTTCGCGCTGCTCGGCGGCAAGCTGGTCAACCGCATCGCCGTGCTCCAGTCCGAAACCGACCGCGAAAACTACGATCCCGCACGCTCGATCCGTCCGCTCACCTTCGATGCCCACGGCCGCGTGCGCCGCTTCGAGTATCAGGGCACCTATACGTTTTCGGACGCGGTTCAGGCCGTCTTCGGCGCCGAGCGTGAGGAGCAGCGGATGACCACCGCCTCGCCCGCGAACAGCGCCGCCGCCTATGTCCTCACGCCTACGCGCGTGGATACCAACAGCGTCTACGGCGAACTGCGTGTCAGCCCCGTCACCGGCCTCACCCTGAACGGCGGCGCGCGCTATTCCGACCAGTCGCGCTTCGGCGGCAACACGGTGCTGAGCGCGGGCGCGGTCTACACCCCCAACGAAGGCGCCACCGTGCTGCGCGCCAGCTATTCGCAAGGCTACAAGGCCCCCTCGCTCTACCAGATGTTCAGCATCTACGGCGCCGCCGACCTAGCCCCCGAAAAGGCGAAAGGCTGGGAACTGGGCGCCGAGCAGAACTTCGGAGAAGCCCTGCGCCTGTCCGCCACCTGGTTCCAGCGCGATACCGACAACCTGATCGACTTCGCCTATTGCCCGGTCAGCGGCGCCCAGCCCGACATCTGCTATATCCCCGGCACCGCGACCACCCGCTTCGGATACTACGCCAACGTCAAGGCGGCCAGGGCGCGCGGCCTCGAACTGGCCGCGCAAGGCAGGCTGGGCGTCCTGTTCGCCAGCGGCAACTATAGCTGGATCGAGGCGCAGGACCGCACCGACGGCAGCAGCACTTATGGCCGCCAGCTCCAGCGCGTGCCCCGCCACCTCGCCAATGCCGAGGCCGGGATCGACCTGCCGCAGGGGCTGCGCGCCAGCGTGGCCGCACGCTATTCGGGCGAGAGCTTCAACGCCGCCACCGGCACCGCAAAGCTGGACGATTACTGGCTGATAGACCTGCGCGCCCAGTGGGAAATCGCGCAGGGCCTCATCGTGCAGGGCCGGGTCGAGAACCTCACTGACAAGAACTACGAGACGGTCGCCGGCTACGGCACTCTGGGGCGCACCGTCACTTTCGGCACAAGGAGCCGCTTCTGATGCCCGACCCCGTCATGCTGAAACCTGTCGCCCCCGGCCCTTCGGTCGTCGTGTGCAATACCTGCCGTCTGGGCGCGGATGAACGCGAGGACGGCGAAGGCCGCCGCGGCGGCGCGCTGCTCGAACAGGCGCTGCGCGACGTGCAGGCGGCAGACCCGAAACTGCAGGGCGTGGCCGTGCAGGGGATGGCCTGCCTGTTCGCCTGCACCCGCCACTGCACCGTCCACATCCGCGCGCCCGGCAAGGTCGGCTACGTGCTGGGCGACTTCGCCCCGGACGAGGACGCCGCCCGCGCCATCCTGGAATATGCGGCCGCCCATGCCGCCAGCGAGGAAGGCCGCGTGCCGTTCCGCGAATGGCCGCAAGGCGTGAAAGGCCATTTCATCACCCGCACCCCGCCGGAAGGGTTCGTATGCACATGATCCGCTTCGCTGATCCCGCCGCTTTCGTCGCCGCGCTGGCCGCTTTGCCCGAGGCCGACGGCGTCAGCCGCGATGCCGCGCGCGATCGCCAGTCCCGCCTTACCAAACCGGCAGGCGCGCTGGGACGGCTTGAGGATATCGCCGTGTTCATGGCCGGTTGGCAGGGGTGCGAACGCCCCCGTGTGGACACCGTGCAGGCGGTTATCTTCGCCGGCAACCACGGCGTCGCGGCGCAGGGTGTCAGTGCCTATCCGCCCGAAGTGACGGTGCAGATGGTCGCCAACTTCAAGGCCGGCGGCGCGGCGATAAACGCCCTGACGAAAGCCTGCGGAGCCGACCTCTCGGTAGTCGCCCTCGATCTGGACCGCCCCACCGGCGACATCACGCGAATGCCCGCCATGAGCGTGGAGGAATGCCTCGATGCGCTGAATCAAGGCGCAGCCTCGTTACGCGAAGACACCCAGCTCCTGCTGGTGGGCGAAATGGGCATCGGCAACACCACCCCCGCTGCCGCGCTGTGCGCGCAGGCACTGGGCGGCGAGGCACAGGACTG
Organism: Novosphingobium sp. 18050; assembly: GCF_902706195.1. Classification (GTDB taxonomy): domain Bacteria; phylum Pseudomonadota; class Alphaproteobacteria; order Sphingomonadales; family Sphingomonadaceae; genus Novosphingobium. The sequence goes on along the minus strand of NZ_CACSJO010000034.1, from coordinate 27,419 downwards.
GATCGGACGCGGCACCGGGCTGGACGATGCCGGCCTTGCCCGCAAGGCGGCAGCGGTGGAAGCCGCGCTGGCCCTGCACGGACCGGCCTGCACCACCGCCTTCGAAACCCTGCGACGCCTCGGCGGGCGCGAGATCGCGGCCATGGCGGGCGCCATCCTCGCCGCGCGGCTACGGGGGGTTCCGGTGCTGCTCGACGGCTTCATCGCCTCTGCCGCGATCGCCCCACTGGCGCGCGACAACCCCTCCTTAACGCAGCACTGCCTTGCCGCGCACTGCTCCGCCGAAGCGGGCCACACCCGCCTGCTGGCCGCGCTGAACCTCGAACCGCTGCTGAACCTCGGCCTGCGGCTGGGCGAGGCCACCGGCGCCGCGCTGGCCGTGCCGATCGTGCGCGCCGCCCTGGCCGCACATGACGAGATGGCGACGTTCGAGGAAGCCGCCGTGGCTGGTGGAAACTGAGAACGGCCCGGTGACCGAAATCCTCGTCCACCTCATGCGCCACGGCATTCCGGTCCAGCCGAACCTGCTGCTCGGCCAGCGCGACGATGCGCCGCTGCCCAGTGGAACCGCCAGATGCGTGGCGGCGGCAGAGGGGCTGGCGTTCGACCGGGTGATCTCCTCCGACCTTTCCCGCGCCCTCATCCCCGCCGCCCGCATCGCCGCAGCGCGCGCCCTACCGCATAGCGTGGACCCCCGCTGGCGCGAACTCGACTTCGGTGCATGGACCGGCCTCGCCCCCGCAGAGGTCGAGGCCACCTCCCACGCCCTGTTCTGGGACGACCCGGAAGCCAACGCCCCGCCCGAAGGCGAGCGCTGGTCCCAGCTCAGCACCCGCGTCGGCGCGGCGCTGACCGGGATCGATGCCTCCACCCTCGTCCTCACCCACGGCGGCGCGATGCGCGCGGCGCTGGCGGCATTGTTCCACATGGAACATCGCCACGTCTGGTCGTTCGACCTGCCCTATTCCTGCGTCCTTACCTTGCGCGTATGGCCGGGCGAGGCTGTACCCACCGCGCAGATCGTGGGCCTGACGACATGAAGGGCCTGATCCTCGCGCTCCAGTTCCTGACCCGGCTGCCCCTGCCGCAAGTGCAGGCGGACAAACAGGACTTTGCGCGGGCGATGCGCTGGTTCCCGGTCGCCGGGCTGGCGGTGGGCGCCGCCGTGGCCGGTCCCTGGTGGCTGCTGCAGGGCCGTGACCCCTGGCTGGGCGCATTGGCAGGCCTCACCGGCTGGACCGCGATCACCGGCGCCCTGCACCTCGACGGGCTGGGCGACGTGGCGGACGGCGCCGGCGCTGCCCACGGCGGGCGGGAACGGCTTTCCGCCGTGATGGCCGATCCGCACGTCGGCAGCTTCGCCGTGGTGGTGATCGTAGTGCAACTGATGGCCAAGCTGGTCCTGCTGCACGCCCTGCCCGCAACGCAAGTCGCCGCTCTGATCGCCGTCCCGGTGCTCGCGCGCATCGCCCCCATCGCCTGGACCCTGTACCTGCCGCCCCTTCATGAAGGCCTCGGCACTGCCTTTCGCAGCGGCGTGGGACGGCTTCACCTGCTGTTCTGGAGCCTTGCCGCAATCGCCGCCGCCGTTCTGCTCGGCCCGGCGCTGCTGATCCTGTTCGCCGCCGTCCCGCTATGGGGCTGGTGGCTGCGCGCGCGTCTTGGCGGTATTTCGGGCGACGGGCACGGCGCCGGGATCGAACTGCTGGAAACCGCAATGCTCGCCGCACTCGTGCTGATCCCCGTGACGTTGACCCCATGACACAGCCATTCCTCCACCACGGCGGCCGCCTGAGCGAAGCCGCGCGCACGTTCGGCGGCGCCGACTGGCTGGACCTCTCCACCGGTCTCAATCCCTCCCCCTGGCCCACAGGCAAGGCCCCCGCCTGCGACTGGACCGCCCTGCCGGACCCAGAAGCCCTCACCGCCCTCGAACACGAGGCTGCGCGCCATTTCGGGGCCGATCCGGCGCGGGTCTGCGCCGTGCCGGGCAGCGAAACGGCGCTGCGCCTGCTGGCCCTGCTGCTGGACCTGCCCGGACGCGCCCTCACCCCCGCCTACCGCACCCATGCAGAGGCGTTCACCCCTTCGCGCCCCATCGCCTTCGCGCAAGCGCCGCAGCGCGCCGAAGTCGTGGTACTCGCCAACCCCAACAATCCCGACGGCCTGCTGCGCGCGCCCGCCGCGATCCGAAGCTGGCACGAAGCGATCGCCCGGACCGGAGGCTGGCTGATCGTCGACGAGGCCTTTGCCGACTGCCAGCCCGAAATCAGCGTCGCGACGGACGTCCAGCCGGGCGCGCGGCTGATCGTCCTGCGCTCGTTCGGCAAGTTCTTCGGCCTTGCCGCGCTGCGCCTGGGCTTCGTGATCGCCCCGCCCTCGCTCGCCGCACGGCTGCGCAGCGTGCTGGGCAGCTGGCCCCTCCACGCCGCCGCGCTGACCATCGGCCGCGCCGCTTACGCCGACCATGAATGGACCGCCCGCACCCGCGCCGATCTCCCCCGCCGCGCCGCCGCGCTCGACGGCGTGCTGCAAAGCCACGGCTTCAGCCCGCAAGGCGCCTGCCCGCTGTTCCGCTACCTGACCGGGTGCAACGCGCAGGCCCTGTTCACCCGTCTTGCGCAGGCGCAAATCCTCACCCGCCCGTTTGCGACGCGCCCCGATACGCTGCGCCTTGGCGTTCCCGCCGATGTCCGCGCGCTTGTCCGGCTGGACCGGGCGCTGGCCGATGGCTGAACCCATCGCCGCCGCCGCGCTGGCGATCGAGGCGGCGCTGGGCTGGCCGAACCGGCTCCATGCCCTGACCGGCCACCCGGTAGGCCTGTTCGCAAAGATCATCGCGGCCTGCGACGGCGCGCTCAACCGCCCGCACTGGACGGACCTGCTCCGCCGCATCGCCGGACTTGCCGCCACGCTGGCTTTAATCGCGCTGACGCTCGGCGCCGCCGCCCTTGCCGAAAGCGCCGTGCGCGCGCTGGCCGGTGCATGGGCGTGGCCGATCCTGGCCCTGCTCGCCTGGCCTGCCTTGGCCGCGCGCAGTCTCGACGATCACGTTCGGCCCATCCTGACCGCGCTCAAAGCGGGAGACCTGCCAGCCGCCCGCCGCGCCGTGGGCATGATCGTGGGCCGCGATACCACGCAGCTCGACGAACCCGGCGTCACCCGCGCCGCGATCGAGAGCCTTGCCGAAAGTTTCTGCGACGGTGTCGTAGCGCCGCTGTTCTGGCTCCTCGTGCTGGGCCTGCCCGGTGCCTGGGCGCTCAAAGCGATCAACACCGCCGACAGCATGATCGGCCACCGCGAGGAACCGTACCGCGCCTATGGCTGGGCCGCCGCGCGGATCGACGACGCGGCGATGCTGATCCCCGCGCGGCTTTCCGGCATCCTGCTGTGCCTGGCCGGAGGCGGCTGGCGGACGATGGCCCGTGATCACGCCCGCCACGCCTCGCCCAATGCCGGCTGGCCGGAAGCGGCGATGGCCGGTGCGCTGGGCGTCCGGCTGGCCGGGCCGATCGCCTACGACGGGGTGCTTGCCGACAAGCCGTGGATCGGGAAGGACGGGCGCGAAGCCGCCCCGCACGACCTGGCCTGCGCCCTTACCATCTACCGGCGCGCCTGCGTCATACTGGGAGCATTCGCCTTGATCGTGACGGCAGGAGCAGCATTTTGGCAGGCCTGATGCTGCAGGGGACCGGCTCGGACGTCGGCAAATCGGTGCTGGTCGCGGGGCTGTGCCGCGCCGCTGCCAACCGGGGCCTTTCGGTGCTGCCCTTCAAGCCGCAGAACATGTCGAACAACGCCGCCGTCACCCCCAATGGCGGCGAAATCGGCCGCGCGCAGGCGCTGCAGGCGCTGGCCGCCCGCGCCCCGCTGCATGTCGACATGAACCCGGTGCTGCTCAAACCGCAAGCAGACCGCACCTCGCAGCTTATCGTGCTTGGGCAGGTGCGCGGCACGCTGGGCGCCGCCAACTTCCGCGAAGCGCGCCGCCCGCTGCTGCCCGAAGTGCTGGCCAGCTACCGCCGGTTGGAGGCGCGCTGTGACCTCGTAATCGTCGAAGGCGCAGGCTCTCCCGCCGAGATCAACCTGCGCGCCGGAGACATCGCCAACATGGGCTTCGCGCGCGAGGCGAACGTGCCGGTGGTGCTGGCCGGCGATATCGACCGGGGCGGCGTGATCGCCGCCGTGGTCGGCACCCGCGCCGTGATCGATCCCGAGGACGCAGCGATGATTCGCGGCTTCCTCATCAACAAGTTCCGGGGCGATCCGGCCCTTTTCGCAGATGGCTACACCGCGATAGAGCGCCTTTCGGGCTGGCGCGGCTTCGGGGTGCTGCCCTGGGTGCCCGCCGTCGCGCAGTTGCCCAGCGAGGATGCGGTGGTGCTGGAACGCGGCCTTGGCGCAAAGGCGGGAAAACTGCTCGTCGCCTGTCCGATCCTGCCGCGCATCGCCAATTTCGACGATCTGGACCCGCTGCGGCAGGAAAGCGGCGTGGAGGTGGCGATGATCCCGCCCGGCAGCCCGATCCCGCAAAGCGCCGCGCTGATCGTCCTGCCCGGCTCCAAGGCGACCATCGCCGACCTTGCCTTCCTGCGCGCGCAGGGCTGGGACATCGACCTTCTGGCCCACCATCGGCGCGGCGGCGCGGTGCTGGGTATCTGCGGCGGCTACCAGATGCTGGGCCGCTCCGTCGCCGACCCTCAGGGCATCGAGGGACCGCCCGGCGAAGTCGCCGGCCTTGGCCTGCTGGATGTCGCCACCGTACTGGGCAACCGCAAGGCGCTGGCAGAAGTCGAAGGCACCGCGCTGGGCGCACGCTTCAAGGGCTATGAAATGCACATGGGCGTGACCGATGGGCCTGACGCGCTGCGCGCCTTCGCCAGCCTTGATGGCGCCCAATCGCCGTCCCGCAGCGACGGCGCGATCAGCCGCGACGGGCTGGTTCTGGGCACCTACTGCCACGGCCTTCTCGCCCGCCCGGACCTGCGTGCCGCCCTGCTCTGGCGAATCGGCGCGCAGTCGGACGGTTTCGATAACGACGCCCGCGTCGATGCCGCGCTGGATGCGCTGGCGGAGGCGATGGAGGAGCACCTCGATATCGACGACCTGCTCGCGCTGGCAGGCGTGCGGACATGAGCGGCGCCCTGTTCGTGCTGGGCGGCGCGCGCTCGGGCAAAAGCCGCTATGCGCAAGGCCGCGTCGAGGCGCATCCCGGCACCCTCGCCTACATCGCCACCGCGCAGGCCTTTGACGCCGAGATGGAACACCGCATCGCCCGCCACCAGGACGACCGGGGCGGCCGCTGGACGACGCTGGAGGAACCACTGGACCTTGCCGGCGCCATCCACCGCGCTGCCGAAACTGCCGACGCCGTGCTGGTAGACTGCCTGACGTTGTGGCTCAGCAACCTGATATTGGCGGACATGCCGCTGGACGAACCCGTCGCCGCGCTGGGCGAGGCGATGGGCCGCTGCCTATGCCCGCTAGTTCTGGTATCGAACGAGGTGGGGCTGAGCATCGTGCCCGAAAACGCGCTTGCCCGCCGGTTCCGTGACGAAGCGGGGCGCCTGAACCAGACGGTCGCGGCCTTGGCGCATGAAGTTCAGTTCATCGCGGCGGGCCTGCCGCTGAGACTCAAGTAGCGCCGGACCTTGGCCAATCGCGCCGATTTTTGGGGAAAGTGGTGCACCCGACTGGATTCGAACCAGTGGCCTACGCCTTCGGAGGGCGTCACTCTATCCAGCTGAGCTACGGGTGCAGTGGAAGGGCGGTTAGCAGAGGGTAACGGGCGTTTCCAGCGACAAATTCGCAATGTCGCCCGGCGGTCGTGCAGAGCGCTTGAAAGTTCCCTGTATGTTCCTATGATGCAGCATGGCCGAAGCCGATTCTCTCTCGCTGCCCCATGCGGCCTCTCCCATCGCGGTTGACGTCGCGCGCGGGATTTCCCGCCTGTTTGCCCGCAACGATATCTGGTGCCTGCCCGAAATGCCGCTGCGCTGCGGGCGGCGCGCCGATCTCATGGGGATTGATGCGAAGGGGCACGTTATCATCGTCGAGATCAAGGTATCGCGCGCCGATCTGCTGGGCGATGGCAAGTGGACCGACTATCTCGATTATTGCGACCGTTTCTACTGGGGGCTCTCCCCCGCGCTGGACCGTGCCCCGCTGGAAACCGGGGTTTTCCTGCCCGACCGCTGCGGGGTGATCGTTGCCGACGGTTACGATGCGGAAATCCTGCGCCCTGCCCCGCTCCACCAGCTCGCCGCCGCCCGCCGCAAGGTGGAGACGGAGCGCCTTGCCCGCGCCTCGCTGCGCCGGCTGGTGAACGTTGCCGATCCGCATACGCTGAAGTGGGGGTCCGAGGACTGACTCGTAGCCGTCAGCCCTTTCTGGCGGCAAGCCCTGCCAGCACCGCGCGCTTGCCCTTGGGCGAAAGACGCGGCCAGTCGGCGATTTCCGCCAGCGTGCGGCGGCAGCCCAGGCACCATTTGGTGCGCGGGTCGATGCGGCAGACGCCGGTGCACGGGGACCTTATATCAGACACCTGCGCGTCTGAGCAGGCGGCTCCGGGCTTGCCAAGCGTAATTTTCTTGCGCTTCGCTGCAACGCACACTATGTAGCGCCTCAGCAATCGGCGCGCGGGAGATTCCCGCCGCAATCCGTGAGCAGCGTGAGGTCCTAGCGCAAGGCGCAACGACCGGCCCGGACGAACGATTGCCACCAATAAGCTTCCTTCCTCACGCAGGGTCGCACGTAACGACACCTTGCCGTGCGCGCGCCCTCTTCCGTAAGTCCAGGTCTTTTCGAAAGCCTGTGTCCTTTCGCGAAAACAGCGCGCCCCCGTGCTGTTTTGAAAGTGACTTGATGTCCTATTTCTCCGAACTTGGCCTTGCCGAGCCCATTCTCCGCGCGCTCGCAGTCAAGGGTTATACCGATCCCTCGCCGATCCAGCGCAAGGCCATTCCTTCGCTCCTCGAAGGCCGCGACCTGCTCGGCATCGCGCAGACCGGCACCGGCAAGACTGCCGCCTTCTCGCTGCCCTCGTTGCACCGTCTCGCAAGCACCCCCAAGCCGCGCCAGAACGCCGGCTGCCGGATGCTGGTGCTTTCGCCCACGCGCGAACTGGCCGCGCAGATCGCCGACAACATGAAGGGCTACGCCAAGTTCCTCGATCTCTCGATCCAGTGCATCTTCGGCGGCGTTCCCGTGGGCAAGCAGGCCCGCGCCCTTGAGCGTGGCTGCGACATCCTCGTCGCCACCCCGGGCCGCCTGCTCGACCTGATCGACCAGCGCGCACTGACGCTGAAGCACGTCGAAATCTTCGTGCTCGACGAAGCCGACCAGATGATGGACCTCGGTTTCATCGTCCCGCTCAAGCGCGTTGCCAACATGCTGCCCGCCGGCCGCCAGAGCCTGTTCTTCTCGGCCACCATGCCGCAGGCGATCGCAGACCTGGGCCGCCAGTTCATCAACAACCCGGTCAAGGTCGAAGTCGCTCCGCAGTCGACCACGGCAGAGCGCGTCGAACAGTACGCGGTCATGATCAACCAGGCCGAAAAGCAGGCGCTGCTGACCCTGAGCCTGCGCGCCGGTCTTGCCGATGACGCCGCCGACAACGCCACCCACGGCGCCATCGACCGCGCACTGGTGTTCAGCCGCACCAAGCACGGCGCCGACCGCATCGTGCGCCACCTCGTCGCTGCCGGCATCCCGGCCGCCGCGATTCACGGCAACAAGAGCCAGGCCCAGCGCACCGCTGCGCTCGGCGGCTTCCGCCAGGGCGCCATCCGCGTTCTGGTCGCTACCGATATCGCCGCACGCGGTATCGACGTCAGCGGCGTCAGCCACGTCTACAACTACGAAATCCCGAACGTTGCCGAACAGTACGTTCACCGCATCGGCCGTACCGCGCGCGCCGGCGCCACCGGCGTTGCGATCAGCTACGTTGCCGCCGACGAGAAGCCCTACATCCGCGACATCGAGCGCCTGACCCGCGTAAAGCTGGACCTGCTGCCGCTGCCGGAAGACTTCCAGAACCAGGCTGCACGCCTGCCTGCTCCTGCCCGCGTGGCCCCGGCTGCACCGCAGGGCGGCGGCCGCGGTCAGGCCGGCGGACGTGGCGGTCAGGGCGGCAAGGGCGGTGGCAACCGCGACCGCCAGCCGCGCCGCGAAGGTGAAGAGGGCGGCGAGCGCAAGCGCAGCTTCCGTCCGCGCGGTCCCAAGGGTCTGGGCGCACACAAGGGTGCCGTTCGCCGCACCACTGGCTGAGGCGTATAAGGTATAGGGGAAGAATCTGGGGCCAGCGGCCCCAGACCCCAGTACCGTCAGCCTTTCGCGCGAATAAGCGCCGCGCCCTCCCTGCCGCCGCAGGCTATATGTCTCTCGGCGAGAGTGGGCGCGATGACGCCGCTACAAGTACGGCGTCGACAGTAAAGGGGTCTGGAGCAATGGCCCCAGGTCTTCCCTTTTCACTTCCCCTCCACCTCCTAACAGCCTAGTCCGCGCCCATGGCGCCAGACGCTTCCCTCGCAGCGGTATTAGCCTCCGCCCTTGCCATGACGGCGATCGTGGGACTGCGTTATCTCGTGACCTCGGGCCTTTTCGCGTGGATCACCGCGCGCGTGCGCCCCGGCCACTATGCCGGGCTGGACCTCCAGATCCGCAGCGAGATCAAGTGGTCGCTCCTTTCCGCAGCCATCTACGGCATCCCTTCCGGCGTGGTCGCCTGGGGCTGGCGTCAGCATGGCTGGACGCAAATCTACACCGACGTTCATGCCTTTTCGCTCTGGTGGCTGCCGGGTTCGGTGCTGGCCTTCCTGCTGCTGCATGACACCTGGTTCTACTGGACGCACCGCTGGATGCACCGCCCGCGCGTGTTCCGGCTTGCCCATGCCGTACACCACGCCAGCCGCCCGCCAACCGCTTGGGCGGCGATGAGCTTCCATCCGCTGGAGGCGCTGACCGGCGCCGTCGTAGTCCCTGCTCTGGTGTTCATCGTGCCCATCCATGTCGGCGCGCTCGGCGCCGTCCTCACGATCATGACGGTGATGGGCATCACCAATCACATGGGCTGGGAGATGTTTCCCAGGGCCCTGATACAATCGCGCCTGGGAGGCTGGCTGATAACCGCCAGCCATCACCACCGGCACCACGAAAGTTACCGATGCAACTACGGCCTCTACTTTCGCCACTGGGATCATCTGTGCGGCACCGACCGGGGGCTGTCCTCGCCCTGATCGCGGGCATGATGCTGGTCCCGGCAGCGCAGGCATCGACCGGCCCGCAGGCGACGGTTTCGGTGACCGTCACGAATCTGCGCTCCGCGAAGGGCAAGGTGCTGGCCTGCCTGACCACGCGTGAGGACGCCTTTCCCGACTGCGAAAAAGATCCCCTTGCCCGCAAGCTGACGGTGCCCGCATCCGCCGAGGTCCACCTCGATTTCGGTCCGGTTCCGGCCGGACGCTACGCCGTTTCCCTGATTCATGACGAGAACGGCAACGGCAAGCTCGACACCCGCCTGATGATCCCGCGCGAGGGGTATGGCTTCTCGCTCGATGCCCCGGTCCGCATGGGGCCACCCAAGTTCGAGCGCGCCGCCTTCACAGTGGAGGGCGAGCCTATCCGCCTGGCGATACGAATGCGATATCTTCTCTAGGCGGGTCTGATTCTTATCCAGTCAGGCTTGCTCCCTGCCTTCGCGCGCCTTACCCCCGTACCGTGGCACGGGAAGAAGATGCGATAGAGCACGCTGTCGAAAAGACGGTCGAGGCGACAACGGCCGGGCTTGTTCCGCCGCCCCGCGCCGGTACGTTTTCCCCGTTCCGCTACCCCGTGTTCCGCGCGATCTGGATCGCCAACCTGTTTTCCAACCTGGGCGGAACGCTGCAGGGCGTAGGCGCTGCCTGGCTGATGACCGAGTTGACCCCCTCGCATCAGCTTGTCGCGCTGGTGCAGGCATCGGCAACCGTGCCGATCATGCTGTTCGGCATATTCGCGGGCGCAATTGCCGACAATTACGACCGCAGGCTGGTAATGCTGACCGCGCAAGTGGGCATGCTGGTGGTGTCCGCCGCGCTCGCCGGACTTGCCTATGCCCATATGCTGACGCCCGCGCTGCTGCTTGCCTTCACGCTCAGCGTGGGCATCGGCACCGCACTCAATTCCCCCGCATGGCAGGCTTCGGTCCGCCAGCAGGTAGAGGTCCACGAGCTGCCGCAGGCGATCGCGCTCAATTCGATCTCGTTCAACATCGCCCGCTCGATCGGCCCGGCACTGGGCGGGGTGCTGATATCGATCTGGGACGTATCCTTCGCCTTCGCGATCAATGCGATCAGTTACATCGGCCTGATCGGCGTGCTGCTGTGGTGGAAGCCCGAGCCGCGCCCGGTCGAGCCCAGCGCCAGGCGCCCCATCCTGCCCGCCGTCGCCGTGGGCATTCGTTTCTGCGCCAGCAACGGGCCTTTGCGCCGCCTGCTGATCCGCGGCTTCGCGCTGGGTTTCAGCCTCGCCGCATACCAGTCCCTGCTGCCCGCGGTGGTGAGCGGAAACATCCACGGCAGCGAACTGGACTTCGGCCTGATGCTGGGCCTGTTCGGGATCGGTTCGATCATGGCGGCGCCGTTCACCGGGTCGTTGCGCAAGAAGCTCGGCCTCGAAGGCATTCTGGCGCTGGGAGCGGGCATGTTCGTGTTTTCGCTTTCGCTGGTCGCGGAGGCACATGACATCCTCTACGCCCTGCCCGCGGCTTTCGTGGCGGGAATGGCCTGGGTGCTGATCCTGACGACGCTCAATATCGCGGTGCAGATGCGCTCTCCCAATGCGATTCTGGGCCGCTGCCTTTCCATCTACCAGGCAGCGACCTTCGGCGGCATGGCAGTGGGATCGTGGGTCTGGGGCGCGGTCGCGGATTGGAAAAGCCTGTCTTTCGCGCTGCACGCCGCCTCGGTTTTCCTGATCGTTTCGTTCTTCGGCCTGCGTCTTGTCGCACCGCTGCCCAGGCCCGGCGAAGGCGTGGTCAAGCAGACCTGAAAATCGCGGCAGTCCCGGCGGCGCAACTTAAAGGTTAATTCACCATGTTGCGCCAGAACGAGCTTTCAGCAGAGACGAGTCGGGATTTCGACATGGATACAGTGCACGGCCAGTTTCCCGGCCAGGACGAACCGGACACAGGCCCGACCATCGCGGAGAACACCGATTCCGGCGCGCGCGCTCCGGTTGTCGCCAATGACGAGCGGCGCATGCAGGTGCGCGCCTACAATTTCTGGGCCGGCCTGCTGGGCACGCGCACTTTCCCCGACATCGCCGACCTGAAGCCGGAAAACCTCCCCGATTTCGGCCCGCGCAGCGTCCTGCTCGACTTCACAGGGGGCAGCGACTTCGCAAATCCGGCGATCGCCTATCTTGGTACACTGCTGGCGGACGAATGCGGCGCCGATGGCCCGATTCACACGCTGGCGCAGGTTCCCACCCGCTCGCTGCTCTCGCGCATCACCGACCACTACATGCAGATCATCGCCAACGAAGCGCCGATCGGCTTCGAGGCGGAATTCGTCAATCACGCGGACGTGACGATCCTCTATCGCGGCATTCTGCTGCCGTTCTCGCGAGACGGCAGCAGGATCGACTTCATCTACGGCGTCATCAACTGGAAGGAACGCGCCGCACAGCTCGACGTCGATCCCCCGGTGCGCACCCAGCCGCGCGACCCTCGCCCCGCCATGCTGCGCGGGTTCGAACCGCTGACCGAATGGGCGAACGGCCCTGCCGAGCTTGACCCGATCGACATACACTACCCGCCGATCGAACACTATTCGCCGATGGAGCTGCCGCGCCCCGGCTTTGCCATGGACGACGAACCTTCCGCTTTGACCGAGGAAGGCCTGGGCTCCGTGGAAGACCTGGGCCTTGCCGACTGGCTGGCCTCGGCCCGCGAACTGGCGCTGCTTGCACGAGGGAGCGAGGAACGCTCGCACCAGTCGCTCTACGATGCGATCGGGCGCGCCTACGATTTTGCACTGGCCGCCGTCGACGCGCCGGAAGACTTTGCCGAACTGGTCGAGGACGCCGGCCTCAAGGCACAGGAACGCGCCCCGCTGATCCCGCTGGTCAAGCTGGTCTTCGGTGCCGACTACGACAAGACCCGCCTCACCGAATTCGCGGCCGTCATCGCCCACGGCCGCCGCATCGGTCTGGGGCGCGGCACCTTCGCCGACCACCTCGGCGCCACCCCGGGCGGTCTCAAGGCACTGGTGCGCGAAGAACGCCGCCTGCGCCGCGAGGAAGACGGCAAGGTCAAGGCGCCCGCCAATGCCCGCGAACGTCTGGTAAAGGGCCTGCGCGCGCTGGAGGCACGGCCAATGGCAACGCTCGGCGGCGAGGGCGAGGAATTCACCGTGCTGGTCGCCCGCCGCCTCGAAAGCGGCGAAGTGGTGCTGGTGGGTGAAGTCAGCGGTGACGACGCCCTGCTCCAGCGGGCGGCGCGGCACCTGCTGGGCTGATCGCGATCCGGGACGACGGGGGCCTTGCAAGGCTTCCCTCGCGCCCCCACCCTCTTTAGACAGGGACGATCCCGCCGGCGTCTTCATCGCCGGTTAAGCCCGTCCGGTCCCCAAGAGGAACGATGCCGAAGCTGCGAATTCCCGCATTGATCCTCGCGATTCCCGCGCTGCTCGGCCTGTCCGCCGTCCCCGCGAGCGCGCAGTCGATCCTGCGCGACGCCGAAACCGAGGCCCTGCTGCACGACATGGCCGCGCCGCTGGTGAAAGCATCGGGGCTGGGCGTGAACAATGTCGACATCGTGCTGGTCAACGACGGGTCGGTGAACGCCTTCGTCGCCGGTGGGCAGGCAGTCTACGTCAATTCCGGCCTTATCGACGAGGCCGACACCGCCTCCGAAGTGCAGGGCGTGATCGCCCACGAACTCGGCCACGTCACCGGCGGCCACGCCGTGCTGAACATGGGCGGTAAAAGCGCGACCAATATCTCGCTGCTCTCGCTGCTGCTGGGCGCGGCCGCTGCCGCTGCGGGCGGCGGCGAGGCGGCGATGGGCGTCATCATGGCGGGCCAGTCGGCAGCCATGGGCAAATATCTGGCCTATAACCGATCGCAGGAGGCATCCGCCGATGCGGCGGGCGCGCAGTACCTGTCCGCGGCGGGGATCAGCGGGCGCGGCTCGGTGGAATTCTTCAAGAAGCTGCAGAGCATGGAATTTCGCTATGGCTACCGCCCCAAGGACGGCGATGAATTCTATTCCAGCCACCCGCTGACCGGGGACCGTATCGCCACGCTCCAGGATACGTATGAAAAGGACCCCGCCTGGAACAAGCCGGACGACGCGGCGATCCAGAAGCGCTTCCTGCGCGTGAAGGCCAAGCTGTTCGGCTACCTCGCCACCCCGCGCGAGGTCATGCGCAAGTTCCCGATGACCGACAATTCGGTGCCCGCCCGCTATGCCCGCGCCTATGCGTTTCACCGCGAATCGCAGTTCGACGAGGCCCGCGCGGAAACCGAAGCGCTGATCGCCACCGATCCGAACGACCCCTATTTCCTCGAACTCGACGGCCAGATCCTGCTCGAAGCAGGCAAGCCCGCCGAGGCAATGGTGCCGCTGCGCAAGGCAACCGAACTTTCCGGCAATGCCCCGCTGATCGCCACCCTGTTCGGTCACGCCCTGATCGCCACCGAGGACGCAGCCAACTTCAAGGAAGCGCAGGAAGTCCTGAAAACCGCCGTCGCCCGCGACCGCGAAAATCCCTTCGCCTGGTATCAACTCGGCGTCATCTACGCCGCCAACGGCGACATGCCGCGCGCCTATCTCGCCAGCGCCGAACAGCAGGTGATGTCGGGCAACATGGAAGAAGCGCTGCGCAGCGCACAGGCCGCCGAAGGCGGGCTGACCAACGGCACCCCCGACTGGCTGCGTGCTCAGGACATCGAAATGCAGGCCCGCGCCGAACTGGAACGCAGCAAGAAGCGCCGCTAAGGCTGCTTCAAGCGCAATTCGCATATGAAATCGACAGGACAATAATGGGCAACACCGCCAAGTTCGCAATGATCGCCGCAGGCCTTGTGCTGGTAGGCGCGGGAGGCTGGTACGGCGGGCGCGGCGCGGTCGAACATGTCGTCCACGACTACATCCTCGATCACCCCGAAATCCTGCCGCAGGCGATGGAAGTTCTCCAGAAGCGCCAGGCCTCGCAGGCACTTGCCGGTGTGCGCCAGAACGTGGAGACGCCGTTCCCCGGCGCCATCCTGGGCAACCCGAACGGCAAGGTCACCCTGGTCGAATTCACCGATTTCGCCTGCGGGTATTGCCGCCAGAGCCTGGGCGACGTTACCCAGCTGATCGCGAAGAACCCCGACCTGCGCATCGTCGTGCGCGAACTGCCGATCATCAGCCCGCACAGCCCGGCCGCCGCCAAGATGGCGCTCGCCGCAGCCGAGCAGGGCAAGTACCCGCAATTCCACGACGCCATGTTCGCCGCAGGGCAAGTCGACGAACCCACCATCGAGACGGTCGCGCAGAAAATCGGCCTCGACATGGACCGCGCCCGCCGCATCGCCGCCAGCCCCACGGTCGAGGCCGAACTGGCCCGCAACCTCGAGATCGCCCAGCGCCTCGGCTTCTCCGGCACCCCCAGCTGGATCGCGGGCGACAAGCTGATCGCCGGCGCCGTGGGCATCGACCAGCTCTCCGACGCGGTGAAGGCCGCGCGCGGAAGTTGATAACGGACGATGACCGTCCCAGTCCGATTTCAGCTTTCGCGTAAGTTCGGCTAGGCTGGCCCCATGAGCGTCCTGCCCATCCAGCCGATCCCCTTTTTCGCCAACAAGGACAGGGCCTTCTGGCGCCTCCAGTTCGTGGGGTGGGGCGGCGCCTTCGTATTGCGCACGATGTCGGCGGTCGCCAACGACCTGCCGCTGGCCTCGCTGGTGCTGGTCCTGATCGCGACGATCACCGGCTTCTCGATCTCGCTCGTGCTTTCGGTGATCTTCCGCAGTCTCATCACCCGGCGCGCGCTCGTCACATGGGGGCTGACCGCACTGATCCTGCCCTTTGCGGTGGGCTTGCACGCCTTCATCGACGCCTGGGTGGTGTCGCTCTGGCGGGTAGAAGGCGACGCCAGCTTCACCCTGCTGTTCCTGGGCGTGTTCTATCTGGACGCCACGCTGCTGGGCGCCTGGACCGCGCTCTATTACATGGTCAATTTCTACCTCCAGGTGGAAGAACAGAACGACCAGCTGATCCGGCTGGAAAACCAGGCGACCAGCGCCCAGCTGGCCATGCTGCGCTACCAGCTCAACCCGCACTTCCTGTTCAACACCCTGAACTCGATATCGACGCTGGTACTGCTCAAACAGACCGAGCCGGCCAACGCGATGCTCAGCCGCCTGTCCTCGTTCCTGCGCTACACGCTGGTCAACAAACCCTCCGCGCGCGTCACCGTCGCGCAGGAGGTGGAAACGCTGCAGCTCTACCTCGACATCGAGCGGATGCGCTTCGAAGAACGCCTGCGCACCACTTTCGACATCGACACCTCCACCGAAACCGCGCTGCTGCCCTCGCTGCTGCTCCAGCCGCTGGTGGAAAACGCCATCAAGTACGCGGTCAGCCAGCAGGAGATGGGGGCCGAGATCACCATCGCCACGCAACTCGTCGGCCCGATGCTTCGCATCACCGTCTCCGACACCGGGCCGGGCTTGCAAAGCCCTACGACCGACAACAGATTATCGGGCATGACCTACGATGGAGGGGAGCCGGTTTCGACTGGCGTCGGCTTGGCGAATATTCGTGACCGCCTGTCGCAGGCCTATGGCGAAAACCACCGCTTCGAGACGGTCGAGCCGCTGGAAGGCGGCTTCGCGGTCGTCATCGAGCTACCCGTCGAACGCCGCGAACCCACGCAGGACATCAGCGAACCCGCCCGCCAGTATCAGGCGGCACGATGATTAATCTCTGGCGATGAAACAATTTGGACCCGCACGCGTTTGCCGGTCCGGAGAAAACAACTGATGACCATTCGCACGATCCTTGTCGACGACGAGAAACTCGCCATCCAGGGGCTGCAACTGCGCCTCGAAAAATACCCTGATGTCGAGATCATCGACACATGCGCCAACGGGCGCGAGGCGATCCGAAAGATCAAGACGGAGAAACCCGACCTCGTCTTCCTCGACATCCAGATGCCCGGCTTCGACGGCTTCTCCGTGGTCAAGGGCGTGATGGAAATCGAACCGCCGCTGTTCGTCTTCGTCACCGCCTATCAGGAACACGCCGTCCGCGCCTTCGAAGCGAACGCGGTGAACTACCTGATGAAGCCGGTGGACGAGAGCAAGCTGGACGATACCCTCGCCCGCGTCCGCCAGCGCCTTGCTGAAAAGCGCTCGTCCGAAGAAGCCGAAAAGCTCAAGACCGTCCTCGCCGAAGTGGCCCCCGACGCGGTCGACCACATGCCCGAGGAAACCGATCCGGGCGCTGACCGCTACGAAAAGCTCATCAACATCAAGGATCGCGGCCAGATCTTCCGCATCGATGTCGATTCGATCGAACACATCGAAGCCGCCGGCGACTACATGTGCATCCGCACCGCCGACAACTCGCTGATCCTGCGCGAGACGATGAAAGACCTCGAACGCAGGCTGGACCCGCGGGTGTTCCAGCGCGTGCACCGCTCGACGATCGTGAACCTCAATCAGGTGCGTCAGGTGAAGCCGCACACGAACGGGGAATGCTTCCTGGTGCTGGATTCGGGCGCGCAGGTGAAGGTCTCGCGCTCGTACCGGGATGTGATTGCGCGGTTCGTTCACTGAGTTTTTGAGGGAAAGACGCAGGGGCCATCGCCCCTGCACCCCATTACCGTCGTCGCTGCGCGTGCAGAGGCGCCGGACAAGGCCCGTCCCTCCGCGCCGCAGGCTATGTATCGAGGTAGCGTCAAACGCAGCGTCGATATGGAATGCGGCTTCGCCGCAAGAACAACCCGGCCCCCTCTCAAAAACCACAAACGCCGAGCCGCGCACGGCGCCGACATTCCCGGGGTCTGGGGCGATGGCCCCAGGACTACCCCTTCTTCACTCGACAACGCCTGACGAACGCGCAAAAGACGCGGACATGACTTCGTTCTCGATCCACGGTTTCGACCTCGCCGCCTTCGTCGACGCAACCCTTGCCGAGGATCTTGGCGTCGGCCTTCCCGGCGGCGGCGTCGACGTCACCTCGCAAAGCGTGATCGAGGCCGAGGCCCGGTTTTCCGGTGTGATGGATTCGCGCGATGCGATCACCGTCGCGGGCCTTCCCATCGCAGCGGCATTCTTCAAAAAGCTCGACCCGGCGATGGAGATCGAAATTCTCGTCTCGGAGGGTGCTCAGGTTCCGGCCGGGTCCGAGTTGATGCGCATGACCGGCAACGCCCGCGCCATGCTCACTGCGGAGCGCAGTGCCCTCAACACCGTGCAGCATCTTTCCGGCATCGCCACGATGACGCGCGAATACGTAGACGCGATGGGCGGCCATGGAACGCTGCTGGACACGCGCAAGACGATCCCCGGCCTTCGCCATTTGGAGAAATACGCGGTGCGTCAGGGCGGCGCCCGCAACCACCGCATGGGCCTGTGGGACGCGGCGATGATCAAGGACAACCATGTGCTGGTCGCCGGCGGCGTCGGGCCTGCGGTGGCGCGGGCCAAGGCGGCGGGTGTTTCACAGATCATCTGCGAGGTCGACCGCCTCGACCAGATCGAACCGGCCATCGCAGCGGGCGCGCATCACCTGCTGCTGGACAACATGGGGCCCGACATGCTGCGCGAGGCGGTCGCGCTGGTCGCCGGGCGTGTGCCGACTGAGGCTTCGGGCGGCGTCAACCTTGCCACCATCGGCGCCATCGCCGCGACGGGCGTCACCTTCGTCTCGGTAGGCCGCCTGACCCAGAGCGCACCGGCTGCCGACATCGGCCTGGACTTCACGCCGCTATGAGGGCTGCGGGGGCGCTCGCAGCGGCTTTGCTCGCCGCGATGCCCTCTGCGGTGCTGGCGCAGGCTTACCAGTGCTCGGTGCCCTCCACGATTGCGCCCATGCGGCCGATCGCCCCTGACGGCCCGGTGCGGCGCACGCCGATCACGGCCTATACCCTCGCGGCAAGCTGGTCGCCGGACTACTGCAAGACCAGCGGCGATACCCGGTCGATGCAGTGCGCGAAGGCGAACGGACGATTCGGCTTCATCCTGCATGGTCTCTGGCCCGAATCGGCGCGCGGGCCTTCGCCGCAGTGGTGCGGGGCGCAGGCCAGCCCCTCGCCGCAGGTGCTGCGCGAGCATCTGTGCATGACGCCCTCCCCCACCCTGCTGGCGCATGAATGGGCCAAACACGGCAGCTGCATGACCCGGACGCCGGAGAAATATTTCCGCGTCAGCGCGATCCTGTGGCGCTCGGTCCACTGGCCGGACGTCGATCGCCTCTCGCGCAAGAAGGGCCTGACCGCCGGTGACCTGCGGGAGGAATTTCTCGCGGCGAATCGGGGCTGGCGCCGCGAATCGGTCGGGATGGAGATGAGCCGCACCGGATGGCTGCGCGAAGTCCGCCTCTGCTACGGCAAGGACTTCCGCCCCGGGCGGTGCAGCTCCCGCCAGTTCGGCCCGGCCGATTCAACGCCCCTGAAGATCTGGCGCGGGCTTTAGCGCCGCTCGCGGAAAAACCCCCGCAGCAGTTCGGCCGATTCGGCCTCCCCGATGCCGGTATAGACCTCAGGCCGGTGCAGGCACTGCGGATGCTCGAACACCCGTGCACCATGCTCAACCGCCCCGCCCTTGGGATCTGAGGCACCGTAGTAGAGCTTGGCGATGCGGGCATGGGCGATGGCTCCGGCGCACATCGCACAAGGCTCCAGCGTGACCCACAGTTCGCAGCCTTCAAGGCGTTCGTTGCCCAGAATCCGGGCAGCTGCGCGAATCGCTTCGATTTCCGCGTGGCTGGTAGGGTCATGCTTCTCGCGCGGGCCATTGCGGCCCAGGGCGATTACCGCGCCGTCTTTCACCACGACGGCCCCGATGGGCACTTCGCCCGAGATCGCGGCCTCGCGAGCTTGCGAAAGAGCCTGTGCCATGTATTCGGGAAGGGGCCAACGAGTCATGGTTTTGCGCTAGCCTGCCAAAAACCTGTGTGCAACTTGACCTTGCGTAAGGGAATCGCTAATGGCGCGCCTTCCCGTTTCTACGGCAACAGATTTTTTCGAGCGAGAGTAGTTATGTCCCGCATCTGCGAACTGACTGGCAAGAGCCGCCAGGTTGGCCACAACGTCAGCCACGCCAACAACAAGACCAAGCGCGTCTTCCTTCCCAACCTGCAGAACGTGACTCTGCTGTCGGACGGCCTGGAGCGTAGCTTCAAGTTCCGCGTCTCGACGCATGGCCTGCGTTCGGTCGAGCACAACGGCGGCCTGGACAACTGGCTGCTGAAGACCTCGGACACGAAGCTTTCGTCGAACGCCGTCAAGGTGAAGCGCGAGCTGAAGAAGAAGCAGGCAGCCTGATTGCGTAGCTCTCCCTAGGGAGAGCACGTCAGGATACTGGCTTGAAAAAGCGTGCGAAGCTGTGCTTCGCGCGCTTTTTCGCGTGTGCTATTGGCTGCGGCGATGCTTATTTCGGCCAGGGCAGCTTTGCCGGATCGACCGACAGCTTCCACAACAAGGTCCGCTGCAGAACCCGCATCTTGTTATCGTCCGACATCACCCACACGGTGATGCGGCCATCCACCTGCGGCACTGCCGCGATCGCTTCGAAATTGTCGACCGGCAGAACCGAGGCCAGCGATGCGAGCGTGGCTGAGCGAAGCACCGTGCCGGGCCGAATCTTCGCGGTATCGACGATGACGATTCGCCCCGCAAAACGTAGCGGCATCGGCCATAGCAACCGCCGCATGAGAATCAGCGCGCGTCCGTCGGGCAGCATGGCCATGTCGACGACCGAGAAGTTGTCCGGTCCATCGAAGCTGAACCTGCGTGCTTTTGGATGTTCGATCGGATCGCCGGAAAACAGCAGCGCATCGTGCAGCCGCGATTCGGACCATGACGGCGTCACTTCTCGGATCACCACGAAACGACCATCAGGCAGCCGCGTCATCGCCTCGGCGCCGGTATTCCCGCCCCATCCTGCCATCGCCTTGGGTATCACCCGGCCGGTTTCCTCCAGCTTTGGCGAAAGCCGTACGATCTCGTTCAGGCCCTCCAGCCCCAGCCAGTAGCGCCCGGTTCTGGGATCATGCGCAGCCGATTCCACGTCCTGTCCACCCCGTTCGCTTTCGCGCCCGGTAAGCGGCAGCCATTTCGCCATGGGCCTTGTAGCGGGGGCTCCCGGCGGCGAAAACGACAGAACCGCACCGCCGTCGTTAAACGCCAGCAACCGTCCATCGGGCTGCGCCACAAGCGCCGAATAACCGAATACGCGGGGATTGATGGAAGAAATCTGCCAGGCGCCGTCCATCCTGAACGGGCCGAGATATGCGCCTAGCACCTGCCGGGATGGCAATACTTCCGGCGTCACCGTAAGCGTGACATGCGTTTCCTTGCTCTCGGGCGGAACAGGCGAGCGGCCCCAGGTAAGCAAGAGCAGCACGGGGGCAATGGTCAGGAGGGCAATGCTGCGGCGCACGACGCGGTGCATAGGGGGAAACGCCGGGATGGCAACCCGGCGCGCAGTCAGTTCATCGGGCCGAGGAACAACAGCGGGTCCAAGCGGGCATCGTTCCACTTGATCGACCAGTGCAGGTGCGGGCCGGTGGCGCGGCCAGTCATCCCGATCCGGCCGATCACCTGCCCCTGCTTCACATGATCGCCCTCTTTCACAAGGATCTGCGAGCAGTGCAGGAAAGCGCTGTTGAGGCCCATGCCGTGGTCCAGCATCAGGAGGTTGCCCTCCAGCGTAAAGGGCTTTTCCGCCGCGAGAATCACCACGCCGTCAGCCGGGGCCACAAAAGGCGTGCCGCTGGTGCCGCTGCTGATGTCGAGGCCCGAGTGATAGGCTCCCGGCTCACCGCGATAGACGCGCTGCGCGCCGAAGCGGCCGGAAATGCGGCCCTTGGCCGGCCAGACAAAGCGTTGGCGCCAGCCCTGCGCATCTGTGACGAGCGTCCGCGCCGCATCGA
The DNA here is from genome assembly GCF_902706195.1 of Novosphingobium sp. 18050. Taxonomy (GTDB): domain Bacteria; phylum Pseudomonadota; class Alphaproteobacteria; order Sphingomonadales; family Sphingomonadaceae; genus Novosphingobium. The sequence continues at coordinate 6,289 of NZ_CACSJO010000034.1, read as the reverse complement.
TCCGGGCAAGCTCGGGGCGGCGCAACGCCATGAACGCCTCGCTCGGGCCGCCGGGGCTGCGGGCGATGTTGACGTTCTCGATGTTCCAGGCACGCGGGGAGACGGTAAGGCGCTGTTCGCCGATGGTGCCATTGGCCAAAACCGTGCGCAGCAGCGCCAGCGAACCGGCATCCCGGTCGAACGCGGCGAACCACCCGCCATCCGGCGCGACCTTTACCGGCGTTCCGTCAAGCGAGAGCGAGCGCATACCCGCTGGCAGAATGCCGCGAATCCAGCCCCCTTGCGTCAGTTCGCCGGTGAAGGGCAATATGACGGGCCGGGGCGCTGCGGCCGGGGCCACCGGCGCCACGCCGGAACGGGTCGCGGCGGCACGGATAACTGCCGGCGCCGCGAGCGCTGCGCCCAGCACGGCGACGAGCGAAATTGCGAAGCCGCGCCTGTAACGGGTCATGCGCCGATCAGGCTTGTCCGAGGAGGCGCTTGGTGGCGATTTCGGCCGTGGCGTAAGGCTCCTGACGCTCAACGCTCCAGTAGCGCAGGAATTCGAGCGCGATCTTCTCGCCGGTGACGGCGCAAGTGACGTAGTGGCCGGCACTGAGCACGCGGAACCCATTGGGTCCGTAGGCGAGCTTGGCGGGGCGATCTGCAGAAGACATCAGCATGAAACAGTCCTTAGCAGAGCATCACGATCCGAACAAATCGTCCTGTCGCGGGGGGGAGGAAGCCGGTCGCGGCGCCTTGCGTGGCGGCGGCGGCACCACAGGCGGCGGCGGAGCCGTACCCTCACCCGCCACGACCGAGAGTTCGCCATCGCGGAACTCGATGACCAGATTTCCCTCGCGCTGCGCTGCCTCGCGGCTTGTCAGGGCTGCTCCTGCGGCGGTCTTCACCAGTGCATAGCCGCGCTGGAGCGGCAGGCGCGGGTCGAGCTGCGGCAGCACGCGGGAAACAGGAGCAAGAGCGTCACGCGCCAGAATCCAGCGGCGTTCCAGCAGGCGCGGGGTCAGGCCGGTGCGGGCCAACCGCTCTTCGCAGGACTGCACGCGGTGGCGCAGCAGCGGGAGGGACAGCTTTCCGGCGACGCGGTGCAGCGCCTCGCGCTTGGCCGCCGCTTCATCGCGCAGGCCCCGGCGCAGACGTTCGGACAGTTCGTCCAGCTTCTGCGCCTTGGCGGCGAGGATCGCATCGGGTTTAGGCAGGCGCTGGACCCGTGCTTCCAGCCGCTCGCGTCCCAGCGTGACCGGGCGCAGCGCGCAGCGGCGCATGCGCAGCGCCATTTCGTCGATCTGATTGGCGAGTTCGCCGCGCACCGGCACCGCCATTTCCGCCGCGGCGGTGGGCGTGGGCGCGCGGCGGTCTGCGGCATAATCGCAAAGGGTGGTGTCGGTTTCGTGCCCGACCGCCGAGATCACCGGGATTGTCGATTCGGCGACCGCGCGCACGACCACTTCCTCGTTGAAGCTCCACAAGTCCTCGATCGAGCCGCCGCCGCGCGCCACGATCACCAGATCGGGACGCGGCACCGGCCCGCCGGGCTGGATGTCAGAGAATCCGCGCACCGCGTTGGCGATCTGCTTCGCGGCGCCTTCGCCCTGCACCAGCACCGGCCAGACCAGCACCTGGCTGGGGAAACGGTCCGCCAGGCGGTGGAGAATGTCGCGAATCACTGCGCCGGTGGGCGATGTCACCACGCCGATCACTTGCGGCAGGAACGGCAGCGCGCGCTTGCGCTCGGGCGCGAACAGGCCCTCGGCGGCAAGGCGCAGCCGCAGCTTTTCCAGCAGCGCCAGCAGCGCGCCCTCGCCCGCGATCTCCATCGATTCGATGACGATCTGGTACTTGGAGCGGCCGGGATAGGTGGTCAGCTTGCCGGTGGCGATGACCTCGATGCCGTCCTCGGGGCGGAAGGCCAGGCGCTGGGCGCCGCCTTTCCACATCACCCCGTCGATCAGCGCCTTGTCGTCCTTGAGCGCGCAGTAGAGGTGGCCGGAAGCCGCACGCTTCACGCCGGAAAGTTCACCGCGCAGGCGTACGAAGCCGAATCGGTCCTCCACCGTGCGCTTGAGCAGGTTCGAAATCTCGCTGATCGAGAGCGGCGCGGCGTTGTCGCCTGCGCTCTCCTTCGCTACCAGCCCCCCATTACGACCATCGGCGTCATCATCGTCGTAGAAGAACTGATCGGAAGGCACGGGAAATGAACATCCTGCTACTGGGCTCGGGCGGCCGCGAACATGCGCTGGCGTGGAAGCTGGCGCAATCCCCGCGCTGCGATACCCTGTGGGCCGCGCCCGGCAATCCCGGCATTTCCGAGCTGGCGACGTGTATTTCCCTCGACGTGACCGACCATGCCGCCGTGCTGGTCTTCTGCGAGGCGAACGTGATCGGCCTCGTCGTCGTCGGCCCCGAGGCGCCGCTGGTGGACGGCCTTGCCGATTCCTTGCGCGGCGAAGGGTTCGCGGTGTTCGGCCCCAGCAAGGCGGCCGCCCAGCTCGAAGGCTCGAAGGGTTTCACCAAGGACCTTTGCGCCCGCGCAAACATCCCCACCGGCGGCTATGAGCGCGTATCGAATCAGGCCGACGCCATGGCTGCGCTGGCGAAATTCGGCGCTCCGGTGGTCATCAAGGCCGATGGCCTTGCCGCCGGCAAGGGCGTGACCGTGGCGATGACCATGGCCGAAGCCGAAGCGGCAGTGCTGGACATTTTCGCGGGCCGTTTCGGAGAAGCCGGCGCGGAAGCGGTAATCGAGGAATTCCTCGAAGGCGAGGAAGCCAGCTTCTTCGCGCTGACCGACGGCTCCACCATCGTCCCCTTCGGATCGGCGCAGGACCACAAGCGCGTGGGCGACGGCGATACCGGCCCCAACACCGGCGGCATGGGTGCCTACAGCCCCGCCAAGGTGCTGACGCCGGAGCTGGAAGGACTGGCGATGACGCGCATCATCGCCCCCACCGTCAAGACCCTGGCGGACGAGGGGATGCCCTATTCCGGCGTTCTGTTCCTGGGCCTGATGCTGACCGCCAAAGGCCCGGAACTGATCGAATACAACTGCCGCTTCGGCGATCCCGAATGTCAGGTGATGCTGATGCGGCTCGAATCGGATCTTGTCGAACTGCTCCACGCCTGCGCTGAGAACCGCCTTGCCGCGATCGAGCCGCCGCGCTTCTCCAGCGACGCGGCGCTGACCGTAGTGATGGCCGCGAACGGCTATCCCGGCACGCCTGAAAAGGGCGGCGCGATCGGCGGCATCGAAGCGGCCGAGGCGGACGGGGCAAAGGTGTTCCACGCCGGCACCGCGCTTCGCGAGGGAAAGCTGGTGGCCAGCGGCGGGCGTGTGCTGAGCGTTACGGCGCGGGCGAAGACCGTGACCGAAGCGCAGGCCAGGGCTTACGGCGCTGTCGACGCGCTCGATTTTCCGGGCGGGTTCTGCCGCCGGGACATCGGCTGGCGCGAAGTGGCGCGCGAAGGCGCCGATGCTTAAGCACGCCGACCCGATCCTGAAGATATCCCTCGCCGTGGCCGCGCTCCTCGCCGGCAGCGGCGTGGGGTACTACTACGGCATCTACCTGCCGGCGCAGGACGTGCGCCGCCAGACTCAGGAGATGACGCAGCGCCAGTCGCACGAGCAGCAGCAGTCCCGCGCCCTGGCCGAACACGCCCGGCGCGAGGCGGCGGCTCAGGCCGATTACGGGGCATGCGTGGATTTCGCGGAGAGCGCGTACAAGCAGCGCTGGACCCTGACCTGCCAGACGATGCACGACGCCGACCAGTCCGCTTTCGAGGACTGCGCCGACAACCTGTTCAGCACCCGCAGCGGCTGCCTTGCCAAGCACCCCGTCCGTCCGGCACAGGACTGCGCCCTGCCCTCGCAGACGGCGCAGGCCCTGACCGAAGCGCGTGAACAGCGTAAGGCACAATGCGCCGCGCAGCTGGAAACGGCGCAGCGCGGCGCACTAAGCGCATCCTCGCCGATTCGGGCAAATGGCAGCGCGGAGCGCTGACGAAGGGGATTGGCGGCCGGTTCATACTTCGCGTCAAGCGAGAGTCTCCTCCGTCACCCTTCGGGCGCTCACCTGCGCGTTTCGCAGGAGGACAGGGTCAGCCTCTCCAGGCCAGCTGAGTCGGCGTGACTTCCACCACCGGCACTTCCCAGGGATGGACGTCCATCACCTGCCCGATCGCCGCCAGCAGCGCCGGGTCGCCCGGCGGGCACGGCGCGTAAGTTGTCAGGATCACCGTGGGCGAGAGGCTGGCGGCCCCCGCCGCGCCCAGCGTCGGCGCTGCATTGGGGCCGGAGCGGAATGCTTCCCAGCCCGGCGCGATCTCGGTCACACCGCTGTAGAGCCCGAAATCGCCCAAGGGGTTCTGTCCCCGGATCACCCCCAGCAGGGCGGCAAGAACCGGATCTCGCTCGGCGGCAGTGCCGTCGCCCGCCAGCATCGCGGTGAGGGTTTCCGACGCGACGGGCACATGGATGCGCACCATCGTCGCGTCCCGCAGTACGGTCACGAAACCTCGCCGTCGACCAGCAGCTTCACCACCATGGCAAGACGCTTGGCGTCTTCGCGGGCGAGGTGTTCCTTGGGAAGGCGGCGCTTGGCCTCCTCCAGCGCGGCAACCACCTGCGGGCGGGTGAAGCCGCCCTCCCGCAGGAATTCGCCGAGATAGTGCACCGGAAACGGCAGTTTCGCGTGCACGGCCTGGCACAGGACTTCCAGCCAGTACTGGTCGAGGTCTGCATCGGCATAGACCGGGCAGTCCTCGATGAACTCGGTCATTTCGGACAGGACCTGCGCGGGCGGCAGGCCCTCGGCTTCGAGCATTTCCTGGCTGATGCCGTGCAGGGCCTCGGCCTCGTCCGACCAGTCCCAGTAGCGCCACTGGTCGGCCGGACGGATCAGCCAGGCCCGGCTTGAGCCGTCGGTTCGCGCCACGGCGACCTCGATGGGATAGGACTGCCCATATTCGGGCAGGCAACTCGCTTCGAAATCGATCAGCGTCGGACAGCTCAAGCCGTGGTCCTTTTTCCGTTTCGGGTCGCTACCGGCCCTTAACCCATGCGCTGGGCGACGAAGTCCGCGAGATCGCATTCGGGCCGCGCGCCGTAGTGCGAGATGATCTCGCTCGCACATATCGAACCCATGCGCAGGGAGTCCTGCAGGCTCTTGCCGCGTACATGGCCGTAGAGGAAGCCGGCGGCGAACAGATCGCCCGCGCCGGTGGTGTCCACCACCTTGTCGATCGGCTGCGCCGCCACTTCGGCACGCTCGCCGCCTGCCAGTGCCACGGCGCCATCGGCGCCCTTGGTGACGACGAGGACCGGAACCTTGGCGGAGAGCATGGCAAGCCCTTCCTCGAACCCGGACTCACCGGTCAGCGTGGCCATTTCCGGTTCATTGCAGAACATGAGGTCGATCAGGCCGTCGTCGATCAGCGACAGGAAATCGAGGCGATGCATGTCGATGATGAAGGATTCGGACGGGCTGAAAGCGATCTTGCGTCCGGCGGCGCGCGCCGCCGCGATCGCCTTGCGCATGGCCACGCGCGGCTGCGCGGGGTCCCACAGGTAGCCTTCGAGATAGAGCACGGCGGCATCGGCAATCGCCGCATCGTCCACCATGTCTTCGGAAAGCAGGTGCGAGGCGCCGAGGAAGGTGTTCATCGTGCGCTGGCCGTCCGGCGTCACGAAGATCAGGCAGCGCGCGGTCGGTGTCTCTCCGGCGCGGGCGGGCACCGTGAATTCGATGCCTGCGGCCCGGATATCGTGGGTGAAGACTTCGCCCAGCTGGTCCTGCGCGACCTGGCCGATGAAACCGCACTTGGCGCCCAGCGCGGCAAGGCCGGCGAGGGTGTTGGCAGCCGAACCGCCAGAGACTTCGCGGGCCGGCCCCATCGCGGCGTAGAGAGTGCGCGCCTGGTCTGCATCGATCAACTGCATGCCGCCATGCGCCAAGCCCAGCTCGTCGATCAGGGCGTCGGGGCAGTTGGCGATCACGTCGATGATGGCATTGCCGATGGCGATGACGTCCAGCTTGGGTTGCGTCATGAGAAGAGGAAGTCCTTAATTCATGTTCGGGAAAAGCGGTATTTCTCGCGAGTAGCGTGCGCCCTGCCGCTCGGCAAGCGCCGGTCTGGCGAAGGAGCGTTGACAGCGCCGCGCCTGCACGCAATGCCTCGGCCCGATCATGACGAAGACGACTCCCGGTAGCCGCCCCCTTCCCCGCCGCCCTTCCGGCGCCCTGCGTGCAGCCCTGTCGGCCGCCTCGCTGGCGCTGCTGCTGTCCGCCTGCGC
>NZ_CACSJO010000033.1 GCF_902706195.1 Novosphingobium sp. 18050 | reverse complement strand
GGGCAGGGTCCTATCGGAGGGGTCGGAAGATCGCAATCGGCGCCCATGCTGGCGAATCGCCCTTGCATGCTTCGCGCTTGCGGAAAAATTTCGCGCAAATTGGTGCACTGCGCAAATTTACGAGGGTAAAAGTTTGCTGAATGCACGAACAGGGCTTGCGCGGTAAGTTAATTTAAGGAAGATTGCTTGTGTTGAAGGCAGTTTCAGGTTCTGCTGCAACTGCGAGAAATCGGCGCGCCGGAGTGATTACTCATCCCCGGCGCGCTCTCTCCCAACACCGGTAAGGTTACAAGAACCTTTCACCGGCCACCCTGCATCAGAAAATCGCCTTGGCCAAGCAGGAATTGCAATTCTTGCTGCGCAGCATGCAATTTTTTTCGTGACACTTTTGCGCAAGGTCCTCCGTGCCTTGCGCCACCGGGGCGATCAGTTGCGGCTCGGCGGTTGCGCCGCACCGGGCACGGTGGTCCGATGATCCGGAAGGGAGTCGAGATCATGGAGGACGAGCCGCTGACGTGGGTTACGGAGCGCGGCGGCGATCCCGCAGCGTTCCTCGCGGCGATCGAAGCCCGGGGACAGCGGGTCGAGACGCCTTGCGGCGAGGGCACGATGGTCTGGCGCATCTGGGGCGAGAGCGATGGCGAGCCGCTGGTGCTGGGCCACGGTGCACAGGGATCGTGGACGCACTGGATCGGCAATATCGAACGACTGTCGCGCCGTCGCCGGCTGATCGTCGCCGACCTACCGGGGCACGGGGATTCCGCGATGCCTGTAACGCCCGATCATAAGGGCATATCTGCGGCGCTGGCCAAGGGGCTGGAAACGATCCTGGGACGAGGCAGGGCGCCGGTCGACTTGTGCGGTTTCTCGTTCGGCGGAGTGGCGCTTGCGCATCTTGCCGCGTTTCATCCGCAACTGGCGCGCAGACTGGTGATTGTCGGCTGCGGCGGGTTGGATACGCCGATGGGGCATCCGCGTCTCGGGCGGATCGGCGGACTTGTTGGTGATGCGCGCCGGGCGGCGCTCAAGGCGAATCTGCTGGGGCTGATGCTGCACCACCCGGATAGCGCCGACGATCTGGCGATCCACATGTTGCTTCCCACCGCCAAGGCGGCACGGCTCCATGTGCCGCCGCTGGTGATCCCTGACCGACTCCTGCGGATACTGCCGCGCGTTTCGGTACGTGTCGATGCGATCTGGGGCGAATGCGATCTGCCACACCCAGACCCGGCGGCGCAGGAAGCGGCGCTGCGTTCGGTCCACCCCGAGGCGATTTTTCGCGTGGTCGAGGGAGCCGGGCATTGGGCGATGTACGAGGAGCCCGAGGTTTTCGAGGCGGCGCTGCTGGAGATATTGGCCGAACCGCCAAAGGCCGCTTGATCCGGGCAACGGCAAGTCACTGTTCCAAGTGGAAGCCACGCATGGGAGGCAGCGATATCGCGGCCTCCCATGCGCCGTAGCTTACCAGACCAGCGGCAGGTGCTCCGGGCCGATTACGCCGCCGGGGCGGTACTCGATCTCGGTGCCGGGCTTCACCGCGAATTTCGGGATGCGCTTCAGCCATTCCTGTAGCCCGATCTTCACTTCCAGCCGCGCGAGGTGCGCGCCCATGCAGCTGTGGACGCCGACGGTGAAGGCGAGGATCGTCTTGCGCGGACGATCGAAATCGACCTCCTTGGGGTTCGGGAAAACCTCAGGATCGAAATTGCAGGCTGGCAGGACGAAGGTCACGCGGTCGCCCTTTTTCATCTGCACGCCGCGCATCTCGTAGTCCTTGTCCAGCACGCGGCCCGAGAAGGTCACCGACCAGCGGCGGAGGAGTTCCTCGACGATCTTGTCGATGTCGTCCGGGCGGGCGTGGATTTCCTCCAGCTTGGCCGGATTCTGAGCGAGGTAGAGCCAGATGTTGTTCATCGTCGCGAACACGGTGTCGAGGCCGCCGATAAACAGGAAGCAGACGAAGCCGAAGATCTCCTTGTCCGACAACGGCACCCCGTCCGGGGTGGCATGGGCGATGCGGCTGACGACGCCGTCATCGGGATTGGCCTTCTTGTCCTCGATCGCGCTTTTCAGGTAGGCGGTGATCTTGCCCATCTGTTCGGCCATGATCGCGCGGTCGTTGGAGTGGAGCAGCTTCACCGCCCAGTCGACGAATTCGTCCCGCATGTCCTGGGGCAGGCCCATGATGTCGAGGAAGACCGAGACGGGCAGCGGACGGCCATAGTCCTCGGTAAATTCACAAGTCTCCCCGGCGGCGACCTTGGCCTCGATGGAATCGATCAGGTCATTGGCGCGCTGGCGAATCTGCCCTTCCAGTTTGAGCACGCCCTGGGGGCTGAACACCGGGTCGACGATGTTGCGGTACTTGCGGTGGTGGGGCGGATCGATCTCGATCGGGATGAAGTAGAAATAGTCGTCGGGATCGCGCGGGAAGGGGGTGGCGCCCTCGTTCGAGAAGATGTCCGGGTGACGCAGGCCGAACAGCGCATCTTCGTGCTTGATGAGGTGCCACATGTTGCCCATCGGGCTGACGTCGTAATAAATCGGCGGCTGCTTTTCATGCATCGCGGCCATGAAGTCGTGCGGGTTTGCCAAAAAGTCCGGGCCGAAGGTCAGGCCGGAATGGCGGATCAGTTCGGCGGGCACGTGATCGGGCACCTGATCCATGCCGACATGGCGCGGGAACACGGGGGGGACGGGGTTGGCGGCGTCGATTGGCATTGTTCTTGTATCCCTTTCCGCGCGATCAGAACTGGTGTTCTGGCATGTGGATGACCATGCCGTCGAGCGCATCGGTGACCACCAACTGGCACGACAGGCGGCTGGTGGGTTTTACTTCGGCCGCTGCCGATTCGAGCAGTTCTGCCTCGGCTTCGGAGGAAGGGCCGCCGGCCGCATCGGTCCATGCCTCGTCGACGTAACAATGGCACGTCGCGCAGGAAAGGCCGCCGCCGCATTCGCCGGTGATGCCTTCGATGCCGTTGTAAAGTGCACCGCGCATGACGTTCTCGCCAACCGCGATATCGACTTCCACTGCCGTGCCGGTGTGATCGACGTATGTGACCTTTGCCATGGTTCCGCTCGCTTCCTCTCGCGTCGTTCTCTTGTGTTGAGAACACTGTTCTCGGATTTGTACTCCGAGGCGGGGTGGCAAGTCAATCGCGGGGTACGGCGATGCGAGCGGGGAGCGCGGGTACGAGCCGTGCGATTTGCATGCAGGCTGGACCCGCGTGCGATCACGGCTTAGCGGAGAAGCGATGCCGACCACTTACCCGCCTCTCTTCGCGCTCCCCGAAAATCCTGCCGGAACTTCCGGGGAGGCGGCGGACCGCACGCTCGTGCTGGTCCGTGCCGCTTACGACCTGCTCGACGAAGCGGGGCTGGAAGGGCTGACGATCCGTGCCGTGCTGGCGCGCGCGGGTCTTGCGCGGAGGGCTTTCTATGAGCGGTTCCAGGGCAAGGACGATCTCGTTCTGGCGGTGTTCGACCGGTCGCTGCGCGCCGCCGCGCTGCAGTTCCGCGAGATTACCGCGCGCTGCGCAGGGCCGGTGGAGGCATTGCAGGCGATCGTCACAGGCATTGTCGTCGGCCAGCTTGGGCAGGACCGGATGGGCGCCAACCGGCGCGGCGCGGCGCTCAGCCGCGAGCACCTTCGCCTGGCGCAGACCCGCCCGTCGGAATTGAACTCGGCGCTCGAACCGTTGCTGGACGTGATGGCCGGGCATGTCGCGCTGGGGATGGGGCAGGGGGTGTTCCGTGCGGCGGATTCCCAGCTTCAGGCGCGGCTGATCTACAACCTCGTGTCGACCACGGTGCACACCGTCCTGCTTGCCGAAGAAGGCGGTGCGGCCGATCCTGCCGAGCGCGAGGGGCTGGCGGAGGACCTGTGGGAGTTCTGCCGCCGCGCGATCCAGGCCTGACTGCTCTCGGTTCGCCGCCCGCGAGCCTGGCGCGTCAGGCGGCCCGGCACTGCGCTGCGGCGATCGCCAGTGGCGGTTCGGCGCGGCCGAAGAGGTAGCCTTGCCCCTGCGTGCAGCCTTCCTCGCGCAGGTAATCGCGGTCGATTTCGTTCTCGATGCCCTCGGCCGTGATGGTCAATCCCAGGCTGCGCCCAAGGCCGATCACGGCGCGGATCACGGCACGCGAACTGGCCACCTGGTGCAGGTTGAGAATGAACGACTTGTCGATCTTGATCTTGGTGAAGGGGTAGTTGAGCAAGTAGCTCAGCGAGGAATAGCCGGTGCCGAAATCGTCGAGCGAGATGCCGATGCCGAAGGCGCGCAGGTTGCGGATGATTGCGGCCGGGCGCGGACCCTTTTCCATCAGCACCGCCTCCGTGATCTCAAGCTCCAGCCGTTCGGCAGCGAGGCCCGAGGTGGACAGCGCGTTGATGACCGTGCTCAGCAGATTGCCGTTGCGGAACTGGAGCGGCGAGACGTTGACCGCGACGCGGACGTGGGCGGGCCACTGCATAGCTTCCGCGCAGGCACTGCCCAGCACGAACCGGCCGATCGGATCGATCAGGCCCATCTCCTCGGCTAGCGGCACGAAGACGTCCGGCGGCACCGCGCCGCGCTCCGGGTGATTCCAGCGCAGCAGCGCCTCGTAACATTCGACCGCGCCGGTCTGAAGGTCGACGATCGGCTGGTAATGGACTTCGAGCGCTCCTTGGCGGACTGCGGCACGCAGGTCCTTTTCCAGCCGGTTCTTTTCCTGTGCGGCGGCGTCCATGCCAGCTTCGAAGCCCCGGCAGGTGCCGCGCCGCTCACCCTTGGCGGCGTAGAGCGCAAGGTCGGCATAGCGCATCAGCGTCTCGGCCTCGCAGCTGTCGTAGGGCGACGAGGCGAAGCCGATGGTCGCGCCGATGTGGATCATGTGGCCCTGTACGAAGAAGGGCTCTGACAGGGTGGTGATGATCGACTTGGCTACCAGTTCGGCCTGAGTGAGGCTGGAGCGGCGGAAGATCACGGCAAACTCGTCGCCGCCCACCCGGCAAAGCAAGGCATCGGGTGGGATCAGTTCGCGCATGCGCATCGCCGTCTCGGTCAGCACGACATCGCCGAAATGGTGGCCGTAAGTATCATTGACCGGCTTGAAATGGTCGAGGTCGACCAGCGCGAAGGTGATGGTTTCGGTGGAGATGGCGTGGTCCAGCAGGTCGCGCAGGTGTTCGTGGCAGTGGGCGCGGTTGGCAAGGCCGGTCAGTTCGTCGTGCCGTGCCATGTGGGCCATGCGCTGCTCGATGCGGCGGCGCTCGGTGACGTCGAAGATCGAGACGATGGTGCCGGTATGGTCCTCCAGCCCGGAGAGGCGGGTGGAGATTGCGGTATCGACGCAGGTGCCGTCCCTGCGCAGCATCTGCCAGCAGTCATTCGCGTCGGAATGATCGGTGGCGAGCAGTTCGGCGGCATTGGGCCACAAGGTGGGGGGAAACAGGTCGCGGGCGGGCAGGGAGTCCATTTCGCCGGGGCTATAGCCGAGCAGGGCGTAGGCGGCCTCGTTGGCGACACGGACACGGCCGGTTTCCTGATCGTAGACCAGCATCGGGAGGGGGTTGAGTTCGAACAGCAGCCGGAACGTCTCTTCCTTCTGCTTGAGGTCGGTGATGTCGACGCGGATGCCGATCGTGCCGCCGCCCTCGATGCGGCGCTCCTCGATCATGATGCAGCGCCCGTTCGACAGGCGCTGTTCGTGCCGCCTTCCGGGCTGGTGCAGTTGGGCGATGCGGCTGGCGAGCCATTGCTCTTCCTGCCCCATTGCCTCTGGATAGTCGCCGCGCTCGATGCCGATGCGCAGGGCATCGACCAGCCTTACGCCGGGCTTCAGCAGGTCGGCGGACTTCTCGTAGATTTCGGCGTAGCGCTCGTTCCACAGGATGTAACGGTCTTCCTCGTCGAGGAAGACAATGCCCTGGGGTATCGCATCAACGGCTTCGCGAAGGCGCTTTTCGGCGAGCGAGGCAGCCTGCAGCGCTGTGTCGAGCGAAGGCACGGCCACATGATCGCCAATTGCGCCGGACTTCACCGCGTCCGCCTGTTCGTCGTTAAGCCCCAAATACACGCAGATCCCCACCTGGTTTGGCCCAAGCTAGGACCAAGGAAGTTAATTTTCCCTGCATTGGTAAACGGCGAAGTGAGGAAAGATGAACTTATCTTTCAGCACCATGGCTACTTGACCTACGCTGTCATGGCGCTGTTTTTCGCTCGGCGAGACTTGGCGCGGGCGAGGGGTGGCCGAAATAATAGCCCTGACCTTCGTCGCAGCCTTCTGCTTCCAGCACTCTGAGCTGGCCCTCGGTCTCGATCCCTTCGGCCAGTACGGGGATATCAAGGCTGCGTCCGAGTGCCAGAACCGCGCGGATAATGGCGCGGGCCTGGGCGCTGCCTTCCGATTTTAGCAGGAAGGATTTGTCGATCTTGATCTTGTCGAACGGGAAGGACTGCAATGTGTCGAGCGAGGAATAGCCGGTGCCGAAGTCGTCGATGGCCACGCTGACCCCCATCGCCTTGATGAGGCGCAGGCAGTGCAGTGCGCGCAGCTTATCGTGGATGATGGCGGTTTCGGTGATCTCCAGTTCGAGCCGGCGGGCGGGCAGGCCGGTTTCCACAAGGACAGCGCGCACCATCTCGACAAGGTTGGGCTGGAGGAACTGCACGGCCGAAAGGTTGACCGCGACCTTTTCCGCGCCCGGCCATGTCCGGGCCTCCTGGCAGGCCTGGCGCAGCACCCATTCCCCCAGCGCGATGATCTCTCCGGTTTCCTCGGCAATGGGGATGAATTCATCGGGCGATACCAGCCCCCGGCGCGGGTGCATCCAGCGCAGCAGCGCCTCGTAGCCCGATACCGCCCCGGTGCGCAGTGAGTGCTGCGGCTGGTAGAGCACGCTCAACTCGCCCCTCGCGCCGGCCTGCCGCAAGTCGTTGGCCAGCTGGCGGCGTTCGCGTGCGTTCTCGTCCATCCCGGCTTCGAAGAAGCAGACGCTTTCGCCCAGCGCCGCCTTGGCGCGGTACATCGCGAGGTCGGCGTTGTTGAGCAGGGTTTCGCGGGTGTCGCCGTGGTGCGGATGGGTGGCGACACCCAGGCTGGCGCCGACGTTGAGCGGCTGACCTTCGTCGACAACCGGCGCGGCGATACAGGCCTGGATGCGGGCGATGAAGTCGTTGAGCTGCGCGCGGCGGGTGAAGCGGATGGCGGCCGCGAATTCGTCACCGCCGAGCCGCGCCAGTGCCTCGCCCTCGCGGCGGGTGGCGATGAAGCGCCCGGCAAGCACCTGCAGCAGGTGGTCGCCCGAAGCATGGCCGAAGGTGTCGTTGATCTCCTTGAAACGGTCGAGGTCGATGGCGAGCACGGCGACTTGCTCGTCCCCCAGTGCGGCATGTGCGATCATCGCGTCCACGTCCCGGTAGAATTGGGCGCGGTTGGGCAGGCCGGTCAGGGCGTCATGCATTGCCATGTGAGCGATCCGGGCTTCGGAGCGGCGCTGCTGGGTGATGTCCTCGAACGTCGCGATCCAGCCGCCATCAGGCAGCGGACGTTCGCTGATCGCCAGCACAAGGTCCTCGCGGAAATCGAAATGCCAGGAGGGGCGGTCGCCAAAGGTGCTGGCGCGGAGGACGGACTGGCGAATCATGTCGAGCGTCTCGACGGGGTGGTACTGCGCCGCGAAGTAACCGGCGTAGACCAGTTCGGTCAGAGTAGTGCCGGGCTGGCAGCGCTCCTCCGGGATTTCCCAAATGCGGTAATACGCGCGGTTGGCGAAAATCAGTCGTTCGTCCGCATCGAACATGCACAGGCCCTGGCTCATGTGTTCCAGTGCCGTGTCGAGCTGGTGCGACTTTTCTGCCAAGGCGTCCTGCGCCGCCTTGATCTCGGTGATGTCGCGGGTGATCAGCGAATAGCCGATGGCTTCGCCGTCGTCGTCGCAGAGCTTTTCGATCGTGCCGTGGGCCCAGAAGTGCGACCCGTCGCGGCGCGGGCAGATCCACTGCCCCTTGGCGATCCCCAGCGCATCGGCCTCGGCGATCGCGCGTGCGGGGCGGGCGGCCGCGCGGTCCTCGGCGGTGAAGAAGCGGGAAAAGGGCAGGCCCAGCGCCTCGGCATCGTCATAGCCGATCAGCGAGCGGCCGCCAGCGTTCCACTGAGCGACGTGGGCGCTGCGGCCCAACATGCAGATCGCATAGTCGGACGTGCCCCTGACCAGCTGTGCGAACTGCCGTTCTCCCAGCAGCCTTGCGGCGTGGTAACGTTGGCGTCGCTGATGGGCGAAAGTACTGATCGCCACAACCGCCAGCGAGCCGACGCACAGCCACGCGCCCAGTTCTTCCTGCGGAACCGTGAGCCCCCGGTCCGAAAGGTGGGAGGGAATGAACGTCAGCGCGGCGGTGCCACAGAAATGCAGAATCTGCACAGAGGCGGTGACCAGCCCGGTCGCGGCGAAGATATGGATGATCCCCTGGGCACGCAGGGCGACAAGGAGGCCGGGGTAGAGCAGGGCTGCAGGTAGCACGACCGAAGCGACCACCAGATGCCAGTCCCACGACAGCATTGCGGGCACTTCCAACGCCGCCATTCCGGTATAGTGCATTGCCGCCAGCCCGGCGCTCAGCATCAGGGCAGCCGGGATGAGACCCGATTTCGAACGGGACTGCGCCGCAAAATGGAGTGCTGCCTGCGCGCCCGCAATGCCGACGATCAGCGAAGCGGCGGTCAGCCATGGTGAATAGGCATGGCGGTAGGTGCTGTCGAAGCCCAGTGTCGTGATGAAGTGCGCTGCCCAGCAGCCGAAGCCAAGCATGAGGCCGGCCAGGAGGCAGCTGCCGCGCCGTTCACGCCCGCGTGTTTTTCGGGCGTGCCGGAGCAGCGATATGGCCTTGCCGACGGCCAAGGCGCAGGCAAGTATCGCCAGCACGACCATTTCCGGCCGATGCTGGTCCCTCGCGCAAAGGATGATCTGAAAGAAGTGTGCGGCGCCTGTTTCGCTCATGACGAAATTGTAACGCGCCAACATTTAATGCGGTTTAAATCGTTTGCACCGGATCGGCGCACAAGCTGATCCAAATTGGTTGTAATCAAACGAAATGGCCCGCCGCACGTGGTGCGACGGGCCAAGCTTTCCTCCCCAGGAAAACCCTTGCTTCAGCGGCGAATGGCGCTGCCGAGGCGGTGATAGAGATTGGAATAGGTGGACGAGATCGGATCGTCTTCGTGCGCCTTGAGATAGAACAGGACGGCTTCCTGAAGGAGCTTGAAGTCCTGGTTCGAGAGCACCGCGCGGGCGCGGGCCGGTTCGGTCGTCATGGTGGTCATGGTCATTCCTTTCCTTGCTTTGCGGGGAGCTTCCCCAGTCACCCGGAGACTGTCAGCGGGCGTTCGTCTCAAACGTTTACGCGGCGAACTGGTTCATCGTGTTGTGCGCGCCGCCCGCCTTCAGGGCAGCTTCACCGGCGAAGTATTCCTTGTGGTCGTCGCCCATGTCGGAGCCGGCCATGTTCTGGTGCTTCACGCAGGCGATGCCCTGGCGGATCTCCTGACGCTGCACGCCCTTGACGTAACCCAGCATTCCGGCGTCCCCGAAATACTCCTTGGCGAGATTGTCGGTCGACAGCGCCGCAGTGTGGTAGGTCGGCAGGGTGATGAGGTGGTGGAAGATGCCCGCCTCGCGCGCCGAGTCCCTCTGGAAGGTCCGGATGCGCTCGTCGGCTTCGTCCGCCAGCTCGGTGCCGTCATAGTCGATGCTCATCAGGCGCGCCCGCTCGAAGGCGGAGACGTCCTTGCCGGCCGCTTCCCAGGCGTCATAGACCTGCTGGCGGAAGTTGAGCGTCCAGTTGAAGCTGGGTGAGTTGTTGTAGACCAGCTTGGCATTCGGGATCACCTCGCGAATACGGCTGACCATGCCGCCGATCTGGCCGATGTGCGGCTTCTCAGTTTCGATCCACAGCAGGTCCGCGCCGTTTTCAAGGGCGTGGATGCAGTCGAGCACGCAGCGATCCTCGCCGGTTCCGGCGCGGAACTGGAACAGGTTGCTGGCCAGGCGCTTGGGCTTCAGCAGCTTGCCGTCGCGGCTGATCAGAACGTCGCCGTGGCCGATCGCGGACACTTCCTCGCAGTCGAGGTACGAGTTGTACCGGTCGCCGATGTCGCCGGCTTCGCTGGTGACGGCGATCTGCTTGGTCAGGCCGGCGCCGAGCGAGTCGGTGCGGGCAACGATCAGGCCCTCGTCCACGCCCAGTTCCATGAAGGCGTAGCGCACCGCGCGGATCTTCGCGATGAAGTCCTCGTGCGGAACGGTAACCTTGCCGTCCTGGTGACCGCACTGCTTTTCGTCCGAAACCTGATTCTCGATCTGGATGCAGCAGGCGCCCGCTTCAATGAACTTCTTGGCGAGGAGGTAGGTCGCCTCGGCATTGCCGAAACCGGCGTCGATATCGGCCACGATGGGAACGACATGGGTTTCATACGTGTCGAGCGCATGTTCGAGGCGCTTGGCTTCCATCTCGTCGCCGCCCTCGCGGGCCTTGTCGAGATCGCGGAACATCATGCCCATCTCGCGTGCATCGGCCTGGCGCAGGAAGGTGTAGAGTTCCTCGATCAGGGCGGGGACCGAAGTCTTCTCGTGCATCGACTGGTCGGGCAGGGGGCCGAAATCGCTGCGTAGTGCGGCGACCATCCAGCCGGAAAGGTACAGGTAACGGCCCTTGGTGGTGCCGAAGTGCTTCTTGATGGAGATCATCTTCTGCTGGCCGATGAACCCGTGCCAGCAGCCCAGCGACTGGGTGTAGTTGGCGGGGTCCAGGTCATAGGCGGCCATGTCCTCGCGCATGATGCGCGCGGTGTAGCGGGCGATGTCGAGGCCGGTCTGGAACCGGTTCTGCATCCGCATGCGGGCAACCGATTCCGGCTCGATCCCGTTCCAGTGGGCTTCGGTGCCGATGGCCTTTCCGGCTTCGATGATCTTGCTCTGGTAGGTCACGATGGAATTTCCTCTTGCGGAAGAATGTTGCGTTCGATGACCCTCAGGTAGTCGCAAGTTTCGCGGGCCGGAATGCCTCGCGAGGTGCTGTTGTCAAACTTTACAGATTTTCCTTGTAAAGTTGTGCTGTCCTGACAAGGTGCGGTGGAAATGGCAGAAAACCGTCCTTTATACCTTGGGCCAAGGCTGCGTCGCCTGCGCCGCGAACTCGGCCTGACGCAGCAGGCGATGGCCGACGATCTCGAGATTTCGCCCAGCTATGTCGCCCTGATCGAGCGCAACCAGCGGCCCGTCACGGCGGACATGCTGCTGCGTCTGGCGCGCACCTATCGGCTCGATATCGCCGACATCGCCGGGGACGATGGAGAGGACTACGCCCGCCGCCTGACAGATGTGCTGCGCGATCCGATCTTCGCCGATATCGACCTGCCCCCGCTGGAAGTGGCAGACCTTGCCACCAGTTTCCCCGGCGTGTCCGAGGCGCTGCTGCGGCTGCATCAGGCCTATACGCGCGAGGCTCAGGCCCTGGCCGAACAGCGCGCTGCCGGGCCGGGTGCGGACGAGAACGAACCGGTGCGCGAGGCGCAGCGGTTCCTGGCGCAGGCGCGTAATTACTTCCACGCCCTCGACAGCCGGGCCGAGGAACTGGCGGCAGAGATCGACAAATCCGGTGGCGCCACCGCGTGGCTGGCAGAGAAGGGTGTACGCGTGCGCTTCCTGCCGCCCGACGTGCTGATGGAATCGCTGCGCCGTTTCGACCGGCATAACCAGCAACTGCTGATCGCCGATACGCTCGATAGTGCCAGCCGCGCGTTCCAGATTGCCACGCACATCGCCCACACCGCGCTTCGTGCCGAGATCAAACAGTCGATTCGCGCCGAGAGTTTTTCCAGCCGCACCACTGCGACGCTGCTGCTGCGCGCGCTGGCGGGCTATGCCGCCGCCGCGATCGTCATGCCTTATGGCCGCTTCGCCCGCGCTGTGGAGCAGCGCGGTTACGATATTGACGCGCTGTGCTCCCTTTTCGGCGCCAGTTTCGAGCAGGTCGCCCACCGCCTCACCACGCTCCAGCGCCCCGGTGAGGAGCGCGTCGGCTTCTTCTTCATTCGGGTGGACGAGGCGGGCAACGTGTCCAAACGCCTCGATGGCGCGGGCTTTCCGTTCGCCGCGCATGGGGGAGGGTGCCCCTTGTGGAGCGTCCACCAGGTCTTCCGCCGTCCCGGGGAAATCGCGACTCAGTGGCTGGAACTGCCGGGCGGAGAGCGTTTTTTCTCGATCGCCCGGACTGTCACCGGCGGGGCTACAGGGTACGGCGCGACCCGCGTGGTGCGCGCCGTCGCGCTGGCCTGCGCCGCTGAACATGCCGGCCGGCTGGTCTATGCCGCCAAGGTCGATCCGGCGAGCGCGCCGACCACGCCTATCGGTGTTACCTGCCGCCTGTGCCAGCGCGCCGAATGCACCGCTCGCTCGGTCCCTCCCATTGGCCGCGACGTGTTGGCCGACGACTACCGCAGGGCTGCGCAGCCCTATACGTTCGCGGAAAGCTAGGTTCGAATATTTGGCCGCGATCCGCCGTGGCGGTATTCAACCTGGGGATCGGCTAACATGGCCGAGGTCTGTTGCGCACATCCCGAACTTTCCTCAATAGCGACATTACATTTGAAATAGCGAATTATGTCTGGAGAGGCAGAAGTGAGCAGCGATACAGCGCCAGCCGTAATTGCGCACCCCCCGGCTCCCGGCGAGGCCTGCACGTTCGCCCAGCTCATTCGCGCCGCATCGGCCGCTTACGCAGACGCCGTCGCCGTGGTGCTGGAAGACGGCGAGGAAATCGTCTCTTCGCTCACTTACCGCGAACTCGATGAACGCTCGGCGCTCATCGCGCGTGGTCTTCTGGCGCGGGGGACCGGCAAGGGCACGCGGGTCGGGTTCATCCATGGCAACGGGCCGGACTTTGCTGTGATGCTCGCCGCGATCAGCCGGATAGGCGCGATTGCAGTACCGATCAGCACGATGATCCGTGCGAACGAACTGGTGCGGGTGCTGCGCCAGTCCGACGTCCAGGGCCTCGCCGTGCAGCGCACGATGCTGGGCAAGGATTACGCCGAGCGCATTCTCGACGCGCTGCCCGAACTGGCGGGGCAGGAAAGCGGTTCGCTGCGCCTGGCGCGGGCGCCGTACCTGCGCTGGATCGTGTCCGACGGGGAGGGCCTGCCGCCGTGCATCGCCTCGCCCGCGTTCCTCACCGATGCCGCCGCCAGCGTGACGGATGAGCTGCTGCGCGAGGTCGAGAGCGAAGTGCACCCCACCGACCAGATGGTGGAAATCTACACGTCCGGCTCCATGGCGCTGCCCAAGGGCGTGCGCCATGGCCATGGCCCGGTCTGTTTTCGCAGCCACACGATGCGCGAGATGATGGGCCATGTTCCCGGCAAGCGCGTGCCGTGCCTCTTGCCGATGTTCTGGGTGGGCGGACTGATGATGTACCTCGTCCCAGGGCTTGAGGCCGGCGCGGTTGTCGTCTGTACCGAGCGGACCTTGTCGAACAGCCGCTTTGCCATGGGCAGCGTGCTGGCGGAAGAAGACCTCGCCCTGATCCGTGGCCCCAGGCCGTGGTGGGGGCTGGGGATGAGCGAGACGCTCGGTCCCTATTCCTGGGGCGACGATTTTCGCGCGCCGGGATACCCGGTCTGCGCGCCGATGGACCACTTTGCGCCCGGTTATGAAATCCGTATCGCCGATGCCGGGAACCGCCCTGCCGCACCAGGGGAAGCGGGCGAGATGCAGGTGCGCGGATACCCCGTCGCCAGCGGCCTTCACAAGATCGAGCGGGCCGAACACTATACCCCTGATGGCTACTACCGCACCGGCGACATGTGCACGGTGGAGGAGCGCGCTGAAGGCCGCCGCGTCCACTTCGCCGGGCGCGGGGGGGATATGATAAAGGTCGCCAGTTCCAACGTTTCTCCGGCAGAAGTGGAGATGGAACTGCAGTCGCTGCCGGGTGTCCACAGCGCCTATGTCGTGGGCATTCCCGACAAGGAGCGCGGCGCACTGCTGGTTGCCGCCGTGGTGCCGCGAGAGGATGCCGTGCTGGATTTCGCGGCTATCGAAGCCGAACTGCGCCGCCGCCTGTCGAGCTACAAGGTGCCGCGGGCCTATGCCGAACTGACGCGCGAGGAGGTGCCGCTGCTCCACTCCAACAAGGTCGCCCGGCGCGAGGTGGCACGGATGATGGAGGAGCGGTTGGGACGCACCTGAGGTCGCTGCGATTTGCGGGCGTGTCTATTGACGAACCGGGGGAATTGTCCGTAGGCCCGGCTATTCGAAATAGCGAAAGTGCCCATGTCGCGTTCCTCTCCCGGTGTCGCCCGCGTGGCGGCCATCCTCAACTTCATCGCCGACCACCCCGGACAGGCTTTCGCGCTTACCGACCTTGTCCGCGCGCTGAAATTGAGCCGGGCGACTTGCCATGCGCTGCTGACCGGGCTTGTCGAGGTAGGCTATCTCTACCGGACCACCGACAAGACTTACGTGCTCGGCCCGGCGCTTGCCGCGATCGGGCGCACGGCGGCGGACCACTTCTCGCCTTTGCAGGTGGCGCAGCCGGAAATGCGCAGCCTTGCCGATGAATTCGATGTGGTGTGCGGTGCCTATTTCCTCGAAGGTGACGTGATCCATCTGCGCGAGCGCGCGGCCTCGCTCAGCCACATCGGGTATCCGGTGCCGCTGGGCACACGCATGCCGCTGCGCTGGATACAGGCGATTACCTTCTTCGCCCGCTCTCCCCGCGATGCCGACGCATGGGCCGGGCGCGCGGACGCGCCGCTGGGCCCCGACCAGATCGTGCAGTATCGTGCCGGGCTGGAATTTGTGCGCACCGAGGGCTTTGCCGCGCTGATCCGCCGTCCAGGCGTTGCCGAAAGCGTCGGCATGCCGGTCGGCACCGAAGATCCCCCGGTGGTCCCGCTCGTCGAGATCGACGGCGCAAGCACATATCCGCTGACTGCGGTGATGGCGCCGATCTATGATAGCCGGGGCCGGGTCATGATGGCGCTGGTCATAGCCGGCTTCCACGGCGCGATGACCGGCGAGGCTGTTACAGCTGCGGGCCGCCGTCTTGCCCAGAGCTGCGAGCGTATCTCTGGCTTCATCTCCGGTCGCGCGGAAACCGCCTGAACCACTGCTTCTCCCGCTGAAAATGCCGCCAGGGCGAGGTGCACCTCGCTTGACCACGCCTTGTTGCAGCTTTATCAAATAAGCGAAAATAAATTCGCTATTCCGAACCTCGGTAAAAAGTCGACAGGGCGGCGTTAGCGAACGAACGGGAGAGTGGCCTTGTCCGATGTGATCGTTGCCCCGGAAACGCGGGATCTTGAGGAACTGGCAGGACGGCTGGCACACTGGCTCTCGGGCAGGCTCCCCAGTGCCAGCGGCATTGCGATAACCAATCTGGCCTATCCGCGCGGTGCCGGGCAGAGCCATGAGACGATCCTGTTCGACGCGCAGTGGAGCGAAGGCGGGCGAGACCATGCACAGGGCTGCGTCCTGCGTATCAAGCCCCGTAGCTTCACCGTCTTCCCGGACACCCTGTTCGACGAGCAATACCGGGTGATGAAGATGCTGGCCGAGCAAGGCGAAGTGCGCGTGGCCCGGCCGCTATGGTTCGAGGAAGACCCGCTGCTGCTGGGCAATGCTTTCTTCGTCATGGAGAAAAAGCAGGGCCGCGTCCCCGTCTCGATCCCGCCCTATGCGCGTGAAGGCTGGCTGCGGGATGCCTCGCCCGTGCAGAGGCGGACCCTGTGGCAGGGGGCGGTGGAGCAGCTTGCCCTGATCCAGCGCGTCCCGGTGGAAAATGTGGACTTCCTCAAGGGCCCGCTCGGCGCGGAGCAGGGGCTGGCGCAGGAATGGGACAAGTACCAGCGTTTCACCGGCTGGCTGGAGGAAACGGCGCCGCAGCCGGTACTGCGCGATGCGCTGGCGCGGCTGAAATCGAAATGGCCGGTGGATGATCCGGCGGGGCTTGTCTGGGGCGATGCGCGGATCGGCAACATGATGTTCGACGAGGACTTCCGCGTCGTCGCGGTGATGGATTGGGAGCAGCCTTCGTTGGGCGGTGCGCTCCATGATCTTGCGTGGTTCTGCACGCTTGCCGAGACGATGCACGGGCGCAGTTCAACCCACGGCGCTTACCTCGAGGGTATGGGAACGCGGGACGAAACGGTGGCCTTGTGGGAGCAGGTCAGCGGCAAGTCGGCGCAGGGCCTTGGCTGGTACGAGGAATTCACCCACTTCAAGATGACGTGCACCGGGGTGCGCCTTGGCCATTTACGCGGCCAGCCGATGATGGACGAAGCGGCGATGCGTCGGCGGCTGAAGGTGGCTTGATCGCTACCCTCGCCGCAGAGGCCGCGTGTCACCGCCCGATGAATTTCGGCGGTCGCTTCTCCTTCAGCGCCTGGATGCCCTCGAGGTGGTCCGCGCTGCGCACCGAGACGCTTTCGTAGGCGATGCCTGCGTCCATCAGCGCCGTCGCCAGCCGCTTGAGTTCGATGTTGGTGAGAATCTTGGTCGCGCGGATGGCGACCGTCGCGCCGTTCAGAAGCCTTGCGCAGAAGGCGTCGACCCGCGCGTCCAGTTCTTCCAGCGGGACGCAGTGGTTGACCAGGCCGATCTCGGCCGCCTTGCTTGCGGTGAGCAGGTCGCCGGTCAGCAGGTATTCCTTTGCCCGCGTCAGGCCGATGCGCTGGGCCCAGATCACTGCCCCGCCATCCCCCGCCACAAGGCCGAGGCCGACATGCGGATCGCCGATCTTGGCGCCCTCGGCCGCGAAGATCACGTCGCACAGCAGGGCCAGCGTCGCGCCGAGCCCCACCGCATGGCCATTCATCCGGCACACCACCGGCTTATCAATATCGAGCAGGGTCGAGACGATGCGCTTGGCTACGCGCGTCTCGTGGTCGAACAGGTGCGGGTTCCTCGCATTGTGCTCGATATGGCCGAGGTCGCCCCCTGCGGAGAACGCGCGCCCTGCACCGGTCAGCACGATGACGTCTGAGCCGGTGTCGACCTGCGCGAACCACATCGCCTCGGCCAGGTCGTCGTGCAGCGCCAGGTTCACCGCATTCAGCGCCTCGGGCCGGTTGAGGGTGATGCGTAGCAGCCGCCCTTCGCGGGCCATGGTGATGGTGCTCAAAACGGGCAGGGCGGGCACGGTCTCGGTCATTGCGGCGGGTCTCCCTCTCTTTCGGTCCATCTCATAGGCAGGCGGCCTTGCAAGGCCACATGAAAACGCGAAAGCAGGTGTAATCCTTCGCTCCGGCGAAACCTGCACCCGCAGGCGTGCGCGGCGTTGCCAAAGCCGGCGAAGTCCGATCTACCCCCGTGTTGAACGCATGCGCAGCAGCGCAGCATGACGTATGAGAGGAGCAGCTACGATGACGCAGTTCGACGAGACTTTCGACTGGGTGGTCGTGGGCAGCGGTGCAGGTTCGATGTCCTCCGCGCTGTTGATGAAGCAGGCGGGCAAGTCCGTCGTTATCCTCGAAAAGGCGCCGTGGGTGGGCGGCACTACCTGCAAGTCGGGCGGGGTCATGTGGATTCCCGGCAACCGTTTCATGGATCCCGGCGAGGACAGCCTCGAAAAGGCCTGCCAGTATCTCGACGCAGTGGTTCCCGATGGCCCGGATTCGCCCGGCACCAGCCCCGCGCGCCGCCGTACATATGCGGTCGAAGCGCCTAAGATGCTTGACTTCATCGTAGCGCAGGGTGTGCAGATGGAGCGCGGATCGACCTTCTGGCCCGATTACTACGACGAGCTTCCCGGCGGCGTGAAAACCAGCCGCACCGTCACCGCGCTGCCGTTCGACAAGAAGCAGCTCGGCAAGGAATGGGCGCCGAAGCTGCGGCAGGGCTTCCTCGAAGTTCCCGTCCGGCTCGATGACGGGATGAAGCTGCCGTTCATGAAGCATTCCTGGGCGATCAAGCGGATGTTCTTCAAGATCGCGCTCAAGGTCGTCGCCGGCAAGCTGACCGGCAAGCACTGGGTCACTGCCGGCGCTGCGCTGCAGGGGCGGATGCTCAAGGCCGTGCTGGAGAAAGAGGCGGCGCAGATCCGCACCGAATCTCCCGTCAGCGAAGTCATCATGGACGGTGACCGGGCGGCGGGCGTCGTCACCGTCCGGGACGGCAAGCCCTGGCGTGTCGGGGCGAAGCTGGGCGTGCTGATGAATGCGGGCGGCTTCTCGATGAACCAGGCCATGCGCGATCGGTACATGCCGGGCACGCAGTCGAAGTGGTCCAACGGGATCGAGAGCGATACCGGCGACATGCATGTCGAACTAGCCGCAAAGGGCGCGCGGCTGGCGCAGATGGACCAGATGGTCGGCTTCCAGATGAGCGAGGCCCCCGGCTGGGATACCGACTACGTCAAGCCTGGCACCCAGAGCACGACCGGCAAGCCCCACGCGATCCAGGTTGACCAGACCGGCGTTCGTTACATGAACGAGGGCGGCTCCTACGAAGAGTTCTGCGAGAATATGCTGGTGCGCAACCGCGCCGTGCCCGCGATCCCCAGCTGGGCGATCATGGATCAGCAGTACATGGACGAATATGCCGTCGCCGGAAAAGGCACTGCCAAGAAGAACATGGCTCAGTGGCTTGCCTCGGGCTGGATGCGCCGCGCCGATACGGTCGAGGCTTTGGGTGCGTTGATCGACGTGCCGGCCGATGCGCTCAAGGGGACGGTCGATCGCTGGAACGGGTTCGTGCGCGGCGGGCGGGACGAGGATTTCCAGCGCGGCGTGCGCGCCTATGACAACTGGCTGGGCGATCCCTTTTTCAAGGACGGCCCGAACCAGTGCATGGGCACGATCGAGAAGGGGCCGTTCTATGCCATTCCCATCGTTCCCGGCGATGTGGGCACATATGGCGGCGTGGTCTGCGACTGCGATTCGCGCGTGTTGCGTGAGGATGGTTCGGCCATCGAGGGCCTCTATGCCTGCGGTGTCACCACGGCCTCGCCGATGGGCCGGGTATATCCGGGCGCCGGGGCGAGCGTGGGCCCGTCGATGACCTTCGGCTGGATCGCGGCGAAGCACGCGGCGGGGCTGGGCAACCAGCTGGCCTGATCGCGGCGGGAGCGGCGCTGCGCATGGCCCTTTACGCCAGGGCCATGCGCCAACCCATTCGACATTCCCGCACCATCCCGCTAAGGGCGCGCGCATTATGCAGGAAAACGACCGCGATCTTCTGCCCGAGGGACTGGGCGACCGACTTCCGCAGCAGGCATGGGCCTCGCAGACCGTGCGCCGCGCCGCGCACGATGTGCTGGCAAGCCACGGCTATGCGCGGGTCGAGACGCCGGTGCTCGAATTCGAGAAGGCGCTGGCCAGCCGTATGGCCGGTGTGCAGGTGCGCCGGATGTTCCGCTTCATGGACCCCGCTTCGCTGCGGCTCCTGGCCCTGCGTTCGGACATCACCGCGCAAGTGGCGCGCATTGCCGCCACCGGCCTTGCGCAGGCCCCGCGTCCGCTGCGCCTCTCCTATTCCGGGCAGGTTGTCACCGTGAAGGGCGATGGGCTCGATCCCGCGCGTGAGCGGTTGCAGCTGGGCGCGGAACTTATCGGCACCGATTCGATCGACGCCGTTGCCGAAATCGTCGAACTGGCGATCGAGACCCTGCGCGCCGCTGGCGCCACCGGGGTTTCGGTGGACTTCACGCTGCCCGACCTCGTCGACACTCTCAGCGCCGAGGCCCTGCCGCTTCCCGCCGCGAACATCGAGGCAGTGCGCCGGATGCTCGATTCGAAGGACGCAGGCGGGCTGGTTGACGCAGGCGGCGAAACGTATCTGCCGTTGCTTTATGCCGTCGGCCCGTTCGAGACCGCGATCGAGCGCCTTTCTGCGTTCGATGTGAACGGCGTGCTGGCCAGCCGGATCGCCGGCCTTCGCGCCATCGCCGCACGCGTGGGCGACAAGGCGCGCCTTACGCTCGACCCGTCGGAACGCCATGGGTTCGAGTATCAGTCGTGGTTCGGTTTCATGATCTACGCCGATGGCATTCCCGGCAGCATGGGCCGCGGCGGCACTTATGCGATTCTCGGCGGGGCCGGGCTGGACCCGGAACCGGCGACCGGTTTTTCGCTCTATCCCGATCGGTTGATCGAGGCGCTTGTCGCCGGCGCGGACGAGGAGCGCCGTCTGTTCCTCCCGCTCGGTCATGACCGTGACGTTGCCGCGCGCCAGCGGGCGATCGGCTGGGTCACCGTGGCGGCGCTGAGCGAGCAGGACGACGCGATTGCGCTTGGCTGCTCGCACCGCCTCGAAGGCGGCGACGCCGTGGCCGTCTGAGGTCTGCCGTACCTCGCTCCGGATGCGGTCCCGGGCGAGGCGGCATTTCAGCGAAACACCCGCGCCAGCCATCGGTCGACAGAGGCCGTAGCGGGATAGGCCGGGTCGCCCAGATTGCGGTTGATCTCCATGTGGCCCTGCAGGCCCTTTCCGGCGAAACTCTCACGCTCCACCGCAGTCCCGGCCTTGCGCAGTGCTGTTTCGAGCGCCTGCGCCTGCCGAATGCCGTCGGGGCGCTGGACATGCAGCAGCAGGAACGCGGGCGCATTGGCCGCCGCTGCCTGAAGCGTGGGGGAAAGTGCGCGCTGGCGAGCGGGGTCGGGGCCGAAAGCCTGAGCATAGGTCCGCCCCATAATCGGCGACCGTTCGGTCATTTGTGCAGGCACGTCGTAGGCGGCACCGTCGACGGCAATCACGCCGCGAATATCGGCATAGGAAAGACCGGCCTTGCTTAGATAGCGCGGATCGGTCCCGACCAATGCCACGAGATGCGCACCTGCACTGTGCCCCATGAGCACCACCTTGCCGCGCGCGATGCCCAGCGAATCCGCCTGGGCAAGCAGCGCGGCCAGTGCATCCGCCACGTCCTGCGCCTGCTGTTCTACCGTGGCCTCGGGCACCAGCCGGTAATCGATGCTGGCAAACGCATAGCCTTCTGCGGTGAAGTGCGGCGCCTTGAAGCGGCCGGTGGCGTTGTCCTTGCTGCCCCGTTTCCAGCCGCCGCCATGGACGAAAAGGACCAGCGATGCGGCCTTTTGGAACCCGACGGCGCGCCAGAAGTCGAGGTCCTGAAGCGGATCCTCGCCGTAATGTATCGTCACTGCGCTGGGTTCGGGCCGCTGCGGGAAGGGATCCGCGGTTGCCGGAAGGGCGATCAGGCAAGCGTATGCAAGGGCGGCTCGAAACAGTTTCATCACGCTGATCATCCTGTCTTTTCGCGATTTTTCGGCACCCGGAGGATCGCATCGAAGCGCCTTTTCGCGCAACAACGGGATTGTCGCGAAGGGTAATGCTGCAATCATTCTGCCATATTACGATCCCGCGCCTTGCTCTTGTCCGCCGCTTCCCCTAGGGCGCGGCGGTATTTTCAAACAGCAGTGAAAGCGTGAAACGTTGGCCAACGTAACCGTGATCGGCGCCCAGTGGGGCGATGAGGGCAAGGGCAAGATCGTCGACTGGCTGGCAAGCCGGGCAGACGCCGTGGTCCGCTTCCAGGGCGGCCATAACGCCGGCCATACACTCGTCGTGGGCGAGCAGGTCTACAAGCTCTCGCTCCTGCCTTCGGGCATCGTGACGGGCACGCTGTCGATCATCGGCAACGGTGTGGTGCTGGATCCCTGGCACCTCAAATCCGAAGTCGAGAAGCTTCGCGGGCAGGGCGTCGAGATCAACGCCGAGAACTTCGCCATCGCCGACAACTGTCCGCTGATCCTGCCCGTCCACCGCGAGCTGGATGGTCTGCGCGAGGCAGCTGCAGGCGCCGGCAAGATTGGCACCACTGGGCGCGGCATTGGTCCGGCCTACGAGGACAAGGTTGGCCGCCGCGCGCTGCGCGTCTGCGATCTGGCTCACCTCGATGCGATGGAGCCGCAGCTTGACCGTCTCTGCGCTCACCACGACGCACTGCGCGCCGGTTTCGGCCAGCCGCCGATCGATCGCGAGGCCCTGCTGAACGAACTGCGTGAGATCGCGCCTTTCGTGCTGCAGTTCGCCGAGCCGGTCTGGCGCCGCCTGAACAAGGTCAAGAAGGCCGGTGCGCGCATCCTCTTCGAAGGCGCGCAGGGCGTCCTGCTCGACGTCGACCACGGGACTTATCCCTTCGTCACCAGCTCGAACACGGTTTCGGGCACGGCGGCCAGCGGTTCGGGCCTTGGCCCTTCGGCGACCGGCTTCGTACTGGGCATCGTCAAGGCTTACACCACCCGCGTCGGTTCGGGTCCGTTCCCCACCGAGCTGGAGGACGAGACCGGCCAGCGCCTGGGTGAGCGCGGCCATGAATTCGGCACCGTGACCGGGCGCAAGCGCCGCTGCGGCTGGTTCGACGCGGTGCTGACGCGCCAGTCCTGCGCCATCTCGGGCGTTACCGGCATCGCGCTGACCAAGCTCGACGTTCTCGACGGGTTCGAGAAGGTGAAGATCTGCATCGGCTACCGCCTGCGCGGCCCGGACGGCACTGCCAAGGTAATGGACTATTACCCCAGCCACGCCGCCGACCAGGCGGCCGTTGAGCCGATCTACGAGGAAATGGACGGCTGGCTCGGCACTACCGCCGGCGCCCGTTCCTGGGCTGACCTGCCGGCGCAGGCGATCAAGTACATCCAGCGCGTGCAGGAACTGATCGAAACCCCGGTGGCGCTGGTTTCGACCAGCCCCGAGCGCGAGGATACGATCCTCGTGCGCGACCCCTTCGCGGACTGACGGCGATGCGGGGCGTGACTAAGTTCGCCCCGCTGCTGCTGCTTTTCGGTGCAGGCGGGGCGGAAGCTCAGGCACCGGCCCCGCTCACGCTACCCGAAATTGACATGATCCGCGTGCGCAAGGCGGCGCGGATCATGGAACTCTACGCCGACGGACGGCTCGTCCACGTCATCGAGCATATCCAGCTTGGCGACGAACCCGTTGGCCCCAAGCGCTTCGAAGGCGACGAGCGTACCCCCGAGGGACGCTACCAGATCGACTGGGCCAATCCCCGAAGCGCCTACCATCTCTCGCTTCACATCTCCTATCCTAATGCCGCGGACAGGGCTTATGCCGCCGCGCATGGCCGCCCGGCGGGCGGCATGATCATGATCCACGGTCAGCCCAATTCGTGGGGCGAGGGGCGGGTGCCGGGTGACTGGACCGACGGCTGCATCGCGGTGTCGGACGAAGAGATCGAGGCCTTGTGGGGGGCGACCGCAGAAGGCACTGTGATCGAGATAATGCCCTAGGGAAAGGCCATCCCATCCCTCGATAAAATCGACGGCGAAAGCGTTTGAAATCCAGTCTCAACATACAGCTTGCACAAATTGCACTTTCCGGCATTGCTGGTTCGTAAAACGCAAAACAGCCCGTGTTGCCGATGGATAGTTAGGAGCCTAACTAACCTCTCCCATGACCGACCGAATCACCCTTTCCCACGAATTCGCCACGCAGCTGAGCCCTGTTTCGCGCGCGTGGTTGCAGCTGGCCGACCGCATTCTCGGCTCGCTGGCGATTTCGAATTCTGCGGGCTGGGCGCTCGTGCATCTCGAACGGCTGGGAAAGGGCGCGCGGCAAGGCGATCTGGCCCGCGCGATCGGCATAACCGAAGCCTCGCTGGTGCGGACCATGCAACAGCTGGAGCGTGGCGGCCTGGTCGAACGTCGGCCCGATGAGGAGGATCGCCGCGCCAATCGCCTGCACCTTACCCCAGAAGGCAAGGAGCTGGCGCGTAAGGCTGACAAGCGGCTTATCGAACTGCGAGTCGAACTTCTTCAGGGTGTTCCCGACGAAGAACTCGAAGCGGCGGTGCGGCTGCTCGGCATCGTATCCGAACGTGCGGCCGAGATGCGGAGCCGGCCATGAACAGCGCGGTGGCCCAACGCTGGGGCGTTCCGGCGGCGCTGTTCTCGCTCAAGGCGCTCGCGGCGGCCATTCTGGCAACCTACATTTCCTTTTCGATCGGGCTGGAGCGGCCTTACTGGTCATTCCTCACCTCTTACATCATCGCCGCGCCTCTGGCGGGGGCGGTGATCTCGAAGGCGCTGTTCCGTGTCATCGGCACGTTCGTCGGGGCGACTATGGCAGTGATCATAGTGCCGCCGCTCTCGCATAGCCCGGAACTGCTGACGCTGGCGATCGCATCGTGGCTGGGGCTTTGCGTCTTCGTTTCGCTTCTTGACCGCACGCCGCGCGGCTATGCTTTCGTGCTGGCAGGCTATACCGCGGTGCTGATCGTATTGCCGGCCGTGAACACCCCCGGTGAAATCTTCACCGACGCTTCGCTGCGTGTGCAGGAAATCGTCATCGGCATCCTGTGCTCCAGCCTGATGCACGGCGTGGTGTTCCCCAAATCGGTCTCCACCTTCCTGCTCGGCCGCGTTGACATGATGCTGCGCGATGCCGAGCGCTGGAGCCGCGACTCGCTCGACGTGGAACCTAATCCTGCAATCGAGGCGGAACGTCGCCGCCTTGCGCAGGACGTTACCGAACTGCACAACCTGTCCATCCACCTGCCGTATGAGACCAGCCGCACCGCTCCGCGCGTGCGCACGGTTCGCGCGTTGCAGGATCAGCTTTCGCTGCTCATGCCGCTGGGCGCTGCCGTGGCGGACCGCATCGCGGCACTTCGGGAGCGAGATGGTCTGCCCGATGCTGCCGTGGCGCTGCTCGCCGACACCCGCGCCTGGCTCGACGCCATCGAGGGCCCGCGAGAACCTCGGGAAGCAGAGGCGTTGAGCCTCAAGGCCCGCTGCCTGGTGTTGGAACCTGAAGTGAGCGCCGAGACTGAATGGGACGACCTGCTCCAGCTCAGCCTGGGCGCGCGTCTCTCCAGCCTGATCGACGCCCACCTCGATTGCCGCGACCTTGCCGAGCAGCTCAACACGCATGATCGCAGGCCGGTGTCCGTCCGTATTCCGCGCCTGCTCGAAGGCCGCCGCAACCGCGAAGTGCACCGCGACTTCGAGGGCGCCCTGCGCGGCGGGGTAGGGGCGGCGGTTACCATTATTCTGGGTAGTGTGCTGTGGATCGGCAGCGGCTGGAACGACGGCGCCACCGCCGTGATGCTTGCCGGCGTTTTCCTCGCGCTGTTCTCGGCCATGGACAATCCGGTGCTGCCGCTGCGCCTGTTCTTCTGGGGCACTCTCATCGCGACCATCATCGGGTTCATATACGCCTTTGCGATTCTGCCCAGAGTGGTCGGCTTCCCCGGATTGGCGCTGACCCTTGCCCCGGCATTGCTGGTGCTAGGTTCGCTGATGCATTCGCCGCGCTTCGCCGGCGTTGCGCTGCCCGTGCTGCTGGGCATGGGCAGCCCGTTCATCATCGCGGTGAAGTACAACGACAATTT
Source organism: Novosphingobium sp. 18050 (assembly GCF_902706195.1). Lineage (GTDB taxonomy): Bacteria > Pseudomonadota > Alphaproteobacteria > Sphingomonadales > Sphingomonadaceae > Novosphingobium. The sequence continues at coordinate 13,974 of NZ_CACSJO010000033.1, read as the reverse complement.
CGTGAGCTTCGCCAATGGCGCACTGGCCCAGCTTACCGGAACGCTGTTCGCCATAGTCATGTGCCGTTTGCTGCAGACAGCCGGGCTGGAGCACGCGATACGCCGAACCCTGCGTGCAGGCTGGCGCGACATAGCCGAGCGCAGCAATGTGATGGCCCCGCCCGATGTGCGCGGTTGGATCAACCGTATGCTGGACCGGATCGCCGTGCTCTCTCCGCGTCTTGCGCTGAGTGGCAAACAGCCCGGCGAGCCGCTCTACGATGTGCTGCGCGATCTTCGTACCGGCGTCGCCATCGGCGAGCTGCGCCAGCTGCGGCTCGATCTTCCTGCCGCGCGCACTGGAACGCTCACCAGCGTCCTGAGCGAAGTCGGCGCCTACTATCGCCGCATGGAGCCCGAGGAACGTGCTCCCGCCGATCCCGAGCTGCTGGACGATATCGACAAGGCGCTCAACCTCTTCGTGGCCGACGAGGATCGTGCCGTGCGCCGCCAGGCCGCGCTCGCGCTCGTATCCCTGCGCCGTAACCTGTTTCCCGACGCCGCCGCGCTGAAAGGCCTGCCATGAACGGCGAAGTATCCATTGGGGGCGTGTTCATGCCCACCATCCTGCTCCTTGCGGTGATCGCCACGGTGCTGACGATGACGCTTCTGCGCTTCATCAACGTCGCTGGCCTCTACCGTTTCGTCGCCTATCGCGCTCTCGTCGACCTGTGCATCTACATCATGGTCCTCGGCGCGCTTTCCCTCATCGCCCCCCACATCGGTCTCCATCCATGAAGAACCTGCTTCCCGCGATCGGCCGCAGCGCCGCTACCATCGTCATCGTCGTCCTGGCCGCTTTTATCGCGTTCTGGATGTGGAACCACTACGAACGCAGCCCCTGGACCCGCGACGGCCGTGTGCGGGCCGACGTGGTGCGCGTGACGCCCGATATCGGCGGCCTCGTCACGTCGGTGGCGGTGCGCGACAACCAGACGGTGAAGGCCGGCGACCTCCTGTTCGTCATCGACCGTCCGCGCTATTCGCTGGCCGTCGAACAGGCCGAGGCTGGCGTGGCGAGCGCGAAGGCGACGCTGGGGCAGGCGGGCCGTGAAGCCTCGCGCGACCTTGCGCTGCGCGATCTCGTGGCCACCGAAACGCATGAGCAGAACGTCGCCCGCGTCGCCACCGCCCGAGCCGCGCTGGCCGAGGCCGAGAGCGCGCTGGACGGCGCAAAGCTCAACCTCTCGCGCACGCAGGTCCATGCCTCGGTCAACGGAACGGTCACCAACCTCGACCTGCACCCCGGCGACTATCTCGGCGCAGGCAATCAGGCGATGGCCCTTGTCGACGACGATTCGATCCGCGTCGAAGGCTACTTCGAGGAAACCAAGCTGCCGATGATCCACGTCGGAGCCCCCGTTATCGTCCACCTCATGGGTGAAAGCGAAGCCCTGCATGGGAGGGTCGAAAGCATCGCGGCGGGCATCAACGACGATAGCCGAAGCGTTTCGGGCAACCTCCTGCCCAACGTCGCGGCGACCTTCTCGTGGGTACGCCTTGCCCAGCGCATCCCGGTCCGCGTAAAGCTGACCCACGTTCCCAAGAACATAAGACTGATCCTGGGCCGCACCGCGACGGTGACCGTGGAGCATCCTGACCAGGGGGCGAAGCCGGCGACAAACCCGACCGCTAAACCGGCGGCGCAGGAGGCGAAGTGATGGCCGCCTCGCGCTACCTCTCGGCTGCGGCCATGGCGCTGGCGCTGTCCGCCTGCGCTACCGCCGGGCCAGACTACCACGCGCCCGAGCATTCCGCGGCGACGAATCCTTCCGCACAGGGCGACTTCGTCTCGGGCAATGATCCGGCCTTCGCGCAGGCCCCGCTGCCCGACCGCTGGTGGAGCCTCTACGACGATTCGCGCCTCGATACGCTGGTCGAACAGGCTCTCGCCGCCAATACCGACCTGCGCGTCGCCGATGCCAACCTCGAGCGCGCCGAAGCGATCGTGCGCGAGGCGGAAGGTGGCCGCGCGCTGACGACTTCGCTGTCCGGCGCGGTAGACGTGGCCCGGCAGTCTCAGACCGGCGGGCCGCTGCCAGGGATCGTCACCGATAACCTCGGGCTGGCGCTCAGCTATCCGCTCGACCTGCGCGGCAAGTTGCGCCGCGCCATCGAGGCAAGCGAAGGCGACCGGGCGGCAGTGGAAGCCGCGCGTGACGCCGTGCGAGTGAGCGTGGCGGGAGCGGCGACAAAGGCCTATGCAGATGTCTGCGCCGCCAACTACCAGCTCGCAGTGACACGCAAGGTTGTGCAGCTGCAGGGCCAGACACTCGACGCGACGCGCCGCCTGCAACGCGGTGGACGCGGCACCGCGTTCGACGTCAGCCGCGCCGCCGCTGCTGTCGATGCCAGCGCGGCTGCCCTTCCGATTTTCTTGGCAACGCGCCAGAACGGGCTTTACCTGCTCGCCACGCTGCTTGGTCGTCCCCCGGCGGAGTACCCGCGCGAAGTGGCGGACTGCGCAACGTTGCCCCGCCTCGCTGGAGGCCTTCCGGTTGAGGACGGCGCTGCGCTGATCCGGCGCCGCGCCGATATCCGGCAGGCCGAACGCACCATCGCAGGCGATACCGCGCGAATCGGAGTTGCCGTGGCGGACCTATATCCGCAAGTCAGCCTCGGCGGCTCACTGGGCCTGGCGGGCCCGCTGGAAGATATCGGCAAAGGCAGCAGCTTCGGCTTCAGTCTGGGCCCGCTTCTGAGCTGGTCGTTCCCCAATCGTCCGGTCGTCCGCGCCCGGATCGACCAGGCCGAGGCGAAAGTCCGGGCCGACCTCGCCACTTTCGACGGTACGGTGCTGAAGGCGCTGCGCGAGGCGGAAAGTTCGATGGAAACTTACGCCCGCGACCGTGACCGGGCAGCAGCCCTTGGCCGTGCGCGGGATAGCGCCGAAGTTTCGGCAGGGCAGGCGGGCAAGCTCTTCCGCTTCGGACGCGGGGACTTCCTTGATCTGCTGAGTGCGCAGGGAAGTCTGGCTACCGCTGAAGTCAGTCACGCAGCGGCGGAGGCGGCGGTCGTGGATGACCAGATCGCGGTGTTCCTGGCGCTTGGCGGTGGATGGAAGCGGGAACAGCAGTAGGTTGAGGGGGGAAGAACTGGGGGCATTGCCCCAGACCCCGGGATTTTAGAGGTTGCGCGTGAAGGGGCGTTTTTGCGCTCACTTCTCGCCGGGAGGCCGTTCATAGCCTGCGGCAACAAGGGAATATCGTCTCTGGGCCACGCTCGGTGACGCTAGTAAAGGGGGGGCTGGGGCAATGCCCCAAGCCTTCCCCTAATCTTCAGAAATCGACGGCAACCCCGTTACGCACCCAATCCCCATAACGGGTGGGCGAAAGACCGTCCGGGTCTTCGCCGTCCTTGAATTGCGCCGGCCTCGGCGCGGGCTCGTTCGTCCAGTGGGCGGGCTTGGAGAAGCCTTCGGGACGTTGGGTTGCGCGCTTGATCATACTTGCCATGTGGCGACGCTGGCGGAAAAATGCAATCCGGTATAGGGGCCCGCGATGGACATTCCCGGCCTTCCGGCGCGCCGCGCCGCGCTTCACCTTATCGATGCCGTTCTGCGCAGGGGCGAAACGCTCGACCAGGCGGCGGGCGGTGCCCTCGCCAAAGTGCGCGGCGACGCCGATCGCGCGCTTGCCCGCGCCATTGCCGGCGAGGCGTTGCGCTGGCGGCAGGATCTCGACACGCTGATCGATTCCGCCACCAAGATGGCGTTGGCCGAAGATGCCAAGGCCCGCGCGGTGTTGCAGATCATGCTGGCGCAGGTGCTGCGGCTGGAGACCCCACCCCACGCGGTGATCGCCACCGGCCTGCCTCTGCTCATGGGCGGCCCGCGCCGTCTGGCCCACGGTGTCTTCTCCACCCTGATGAAGCGTGAGGCCAGGCTTCCCGCCGTTCCAACTCTTCCCGAAGCTGCTGCGACGCGCTGGGGCGAGCGGGCCGACGCCATTGCCGCCGGTCTGGTGGAGCCGCCGCAGCTCGACATCGCTCTGCGTAACCCGGCCGAAACCGCCGAATGGGCAGAGCGGATGGGCGGCGTCTCGCTGATGCCTGGCCATCTTCGTCTCCCGCGCGGATCCGCGATCGACCTGCTGCCCGGTTTCCGAGACGGCGCATGGTGGGTGCAGGATCTCGCCGCCAGCCTGCCCGCAAGGCTGCTGGGCCCCGGCGAGGGCAAGCGCGTTCTCGATCTCTGTGCTGCGCCCGGCGGCAAGACCATGCAGCTTGCAGCGCAAGGCTGGCAGGTCACCGCGCTGGACAACGCCAAGCGCCGTCTCGAGCGCCTCGGCGACAACCTCAAGCGGACGATGCTCGAAGCCGAAGTGGTGCTGGCCGATGCGCTGACTTGGGAGCCGGAGGAGAAGTTCGACGCGATCCTGCTCGACGCTCCCTGCACGGCAACCGGCACCGCGCGCCGCCACCCGGACGTCCTGCACCGTATCTCCCCGCGCCAGATCGACGAGATGGCGGAGCTTCAGGCGAGATTGCTGGAACGCGCCGCAGGTTGGCTCAAGCCGGGCGGACGGCTGATCTATGCAGTATGTTCGCTGGAAGCGGCAGAGGGCGAGGAGCAGGCTGCTCCCGCAGGCCTGACGGTTCTGCCTATCGAGGCTGCAGAACTGCCGGAGGGCCTTGCGCCTACTGCCGAGGGTTTCCTGCGCACCGATCCGGGGATGCTGGCCGAGGTCGGCGGGCTGGACGGGTTCTTCGTGGCGCGGTGGGTTAAGGACTAAGGGGAAGACCTGGGGCCATTGCTCCAGACCCCGGTACTGGCGAGGCTGCGTGTACAGCACCGTTTTTGCGCGTATTGCGATAACTTAGCCGCGCCGCAGGCCGTATTTCTGGCCTCCGCGTCACAGGCGACGTCGAGGCGGGAAGGCGGCTTCGCCGCAAGCAAAAATCCCTGAGTGAGCGCACTACAAAGCTGCGCGCACGACGACGGTAATGGGGGGCAGGGGGGCTATACTCCCCTGCTTCTACCCTTCACTTAACCGCAACGGCCTTCCGACGACGCCAGAACGCCAGCCCGCCCAGCGCGATTGCGAAGAGTGCAAACACGCCCGGCTCCGGCACAGCAGTGCTACCGCCCGACGAAGACGACGTTGAGCCGCCCGAGCTGGTCGAGGTGCCCGGATCGCTCGGCGCGGTATAGCTGCCGGTGTAGGTTCCGATGTGCATCTCACCGTTCTGGATGAGGCTGCCGAACACGGCCGAGCCCTGAATGTAATTCCCGGTCGTCGCGGCGGCGCCCGGAGCCAGTACCGAGCCGCCCCATGCCGTGGTCAGCGTCAGGTCCTTGGCATTTGGGAAGTTCCAGATGACGTGTTCGCCCAGGTTCTGGGTGCCGCCGAGGAAGTTGTCGTTCAGCGTGATCGAACTGCCCGAAACGTTGACGATTGCGGTATCGGCACCGTTGAGGTTGAACTTGATCTCGCCGATCTTGTCGAGGTCGGCGGAGGAGATGTTGAACACCGCCACGCCGTTGGCATCGGGCTGGGCGTTGAACGTGCCGGTGTTGCCCGTGATGGTCAGTTCGCTGTTCGAGGCCTGCGTGCTCATGGTGTAGCTGAGGCCGGTCATCGAGGTTTCGATGAGGCTCTTTTGCTGGGTGAGGTTCTGGCTGAACGAGGGATCGCTCGCGGCGAGGCCCGAAGTTACCGTGTTCTGATTGACGTTGGTGTTGCTGATCGAACCGCCGACCAGCACCGCCTGCGCCGCGCCGTTCAGGTTGAGGCCGCTGTTGACGCTGCCGCCGACCACAGCGCCGGAGCCGTTGTTGAGGTTCTTCGATCCGCCGTTGACATCGCCCACGACGGTCAGGCCCGGCGTACCGGTGCTGGAGGCGGCGATGGGCTGGATCTGGTAGTTCGAGGAATTGCCGTTGAGGTTACCACCGACGAAAGTGCGTCCCTCGACCTCGGAGGACGAAGTGAGATCGCCCAGCACCACGAGGTTCCATGTCCGCAGCACGTCGGTTCCGGCGATCATCGCGGAATCGGCCAGTACCGGGCTGGCGGCGAGCGCGGCGGCGATGGCGGCCAGGGACAGCGAAACAGTACGGAAATGGGCCACGGGCGGTTTCTCGATTGATAGTTGAGTTGAAAAACTCCGTATAGTTACTTCGGCGTTTGGGAAGATTGAGTTTTCCGCTGTCCCTTGCTGGAACAGCTCAGAAGTTGTGAGCGGCGTCGTTCAGGATTTATGAACGATTGCGTTTCGGGAGGCAGCCGTCCCGTGCCAAGACGGGACGGCGCGTGGCTCAACCCTTGACCTTGTTCTGGAAGCTCCTGCGCAGCTTCATCAGCTTGGGGGGGATCACTGCCAGGCAGTACGGATTGCGCTGGCCTTCGCCGTCCCAGTATTCCTGGTGATAGTCTTCGGCCGGATACCACGGGGCGGGGCCTTCGATGGTTGTCACGGCCTTTTCGCCCGGGTGTTCGCCGTCCCAGCGGGCGATGGCGGCGCGGGCCTCGTCGGCCTGCGCATCATCGAGCGGGAAGATCGCCGAGCGATACTGGGTGCCCACGTCGTTGCCCTGGCGGTTGAGCTGCGAGGGATCATGCGTACCCAGGAACACGTCGAAGATCTCGGGCAGGGTAATCACGAGCGGATCGTATGTAACCCTGATCGCCTCGGCATGGCCGGTCGATCCCGAGCATACAGCCTTGTAGGTCGGGTTTTCCACGCTGCCGCCGATATACCCGCTTTCCACCTTGTTCACGCCGACCACATCGCGGAACACTGCCTCGGTGCACCAGAAGCACCCACCAGCTATGATTGCCGTTTCCATCTCTAATCTGTCCTCAAGTCGAAGCACTTTGCCGTTAGATAGCTATGCGTGCCCCGCTTGTCATTGCCCGGAGTGTGGCTAGTCTCGCGCCGACCACAAATGGAGAGCCCCATGCGCCGCGCCCTGCTGACTCTGTCCTCGCTTCTCGGCCTCGTCGCCGTGCCGCTCGCGGCCAATGCGGAAAAGGCCGCGCCGACCGAACAGTGCAAGGGCTGCGAGGCGCTGCTCGAACTGGCCGCCGCCAACCCGCTGCGCAAGGACGACCGTGCCCGCGATGCAGCGCGTCACCCGGTGGAAACGCTCTCGTTTTTCCGCGTAGGCCCGCAGATGAAGGTCGGCGAATATGCGCCGGGCGGAGAATGGTATTCGCGCTTTCTGGGCCTGTATCTGGGCCAGCAGGGCCATCTGGTCGGCCTGTTCTTCGATCCGACCAGTGGCGCCTTCAAGCCCGAGCGGCAGGACGGCATCCGCAAAAGCGCCGCCGCCTATCCGGCCGACGTCGCCAAGTTCACCGGCATGGATGCCTCGCACTTCGCCGCTTACACGCTGGATGCCGTGCCTGAGGGTGAGAAGGGCACCTTCGACGTCATCATCGTGCCGCGCATGCTGCACAACCTGCTGAACTGGAACATCGCCGACAGCGAGATGAAGGCGATGCGCGCCCTGCTCAAGCCCGGCGGGCTCGTCGGTATCGAGCAGCACCGCGCCAGGGCGGATGCGCCCTATTCATACACCGACGGCTCGAAGGGCTATCTGCGCGAAGCCGACGTGATCCGCTTCATGGAAGCGAACGGCTTCGACCTTGCCGGCAAGTCCGAGATCAGCGCCAATCCGAAGGACACCGCTAACTGGCCCGGCGGTGTCTGGACGTTGCCGCCCACGCTCGCGCTCAAGGAGCAGGACAAGGCGAAGTACCTCGCGATCGGCGAGAGCGACCGCATGACCCTTCTTTTCCGCAAGCGGGACTGATAGGGCGCGCCGCCATGTCGAACACCGAACGTCAGATCACCGTCGCCGCGCTCCAGCTTGCGCTGAATTCCGCTGATGAGGGCGAGAATATCGCCGCCGTCTCCACGCTGGTCGAGGAAGCGGCGGGGAAGGGCGCGCAGATCGTGCTGCCGCCTGAACTGTTCTCCGGCCCCTACTTCTGCAAGGTGGAGGACGAGGCGCTGTTCGCGCTCGCCCGCCCCACCATCGAGCACCCCTCGGTGATCGCCATGCAGGCACTGGCAGCAAAGCTGAAGGTGGCCATCCCGACCAGCTTCTTCGAGCGGGACGGCCATCACTACTACAACACCCTCGCCATGATCGACGCCGATGGCCAGATCGTCGGCACCTACCGCAAGAGCCACATTCCCGACGGTCCCGGCTATGAGGAAAAGTACTACTTCCGCCCCGGCAACGACGGGTTCAAGGTCTGGGACCTGTTCGGAACCCGCATCGGCGTGGGCGTATGCTGGGACCAGTGGTATCCCGAATGTGCGCGCGTGATGGCGCTGATGGGCGCCGAACTGCTGTTCTACCCCACCGCGATCGGCTCCGAGCCTTATGACGCCACCCTCGACACCAGTCGCATGTGGCGCCGGGCGATGGTGGGGCATTCGGTGTCCAACTGCATGCCGGTGATCGCCGCCAACCGCATTGGCGCCGAAACCGAATGCGGTAGTGAGCAGGCCTTCTACGGCCACTCCTTCATCACCGACGAATGGGGCGATTACCTCGCCGAATTCGGGCGAGAGGAAACCGGGGTTCTGGTCGCTACCCTGGACCTTTCCCGCGCAGCCACCCACCGCGCCGGCATGGGCTTCTTCCGCGACCGCCGCCCGCAGCTCTACACGCGCATCGCGCAGGACATCTGACCTGCGTGGCCAGGCACCGCTACCTCGTCGCGCTCGGCTCGAACATGCGCCACCCCCGCCACGGCTCCCCGCGCAGGGTGCTGGCTGCCGCGCTGGAGGCGCTGGATCACGGCAAGCTGGACGTGCTGGCCGCCTCCCGCGTGATCGAGACGCCCCCGCTAGGGCCCTCGCGCCGCCGCTATGCCAACGCCGTCGCGCTGGTTCGGTCGAAGCGGGACCCGGACGAGATGCTGCGCAAGCTCCACAAGATCGAACACCGCTTCGGGCGCCGCCGCACAGGCAGCGCCTGGGGGGCCCGCGTGCTTGACCTCGATATCGTGCTGTGGAACGGCGGCGCCTATACCGGCGGCGAGGAAGAGGGCGACCTCGTGATTCCGCACCCATCCTTCCGAACACGCCGCTTTGTCCTCGACCCTGCGGCGACAATCGCGGGCCGCTGGCGCGATCCCCTGACAGGACTTAGTGTCCGACAATTGCGTGCCCGCTTGACCAAGCCCCGCGCTGCCCCTAGGTGACCCCCACCAAGGCCGCTACGCGGCATCGGGGCCCTTAGCTCAGTCGGTAGAGCAACTGACTTTTAATCAGTAGGTCGCTGGTTCGAACCCAGCAGGGCTCACCATCACAAAAGATGGCGTTGAAATCGTTGGAAAACCGCCACAAGATCGGTCCCGACAGTCGCCCGTCTACGGTCGTGGTCTACAGTCAGCGGCCTCCGTTACAGACGCAAGCCATTGGAATTGTTATGAAAGCCATCATGCTCGTGTCTACGGTAATGGTCTACGGTTAGCAGGCCTCAGTCTCGTCCGGAAACGCGGCATCTATCATATACGAAGGCATGTGCCCGCCGATGTGAAACCGCTCGTTGGGAAGGGCGAAATTTGGGTATCGCTGAAAACAGATAGTTTCAGAATGGCAAGGCGCAGGGTGTTTGGTGTGCTGGCGAAAATCGAATCTGAATTCGAGATCGCTCGTAGTTCGCTGGGGAAGCCGGTCGATAGCGCTTTGTTGTCGCTCGCTAACAGCAATACCAAGCACCAATCGCAGGGCTCCGTCAAAAGCGCGGAGTTCAGGCATGCATCCGATAATAGCGACATACCAATCGGGCTCACGTTCGGTGAGGTCTATGAGCGGTTCATGTCCGATCCGACGCAGGACTGGGCCCCCCGAACCCGGCTGGCTTATCAGACAACCCAACGATTGGCGGTCTCAATAATCGGATCAGCCACGCCGATGGTTGAGGTGAACCGGGCATTATGTCGGGAATTCCTAGAAGCGCTCAGATTTTTGCCGAAGGGCGCGTCTCGGGCTTTTCCAGATTTGTCAGCGAAGCAAGCATCAGAAAAGGCGCGCTTAGAAGGGCTGACGAACCTGATTAGTGCGGCAAATATCAACACATATTTGAATAAGCTATGCGTGGTTCTCAATTGGGCTGTGCGCGAAGAGTTCTTGGGCAAGAATTATCTGAAAGGATTGAGGGTCGCCGACCCCGTAGGCCCACGTGATAAGCGCTTTCCATTTGACAATGCGCAGCTTGAGGCCATTTTTTCAGCGCCCCTCTACGTCGGCTGCGTGAACGATTGTGAGGGTTATGGGAAACGAGGAACTGAAAGGCCGAAAGGCACACGTTTTTGGGTGCCGCTGATAGGGCTTTGGCAAGGATTACGGTTAAATGAAATCTGTCAGCTAGACACGACCGATATACGGGAGATTGACGGCGTCGAATGCATCATTGTCACTACCGATTCTCTGAATGGTAGTAAAGACAAGCGGCTGAAGACGGAAAATAGCCAAAGAATTGTTCCAGTTCATCCTCACCTGATTGGACTTGGGCTGATGGATTTTGTGCTTCAAGCACAAATATCTGCGCGTAAAAAGCTTTTTGAAGACATAAATCCCGGCGCATATGGGGCGCGGTCTACGGCGTTCAGCAAGTGGTTCATTCAGTTCCTTGGTAAAGAAAACGCAGTAAAACCTCGGACCAGTTTTCATTCTTTTCGGCATAATTATCGCGATGCACTACGGCAAGCGGGTGTCGACCGAGAGGTAGCAATGGCGCTTGGAGGCTGGGGCAGCGGCTCAAAGATGGGTCTTGATGTATCCGACCATTATGGGCGGGGATATCAACCCCGATTTCTCCGCGATCAAGTTTCGCGGATAGATTTTGACGATGTTCCTGCTCTCCTCCGTCTTTGTAAGACTGCAAGCAAGCGCGCGTAAAGATATCGGGGCCGCCGATTTCGTTACGTCCCGGCTCGCACTTTTTCTGGTTACGGAAAGCTTGGTGAGGGCGGATCACCGACCGCCAGCTTTTCGGTCATCGACCGCATTTGCAAAAGATATCCATGGTATTAGATTGTGAGCCAAATGCGTTGGGGAGCAAAACGTGGCCGGGTTAAAAATTTTTGTTTCGTCGACGTGCGTCGATCTGGGAGCGCAGAGGGCTCAAGTGCGAACTCTTCTGGAACGCATGGGGTATGAACCCGTGATGAGCGAATATTCTGACGTGTTATTCGATCATAGAATGCACACACATACAAGCTGTATCAAAGAGATATCCAATGCAGACATGGTTGTTTTGCTCATTGGGTCGCGGTTTGGTGGAACTGCAACTCCTGAAGCCCTGTCCGATCTTGATCTTGAAGAAGTTTCCAAAGCATCCAGCAAAACAGATTTGATTACGGAGAAGCACAAGCTCTCAGTCACGCAAGTCGAAATCATGAAAGCAATCGAATCGGATGTTCCGCTTTTCGCATTTGTTGATTCGAAGGTTCATTCAGATCATCATTTATATATAAAGAACAAAGATAAGCCATTCTCTAATGAAATTATTTACCCGTCTATCGAAAAAGCTAATACGGCAAAGTATATTTTTGAATTTATAACGTTCATAAGTCATAGATTCTCAAATAACGCCATAACGCCTTATTCTGCATTTTCTGACATTGAGGGGCATCTAGTCAAGCAGTGGTCTATGACGTTCCAAAGGCTGTTGCGCGAAGAAAGAGATAAATCTGCTGAAACTAGGCGGGCAGATGCCATGATTGAGCAAATCCAAGACTTGAAAGCTGTCGTATTACAATCAATTGGTGCGGGCTCTGGGCGTGATATTGCGCGAAGCGTATTGCGTTATAGGCGCTTAGCTGACTTTTTGTTATCGATGAGAGTTTTTAATCCTGAATTTGATATTTCGGAATTCTCTGGTTCATTTGAAGAATTGCTTGCAGAATTTGGTGTGGTGGAAATCTTCTCCGCGAGCGGTAATTCCAATATGTCTGGGCGCACGATACTAGTGCGCAACGATGGCAGTCACTTGCGGGTCAGAGTTCCCGATAGGAGATTTGCAAGCTTCGCCGTAGAGTGGCGAGGATTTTCTCAAATCGACAAAGATACGAAGAATGCTGTCCTTGAAGGTGTGGAGCATAGTGATGCGGTGATGCCTCCGATATTTGTGCATATTAATGAGCCTTATCTGGAGGAAAGGAGTGATATGTCCGTAATTGATCAGGTCGAACTGGTTTTGCCTGATGATGCTTTGGGATATTGGACGGACAAAAAGATAAAAGAATTAAAAACTCTCTGGGATAGTGGCCGGTCGGCAAGCGAGATAGCAGATGCTCTCGGCGGGGTCAGTCGCAATGCCGTAATTGGTAAGGCGCATCTGTTAGGTTTAAGGCCTATTCAAGATAGCGGCCTTTGAGGTGGCGAGATTTTACTTACCTTCCGGGACTTAATTCCCGTACGGAGGCCGCTGACTGTAGACCACGACCGTAGACGGGCGACTGTCGGGACCGATCTTGTGGCGGTTTTCCAACGATTTCAACGCCATCTTTTGTGATGGTGAGCCCTGCTGGGTTCCGGCGGGCCGGGTTTTCAGCGTTGGCGAGGTCGGCGTCCCGTTCGTCGATTTCGGCCTCTTTTTGCGGCGTTTCAGGGCTTGGGCGCATGCGCAGGTCTCCATGTTGAGGTTGAAGGACGAAGGCATCGACTGGGTGATCGTTGGCGGGCAGGATGCCCAGCGCAATGCCGGGCGCTGTTGCAGCCTCGGTCGAGGTTGATCGTTGCGACGAACAGGCTGGGTAGCGATGATGGGCTGCCACGATCCGGAGGACGCATGGGTAGCGAGGACATCGACGTATCGTTGATCATATCGGCAGCCGAGCGAGATTGTGATCGGTGCCGAGATGCCTTCAATGATGGCCGGATCACGATCCGGGGTGATGAGGTGATCGAGGTGATCTGTCGTTCTTGTATTGATGCCGCTGGGGCGGGGCGGACGCTGCATTGACGATGTCGGCCTGTGATGACGTCTGCTCGTGCCCATTCTGTGACGGCGGCGAAGTTCCTATGGAGGTGATCGAGCGGATCAGGGCTGCGGCGGCGGGGCCGATGTCGGGGGCGATGAACCTCGCCGAGTTCCGCACATGGCTCTACGCGCTCGAACCAGCCGTCGATCCGGCAGCGTGATTTCAATTTCACGGGTATCGCCAAACATCGCGATGTCGTGATCAGGCCGCGAGCGCGCGGTAGACCGAGGCCCGAGCGATGTGGAGTTCCCGCGCGATGGCTGCTGGTCCCATGCCGTTCTGGCGAAGCTCCTTGACCCGGTCGGGGTTGATGGTTGGCTTGCGTCCCCGGTACTTGCCCGCGAGCTTGGCCTTCTCGATGCCTTCGCGCTGGCGTTCGAGGCGCAGATCGTTTTCAAACATCGCCACTGCACCGAGCACGGAGAGCATAAGCCGACCGCTGGAGCTATCGGTGTTGACCCCCTGTTGCGCGAGGCAGCGGAACTCCACGCCCTTCGCGGTCAAGGCTTCGATGATGCGGTGGAGGTCGCCGACGCTTCGAGCCAGACGGTCGAGGCGAGTGACGACGAGGGTGTCGCCTTCACGGACGAAGTCGATGGCCATGGCGAGTTGCTCGCGGTCGATGGTGGAGCGGCCCGACATCTTCTCGGTGAACACCTTGTCGCACCCAGCTGCGGCCAATGCCTTATTCTGGATGTCGAGGCTCTGGCCCTGCGAGCTTACCCTGCCATATCCTACCAGCATGCTGTCTCCTGTCGCATTGGAATCTAAGACGTGGAGATCGAAGGCGTCCCGTAATTCAATATCATGTCATTGCGACGTGATCTCGTGGGGGCCTGTGACGTCCAGTGGTCGTTTACCCTGATGAGACAGGATTCTCACGAAGCTCGATAGGAAACAAGTCATTGAGTTTGTTTCCAATTACTAAGTATCGAGGGCGGCTCGGCTACGCCTTCACCGCCACTCGGACTGGCATCTGATC
>NZ_CACSJO010000032.1 GCF_902706195.1 Novosphingobium sp. 18050 | reverse complement strand
AATACTGCCACCCCGAGCCCTGAAGCCCCGGGAGCAGGCGCCGTCGCCCACATGTCCCTTCATCAAAAACCTACAATGTCAAAAAGCACAACCAGACAAAAAACCCGGACAACCACTCATCCCCCGCTTCTTGCGATTAGGGAGAGAGCCAGATGCCCGTCCAATGTCGGCGACCGCGGCAACAACCAGATGGGCCGCTGCGGTGAACAGCCCTCTAAGAGCCACCCGCGATTCGGTCAAACCAAAGTTTTCCACGACTTCTCCACAACCCCAAACCGACGATCAAACCGGGGTCCGATGCGCCAGCTCCCATTCCGACGCGACAGCATCTGATCTGCTGATAGCCACCATGGCCACGCTATTCTGCTTGAGGGTTTTCACGGCAAAGCTCGGGCAATGACATTGGCATTTGATCGCCCCTGAGATCAACAAAGAGGCCGTCGAACACCTCAAGCGTTCACTGTTCTGGCGCATCGATGACACGATGAACCCGGCACCAAGCCGGTGCTCGATCTTACCGGTAAGGTTTTGCCTACCCCGGGGCGACAACACCGAGTTCTCTAATTGTTACGCCGCTTTCGACGACCTGCCCCCAGAGACTAAAGCCGCGATCGACAATCTCAGGGTCATTCAATCGATGTCAAATACCGGGCTCTATCACACGCCCGAACCCTCGCTTCCACAACTGAAGGATTAGCAATCCAAGGGCGAAAAGGAACTGCCACTGGTCTGGCGGCACTGGTCCGGCCGACGAGCCTCGTGCTCGGCAATACCGCGCAGCAGATAGTAGACAAGACGCTGGCCGAACGCGCACGCATTCGTCATTCGCTCCGCGAGTTCGCGACGTCCGGGCCTACCATTACAGCCATGAATGGCGCGTCGGGGTTTCGGTCATGTAGGACAATACCGGTACGCTCCGCTGCGCAATGTCCCCTATCGTGGTATGTCAGGCTCGATCTTTTGGCTCCCCCGGAAAAGCGGCACCAACCATCGCCGCCACGCTGGCGGGGCCCTTGATTGCCATGTCCGCCATCGTGCATGGACGCGCAGGCGCCTTTTCGACGGAGCACGGCAGTGACAAGAATATCAACGCCAGTGGCGGTCGTAACCGGCGCAAGTTCCGGGATCGGCAAGGAAGTCTCCAAGGCGCTGGCACGCCAGGGTTGGCGCGTTATCGGGACCGGACGCGATCCTGCCCGCATGGCTGCAGCCAAGGCAGAGATTGCCGCCCTTTCCGTAACAGGCGCCGTCGATATGATCCACGCTGACCTGTCACTCATCGCGGCGGCACGTAAAACCGCTCGGCGGATCGAGGAACTCACCGATCGCATCGACCTGCTGGTCAACAATGCCGGCGGCATGGCGAGCGAGATGGTTCTCACTTCCGAGGGTCTGGAAGCGAATTTCGCGGGTAACCATCTGGGGCCGTTCGTGCTCACCAACGAACTCCTTCCGCTGCTGCGCAGCGCAGCGATGGAAAGGGAGGCGGGTATGGTTCGCATCCTCAACACGGCATCCGACGCAAGCGAGATGATCCCGGCCATCAACCTCGACGACCTGCAGAGCCTGAAGCGTTTCGACCCGGGCCTCGCCTATTGCACCGGCAAGCTTGCCAACGTCCTGTTCACGCGGGCGCTCGCAATGCGGCTCCGCGAAGACGGGATCGTCGTACACGCCGTTCACCCCGGCGCGGTGGAATCGAACTTCTTTTCCTACGCACCGCAGGCGACACAGGAGCGCACACGCGATCTCGCCAAGGCGACCGAAGAGGAAGGCGCGGATACCCTAGTCTGGCTGGCAACAGACGACGAAGGCAGGCAAACCAGCGGCGGATACTGGTTCCGCCGCGCGCCGCGCGCGCCGAACCCGATCGTCGAAGACCAAAGCATTCTCGATCGCTTCTGGCTGGAAAGCGAAAGGCTGGTCGAGCAGGCAGGCCTGGCTCAAACGTACTAAGCGAACAAGGCCTCAACTGAGGCCACGATCGCGTCTCAGCGGTAATCAATCAGATTGAATTGCGTGAGATAGTAATCTCAGTGCTGGGATAACGCATCGCGCGGCAGTGCAAAGCTCTTTGCCATGTGTTCTGCAAAGCCGTTTTCAACCGGGTGGAATGTCCACCGCACGCCTTCGTCGCGAATGGCATCCATGTCCGCAGCGACCTGGTCGATTGTCCATTCGGGACGATAAACGCCTTTTGTCTCCGTGACGAAAGCACGAGCGATGCGCCCCGCCATCGACACGTAGAGTTCACCCGAGACCGGGCAGCTTTCGTGAGCCAACAGGGCGACCACGGGGGCAACGAGTTCCGGTCCCATTGGCGGGTACTGCGTCACGTCGAGCCCTTCGGCCATGCGCGTGACCGCACCGGGCAGGATCACGTTCGACTTCACACCCCGATCCGCGCCCTCGATCGCAATCATGTTGTTGAGGCCAATCATGGACGACTTCGCCATCGCATAGTTCACGCCGTGCGCGATCGAATAGAGGCCACCGATCGATCCGCTAAGGACCACGCGGCCATAACCCTTTGCCGCCATCCATTCGAAAGCGGGGCGCACGACGTTGAACGCGCCTAGCAGATGGACATCGAGCACCGCGCGAAAATCTTCGTTGCTGATGGCATCAAGCCCGCCATTGCGCACATTGCCGGCGCTGGCGATCAGCACATCGATACGGCCGAAAGAGTCGAGGGCCGCATCGACGATGGCCTTGCCGCCCTCAGGCGTCACGACACTATGCGTACAAGCTACCGCTTCGTAGCCGGCTGCACGAAGGGCACGCGCGGATTCCTCCGCTGGGCCAGCATCGCCGCCTGAACCCGACATCGCGCTCCCGTTGTCGTTGATGAGGATCCTGGCGCCGAGCGAGCCCAGCAGCTGCGCATAGGCGAAGCCAAGCCCCCGCGCTCCGCCAGTTATGACGACGACGCGCCCATCGAACCGGCGCCAGTTTTCCGAGGCAGTCATGCCGTTCTCCAGGTCGTATCTCCGGCAGCCCATAGCGGCGCGCCCCGGCTAGCGCGCAGGGATGGGATCTCGCGTCCGTCCTTGTCGGTCACTCCATACTCGGATGCGAGTTCTGCGTTGATGAAGGTTCCGCCCGATTTCGCGGAGACCTGCGGGTCCATCGCCAAGGCTGCAATCACGCGCCCAGGGAACTCCGGCGAGGAACCGACTGCGCTGTTGAGTTGACCGGCCATTCCCGGGACCGACTTGAGGTTCTCGGTCGCCCGCTCGGTATAAGTGAAACCCTGCCACAACGACACGGCGCTTACGCCCGTCCCCTGCAATTCATGACCGAAGTCGCGCATCATGCGATCGGTAGCGGACTTGGTCGTGCCGAAGACGACGTCATAGGTATAGGTCACCCCGACATATCCCGAAAGCGCCGCTATCAACCCCGAGCCCTGCGGCACCATGATACGCGCAGCATGCCAGGCAGCGATGTAGGCAGCCCGCATCCCGGTGTCCCAGATCTGCCACTCCTCGGCGAGCGGTTTTTCCCAAAAACCGACACGTTGTGTCATCGCATCAGGAATGGCCATCGCATTGTTGACCAGCACATCGAGCCGCCCCTCATCGCGTTGGACGCGCTCGAAGACTTTGGCGATCTGAGCATCGTCGAGCAGGTCCATGGCGATCGCCACGCCCTTGCCACCGCGCGCATTCACTTGCGCCACGGTTTCCTCGAGCGATCCGGGAAGCACGTGCCCTCCGGGGCTAACCGTCCTGCCAGTCACGTAAACCGTCGCACCGTGATCGGCCAGCGCGCAGGCGATGCCCTTGCCGATGCCCCGACTGGCACCGGTGATGACCGCAACTTTGCCAGTCAGCGCACCCATCAGGCTTTCACCGGATTGGCAGGCGCGCGCCGGTTGACCAGCGGGCGCTGGTAGGACGGGTCGGCCATGCTGCGCGAAGACACCCCGTTCACGGCGATGTCGAGAACATCCGCGAAGGGGAGCGGCATGGGAGGTGGCAAACAGCCCCACTCGATCACGTTGGTCCGCAGCGCGATCCGCCAGATACCACCGCGCCGCTCAAGCCGGTCTATGTAGCGGCCGCCCGCGATCCACAGACTCTCGTCGTGATTGCGCCCGACAAATTGATAGTAGGTTTCGGAATGCGCGGTGTGTCCGTCAAGGTCGATGGAAGTCTGCAGCAGCGAGTGGTGTGTAACGATCTGCCCCGCCTCGTGCATCGGCACGGCCCAGTCCCAGCAGTCCGCCGCGCTGCCAACGAACGGACCAGCCGCCATCTCCGCATCGTCCCAGAACGCCGAGAGGTAGATGCTGCGGTCGAAACGGTCCATCCCGCGTGAGAAGCGCGCAAGGCACTCACGGATGTCTTGCTTGTCCAACATCGCGTCGATGCGCGCATCACGGTCATTTGGATGCTCCATCGGCTGATCACTTGCCACGGTAGTCCACCTCCGAGATCGGTTTCCAGATCGGCGACCCGCGCGTCGCGCGGGCCGAAGCGATGACCGCACCGTCGACATCGGTCAGGCCGTATTCCTGCGCCAATTCGGCCGTCACGAACTCTCCACCCGAGCGCTTCATGACATCGGGATCGGCGGCAAGCGCAGCGACCACCCGGCCGGGGTGCTCGACGCTGCTGCCCTGCATAGAGGTAATGGACTTGGTCATCCTGTCGCCCATCTTCGCGAGGTTATCCCTGGCCTTCTCGGTCAGCGTCAGCCCCTGCCACAAAGTGAGCGAGGCAACGCCGTGCGGCTCAAGTTCGATCGCCATGTCGCGCGCCATGCGGTCCACCGCCGACTTCGAGGTCCCGAAGATCACGCCGTAGGTATAAGTCACCGCAGCAAAGCCCGAAATTGCCACGATCAGGCCAGACTTCTGCGGCGCCATAATTTTCGCTGCGTGCCAGGCAGCAACGTAGTTGGATTTGACGCCGACATCCCACATCTCGAGATTGGCCAGCGGCTTTTCCCAGAAGCCCTTGGGCGTCAGCAGATCGTCGGAGAGTGTGAAGGCGTTGTTGACAAGAATGTCGAGCCTGCCCTGCTCCGAAGCGATGCGCGCAAAGAGCGCCCCCACCGCCGTATCGTCGCCGTGGTCGCAAGCAACGGCAATGCCGCCGCCCCCGCTGTCCTTGCCGCGCGCATCGCACTCGGCCGCAGTGCCCCCGACGGTGCCGGGGAGATAATAGTCGCCCTCCCGAACCGTGCGGCCCGTCACATAGACGATCGCGCCCTGCTCGGCGAGTACAAGCGCGATTCCCTTGCCGATACCCCGGCTCGCACCTGTGACGAGCGCGACCTTACCCGCGAGCGGCGCGCTCATGCCTTGTCTCCCGCAAACCAGTGCTCGGAGAAATCGCCCTTGGCGCTGCCTGGGAAGTGCTCGGCTGTAAAGGGATAGCCCATCACCCCCTTCGACCAGTCTGCCGCGGCGCCCCAGTCCTGCTCCCAATCGTAGAGCATCACGCGGTCGGCGATGCGCCATTCGGGCGAACCCGCTTCATTGGCGCGCTTTTCAAAGGTATCGAGATAGCGACCGCCGATGCAGGTATCGCGGTCTCCCTGTCCCATATCGACGCGGTGGTAGGAGAATACGTGCGTTTCGGCCCTGGCGAGGTCGCCGGCCAGTTCGACATGCGTCTGACCCAGCAGATGCTGCGTGTCCTTGATGGCGTCGGCGCCGGGCACGACCCACGCGAGATAGGTTTCGAAATCCCCGTTGTGCACGCCGTAGTCGAACCGCGCCTCAGGCCACCAGCACGAGCGTATGAGATCGGCGCTGCGCCGGTCCTCGCCTCGTGCCAGCCGCGCCACGCACGAGCGGATGGCCTCGCGGTCCAGCATCTCGCGTAAAACCTGCTCCATCATGCCTCTCCTTGATCCGCCTCTATCGAGGGCGGCTTGTTCAGGTTCTAGCCGATCCGGCTGCTCCCGATTTGACCGATGCGGACAGAGATGCAGAATCCGGGATCATCGCCTCTGCGCCCGCATTTTTCACGGCTTCGGAACGTCCAATCCTTCCGGTATCCACGCAGGCGGACGCTTTTCCATGAAGGCGCGCATACCTTCTCGCGGTTCATCGGAATGCTGCAACGACCAGAACATGGTCTGGTAGTCTATCGCACCATACTGCTGGTTGAGCATGCGCTTGACATGCGTGCGTGCCTCCGGCGCGGTCATCAGGACTTCACGCACCGCCTGCAAAGCCGCTTCGCGCAATTCGTCGTGCGGCACGACCCGCGATATCAACCCTATGCGCTGTGCTTCGCGTGCGTCGATGGTGCGTGCGGAAAGCAACAGATCGCGTGCGGTAGCAAGGCCGACGTGGGCAGGCAGCATTGCCGCGTAAGAGGAATCGATAATTCCACGCAGCAGTTCGGGCACGCGGAAGCTCGCTCGCTCGCTCACCACGGCGATGTCCGCCATCATTGCGATCAATAGCCCTCCAGCCTGGCAGATGCCGTTGACGGCCGCGATCACCGGCGCAGTGCTTTCTCGGATGCTGATGAACGGAAGACTTTCGTAACTCAGTCCCTCGGGGACGCGCTCGTCTCCGGGCTCATAGCGGCCGCCCAGATCACCCCCGGGCGAAAAGACGTCGTCCGTCCCGGTGATGATGAGCGCACGAAGTTCCGGGTCGGTATTGACGAGCCTCACAGCGCGCTTGATACCAAAGTACATCGCCGGAGTAAGGGCGTTACGCGCATGCGGCCGGTCGATCACGCACCACGCTATCGGACCGTCCCTCTCAATCCGTAGCGCCGATGCACCGAGGTCATCTCCGTCCATTCATCTACCCCTTCAGGTTCGCATCAACGGAACTTCACCCCTACTTCCACGCCATAAGTCACCGGGGAATTCCAGACCGAGCCGGTGCCCAACGTGTTGAAGAGGACCTGTGTCCGATAACGCCGGTTGGTGACGTTGTCCCCGAAGACCGCGATCGTAAACATGTCCGCTGGGTCGGTCCACTGCGCACGTAGGCTCAATACCTCGTAGCCCTTCTGACGAAACTGCTGTTCCGGGTCGAAGTAGAAGCTGGACGTGTAGTAGAGATTACCTGAAAGCAAAGTCCGACCGCCCGCAAGATCGAAGCCATAGCTCGCGCCGATGTTGCCGGTGAACTCGGGCGCGCGCTGCATCTTGTAGCCCGATGCATCGATCGAGGCCTGGACGATACCGCCTGCGCTCTGGGTGCCGGAATACGCACAGTTCATCGGATTGGAAAAGTCGGTGACCGCCGGGTCGCAGTACCCGTAGTACGGTGCATTCGGGAACGACTTGTATCGCGCATGGGTCCAGGCCACGCCCCCGTTGATGTTGAAGTCGCGGCTGATGGCATAGCGGACCTGAGCTTCCGCGCCGTAGATTTCCGAGGACGCAGCGTTGCGGATCTGCGCCGCGCCGTCCTGATAGCTGGACACCTGAAGATTCTTGTAGTCGTAATAGAAGCCCGCAAGGTCCACCTGCAGTGTCCGGTTGTCGAACTTGTACCCGACCTCGAAGGCGTTGATCTTCTCAGGCTTGACCGGCTGCTGCGAATAGCCACCCACGTTGAGGATTCCCGCCTTGTAGCCGCGTGTGAACGAGCCGTAGACGCTCGATTCTTCGCTTGGCTTGTAGCGCAGCACCACGCGCGGAATGAAGCTGTCATTCTTCAGCGTATTCACCGCGACCCGGTCCCCCGAGCTGCCGGTGAACGGCACGTTCTGTCCCTCGGGACCGGTGTAGCCGGTCAGCGGCGTGGTGAAGTTGGCGGTGAAATAAGCATCGCCGACCACGTCATGGCTATAGCGGCCACCCAGGGTGACAAAGAAGCGGTCGTTGACCTCGTAGGTCGCGTCGAGGAAAGCCGCGTAGGACGTTGTCTTCGTGCTCGAACCGCCGAAGGGGGAGAACGGCGCGCCACCGAACGAAGCGCCGATCGTCCAGGTGTCACGAATCTGGAAGTAGTTCAGGCCGGCAGTCCACTGCAGCCGCCCGCCCGGCTTGGAATTCAACAGGAACTCCTGGCTCCAAGTCTCGTCATTGACCCCAACGAAGATGTTGAACGCCGGGATCGCGGTCGCGTCAAGATCACCATAATAGGGCGAAAGATCCTTGCGGTACTGGGTGTAGCTGGTGAGGTCCGCAAAGCCGAGATCCGCGCTGATGGTTCCCTGAAGGGCATCCGAATTGGTACGGAAGCTGAGCGGCTTGTTAAGCAGCACTTCGCCAGGCCTTGTGGCGTAGGCCGAAGCGGGCGTGCCGTAGCCGACGAGCGGCAAGCCCTTGGAACTGGACACGCCGTATATCGCAAGACCGGCAGGCGAAACCTTGCCGAAGAATCCGGCACCGCCGCTCTTGTCGACATAGGCGTTCACAAGCTGGGTGGTGGGGTCGTCTGTCTCCGCATGGACCCAGCGTAACAGAACCGAGACGTCGTCGGTCAGTTCCGCCTTCAGCCCGACACGCAGCGACCAGTTCTCGTACTTTCCGACTTTGTCGTCATCGTTGCTGACATCGGTGATGTATCCGTCACCGCGCCGATATAGCCCCTCGATGTCCAGCGCTACGCGATCACTAATACCGTAGGTCACATAAGCCTGTGCCTTGAGCGAGTTGAAGCGCCCGTAGCTGACCTTGGCCTGCGCGCTCGTTTCGGTACTTGGCTCGGCAGTGGTGACGATGATCGCGCCGCCAGTCGTATTGCGGCCGAACAGTGTACCTTGCGGACCTTTGAGTACCTGGATGCTGCGCACGTTGAGCAGGTCGAAATCCGACATGTATGTGTTGGCCTGGAAAAAACCGTCGACATAGATGCCCACGTTCGGCCCGCCGCCCGAAGTCGTGATGGCCGTGCCGACGCCCCGGATCGTCGGCTGTACCGCCGGCCCTTGGGAGTCGAAGCGCAGGCCCGGCGTCAGCTTTGCGGTGTCCGAAAGCTGGCGGACGTTGGCGGACTGAAGCTGCTCCTGCCCAAGCGTAGTCACGCTGATCGGCACGTCTCGGGACACCTCCTCGCGCCGCTGTGCGGTAACGATGATTTCGTTGGCGACATCACCCGTGCCGCTGTCCTGCGCCATTGCCGGGAACGCCGAGATCGCGGCGGCCATGGCCAACAGCGAAACGGCGGCCTTCATTACGGGTTCAGTCATCGTTTCCCTCCGGCGGACCGTGCCGGTCCGTGAATACTGCGCGCGGAAGGTTCGTCGGTTATTGTTCGCAACCCCCTCCCTGTCATAGGCTCATCTGCATTAGTTTTGCAGGCGTGGCTTGACCAATGTGGCCAAAAGAGGCAGCCAACGTTCCTGCCAAAAGTGCTGAACAAGCGAAAAATCGCTGATCGCCGTGCATTCACAGCAGCGCAAAGGGGGAGCCGGATGTCACTGATCGCCGACGCGGAATTTGTGAAGCTCAATATTCCGCTGTTGCGCCATTTCCCGGAAGTGGTGAGCACTTTGGGCGGAAATTGCACCGAGATACTAACATTGGCAGGCATCCGGCCCGAAACCTTCCGCGACGATGCCGTCGACCTGACCTACCCCGAAGCGATCCGGCTGCTGGACACAGCAGCACGCCGGCTTGAATGCCGAGACTTCGGGATGCGCCTGGCTCTGCGTCAACGCGGCGGTGCGATCTTCGGGCCACTCGGCCGCACGATGCGCAATTCGAGAACGTTCGGCGATGCCCTTCGCTTCGCAAGCGAAAACATCGGTGCTCACAGCCGCGCAGCACGCGTCTGGCTGCAAACCGGGCCCGAAGGTACGGTGTTCGCCGGTCACGAACTATTCCTGGAAAGCAGCGGCGAACGTATCCAGGCCATCGAGCAGATCCTGTTGATAGGGCACCTCGAGGCGATGGAAATGACCGGCGGCTATGCCCGCGCGCGCTGCGTCCACTTCCGCCATGAGCCGAAATCATCCTCCGGGAACTATCGCCGTTATTTCGGCTGCGAAGTGCGCTTCGGGGAGCCAGCCGATGGCCTGACGTTCTCGGCGCAGGATTTGTCCAGCCCCGCCCTTAGCCAGAATGAAGACGTCCATCGGGAGTTGACTGCCTATATCGAAACGCATTTCCCGAAGAGGAGACTGCCTTTCAACGCGGAAGTGAGCGGCCTCATCATGCGCCGGCTCACACACGGCGATTGCGCTAGCAGCGAGGTCGCGCGCGCGCTGAACATCCATAATCGCACTCTGCGCCGCCGCCTCAAGGACGAGGGTACGACCTTTCAGGAGGTGAAGGACGACGTGCGCCGTGATCTGACCCTTTACTACCTGCGCCAGACCCAGATCGATTTCCGTCGCATTTCCGAAAAGCTGGGCTTTGCCGAGCAGGCCGTCTTCTCGCGAAGCTGCCGCCGCTGGTTCGGACAATCTCCCACCCAGCTGCGTGCGGCATCGGCTCCGTATGCACGGCGCCAAACTTTGCCCTCATAGGTAAAGCCACGCCCCGGCGATTGCGCGATTATGCCTGCCAACGGGGAACCAGCGAAGGTCCGGGCCTGCCCAACCGCGCGTGGATTCGCGAGGACGAACGGGATATGGCCGATGCAGACCAGAAGGGCGTCATGGACATCACCGACGTCGAGCAATCGATGGCGAACCCGACTGCTGGGTCAACCAGGACATGGGCTGGATCAACGGGTTCAGCTTCGACGAGGAAGGCGCGCTGACCGACCCGCACCTGTGCGACGGCCTCTACCTGAGCCTATCGCGCGGCCACATCTACGACGGCCGCGCGAGCGAGATCGGCATGCACCGCGCCTATGGCTACGGCGCCACGGTGGCCGCGTGGAACACCGACTACCTGGCGTTATGGCCGGGCAATCTTCACCACAGCTATCAATGAACGAGGCGCAACCCACGAGATGATCGCACGGGAAACGATTTCGGGCAGGACGTTCTGCCCGCAATCGCCCAAGCCCGCCCAGCCTGCTATGCGATTTCAGTCATCTTGACCCAGCGCCGCTCAGCCGAGGAAAGGCGTATAGCTTCCTGGACGCGTTCGATTTCCCAAGCCTGTGCAAAATCGGGATGAGCCTTGCCCTTCCCTGCAATCGCACCGACCATCGCCTCCATCGACAGCGCCATCGGGTAGCAGGGCGGCACCGGCATGTCGGCATCGATGCTCACTTGCGATGCCCGGAACAGCGCATCCGGCAGGTCAACGCGCTGCAAGCCTTTATGGCCCCGCACGTCGCCCGTAGCCAGTGTACCCGCGTAAAGGACGGTGTCCTTCGCGGTGGGAAAACTGGGTGCCTCGATCACCATCCGCCCTTCGCTGCCGTAAAAGTCCAGATGCCAGCCGCGCCCCAGCGGAGCGTTCCACGAGACCTGGAACTGAAGAACCATGCCGCTGGCGAACCGCACTATCATGCTGGCGAAATCGCTGGTTTCGGGCGTGATCGCGCTGCCGTCTGGAAAGCTCCATCGGTCCAACAGACGCTGGTCCACCGCCACCAATTCCTCAACGGGACCGAACAGGAAATAGAGCATGTGCAGCGCATGGCTGCCCAGGTTGCGCACCGCCGACACGCCCTGCCCGCCTTGCGCGAACCAGTTGTAAGGGAAATGCGGATCGGGCCGGTTGAACAGCGACATGTTGAACACGCAGGTTCCGCCGAAAGGCTGCCCGAGGAACCCATCGTCTATCATCTGCCGGGCAACCCGGTTTGCCGGCAGCCATTGCCCATAGGCATCCGCTACGGCCACCGCCCCGCTTTCGGCCGAAGCGTCACGCAAGCTGCGGGCGCTTTCCAGATCGGCGGCGAAGGGAATCCCGTTGTACACGTGCTTGCCGTTGCGCAAGGCCGCCAGCACCATGGAATGACGAATGTTGGGGCGGGTGCCGCAATCGAGAATGTCGATTTCGGGATCGGCAGCCATCGCTTCCGCATCCCAGAATGCGCGCGCTATGCCATGTGTCCGAGCCGCCGCTTCGGCGGTCTCCTGCCTCGACGTGCAGATGGCGGTGACTTCGACGCCGGGTACCGCGCGCCATGCCGGCAGATGCGCGAAAGTACCCCAATTCGCACTGATGATACCGACTTTCAGGACCATTCTTCCTTTTCCCTCTTTCGCTTCGTGCAGCCTGCTCATCGCAGGCTTGCGAGATATTCCACCAGGTCGCCGCGCTGTTTCGCGTCCGGCATCGCGACCACCATCCGGGTGCCGGGCACCAGCTTATCAGGACCCGACAAAAAGCTGTCGAGATTGGCCTTGCTCCACGTCAGCTCCGAGCGCTTCAAGGCGGCTGAATAGGCATAGCCGGTACTCCCGGCCTTGCGCCCAACCACGCCGTTGAGGCCGGGGCCCATAGGCCCTGACTGTTCCGGCCCCGCATGACAGACCTGGCAACGCTGCCGATAGATCACCGCGCCGCGTGCCTGTGCAGGCGCATCCGCCAGCGCGGCCCCTTCCATCGCCAAGGCTACAACACATAGTGCTGCGATGGCGCAAAGAAGTCTCGAAAGACTGCGCTCCGCCATCGTCATGCCCATCTCGAATACGCACTCGATACCGCCGTGACCGTAATGCATCGCGTTGATTTCACCATTTTTATTCTGACCTCCAGCAACTTCACCGGGACGGCGATGCCTTCCTCGCCCCGATTGAACCGTAAAATCTAATGGACAGTATGTCTTGCACAATACAGTGTGTACACAAAATACTGATGGTGAGAGACAATGACGACAGGCAGACGCCCCCCCTTCGCCCGCATCGTGCTTGCAACGGCAATCGGCGCGCTGGCCGCCAGCTATGCCTCGGCGGATATCGGACAGCCGGCTGCGGTCATGTTCAAGCCCATCAGCTTCAACGACGCCCAGGTTCGGCATGGACGGGAACTCTATGATGCGCGCTGCGCCGCATGCCACGGCGCAGACCTCAGCGGCACCGCTTCGCGCCCGCTCAAGGGTCGTACCTTCATGGGGCGGTGGGGCGGGGGCGGCAGTTCGCTAGGTGCCCTGTTCAAGTACATCCGCGACACCATGCCGCCCGGCGGCGCCGGTTCGCTGTCGCCCGACGAGATCTCTGCGCTGATGGCCCTCGTGCTCAGCGAGAACGGCCTCAAGCCGAGCGGAGAGGTGTTGTCGAGCGACTATCGCACACTCCAGACCCTGCGGTTGCCCTATACGGGCGACACAAGCGGCGGCCTTTCGCTTACGGCCACCCTGCCCCCATGGCCGCAGGCTCCGAACCCGGCGGCAACTCTGTCGCCGGTGACCGATGCGATGCTACAGGCGCCTGCGGACGGCGACTGGCTGAGCTGGCGGCGCACGTTGGACGGACATGGCTTTAGTCCGCTGGCCGAGGTCGATCGCACCAACGTTCGCGGTCTGCGTCTCGCATGGTCGTTCAATCTCGCCGCCGGGCCCAACGCGGCGACGCCACTGGTCCATGACGGCGTGATCTTCGTTTACAGCAACCGCGATCAGGTCGATGCGCTGAACGCGGCCACCGGCGACGTACTCTGGACCTACAAGCGCGCCCTGCCCGCCGCCAGTTCCGGCCTGCCCATGCGGGTAAAGCGCAACATGGCGCTCTACGGCGAACGGCTCTATCTCGCGACCGGCGACAACCAGATGGTCGCGTTGGACGTAAAGACCGGCGAAGTGGCATGGGAAAGCGCGACCGGCCCGGCCTCGGGCGGCCCCCTGGTAGTGAACGGAACGGTCATCGAAGGCCTGTTCCGCGGCGAACGAATGCCGCAGCAGGCCTCTGTCAGCAGCGAGCCCGCAGCGCATGACCCCGCCAAAGTGAAATGCGTAACCTGCGGCGGCTATGGACGCATCCTTGGACTTTCGGCCACCGACGGCAAACCTTCGTGGAGTTTCAACGCGGTGCCGCAGGCCGGCGAGCCGGGCACGCAGAGCTGGAACGACATCCCCTTCGAGCAGCGCAGCGGCGCTTCGGTTTGGACGACGGGGTACTACGATCCCACACTCGATCTCGTCTTCATCGGCACAGGCAACACCTACAATACAGCACCTCTGGCCAAGCCGATCGGCAAACGCGGCACAACCAACGACGCGCTTTACACGGACACCACGCTGGCACTGAAGCCGGAAACGGGAAAACTCGCTTGGTATTACCAGCACCAAACGAACGACCAGTGGGACCTCGACTGGGCCTATGAACGGATGATCATAGACTTGCCGGCGAAAGGCAAGACGACGCGGACTGTCGTGACGGCAGGCAAGATGGCGATCATCGACGCGCTGAATGCAGCGACGGGCAAGTACCTCTTCTCACTCGACGCCGGGCTGCAGAACGTTGTCACCGCGATCGACCCGGTCACCGGGCGCAAGACCGTCAATGCCGCGCTCGTGCCCGGCGAAGGCAAAACCGCGACCGTCTGCCCGGCACAGAACGGCGCCAAGAACTGGATTCCGGGATCTTACGATCCCCATAGCACGACGCTGTTCCTCCCGCTCAACGCGGCCTGCATGGTCATGGAACCCGTCGATCCGGGTGAGATGTCGCCCTTGTCGAGCGGCGTGCGCTGGAGCGTGGCCCCGCGCCCCGACAGCGACGGCAGATATGGCCGCGTGCAGGCATTCGACCTCGTCACCCGCAAGACCCGCTGGATCGCGACTCAGCGCGCGCCCATGACCAGCGGCGTGCTGGCGACGGCGGGTGGACTGGTCTTCGCGGGCGGTCTCGACCGCGTGTTCTCGGCCTACGACAGCCAGGACGGCAAGCTGCTCTGGTCGATGAAACTAGGCGACGTGCCGACCGGAGCACCGATCAGCTTCGCGGTGGACGGCCGACAATACATCGCGGTCGTCGCCGGATACGGGACGATGCTGTCGGGCGGATACCTGCCGCTGGTCCCCGAGATAGCCGTGCCGACCACGCCCAGTTCGTCCATCTACGTCTTCGAGCTGACCCGATGATCCGGCATGCGACATCGGCGCTGGCCGGCACCGCACTCCTCTCCCTGCTGCCGGCGACGCCGGCGATGGCGCATGAGCGGCCAGACAAGCTTATCGCGTTGATCGGCTCTCGGGGATGCGACATGCCCGCGCTCGACTCCCGGCTGGACGTGATAGGCAGGCAGCTGGCCGACGACCGATCCACACACCGCGTCAGCATCGACCGGCCTGCCGATCCGGCGGCTAACCTCGACCTCATGGGCAAGCCGTCGACCTTCGCCGGCGCGATCGAGGTGAGCGCGGCATCCTCACGCCTGCAGGACCTGTCACGCCGCATCGCAAGCGGTCTCGGCCAGCAATGCCCGGTCGATATCTACCTGGTGCGGGAACGTCGCCTGCTCGATACTGCCGAGACGCTGCAGGCCGGGCACCCCTCGTCCACAGTCAAGGTGCTGGTCACCCTGACACGCAAGCAGGGCACCACGTCGGATGCCTTAGAGCGGGAATGGGGAGGCCCCCATGCACAGCTTGCCCTGGCCTGGCGCAAGGAAAGGGGCGGCGCTGGATACTACGTCCAGAATGTCGTGGTGCGAACCCTCGGGCGCGATGCCCCGGCGCTCGACGGAATCGGTGAAAGCGAAGGCCCTGGAGGCAGCCCGCCCGATGCGCATGAACGCGAAGGCCGGATAAAGACGGCAGCGCATGCAGCGACCTTCCAGGACATGTCGAAAGCCGCGATGTTCGTCGCGCGTGAAACCGTTCTGAAGCGCCCCCCAGCCCCTTAACCGCGCCTTCAAACATATCTCACCCACACTCAAGGAGGACCTACCGATGAAGACATTCGTTCTGGTACATGGCGGCGGCCATGGCGGCTGGTGCTACAAGTTCGTTGCCGGGATTCTTCGAAAAGCCGGCCATGTCGTGCACACACCATCGCTTCCGGGTATGGGTGAACATAGTCACCAGCTTCACCAAGGCATCGACCTCGACACTCACATCGAAGACGTGGTGCAGTTGCTTTTCCATGAAGACATCACCGACGCCATTCTGGTCGGCCACAGCTACGGCGGGATGGTCATCACCGGAGTGGCCGACCGAGCGACCGACCGTGTCGGTCACCGGGTATACCTCGACGCAGCCTATCCGAACGACGGCGAGTCGCTCCACGACCATGCCTTCGCAATGATCGATCCCTTGCGCCCCGGCATGTATATCGTGGACGGTGTCGAACTGGTGATGAAGCCCGACCCGGCGTTCGCTGGCTTTTTCGGCATACACGACCCAATCCTCGCCGAATGGACGAATAGCCGACTTACACCGCAGCCATGGAAATGCTTCACCCAGAAGCTCCATCTGACGAACGAACAGCGAATGCGGGCGGTGCCGGAAACTCATATCATTTGCACATCCACCATTTTCGGCCGGGACATGGCAATCCTGACCAACCGGTCCGAAGGACGGGTCTGGGACATCGACACGGGGCACGACCTCATGCTGACCGAACCAGCATGGGTTGCGGATCGCTTGCTGGATGTTTGTAAAACCCGCGCCGGCCCGACTTGATCGCGCCAACCCTTCTCGTCAGAGCGCGCCCTGATCAACGTTCGCAACCTCATCAAAACGATAGCTGGGATCTTAGCTCAGACTCTCGCCGTAATCCCTGCCGACGTAACTGCCGAACCGGCTATCGGTCGTCCAGTGAACGCCGACAAGCACACTCGAGGAGATCGGCTATACGCGGGCGGGCGTCGGGGGAACCGGCGTCGTCGGCGGCAACCATCCGGCGGCTTATTCTAAGGCCAAGACGAAGGGCCGGCTGAACGAACCGCCGGTCAATCACAGCCCGCATTTTGCGCCTCTCCTGCACCTAACGCTCGAAACCGGCGTAGAAGAAACGGTCATCGCCGCGATGGCGTGAAACGCAACATAGTGTCGGCTGTTTGGACGGCGGCATGATCGAAGCGTAGGCAACCGATGAACTGCTGCGTACGATCGTTCTCGATCTTGGCGGGACTTTCGCCTTTGTACTCAGCGGCGCGATGGCGGGGGTCCGGCGGCGGTTCGACATCTTCGGGTGCTCGATGCGGCCGGTTTGGCGCTTTTCGCCGTCGCGGGATCGGAAAAAGCGCTGGCTTACGGGTTGAGCCCAGTCATGGGGGCGTTGCTGGGGATGCTGACTGGTATCGGCGACGGTGTTGCCCGCGACGTACTATTGGGCGGAAGCCTGCTGCATCTGCCTCTCATCATCAACACGCTGGCGGCGGTAATCTGCTCGGATTGCGCATGATGGCAATCCGGCGGGACTGGCGTCTACCGGGCGCGCTTGGGACCGATGAGACGGGGCGCCCTTACGGATACCTCGGCGACGGGAGAGGCGCCCTCCCTATATGGTCTTTAAAAAGATTCGATCGTTTCGCCCGATCGCGGCGTCAACCTCCCACTACGCGGTTGCCATTTGACGCACAGCGCGGTTCAAGGAAGGCTATTCCTAGCCTTAAGACATTTATCCATATGATCTTTAAAGGGTAAATGAGGCGCAATGATGTTCCAATCTCGTCCTTATCCGCCCAGTTAAACCACCTTGTGACGCAATTAACCGTATCGAATAGCCATCATTCTTACGCCGGAAAATTGCGACAAAACCGTCTGGAACCTGCCGCCCCTTCGGACTACACTAAACTGCAGGCAACAAATGGAGCCGCCGCGACATATGTGAGTCGTCACCCCAAAGACTGTTTTAAACGAATGGCAATCGAGCATCTCTGATGCAGTATCGGTTCTGCGTATGCACCACGATGATCGAACTTGCGCCAAAATAACGTAGGAGAGATGCGGCATGGATGCGAAGACAGGTGATATGAGCTGTCCGATGGGCAAGCCTGCGGCCACGCGATCATTGCTGGGACGTACCAATCGCGACTGGTGGCCTGAAAGCCTTTCGCTGGAAGTTCTCAATCAAGGCGGCCTCTCGCCCGATCCCATGGGCGACGCTTTCGATTATGCCGAAGCCTTCAACGATCTCGACTACAATGCACTCAAGGCCGACTTGAAGGCCCTGATGACTGATAGCCAAGCCTGGTGGCCTGCCGATTACGGCAATTACGGCGGGCTCTTCATCCGTATGGCATGGCATGCTGCGGGTACATACCGCACGGCCGACGGGCGCGGCGGGGCCAACAGTGGCCAGCAGCGTTTCGCCCCGCTGAACTCCTGGCCTGACAACGGGAATCTCGACAAGGCGCGGCGGCTTTTGTGGCCGATCAAGCGCAAGTACGGCAAGAATATCAGCTGGGCCGACCTGTTCATCCTCACCGGCAACGTCGCGATCGAGACGATGGGCGGGCCCATCTTCGGCTTCGGCGGCGGCCGGCGCGACGTCTTCGAGCCGGAACGCGATATCTATTGGGGCACCGAAGAGCAGTTTGTCGGCCACCCCGACAACAAGACCCGCATCCTGCCCGAAGAAGAGCTGGAGCTGGAGAACCCGCTCGCCGCCATCCAAATGGGGCTTATCTACGTCAATCCCGAAGGCCCGGGCGGTGTTCCCGATCCTTTGCAATCGGCGCGGGACATCAAGGTCACGTTCGAGCGCATGGCGATGAACCATGAGGAGATCGTCGCGCTGACCGTGGGTGGCCACACCTTCGGAAAATGCCATGGCGCGGGTGATCCCAGCCTCGTGAATGCTGCACCTGAGGCGGCCGACATTTCGATGCAGGGCCTGGGATGGGCAAACGATTTCGAGAGTGGGTTTGGCGGGCATACCACGACCAGCGGTATCGAGGGTTCGTGGGTTAACACGCCCACCCAGTGGTCCGAGAACTATTTGCGCCTCCTGTTCGACTACGAATATGAACTCGTTCGCAGTCCTGCAGGTGCTCAACAGTGGCAGCCGATCAACCAGAAGCCAGAGGACCTGGCACCGGCAGCGCACGACGCCGCGCTGCGCGTGCCAACAATGATGACCACGGCCGACATGGCGTTGAAGATGGACCCTGAATTCCGGGTCATTTCGTTGAAGTTCCGTGAAGATCATGAAGCCCTCAAGGATGCATTTGCGCGGGCTTGGTTCAAGCTCACGCATCGCGACATGGGGCCCAAGGTTCGTTACCTCGGGCCGGAGGTGCCGGAGGAAACCTTGATCTGGCAAGATCCGGTGCCTTTGGGCAAGACCCCGGCGGACGGCGACGTCGCCGCGTTCAAGAAGGCAATCCTTGGCGCGGAGTTCACTCTAGGCCAATTGGTCAAGACAGCCTGGGCCTCGGCATCATCCTATCGCAGGTCCGACCATCGCGGCGGCGCCAACGGCGCGCGCGTTCGCCTGGCGCCGCAGAAGGACTGGACGGTCAACGATCCGGCTGAGCTGGGAGCCGTCCTGGCGAAGATTGATGGGCTGCGCGGCAGTCTCTCGATGGCCGACGCAATCGTGCTGGCCGGCACTGCGGCTGTCGAAAAAGCCGCCAGGGACGCGGGCTTCACGATCGAGGTTCCGTTCAAGGGCGGTCGAGGCGACGCAACGCAGGAATGGACTGACGCCGACAGCTTTGCCGTGATGGAACCTCCGGCGGACGGTTTCCGCAACTACCTCAAGACCAAGCATTCGGTGAAGACCGAGGAGCTTTTGCTCGACCGTGCTTCGCTCCTCGGGCTTTCCGTACCGGAAATGACCGTACTGGTGGGCGGTCTGCGCGTGCTGGGTGCCAATCACAAGGACGCACCGGAAGGCGTATTCACTGACCGGAAAGGCCAGCTGACCAATGATTTCTTCGTTAACCTGCTGGACAACGACACTTTCTGGAAGGTGGTCGATGAAAGCGCCGACGAAGAGTTCATCGGCTACGATCGCGGCGGAAAACAGGAAAAGTGGCGGGCAACCCGCACCGACCTAATCTTCGGCGCGAACAGTCAGCTGCGCGCCGTCGCCGAGGTTTACGCCGAGGTGGGCAATGAGGAAAAGTTCGTTCGGGACTTCGTGAGCGCCTGGACCAAAGTGATGAACGCCGATCGCTTCGATTTGCCTCAGAACCCCGATAGCGTGGAGCCTGCGGGCATCGCCGAACCCGTCACCCAATAATAGCGAGGAATGCCCCGCCGGCATTATTTCGGGCGGGGCATTCGTTGCGGAGCGGTTGAAACTCATAATTCGCGGATAGAGCCCGGCTGGGCGCGTGACCGGCGCAAAAAGGTTGACGGCGCATTAGCGGTTCATCGCATATGTGATAATAAGCGAGACGACCGTCATCAGCGACATTGCCGCGATGAAGGTGATGTCCGCGATCCTTTCCATCAGATGCAGGCGTCTGACACTACCTACGCGCAATGCGAAGTAGGACGTAAGTGTTGCGACCAGAAAGAGTGTGGCATCAAGGGCCAGAAGATCGTCCGCGATCGTTGACGTGCGCCCGACGACGATCACAAGATGCAAAATGCCGATCGCAGTGAGGCACACGCCAGACATGCCCGCCGCAATCGGGCAAACCATGCGGCAGGTCCTCTCGTCGATCGCCGCCACTGATCGTTTGCGTATCCCAGTATCCACATCTTTCATCGGCTACTCGTCCTGGCACTGAGATAATCGTTATTTGGATGCGGCCTTCCATTCACGACGAGCCCGGTCGGAGTATCAATCAACGCGAAGCAGGCCGATAGGGAACAAAGGGGCCGAGCCCCACGGTGCCGCTCTGCATGCGGGTGCCGCTGTCCAGCAGCCGGACGATATCGATACTGCACAGTTGATCGGAATGGGTATCGGTGACGAGCACGTTGTCGCGGCGCAGGGCCGATGCACCGGAGCTGGGCCGGTTCACGTAGATCGTACCGTCGTTCATCCGATAGACGATCGCGGTGCCGTCCACGATCTGCGACGATGAAATCGACATCTGTCGGATACAATCGGTCTGCGCGCCTGCAGTACGGCCGGCGGTGATCTTTGCAATCTGGGCATCCGGGCTGATGCGGGGCGCAGCCTGCGCGGCGCTCCCAAAAAGCAACAGGCCGCAGGCTACAAAAATTGGTATAGACTTGAACATGTCGTGATCCTTTCCGGGTTTGAGCATCGAGTAAGTCTAAATCCGCCTGCCCATCCTTACGATGGCCGCTGGGTTAAGAATTCGACAGATGCACCCGCTCCGCCAGTTCACTCCACCGTGACCGACTTGGCCAGATTGCGCGGCTGGTCCACGTCCGTGCCCCTGGCAAGCGCCACGTGATAGGCAAGGAGCTGTACGGGAACCGCATAGACCAGGGGGGCGATCAGCGGGTGGACCTTGGGCATCGTGATCGTCGCGAAGCAGCCGCTTCCCGCCGCCTCGATCCCGTCGTAGTCCGAAATCAGAACGACCTTGCCGCCGCGCGCCTGCACTTCATGCATGTTCGAAACGGTTTTCTCGAATAGCGGGCCGCTTGGTGCGATGACGACCACCGGCACCTGGTCGTCGATCAGGGCTATCGGTCCATGCTTCATCTCGCCGGCGGCATACCCCTCGGCATGAATATAGCTGATTTCCTTCAGCTTGAGCGCGCCTTCCAGCGCCAGCGGATAGTCCGCGCCGCGCCCCAGGAACAGCACATCGCGCGCCGAAGCGATCCGCGCGGCGACACCGGCAATGGCCTCCTCATAGGCAAGCGCGGCGTTGAGCGCAGCGGGTGCCTCTGCCAGATGACGCACGATATGCTGCTCGTCCACACCGGCCAGTTCGCCCCGCGCCAGCGCAAGGTTCGTTGCGAAAGCGGCCAGAACCGCAAGCTGGCACGTGAACGCCTTGGTCGATGCGACGCCGATCTCCGGCCCCGCATTGGTTGGCAGCAAAAGGTCCGCCTCGCGCGCCATCGTGCTGGACGGGACGTTGACGACCACGGCAATCTTCTGCCCTTCACCGCGCGCATGGCGCAGCGCCGCCAGCGTGTCCGCCGTCTCACCCGACTGGCTGATAAAGAGCGCCAGTCCGCCCTCCTCCATGCGCGGTTCACGGTAGCGGAACTCGCTCGCCACATCGATGTCGACAGGAATCCGGGCGAACTGCTCGATCCAGTAACGCGCCACCATGCCTGCATAGTAGCTGGTGCCGCAGGCCACGATCGTCACGCGCCGGACACCGGCCAGATCGAATTCCGGGATGGGCAGCGAGACACTGCCGTCCAGCCGCCGCAGATAGGACCGTAGTGTCTGTGCCACGGCGACCGGCTGCTCGTGGATCTCCTTGTGCATGAAGTGGGCATGGTTGCCCTTGTCAGCCGCTTCGCTCATCACTCCGGAAACCACGATAGCCCGGGTCACGGCGCGGTTCGCGGCATCGAAAACCTGCGCCCCGTCCCGCGTCAGCACGGCCCAGTCGCCCTCTTCGAGATAGGCGATCCGCTGGGTCAGCGGCGCAAGCGCCAGCGCGTCCGAGCCGAGATAGGCCTCGTCTTCGCCATAACCCAACACTAGCGGGGAGCCCTGACGGGCACCAATCAGCAGGTCGGGATGCTGGCGAAACAGGATTGCGAGCGCAAAAGCCCCCTGTAGCCTGGGCAGGGTCTGCTTCACGGCATCGACAGGTGCCGCGCCGCCCTCGACCAGTTCGCTTATCAAGTGCGCGACGACTTCGGTATCGGTCTCGCTCTCGAACAGGCGGCCGCGGGCGATGAGTTCATCGCGCAAGGACTTGAAGTTCTCGATGATGCCGTTGTGGACGACGGCGACCTCTCCGGTAGCATGAGGGTGCGCATTGGCCTTCGTCGGCGCCCCGTGGGTGGCCCAGCGGGTATGCGCGATGCCGGTCGTCGCAGCCAGCGGCTGTTCGGCAAGGACCCGGCCCAGGTTGATCAGCTTGCCCTCGGCCCGCCGGCGCACGATGCGCTCACCCTCGACCCCGGCGATACCGGCGGAATCATAGCCGCGATACTCAAGGCGCCGCAAAGCTGCGAACAGGCGATCTTCAACCGGGCTGCCGCTGACGATTCCTACGATACCACACATCCTGCGTCCCCTTTTCTGCCCGCGAACCGGCGCGGACCAAGCCTGACGAGAGCACATATGAACCGGCATGTCTGTCGGCCGACTGGAGGCCAGATTAAACCTCTGTCATGCAGCGCCGTCGAGAGAGGGCTGGAACGTAGGAATTTCGGCCCTAGGATCACCCGATGACGATCAGCCTTTTCTCGCAGTCCGGCGCGCTGTTCTATGCCTGCGAGTGGCTGGTGCGGATCGCCATGCTGCTCATCGTGCCCTCGCGCCGCACGCCCGAAGCCACGCGCAGTTGGCTGCTGCTGATATTCTTCCTGCCGATCCCCGGCGTCCTGCTTTACCTCGCCATCGGCCGCCCCCGTTTCCCGACATGGCGAGCGGAGCGTTTCGAACGTGCAAAAGCGGCCCTTGCCCCTGCGGTGGAGCGACTGCAGCCCGCTCCCACCCCTTGCGATGTAGCAAGCCTTGCAGCCAGACTTGGCGGGATGCCCTCGGTATCCAGCAATGGCGTGGAACTGCTGACCGACTATGAAGGCACTATCGACCGTCTCGTCCTGGACATCGACAAGGCGCGCAAACACGTCCGTATCCTGGTCTACATCTTCGCCGACGACGCTACTGGGCGGCAGGTCGCGGCCGCCCTCGCCCGCGCCGTGCAGCGCGGCGTAACGGTCCACGTTCTGGTGGACCCGGTCGGGTCGCATCGCTGGCTGAAGGGCTCCATCGCCCTCCTTCGCGGCGCCGGGGCGCATGTGCGGGAAGCGCTGCCCTTCCACTGGCTACGCGGCCGCACGCGGCGGGACATGCGCAATCACCGCAAGCTGTTCCTGATCGACGGGGAGATCGGTTACGCAGGCTCGCAGAATATCGTCGACAAGAATTTCAGGCCCGGCGTCGAGAACCGCGAACTCGTCGCACGCGTGACCGGCCCCGTGGTGGCGGAAATGACAGCCACGTTCCTTACCGACTGGTTCCTCGAAACGGAAACCATGCCCGAAAGCGATATTGTCGTTCCCGCCGCAACGGGTACGGCCGAGGCGCAGCTTCTCCCCAGCGGCGCGAACTATCCGCTCGAGGGCTTCCAGACGCTGCTGACCTGGCAACTGCAACGTGCCGTCCGCCGGGTCATTATCACCTCACCCTATTTCATTCCCGACGAACCCCTGCTGTGCGCGATGCGCACTGCGGTGATGCGCGGGGTGGAAGTGAACCTCATCGTCTCGGCCGTGGTAGACCAACCGCTGGTCGCCCTTGCCCAGCGATCCTATTACGCGGACCTCCTGCGTTCAGGGGTCAAGATCCACTTGTTTCGCCAGTACCTGCTGCATGCCAAGAACGTGAGCATCGACGGCGAACTCGGCATCGTCGGATCGAGCAATGTCGACTTGCGCTCGTTCCAACTCAACGAAGAAGTGAGCCTGCTTTTGCATGATCGGGCCAGCGTGGCCGCGCTCGAGGCGATTCAGGCGGGCTCCATCGCCCACGCCGATCGCCTCTCGCTCGACAACTGGCGCCGGCGTCCGCTCATGCGCAAAATCGCCGAAAACATCGCCCGTATGGTAAGCCCGCTGCTGTGAGCACAGTTGTGTCAGCGTACTCCAACGTCGTCTGTACCCCTCGAGATTGCCCTCCACATTCTCATCATACGCAAGGAAGCCTATGTCCCTATTTTCGCCAGCGCCCGTGGCTCGGCGGAAATTTGCCTCGACAAGCGCGAGGCCGCCGCATTCAGCAAGATCTGGCACAGGCTGACAAGCAACAGCAGCGTCGCCCGCCCAAAACGGCTTCAACCTGCTTCTACAAAGCCGCCAACGCTGGTTTTGCGCGGCAAAGGACACCAATTTGAGCCCCTTGGCAGAAGCGCCCCCCTTCTCGGTTTCATCCGACCTCGTCGCTCTGGAACTAGCTGATACCGCTCGATCAGATAGCGCCGGGCTCAGCGTAATGGTCGATGAACGCACGCTGGGCAGCCGACATTCCTCGCCGCGTTGCGAACACCATGTGGAGAAGGCCTTCGGTCGTATGCAGCTGAGATAGTACTCGTTCGAGACGCCCATGTGTCAGATCTTCACGGCAGGTAAGTTCATGGAGAAGCGCGATACCCATACCGTTCACCGCAGCTTCGCGAACGATATGGGAATCGTTGCTGTACATGCGAGGCCGATGAACCACGCGGTGCATTGTGCCGTCTTCTTCGATCATATCCCATCTATGTTGCTCGGCGTGTTCTCCAACTGTCAGCGTTGGCAATGACGGCAGCATCTGCACTTCAATGGGCCCGATTTCGCTCAAAAAGCCCGGGCTTGCGACCAGGATGCGCTGGCCGCGACCGAACTGCCGCATGGTAAGGGAAAGGTCGGTATCCTTCTCCACGTCCGCACGAAGGGCAATATCGTAGCCTTCCTTGATGATGTCGACCCGGCGGCTGGTGATGTGCATCTCCACTCGAACCTGGGGGTATTGGTCAAGAAACGCCGAGAGGCGTTCTGCACCGAGGTAACGAGCGACGCCAGGCGGAGAACTGATACGCAGCAGACCGGCGACGTCTTCCCTTGCGCGATCCGCGATAACCCGTGTTGCTGCCAGGCTGTCGGCGATAATCTCGCATTGCCGATAAACTTCCAGTCCCACGTCAGTGACGCGGACGCTGCGGGTCGACCTTTCCAACAGCCGGGTTCCGAGTTCCCGTTCAAGTTTGACGACCCGCTTCGACAGCTTTCCGCGCGCTTCGCCCGTTGCACGTTCCGCTGCGGAGAACCCACCATGCAGCACAACCATGGCAAAGCTCTTCAAGTCCTCAAGGTCCACGTTCAGCTCCAGGCGATCACTCTTCAATCACATGGTCGCATGTTCCGATGGAGAAGGGGAACCCCGTCCTGCTTCGATATCGGCGTCATGCGCCAATTTCTGCGTCCAATGAACATGGCACGCCACGTAAGGTGAGCAATGCGACTAGCCCTTTTTGCGTCATGGGCGGCACCCCATCGTCAATGCCTTGCCCGCCGAGCATTGATCCACTCCCGACCGCCTGTAATCCGCCGCGCCCCGCCGATCGCGGCCCGGCGGGGGTAAAACACTCATCAAAATACCTGCTTTCGCTGGCCGCCGATCACCTTCGACGCGCCATGGGCGTGCATCAGCGGCGCACTATTTTTCGACTGCGCCGCAGGGGCAGACGTTAATTCCGACGAGCCCTTCCCCGGGCTCAGACCGCTGAGGAATCTCCGCTTATGGAAATCGCTTGCGCCGGACACTGACTGACCGCCCGGCGTACCAGATCCTCAAGCTCTGGCGGTACTTCGCTAACCAGCACAGTGGCGTAGCCGTCTTCGTGCAGTTCAAACACCTCCGGGCAGATTCCGACGCAGATTCCGAAACCCGCGCAGAGATCCGTATCGACATGGACATTCATCGCGGAGCGGCCTCTACCGGATCGAACTCCAGGGCGATGTGCGTCAATCCACGCAGGATGAACGTGGGCAAATAGCTGTAGCGCCGAGCGTCGGCCGGTCCGTGGACCTTCTCGGAGATGCGGATGTCGCTGGTCCGATCGAACATGCGATTGAGGCTTACAACCGCTTCGGCCCGCGCCAAAGGAGCGCCCGGACACGCATGGCGGCCAGCGCCGAATGCCACATGCAGGCGGGCATTCTTACGGTCCAGCTCGAATTCTCCGGGGTTTTCGAACTTGCGCGAATCCCGGTTGGCGGCGCTGTTGGCGATGTAAAGGAAAGCGCCGGCGGGAACATCGACCCCTCCTACGCTCGTCGGCTTTTTCGCCAATCGGAAGTCGCCCTTTACGGGGCCCTCAATTCGCAGGCATTCCTCGACGAAATTGGGGATGAGACTGCGATCCTCGCGAAGGCGTTTCTGAAGGTCAGGGCGTTCGCCCACCACCTTGAAAGCATAGCTTAGCAAACGCACCGTGGTTTCTTGGCCGGCAGCGAACAGATTGGCCGCAATCCGGGCAACATCGAGCGGCTCCGGCACCTCACCGCCGGGGAAGGTGGCCTTGGCGAGCCCGGTCAGGATATCCTCCCTGGGATTTTGCCTACGGTCCTCGATGTATTTAGAGAACGTATCGTAAAGCCAGACGAGCGGCCCATGGTTGACCTCGCCGTCCGTACCGCCGACCACGGCTCCGCCACTTTCCTGCTCCACGCGGATCAGGTGCTTGCGGAATTCTGTGCGATCCTCGGGAGGCACGCCCAGCAGATCCGAGACAACGAGCACGGCGAAGGGCTGGGCGAAATCGTCCATGAACTCGCACTCGCCACGGGAAATAAACGTGTCGATCTGCTGCTCGGCCAGCTTCCACATGAACTCCTCATTCTCTTTGAGGCGTTTCGGCGTGATCAGCGACATCAGCAACGCTCTATGGGCGGAGTGGGTCGGCGGATCCATGGTCGGAAGCTGATCGCTGAAGGGGGTCTGGTCGCGGTAGGTTTCGATCAGTTCGGAAATGTCTTCGTTTTCGTGACCTGCCAAAGGAATGGGGCAGCCCGCGAACGGTCCTGTCGTCGACATGCAGGACGAGAACCGGGCGGGATCGTTGTAGACTTCGAGCGCTTCGGCGTAGCCGGTTACCATGACGATACCCTGATGCGGCTCGCGGACCACCGGCGACTGTTCCCTCAGGTAATCGAAATAACCGTACGGATCATCGATAAACCGATCGCTGCGGAAGAAATCATGGGCTTCAAACTCGCCGGGCATATCGTTCATGTTCTCTCCTGCAACTCGCTGCCCGCATACTCCGGACTCACGATCGGCTCGAAGCCGGTGGCAAGTGTAACGCTGTCACGACGCATCTGCTACCAGTTAGCCCCGTTCAAGAAGAGCATCGCCCAAACGATCCGCTCTGCCCGCAATTGGGCTCGCGTCGCAAAGGAAGCGCGGAACAGCCGCTGCCCGTTTCTGCTCAAATTGCTCGATCCGAACAGGCCTGTCTGGGTGGTAATCGACCGCCTTCTCCATTGCGACCGAACCAATGGTTCTCTCAAGAACGACCGTCGACAACATATGCAGGCCAAACGGCTTCCTCGCCCACCAACCGGCATGTCGCAGTCGATCAGGCAGGCGGCACGCTTACCAGCAGCACTGATCCGTCGACAGCCGTTACGCGAAGGCGCGTTCCCAGCGCCGCATCCTCGCCGCGCGCCATCCATTCGCTGTCACCTAGCCGCACGCGGCCGCTACCGCCGACGATTGCCTCGGTAACGACTACGCTCTCGCCCACGGCACGTGCGCCGCGCTGGTTCATCAGCGGATCGGCGGCAACAACCGGATGACGCGCCAGATACTTGCGTCCGGCGAACACCGCCAGGATTGAGAGCACCGAGAAGATCGACACTTGCGCTGGCAGTTCGATCGCCACCATCCAGGTCAGCATGCCTGTGGCCAGCGCCGCCCCTGCCATCCATATCAGGAACACGCCGGGTATCGCCATCTCGGCCACCGCCAGCACCAGCCCAATCACCAGCCAGGTATAGTGCGGCTCGAGGTCGAAAGGCATCGCCATCATGGTGCCCCGGAAGGACCGGCCGGCGGCACGCCGGGACGGGTCGGGAAAGTCGCCGGCCGAGCGGCGGTCGTGGCCGGAGTGGAAGAGCCTGAAAGCGCTTCCTTCGCCAGTTCGCCGATCCCGCCCAGAGTCCCCATCAGCTGCGTCGCCTCAACCGGGAACAGGATCGTTTTGGCATTGGGCGAGGTCGCGAACTTTCCGATCGCATCGACATATTTCTGCGCAACGAAGTAGTTGATCGCTTGCACGCCAGAATCCGAGATCGCCTCGCTAACCATCCGCGTTGCCTTGGCCTCTGCTTCGGCTTCGCGCTCGCGCGCCTCGGAATCGCGGTAGGCAGCTTCACGGCGCCCTTCCGCTGCAAGGATTTGGGACTGCTTCTGCCCCTCGGCCTTGAGTATCTCGGATGCGCGGCGGCCTTCCGCTTCCAGGATTTCGGCCCTCTTCTCACGCTCGGCCTTCATCTGACGCGCCATCGCATTCGAGATGTCGAGTGGCGGGCGAATGTCCTTGATCTCGACACGGGTAATCTTAAGGCCCCACGGCGCGGTCGCATGATCGACCACCACGAGCAGCCTTGCATTGATCTCGTCCCGCTTGGACAACGTCTCATCCAGGTCCATCGAACCCATCACGGTTCGCAAATTGGTAGTCGTCAGCGCCATAACTGCCAGTTGCAGGTTGTGCACCTCGTAGGCCGCCTTGCCGGCGTCGAGTACCTGGAAGAACACTACCGCGTCGACGCCGACCATGGCGTTGTCCTTGGTGATGATTTCCTGACCGGGGATATCGAGCACCTGCTCCATCATGTTCACCTTCTGGCCGACGCGGTCGACGAACGGGATTATGATGTGCAGACCAGGCTCAGCCGCCAGCGTGAACTTGCCCAGGCGCTCGACGGTGTAGACATAGCCTTGCCGCACGACGCGCACGCCCATGACGAGGAACATCGCGACCACTGCGATCAACGCGACGAGTAAACTTCCCATGATTTTCTTAGTCTCTCCCTGTTGAGCTGCGATCGTAACGCGGCGGCGTCACGCGATAAAGCGAAACCGGCGATAACGTGCATGATGCGGCATCATCGGGGTATCCCGCCATTTGAAGGACGTGGGGGAAGAATAAAGCGTAGTCATCGTCTGAAATGCTCGCAGAGGCGCCAGAGGTACTGGTCCCGTTCGCAGGTCGGTCCGTGGCATCTACGCCACCGGGCTTGCCGTACCAGCGGCACCAAACGCGCAGTCGGGCGTTAGTTCGGAGACGGGCTACGGCGGACGGCCCTTTCCGATTGCGAGGCTTACGCATGAGCATGACCGTGAACGGCGCTGCCGTATCCCTGCCCGACGATCCGCGCGTGTCGCTTCTCGATCTCTTGCGTGAATACCTGCATTTGCCAGGCACCAAGAAGGGCTGCAACCAGGGCGCGTGCGGAGCCTGCACCGTGCTCGTCGATGGCGAGCGCATCCTCTCCTGTCTGGCGCTGGCGGTACAGTTCGAAGGGCGCAGCGTCACCACGATCGAGGGGCTGGGCGCGCCCGGTTCGCTTCATCCGCTCCAGCAGGCGTTCATCGAACATGATGGGTTCCAGTGCGGCTATTGCACCCCCGGCCAGATATGTTCGGCCATAGGCATGGCACAGGAAATCCGGCGCGGCGTGCCCAGCCATGTCACCGCCGACCTGTGTACAGAAACAATCTCACTCAGCCACGATGAACTGCGCGAGCGGATGAGCGGGAACCTGTGCCGCTGCGGCGCGCACAACGGCATCGTCGATGCCATTACCGAGGTGTTTGCAGAAGAAGATATTCTCGCGGAGGCGGCCGAATGACCCCGTTCACCTATTCCCGCGCCGCTGACACGGCCGAAGCGGTCCGGCGGGGCACGATCCCCCAAGCCAGATATCTGGGCGGCGGCACCAACCTTGTAGACCTGATGCGCGAGGAGATCGAACGTCCCGATACTCTCGTCGACGTTACCGGCCTTTCCCATGAGATCGAGGAGCTTCCCGGCGGCGGCCTGCGCATCGGTGCGGGCGTCCGCAATACCGCCGTGGCAGAGCACCGATCGGTGCGCTCCCGCTATCCGGCACTTTCACGCGCGATCGTCTCGGGGGCGAGCGCGCAGATCCGCAATATGGCGACTGTTGGCGGCAATCTGCTGCAACGCACCCGCTGCGCCTATTTCTACGACGAGGCGGGGCAATGCAATAAACGCAGTCCCGGCAAGGGCTGCGATGCCTTGGAAGGCTTTAACCGCAACCATGCCATCCTCGGCGCGTCGCCGGCCTGCGTTGCCGTCCACCCATCCGACATGTGCGTTGCGCTAGTGGCGCTCGACGCCTCCGTCCATTTGCGTGGCAGTGCCGGCGTGCGCCATATTCCGCTGACCGAGCTGCATCGCCTTCCCGGCGACCAGCCCCATGTCGAGACGGTGCTCGATCCAGGCGAACTGATAACTGCGATCGAACTCCCCCCGCAGCCGTTCGCCGCGCGCTCCACCTATCGAAAGGTGCGCGACCGATCGAGCTATGCCTTTGCGCTCGTTTCGGTGGCGGCCGCGCTCCAGATCGAGGACGGCCATATCCGCGACGTGCGGATCGCCCTCGGCGGCGTGGCGCACAGACCATGGCGCGCCTCGCGGGCGGAAGAGGTC
This sequence comes from Novosphingobium sp. 18050, assembly GCF_902706195.1. Classification (GTDB taxonomy): domain Bacteria; phylum Pseudomonadota; class Alphaproteobacteria; order Sphingomonadales; family Sphingomonadaceae; genus Novosphingobium. Next base: position 10,562 of record NZ_CACSJO010000032.1, on the reverse strand, counting down.
CTGCGAGGCGGTCCCGTCGGAGCAATTGCCTTCGCTGCAGCCGCCGATGCGGAACTGGCCGATGCTCGCCCGCTCAGCGACAACGGCTTCAAGATCGAACTTGCCAGAAGGACCATCATCGCCGTGCTCGGCAACCTTGCAGGAGAAACGGCATGAGCATCTCGAAGGATGCCAGGCAGATCGTCGAGAGCGCCGTTCAAGGCGTAATGGCCAAAGCCATAGCGCTTGCGCCTGATGGTTGGATTCCCGGCGGCGAGCCCGATCCCTTGATCCGTTCCCGGCACGGGCACGTCGGCAAGCCGGTCTCGAGGCTGGACGGGCCGCTCAAGGTCTCCGGCACGGCCCCTTTCGCGGCCGAATTTCCGATGCAAGGCATGGTCTACGCGGCCCTCGTATTCGGCACGGTCCCGAAGGGGCGGATTGCCGCAATCGACACCGAGCAGGCAGAGAGTTCGCCCGGTGTGTTGAGCGTCATGACGTATCGCAATGCCCCGCGCATCGCGCCGCCGCCGGTTTTCATGTCTGGCCCCAAGGCCGCAGGCGGCGACAATCTCCCGGTGATGCAGGACGATGCCATCCACTGGAACGGCGAGCCCGTCGCGGTGGTGCTGGCCGAGACGCAGGAACAAGCCGACCATGCCAGTTCGCTCGTCCACGTGCGCTACCAAAGCGAGCCTGCACAGACGCACTTTGCCAAGGCCAAGGCAGCAGGGACGCGCACTGCGACATTCATGGGCCAGCCGCTCCATAACGAGATCGGCGATGCCGAAGCCGCGCTCGTGAGGGCGCCGGTCAGTGTCGACGTGCGCTACAGCACGCCCCGCCACAACCACAACGCCATCGAGCTCCACGCGGTTACCGCTGCTTGGACCGGCGACGAACTGCGCATCCACGATGCCTCACAGCTAGTCGCCCACGAAGCCTGGTCGATCGCCCAGATGTTCGGCATTCCCGAGGACAAGGTGGTGGTCACCTCGCCGTTTGTAGGCGGCGGGTTCGGCGGCAAGTGCCTGTGGCAGCACCAGGTTCTGGCAGCAATGGCGGCCAAGGCCTCTGGCCGCCCGGTACGCCTGGTCCTCTCGCGAGAGGGGGTCTACCGCGTGGTAGGCGGCCGCTCTCTGACCGAGCAGCGGGTCGCCCTCGGCGCCGACCGCGAGGGCCTGCTCAAGGCGCTGATCCACACCGGCGTCACCGCCAAGACCGCCAGCAATGCGATGCCCGAGCCATTCATCATGGCCACACGCAGCGCCTATGCCTCCGAGACGATCAGCCTCGACGTACAGGCGGTGGAACTGGACATGCTTGCCAATACCTTCATGCGCGCGCCGGGGGAATCAGTGGGCACGTTCGCGCTCGAATGCGCGATGGACGAACTGGCATCGGCGCTGGACATCGACCCGATCGAACTGCGCGTCCGCAACGAGCCCAAGAACGAGCCGATCTCGGGCCTGCCCTTTTCCTCACGCAACATCGTCGAGGCCTGGCGCACCGGCGCGGCGAAGTTTGGGTGGGATAAACGCAGCTCAGTGCCGTGCTCCACCCGCGACGGCGAATGGCTGGTAGGAATGGGCTGCGCCGCCGGAACCTACCCCTACTACCGCATGCCCGGCGGCGCGGCGCGTATTACCCTCACCCATGACGGCCAGGCGATCATCGACATTGCCGCACACGAAATGGGCATGGGAACTTCCACCGCGCAGACCCAGGTCGCTGCGGATCGACTGGGGCTGTCGATGGACGCGGTGGTGTTCCGCTACGGGGACTCCACTCTGCCCGGCGTGGTTCTCGCCGGCGGGTCGCAGCAGACTGCCGCAATCGGCGCAGCCGTAAGCGCCGCCCATCATTCATTGGTGAAAGCGCTCCTCAAAATCGTGGGCAACGATTCCCCCCTCGCCGGCCTCAAGCCGGACGAAGTGGCGAGCGGCGATGCCGGGCTGTGCAAGCTTGGCGATCCCGCATTGCATGAAACCTATGTCTCGATCCTCGCCAGGGCTGGCCAAACCTCCGTGACCGTCACGGCAGAAGCGCCGGCCCCGCTGGAGACGCAGCACTGGTCCATGCACAGCCACGCCGCGATGTTCTGCGAAGTGCGCGTCAATTCGGTGACCGGCGAACCGCGCGTCAGCCGCTTTCTTGGTTCGTTCGACTGCGGGCGCATCCTAAACCCCAAGACCGCGGCTAGCCAGTTTCGCGGCGGCATCATCATGGGCCTTGGCCTTGCGCTGATGGAGGAGACCCAGTTCGACGAGAGAACCGGCCGCGTCATGAACCCCAGCCTCTCGGAATACCATGTTCCGGTCCACATGGACGTGCCCGAAATCGACGTGATCTGGACCGACATCGCCGATCCGCATACTCCCATGGGGGCACGCGGTATCGGCGAGATCGGCATTACCGGCACCGGCGCGGCGGTCGCCAATGCAATCTACAACGCAACGGGAAAGCGCATCCGTGACCTGCCCATCACACTCGACAAGCTGCTATAGCGCTAGATTGCTTTAATTCGGAGCTTCTGTTCAGCTTGAAATTCCTCTTCCCTGAGCATTTGCGGCTCCGGCTTCAGGAGGTCTTTTTCGCCTGTCCCTTGCCGACGTCAGTGCGGGGCTTGCCCTTGGTCGTGCGCTGAGCGGCAGCGCGCGCGCCTGAAAGGACAGGGCCGCAGGCGGCGGACTTCGCATCACCCACATCGACAAAAGCCAGCAGACCCGCCACCGGCGATGCTACCACGGCCAGCCCCAGGCCCGCTCCGACGCGTCCGAGCAATTGGGGGCTGACGACCTGCAGCGAAGGGCTGGCGAAATGCCCGCCCAGACGCACCGGCGACTGGCCCGACAGCAGGCTGAACTTCTTCCCATCGGCGCGAAACGCCATATCGACACCTTCGGTATCGAAGTTAAAGCCGCCCCGCGCAGTGACGACGTTCTTGCTCGTGTCGATTAGGATGGGGTCCGATGCCGCCATGCCGCCGCGGACGGTGAAGGCGAGAAGGCCGCAATTGATCTCGATCGGCTTCTTCAGCTTGCCCTCGAACATCTTGTAGACGAATGTTCCAAGGTCGAGTTCGGCAAGTTGGGCATTCTTCGTCCACAGCGTGCCCTGCGGCATGACGAAGGCAATACGCCCGGATGAAGTCGCCAGCGAATCGTGGATCGTGTCCCCCCGCCCCTCCAGCTTGATACGCCCGTGCACCGATCCGGTGGTGCCCGAATCCGCAACGCCATACCCTGCGAGCAGGCGCCCCATCGGCGTCGGGCCGAGGCGAATGTCGTAACTGATCGCCGATGGACGCTGGCGCGTATCGAAGATCAGGTCGGACGAGACGTCACCGCGCGCCATCGAAAACGTCAGCGGCGACAGCACCAGCCGCCCGCGTTCGAGCGACAACTTCATCGCCACATCCGAGACCGGCACGTTTTTCGAGCGGACGATGCCGATCTTCCAGTCCAGTCCGGCATCGAAGCGTTGCATCGAGGCGACCGGCAGCGCGGCATCGGGCATCACGCGCTGCGCGCCTGCACCAGTCGCCGCAGCAGCCGCTACCGCGCCATGGGAAGCAACGATATCGGGGTTGTAGCCGATGAAAGGTGCTGCATCGATGATATCCAGCCTCCGCGTCGTCAAAGCTGCGTCAAGGCGCAGCCGTTTGGCATTGTTGACAGTGAAGCGGCCCGAAAGGTCCGACTGGCCGAAAGTGCCGGTCATGCCGGTGAAGCGGTACGCCTGCCCGTCCTTCACCATCTGCGCTTTGAGTGCGTAGCGGCGGGTTTGCGGGATCGTGACATCGATCACCCCCACCAACTGCGACAAGTCGCGGCCCTTGGCAGCGACGTTCAGCGGCACATTTTCGAACTCGGTCAGCGCGGGGAGGGTTCCGGTAACGTCGATCACGCTGTTCACGGCCCAGGCACGCAGTTCCAGCTTGTTCTCGCCTCCGGTGACGCTCGCATCGGGCGACAGCAGGCGCGCGGCTACCCTGAACGGCGTATTGCGGAACCGTCCATCCCCGTTCACTCCAACCGCATTGCCGATCCGCGTATCGATCGAGACGATGGGATCGATCCTAAGGTTTGCCAGTAGCGGCATTTGCGGATCGACATAGCGAACCCGCATCCCCGAAATGCTGGCGCGGTCGATGCGCGGCAATTCGAATGGCTTGCCTTTGCCGCCGCTGCCGAAAGTCCAGGTGTTGCGCCTGTGCTGCGCATCCCATTCGAGATTGGCGTTGCCGTCCGCCAGATCGAGCCAATACGCATGCCTGCGGCCGAAGATCAGCGACAGCGGCGCGATACGCGTTTCGAGCCGGCGCGCGGAAAAAAGGGTGTCGGCGGAAGCCCATTTCGGGTTCGAAACTTCGAGATTTTCAGCCAGGAACTTGAGGCGAAACGGCGCGAAATAAAGCTGGAAGTCCCCCCCCACCATTATCTTGCGATCCGCAAGCGAACCAGCCACGCTTTCGAAGGGATGCTTCAGAAAACGTCCCTTGGTGATGAAAAGCACCAGCCAGATCGCGAAAATCACGCCGATGAAGACCAGCACCGCATTGCGCACAATTTTCAGAACGCGCCGTTGCGGCTGCACGTCTGCAGACACTACTGCGCTATCCGCATCGACAGGTGTGATTGCGTCCATGATAAGCCGTAGCGCACGAAGAGACACTTTGGTTTCCAAGCCAACAGATACCCGGATAATCGTGTACGGAAATGATAATTTGCAGCGATTGCCCAGACGCACGCGCCCGCCAATATCATCTCAGCATAATCAGGCAGTAATTTGCCAGATTTCGGCTATGGCGGTCACTCATCGGTTCATCGCAAAATTCAAATAAAGTGTGCTGAATTGAACGCAGAAAACAGCGATGAGCCCTTTAAATACAGAGACATATTTCCATACATAACATCATGGATAAAAAGCCCCATCAATCTTCCAGGCGCGCCGCGATAATTGCAGGCGCTGCGGTGGCTGTTGGCGCCGTGGCTTGTTCGACTCGCGTGCCGTTTCTGGCGGAGCCAACCCCGCCCATGCCGCTACCCGCCCGTCCCCCGATTGCGCCTACGGCCTCGCGGTTTGCCGTCGACCCAAAAATTTTGCGACGGGCGCTCGCTGCGCTCGACGAACATGCGAAGACGATCACCGCCCGCGATCGCATCGCCATCGTCGACTTTTCAGCACCGTCCTCAGAGCCGATGCTGCACTTTCTCGACGTTGAGAGTGGCAAGGCTTCGCGCCTGCTCGTCGCCCACGGATCCGGCTCGGACCCAGGCCACACCGGCTTCCTCAAGAGCTTTTCGAATGCTTTCGGATCCAATGCCTCCAGCGAAGGTGCATTCGTGACCGACAACTATTACGTCGGCAAACATGGTCGCTCGCAGCGACTTATCGGGCTGGACGCGACGAACAACAACGCCCTCGATCGGGCCATCGTCATACACAGCGCATGGTATGCCAATGACGAAATGGTGACCGCTCACGGCAAGCTGGGCCGCAGCCAGGGCTGCTTCGCGGTGGGCGAGAATAAGCTCGACGACGTGTTCGGATTTCTGGGACAGGGACGACTGGTCTACGCAGTTCGCGCATGATGGCGTGAAACTCTTCGCGCGTTCTTCCGTTATTATACGGCTCTTTCAAGGAGATCCGTGTGCCCAAAGGTGTGATCGCGTGTTCGTTACTGGTTCTGACGTTCACACTCGCCGGATGTAATTTCCTTTCCAGGGAGCCTGACAAGGCCGTAACAGCGACCAGTATCGACCAAGTCCACTGGGACGATGCTTCAGTACGCCAGCTTCGGAAGGCCATCGACGGACGCGCCGTGCACGGCCTGGATCGGATGAAATTTATCGTGGAAGGCCAACCTGGCAGCGTCGAAGGCGAAAAGGCGCTGAACCGAAGCGCCCTTCGCTATGCGGCAGCCTTGGCACGCGGCGCATCCGATCCTGCCCGGTTATACGAAATCTACACGGTTCCCCGGCCGAAACCCGATCTGTTAAGCGGGCTCGCCGGAGCGCTTTCGACGGGAAAGCTCGGGGACTGGATGGCGGGCCTTGCCCCCAGGGACGATGGCTATCGCAACCTATCCAAAGCCTATCTCGCGCTGCGCAAGCAAGATGATGCGCCCGGCCCCGCCATTCCCGACAAGGGGGAGTCGCTGAAGCCCGGCGGCGCCGACCCGCGCATTCCCGCGATTGCCCGCCAGCTTGTGGCATCCGACTATCTCGACCGCGCCGACGCGCAAGGCGGTAGCTACAGCCCGGCGATGGTCCGGGCTGTCCAGCACATGCAGGCCGATTACGGGATCAAACCCGACGGTCTCATCGGCACCGATGCGCTCGAAATCCTCAACTTGTCCGACGCGGACCGCGCAAGGGCCATCGCCGTCGCCATGGAGCGGATGCGCTGGCTGGACCGCAATGCCCCGCCCACCCGCATCGACGTGAACATCGCCGCAGGAAGGTTGCTCTATTGGCGCGATGGAAAGATCGCCGACAGCCGCAAAGTCGTGGTCGGCGAACCCGAGAACGAGACGCCGCAACTGGGGTCGCCGATTTACAGGCTCGTCGCCAATCCGACCTGGACCGTGCCGCGCTCGATTCAGAACAAGGAAATCGCGGGCAAGGGCAGCGGCTATCTGCGCCGTAACAATATGGCCTGGAAGGATGGCTGGGTCGTCCAGCAGCCGGGTCCGAAAAACTCGCTCGGTCTGGTCAAGTTCGACATGAAGAACGAGCACCAGATCTATCTCCATGACACTCCCGCCAAGCAACTGTTCCTGGAAGTGCAGCGCCAGCGCAGCCACGGCTGCGTCCGGGTGGAGGACGCGCTGGGTTTCGCGGAAATGCTGGCACGCGACGAGGGCGTCCTCGACGAATGGCACCGCGCCCGCGCGACCGGCAAGGAAACCTTCGTTTCATTGCCGCGAGAAATCCCCGTCAGGCTCATCTACCAGACGGTGGTATTCGGTGAGGACGGCGAGCCGGTGATCCGCTCCGATCCTTACGGCTGGAACGACGCTGTCGCAGCCGCCTTGGGCTTCCCATCGGGCCAGACCTACCGCCTGCGCATCTCGGGCAGCGATGTCGGACCGTGACGACGGACCAGTCACCAGCATCCCTGCCATGTCCCTGAAAGCCCATGAAAGGACCATCCGGTGCGGTTGAGCGCCGCAAACTCCTGTTGCCTGCGATACCGCAAGGGCTATTGATCATGCCCCCGATTCATCCCGGAAGCAGCCGCTCGTATGAAAAGACCGCTCACGTTTATTTCGGCGCTGGCTCTGGCAGCCGCGCTACCCAGCAGCGCATTCGCCCAGGACGCGATGGAAACATTGATTGGCCATGTCGAGCCGAACCCGGATGGCGGCGCGCAGCTTGATATCCGCTTGCTCAACACCGGGACGGGCACCGCCGAGGCAAGCCTGCCTGACACTGTCGAGGCGCGCCTCGAAAGGCGCGGCGCACTGGGCGCAGGGCGCACCGTCATGCTGCAGCGAGCCCCGGAGACGCCTGCCACGGTGACTATCGCTGCCGGCAGCTTCGCTTCCGCGCATTACCAGTTGGCACCTGGTAGTTTCCAGGACGGAGCATTGCTTTCTGTGCCGCAATGGGGCGCGCAGGCCGTGACGCTCGCGGCGTCACTCCCTGCGTCGTCAGCCGCACCCTCAGGCGCCGCGCCTGATGCAGACGTTCAGGTCGCCGATGCCCTCCCGGCAACCCCGCCGCCGAGCGATCGTACCATAGGCAATGCCTTTCTAGAGAACCTGAGTGCCTACGAGCCGATCTATGCCGTCTATGGCCCCGGCACCAACAGCGAGGCGCGCATCCAGCTCAGCTTCAAATACCAGTTGTTCGGCAGCCGCGCCCGTGAGGGCCGGCCCGCGCTGGGCGACGGGTTCTATTTCGCTTACACGCAGCGCATGTTCTGGGATCTGGGGGCGGACTCCTCCCCCTTCCGCAACATCGATTTTCAACCGGAACTCTTCTACGTCACCCCGCCGAAGGCGCTGTCCGACAAGACCACATTGAGCGCCCAGATAGGCATGCGCCATGAATCGAACGGACGCGACGGCGACTTCTCGCGCAGTCTCAACACCGTCTACATCGCGCCGATGGCAGCATTCTCGCTGGGCGGCGGAACCCGTCTGACGGTGGCACCGCGCGCCTGGTTCTATGCCGGCGACCTGTCGGACAACCCGGACATCCGCCGCTATCGTGGGAACACCGGATTGTTCCTCGAGATTGGCCAGGAGGACGGCCTGCGCCTCTCCACGTCCAGCCGGTTCAACTTCGGCAGCGGCAAGGGCTCGGTCGCGGCAGACTTGTCCTACCCGCTGCGCCGCATTCTGGGCGGTGGTCCGGACTTCTATCTCTTCGGCCAGACCTTCACGGGATACGGCGAAAACCTGTTGGACTACAACCGGCGCACGACGCGCCTTCGTATCGGCGTGGCACTAGTGCGGTGAACGCATTTCATTCAGGCGGACAGTAGATCCTGCGGGTTTCGCTATGGCGTGACATTTGCCACATGCCATCGCAATGACCTCGCATACCACATTGTCCCAGACTGCTCCGCTGCTAAGCGCCGCTGCTCGTCGTCTACGACAGCGCTTTCGCACTGCTGCATTGGACTGCCAGAGCATGGGGCGGAGCCGGGTTCTTTTCCTTGTGGTATCCTACGGCGGCCCGGCGTTTCGCCGTATTGTAGAGCCGGGGGCCGCGCCTGAATCCGTGGCTGGTACTGGCCACCATTCACCATTTCGCGGTCAGTCAGCATTCGCTTTCTGAGGTGGTCCCGCCTTCCTGGACAGTTCGGCGGCTGCGTTAAGCTAATCCCAGTTGTCGTTCATGCCGCCATTCTGGTCATCCATAGGCCTCTGCCGGGGTTCTCCCGGCAAGACCTGAGTGCGGACGCTGGGTGTTGTAATAGGGATCCATCGGGCAAGGCCAGCGCGAAGCTCCGAGCCGGTCTCGAAGGCATGGAGGTAGACGCACTCGTACTTCAAGGATCGCCACAGGCGTTCGATGAAGACATTGTCCATCCACCGCCCCCGACCGTCCATGCTGATGCGGACCTCGGCGTTGCGCAGCACGCTGGTGAAGGCCTGCGACGTGAATTGGCTGCCCTGATCGGTATTGAATATCTCCGGCTTGCCGAAGCGGCCAAGCGCCTCCTCCAGCGCCGCGACGCAGAAGCCGGCATCCATCGTGTTCGACAACCGCCAGGCCAAGACCTTGCGCGTTGCCCAGTCCATGATCCCCACCAGATAGAGGAAGCCGCGCCGCATCGCGATGTAGGTCACGTCGGCACACCAGACGTGATTGGGCCGCTCGATCACCAACTTGCGCAGCAGGTACGGATAGACCCGGTGCTGCGGGTGCGGATCGTTCGTGCGCGGCCGTTGGTAGATCGGCGTCAGGCCCATCTTCGCCATCAGCCGCCGAACGCCCTACCTGATGGCCTGCCCGGCGCAGATGCCGCGCCATCTAACGGCTGCCGTACCATGGGCATTCCATGAAGGTCTTGTCGATGACTGTCATCAGCCCCAGCGTCTCGTCCGTTTCCGGCACCGGAGCGTAGTAATAGGACGAGCGGCTGATCCGCAGCGGGCGGCATTGCGCCGAGATTGACAGGCGGCTGTGAGCAGCTTCCACCATCGCTCGCCTCCGATCCACGCTCATCGACCAAAGGCTTTCGCCAAAAAATCCCGCTCCACCACCAGTTGCCCAATCTTCGCGTGCAGCTTTTCCAATTCGCTCTCGGTGACCGCCTTGGCCGCATCGCCAGCCCCGGAGAACGTCCCCGCCATACCGTCGATGGCCTGGCATTTCCACGATGCTATCATCGTGTGGTGCACGCCGTGCTTGGCTGCCAACTCCGCCAGCGTCAGGTCACCCCGGATCGCTCAGCGCACCTTGGCTTTGAAATCGACGCTGTAGCGCTTTCTCGTCGTCTTCATTCCCGTACCAATCCATCAGGTCGGGATTAGCTTAGCATCCTGTCCAGAAAAGCGAGACCACCTCACATCTCGTATTCACGCAGGAACTGGGTCGCAGCTTCCTTGAAGGTCTTCTCTGTTTTGAGAACGCCCGCATGAAGCTTGCCCCGCAGACCAAGATACCAGTCTTCGGCAATTTTCTTGGCCAGAGACAGACTGTCGGTCTTGGTGGTGACCCGGCGCTGCCTGCTGCCAACCGATGCGGAGCAATGCCAGTTGCCGCCGTCTATGCGCCGGTAAACCTGGACCTTTCCGCCTAAAATCTCGTGCCGCTGCATGACAAACCGCCAATGCTGGTGTGGAGGATAAGCGGCAGCGTCTCACAAATCGCGTAAGGCCGCAAATGTGTTAGCGTTGTGCTAAGCATCACAAAGCCCAACGGCTTTGGATGGGTTTTTTAAGCCATTGATTTGGTTGGGTGATTGGTTGCGGGGGTAGGATTTGAACCTACGACCTTCAGGTTATGAGCCTGACGAGCTACCGGGCTGCTCCACCCCGCGTCAATCTTGCGCGTTCTGCAGGAACGCGAAGAGGGCCGCATGGGCCCTCTTGTTTGTTGTCATTGTGATGGGTTTTT
>NZ_CACSJO010000031.1 GCF_902706195.1 Novosphingobium sp. 18050 | reverse complement strand
GGAAAGGCCCGATACTGTGAGCCATGATACCGCCTCGATGCGCCCCCGCCGTTTCCTGCCCGTCGGGCCTCTCAAGGGACGTATCCGGGTGCCGGGCGACAAGTCCATCAGCCACCGCTCGATCATGCTCGGCGCGCTGGCCGTAGGCGAGACGCGAGTAACCGGCCTGCTCGAAGGCGAGGACGTGCTGGCCACTGCCGCTGCGATGCGGGCAATGGGCGCGTCGGTGGAACGGCTCGAAACCGGCGAATGGGTCATCAACGGCGTCGGCGTGGGCGCCCTGCTCCAGCCCGAGACCCCGCTCGACATGGGCAATTCGGGCACATCGACCCGCCTGCTGATGGGCCTCGTCGCGAGCCATCCGATCACCGCCACCTTCACCGGCGACGCCTCGCTGTCGAAGCGCCCAATGGGCCGGGTGACAGATCCGCTCTCCAGCATGGGCGCGAGCTTCGAGACCAGTGAAGGCGGGCGTCTTCCCCTCATCCTGAAGGGCGCCTCGCCCGCCGTGCCGATTACCTACCGGCTGCCGGTCGCCTCGGCCCAAGTAAAGAGCGCTATCCTGCTGGCCGGTCTCAATACGCCGGGCATCACCACTGTCATCGAGCCGGTGCCCACCCGCGACCACTCCGAACGCATGCTGCGCGGCTTCGGCGCCGAGCTGACGGTCGAAACCGATGCCGAAGGCGCCCGCGTCATCTCGATCAAGGGCGAGGCCGAACTGAAGCCGCAGACTATCGTGGTTCCCGGTGACCCGTCCTCGGCGGCCTTCTTCATCGTCGCCGCGCTCGTCGTGCCCGGCAGCGAAGTGCTGATCGAGAACGTCGGCCTCAACCCCACCCGCGCCGGGATCATCGAAGTGCTGCGCCTGATGGGCGGCGTCATCGAGGAAGTTAACCCGCGCGAAGTCGGCGGCGAGCCGGTTGCGGACCTGCTGGTGCGCCACTCCGCACTCAAGGGCATCGATGTCGACCCCGCCGTAGTGCCGAGCATGGTCGACGAGTTCCCCGCCCTCTTTGTAGCCGCTGCGCTGGCCGAGGGTGTCACCACCACCACCGGCCTCGACGAACTGCGCGTCAAGGAATCGGACCGTATCTCGGTGATGGCCGCCGCCCTCACCGCGGCCGGCGCGAAGGTCGAGGAACACGCGGACGGCCTCGTCATCACGGGCACCGGAGGCAAGCCCCTGCCCGGCAGCGAAGGCGCAATCGCTACGCACCTCGACCACCGCATCGCCATGTCCATGGCGATCGCCGGGATTGCGAGCCGCGCCGGGGTGGAGGTCGACGACACCCGCCCGATTGCCACAAGCTTCCCCGTCTTCGAGGCGATGCTGGAAAAACTGAGCGCATGACCCCGACTTCGCTCATCATTGCCGTCGACGGGCCTACCGCCTCGGGCAAGGGCACCATCGCCCGCGCCCTTGCCGCACATTTTGGCGTACCCCACCTCGACACCGGCCTGCTGTACCGCGCGGTGGGCCGCCAGTGCGTGCTGGACGGCGGCAACCTAGAAGACCCGGCGGCGGCACTCGCCGCCTGCGCGTTCCCGGAAAGCCTGCTGCTCGACCCCGAACTGCGCTCCGAGGAAACCGGCGGGCTGGCGAGCCGCGTCTCGGTCCACCCGGCGGTGCGCCGCGCACTCTACGACCGCCAGCGCGCCTTCGCGACGCGGGCCGGCGGCGCCGTGCTCGACGGGCGCGACATCGCCACCGTCATCGCCCCTGATGCCACCGCAAAGCTATTCGTCACCGCCAGCACACAGGCGCGCGCGCACCGCCGCTTCGCCGAGATGCAAAGCCACGGCCGCGACATCACGCTGGAAGCCATCGCCGCCGACCTCGCTGCCCGCGACGAGCGCGACCGCTCCCGCAAGGACGCCCCTCTGGTAGTGGCCCAAGGTGCCGTGGTGCTGGACACCTCCGACCTCGACCGGGATCAGGCCGTGGCCGAGGCGATTCGGATCGTCGAAGAACAGCGCGCGCCGGCGCAAGGCTGAGAATGGTAAGCCGTCAGGCGGACCTGATCTTAGCGGCGTGCGCCATTCGCCGCGCACGTCCTTTGCCCGGCCCGGAGTGGTAATGCCCGCCTCATCGCTATAGGTGAGCAGCCCAACTCCAGCCAACCCAGGTACAAACATGGCCCGCAAGCATCCGAAACATGGCCCCTATGACGACGTGCAGAGCGAGGAAGAGGCGCCTGCAGAGGTAGTGCCCTGCTGGCTCTGTAGCCGCCCCACCGGCAAGATCATCGTCTGGCACCATCCCGTACCCAAAAGCCGGGGCGGCCGCGATACCGTCCCCATGCACCCCATCTGCCAGCAGACGCTGATCGCCAACTTCACCAATTCCGAACTGCAGCGCCACGGAATGAATGTGGAGGGGCTGCTCGACAATCCCAACGTGCGCAAGTTCGTCGACTGGGTGGCGAAGAAGGACCCCGATTTCACCGCGACACTGACGAAGAAGCAGCGCTGAACCCGACGAATCTTTGAAGGTGATCTCCTATGCCAGCTCCCCTTGAAGTGTCTGCGTCCAAGCCTCGCTTCAGTGTGACGGCGCGGCTGAAGAGCTTCGTCTTTGCTGGCCGTGGGCTGCGCTCCTTGGTGCAGGGTGAACACAATGCCCGGCTGCATCTTGCAGCGTCGCTGGTCGTCGTAGCCGCCGGATTGATGCTGCGCGTTTCCGCGGCCGACTGGCGGTGGCTGACACTGGCCATCGCCATGGTCTGGCTGGCCGAAGCGTTTAATACCGCGATCGAAGACATCTGCGACCACATCACGCCCGATTTCGACCCTGCCATCGGGCGCATAAAGGACCTCGCAGCCAGCGCCGTTCTGGTCGCGTCGACCGCTGCTGCATTGATCGGGCTAATCACGCTGGCGCCACCCCTTCTCGAACAGTTTCTCTCAGCGCAGGTTCCGTCCACGAGCCCTTGATGGTGGGGCACGATGAGGCCGCGCTGTATAGTAGGGGCCGGATGTCCCTCGCCGCCCCCGCGCCCGCCATTTCCCTTGCATTTCCGCACCCCCGGGCCTAAGCGCCGCCGGTCCCAAAAGTTCGCGAGAATCGCCGGGACGCCGCGACCGGCATCCGGCCGCCGCGGCAGTACGGCCCCTTTGGCCCCTGGCCCGCATGGTGCGGACCATGGAGAAAAGACCGGCGGATCCAACCGCCAGGCCGGAAAATCGAACGAAGGAAATGGGTTACATGGCCTCTGTTGCCAATCCGACTCGCGACGATTTCGCGAAAATGCTCGATGACCAGTTCGGCGGCGCTGCCGACGACGGTTTCGAAGGACGTGTCGTCAAGGGCACCATCACTGCCATCGAGAACGACAAGGCCGTCATCGACGTGGGCCTCAAGAGCGAAGGCCGCGTTTCGCTGCGCGAATTCGCACGTGGTGAAGACGACCACGGCCTGAAGGTCGGTGACGAAGTCGAAGTTTACGTCGACCGCGTCGAGAACGCCGACGGCGAAGCGATGCTGTCGCGCGACCGCGCACGCCGCGAAGCCGCCTGGGACAAGCTCGAGAACGAATTCGGTGAAGGCAAGCGCGTCGAAGGCGTGATCTTCGGCCGCGTCAAGGGCGGCTTCACCGTCGACCTCGACGGCGCCGTTGCGTTCCTTCCCGGTTCGCAGGTCGACATCCGCCCCGTGCGCGACGTCACCCCGCTCATGGATGTGCCGCAGCCCTTCCAGATCCTCAAGATGGACCGTCGCCGTGGCAACATCGTCGTATCGCGCCGCGCCGTCCTCGAAGAGACCCGCGCCGAGCAGCGCAGCGAGCTGATCGACAAGCTGAGCGAAGGCCAGGTCATCGACGGCGTCGTCAAGAACATCACCGACTACGGTGCGTTCGTTGACCTCGGCGGCATCGACGGCCTGCTCCATGTCACCGACATGAGCTACAAGCGCGTCAACCACCCGAGCGAAGTCATCGCCATCGGCGATACCGTGAAGGTGCAGATCATCCGCATCAACTCGGAAACCCAGCGCATCAGCCTCGGCATGAAGCAGCTGGAAAGCGATCCCTGGGAAGGCGCAGCCGTCAAGTACCCGGTCGGCGCCAAGCTGTCGGGCACTGTCACCAACATCACCGAATACGGCGCCTTCGTGGAGCTGGAAGCCGGGATCGAGGGCCTGGTCCACGTTTCGGAAATGTCCTGGACCAAGAAGAACGTCCACCCGGGCAAGATCGTTTCGACCTCGCAGGAAGTCGAAGTCATGGTTCTCGAGGTCGACAGCGACAAGCGTCGCATCAGCCTCGGCCTCAAGCAGGCTCAGCAGAACCCCTGGGAAGCCTTCGCCGAGAAGCACCCCGTTGGTTCGCAGGTTGAGGGCGAAGTCAAGAACGCCACTGAATTCGGCCTGTTCATCGGCCTCGACGGCGACGTCGACGGCATGGTCCACATGTCGGACATCGCCTGGGGCATCTCGGGTGAAGACGCGCTGGCTCTGCACCGCAAGGGTGAAGAGGTTTCGGCCGTGGTTCTCGACGTCGACGTCGAGAAGGAGCGCATCAGCCTCGGCATGAAGCAGCTCGAGCGCGGTGCTCCGGCAGCTGGCGGCGTTGCTGCATCGGGCGCCGAAGGCGGCCTGCGCCGTGGCCAGGTCACCACCGTGACCATCCTCGAAGTCCGCGACGGCGGCCTGGAAGTCCAGGCTGGCGACGATGGCGCGACTGGCTTCATCAAGCGTTCGGACCTCGGCCGCGACCGCGACGAGCAGCGCCCCGACCGTTTCCAGGTCGGCCAGAAGCTCGACGCAATGGTTACCGGTTTCGACCGTTCCAAGAAGCCGAACTTCTCGGTCAAGGCCCGCCAGCTGGCCGAAGAGAAGGAAGCAGTGGAGCAGTACGGTTCGTCCGACTCGGGCGCATCGCTCGGCGACATCCTGGGCGAAGCGCTCAAGAACCGCTGATAGCTTCGACCTCGGCCAAGGCCGCAGGTTGAACAAAAGCAAGGCCCGTCCGGAGCGATCCGGGCGGGCTTTTGCTATTCTGTCTGCTCCGGGCAGAAATGGAACATCCCTGCCCCCGCCGCTTTGTCTGATCCAGGCACAGCGACGACGGAGCCACCCCCATGCACGCCACCCCCTTCCTGATGTTCCAGGGCGACGCACAGGATGCGCTCATGCTATGGAAGCGCGCCTTTCCCGATCACCTCGAGGTGACAGCGCTCGACCACCACGGGGCCGGCGAATTCGAAGGCAAGATCGCCCGCGCCCACTTCACCCTCGGCGGCACGCAGTGGCATGTGCTGGACAGCGACATCCCCCACGGTTTCACCTTCACCCCCTCAACCTCGATCTTCATCGACTGCGACGACGAAGATCAGCTTCGCCACGCAGCAAAGGTGCTGGGCGCCGACGGCAAGGTGATGATGCCCCTCGAGGCCTACGAATTCAGCGCGATGTTCACATGGCTGAGCGACGTCCACGGTGTGAGCTGGCAACTCAACCTGCCCTTCCCCGACGACGCATGAATGCTTACATCTCCGCCGCGCAAGGAGAGGTCACAATGCTTGAAATCCACCAGTTCCCCTGCCTGTCCGATAACTACGGCTACCTGCTCCACGACAGCGAGAGCGGCGAGACCGTGTGTATCGACACGCCGGATGCCGACGAATACCTGCGCCAGGCGGCTCACAAGGGCTGGCAGATCACGCAGATCTGGAACACCCACTGGCACCCGGACCATGCGGGCGGTAATGCCGCCATCAAGGCGGCGACGGGTTGCCGCGTGACTGCCCCGGTAGGTGATGCCGCGAAGATCGAGGCCGTCGACCGCACGGTAGGCCAAGGCGACGTCGCTTCCATCGGTGATCGGCAGGCTTTCGTGATCGACGTGGGCGGCCATACCAACGGCCATATCGCATACCATCTGCCCGGCGCGTCCACCGCGTTCGTGGGCGATTCGCTATTCGCGCTGGGCTGCGGACGCATGTTCGAAGGCACCCCGGAGCAGTTCTGGGCCTCCCTCGAGCGGCTCAAAGCCCTGCCTGGCGCAACGATGATCTACTGCGCGCACGAATACACCGCCTCGAACGCCCGCTTCGCGCTCCACGCCGACCCGGACAATGCCGAGTTGCGGACCTATGCCGAGGAAATAACCCGCCGCCGCGACAAGAGCCTGCCTACCGTCCCGGCCAAGCTGAAACGTGAACTGGCGACCAACCCATTCCTCCGGGCCGACGATCCGATGATGCAGGCACGCTGGGGCGGCGGCAACGCGGTGGAGACCTTTGCCGCCCTCAGAAACGCGAAGGACAGCTTCTAAACACTTACTCGTCCTCAGTGTCACAAAGCAAAAATGGGCAAGCGGCGCCGACGAAGCTGGTCACGGAGGGGGGAAACCCCCTCCCCATCGCCAAGCGAGGGGAGGAGCGAACTGCGCCTCAGGTATCCGGGAACGACAATGTCCGGTTGAGGCGCTCCATCACGTCTTCCAGCGGCTCGATGACGGTAACCGCACGGCCTTCGCCGAAACGAACGCGGGTGCCGGCATCGACTTGCGAAACGAAAGTGACCTGTGCTGCATTGATCGCGGTAGGGGTACGGTCGGTGCCGGTGAACTTCACGAACATGATGAGCCTCTCCTTCTTTTCTGGAAGTGAAGCCTATAGCCTGTCTGCGCGGCGTCAAACTCCGAGTTTTCGTCCCGCCCTTCGTCGCCCCTGCCCGGACGCAAAAAAGCCCCCGTCCTGAAAGGACGGAGGCCTATTTTACTTGCCCCTGTGGGCCAGGATCAAATTCCGGCGATGGCCTGATCGACCAGTACCTTGTCCGCGTCCGCCGAGTGGTTGGCGGCAATCAGGGCCTTGGCGGCCGCAGCAGCGGCAGCGGCAGCCTGGTTGCGCAAGCCGGTGACAGCGGCGAGTTCGGCAGCGCCGATCTTGTCCTGTGCCATCTTCTCGCGGCGGGCGACCACTTCGACAGTGTCCTTCTCAGCCTTGGCGATAATCGCCTCGGCTTCGTGACGGGCATGGTCGAGCATGGCCGCGGCGTCCTTTTCGGCGCCGGCGATCTTGTCCGCGTATTCCTTGCGCAAGGCTTCCGCCTCGGCGCGCAGGGTCTTTGCTTCTGCAAGCTGGGCCTTGATCTCGGCGATCTTGGAGTCCAGCCCGCCGGTGATCATCTTGGGCGCGCCCTTCCAGACCAGGATGGCAAGCAGGACGATCATCGAGGCGCTGACGACCGCGACCGGAGGCGCGAAGCCCAGGAACAGCGGTTCGGCATGATGCTCGGCCGTGGCGGTATGCGCGGTCTGCGCACCCGTCAGCTCGGCACCCTCGTGAGCGAGGCCATGTTCGACGGCGGCGTTGGCGTCAGGCGCGGAGGTTTCAGCCATGGACCAGGTTCTCCTTCACCGCGCCGCGCACGGCAGCATCGTCAAGCGAGAGGCCGGCAATGCGGCTAACGATCTCGCGGGTGGCATCGGCAGCGACGGTCTCGATCTCGTCGGCGGCCAAGCGGCGCGCATCGGCGATACGGGTTTCAGCCCCGACGATCGTGGCGTCGATACCTGCCTGGGCGACAGCGAGACGCTGCGCGGCGGCGGCGGCGGCCTGTCCACGTGCGTCCGCGATAAGCCCCTGCGCCTGAGCGCGGTTGGCGTTTTCACGGGTGCGCCATGCGGCTTCTTCCGCGTCTGCCTGAGCACGTGCGCTTTCGGCAGCCTTGAGGTCGTCGGCGATCTGCTTGTCGCGGCTCGCGACGGTGTCCATCACCTTCGGAACCATACCCCGTCCGACGACGAAGAAGGTGATACCGAAGAAGATCAGCAGCCAGAAAATCTGGCTGGAGTAGAACTCGCCTAGCTGTGCGATCTGAGGCATGAGTCAGCCCTGTCTCGAGGTTGCCGTGAAAAAATCTTGGACCAGGAAAGTCCCGGCCCTCTCACCAAAGGGTGAAAGAGGGCCGGAGCCAATCCGGTCAGGCGCTGAGATCAGGCGAAGATCAGCAGCGCGGCAATGACGAACGAAAGCAGGCCAAGAAGCTCTGCACCGGCGAAGCCGATGAACAGGCGACCCTGCTGGGCGTCAGCGGCGCCCGGATTGCGCAGCGCGCCTTCGAGGAACTTCGCGAAGACGTTGCCCACGCCGATAGAAGCAAGGCCGGCACCGATAGCGGCGAAGCCAGCGCCGAGCATCTTTGCAGCTTCTGCGTCCATTTCAAAAACTCCCTTTGGTAAACCCGAGTGTGGTAGAAAAAATCAGTGAAGGTTCTCTGCGTCGTTCAGATAGACGCAAGTGAGAAGAGCGAAAACGTAGGCCTGGATACCGGCGACCAGCAGCTCGAGAGCGCAGATGCCGACCATCAGGACGAAGCTGGGAACACCGGCGATCACGAACATGATCGGGCCGTTGTTGCCGCCGCTGATGACGAAGCTCGAAAGCACCTCAAGCAGGACGTGGCCGGCCATCATCGCGACGAACAGTCGCAGGCCAAGGCTGAACGGGCGCACCAGGAACGAGATCAGCTCGACCACGAAGATGATCGGGATCATGCCAACCGGTGTGCCGTGCGGCACGAACAGCGAGAAGAAGTGGAAGCCGTGCTTCGAGAAGCCGACGATGAGCACGATCGCGAAGGACAGCACTGCCAGAACACCGGTCGCCGAGAAGTGGCTGGTGAAGGTGAAAGCGTGCACGCCCACGACGCCCAGCGGCATCAGGCCGAGGAAGTTCGCAAACAGGATGAACATGAACAGCGAGAAGATGTACGGAACGTACTTCTTGCCGTTCTTGCCGACGTTAGCGGCCAGCATGCCGTCGATGAAGCCAGTGAAGGTTTCCACCGCCATCTGCCAGCGGCCAGGCACGACCGCGCGCTTCATGCCGCCAGCAACGAAGACGATCAACGCAAGCGTCGCGATGGCCATCCACAGCGCGCTATTGGTGAAAGCGACGTTGTAACCGGCAATGTTCCAGTCCGCGCCCGCCAGCTTTTCGAGCTGGAACTGGTGCATCGGGTCGAGCTTCGCTTCGGCTGCCACGCGAGTTTCCCTGTCGCCAATGAACGACAGCGCCCCTTCCTTCCCCCTGAATCGGGTCAGTCCGGGCGCCGGTTCGTAATCCGGATTATGTTCCTGAAGGCGATACCAATTCCAACGAACAGCATCACCATCAGACCCCAGGGGGACGTACCAGCGAAGTGGTCAATCAACCACCCCAGGAACAGCCCGCCCGCAAGACCCCCCAGCAGTTCCGAAAGGACGCGATTTCCAAGGCGATAGCTCGCATCGGTTTCCGCACCGGCCTTCGGTCGGTTGCGTTCCTCTTCCCGCTCACGAAGGGCCTTCAGCCTTTCGTCAAGCGAATCGATGCGCGCATCCTCCCCCACAGGGTCTCGGACAGGTGGCTCGTCGGTCATGTCAGGCTCCTCATTATGACAACAGGAACGCAAGACGCAAACGACGGCTGCCCGCCAAGAGCGCCGCCCCCTTAGGGTGGGGCTTTTCCCGAGTCAACCGGGGGCGGCCCACCGCATCGCGCGTTGTTGACAGCGCCCACGCCCTAGAAACGCGCGAGACCAAGAACAGAGCGGTCCGGCCGTGCCAATACCGCATCCACGATACACGGCGAAAGCCTGCGAAAAAGGCCGGAAAAGCGCGAACGCCTCCGACCTTTTCTTGTTTGATCACCAGCCGCGAAAAACGCTTTCGCTGCCCGGCGCAGTACTTTTATTCATCGCCGCTGCGGGACCGGCTCAGGGGCACCGCGGATCGAGTTCGGGTGCGCCGCTGCCGCGTGTCTTCCACGAACCGTCGAGGCCCTGGTATTTCTCGCCCGCCTTGGTGTCGCGGATCAGTTTACAGCCAGTGGTGAAGGCAAATTCCTGGATCGTACTCTTACCCGCCGCAGCGCCGGTGTAGACCGCACGGCGCTGGTTGTTGAGGTCACGCACCATCGCGGCGATATCGGCGCCCTGACTGCCCACCACGCCCAGATAGCCATCGTTCTGCTCGCCCACCTGCCCGGCTGCGCGCGCGGCGGTGTAGGCCGGGCTGCGGCCATCGGCATGGGCTGCGGAAACACCGGAAACCATGAGAACCGCGGCGACAACAGCGCCGGAAAAACGGATCCTCTTCATCAGAATATACCCTTGTTCTCATCCACGGTCTTGGCCGCATCGGCGGCAAGCCGGTAGACCACTTCCTGCCTGATGTTGATGTTCAGTTCGATGACGATCGGCTTGTCGGGCGCTGCAACCTGTATGCACCCGCCGAGCCCGAACGCTCCCGAAACCGCCACCGTCATCGCGGCCACCCTTGCAGCGCGAACGGCGCGCCTTCCGAACCCTGTGCCTGCCAACTGCTCGATAATCTCATGCCCGTCATTCATCGCCGGGTTTCTTGCAGCCGGAACGCTTCCGGTCAATTCACACGACGTCATGGCTTTTTCTCGCTGACTGGAGGCTGAATGGCGGTGGGCGGAGGTGCCGGGGGGATGACAGGCGGGATGACGGTTGCATCCGGCGCCGATTCGCGGCGCTTGCCTTCAGCATCGAGCAGGCCCAACATTCGCGGATCGGTCACGAAAGCGGGATCGTACAGCGAGCGCATAGAGCCGAACAGGCTGAAGAACGGCGCCTTGAGGTTCACCACGAAACGGATCGGCAGCTTTGCGATCTGCTTGGTTATAAAGTTCCTGCTGGCATTCTGCCCCTGGCTGAGCCCATCGAAACTGATCCGCGTCAGGATTTCGCCCGAGAGCGAACCGGCCAGCCCGATCTCCATGTCCTTGTAGTTGACCGACCTCAGCGCCGCGAAGGCAAAGTTGCCCATCGCCGAGAGATCCTTGTAGGTCAGAGCGCCATTATACGAGACATTGCCGCCCGGCATGCGCGAGCGCAGGAAGCCGTTCTCGATCCGCCCGCCATTCTCATCGAAGATCAGCGGCATCTCGCCATCGAAGGTGCCGGTGGCGCTGATGTTTTCCATCTCGAGATGCTGCACGAACGTAGCGGCGTTCAGGCCGATGACGCGCAAAGTATAGTAGCGCGTCTCGGCCGCACCGATCTGCATGTGCGCGGGATCGAGGTTGAGCGTGCCTTCCATGAAGGGCCACTGCGCACCATTGATCTGCAGATAGTAACCCGGCTTCACTTCATAGGAGAGCGTGCCGTCGGTCACCTCGACGCCGGGATTGGCCGAGGCGATGTGGACCGTTTGGCCGGGCGCGGTGACCATGCCGAGGAGGTCAGTGAAGACCACCTCGCCCGACAATCCCTGCACCGGCCCCAGGGCCGCGGCGAAATCGACGCCATCGGTGGCGAAGCGGCCGTGGCTGGTCACCCCCTTGGCAGTCCAGTCGATCCGCCCGGTGCCGTGGACCTGCCCCTTCAGTCCCGACACGACGCCCAGCAACATGCCCGAGAGCATGTCGACCTGAAGCCGCTCGTCGAAAGTGATACCGTTCACCGCAAGGTCGGCGTGGCCGGCAGCGTTCGACAGGTCGTGGGCGATGGCTGCGCGCACGACCTCACGGTCGGTGGTCGGCTCGCGCAGCAGGGCCTGTGCGGTAATGCGGTTGTCCACGAGGCGCAGCGTCGCATCGCGCGCCACCAGCGGCTGGAACCGGGCTACCGGCTGGCGGTCGACCAGCGTGAAGCGCCCTCCTTCGATCTGGAGAACGCCGTCCCCGTAGCGCCAGGTGCCCGCCGCCTGCCTCATGTCGAGCGGGACGGCGGCAAGGCCGATGTCGGCCTCATCGAAGGTGCCGGCAACGTCGTTGCCCAGCCGCGCGTCGAGACGGCTGATCGCGAAGTGCGAGGCAGTCTGCTCGGGCCCGAGGGCGATCTTGATCGCACCGGCCTTGATTACGCCACCGTTCGTGAGATTGCCCGCGCCGCCCATCGCGAAACCGATCGGACCGCTGGCGATGCGGATCGGCGTTTCGCCCAGCCGCCCGGAAAGGTTGAGCGAGGTTACGCCTGCGGCAATCGTCAGATTTTCGGGAGGGCCCTGTACGATCGCTCCACCGCGCGAGGGGCACAACGTCAGACGCCGCTTGTCGATGGTCAGGCTAGAGAAGCTGAGGGCATCGAAGGAAACGTCGCTACAGCCCCGCCATACGGCCAGTTTACCGTCGGCACCCCAGTGCCCGTCGAGCGGCAGCAGCATGTTGCGGGTACTGCCCCCCGGCAAGGCACCGCTCAGCAGGACCTGTCCGCTGAAACCGAGCGCACCATCGCGGTCCTGCACCAGCGAGAGGCGCGGCACGCCGACCTTGGCCGAACCGGCACGGTAATCTGGCATCGCCACCTGCATCGTCAGGCGGCCATTGTCCGCCGTCTCCATACGGCCCCAGACCTGCGGCAGCCCCTGCCCCCCGGTCGCGAAATTGCCCGTGACGTGCGGAGCGCCTTTGCCGAACATCGCCTGCAGGCGCGACAAGGCGAGCAGCGAAGCTCCGCTGCCACCGCTCAGCGAACCGCGCGTGACGACGAGGCTGAGGCCGTCCTGCGAATTGCGCACGATGAGGTTGGCATCGAGCGTGCTGCCGCGCATCTCGCGGGCCAGCGCACTGCGCACTTGCGCCGCGATCGGCTCACCCAGCGTACCGGCGGCGGATTTCTGCGCGGAGAGCAGCGCGCGCTCGACGGTATCGCCCAACGCGACGCCCCGGCCGGTCAGGTCACCCTCGACATCGAACCGCGCAATACCGCCGGTGGAGCGGGCCCGCCCGTCGAATACGACGCTGGCAAGGCGGGCCTGCGGCGTTTCGAGCCCGCGCGCGGTTATCCGGTAGGTCGCGTTGAGAGCGTTCTTGCGATAGGTCACTCGGCCCTTGCCCGAAAGTCCGGCGATCTTTTGCGCACCGTAGCGACCCCGGCCAGTGGCGATGCCGAGGCTGCCCTCGCCCCCTTCAAGCGCCTCGTCCAGCGTCAGGTCGAGTTGCAGGCCCGCTTTCGCCAGTTGCAGCGCCTGGCCGGGACAGGCCAGTCCGTCCATCCGCACCGGCCCGACGAATCGTGGTTTCGCGGCTGAAGTAGTGAGCTTGCCGTAAAGCGTGGTGCGCCCGGCCTTACATCCGTTCACCTCGATGCCGGGGGACAGCGCGGCGATCTCACCCGCGAAACCGCCCCTTAGCGCGCCCTCGCCCGCCAGCTTCACGCCGACGCGGCCATGGTCGCTGTCCAGCAATGCGCGGCCGTCGACCACCCCCAGATCGAGATCAGGCATCGTGAATGGCCCGGCCTTGCCCGAGAACAAGACTTTATCGAGACTGCCGAAACTGAGCCGGCCGCCCCGGTACGAACCGTAAAGCCGCGGCTTGATCGCGGTGATCCGCCCGATCCCCGGCAGCCCCCACGACAACCGCGTGGCGATGCGCAATTCCTGAACCGTAAGATCGGGCCGCGTTGGATCGCCGATGGAAAGGTTGCGTATCACCTGCTCGGCCGGACCGATGCTGACTATTTCGTAGCGCGCGGACAAGCCCAGCGAATCGAGCTGGCTTTCGATGAGATTGTCCGCGATCTCCTTGCGCGCGAGCCACGCGCCGCCCAGCGACAGCAGCAACAGGCCCTCGAAGACGAGAATCGGCCCTCGCCATTTACGCAGCCAGCGCAACGGACCCATCAGCCTCGGGTCCAGGCGTACACCACCGCTCGCGCCGCCGGGGCCTTCCCCAGTCACGGCGTCATGGTTTTCGGGGGAATGGTCCTGCTCTTGCGACATCCGCTCCATCACTTGCGCTGGACACGCAGGAAAGGCAATTGTTTGTACGCACTATGCCCGATCAACCCCCACTCTTCGATGACGCCGCCGGCGCTTTGGCCCACGCAGGCCCCGCTGCACCTTCCGGGGCCGGAAACGATCCGAGCGGTCATCGCGGGCGGCTGCGCAAGCGGCTGCTCGAAGGCGGGGCGGAGGCATTGGGCGATCACGAGGTCATTGAACTCCTGTTGATGCAGGCCGTTCCCCGCCGCGACATGAAGCCGCTGGCGCGCACCCTGCTGCAGCGCTTCGGCTCGCTCGCCGGCGTTCTGCAGACCGACTCGCGCACGCTGGCCGCCCATCCCGGCATGGGCGAGGCGACCGCTGCGGCGCTGCGCATCGTCACCGTGGCGGCCACCCGCATGGCCCGCCAGAAAGTGCGCGAGGCCCCGGTGATCGGATCATGGCAGGCCCTGATCGACTATCTGACGATCGATATGGCCCACCTCACGGTGGAGCGGGTGCGTGTGCTCTATCTCAATACCCGCAATATGCTGATCCTCGACGATCTTGTCGGCGAAGGCTCCATCGACGAAGCGGCGATCCACCCGCGCGAGGTTATCCGCCGCGCACTGGATCTGGGCGCGGCGGCGCTGATCCTGGTTCACAACCACCCATCCGGCTCTCCCCAGCCCAGCCGCGCAGACATCGAGATCACCAACCGCATCGCCGAAGCCGGACGCCTGCTCGGCGTAAGCGTGCACGACCATGTCGTAATCGGGCGTGAAGGCCACGTCAGCCTCAAGGCCAAGGGGCTGATCTGAGATGTGCGTCGCCGCCATCGCCTGGGATACCCATCCCGACTGGCTGCTCGTCGCCATCGGCAACCGCGACGAATTTCACGCCCGTCCCTCTGCACCGCTGGCGCGTTGGGAGGATGGATCCGGGATCATCGCCGGCACAGACCTCACCGGCGGCGGGACGTGGCTAGGCGTGACCGAGGCCCAAGGCGGCGAAGGTTCACGGTTCGCGCTCGTCACCAACTACCGCGTTCCCGAGGGCGCGCAGCCCGGCCGCCCGTCACGCGGCAAACTGGTCACCGACCTTCTCGTCGGAACGTCGCCCGGTGAACTGGGCGGCGAGATGGCGCGGATGAACCCGTTCAACCTCATTCTTGCAGATGGCGGCCGCGCCTCGTTCCTTACCAACTACCCGGAGGTGGAAACGCGCACGCTTTCCCCCGGCATTCACGGGCTGTCGAACGGCGGCTTTGATGTGCCATGGCCTAAGACGCTGCAGGTGGGGCAGGCAATCACCGACTGGTGCGCGCGCGGCGAGACGGATTTCGAGCCGCTGCTGGCCGCACTGCGCGACGAGAAGCCGGCGCCAAACCCCGCGCTCCCTGAATTCGGCCCCGAACCGCGCTTCGCCCCAGTCTTCATCCGAAACGAAACGTACGGCACGCGGTGCAGCACGGTGATCGCGGTAGATCGGCAGGGACGGGGCACGATCATCGAACGCAGCTTCGACACGCTCGGCGGGAATAGCGGCGAAGTGGGAATCGAATTCGTGTGGCCCCTGACCTAAGCTAAGCGGCGATCAGCTGGTTGCGGCCGCCGCGTTTGGCGGCGTAGAGTGCCATGTCGGCGCGGTTGAGCAGGTCGATGCCACCCTGCCCCGGCGTGCGGTGGACCAGACCGCAGCTGATCCGCGCCGCAGCCTCTCCGCCCAGCGGCAGAGCGACCGGCGCGGCCGAAACGCTCTCCACCATCCGCCGGCAGATTTCCTGCGCGACTTCGGCGTCGGCAGTGCCCAGCATCACTACGAATTCATCCCCGCCCAGTCGCGCGACAAGATCGGTAGCCCTCAGGTTCACGGCAATCCGGCGACCGATTTCGGCCAGCGCGGCGTCACCGGCGACATGGCCGAGTTCATCGTTCAGAGATTTGAAGCGGTCGACGTCGATCAGCGCGATGCTCAGCCCATCGGCCGGAGGATCGGCAAGGGCCGCCTCGAACCGGCGCAGGAAGCCTGCTCGGTTGGAAAGGCCGGTCAGTTCGTCCGTCTCGGCCCGGCGGGAAAGCTCGCCTTCGCGGGCCTTGCGCGCGGTCACGTCGACGAGTGTCGCCACCGAGCCGGTCATGATGCCGTGCTCGTCACGCTCGGCGCGGAAGGTCGCCTCGATCCAGACGCCGCCGGGGCGCTCTACCTCTATCATGACCGGGCGTTCGCTGGTGTCGGCGCGCAAGTGGGCGCCGAAAAGGGCCTCGCCCAGCGGCGGATCAAGTTCACCGACATGGGCACCGAGCAGCCGGTCGGCCTGTTCGCCGACGAGCGTCTTCACGTCGCCCACCACGCGGGTGCAGGCGCCCTCGGCCGAAAAACGCAGCAGGACGATGGCGGAGCGGTCAGCCAGCAGCCCGAGCGAGCGTTCGCTTTCGCTGAGCCGCTCAATCAGGTCGCGACGCGCAGCAAGCGCGGCGGCAACTGGCATCATAAGCAACAACACGGTGGCAAGGTAAAATTGCAGGAAGGCCAGCTTCAACGCCATGTCGCCGGCCGAAAGGCTGACCGGACCATGCCCGTAGAACGTCGCGACGCCGCCCGTTACCGCCACCAGCATCACACCAAGACTGGTGCCCTCCCAGCCAAGCCGGAACGCGACCAGCATCAGCGGCACCATCGGCAGGAACAGCAGCGGATAGCGATTCTGCCCGAATACGGCGAGGCTCACCGCCAGCACGGCGCCGAGGAGCAGCAGCATCTGCAACCGCTCTGCCCGCGCGGCGGCGCGAATGATGGCGCGGTAGTCGCCATGGAAAAGGCCGAAGAAAAAAGGCGTGAAGATCATCAGCCCCAGCGCGTCGGCGCTGAATTTGGTCGCCAGCGAGATGCCGACCGGCAGGTCGAATGCGAAGGATGCCATCACCGACCCCAGCAGCGCCCCGAACCCCGGCGCCACGATCCCGGTACAGACCGCGAAGCGTCCTACCGAGGCGTGGTGGTGCAGCAGGCGCCCGTCCGCATCGACCGTGCCGCGCAGCAACCATGCGGCGAGCGCGATCTCGAGGACGTTGGCCACTGCAAGACCAACCGGCGCCGACAGCGTACCGCGCGTGAAGGCTCCGGCGGCGGCGATGGCAATGAACGCAGCGAACAGATAGCGTCCCCATTCGCGGCGTGGACGCGCCAGCAGCTGCGCCAGGATCACCGCATTGCCGGGCCAGGCGGACGCAAGATTGCCCTGAAAGCTCAGATATTTGATCATCGCCGCCGACAGAACGAAACACAGTACCGCACTTGGCAAGGGGGCTAGGACAGGCCTGATGCTGGGCATGGATCGCGTTTGCCTTGGGCGGCCTGCACGGGTTCGTGACGGCTCATTATGCAAAGCTTTGCATGGGATGCGTTAAAATTCCGTCCTTTCAGCCGTGCCGCCGCATTTTATCCTTAACGCTCAGATCCGCATGTCTGCGCAGCTGTCGCCGCGCTTGCCCTCCTCTCTTGCCTTTCGCGCCTGTGCGCCCTAGCGGCAGCGGCGTCAGCCACAGGAGTCGAACATGGTCCCCCGCTATTCCCGCCCCGCGATGACCGCGATCTGGGAGCCCGAAGCGCGCTACCGCATCTGGTTCGAGATCGAAGCGCACGCCGCCGTGAAGATGGGCGAAATGGGCACCGTGCCGCCGAGCGCCGGCAAGGCGCTGTGGGACTGGTGGGCAACGAACCCCAAGATCGACGTCGCCGCGATCGACGCGATCGAAGCCGTGACCAAGCACGACGTCATCGCCTTCCTCGACTGGGTCGCCCAGCAGGTCGGGCCGGAAGCACGTTTCATGCACCAGGGCATGACCAGCTCCGACGTGCTCGACACCACGCTCAACGTGCAGCTGGTGAAGGCTGCCGACATCCTCATTGCCGACCTCGACGCGCTGCTCGCAGCGATCGAACGCCGCGCGCAGGAGCACAAGTACACCCCGACCATCGGCCGCAGCCACGGCATCCACGCCGAGCCGGTGACCTTCGGCCTCAAGCTGGCGCAGGCCCATGCCGAATTCAGCCGCAACCGCGCGCGCCTTGTTCTCGCCCGTGAAGACGTCGCTACTTGCGCCATCTCGGGCGCGGTCGGCACTTTCGCCAACGTCGATCCGGTCGTGGAAGAATACGTCGCCGAAAAGATGGGTCTGGGCATCGAGCCAGTTTCCACGCAGGTCATCCCGCGTGACCGCCATGCGATGTTCTTCGCCGTCTTGGGCGTGATCGCCAGCTCGATCGAGCGCCTTGCCATCGAAGTGCGCCACCTCCAGCGTACCGAAGTCCTGGAAGCGGAAGAGTATTTCTCGCCCGGCCAGAAGGGCTCGTCGGCGATGCCGCACAAGCGCAATCCGATCCTCACCGAGAACCTCACCGGCCTTGCCCGCCTCGTCCGTTCGGCCGTGGTGCCGGCGATGGAGAACGTGGCACTCTGGCACGAGCGCGACATTTCGCACTCCTCGGTAGAGCGTTTCATCGGCCCTGATGCGACGATCACCCTCGACTTCGCGCTGGGGCGCCTGACCGGCGTGATCGACAAGCTGCTTATTTACCCTCAGCGCATGCAGAAGAACCTCGACCGCATGGGCGGCCTCGTCCACTCGCAGCGCGTGCTGCTGGCACTGACGCAGGCCGGCCTGAGCCGCGACGACAGCTACCGCCTCGTCCAGCGCAACGCGATGAAGGTGTGGGAATCGGACGGCGAACTCAGCCTGCTCGAACTGCTCAAGGCCGACGCCGACGTGACCGCCGCGCTGCCGATCGAAGTGATCGAGGACAAGTTCAACCTCGACTACCACTTCAAGCACGTCGACACGATCTTCGCACGCGTGTTCGGCTAAAACCGGATTTGCCCGAGGGGGCGTCGACAGGCTCAGGCTAAGCGGAAACTAAAGCGGCGTTTGCAGCACCGCCCAAGCCGGCCCTGTCGAAGCCCCCTCGGACTAAATGCAGAAAACGCCGCCCCCTTCCCTTGCGGAATTTTCCCGCCTAGCATCGGGCGTTTCCGCGGGGGAGAGCAGGAGGAAAAATGCAGATCATCCGCACTATAACGTGGATCGTCGTCACCGCAGTCCTGGTCGCGTTCGTCGCCATGAACTGGAACCGGGCGCCGGTGAACTTCTGGCCGCTCGACAACGGCAACTACATCCATTTCGACTGGCCGGTCGGCTTTGTGGCCCTGCTGTTCTTCGGCCTGGGCATGCTGCCGGTATGGGCATACCTGCGCGCCGTACGCTGGCGCCTGAACCGCCGTATCGCCAGCCTCGAAAACTCGCTTCGCGCCACCTCCGTGCCATCAATGGCACCGGAAGCCGCACCCGCCATTTCACTCGAAACTCCGACGGATCTCACGAAGTCATGAACCACAATCCCGTCTACCTCGCTCTCGACCTCCCCCGCCTCGACGCTGCAGAGGCGCTGGCGCGCAAGGTTGCGGGCCATATCGGCGGGATCAAGCTGGGACTGGAATTCTTCTGCGCCCACGGCCACCACGGCGTGCATGAATTGCACAAGCTTGGGCTGCCGATCTTCCTCGACCTCAAACTGCACGACATTCCCAATACGGTTGCCGGGGCGATGCAGGCGATCCACGTGTTGCAGCCCTCGATCGTCACCATCCACGCCGCCGGTGGCCGCGCCATGATGGAAGACGCCAAGGCCGCCGCAGGGGAAAACTGCAAGGTCGTCGCCGTCACCGTTCTAACCAGCCTCGATGGGGACGATCTCGCCGCCATCGGCGTCAACGACGAACCCCATGCACAGGCACTGCGCCTGGCGGACCTCGCCCACTCGGCAGGGCTCGACGGCATTGTCTGCTCGGGCCACGAAGTCGGCGCCGTACACAAGCAGTGGAAGGACGGCTACTTCGTCGTTCCCGGCCTGCGCCCTTCAGACGGCAAGATCGGCGACCAGAAGCGCACCGTCACTCCGCGCGAAGCCCGCGACGCCGGTGCCAGCGTTTTGGTAATTGGGCGGCCGATTACCCGCGCCGAGGATCCGTTGGCTGCGGCCAGGGCGATTGAGGGTACTCTCTAAGGTTCAGGGGAAAACCTGGGGCCGTTGCCCCAGGCCCCTTCAGGGTCGAAATCATGCGCGGCCCATCGATTTCGCACTCAAGGTAAGCTGGGCGTGCAGGCGGCACCCATGTTCCTTTGCCGTTACTCCCTCACTCCACTTACCTTAACCAAGCCTCGCCCTGCCGTTCAGCACGCCGCAACCTGCGCGCCTCCAGATCGTTGCTCCGAGATACCAAACTATGGAGTGCGACCCATAATGAAATCCCTCAGCCTGCTTGCGGCAACTACCCTTGGTGCTGCGATTATCCCTTCTGCCCCCGCGCTCGCCCAGCAGGCCGTGCCTGCGATCGAGACCGGACACACCTTGCTGACGGTAAACGCTCAGGGCTCCTCCACGCGCGCCCCTGACCTTGCCAGCTATACCGCAGGCGTGACCACCCAGGGCGCAACTGCCAGCGCTGCGCTCTCGGCCAATTCGGCGCAGATGACGCAGGTGATCGCCGCGCTGAAGCGTGCGGGGATCGCCGACCGCGATGTCCAGACCAGCAATCTCAGCGTAAACCCCGTCTACGCACAGCCCAAGCGCCTGCCCGACGGCAATTTCGAAGATGGCCCTCAGAAGATCGTCGGCTATCAGGCCAGCAACAACGTCTCGGTTCGCCAGCGCAAGCTCGCCGACATGGGCAAGGTGATCGACGCGCTCGTGGCGGCGGGCGCGAACCAGGTCAACGGCCCGAACTTCGCTCTCGACCAGTCCGACGCGGCGCAGGATGAAGCGCGCGTCGAGGCGATGAAGACCGCCCGTGCGCGCGCTGACCTCTATGCCAAGGCATCGGGACTGCGGGTCGCGCGGATCGTGTCCATCAGCGAAAGCGGCGGATTCTCGCCGCAGCCAGCCATGTACATGCGCAAGCAGGCCATGGACGTTGCCGCCGCCGCGCCGGTCGCGGCGGGCGAGCTTGAGATGAACGTCAACGTCACGGTTCAGTTCGAACTGGCGCCGTAACAACGGCGACGGTTCAAAGCCCTACCCCGCCGTCCCTGCGCAAGCGGGGATTGCGCAGACCTTCAAAACGGCGCCACCGTCAGGTCAGCGCAGCCCCCGCAAGAGGGGGCGGCGGGGGATCGGGCATCACAGATGCCCGGCTTCAATTCATCATCATGTCCTGCGACTGGATATTGTAGCCGACCAGCGTCAGCTTATCCGCATCGCCTTTGCGGAAGACGAACTGCTCCGTACCGGTGCCATGCTCGAACGTGGCCTGCGTCGTAACCGTGACGAAGCTGCCTCCGGTGGTCGCATTCGCATTCCAGCCAACCTGCTGGCTCGACTTCACCTTGCCCAATTTTCGATGGACGGCATCGAGCAGCTTGCCGAACTGGTCGCGGCTGGTGGCCTTGCGCAGTTCCGGGTCCGCCCCGGCCCAGAGCGCCTGCCAGTTGCCCGCATCCAGCGACTGGTGGAAGCGTCCTACTTCGACCTCCGCTTCCTTGATCGAAGCCTGCACGTTGCAACCGGCCAGCATGGCCGCCGCCGTCAGCGGCATAAGATAGCGCCCCAGTCTGTTCACTCATGTCCCTCCTCGATCCGCGATGCCTCAATCTAAAGGCCCGGGCGCACAAGCCAACAGGCATTGCAGCCTTGTCATGGAGCGCTAGATAGCACCTTCGCGCGCCGCTCCTTGGCGCCATACGAGGCGAGCTTTCATGCCCACTGCGGCGATCAAGATCTGCGGTATCAGCACTCCCGATGCGCTGGAGGCAGCCATCAAGGGCCGCGCCTCGCATATCGGACTGGTGTTCTTTCCTCGCAGCCCGCGCGCGGTGACCCCGGCCGAGGCAGCGCAGCTTTCCGCGCGGGCCGAAAGCCGAATCGGCCGCGTCGGCCTATTCGTCGATGCCGACGACGCCGCGATCGGCGATGCGATGGGCGCCGCACGCCTCGACGCAATCCAACTCCACGGCGAGGAAACGCCCGAGCGCGCCGCCCAGCTTCGCGCCCGTTTCAACGTGCCGGTGTGGAAGGCCCTGCCCGTCGCCAGCGCCCGCGACGTGGAGCGCGCAGCGGCCTACACCGATGCGGTGGACCTCATCCTGTTCGACGCCAAGACGCCCAAGGGCGCGCTGCCGGGCGGCATGGGCCTCAGCTTCGACTGGAGCCTCATCACGCACTGGAAGGGGCCCATCGCCTGGGGACTCGCCGGCGGCCTGGACCCTGCGAACGTGGCGGAAGCGATCCGCCTGACCGGCACGCCGCTGGTCGATACCTCCTCAGGCGTGGAGAGCGCCCCCGGCGCCAAGGATGATAACCGTATCGCAGCGTTCTGCCGGGCTGTGCGCGAGGCTATCTAAAACAATCGCCGTCATCCCGGTGAAGGCTGGATGACGATGACGTGCAAAGCGAACGCCCGTGCGTTGCAGCCCCTCCCCCGCCACGAACAAGAAAGGGCGGCCCGTTTCCGGACCGCCCTTCCTGGCTTACACTGCTTACGCAGCGATCAGAACTTGACGCCCACGCCCACGAGGCCGCGGTCGGCGTCGGGGGTGTTGTCGCCGATCAGCAGGTGCTGGTACTCGGCCTTCAGGTAGTAGCGCGAGCCAACGTCCTGCTGGATGCCGCCGCCAACGCCAACTGCGCTGTTGCCGTAGCGGGTGTTCTTGGACTGCCAGTCAGCAAGGGCATAAGCCTTGGTGCCCGGACGGACCTTGACGCCAACACGGCCGCCAGCGCCCCACGAAACGCGGGTGTTATCGGTCAGCACCTTGTCGGCCGAACCCTGGACACCCACAAAAAGCGTGTCGCCGAGATCGTAATCGTAACCGGCGGCGATACCTGCGGTTGCGTCGCTGTCGCTGCCGTTCCAGATCACGCCGCCACGCGCTTCGACGCGTGCTTCGTTGGCCAGAGCGGGAGTGGCGGCAGCAATCGATGCAACCGCAGCGAGCGAAACAAGTGCAATACGCATATTCTAAACTCCAGTATTTTTTGGTCCCGCCCCTCAGCGGGAGACGGCCCCCTGCCCGCCGGAACCTTGCGTGTAAATGAACGAAAATTTCCTCATAACGGTCAAAACGTCACAAAACTGCCGCTTAGAGACACTATGATGCTTTTGACGCATTTCAGTTGCATTGTTTGCAATTGAAACATCGCCCGTTCGCCCCCATCGCCAGTACAGCGCAGGCACCGGGAAGCCATCGCACAGCCTTTGGCACAAAGTCGTCTGGACAAGCGCCGGGGCCTCTGCCAAGCGCCAGTACCATGACAGCCCAACCGCCCGTGAACAGCTTGCGCTCCCTTCCCGACGAGACCGGCCACTTCGGCCAGTTCGGGGGACGGTATGTCGCCGAAACGCTGATGCCGCTCATCCTCGACCTCGAGAAGGAATACCGCAGGGCGCAAGGCGACCCGGCATTCCAGGC
Source organism: Novosphingobium sp. 18050 (assembly GCF_902706195.1). GTDB lineage: Bacteria > Pseudomonadota > Alphaproteobacteria > Sphingomonadales > Sphingomonadaceae > Novosphingobium. The sequence goes on along the minus strand of NZ_CACSJO010000031.1, from coordinate 22,045 downwards.
CGAATTCGACGACCTGCTCAAGAATTTCGTGGGACGGCCCAGCCCGCTCTACCCCGCGCCGCGCATCACCGAGCATTTCCGCGCGCTTGCACCTGAGGGCAAAGGCCCGAAAATCTACTTCAAGCGCGAAGACCTGAACCACACCGGCGCGCACAAGATCAACAACTGCGTCGGCCAGATTCTGCTGGCCATGCGCATGGGCAAGACCCGCATCATTGCCGAGACCGGCGCGGGCCAGCACGGCGTCGCCACCGCCACGGTCGCAGCGCGCTTCGGCCTGCCCTGCGTGATCTTCATGGGCGCCAAGGATGTTGAGCGCCAGAAGCCCAACGTCTTTCGCATGAAGCTGCTCGGCGCCGAGGTGCACGCCGTCACCAGCGGCGCGGAAACCCTGAAGGACGCCATGAACGAGGCGCTGCGCGACTGGGTCGCCAACGTCCACGACACGTTCTACATCATCGGCACCGCAGCCGGCCCGCACCCGTATCCAGAACTGGTCCGCGACTTTCAGAGCGTGATCGGCAACGAGACCAAGGCGCAGATCCTGGAGGCAGAGGGCCGCCTGCCCGACATGCTAGTCGCAGCAGTGGGCGGCGGATCGAACGCGATCGGCATGTTCCACCCCTTCCTCGACGATCCCGATGTCGCCATGGTCGGCATCGAGGCGGCCGGCCACGGCATCGAGACCGGCGAGCACGCCGCCAGCCTCGCCGGCGGCAAGCCCGGCATCCTGCACGGCAACAAAACCTACCTGCTGCAGGACGAGGACGGCCAGATCACCGAAGCGCACTCGATCAGCGCCGGCCTGGACTATCCCGGCCTTGGCCCGGAGCATTCCTGGCTGCACGAAAGCGGCCGCGTGCGCTACGTGCCGATCACCGACGATCAGGCGCTGGAAGCCTTCCAGCTGTGCTGTGCCCTCGAAGGCATCATTCCCGCCCTCGAAAGCGCCCACGCGCTTGCCGCCCTGCCCCAGCTCACCGCCGAGATGGACGAAGACAAGATCCTCGTCGTCAACGTCTCGGGCCGCGGCGACAAGGACATCTTCACCGTCGCCGAGGCGCTGGGGTTCGAGCTTTGAAGAAGGGCGGGTGGCAGCGGTCACTGATCGACGCCGCCCTGCTCTGGATGGCGGTGTTCCCGGCGATCCGCGTGCTTGCCGACCTTGTGAAGGCGCGCTCGTTCGATCTTTCCGGCGCCGGGTATTTCTGGGCCTTCGCCTTCCGGGGTGACTGGAGCCACATCGCCGTCAGCCTCGCCTATCTCGCATTCTTCGTCGCCGTAACGGCCGCCCTGCTTCGCTATTCTGGAAAGACGCTGTTTTCCTGATGACACGCTTCGAAACCGCTTTCGCCAAGGGTCCGGCCCTCGTCTGCTTCATCACCGGGGGCGACGGTGACACCGCCGCCAACCTCGACGCGCTGGTCGCGGGCGGAGCCGACGTGATCGAACTGGGGATGCCCTTCACCGATCCCATGGCCGATGGCATGGCGATCCAGGAAGCGAACCTGCGCTCCTTCGCGGCCGGCACGAAGACCGCCGATATCTTCGCGATCGCCACCGGCTTTCGCGCGCGCCACCCGAACGTGCCGCTGGTACTGATGGGCTATGCCAACCCGATGACGATTCGCGGTTCGGAATGGTTTGCGGACGAATGCGCCAAGGCCGGTGTGGACGGCGTAATCTGCGTCGACATTCCGCCCGAGGAAGACGCCGAAATCGGCCCGGCCCTGCGCGCGAAAGGCGTTTCGCTGATCCGCCTTGCCACCCCCACCACCGACACCGCGCGCCTTCCCGCCGTGCTGGAGGGGTCTTCGGGCTTCCTCTACTACGTCTCGGTCGCGGGCATCACCGGCCAGCAGCAGGCTGCGCAAAGTTCGATCGAGGAAGCCGTGGCCCGCCTCAAGGCCGCTGCCACGATCCCCGTCGCGGTCGGCTTCGGCGTGCGCACGCCCGAACAGGCCGCCGCCATCGCCAGGGTTGCGGACGGCGTGGTCGTTGGCTCCGCGCTGGTCGATCTCGTCAAGCAGCACGGCAAAGACGCGCCCGGCCCGCTCCAGGCGCTGACCTCGGCGCTGGCGCAGGCGGTACACTCGGCGCGCTGAACGTGAAGGACTTCGCGGTGTCGGACGCGCCCGCCGTACAGGCCCAGCTCGACCGCCTCGCCGCGTTGTCCCTGCCGCAGGGGCGGCTTGGGCTGGACACGGTCCGCACCCTGCTGGCGCGGCTGGGCGACCCTCACCTTGCCATTCCTCCGGCGTTTCATGTCGCGGGCACCAACGGCAAAGGCTCGACCTGCGCTTACCTGCGCGCGATCCTCGAAGCGCAGGGTTACCGCGTCCATGCGATCACCAGCCCGCATCTGGTCCGCTACAACGAACGCATCCGCATCGCCGGCGAACTGGTCAGCGACGACGAACTGGCTGCATTGCTGGGCGAAGTCCTCGACGCGGCAGACGGCCTGGACGTCAGCTTCTTCGAAACCACCATCGCCGCCAGCTTCCTCGCCTTCGCGCGGCATCCGGCGGATGTCTGCGTGATCGAGGTGGGCCTTGGCGGCCGGTTCGATGCCACCAATGTCCTGCCCGCCCCGCTCGCCTGCGGGATCGCGACGCTGGGCATCGACCACGAACGTTTCCTCCTCGCCCCCGACCACGGCGTACCCACCGAGCCGCTGGCACGAATCGCCTTCGAGAAGGCCGGCATCCGCCGCCCTCACGTGCCGCTGGTGACGCAAGCCTATCCGGCAGACGTGGTGGCCGTGCTGCAATCCCTGGCCGCCTCCGAGGACGTGCCCCTCTACTTGCGCGGCGAGGCCTGGAATGCGCAGGCCACCAGCGATGCCCTATGGTTCGAGGACGGCGCCGGATCGCTGACCCTGCCCTTGCCCCGCATCCCCGGCGCGCATCAGGCCGACAACGCCGCCCTTGCCGTCGCCATGCTGCGGCGCCAGCAGGTGCTCACCATCGACCCTGCAAGCATGGCCGCCGGCATCCGCGCCGCGCGCTGGCCTGCACGGATGCAGCTTCTGGGCGATGGCCCGCTTACCCGGCTTGTGCCCGGTACGGCGGTATGGCTCGACGGCGGCCACAACCGCGATGCGGGCCTTGCACTGGGGAAGTTCCTCGAAGAACAGGAAATCGCGGCACACCTCGTCCTCGGCATGATCGCGGGCAAGGATCCCGGCGCCCTGCTCGATCCGCTGCACCGGCTGGTCGAAAGCGTGACGCTGGTGCCGGTGCCCGGCCACGAGTGCCTGCCGCCCGAGGCTTTCGCCCAGTGGGCGCCTGAAGCGGCGAGTGCGCCCGATGTGGCGACGGCGCTGCGGGAACTGGAACAGCGTAATCCGCGCGCGGTGCTGATCGCGGGTTCGCTCTACCTTGCCGGCGCAGTGCTGCGCGGCAACGGCGAAATGCCGGACTGAAGACACCGGGCTGGAAAAGCGCGTCGCCCCGGATCAAGTCCGGGACGACGGCATCTTCAAGCGATGGCTTCTTCCTCCGGCTCAATCTCACCAGCAGAGCCCATGGCCTGATCGACCAGCCCGGTCCGGCTCATCCACCAGAACAGCACCATGCCCGGCAGCGAGGCTACCGTCGTCAGCAGGTAGAAGTTCACATACCCCAGCGCCTCGATCAGCGCGCCCGCCGTGGTGCCGGTCAGCAGCCGCCCCACCACGCTCGCCGCCGCCGAGATCAGCGCATATTGCGAAGCCGTGTAGCGCAAGTCGCACAGCGCCGAGAAATAGGCGATCACCACCACGCCGCCATAGCCGCTGGCGATGTTCTCGAACCCGATCGCCCCGGCCATGCCCCAGTTGCTGTGCCCCGCCGCCGCAAGCGCCGCGAAGCTGAGGTTCGACACGCCCATCAAGACCAGCGAGATCATCACCGAACGCTTCAGGCCCAGCCGCGCATAAGCGACTCCGCCGATGAACACGCCGATCATGTAGGCCCAGAAACCCAGCCCGATATCGTAGATGGCGATCTCGTCGTTGCTGAAGCCGAGGTCGTCGAACAGCAGGCGGAACGTCAGGTTCGCCAGCGTATCGCCGATCTTGTGGACGAGGATGAACAGCAGCACGAGAAACGCGCCGTTGCGCCGGAAGAACTCCCCGAACGGCCCGACAATGGAGGCCCAGACTTCGCCGACGCCCTTTTTCTCGACCACCACCTTGCGGCGTTCCGGCTCACCGAGGAACAGCGCAGCCAGCATTGCGGGAAGCGCGAACATGGCGCAGGCCATGTAGCCCACGCTCCACCCGTACCGCGCCGAAAGCACCAGCGCCAATGCGCCCGCGCCCGCCGAGCCGATGCGCCAGCCATACTGGCTCATGCCCGATCCGGTGCCGAGCTGATACGGCTTGAGCGTCTCGATACGGTAAGCGTCGATGACGATGTCGAAGCTGGCACCCGCCACGCCCACCAGTACGGCGGCGACTACGGTGGCCTGCAAGGCATCGCGCGGATCGACCAGCGCAAGGTTGATGACGGCGGCCATCACCGCCACCCCGCAGACCAGCATCCACGAAACGCGCTGCCCCAGCCGGCCGATCACCGGCAGGCGAACCCCGTCGATGATCCAGGCCCAGAACACCTTCAGGTTGTAGACGAGGAAGGCCAGCGTGAAGGCAGTGACGACTTTCTTATCGATGCCGTCCTGCGCCAAACGCGTGGTCAGCGTGGCGCCGATCATCGCGTAAGGGAAGCCGGAGGACAGCCCGAGCATGAACGCAGCAAGCGATTCCCGTTCGAAATACGGCTTCACCGAGCCCCAGACGCTGCGACGCTCAACACTGCTATCGGCGCCCACGCCTGTCTCCTTGATGTCACTTAGGTGCCGTTAAGGCGTAGTTACGGTCAACTTAGCGGCGCTGGCCGCGAAGGGAAGGCTGGATGAAGCGGCGATCAACAGGTATGGGCGCTCGAATGTCCAAACCTCCCAGCAAGTCCGGCGGCCCAGGCCGCGGCCGCAATTCCGGCGGCTCATCCCGCGATGGTTCCTCTTTCGGAGGCTCCTCGTCCGGGGGAGATCGCGGAAGATCGCCCCGCAGCGGCGGCTCCGACGGCGGCGGATCGCGCTATAACGGCGTTTCGCGCGGCGATGGCCCGCGTGGCGGCGGCGGTGGCGGCGGTTCCCAGGGTGGTGGCTCGCGCTACAACGGCGGATCGCGCGGCGATTCTCCGCGCGGTGACGCACCTCGGGGCGGCGGACGCGGCGCGTACTCGCGTGATGGCGGCCCCCGTGAAGGTGGGCGCGACAGCAGCTACCGCAGCGTCGGACGCGATGAAGCCGCACGCGGCAGCGGTTCGCGCGGCGGCTACACCCCGCGCGATGGCGGCGGACGTAGCGGCGCACGCGAGGAAGCCCCGCGCAGCGGCGGCCAGCGCGGCACCTACTCGCGCGACGGCGGCCCTCGCAGCGATGCCCCTCGCGGCGGCCCGCGTGACAGCTTCCCCCGTGACGGCGGTTCGCGCGGTGCGCCGCGTGATGCAGCTCCTCGCGACCGGGCGCCCCGCGACGACGCGCCCCGCAGCAGCGGCCCGCGCGATTACTCGCCGCGCGGCACATATTCGCGCGATTCGGCGCCCCGTGACGGCGCTCCCCGTGGCGGCGGCCGTAGCGATGGTCCGCGCGCTACCTATTCGCGCGGCGCCCCGCGTGACGACCGCTACGGCGACAAGCGTGAAAACCGCTACGGCGGAGGCGGCGGACGCAGCGACGGCCCGCGCACCGGCGGCCGCCCGATCGCCCGCCCCGGCCCGGCCCCGCGCGCCAAGGCGCCGACGGCCAAGGACCCCACGCTCCCCGTCCGCGAAGGCGAGCGTATCGCCAAGCTGCTCGCCCGTGCCGGCGTTGCCAGCCGCCGCGAAGTGGAGCGCATGATCATCGAGGGCCGTGTGCGGCTCGGCGACGATCTGATCGAGACGCCCTCTACCGTGCTGACCAGCCTTGCCGGCGTCACCGTCGACGGCAACCGGGTCGCCGCGCCGGAAGGCACGCGCCTGTTTCTGTTCCACAAGCCCGCCGGCCTCATCACTGCCGAGCGCGACATGGCCGGTCGCCCGACGATCTACAGCGCGCTTCGCAACGCCCTGCCGGACGGCGCAGGCCGTGTCATGCCGATCGGCCGACTCGATCTCAACACCGAAGGCCTGCTGCTGCTGACCAACGACGGTGAGTTCAAGCGCCAGCTCGAACTGCCCGCCACCGGCGTGCCGCGCACCTACCGCGCGCGTACTTTCGGCGATATCACGCAGAGCCGCCTCGAAGAGCTGATGGAAGGCATCGAGGTCGACGGCGTGATCTATGGCCGGATCGACGCCAACATGGAGCGCCGGACGGGGCGCAACCAGTGGATCGAAATGACCCTGACTGAAGGCAAGAACCGCGAAGTCCGCCGCGTTCTGGAAGCGCTGGACCTGCAGGTCAGCCGCCTGCTGCGCGTCTCCTACGGCCCGTTCCGCCTGGGCGACCTGCCCAAGGGCGCGGCCGGCGAAGTGTCGCAGAAGGATCTGGAAACCTTCCGCCGCACCCTAAAGGAAAACGAGGCTAGGGAAGCGAACGCCCGCGCCGTCGACGCCAGGAAAGCCGCCGAGGCCGGGGACGAAGACACTGGCACCAGCGAAGATACCGGCGTGGACGAGGATATCCCCGCAATCGAGGATATCTCCGCAATCGAGGCCGAGGAGGGCGAGGATTGAGCGCCAACCTTCGCATCATCGCGGGTGAATGGCGCGGCCGCAAACTGGCCGCGCCTGCCGGCGACACGACCCGCCCCACCGCCGACCGCACCCGCGAGACGCTGTTCTCGATGCTGGTGAGCCGGCTGGGCGCGTTCGAGGACCTCAAGGTCGCCGACCTGTTCGCCGGATCGGGCGCGCTGGGGCTTGAGGCCCTGTCGCGCGGGGCAGCGCATTGCCTTTTCGTGGATCAGGACGCCGCTGCGATCCGCGCGATTCGCGCCAACATCACAGCTTTGCGCGCCCAGCCGCGTTGCGACGTACGCGCCAGTTCAGTGCTCTCGCTGGGTCCGGCGAAGGAGCCGCTCGATCTCGTGCTGCTCGACCCGCCTTACGATACCGGCGCGGGCGCGGTGGCGATCGACAAGCTCGCCCGGCTCGGCTGGATCGGCGAGGCCACTCTGGTCGCCCTCGAGACCGGCAAGGGTGAAGCGTTTTCGATCAAAGGCTTCGAGACCGAAACCGAGCGCGATGTAGGCAAAGCCCGCCTACACCTGCTGCGCCGGATCGGCTGAATAATTCCGTCGTCCCGGATCAGGTCCGGGACGACGAACCCGTCACGTTCTCACTTACCGCCGCGATTGACGCAGCTGTCGGTCACCGTCTTGCTGCACTTGGGGTATTTCTTGTCCATCGCGGTCGCCGGCGGCGGGGTCAGCGCGCCCTTGTAGGGGCCGCCCTGATAGTTCTCGTCGGCGGGCATTGCCGGACGCGCGGCCTGCGAGGCATTCTGTGGGTCCGGCACTCCGGCGGTCGGCATCCCCTCACCCGGAGGATTAGCCTGTCCCATCGGAGTGGCCGGCGTTTCACCCTTCATCTGCTGGACGATAGAGTTCCACGCCATCTGACGCTGTTCGGGCGTCATCTTGTAGATCTGGCCGCGCTGCTCGCCCGTCAGCGCCCAGTAGCCCTTCTGCTGCTCAGGATCGAGCGTCCAGTAATAGACCTTGTAGTCGTTCGGCCACGAGGCATAGTCGGCCTTCTGCTGCGACGTCCAACCGTCGTGCATGGCCTGCTGCTCGGCCGTGAGGGGAGCGCCTTGCGACGGCGGCATTGCGGGGGTCGGAGCGCCCGACGGATCGGCAGACATTTCCGATGGCATTGCGGGATCCGTGGGGGCACTTTGGGCCTGAATGGCAGCGGGAACCGCCAGCATGGCGAGCACGGCGCATCCTGAAAGTAACAACTTACGCATTATCACTCTCCGTTTATTATTATTGCTGACGAAACGACGCACGCCGCCGGGGAATGTTCCGTAGCTGCGACGAAGCGGGCTTGCACCGCGACGCTCCGTTCCCTAACTGTTCACGGTGAACAACCTGCAAGCACCTCCCCCCTCGCCTGGCGCGTCCGAAGCCATGATCGGCGGCCTGAACGAGCCGCAGCGCGAGGCCGTGCTGACCACCGAAGGCCCGGTGCTGATGCTTGCCGGCGCCGGCACCGGCAAGACCGCCGCGCTGACCACCCGGCTGGCCCATCTTGTGCGCGAGCGCCTTGCCTGGCCGAGCGAAATCCTCTGCGTCACCTTCACCAACCGCGCCGCGCGCGAAATGCGTGAACGCGTAGGACACATGATCGGCCCGGCGGTGGAGGGGATGCCGTGGCTGGGCACATTCCATTCGGTCGCGGCAAAGATGCTGCGCCGCCATGCCGAACTGGTCGGCCTGCAGTCCAACTACACGATCATCGACACCGACGATCAGCTGCGCCTCCTCAAGCAGTTGATCGTCGCCGAGAACGTCGACGAAAAGCGCTTCCCGGCAAAGCAACTGGCCGGCTGCATCGACCGCTGGAAGAACCGCGGACTGAACCCCGCCGACCTCGACGCGGGCGAGAACGAGGCTTACGCCAACGGCAAGGGCAGGAAGTTCTACCAGCTCTATCAGGACCGGCTCAAAGCCGTAAACGCCTGCGACTTTGGCGATCTGCTGCTGCACATGCTGAACATCCTGCGCACCCACCGCGATGTGCTGGACCAGTATCAGCAGCGCTTCAAATACGTCATGGTGGACGAATATCAGGACACCAACCAGGTCCAGTACCTGTGGCTGCGCCTGATCGCGCAAGGCCGCCAGAACATCTGCGTGGTGGGTGACGACGACCAGTCGATCTATTCATGGCGCGGCGCCGAAGTGGCCAACATCCTGCGCTTCGAGAAGGATTTTCCGGGCGCCAAGGTCATCAAGCTGGAACAGAACTACCGCTCCACCCCGCAGATCCTGGCCGCCGCATCGGGCCTTATCGACGAGAACACCCAGCGCCTCGGCAAAACCCTGTGGACCGAGCGGCACGCCGGCGACAAAGTGCGCGTCATCGGCGTCTGGGACGGCCCCGAGGAAGCGCGCCGCATCGGCGAGGACATCGAGCGGCTGGAGCGCGAAGGCGCCCCGCTGGACCAGATCGCCATCCTCGTGCGCGCCCAGTACCAGACGCGCGAGTTCGAGGACCGCTTCATCTCGATCGGCCTGAAGTACCGCATCGTCGGTGGCTTCCGCTTCTACGAACGCGCTGAAATCCGCGATGCGCTGGCGTACTTGCGCGTAATCGCCCAGCCGCAGGACGACCTTGCGTTCGAGCGTATCTACAACGCGCCCAAGCGCGGCCTCGGCGCCAAGGCGCTGGAGGCGTTGCACACTCTGGCCCGGCGCCAGAACATCCCGCTGACCCGCGCCGCGATCGAGATCGCCGACAGCGACGAACTGCCGGCCCGTCCGCGCAATACCTTCCTTGCCCTGATGCGCGACTTCGCCCGCTGGCGCGACCTGTCCGCCACCGAAAAGCCCTCGGACCTGCTGCGCACCGTGATGGACGAATGCGGCTACACCGATGCGCTTCAGGCGGAGAAAAGCGCCGAAGCAACCGGGCGCCTGGAAAACCTTGCCGAACTCGCCCGCGCCATGGAGGAATACGACAGTCTTGGCGAATTCCTCGAACACGTCAGCCTCGTCATGGACAACGAGAAATCCGCGGACGAGGAAAAGGTCACGATCATGACCATGCACGCGGCCAAGGGTCTGGAATTCGACAACGTCTTCCTGCCGGGCTGGGAGGAAGGCGTGTTCCCCTCACAGCGGGCGCTCGACGAAGGCGGCCTTGCCAGCCTTGAGGAAGAGCGCCGCCTCGCTTACGTCGCGATCACCCGCGCACGGCGCAAGTGCACGATCGTCCATGCCGCCAACCGGCGTATCTACGGTCAGTGGACCAGTTCGATACCCTCACGCTTCATCGCCGAACTGCCCGAGGATCACGTCGATAGCGAAACCACGCTATCGGGCGGCGCCTCACTGTGGCGGGCGCAATGGTCCGAACATGCCGATCCCTTCGCCGACGTCGCCCGTGCCCAGCCTTCCCGCACGATGACGCGCGGCCCCGGTTGGCAGCGTGCCGCCGCGAAGGAATACGATCCCAAGCCCAAGCGCGTCGCCGAAAGCACTCGCAGCGCCGCCAGTTTCGCCGCCAAGCCGCGCTCCGACATTTCCGTTGGCGACCGCGTCTTCCACGAGAAGTTCGGCTACGGCAGCGTCGCGGCGCAGGAAGGCAACAAGCTGGAGATCGACTTCGAGCATTCCGGCCGCAAGCGCGTGATCGACAGCTTCGTAAAGCCGGCCTGAGGGGCTAAGGAAAAAGCGGCACGCGAAGGCGAAACGGGGGCTGCGCCGCAGGCTGTCGCCATGCACCCTTTCCTCTTCTTCTTCACACCCCTTCCGCTTGCTCCTGACGGCAAGCTGCTACCGCATTTACCGTCGCCGCGATGAGCCCACGCGCCTCTTCGATTGCCTCCCGCACCCTGCACTGTACATTAGTTCAACAGGACAAGATTAAAGCGAGAGGTATTGGGAGTGCTCAAATCAGCAGACGGCGGCCTGCGGCCGGTGCCGTTCCCGATCGAAGATCCCGAACGCATCCCCGTGAAGCGCTACTTCGATGCGGACTTCTATCAGGCGGAGCTGGACCACCTGTGGCCCAACGTCTGGCAGATGGCCTGCCGCGAGGAACAGATCCCCGAAGTGGGCGACTGGATCGAGTACGAGAACGTCGGCAAGTCGGTGATCGTCGTACGCACGGCCAGCGGCGTGAAGGCTTTCCACAACGCCTGCCGCCATCGCGGCGTGCCCTTCGCCGGCGGCACCCCGCTGGGCGCCTCTCACCCGACCGCCCATGGCAACTGCGCGAAAAGCGGATTCGTCTGCCCGTTCCACGGCTGGCGCTGGAACATGGACGGCGAAAGCAGTAAAATCTACGGCAAGCACCTGTTCTCCGAACACCAGATGCAGGACGCCGCCGAACTCAACCTGATCCCTTGCCGCGCTGAAACTTTCATCGGCTGCGTGTGGATCAACCATGACAACGACGCCCTGCCCGTGCGTGATTCGATCGGCCCCCTCGCCGACCGCCTCGATGCCCACAACATCGACAAGCTGCGCGCCGAATGGTGCTACGGCGCGGTCCTGCCCGCCAACTGGAAGATCGCGATGGAGGCCTTCATGGAAGGCTACCACGTCATGCAGACGCATCCTCAGCTGCAACACGCCGCGCCGATGATGTACGACAGCATGTACGCCGTCCCGCGCGGCGCCTTCCCGCAGATGGCGATGCCTGAGCTTTCGCACACCGAGAATCAGGAACTTCAGGTTAAGTCGATGGCGCTCCTCGGCGAAGGCATGGCAGGCATGATCCACGCCAAGGAAGTCGACATCGCGCGCAGCATGATCGGCGTCGAAGAAGGCATGCCCGAGGACAAGAACCAAGCCATATTCATGTGGCTGGGCATGGTCATGCACCAGATCTCCGAGCGCCTGAAAGCGGCCGGCGAACCGATCCCGGACTTGTGCGCGGTAACGCAGTCGCACCCGATCAATGCAGTGGAATTCCTCTTCCCGCATTACTTCCTGCTGCCTTACTTCAGCTCGATGTCGGCCTACCGCATCCGCCCGCTCGGCCCGGAAAGCTGCTTCTTCGAAATCTGGTCGTTGACCTTCTTCCCCGAAGGCCAGGAGCCTGAACCAGTCATGGAGCCCACCGTGCTGCCCTACGACAGCCCGGACTTTCCCCCGATCCCCCGGCAGGACTACGCGAACATCCCGATCCAGCAGAAGGGCCTTCATGCCAGCGGGTTCGAGTTCATGCGGCTTTCCAGCCAGGTCGAAGGCATGATCAGCAACTACCAGCGCATCATCGACGGTTACCTCGCCGGTGCTCCGGCGGAAAAGCTGGCGGCGGCGACGAACAAGTTGGGCGGCAATTTCGACGGAAAGATCGAGGATCTGGGCCTCTGAGCACCGGCAGCGCCATCTTTCTTTCTCGCAAACAAGGCAACCTGAACGGCTTTCCGGATTTTCGGGCGTTCCCAATGGATTATTACGTGATATTCCATAGGCTCAAGCAACCGGAAGATAGGAAGATATATGAAGTTCAAGAATGCACTCTTCGCCGTTGGCACGGCGGCGATGCTCGTTGCACCCGTCGCCGCCCAGGCCGGCACCGTTGCATCGGCATCGACCGGCAAGATCGCCAACCTTTCCGGCCTCGGTGAGCGCCATTCGGCGCCCGTCAAGGCAAAGAACAAGGCAGAGGCCGGCGTGCTCGTCCTCGCCGTGCTTGGCGCCGGCGCAGCGACCTACGGCGTCGTGCGTGCCGTCGACGACGACAAGTCGAACGGCAGCTGATAGAATACGCTGCGCTCGATTGAGCCAGCCCGGCCGCGGTAGAGTTTACTCTGCCGCGGCCGAATGATTCCGGGCTCCCGTCAGCCCCGGTCATGCGCTCCACACCCGGCAACAGCCGGGTGATTGGAGCGTGGCCGCTGCTGCCGACTGCGCCCCTTTATTATCGCGTCGATCGACCAGGCTCCGCCGCCGCGCGCGATGAGCGGGAGGAGGATGGCCGCCCAGCTCAGATGGGTCGGCCAGGCATCTGGGTAGACGAATATCTCGATGATGGCGGTCATGCCCAGTAGCGCGGCGGCGGCCGGGCGGGTGCACAAACCCAGCACCAGCAGGATCGGGAAGGCATGTTCGCTTAACGTCGCCGCCCTCGCCGCAAACTCCGGCGCTACGACTGGCAGCACATATTCGCTGCGGAAAAGCTCATAGGTGCCGGGGGTTATGGTCAGAAGTCCTTCCACCTTGGTGCGGCCGGACTGGAAAAATACCGCCGCTATGCCCAACCGCGCAATCAGCAGGAGCAGCGCTGGGGGTAACAGGCGCGCGATCAGCGCAGCGGCACGGTCATGAAGGACGATGAGAGTGGGCATGGCGAAATGCTCCTGTAAAAAAAAGCGCCCGCATCCGGCTGACGGGGGCTGATGGCCGGATGCGGGAAGGCCGGGCTGGCTGAAGGCCTCAGGCCCTTGGGGTCAGCGAGCCATGGCCCTTGGGTGTCTTCATGGTCTCGCAAGTCCCGGCTTTCACCAGCTTCCAGGCATTGCCCTGATAGTTGGTCTTCGAGGTGCCTGCGCAGGTGGTGCCAGCACCGGCCTTGCAGTCGTTCTTGCCGGCGAGCGAGACGCCGTAACACTTCTCCATGGGTGCGGCGGCGGGCGCAGCGGCAGCATTGCCGGCGATGGACAGCGCAATAGCGGCGGCGAGCGCAGCGGGGGTCTTGTTCATGTGAGGTCTCCTCTCGTGCAGGCCGGTCATTCGGCCGCTTCACGAAAGTCAGTTCGGCGCCATCCCCGAGAAGGTTACAGTGCGCCGGGGCGGAATTTATTCTATGCTGCCCTGTAACCTTTGCGTTCCCCTTCCCGAATGAGGGTGAGGAGCATCGATGCGGGCAAGCGAAGACCACCTCAGGGCGATGATGATCGGCGGGCTTGACGGCGATGCCGTGTCCCATGCCGCGCTGCTTCGTGCGCTTGTCCCGCTACTCCGTGCCTTCTATCGCCGCCGGATGCCGGGCGGCGAAGACGATATCGAGGACCTCGTGCAGGAAACGCTGATCGCCGTGCATACCCGGCGTGCCACTTACGACCGCGACCGCGTGTTCACCGCATGGCTGTTCGCAGTCGCACGCTACAAGATGATCGACCACTTTCGCGCCCGCCGCCGCACCTGCCCGATCGAAGGGCTGGAAGATATTCTCCTCGCCGAAGGCTTCGAAGATGCCAGCAATGCGCGCATGGACATGGACCGCCTGCTCGCCGATCTGCCCGCCAAGCAGGCGCAGGCTATCCGCGCGACCCGGATCGACGGCCTCAGCATCACAGAAACGGCAGACCGCGCAGGCATTGGCGAATCCGACGTGAAAGTTTCTATCCATCGCGGCCTGAAAGCGTTGGCCGCCCGCATCACGGGGGAGCGGCGATGAACACCGACACCCTCATCAAGAACCTCTCTGCGGAGGTGAAGCCGGTGCGCCGCCATGCCGTCGGCCGCCGGATCGCGCTGGGCATCCTGGCGGGCGGCGTGGTGACAGCGATCCTGATCGCCATCGGCCTCGGCATACGGCCCGACCTTGACGTGGCGATGCACGGCTATTCTTTCTGGATGAAGTGGACCTACACGCTGTCGCTGGCCGTTTGCGCGCTTTTCACGGTCGCCCGGCTGGCCCGGCCCGATGCGCCCAGGCTGCGGCGGCTGCGCTGGCTGTGGCTGTTGCTGGTGCCGGTCTGCCTGCTGGCCGCGATCGGCGCGATGGAGATGGCCCGTGTCCCCTCCGGCGAATGGCTGGCGATGTGGCTGGGGCAAAGCTGGAAGAAGTGCCCCTGGCTGGTGCTGATGCTCTCGGCGCCGATCTTCATCGGCCTGCTCTGGTCGTTTCGCCGCCTCGCGCCGACCCGACTGCGGGCAGCCGGCGCGGCGGCAGGGCTGGCCGCCGGTTCGTGCGCGGCGATGCTCTATTGCCTGCACTGCCCGGAGGTTTCGGCGATCTTCGTGCTCACCTGGTACACGCTGGGCATCGCGCTGGCCGCAGGCGCCGGGGCGCTGGTGGGACCGCGGCTGCTGCGCTGGTAAAAAAGAATGAGGGGGCGTGTAACCATCCCTCCCACCCGCACGAACTGGAGAGGCCAAACCGGCACGACAATTTGGGAGATCTACCCATGAACGCCAAGTCCACCAGCATCACTTTCGCCGCGACCGCCGCCCTGCTGGCGATCAGCGCCGCCGCCACGTCGACCCCCGCAATCGCCAAGGCCGCGAAAACCGAAAACGTCCAGTGCTTCGGCGTCAACAGCTGCAAAGGCACGTCGGACTGCAAGACCGCGCAGAACGACTGCAAGGGCATGAATGTGTGCAAGGGCCACGGCTTCAAGGAAATGACCGCAAAGGCCTGCAGCGAAGCCGGCGGCCGCACCACCGAAGCCAAGTAACGCCAAGGATGCCCGGGCGGTTTGCCATGCCGCCCGGGTTCCCCTTCCTGCCGAGTGCCCGCCATGACCGCATCCGTCCCGACCTTCTCCGGCTACGGCCTCGGCCTTCGCAAGGAGCATTACCGCGACTTTCTCGAAACCGATGTCGCCGTCGATTTCGTGGAGGTGATCTCCGAAAACTTCATGGTCGACGGCGGCCGCCCGCGCGATATCCTGCGCCGCGTGCGGGAACGTCATCCGGTCGCCCTGCACGGGGTATCGATGTCGATCGGTTCCGCAGACAGTCTCGACCGCGCCTATTTAGCCAGACTGCGAGTGCTGGTCGACGAAATCGAGCCGCTCTTCGTGTCCGACCACCTGAGCTGGTCGCGCTTCGAGGGCTTCAATTCCCACGACCTGCTGCCCCTGCCCTACACGCCCGAGGCACTGGATGTCGTCTGCGCCAACATCGACCTGGCGCAGGACGTGCTGGGCCGCGCGATGCTGGTCGAGAATCCGTCCAGCTACGTCACCTTCGACGGATCGACGATGAGCGAATGGGCCTTCATCGACGCGATGTGCCAGCGCACCGGCTGCCACCTCCTGCTCGACGTCAACAACATCCACGTCAGCGCCGCAAACCACGGCTTCGATCCGATCGCCTACCTTGACGGCGTGCCTGCCGATCGGGTGCGCCAGATCCACCTTGCCGGGCACAGCGAGGGCGTGGACATGCTGATCGACACCCACGACCGCCCGGTTCCGCCGCCGGTATGGACGCTTTACGAACATGCCATGGCGCGCCTCGGCCCGGTGGCGACGATGATCGAGCGCGACGATGCCATCCCCCCGCTGGCAGACCTGCTGGACGAACTGGCGACGGCCCGCGTACTCGGCGCGGTTTCGCAGCGACAGGTGGCGGCATGAACCTCGCTGCGCTCCAGCGCGATTTTCGCGGATGGCTAGTCGAAGGATCGGACGATGCCGCCAGCCGCATCGGCGCGGCGGCCCGACCCGGCCTTGCCGTCTACCAGAACAACTATCGCACGCAGCTCGTCGCCTGCCTCGCCGAAACCTACGGACACACGCACGCCTGGCTGGGCGACGATGCGTTTTTGGCAGCCGCTATTACGCATATCGACGCCTCGCCACCCCATGCATGGACGCTCGACGCCTATCCCGAAGGCTTTGCCGTTACCTTGGCCGGCCTTTATCCGGATGACGGCGAAGTCGCCGAACTGGCGGCACTGGAATGGGCACTGTCCCGCGCCTTCACAGCGCCCGATGCCGCGCCGATGACACCCGGCGATCTGGCCGCGGTCGACTGGGACACCGCGATTATCCGCTTCACGCCAAGCCTCGACATAATCCCCGCCGCGACCAATGCCGCCGCGATCTGGTCGGCCCTTGCCGCCGGCGAAACCCCGTCCACGGCAGAGCGCCTGCCGGAACCGGCCGCGCTGGTGGTATGGAGGCAGGACTTCGCGCCTTCCTTTCGCACTATCGACGCGGTGGAGGAGCAGGCGATAATCCGCTGCGCCGCAAGGCAGGATTTCACCGCGCTATGCGGGTCGCTGATCGAGACGCTGGGCGAATCGGCAGGCATAGACCGCGCCGCCGCCTTGCTAGGTCAGTGGATCGGAGACGGCCTCATCGTCGGCGCGGGGCCGGACTGAGGCTTATCATAACCGTCAGGCGGGTTCGAACTTCATCGCCGCGCCGTTCATGCAATACCGCAGCCCGGTCGGCTTCGGTCCGTCGTCGAAGACGTGCCCCAAATGGCCCATGCAGCGGGCGCACGAGACCTCGGTACGATTCATGCCGAACTTGCGGTCGATCCTGGTGGAGATCGCACGGGGATAGTGATCGTAGAAGCTGGGCCAGCCGGTGCCGCTATCGAACTTGGTCGTCGATGCGAATAGCGGCAAGGCGCAGCCCGCGCAGAGGAACCGCCCCTTGCGATGTTCCTTGTTCAGCGGACTCGTGAAGGCCCGCTCCGTCCCGCCCCTTCGCAGGATATCGTAAGCCTGCGGGGAAAGACGCTGCCTCCACTCGGCGTCGGTTAACCTGAGCGTTCCCGACACGGGAGACGCCGCCAGAGCCTCAGCTCCGAATGCCCGGCAGCAGATCGCGGCGACTGCGGCCGAACCACAAAGGCGCAGGACATCGCGGCGGTGCGGGATCGAAGGCATGATCGGCTCCTGTAGTCAGGCCGGAAAAGGGAACGACGGGGCCGTGACCTTTGGCCATCGACCCCGCCTGCGCCCCGTCAGGGCATCAACACCGTATCGACGACGTGGATCACGCCGTTGGACTGCATGACGTTGGGGATCGTTATCTTGGACTTGCCGCCCTTGGCATCGCTGAGCCACCAGGCGCCGGCCTTGTCCTTCCACGCGGTCAGCTTCTCACCTTCTACGGTTGTCAGCGTGGCCTTGCCGCCGTGCATCTTGGCGTTGGCGGCGATATCCGTGGCGGTCATCCGGCCGGCGACCACATGATAGGTGAGGATCTTGGTGAGCATCGCCTTGTTCTCAGGCTTTACCAGCGATTCGACAGTGCCTGCGGGCAACTTGGCGAACGCGGCATTGGTCGGCGCGAAAACGGTGAAGGGCCCGGGGCCAGACAGCGTTTCCACCAGACCGGCGGCCTTTACCGCCGCCACGAGCGTGGTGTGGTCCTTGGAGTTGACGGCGTTCTCGACGATATTCTTCGTCGAATACATCGCAGCGCCGCCAACCATCGGGTTGGAGCCCGCATATACCGACGTGGCGCCGCCGAGTACGAGCGCACCTGCCAGGGCTACGGTGAATGTCCGGGATTGTGCCTTCATGTTAAGCATCCTTCCATCTCGCACCCCGTTTCGTGGGATGCGAACGAAGGTACGAAGGCCAGCATGGGCCGGATGCACCTGCCGCTCAGATAATCGAAAACTTTCCGGCCAGCACCGGCGCCGCACTGGGCGCCTTGTGAGGAGCGCTTGACGCGTCCTCCATGGTAATCGCCAGAGTCGCCCCATCGCTCATGAAGCGGCGAAGGCCTGCATCGACCGTAATCTCGTCACCATCGGCGCGCACGATACCCAGTGAACGCGGCACCCCGTCCTCTGGAATGATCCATAGCTCGGGGCTCTTCGCAGAACCCTCCAGCGCAGCGGCACCCAGGCGCAGCAAACCCTTCTGCGGATCGTAGGCCACCGCCATGGTAGCGCTGCTATCGGCCCCCGAAAGCTGCGAGACGGCAATGGATGTAGCCGGAGGCACCACGACGACCGAAGGCGCAGGCGGGCCGCTGACGAGGATCAGGGCCAGGCCCGCCGCGATAGCGCCGGAAACAAACGCTGCGCCGCGCCACAACCTCAAGCTGCGCAGGCGGGCCGACGGTAGCATTTCTCCCCCCTCCCCAATACGCGCTTCGACCGCATTCCAGACACGCGGCGACGGCACTGCCGCGACCACCGTCCCCAGCAGCGGCGACAGACGACGCCGCCATGCCTCCACCTCGGCCGCGAAAGCCGGGTCCGACAGCGTCAGACGCAGCGCCTCGGCGCGGTCCGGACCTTCGAGGACCCCCAGCGCCAGCTCGGCGGCAAGGGATTCATGTTCGGGAGACAGATGCGGATCAGCCATCGCCGAGGCACACCTTGAGCTTGAGCATACCGCGCCTGATCCAGCTCTTGATTGTCCCCAGCGGCGTCTGCAGGTGGTCGGCCAGTTGCTGGTAGGTCAGCCCCCCCAGGAACGTACTGCGGATGGCTTCGGCCTGTTGCCGCTCAAGCCCATTCAGACATGCGAGCAGGCGCAGACGCTCTTCGTCCTGCACCATCACCTCATCGGCTTGCGGCGCATCATCGGCGACGGTTCCCAACGCCCCTTCCGGCGCGGTATCCCGGCGCGGCTGCGCACGCCTCCAGTCGATGGCAGCATTGTGCGCGATCGTCGCCAGCCAACTTACCGGGCTCGCGCGGGCAGCATCGAAAGTGGCGGCCCGGCGCCAGATCTTGACGTAAACATCCTGCAAAATATCCTCCGCAGCTTCCCTGTCACCAGAGATACGAAGGCAAATGCCAAATAGTTTCGCCGAGGTCAGACCATAGACCCGGCGCAATGCCGAAACGTCGCCGGCTCCTGCCTCGCGCAAGGCGACGACCAGTCTGGTCCTCGCGTCGCCCGCATTCTCTTCGCCGACCTTGCCCATTCGATGCCCCAGACGACCTTACCCTGAATGCCTAGCTCAAACCGGCAATCGAAGTACTGTTCCGAACGTGAATCGAATTCCCGAAAGCGCAAGCCGCAAATTTCGGCTTCCATGCAGGTGAAATTTGCCGAGTTCGAATGCTGACGGCGTGGGCCAGTCAACCCGGCAAAGTGTCCGTTTGTCGCAGCGCTTCGCCAAGTGCCAGCGCCGCCGATGTAGCAAGGTTCATCGAACGCACCTGCGGCCGCATCGGAATGCGCACCTGCGCATGGCAACTGTCGGCTATAGCGACAGGCACACCCGCGCTTTCCTTTCCAAAGAGCAGGACATCGTCCGCCTTAAAACGGAAATCATAGGCCGATTCATGGCTCTTCGTAGTGAACAGCACCAGTCTTCGCGGGCCAATGGCAGCCCGGAACGCATCGAAGTCGGCATGACGTGCGATGGTGACATGATCGATATAGTCCATCGCGGTCCGGCGAACTCTCCGATCGTCCCATTCGAAACCCATGGGCTCGATAAGATCGACAGCCGCCCCAAAACAGGCACCGAGGCGCAGAATGGCGCCGACATTCCCGGCGATTTCAGGTTCAAAAAGAGCAATGCGCATTCAGGCTAATTGGCGCGGGCGAAGTCCCCATGCAAGCCCGCGCTACGATCTCGGCCCGTATGCTCACGCATCCACACGTAAGCACCGCGATCCACCTGACCCGGCAGCGGCATGTCCGGCAAAAAAGGAAATGCGGTAAGGCGCGTTTCCCGCGCCTCGTTCACCAGTTCCAACACACTGTGGAAAATGGTGAGCCCTGCTGGGTTCCGCTGAGTACCATTTTGGGCCGCAGGAACATCGGCATTGGAAGCATCGATTTCGTACCCTGTCTGCGGCGGTTTCGAGGGTGTAGTCATGCTGGGACTCCATGTTCTGGGTGAGGGTTGAAGGCATCGTGGAGGTAATCGTGGCTGGCAGTCTGTCGGGCAATGATGGAGCCTCGGTCGAGGTTGATCGTTGCACTGGACAGGCCCGGAGGCGATGATGGCCGGGACGATCTGGAGGGCTGATGGACTTCAACGACTCTGACGTATCGCTGGTAGAGGCTGCGGTGGCCCGAGGTTGTGATCGCTGCCACGGCCCGTTCTTGGGCGGGCAGGTGACGATCCGGGGCGATGAAGTTCTCGCGATCATCTGCCATTCGTGCCTCGGGACCTCCGGGGGTGGAAGGACGCTTCATTGATGGCAGTGGTTGAAGAAGGCGCTTGCGGATGCCCATTCTGCGACGGCGGCGAGGTTCCTGCAGAGATCGTGGAGCGGATCATGCAATCTGCGGCGTCGCAGTGCGAGGCTATGACCCTTGAAGAGTTCCGCACATGGCTTCACGGCGTCGACAGAGAGGGGCCGGAGCCCGCCAACGTTAGGCCGTGAGCAGCTTTCGGGACAACAGGTTCAGGGAACCCTCGTCGATAAATAGGTGATGATGACACCGTCCCTACGAACATTGAACGAGCGCCTTTCGAGCCACAGCCCTGCCATCGTGATCGTCGATGAGGTTACGATCCACATGGAAGAGGGCGATTGCCCCGAGTTCATCGGCGATGAACTGGCCCTGTGGTGCCGCCGTAAGGGGCTTCGAGCATGGCGGATGGCGAGGTCTCGTCAAGATATCGTCCGGTTTGGGTTTGAAGATGCAGACGCCGCGTCGCAGTACCGGGCGCTGTGCGGCCTTCTGGCGAGATGATCGTTAGTGGATCGTAGTCCAGCCCTCGGCGTCGTCGTCGAGGAAGGTTTCCATCCCTTCGGCCTCGACCGTACGCTGGAATGCCGCGAAGGCAGCCGCGTCGGTGTCGAACGGGTCCTCCCACACGGTCGAGGTGCCGGTCTGGTTTAACACTTCCAGCGTCCAGCCGTCGTCCTCTTCGAGTTTGAAGATGCGGACCTCCACAGCGATGCCGTCACGGCTGACGGTTTTCGACAGCGGGGATGGGATGATCGTGGGATCGGTTTCGGTCATGGTGATCTCCGGGATGACGACGACGTTATATGTCAGGCCGCGAGCGCACGGTAGACGCTGGCGCGACCGATGTTCAGGGTCTTGGCGATAGCCGCAGCGCCCATACCAGTCGCCTTGAGTTCTTTGACCTTCACCGGGTCGATGCTGGCGGGACGGCCCCGGTATTTCCCTGCGGCTTGCGCTTTTCGCACGCCCTCCATTTGTCTTTCGCGTCGGATATCCGACTCGAAGGCAGCCACAGCCCCAAGAATGGCCAGATTCAAGCGACCCGTACTCGTATCAGTATCGACACCGGGCTGGTTAAGGCAGCGGAAGCCGACAGCCTTCGCGCTCAACATTTCAATGATGTGGTGGAGGTCAGCTACGCTGCGGGCCAGACGGTCGAGCCGGGTTACGACCAAGACATCAGATTCCCTTGCGAAGGAAAGCGCCAGCGCCAACTGCTCGCGGTCGGTGGCCGAGCGTCCCGACACCTTCTCGGCGAACACCTTCTCGCATCCGGCAGCAGTGAGAGCTTCGTTCTGGATATCGAGCGACTGGGAGGTCGAACTCACGCGGGCGTATCCGATGATCATGGCGGCTCCTGTCTCATTTGGTCCTAGAGTTCGCCTTGAAGGGCGTCTCGTATTTCAAATTCAGGTCTATTGGGACGCGGATCGTCGGGGGTTGGGATATCCCGTCTGATTTTACCCTGATGAGACAGGATTCTCACGAAGCTCGATAGGAAACAAGTCATTGAGTTTGTTTCCAATTACTAAGTATCGAGGGCGGCTCGGCTACGCCTTCACCGCCACTCGGACTGGCATCTGATC
>NZ_CACSJO010000030.1 GCF_902706195.1 Novosphingobium sp. 18050 | reverse complement strand
GCCGTTCAAGGGCCGAGCTTTTTATAGCGATCGAAACGCCGAGATCGCACGGCGAATGAAAGCCAGGGAAAGCGTAGCGACCATCGCTGAGGCGCTTTGCATTGGCGGAGGCTGGGCATCGCAACTATGCCGCCGCGTCGCCAACCGGCAGAATATACTGTGGGGGTCTGATCTACTCAAAGCGAAACGCTCTGAGCGGGACCGCGAGGTTGCACGTCGCCTCGTCAACGGCGAACGGCCAGAGGAAATTGCCGAGGCCCTTCAACTGTCCAATTACGTCGCCAAGGAGCGATGTGCGAAGATCGGCAAGGCAATTATTGCCTACGGCGAGGGCTCGCCGCAGGATTCACGCTTCGCGCGGCCCAGTGGAGACCCGATCGAGGCAGAAGAGGTGCGGCGCAGGCTGGCGGCTGGTGAAACGCACCGTCAAATCGGGGAGGCGATGGGCAGAACATCGGCTTGGGTAAGCTATGTCCGCGCCCGCTTGGGCTTGAAAGTGCGGAATTACTTGCATGTCTCGGATAGCGAACACGACGAGATAATTAGCCGCGTGAGAGCCGGAGAACGCATTGCCGACGTTGCGCATGCCCTGGGCATCAGCACGACTGCCGTTCTCGACCATTCGGCTTCGGTACGACCGGCAAGGTCGCGTGGAGTTCGGTCGTCGGCGAAACTTAAACCCTCGGGGATGGCGGTACCGAGAAAGGCCGCGCGACCGATCACTAAACGCCATCTGCTGCGAATCGAGGAAGGTTTGCGATCCGGCATCTCGATGCGCCAACTTGCCAAGCAGTTGGGCTTCAATCACACCACCATTCAGCGCGCCAGCTTGGGCATTCGCCAAGGCCTCACGGAAAGCGGGGTGACATGCGGGTGCGGAAAGCCAATCGGTCATCCTCGCCTATGCGCTGTAATCGCAAAATCCAGTAGGACCGCCCGAAAAGGGGAGATCACCGACCGTCACCGTCGCCAGATGGAAGATCGGTTCCTCGCCGGGCATTCCGCGCACGAGATCGGCAAAGCTATGGGCTTTGCCCATGGGAATGTTCTTATTGCGACAAAAGCCTACAGGCAGGAGATGTTCGAACTGGGGGTGACCTGCGGCTGCGGCAAGATGCTAGGGCATCAATACTGCTGCAAATTCACTCTGAAGCGCCGGAAGACATGGCGGGGCGGCGGGCTCACGGCGATCGGCAAGCGCCGGGTCCGGCTCTCCCTCCTAGAGGGCAATCACCTCCCCGACATCGTGCGCGACCTCGATGTCGCCGAGCTATCAGTCCTTCAGATGCGCAAGGCACTGACGCCAGACGAGCGTGCCCAGCGCAAGGAGGCGATGCGCGACAGGGAGGCAAAACCCGCCAACGTGGTCCGGACGTATGAGGTTGCGGAGGACGAATATAGCGCGCTGATCGACATTGTGACGCCGTATCTGCGTGATCACGCTGACCGCTACGCCAAACGCCTTGCGACGCGCTCGAAGGACGATCTCCTGCATGATGGCATTCTGACGCTCTGGCGCGCCCGGCACACCTTCAAGCGAGACTTTGACGAACGGCCAATCGAGGAACGCTTTCGAGTATGGGCAAACCGAATCCTCTACGTGGTGTTCGTCAAAGCCTACTGGGCTGACGGCGGCGGCCGGATGCGGCAGGCTCCCGACTACAGCCGCTCCGGTTCAGCGAATGAGAAGTGGGACTTCCTCACAGACACGATCATCGACGACACCACCGAGGCGATGCTCGACGAATTGGACCTGGGCAGCCACGAAAGCTAGGAGCTGGGCCGGGCCAGCGCCCGGCTCAAGCCCTAATTGCGCTTCATGATATCAAGGGTCTTCACGCACTGATGCTTCACAAGCAGCGAGTACCGATATGCGACCAAATTGGCGACTGTCGCACTCGGGTCGAGCGAGCGCACTTGCTCAACAAACAAATTCATCGCGGCGTCGCGGGCCTCGTCGCTCGGCAAGTCCTCGGGGCAGATGAAAGTGCGATCGATTTGATCCAGCTTTTGCTGGACCGGCAAAAAATTGCTGGCAGCGGCGGTGAGAGCAAGGATGGCCATCATATTCATAGCGCAGCCTTAGGCCTCAAATCTTAACGATCCACCCCGCGCACCGGCCCGTTCGCGGCATGCCGCATAGGCTGGCCCAGGTGGATTTCGGGCGACCAGAAGTCGCCGACGATGAGTTCCGCCCACTCCTCGGCCAGCTCGCGCCGGCGGTCGAGGTAGGATGCGCGGTTGTAGGCGCCCTCGACCTTGTTCCCTTGGACGTGGGCCAGCATCAGGTCGATGATCGCGCGATCCGGCGACGCCCCCGAGTGGCCTGTCGCGCGCCAGCCGCGATCGGCGCGCTCGTTCATGATCGTCGAGAAGGCAGCGCGGAAGCCGTGAGGTACATGCCGGCCGCCATACCCGCCCCGAATCAGCAGCGCGCGTAGCGTGTTCTCGGACATCGGCTTGAAGGGGTTGCGCTCGCTGGGGAAGATCAGCGGGAAACCGCCGGTCACCTGCCGGGCGGCGTCGAGCACGTCCAACGCCTGGCGCGAGAGCGGAACGATGTGATCGCCGTCCTCCTCGGTTTTGCGATCCTCGTCGCCCTTCATTCGGGCAGCGGGGATCACCCAGCGCGGATCAGCGCCGTCGAGGTCGTGCAGTTCGTCCCAGCGTGCGCCGTGCACCTCGTTGGGCCGCGCCGCCGTCAGGGCGATGAACCGCAGCGCGAACTTGGTCGACGCCCGGCACCGCTCGGCCTCGCAGTCGACCAGCATCTGGCGCACCGCGACGATCTGGTCCTCGACCGTGCGCTTGCCGTCGATGATCGAGGGCTGCTTTCGCGCCTTGGGCCGGTCCTTCAGGTTGGCGCGCAGGCCGGCCGCCGGGTTCGCCTCGCACAGCCCGACGCCGATGCCGTATGCGAACACGCCTTCGCACCGCTGGCGCAGGCGCTGGGCAGTCTCTATCGCGCCACGCTTCTCCACCTTCTGCAGGACGTCGAGCAGTTTGGGCGCCTTGATGGCCGTGATCGGCAGATTGCCGATCTCAGGGTAGATGTCGCGCTCAAGGCTCATCAGAACATCGGCGCTATGGACAGAAGACCAGGGCGCGTGGCTGACGGTCCAGTGGCGAGCGGTTCGGTGCGAGAACTTGCCGTCCCGCTCCTCGCGATAGGCGTTGAGCTTCTCCAGCGACCAACCGCTGCTGAGTTCGAACCAGCGCTCGGCAACAGTCCGGAACGTGTTCTCGGCTTCCATCGCGCGGGCCTTGGCCGCGACGACCTTCTCGACGGCCGGGTCTCGCCCTTCGCCCAGCATGGCCTTCGCTTCGTCGCGTTTGGCGCGGGCCTGCACCAGCGTCATCGCTGGGTAGGTTCCGAAGGTCTGGGTCTTTTGCTGGGGCTTGCCGGCGGGGTTCCGGCCGAAGGTATAGTTCATGCGCCAGGATCGAACGCCGGTCGTGCTGACGTTCAGATAGAGCGATCCCGAATCCGCGATCTTGTAGGCTTTGTCGCGCGGCTTGGCCGCTTTCACCTTAGCGTCGTTGAGCATGAACCCGATACCATGGATCGACAGGCCCGATACCATGTCGAATACCATGGCGACGAGTGCACGCCTATGCACAACCCGGCACCATGACCCCTTGGGTATGGCTCAAAAAGCGCTGATTTTCAAGGGTTCTGGCACGCCTGTGCCCGTATGGTCATGCGATCTTGGCGGAGAGGGTGGGATTCGAACCCACGGTACGGTTTCCCGTACACTGCATTTCGAGTGCAGCGCATTCGACCACTCTGCCACCTCTCCGCTAGAGATCGTGCTACAGTGGGGAAGCCCCACCGGGTCAAGCGAAGTGCGCCGCTAGCCCACTTGATCGAGCTTGCCAAGCCCCGAATTTCACTTTTTCGGGAATGAGTGGTTCATCCTCCATTTCACCCGCTTGTTTCACCCCGCTGCAAAACCTATATCGAGTGCATGAACAGGGCGTCCTTCTATTCCCCTCAGGCCGGACGCGTCATCGACGCACCACGGCAGACACGGGCGCGATTCGCGATCGGCGACGTGGTTCGCCACAAGCTGCATGACTTTCGCGGCGTCGTTTTCGACATCGATCCCGTATTCGCCAACAGCGATGAATGGTACGAGTCGATCCCTCTTGAGGTGCGGCCGGTCCGCGACCAGCCCTTCTACCACCTCCTCGCCGAAAACGAGGAATCAAGCTACGTTGCCTACGTCAGCCAGCAGAACCTGACCGAAGATGCCGAAGGCGGGCCGGTAGACCACCCTTCGCTTTCGCAGATGTTCGAGGATTATAACGACGGGCATTACGCGCTGCGACACGGCCTCGCGCACTGATACGGTGTTCTCCGGCAGCGCGCGCCAGCCGGAATCGTCCGATCCTATAGCGGCGGCGCAGTCTGCAGGCCGATGCCTTCGCCTGTGGGCCTTGGCGCTCGCAGCAGGCTCG
Source organism: Novosphingobium sp. 18050 (assembly GCF_902706195.1). Lineage (GTDB taxonomy): Bacteria > Pseudomonadota > Alphaproteobacteria > Sphingomonadales > Sphingomonadaceae > Novosphingobium. The sequence goes on along the minus strand of NZ_CACSJO010000030.1, from coordinate 41,732 downwards.
AAACCTCCCCGGCCGGCACCGGACGCGAGAGCAGGTAGCCCTGCACTTCGTGACAACCGACCCTTTTCAGGAACGCATACTGCTCCTGCGCCTCGACGCCCTCGGCGGTCAGGCGCAGGCCGTTGGCACGGGCCAGGCTGACGATCGCCTCCACCAGCGCCGCCCCAGGCACAGTGGCGACGGCGTTGACGAAGGAGCGGTCGATCTTGATCCGGTCCACCGCGAAGTCGCGGATGTGGCTGAGAGAGGAATAGCCCGTGCCGAAGTCATCCAGCGCGCAGGCGACGCCAAGGCGGCGCAGGTCCGACAACGAGCGGGCCACATCACCCGAGGCCGCCATCAGCGCGGTCTCGGTCATTTCCAGTTCCAGCCGTTCGGGGGAGATGCCGCTTTCGGCCAGCACCTGGCTTACTGTCTCGACGAACTTGCGGCTGCGCAGCTGAATCGGCGAGACATTGACCGCGATGCGAAGCCCCGGCCAGGCCCGCGCGTCCCGGATCGCCCGGCGCAGCACCCATTCTCCGACCACCTCGATGAGGCCGGACTCTTCCGCCGAGCGAATGAAGTCGGCCGGGCCGACGAGGCCTTGCTCAGGGTGCTGCCAGCGCAGCAACGCCTCCACCCCGACCATCCGCCCACCGTCCATCGCATAGATCGGCTGGTAGTGGACCCGCAGCTGCCGGTCGCAATCGACAAGGGCGAGGCGCAGTTCGCGGTAGCTCTCCTCGCGCGAGCGCACGTCCACATCCATGACGGGGGTGAAGAACAGGAAGCGGCTGCGCCCCTCGTTCTTCGCTTTGTACAGGGCGATGTCGGCCTTGCGAATCAGCTCGGTGCGGTCGACGCCGTGTTCCGGGGCAAGGGCGACGCCGACACTTGCGCCAATGAAGGCCTGCGAGCCCGACAGGTCGAACGGGCGCTCCAACGCGGCGACAACGCGCGCGCAGATGCGTTCGACCGCCTGCCGGTCCTCGGGCTCGCTGATCAGGATCGCGAATTCGTCGCCGCCCAGCCGGGCGACAAGGTCGTAGCCGCGCACTTCCGCGACGAGCCGCCGGGCGACCTGCCGGATCAGCGCGTCACCGGCGGGGTGGCCCAGCGTGTCGTTGACCTGTTTGAAGCGGTCGAGATCGATATAGAGCAGCGCCAGCAGCGATTTGTGCCTACGCGAGCGCGACAGTGCCTCGTCCAGGCGCTGCTCGAACATGGCGCGGTTACCCAGTCCGGTGAGTTCGTCATGCATGGCCCGGTGCTGGGCATGAAGGCGGCTTTCCTCAAGGTCGATGGTCCGCCTGGCAAGGCGGCTGGCGAGGACGTAGATCACCACGGTCGACAGCAGCAGCACCAGCAGCAGCATCGGCCCCAGCGCCGCCGTTACCTGACTTCCCGGCGCGAAGGGCTTCCAAACGAGGTAGCCGATCGTGCCCCCCTGCCGGTTGTGCAGCGCCGCCGAGCGAGTGCTGGTATCGCTGTCCGGCGCGATGGCATAGTGCGCATCGTTCAGCCCGTACTGCCTGCCGACCCGAGTGAATACGCTATCGTCGAGGTAAAGCACGGCGATGTGCACCGCCTCGGTGCCGGGCGCCTGCGGCAGATCCCCGCTATCACTGACGATGGGCTTGAGACTGATGATCGAAGGCCGGCCCCGCACAACGGCGAAATCCCCCTGCCCGGCCGAGAGCATGGCGGAGCGGGCATTATTGCGCTTCTGGACGGTACGCGTGGCGCGTAGCCTGACTACCAGCGGATCGGCCACGCCCTCGACCGCGATATAGCTTTCGGGTCTCGTGCGCTTGCCTTCACGCATCGCGTAGATCGGGCGATTGTGCGGATCGAGGATATAAACCTCGTCGATGCCGGCATAGCCCTGGAACCAGGTGCCCAGATTGAGATCCATCCAGCCCATGTCGAGCGGGACCTTGCGCACCTGGCGCACCGCCTCGTCCCATACGGTGGAGGATTCCTGGGCATGGGCGACCCGCTCCACCCCTTGCGACAGCACCAGCGACACCACGGCGCGGTCGCGCTCACGGGCGATGCGGTCCACCTCGCGGCCGGACCAGTAGAGCAGGCCTAGGATCAGTACGCCGATGCAAAGCGCCGCCACGACGATCGGCGCGGTGAAACGCACGACAGTCTTATTACGGTTTTCGCTTGAGACCTTGCTTGACGGCACACCCCTTGGCCTGCACCAGAGCGAATAAATTTCCGTTAACGACGCGTATATACTCGGGTTTTTTCACTTAGGCGGATTACTTAACCCTTTAACTTCCAACCTGACCGCAGCACCAGAAATACCACGCCAGCAAGGGCCGCGTCGAGCACGCCGAGCCCCAGCGCGCTGTGAAGCACCGCCATGTTGGTATCGCCAATGTCGCTCTGGCCGAGGAAGCCGAAGCGGAAGCCCGAAATTACATAGAAAAACGGGTTGGCACGGCTGATCGCCTGAAAAGCCGGGGCCAGGTTGTCGATCACGTAGAATGTGCCCGACAATAGCGAGAGCGGGGCGATGACGAAATTGGTCACGGCGGCGTTGTGATCGAACTTTTCCGCCCAGATCGACGAGAGGAAGCCCAGCAACGCCAGGAACACCGATCCACACAGGCCGAACCAAAGGACCGCCCAGGGGTGCGCCATGGACAGGTCAACGCCCGGCCACAGCAGCATCGCGCCGGTCAGCGCCAGCCCCACCAGCACCGCGCGGGTGACGGCGGCGGCAACGATCGCCAGCATCAGCTCGCCCTCTGTGAGCGGCGGCATCAGGAAGTCGATGATCGTGCCCTGGATCTTGCCGGCGAGGAACGAGAAGCTGGAATTGGCGAAGGCGTTCTGCATCATGCCCATGACGATCAGGCCCGGCGCCACGAACGTCGCGAAATTCACGCCCAGCACTTCGCGCCCGCCGCGACCCAATGCGACCGTGAAGATCACCAGAAACAGCATCGTGGTGATCGCCGGTGCCCAGATCGTCTGGGTCTGGACCTTGAAGAAGCGGCGAACCTCCTTCATATAGAGCGTCTTGAGCCCAACCCAGTTCACCTGGTGGATCACGGGCTCTCCCTTTGCCGGAAACCGGCCAGGAAGCGATAGGGCCGGATTGCCACGGGGATCAAGAATCCCGGCGGTATCCGGCAGCTCAGTCGAATGTGGTTGATCGGCCATGGACCGGCGACTATCGGCTGATCGCTTCCGAGGCAAGCGGCGCCTAGGTATCTGGACCGATTCCCGGGAGCAATCCTTGAGAACGGTCCTCTTGAATGATGGAACTGGAATGAGCTGGACGGACGAGCGGATCGAGAAGCTGACCAAGATGTGGGAAGGCGGCGCAACCGCCAGCCAGATCGCGGAAGAACTCGGCGGTGTCAGCCGCAACGCGGTGATCGGCAAGGCCCATCGCCTCGACCTGAAGGCGCGTCCTTCCCCCGTGAAGGCGAATGACAAGCCTGCCGCGCCGCGTCCGGCCGCACCCAAGAAGGTCAAGCCGGTCGAAGCCGCGCCGACGCCGCCCCGTGCTGCGGAGCCGCAGGCAGAAACTCCCGCCGCGCCCTCTTTCCAGCGTGCCGCACCGCCTGCCCCTCCCGAGTCGCCCGCACCGCGCGCCGCTGAGCCCGCCGCCGCGCCTGCTGCCGGCGATGCCCCTGCGCCGGTTTCGGACCGTCCTCGCGTCGTCTCCGTCGGCCCCGGTGGCTTCCTGCGCCAGGGTCCCGGCGATCAGCAGCAGCCGATCCCGCCCGCCCCGCCGCGCCGCCTGATCCCGGCCAAGCCCAGCGCCGAGATCGCCGGCAAGACTAGCCTGCTCGACCTCAACGACCGCGTCTGCCGCTGGCCGATGGGCCACCCGGGCGAGCCCGACTTCCATTTCTGCGGCGATAAGGTGAACCCCGGTTTCCCGTACTGCGTCGATCACTGCGGCCGTGCCTACCAGGCGCAGCTCCCGCGCGGTGCCCGCCGTGCGCCCCCGCCGCTGCCCTTCGGCGGTCCGCGGGTCCGCTAAGATCGTGAGCGGGCGCAGGTCGATGCTCGCGGTGCTTTGCGCACCGCTGGTACTTTCGCTCTCGCCCGCAGCGGCGCAGGATGCTGTGGCTCCTGCCGCACCGACAGCTGCTCCGGCGCCGGTGCCGACCGAATATGTCTATGTCGCGCTGACGATGCCGCAAGGCGTCGTCACGCTCGCCCTGGACAAGACTCACGCCCCGCTGACCACGGCCAATTTCCTCAAGTACGTCGATTCGAAGAAGATGGACGGCGCCGTGTTCTACCGGGCCATGCATTTCGACTACGACCACGAACAGGGCCTGCTGCAGGGCGGCGTACGTGACGCCGCGAAGCTGCTGCCGCCGGTCGCGCATGAGCCGACCAGCAAGACCGGCATCAAACATGTCGCCGGCACCGTCTCCATGGCTCGCTTCGCCCCCGGCAGCGCGACCGCCGACTTCCTGATCCTGCTCACCGATATGACCTCGCTCAACGCCGACGAAGGCAATCAGGGCAAGGACCCCGGCGCCGGCTTCGCCGCGTTCGGCCATGTCGTCTCGGGCATGGACGTCGTCAGGAAGATCTGGAACGCCCCGCTCTCCCCCACCAAGGGCCTGGGCGTGATGAAGGGCCAGATCCTCGAGAACGAGGTGAAGATCGTGACTGCCCGCCGCACCAAGGCGCCTGCGGGCAACTAGACCTCACGGCTATCTCCACTACCGCTGGCCTCGATAGTTGATCGGCGCCGCCCCGCTCTATCGTCATCCCTGCGAAGGCTGGAACCGCTATCGGTTGGACAAGGCGCCCGAAAGGACCGCGCCCGTGCTGATGTGCGTGCGCCATGCGGCCCCAGCTTTCGCCGGAATGGCGATGAAACTTCAAAACCCCGCCTAGGGCGCGTTTCTCACCCAATCCACTCAGCCCAAACGAAAAAAGGGCCGCGCTTTCGCGCGACCCTTTTTTGTTTCCTAGCGGAACCGGACCCTATCAGTCTTCCTTGAGGAAGGCCGGCAGGTGATCCGGGTTGCCGCCTTCGCTGCCGCCGCGCGGACCGCGATCGCCGCCACCGCGGGGACCACGATCACCGCCGCCGCGAGGGCCGCGATCACCGCCGCCATCACGGCGCGGACCACGACGGTCACCGCCGCGATCGCCGCCACCGCTGCGCGGACCACGATCGCCGCCTTCACGCGGTTCGCGGGCCGGACGGGTGTCTTCCAGCTCGGCGCCGGTTTCCTGGTCGACGACGCGCATCGACAGGCGAACCTTGCCGCGCGGGTCGATCTCGAGGACCTTGACGTAAACCGCCTGGCCTTCCTTCACGACGTCGGTCGGCTTCTCAACGCGCTCGTTCTTCATTTCGGACACGTGGACGAGACCGTCCTTGCCGCCCATGAAGTTCACGAAAGCGCCGAAGTCGACGATGTTGACGACCTTGCCTTGGTAGACCTTGCCGACTTCCGCTTCTTCCACGATGCCGAGGATCCACTTCTTGGCGGCCTCGATCTGCGCGGTGTCGGAGGACGAGATCTTGATGATCCCCTCGTCGTCGATGTCGACCTTGGCGCCGGTCTCGGCGACGATCTCGCGGATGACCTTGCCGCCGGTGCCGATGACGTCACGGATCTTCGACTTGTCGATCTGGATCGTCTCGATGCGCGGTGCGTGCGCCGACAGTTCGGTACGCGAGGAACCGAGAGCCTTGGTCATTTCACCCAGGATGTGCGCGCGGCCGGCCTTGGCCTGCTCGAGCGCCTTGCCCATGATCTCGCGCGTGATGCCCGCGATCTTGATGTCCATCTGCATCGTGGTGATGCCGACTTCCGTACCAGCCACCTTGAAGTCCATGTCGCCGAGGTGATCCTCGTCGCCCAGGATGTCCGAGAGGACGGCAAAGTCCTTGCCTTCGAGGATCAGGCCCATGGCGATGCCCGAAACCGGGCGAACCAGCGGCACGCCGGCGTCCATCATCGAGAGCGAACCGCCGCAGACGGTAGCCATCGAGGACGAACCGTTCGACTCGGTGATGTCCGAGAGAACGCGGATCGTGTAGGGGAAGTCTTCCTTGGCGGGCAGCACCGGGTGCAGCGCGCGCCATGCCAGCTTGCCGTGGCCGACTTCGCGGCGACCCGGAGCGCCGAAGCGGCCGACTTCACCGACCGAGTAGGGCGGGAAGTTGTAGTGCAGCATGAACGACGAGTACGACAGGCCTTCGAGGCCGTCGATCATCTGCTCCGATTCCTTGGTGCCAAGGGTGGTGGTGCAGATCGACTGCGTTTCGCCGCGCGTGAACAGCGCCGAACCGTGGGTACGCGGCAGGAAGCCGACGATCGCTTCGATCGGGCGAACCTGGTCGAGCTTGCGGCCGTCGATGCGCTTGCCGTCCTTGAGGATGGCACCGCGAACGATTTCGGCTTCCAGCTTCTTGATGGTCTTGATGGCGACCATCTGCGTCTGCGGGGTCTCGCCCGAGAACGCTTCCTTGGCCTTGGCGCGCGCGGCGTTCAGGGCCTCGGAGCGCTTCGACTTGTCGGTCAGCTTGTAGGCTGCGGTGATGTCCTTGCCGACAGCCTTCTTGAGCTTCGCCTTGATGTCGGCGGTGTTGTCCGACAGATCGACGTCCCAAGGCTCCTTGGCGGCCTTTTCGGCCAGGTCGATGATGAGGTTCACGACCTTCTTGATCTCGTCATGCGCGAACACGACGGCGCCCAGCATGACCTCTTCGGTCAGTTCCTTGGCTTCCGATTCCACCATCATCACGGCGTCGCCGGTGGCGGCAACGACCAGATCGAGGCTGCCATCCTTGAGGGCGACGTCCTGCTTCGGGTTCAGCGTGTAAGCGCCGTCGACGTAGCCGACGCGTGCTGCGCCGATCGGGCCCATGAAGGGAACGCCCGAGATCGTCAGGGCGGCCGAAGCAGCGATCATCGCAACGATGTCGGCTTCGGTTTCGCCGTCAAAGCTCAGAACCTGGGCGATGACGTTGATTTCGTTGTAGAAACCTTCAGGGAACAGCGGGCGGATCGGACGGTCGATCAGGCGGCTGGTCAGCGTTTCCTTTTCGGTCGCGCCGCGCTCACGCTTGAAGAAGCCGCCCGGGATGCGGCCGGCAGCCGAGAACTTTTCCTGGTAGTGAACGGTCAGCGGGAAGAAGTCCTGGCCTTCCTTCACCGACTTGGCGGCGGTCACCGCGCAAAGCACCACAGTCTCGCCGTAGGTGGCGAGAACTGCGCCGTTTGCCTGGCGGGCGATGCGGCCGGTTTCCAGGGTGAGGGTCTTACCGCCCCACTCCATGCTTACGGTCTGTACGTCGAACATTTTCGAATTCCTTGACCCACCGGCCCTATTGCGCGGCGGGGCTTACTGCCGGGGTACCGTCCCGGTCCGGTGCGGGGCTTTTTCGTCGCCCCTGGGTTTCCTCGCCGAATTGCGAAGGACACCCGAATGAAGTTGCGCCGCCCGGATACACGTCCTGGACGACAAATACAAAACGGCCCGCCGAAGCGGGCCGTCACTCGATCTTACTTACGCAGACCCAGCTTCTGGATGAGCGAGTTGTAACGCGCCACATCCTTCTTCTTGAGATAATCCAGCAGCGAGCGGCGCTTGTTGACCATGGCCAGCAGACCGCGACGCGAGTGGTTATCCTTGTGGTGAGCCTTGAAGTGCTCGGTCAGGTTCTTGATGCGCTCCGTGAGGATCGCAACCTGGACTTCCGGGCTGCCCGTGTCGCCAGTGGCGCGGGCGTTGTCCGTGATGATGTCCAGCTTCTTTTCAGCAGTAACCGTCATTTCAATTCACTCCGCGACATCAATGAGATTAAACCCCCTGGAAACGCGGACGTTTCCGTCCGAAAGCTCTACCAGTGCGACAGGGATCATCCCCTCTCGCGCGCAGTACAGCCCATCTTCATGGGGCATTCCGGTTAGAACGCGGCCCTGTCGGACCGCCCTTGCCTGCTCCGGGTCGAGGTCGATGGCCGGGATGTCGTCCAGCCCCGCCTCCAGCGGCAAAAGTATCTGCTCAAGAGGCGCGCCCTTACCCACCTCGTTCAATTTGTCCAGCAAAATCGCCTGAGACGCTTCGAACGGGCCAGCCTGGATGCGACGCAGCATGGTCACCGTGCCGCAGGAACCCAGCGCCAGCGCGATATCGCGCGCCAGACTGCGTATATACGTGCCCTTGGAGACTTTCGCCATGAGAGTAGCGCCCTCCTGTGCATCGAAGGCGTTCAGCCGCAGTTCGTAGATGGTAACGCTGCGCGACTTCAGCTCCACATCCACGCCGGCCCGCGCGAGATCATAGGCGCGCTCGCCATCGACCTTGAGCGCCGAATAGGCAGGCGGCACCTGCTCGATGGGGCCAGTGAAGCGGGCAAGCACGCCTTCCACATCACCTTTCGAGGGCTGGACGTCGCTGGTGGCAATGACCTTGCCTTCGAGATCAAGGGTATCCGTCTGTGTCCCGAAGCGGACGGTAAAAAGATACGCCTTGCTCGCATCCAGCATCCGCCCGGTCAACTTGGTCGCCTCGCCCACCGCGATGGGCAGAACTCCCGAGGCGAGCGGGTCCAGCGTGCCGCCGTGGCCTACCTTGGTCTTCTTGCCATAGCCCGCCTCACGCAGGTTGCGCTTCACGGCGGCCACCGCCTGCGTCGAGCCGAGACCGACGGGCTTGTCGAGAATGATCCATCCGTGCGGCATCAGAAAGCGTCCCTCTGGCTGTCCCTAGGCCACGCCAGACGGCGGGCATGTTCGGCTACGGCGCTGGGCCATAGCACGCACAGGGCATCGAAATTGTCGCGATCCCCGGCATAGAGCGCGCGGGTCGCCTCTTCATAGCCGGGGCGGTCGCCCGCCATGACGGTGAGAAAACGGCAGGCGGCGTCGAGACATTCGCGCTCGCTACGGCCGCTGCGCATCGCCGCTTCGGCCAGCTTGCGCAAGGTGACGGACGCACCGCCGGGCTGCGCAGACAGCCATTCCCAGTGCCGGGGCAGCAAAGTGACCTCGCGCGCCTCGACGCCCAGCGCCGGGCGGCCGCGCGGGCGCGGTGCAGCGGGCTCTGCAAGGTCGAGGTCGACCTGGCGGCCGGTGTCGTCGTCGAAAGCGAGCAGGTCACTGCTGCGGGCAAGCGGGCCAAGATCGCGCAGCGCTGCCGCGAAATCGCCGGGGGATCCTCTCGCGATCACGTCATCCTTGTAGAATACGGTAACGGTCATCGGACGTCCTTTCGGGACGCTGCTATATTTACCCGGATTAAACAGTCAATACACCCGGATGAAAATACCTACCGCCCCAGCGCCTCGCTGAAATGACGCCGACACAGGGCAACATAGCGGTCGTTGCCGCCGATCTCGGTCTGCGCACCTTCGCTGACAGCGCGGCCGGTTTCGTCGACGCGCAGGTTCATCGAGGCCTTGCGGCCGCAGTGGCACACCGCCTTCAGTTCGACGAGGCTGTCAGCAATGCCCAGCAGCACCGCTGCGCCGGGGAACAGCTCTCCCTGAAAATCGGTGCGAAGGCCGTAGCACAGGACGGGAATGCCCACTTTGTCGGCGATGTCGGCGCATTGCCACACCTGCTGCGGCGTGAGGAACTGCGCCTCATCGACGAGCACGCAGGAGAGCGGCTGTGCGGCGTGGGCCGCCCGCACCTGCTCGCACAGGTCGGTGCCGGCGACGAAGCGGTGCGCCCCGGCGTGCAGGCCGATGCGGCTTTCGATCGCATGTCCGGTGCCTAGATCGGCGCTGCGATCGTCGATTGCCGCCGTCCACAGCATTGTGCGCATACCGCGCTCGCGGTAATTGAAATCCGCTTGTAGCAGCGTCGTGGATTTGCCTGCGTTCATGCTGGCGTAGTAGAAGTAGAGCTTGGCCATCGACGCTGGGGATAACACCCCACCGGACACCGCGCACTGTCTTACATGGGCTTCTCCCCGGCTGGATTGCCCCTAACACTCCAGAACCGGGAGGAGTACCGAGAGCATGAAGCGGGAGTGGGCATGAAGAGAATGATCGCGGTGATGGCATGTTTCGCGCTGCCGGCGGCCGTGGCCTTCTATGTGGCGCTGGCGCCGTTCGGCGGCGCGCTGTCCCCTCTCGACGCGGGCGCCGAACGGATCGCCGCCGCGCTGGGGCAGGGCAACGTCATTCCGGCATTGCTGGTGCTGGGCGTGGTGCTGGCGCTGGTCGCCGCGCTTACCCTTCGCGGCCGCGAGCACGTCACGGGAAGCGACGACGAGCCCGGCGCCCCGCCCGTCTGGACGCCCGAGCCGTTGCCCGCCGCCGCCCCGGTAACGGACGGCCTCGCCGAGGCATGGCCAGACGCCCAACCCGAAGCATGGTCCGAAACACGCACCGATGCGCGCATCGCGAATTTGCGCCGCCGCGCCCTGTCCGGCAGCGAAGCCCCTGCCGACCTCGCGCCCCTGCCGGAAGCACCTGCACCGTTCCCGGCTTCCCCGTTCGCCGAACCGGCGGGCGCTTTGCCTGCCCCGGTCATCCTGATACGCAAGCCCCGTGAGCGCGAGCGCGACTGGTTCTCCGACAGCAGCTGGCTTGGCGGCCTGCCCCGCCTTGGCGCCGCGGCCTGGCCGCGCGGAGCCGACGGCGTGCCCCTGCCCTTCATCGCGCAGATCGATCTTGTCGAACTGGCCTTCGCCTGCCCGGACACGCCGCTGCCGCGCACCGGCTCGCTGGCCTTCTTCGTCGGCGCCGGCGCGGTTATCGCAGTGCCCGAGGGCGCGCATGACTTCACCGATCCGCCGCATGACCTGGCGCCAGCTTTCGATGAGGGCGGCTACCCCTTCCCGGCCGAGGCAAGCCGCCTGAGCCGCTGGTTCTTCCCGTTCTGGCCGGTCCAGCTGCTCGCGCTCGACCTTCCCGAAGCCCTGCGCGACTATCACGATCCCTTACGCGAAGCCGCGATCGAACAGGCGATGGCCGTGCAGCTTGATCGCCAAGCCCCGCTTCGCGACCACCCGTTCTACGCCGCCGGCGTCGGCGCCCCGGTTGAGGCGCTGTGGTGGCATTCGGTGAACCACCTCGCCGACCAGCTCCACGAAGCGCTGGCCGCCTGCGCGCGCCCCCTGGCCGCCCACCGTGCCGCCCTCGACCAGAAACGCGCTGTTTTCGAGCAGTTGCGCCGCGATCCGCAGGCCGGGGCTGACGCGCTCGAGCATGCGCAGGAAGCAGCGGATTATCTGGCCGACGAAATGGGCGCTATGGAGGAGCAGTCCGCGGCGCTTCCCGATATGGTCCAGGCGCTGGACCAGTTCGTCGCCGGGCGCGATCCCTGGGCACAGCTTGAGCCGGCGGAACTGGACATCGTCGCCGATATCCTGGCCGAAGTGCACGAACGCTTCGGCGAACTGGTGCGCTATCACGCGCCCGGCTCGCTGGCGCAACTGGCCACGCTTTCGCTGCGAGCCATGGTCTCCGGCCCGCCCGAAACCCTTGCCGCCCTGCCAGAAGACGTTCTGGCCCGCATCAACCGCGACTACCGCCTGCCCCCCGTGGACCAGCACCAGATGTTCGGCCTGCCCGCCAGCCGCCTCGGCGCGCGCGGTCAGCCACGCAGCGACCTCCTGCTGCTGCAACTGGGCTACGACGACATGATGGAATGGTGCTGGAGCGAGGCCGGGCTCTACCAGTTCTGGATCAGCCCCGAGGACGCGGCGGTGGGTAACTGGCGCGCGGCGACACTGACTTTCGAAAGCGACTGAGCCTTCAGCGTCAGTTCTTCAGGCCGGTTCTTCAGACCATTGCCTCGGCCAGAAGGATTTCCGCCAGAGCCTCGGGACGCGTGTTCATGACCTGATGCCCGGCATCGATACGGCTGATGCGGCGGGCATGGAGGCGGTCGGCAAAACGCTCCTGCCATAGCACCGGAAGCGCGGTGTCGCGCAACGCCACGACGTAGTGCGACGGCATGGCCCGCGGGTGCTCGTAACGCCAGTCGCTCCACGCATAGGCGCTCGCCGGCCAGCCGTCCTCCCCCAGCCGACCGAGAAAGGCGGCGGCGCCTGTTTCGTCCATGTCGTTGCAGAACATGGCGGCGTAGCGCTGCGCCATGGTCGCATCGGCGCCCAGCGGATAGCCGACCTCTTCGGGGCTGGAGCCGCGCGGGCCGTGGCCCATCTGCTCCAGTGTAGTCAGGCCCGCCAGCGGCGCCGAGCAGGTGACATAGACCAGTCTGCCGATGAGCCCCGTCGGGGCCAGTTCCACCATGTGCGGTATGGTCATCCCGGCCTGCGAATGGCCCACGAGCACGACATCGGAAAATCCGGCGGCGGCGATGTCGGAGATCAGTTCGCGGGTGGTATCGGCGAAGGCATAGCCGGACGTATCCACTCCGCGCTTCGCACCGCAGCCGGGCGCGTCTAGCGCCAGACACTGTGCGGCGCCGCCGGACTGACGAGCGATCGCCGCGATAGTCTCATCCCAGACCCAGCCGCCCTGCCCGCCGCCATGAAGGAACACCAACTGGCGCATATCCGAACTCCCTGCCTCTTTGCGCAGCAGAGTAGCGGGTCATGGCGGCGCAGGAAGCCCGGCCGCCCTGCTGATCGTCCCGGCGGTGTGCTGGATCAATCGTCCTTGGGCTCGGACTCCGGGTCGGCTTCAGGCTCTGCGGCGAGGTCGCGCTTCACGCGCGGGTCGCTCAGCAGTGCATCGATGCGGCTCGCCTCGTCGAAGGTCTCGTCGGCGCGGAACTGGATCTTGGCGGCGAACTTGAGCTTGAGCCGCTGGGCGACCTCGCGCTGGAAGTAGGCCGTGTTCGTCCGCAGGGCCTTGAGCACGACTTCCTCGTCCTCGCCCAGCAGGGGTTTCACGAAGACGGCCGCATGGCGAAGATCGGGCGTCATGCGCACTTCCGTGACCGAGACGGTATGCGTGCTCAGCGTCACGTCGTGGACCTGCTGGCGCGTCAGAATCTCGGAAATTACGTGGCGCACCTGTTCGCCCACCTTGAGGAGGCGGACGGAGTGCTGTTCGGGTGTGCTCTGATTACGTGCCATATTCCTGCGTCCATGTGCGTCGGTTGCTACAATTTGCAACAATTGATTACGGCTCATTCCCGCCCCTTTGGCGTTATCTGGAATGGAACGACCCGTCAAAGGAGTGCTTAATGAAGAAGTTTACCGCCGCCCTGATCGCAGCCGCCATGGTTGTCCCCACCCTTGCCGCAGCGCCGGCGATAGCTCAGCCCATGCGCCATGACGACAAGCGCTCCAGCAAGACGGTCGTGACCAAGAAGGTCACCTACAAGACCTTCCGCAAGGGCGAGAAGTTCGACCGCAACCGCGCCCGCAACTACCAGCAGGTCGACTATCGCAAATATCGCAACGTGAAGGCCCCGCCGCGCGGCTATCACTATGTGCGTTCGGGCAATGACCTCCTGCTCGTCGGCATTACCAGCGGGATCATCTCGGCCGTCACGACCGGGATGTTCCGCTAATACCAAAGCGCCTGATCCTGATGCCGTGGCCCCGGGCGCGGCAGGACAGGCAATGGAAGGCGGTCGCTCTGCCGAGCGGCCGCCTTCCTTTTACATCTTCGCGAGAATACGCGCCAGCGACCGCACGTTGCGCGCGGTGGCCCGGCAGCCCAGCCGCCGTTCGATGAAGGCTCCGGTGAGCTTGGACGATCCGGCCCCGTCGACAAAATCGACATAAAGCGAGCGCGGCCCCATCGCGATCTTCTCCGGCCCACGCGTCGCATGGTCGGCCACAAGCTTGTCGAAAGCCGCCTGCTCGGCCTGCCGTTCAAGGAACAGGGTATGGACGTAGTGGTCCTGCCCGATGCCGGTGAAGGGATTCTCGTCGACTGCGGCACGAACCTCGTCCCGGTTGCGCACCGCCGCGAAGGTTTCCAGGTCGAAGCGGTCGCGCATCATGTGGGCGAACAGGTCCTCCAGACCATCGGTCGGCCGCTCGTCAAAATCGAACAGGACGTTACCGCTGGCCACCACGGTTTCGACATTCTCGAATTCCTCGCGCTCAAAGGCATAGCGCAGGTCGGCCATCGTCAGGCGGTTGCCGCCGACATTGATCGAAGCGAAGAAGGCGCAATAGCGGGTCATCTGAAGTTCCGGTAAATGGTGGCCACGGATTAAATTTGTTACACCACCGCGCCCGGGCGGCGGCAAGGCACGATGTGGTCCGAACGGCCCGTGTTGGAAAATGCGCCGAGCGGCCGCATCAAAGCGATATTACAGTCGATACTATCACATCACTGCCCAAGCCCGGATGTTCCAGCATGCGGGCCGATCGCGTATCGGAGGCCGAGGTTCCAGCCTCCTCACCGGTCACTTGCGGCCCGGCTCGATGAGCCCGGCCACCCGTGCCGAGTAAATGGCCGGCAAGTTCTCGGAACGAATTAAGCACAAGAACTTATTGATTAATCCGTGTTGGACCAGGTTTGCCTAAATCCGACGCATCTAAGAAAACGGCCACCGCCGGGTTTCCCCGGGCAGTGGCCGCTGTGTTCGCGTCAAACCTGGAAGGCTCAGCCGACGGTGCGCTCGCGCTCCGTGACTTCGAACACTTCGAGCATGTCGCCCGGCTTGATGTCGTTGGTGTCGGCCAGGACCACACCGCACTCCAGACCGCCGCGGACTTCGTCCACATCGTCCTTGAAGCGGCGCAGCGACTGAATGAGCGTCTTCGAGACGATGACATCCTGGCGCGTAAGACGGGCGTTGATGCCCTTGCGGATGTACCCGTCGGTGACGAGCAGACCCGCTGCCTTGTCCTTCTTGCCGGCCGGGAAGACCTGCTTGACCTCGGCGCGGCCAACCACGGTTTCGATCCGCTCGGGGCCCCAGATGCCGGCCATCTGCTTGGCGACTTCCGCCGTCAGCTCATAGATGATGTCGTAGTACATCATCGGCGTCTTGGTCTTCTCGAGCTGCTCGCGCGCCTTGGCGTTCGGGCGGACGTTGAAGCCCACGATCGGCGCACCGCTGGCCGAGGCCAGGGTCACGTCGGATTCGGTGATCGCACCGACGCCCGAGCTGAGGATACGCACCTTGATCTCGTCGTTCGACAGGTTGTTGAGCGCGGCGTTAATAGCCTCGACCGAACCCTGCACGTCGCCCTTGATGACCACCGGATATTCGATGACGCTCTGCTTGGCGGCGAGCGCCGAAAACATCGTTTCGATATTGGCGGGCGCGGTCGCGGTGCGCTTGGCCGTGGCCTGCTCCTGACGGTAGGCCGCGACTTCACGCGCGCGGCTCTCGTTCTCGACCACGGTGAGCATGTCGCCTGCCATCGGCACGCCGCTGAGGCCCAGGACCTCGACCGGCATCGACGGCAGAGCCACCTTCACCTGACGCCCCTTGTCGTCGAGCATGGCGCGGACGCGGCCGCTCTCGGTGCCGACGACGAGAATGTCGCCGACCCGAAGGGTGCCGCGGTTGACCAGCACGCTGGCCAGCGGGCCCTTGCCCTTGTCGAGCTTGGCCTCGATCACGGTGGCTTCCGCCTCGCGGTCGGGGTTGGCCTTGAGTTCCATGACTTCGGCCTGGAGCAGGATCTTCTCGATCAGCTCGTCCAGACCCTTGCCGGTCTTGGCCGAAACCTCGACGTCCTGAACGTCACCCGACATGTCCTCGACCACGATCGAGTGCTCGAGCAGACGCTCACGCACCTTCTGCGGGTTGGCCTCGGGCTTGTCGATCTTGTTGATCGCGACGATCATCGGCACGCCTGCGGCCTTGGTGTGATTGATGGCCTCGACCGTCTGCGGCATGATGCCGTCGTCGGCCGCGACCACCAGCACCACGATGTCCGTGACATTGGCACCGCGCATACGCATCTGCGTGAAGGCGGCGTGGCCCGGGGTGTCCAGGAAGGTGACGAGGTCGCCGCCCTTGGTCTTGATCTGGTAGGCGCCCATGTGCTGGGTGATGCCGCCGGCCTCGCCGCGCACCACGTCGGTGCCGCGCAGGGCGTCCAGAAGGCTGGTCTTGCCGTGATCGACGTGACCCATGATGGTGACCACCGGAGCGCGCGGCTTCAGCGTTTCCTCGGCGTCGACGTCGGTCGTGGTGTCGATGTCGACATCGCTTTCCGAGACGCGCTGGATGTTGTGGCCGAATTCCTCGACCAGCAGCTCCGCCGTGTCATGGTCGATCGTCTGGTTGACGGTGACCATCATGCCCAGCTTGAAGAGCGACTTCACGAGGTCGGCGCCCTTCTCGGCCATACGGTTGGCGAGTTCCTGGACGGTGATCGCATCAGGCACGACCACGTCGCGGACCTGCTTCTCGCGCTGCTGCTGGCGGCCGCCGTAGCTGCCGCGGCGTTCCTTTTCACGGGCACGCTTCAGAGCGGCGAGCGAACGGGCGCGGGCGCCCTCGTCGTCGTTCAGGGCGCGGGTGACGGTGAGCTTGCCGGACTGGCGGCGATCGCCGCCGACGCCCTTGCCGCGCTCGCCAGGCTGGGCCGGACGCGCAGGCGCTGCAGCAGCGCCCTTCTTGGCGTCGGGACGCTTGGCAGCGGTGCCTGCACCGGCGCTCGCCGTAGCAGTCGAACCCGTGGCGGCGGCGGTGAGGCCGGCCGCAGCGGTCGTGGCAGCGGCAGGCTCGGGCTTGCGCGGTTCGGGACGCTGTACCGGCGTGAAACGGCGGGCAACCGGCGTAAACGCGCGCGGCGCGGGCACCGGGGTCGGCTCAGGCGCTGCAGCGACGGGCGCAGGCTCGGCAGCCTTGGCGACGGGCGCCTTGGGTGCGGCCGGCGCAGCAGGCGCTGCTTCGGCGGCGACCGGAGCGGGAGCCGCTTCGGCTGCGGGTACGGCGGCTTCGGCAACAGGTGCCGGAGCGGCCTCTGCGACAGGAGCGGGAGCAGCCGGCTCAGCCGGTGCCTCCACGACCGGGGCCGGGGCGGGAGCAGCCGCAGCGGCGGCAGCTTCCTGCTCGGCGCGGCGCGCGTCTTCGACGCGGCGCTTCTCTTCCTCGATCGCGCGGACGCGGTTTTCCTGGTCGCGGCGGTTGTTCTCTTCCTGAACCGAAAGACGGTCTTCCTCGGCCTCGCGCTGGAGGCGGGCAACGCGCTCCTGCGGGGTCTCGTTGGAAGGCACGGCGCGCTTCACGACCGGCGGCGGAGCCGGGCGCTGCGGTGCAGGCGCCGGAGCGGGCGCAGCGGCCACGGGCTCGGGAGCAGCAGCTTCGACGACGCCGCCTTCACCCGGCTTGCCCAGCACCTTGCGGCGCTTCACCTCGACCACCACCTTGTTGGTGCGGCCGTGGCTGAAGGTCTGCTTGACCTCACCCGCTTCCACCGAGCGCTTAAGCCCAAGCGGCTTGCGGCCCAGGGTCGGTTTGTTGTCGGTCTCGCTCATAATTCTCGTCTTCGCCCTTCGGTCAGTTCGTCGTAACGGAGGCGGCCGGTGCCGCTCCGCTGCCATCATCCATGTCGGTCGCGCTCAAGTCCCCTTGAGGGGTTTCCCGGCTGCCGGTTTCCATGGCGATGTCTTCGCCCGAAACCTTACCCTGGAAATGCAGTAGGCGCTGGAGCTGCGATGCGACTCGCGTCGCTGCCCCGCGATCATTCAGCGCCAAGTGTACGACGTTGTCGCGGCCCAATGCCACAGACAGCGCCTCCCGGTCCAGTGGCAAGCGCGTGCCCCTGAGACCCGATCCTTCTTCGTCGCGCCCGACCCGCCATGCCTGGTCGAGCTTGCGCGACCCGTCGACGCTGGCGTCGGCGGCATGGGCAAGCCATTCGACCCGGCCCTCACGCGCATTCTGCGCGATGCGGTCCGAGCCCATGAGCAGCCTGCCCGATTTGAGTTCCAGCCCCAGCCGGTCGGTCAGCGAACGCGTCAGCGCGTTTTCGATCCTGTCGGCGAGGTCTTCGGGAATGGATAGCGATGCGCCTTTATAGGCGCGCGCCAGCGCTCCCTTAAGTTTGCCCTTCGAGAGCGCGATTTCAAGAGCATCGCGAGAAACGCCGATCCACGCGCCGCGCCCGGGGGCACGCGCGTGGACGTCCGGGAGCACCAGGCCGTCCGGCGAAATCGCCAGACGGACGAATGCGTCCCGCGCAGCTTTCCCGCCGGAGAGGATACAGGTCCTCTCCGCCGCGTTGCCATCGATGTCGGAGCTTACGCGCTCATTGCGAGGAATCCGCATCGGCGGCCTCCTCAGCTTGCGGCTCTTCGTCGAACCAGTGCGCGCGCGCGGCCATGATGATTTCGTTGCCCTGTTCTTCGTTCAGGCCGTACTCGCCGAGCACGCCGCCCTTGTCTTCGTCGCGTGCGGCGCGGCGGTTCACCGTGCCGTCGCGGCGACGCTGCTCGGTGCGCTTCTTGGCGATCAGCTCGTCGGTGGCGAGGTCAGCCAGGTCGTCGAGCGTCTTGATGCCCGCCTTACCCAGCACGACCAGCATCGCTTCGGTGAGGTGCGGCAATTCCGCCAGCGCGTCCTCTACGCCAAGGCCACGGCGGGCCTCACGGCTCGCTTCCTCGCGGCGCTCAAGCGCTTCCTGCGCACGGCTCTGCAGTTCCTCGCCGAGTTCCTCGTCGAAGCCTTCGATCGCGGCCAGCTCGTTGATGTCGATATAGGCCACTTCCTCCAGCTCGCTGAAGCCTTCGGCCACCAGCAGCTGCGAAAGGGTCTCGTCGACGTCCAACTCTTCCTCGAACATCTTCGAGCGCTCGACGAATTCCTTCTGGCGCTTCTCCGAGGATTCCGCCTCGGTCATGATGTCGATCTGCGAGCCGGTCAGCTGCGAAGCCAGACGCACGTTCTGGCCGCGGCGGCCGATCGCCAGCGAAAGCTGGTCATCGGGCACGACGACTTCGATGCGGCTTTCTTCCTCGTCGATGACGACTCGGCTGACGGTCGCGGGCTGGAGCGCGTTGACGACGAAAGTCGCGGTGTCCTCGCTCCAGGGGATGATGTCGATCTTCTCGCCCTGCAGCTCCTGCACGACGGCCTGGACGCGGCTGCCCTTCATGCCGACGCAGGCGCCGACCGGGTCGATCGAGTGATCGTTGCTGATCACGCCGATCTTCGCGCGCGAGCCCGGATCGCGGGCGGCGGCCTTGATCTCGATCACGCCGTCGTAGATTTCGGGGACTTCCTGCGCGAAGAGCTTCTTCATGAAGTCCGGGTGAGCGCGGGAAAGGAAAATCTGCGGACCACGGTTCTGGCGCTCGACACGCATGACCAGCGCGCGCACGCGCTCGCCGACACGGGCCGCTTCGCGCGGGATCTGCTGGTCGCGGCGGATCACGCCCTCGGCGCGGCCGAGGTTGACGATCACGTGGCCGAATTCGACCGACTTGATGACGCCGGTGATGACTTCGCCGGCGCGGTCCTTGAACTCTTCGTACTGGCGGTCACGCTCGGCATCGCGGACCTTCTGGAAGATCACCTGCTTGGCGGACTGCGCATCGATGCGGCCGAGGTCCACCGGGGGCAGCGGGTCGACGATGAAGTCACCCAGGGCTGCGCCCTTCTGGAGCTTTTCGGCCTGCTTGAGGTCGACCTGCTTGAAGTAGTCCTCAACTTCCTCAACCACTTCGACGACGCGCCACAGGCGCAAGTCGCCGGTGCGCGGATCGAGCTTCGCGCGGATGTCGTTCTCGGCGCCGTAGCGGTTGCGGGCCGACTTCTGGATGGCTTCTTCCATCGCCTCGATGACGATCGACTTGTCGATCATCTTCTCCGACGCGACGGAATTCGCGATCGCGAGAAGCTCGGCGCGGTTGGCGGAAATCGCACTGGCCATGGCTTAGTCTTCCTGTTCCTCAAGAATTTCGTCAGCGCCGCTGGTATCCAGCGGGCGGGTTGCCGCGATCAGCTTGTCCGTAAGGATCAGCCGAGCCGATTGAATGTCGCTCAGCGGGAAGCTGACGGTGCCGGACTTCTTGTCGGCCACCGTCACGATCTCGCTGCCGGGTTCACCCTCGATGCCGACCAGATCACCGTTGAGGCCCTTGCGGTTGCCTTCGACGGGATTGATCAGGCTCACCTTGCACTCGTGACCGGCCCAGTTGGCGTAGTCCTTGGGGCGGGTGAGCGGGCGGTCGATACCCGGCGAGCTGACTTCGAGGCGGTAAGCCTCGGCGATCAGCACGTCGCCCGCTTCCTCAAGCGCGTCCATGCGGTCGGAGATGCGGTGCGAGAGCTTGACGCAGTCCTCGATGATGAGCTGCCCGGTGGCCGGGTTCTCAGCCATGATCTGCAGGGCGATCTCGTCGTCGCCGACCTCGCTCTTGCCGAAGACGCGCACACGCACGAGATCGAAGCCCAGGGCGTTGGCCTCCGGCTCGATCACTTCGGTAAGACGCGCGATATCGACCAAACGAAACTCCAAATTGCTTGCACTCGGCCCGCCTGAGCGGACCGGAAAATGCCAAGGCTGCCACAACGCGGTTTCGCGCCGGCCCCTACCGGCGCCAGCCCGATCGTTGTTTCACCAATGACGGGATGAGGCGCAGATAGGCGCGATTCTGAAAAAACGCAAGGGGCAGTTAGGGCATGCAAGCAAGTCGACGACCTCGACAGCCGTTCGCCGACCGATCCCCCTAATTGAAGGTCTTCGCCAAATCGACCGACTTGCAGGCACGGTCAGCTATCCAGCCGACATGGCGCATGAGGCCAACGGAAATGAACCAAATCAGGGAAAACATCATCGCCAGCATTGAACCCAAGGCAGCCAAGAACATGGGGGCATAGGACGCTGCCTGCAATATCATCAGGATACGAGGCAGCCCGCTCATGAAAACGACTGTCGAAAACAGGATGAACACGGGAGCAAAAAATCGCCAGAAGGCTTGCGGACCCATCGGCCGCGCAAATGCATAGCCCGTCAAACCGACCGCAGCGAGCGTATCGACGCCATAGCGCAGAGCATCAAAGGCCTTCGGATGTTTGAACAAGCCACCAAATTCCGACGGCAGGACGAGTATCAACACCAGAACAGCAAAGGCCCGCCAGCCTCGGGATCGTTTCAATATCATGGCAAGCATGGGTGACGCGAGCGAGTGAAAAAACAGCTAAATTCACGGGCCGATGCCTGAGATTTAATTTCACGGACCAGCAGCGCAACGAACTCAGCCCCGCCCTTGATGCAATCCATGCTTTTTCAGACAGTGCCTAAGTTGATCATACGTAAGCCCCAGTGCGCCAGCGACCTTGCGCTGGTTCCAGCGCAGGCGTTCGAGCGCATCCATCAGCAGGCCCCGCTCGTGCGCGTCCACCGCATCGCGTAGCGACGCTGGCTGGACTGGCGGCTCCGGCTCGGGAGCAGGCGGCGCCAACACTTCAACCGCCCCCTGCCCAACCACACCCTGCATCGCCCACGCGCTGACGAACGGATCGAACACCACCTCACCAACAGGGCCATTCTCGTCACCCCAACGGTAGACCGCGCGCTCTACCACGTTGCGCAGTTCGCGCACGTTGCCAGGCCAATCGTGCCCCTCCAGCGCCGCCATCGCCTCTGCCGAAAAGCCCGGCCAGCGGTCCCATTCCAGCTCGCTCGCCATGCGGCGGCCGTAGTAGTCGGCGAGTTCGTAGACGTCGCCTTCGCGGGCACGCAGCGGGGGTAGGGTGATGACCTCGAAGCTGAGGCGGTCGAGCAGGTCGGCGCGGAAGGTGCCTTCGCGGGCCATGCGCGGCAGGTTGGCGTTGGTGGCGGCGACGATGCGCACGTCCACCGTCATCGGCCGCGACGAGCCGATGCGCACGACTTCGCCGTACTCGATCGCGCGCAGCAGGCGCTCCTGCGCCGCCATCGACAGATTGCCCAGTTCGTCGAGAAACAGTGTGCCCCGGTCCGCCTCCTCGAAGCGCCCTGCCCGCGCGCGGGTGGCGCCGGTGAACGCCCCGGCCTCGTGCCCGAACAGTTCGGCCTCGATCAGGGTCTCGGGCAGCGCCGCGCAGTTGAGGGTGACGAGCGGTTCGCCCCAGCGGGGACTGAGGTGGTGCAGGCGCTGGGCGATCAGCTCCTTGCCGGTCCCGCGCTCACCGATGACGAGGACGGGGCGCCGCACAGCGGCGGCGCGGCTGGCCCGCTCCACCGCGTCGAGGAAGGCAGTGGACTGGCCGATGAATTGGGCTTCGCGCTCCATTCCCAATAATTAGCGAAATTTCCCATTCATTGGCAATTCATTTTCGTCGCAGCTCCGCGACATTCGGGAAAAAGCGCAGATTTATGCGGTCTGTGCAGTTTGGCACGGTCATTGCGATAGGTTTTGCAATGCCGGAGCAGACGCCTGGCAAGACAAATTCAGGTTCATGAGGAAACGCCGCCATGTCATCGCAAACCGCCAGCACCGCGCCCCAGCAGGTCCGTCCCGCGCCGGTGCGTTCGACTTTGGCCCGCACCCGGCTGGACTGGGCGATCATCGCCAGCCTCCTGGCGATGGGCGCGTTCAACCTCTACGTCATGGCCGACCAGTTCGGCACCAAGGCTTATGCCTCTCCGGTGAAGACCCATGCCTGCGGAGCCCCGCTCGCATGAGCAGGCTCGACGCGGAGATCGAAATTCTCCAGAATCCGCGCGAGGGCGGCGGCTCGAACCAAGCCCGCCGCTTCGACGCTTTCGAACATACCGGCGACCATGCCACTATGGGCCGCCGCCCGACTTTCATCCGAGGAACCACCGCCATGGGCATCTTCTCCCGCACCCGCGACATCGTCGCCGCCAACTTCAACGACCTGCTCGACAAGGCCGAAGATCCGGCGAAGATGATCCGTCTCATCATTCTGGAAATGGAGGAGACGCTGGTCGAGGTGCGCACCAGCAGCGCCCGCACGATCGCGGACCAGAAGGAACTTCGCCGCCACGTCGGCAAGCTCGACAAGCTGCAGGCAGACTGGGCCGACAAGGCGCAGCTCGCGCTGTCCAAGGACCGCGAGGACCTCGCCCGCGCCGCGCTGATGGAGCGCAAGAAGGCCGCCGACATGGCCGAGCAGCTGTCCGCCGAGACGCTGGTGCTCGACGATGCGCTGCGCGCTTACGAGCTGGACATCGAAAAGCTGCAGACCCGCCTGCGTGAAGCCCGCAGCCGCCAGTCCTCCATCGCGGCCCGCTTGCAGAGCGCCGAGAATCGCGTCAAACTGCGCACCTTGCTGTCGAGTGAGCGCGTGGACGAAGCCATGGCCCGGTTCGACCAGCTGGAACGCCGGGTGGACTATGCGGAAGGCCGCGCCGAGGCGATGAGCCTCTCCGACCATCGCCAGCCCAGCCTTGCCGAAGAAATCGCCGCGCTTGCCGATGGCGATACGATCGACGCCGAACTGGCCGAGATGAAGCGCGCCATGGGCCAGAACCAGAGCGCCGCCCATACTTCGGCCGACAAGACTTCGACCGAACAGTAACGCCGGCCTACAGGGAAAGGAAAAACCAGTGTCACGCGGACAGTTCTATCTCGACAAGTCGAATGCCAAGATCGCCGGCGTATGCTCGGGCATCGCCGATTACACCGGCGTGGACAGCCTGTGGGTGCGGCTGGGAGCCGTACTGCTTCTGCTGTTCGGGTTCCCGCTCGTCATTGCGGTCTATATCGTGGTCGCCCTGGTAGCCGAAAAGCGGCCGATGGGGCTTTACAGCGAAGAGGAAGAAATGCGCCTGCTGCGCCGCATGGAACGCCGCCGCGCCCGCAAGGGCCTGAATCTGAACGGTTCGGCGCCTTCCAGCCGCCTGCGCACCGACCTGTCCGACATGGACCGCCGGGTCGCCGATATGGAAGCGCACTATTCCAGCAGCAACTCGCGCCTCGCGGCCGAGATCGACAGCCTGCGCTAAGCGCCTTTTTCCGGGCAACAGGGGACTCATTCGATGGAAGACGCAATCTGGGTGCTGATACCGCTCGCTCCGTTCATCATGGGCGGCTTCGCGATCTGGACCAAGCACCAGCGCAAACTCGCCGAGTTGCAGATCGAGGCCACCGCCGAGAAGGCCGCGCAATACGCCTCGCACTCTCGCGAACTGGAAGAACGCGTGCGCGTGCTGGAACGGATCATCACCGACGGCGGTTACGACACCGCCCTGCAGATCGAGGCTTTGCGTGACCAGCGGGCGGTCGAAACCGGGCGCACATCGGGGCAGACCAAGCAATGAGCCCGGGCGACTTCATGGGCCTGTGCGCCGTCCTCACCGCCATGATCGTGATGTTCGCGATCCTTGCGGGCGCCTACAAGCGCCGCCTCGCCTTTCTCGAACGCAAGCTGGAGATAACCGTGGGCGCCACCGCCGAAAAGGCCGCGCAATATGCGGCGCATAACAGCGACATCGAAAATCGCGTGCGCGTGCTCGAAAGGATCATTACGGATGGCGGCAGCGGCCGTGACATCGCCTTTCAGATCGAGGCGCTGCGCGGCGAGAGCGGACTTGAGGTGACCACGCAATGAGTTTCTGGACTGCCGTTGTCGTGCTTTTCGCGATCGGGTGCGTCACCTGGCTCAAAGCGCAGCGCTATCAGGCGCTGGGCGACAAGCGAGGGCCCCGCGCCGAAGGCTACGACCATACCGCGCGCGAGCATGAACTGGAGCGCGAAGTCGAGGAAATGCGCAAGCGCATCATCGTCCTCGAACGCATCGCCACTGACGACAAGCGCGGCAACGACCTGGCGCGTGAAATCGAAAAGCTGCGCTAACGGGGGCCCCCCCGATCCCCGATCTTGACATTTATAACCATATAGGTTATATGCTGCGGCGTGACGGGTCGGGGGTGTGTAGCTGACACTCCATGCTCCCGAAGCGGTCGGCGTCCGGTGCGGACCGGACAAGCCGCAATTCATGGATGCGTGGATGAACTTGAGGGTGTGCCCTCAGGGAAGAGGGCAAGAGTGCGAACCCGCCCCCTCACCCCCATGCACCGCAGGGTCGAGCTGGAAGTCACACGAGGTCACGCCCCTTACCAGCCGTTCGCGATCAAAAGGCAGGGTCCAGCACTAGTCGCCTGATGCTGGCGACCAAACCCAGCGCCGGCCGCAGCCCGTCCGCTGAATTTCCCTGGCGTTATCCCGCGCTCGCCGGCGGGTGCAAAACCGTGCCTGACCGGCGTTACGGCACCCTTGCGTCCAGTTCCGCCAACCACACCGCCGCGCTCGCATCCGACGGGGCGCGCCAGTCTCCGCGCGGAGACAGCGCGCCGCCCGAGGATACCTTCGGTCCATTGGGAATCGCGGAACGCTTGAACTGGCTGAAGGCGAAAAAGCGGCGCAGGAATTTCTCCAGCCACGAGCGGATCGTCGCCAGATCGTATTCGTTCTTCTTGGCTTCCGGGAAACCGGCGGGCCACACGCCCACCCCGGCCTCGCGCCAGGCATGCCAGGCGAGGAAAGCCACCTTCGACGGCTTCTGCCCGAAGCGCATCACATGGTGCAGGAAGAAGTCGTTCAACTCGTAAGGCCCGATCTTCGCCTCGGTGCTCTGGATCGCGCCGTCCGCCCCGGCGGGGACGAGTTCGGGCGAGATTTCCGTGGCCAGGATCGCCAGCAGGATTTCCTCGGTCGAGGCGCTGAACCGGTCGCCGCGCGCGCACCAGCCGATCAGGTACTGGATCAGCGTCTTGGGCACGCCGGCGTTGACGGCGTAGTGGCTCATATGATCGCCGACGCCGTAAGTGCACCAGCCCAGCGCCAGTTCCGAAAGGTCGCCGGTGCCGACCACGAAGCCGGAATGCTGGCTGGCAAGGCGGAACAGGTAATCGGTGCGCAGGCCCGCCTGGACGTTCTCGAAGGTCACGTCGTAGACCGGCTTGCCGTCCGCGAAATCGTGGCCGATATCGTTCAGCATCGTTGTGGCGGCGGGGCGGATGTCGATTTCCTCCGCCGTGATGCCCACCGCGTTCATCAGCTTCCAGGCGTTGGACTTGGTGCCGTCGCTGGTGCCGAAACCGGGCATGGTATAGCCCCGGATCGTCGTTCGCGGCAGACCCAGCCGGTCGCAGGCGCGGGCAGCAACGATCAGCGCATGGGTCGAATCGAGCCCGCCCGAAATGCCGATCACCAACGATTTCGCGCCGGTCGATTCGATACGCCGCATGAGGCCATCGACCTGGATGTTGAACGCCTCGTAGCAGTCCGCATCCAGCTTGTCGGCGCGGTCCGGCACGAAAGGGAAGCGGCCGACGGGGCGTGTCAGCCCGATATCGCCGCCCGCCGGGGCATGGCGGAACGGGACGGTGCGGAAGGTTTCCTCCGGCAGCCCGGCAACTTCAGCGGCGTCATTGAACGTGGGTGCCCGCACCCGGTCCATGACGATGCGGTCGCAGTCGACATCGGCCACGCACAGCTGTGGATCGAGCGAGAACCGCTCCGATTCGGCCAGCAGGTCGCCCAGCTCGTAGATTACGCCCTGCCCGTCCCATGCCAGGTCGGTGGTGCTCTCGCCATGCCCGGCGGCGCAGTAGACGTAAGCCGCCATCGCGCGCGCCGATTGCGCGCGGCAGAGCATGTGGCGCTCGTCCGATTTGCCGATCACGATGTTGGAGGCCGACAGGTTGCACAGGATCGTCGCCCCGGCCATCGCGCCAAGCGACGACGGCGGCGTAGGCGCCCAGAAATCCTCGCAGATCTCGGCGAAGAAACGGAAGTTCGGCAGAACCTGGCTGGCGAAAACGAGGTCGACGCCGAACGGCACTTCCTGCCCGTTCACAGTGATGGTGCTGCCGCGAATCGCCTTGCCGCTGGCGAACCAGCGCTTTTCATAGAACTCGCGGTAATTGGGCAGGTACGATTTGGGCACCGCGCCCAGCAGCCGCCCTCCGGCGATGGCCAGCGCGCAGTTATACAGCCGCCCCTTGCGCATCAGCGCGGCGCCGACCAGCAGCACCGGCGAAAGCTCGGCGCTGGCCTTGACCACATCGGCGATGGCTGCCTCGACAGCCTCGATCATCGCGGACTGCAGGTGCAGGTCGTCGATCGCGTAGGAGGACAGGCACAGCTCCGGGAAGACCAGCAGGTCGACATGGGCATCGTGCGCCCGCCGCGCCTCGGCCAGCACCGCATCGCGGTTGAACGCAACGTCCGCCGTGCGCACGCGCGGGGTTGAGGTAGCGACGCGCACGAAGCCGTGCTCGTGCATCGCGTAAAAGGGGTGGCTGCGATCTGCGGTCATGGGCATTTCCCTGACAGGAACCCCCACCCCTTGCAACATCGCCTTACAATGTTCCCCTTGCCCTCGGAGCCGCCGGCCTTAAATGCCAAAGCCATGCGCAGCCTCGAAGATATCCGCGAAGAGTATGAATTCCTCGATGGCGACGAACGCTATCGCCTCCTCATCGAACTGGGGCGCGAACTGGACGATATGCCCGATGCCCTCAAGACCGACGCCACCAAGGTGCGCGGTTGCTCGGCCAGCGTCTGGGTCTATCCCGCCGCCCGCGAAGACGGCACCCTGCACTTTCTGGCAGACAGCAACGCCGGGATCACCAAGGGCATCGTCGCGCTGGTGATCGCCGCCGTGCAGGACCGCCCCGCCGCCGACGTGGCCGCGACCGACATTGCCGAGGCGCTCAGCCCCTTCGACCTGAAGAACCAGCTGTCCTCCAACCGTACCCAGGGCATACCCAATATGATCGCGCTGATCCGGGAGACCGCCGCGCGCTATGCATAAGGCCCGGCGCGCACTCTGGATTATCGGCGGGGTGATCCTGGTGGGGATCGGAACGCTCGGTATCTTCGTGCCCCTCCTGCCTACGACGATCTTCTATATCCTCGCCGCCGCGTGCTTTTCAAAAAGCCACCCGGAATGGGCGGAGCGGCTCTACCAACACCCCAAATACGGCCACCACCTGCGCGAATGGCGTGACCGCAAGGCCATAAGCCGCAAGGGCAAGATCGCCGCGATCCTCACGATGAGCCTGAGCGTGGTCGTGGTATGGTTCACCGCCGGGGGCTGGTGGACGCTGATCCCGGTGGCCGTGCTGGCGACGATCGGGATGTGGATCTGGACGCGGGCTGAGTAGTCCGTCTTAATCCACCGCCTCGCGCAGCACCGCGATGCCCTTGGCCCGCTGCTCGCGCAGTTCGCGCTTGAGCACTCCCGGATCGCGGGCAACCACGAAGCCGAAGCTGACCCCGCCTTCCTTGCCGATCGTCGCGTGGTGCAGCCTGTGCGCCTGGACCAGCCGCTTGGCGTAGCCGCGCTTGGGCACCCACCTGAAGTAACGCTGGTGCACCAGCCCGTCGTGAACCAGCGTATAGATGACACCGTAAATCAGGACGCCCAGCCCGATCCACGTCCCCGGCTCCCACGAAGCCGCGCCCATTACCAGCGGCGAGCCCAGCGCGAACATGCCGATGCTGATAGCCGCGCCGAACAGGGCGAACAGATCGTTCTTCTCCAGCAGGTTGCCGTGGGGTTCGTGATGGTCGCGGTGCCAGGCCCAGCCGAACCCATGCATGACATACTTGTGGCTCGACCATGCGACGAACTCCATCGCGGCGACGGAAGCAAGGACGGTCAGGATCACGGCGGCAAGGGACATGCCGCTCCTTATAGCAGCCTCGTCGGCGCTTGCGACACTCTCTTACAATCGCAGACTTTTTGCGACGGGTCATATCACTTGCGTTCAGCTTCGTGGTCCTAAACCTGAATGCATCGGAAGCGAGGTCATCCACCTCCTCCGCTTCAAGGTTTCAAGAAGGAGTGCCACTCATGCGCAAGTTCACCAAGCTCATCGCTCCCGCCCTCGTCGCCGTGCTCGGCATGTCGGCCATCGCGCCGACCATCGCCGAAGCCGCACCGCGTCACGAAGCGGCTCGCTATACTCCGAACCGCAACGCCAACATCCGCGCCGACATCTCCGGCCTGCGCGCCCACATCGACCGCGCCGCAGCACGCCGCACGATCTCGCAGCGCGAAGCGACCGGCCTGCGCCGCGATGCCGCCGAGGTCCAGCGCCTCTACACCAGCTACGCCCGCGGCGGACTGAGCGCCCAGGAGACCCGTACCCTCGGGAACCGGATCAACAAGGTCTACGGCGCCCTCCACATGGAGCGCCGCGACTACGACGGCCGCCGCGGCTGACGCCCCGCGCCGACACGTTCAGCCTCTAAACCATGAGCTGAACGTGTCGAATGCCCGGCATGCATCCGGCCCGGCAGCGGTTCATCCCAGTAACATACGCCGACCCCCGCAGAGGGGGAGGCACACCCCACACAGGAAATTCACCCATGCGCAAGCTGACCAAGATCATCGCCCCGGCCCTCGCCGCCCTGCTCGGCGTCGCCGCACTCACCCCCTCGATCGCCGAGGCCGCGCCGCGCCACTACGACCAGCGCGGTCACCATGACCAGCGCGCCCGTCACCACAAGCCGGTGCATCACGTCCGCCACGCACCGCCGCGCCATGTAAAGCACCGCGCGGTCCATCGCGCCCCGCAGCACCATGTCGCGCACCACCGCGCCTCGGTTCACGATCGACACCACCGCTGATCGAACCGGCCGCCCGCCGGATCGCAGACAACGAGAGGAACGCGCCCGACCGACAGGTCCGGGCGCGTTTCGCCAGCCGGATAGAGTGACACCCCAAGGCAACGATAAATCGCAAAAGTGCCGCACCTTGAACGAAAGTTTCGCGAAACCCGCCAAACGAATCGTCCTACCTCTTGAATTTCGAAGGGTCCGGGCTTAATCGCGCCTTATCATGACAAACACTCCGCGCACCCTCTACCAGAAGATCTGGGACGCCCACGTTGTCGACACACGCGACGACGGCACCTGCCTCATCTACATCGACCGGCACCTCGTTCACGAAGTGACGAGCCCGCAGGCTTTCGAAAGCCTTCGCGTTGCCGGCCGTCCGGTGCGCCGTCCCGATCTTACGCTCGCGGTTCCCGATCACAACCTGCCCACCACCGCGCGGCGCGATGCCAGCGG
Organism: Novosphingobium sp. 18050; assembly: GCF_902706195.1. Taxonomy (GTDB): domain Bacteria; phylum Pseudomonadota; class Alphaproteobacteria; order Sphingomonadales; family Sphingomonadaceae; genus Novosphingobium. The sequence continues at coordinate 11,905 of NZ_CACSJO010000030.1, read as the reverse complement.
CGGGCGTGTGCCCATCGCCGATGCGCAGAGCGCGCAGCAGCTCGACATGCTGGAAAAGAACGCCCCCGCTTTCGGCATCCGTTACATCGGCGATGCCGACCGTGAGCAGGGCATCGTCCACGTCGTCGGGCCCGAGCAGGGCTTCTCGCTCCCCGGCGCAACCATCGTCTGCGGCGACAGCCACACCGCCAGCCACGGCGGGCTGGGTGCGCTGGCGTTTGGCATCGGCACCAGCGAGGTCGAGCATGTACTCGCCACGCAGACCCTCCTGCTCAAGCAGTCGAAGTCGATGGAAGTTCGCGTCGAAGGCAAGCTGGGCGCGGGCGTCACTCCCAAGGACGTCGTCCTGCACGTGATCGGTGTGATCGGCACCGCCGGCGGCACCGGCCACGTCATCGAATTCTGCGGCAACGTCTTCGAGGAAATGACCGTCGAGGGCCGCCTCACCGTGTGCAACATGGCGATCGAGGGCGGTGCCCGCGCCGGCCTCGTCGCGCCCGATGCGACCACCTTCGCCTATGTCGAGGGCCGCCCCTACGCGCCGACCGGCGCGGACTGGGACAAAGCGCTTGCCTGGTGGAAGAGCCTGGCGACCGACAAGGGCGCGACCTTCGACAAGTCGGTCCACATCCGCGCCGAGGATATCCAGCCCACCATAACCTGGGGCACCAGCCCCGAGGACACGTCGGCCATCGGCGGCGTTGTCCCTGCGCCCGAGGACTTCGCCGACGCCTCCAAGCGCGACGCGGTGAAGCACAGCCTGGAATACATGGGCCTTACGCCCGGCACCAAGCTGACCGAGGTGGAAGTGCAGAACGTCTTCATCGGCAGCTGCACCAACAGCCGCATCGAGGACATCCGCGCGGCGGCCGAAGTACTCAAGGGTCGCCATAAGGCGGCAGGCGTCAAGTGGGCGATCGTCGTCCCCGGCTCGGGCTTGGTCAAGGAGCAGGCCGAAGCGGAAGGTCTGGACAAGATCATCATCGACGCCGGCCTCGAATGGCGCGAACCGGGCTGCTCGGCCTGCCTCGCCATGAACCCGGACAAGGTTCCGGCGGGCGAGCGCTGCGCCTCGACCAGCAACCGCAATTTCACCGGCCGTCAGGGTCCGGGTGCACGCACCCACCTGATGAGCCCCGCGATGGCCGCAGCCGCTGCCGTCACCGGCAAGCTGACCGACGTGCGCGATCTCGCACCAGCGAACTGACAGGAAAGCCACCATGTCCGACAACAACGACAATTCGCTGGCCGGTCGCGCCGCCCTTGCCGCCGGCGCCGCCATCGGTTCGGCCGCGATCGCCGCGGCCCTCCTTTTCGTGAAGCGCCGGAACGACCGCAAGAAGGGTGATTCCAAACCCGGCGCCACCGGCACCGCGCCGCACTTCCCGAACGAAACGGACTGACATGAAGGCGATCAACCACGTCGCCGGCAAGGCGATTCCGTTCGGCCGCAAGAACGTCGACACCGACGTCATCATCCCCGCCCACTGGCTCAAGACCGTCACCCGTGACGGCCTGGGCCAGGGCGCGTTCGAGGCGGTGAAGAAGGAAGAAGGCAATGTCTTCACCGACCCCGTAAACGCGGGCGCCCCGATCCTGATCGCGGGCGACAACTTCGGCTGCGGCTCCAGCCGCGAACACGCCGCGTGGGCGCTGCTCGACATGGGCATCACCTGCGTGATCGCGCCGAGCTTCTCCGACATCTTTTCGGGGAATGCGTTCAAGAACGGCATCCTGACCGTGGCTCTCCCGCAGGCGGCGATCGACCGCCTGATGGAAGTGGCGCAGACCGATCCGATCGACATCGACCTCGACACGCAAAGCGTCACCACCCCGTTCCAGGACCGCTTCAGCTTCGAAATCGACGCTTTCCGCAAGCACTGCCTGCTGAACGGCCTCGACGAGGTGGGCCTGACGATGGCCCAGGGCGCCGCGATCTCGACCTACGAGGACAAGGCCCGCGAAAGCCTGCCTTTCCTTGCAAAGACCCTGGCCAGCGCCGCCTGACCACGCCAGTTCCTCCCCGTCGCATGGCGATGGGGAGGTGAACCGGCCGCAAAGCGAGTGGCGAGGGGCAGAAAACCGCCTCCCTCAGCGTCAGACGCCGCTACGCCGCCATTGCCTCGCAACGCGCAGGAATGGCACCCGGCCACGAATCGGGATTGAACCGGAACCCTCCCGGCCCTATCGGCTGATGCATATCCATCATTCGAGGTTGTCCGATGACCAGTTTCCAGGATCGCGAGCGCGCCGAAGAAGCAAAATTCGCGCACGACGCGGATACCGCGTTCCGCATCCAGGCCCGTCGCAACCGCCTTCTCGGCGAATGGGCGGCCGAGCGCATGAAGCTCTCGCCCGCCGAAACCGACGCCTATGCCAAGGCTGTCGTCCAGGCCGACTTCGAGGAAGCCGGTGACGAGGACGTGATCCGCAAGCTGCTGGGCGACATCACCGCCGCCGGGGTCGACACCAGCGAAGGCGAAATCCGCGCTGCGCTTGAGGCCAAGCAGGTCGAAGCCCGCCGCGCGTTTCTGGGCTAAGGAATTACACGATGGCAATGTCTTCCGAAGAAATCGAAACCCTCATCCGCGCCGCGCTGCCGGATGCGGATGTCACGATCACCGATCTTGCCGGCGACGGCGACCACTATTCCGCGCATGTCGTGTCCTCCGCCTTCGCCGGCAAGCCCCGCGTGGCCCAGCACAAACTGGTCTACGAAGCGCTTGGCGGACGCATGGGCGGCGTGCTCCATGCCTTGCAACTGACCACCGCCGTCCCCAACTGACGTCGCATACATACTAAGGGTTCCATTGAAATGTCCGACGTCAACGCCCGCATCGGCGAAATCGTAAACAGCAACGACATCGTCCTGTTCATGAAGGGAACGCCGCTGTTCCCGCAGTGCGGCTTCTCCAGCCGCGCGATCGCGATCCTCGAACACCTCGCAGTCCCTTACGAGACCGTGGATGTGCTGCAGGACATGGAAATCCGCCAGGGCATCAAGGGCTTTTCCGAGTGGCCGACGATCCCGCAGCTCTACATCAAGGGCGAATTCGTGGGCGGTAGCGACATCATGATGGAAATGTACGAGGCTGGCGAACTGCACCAGCTCATCACCGAATCCGGGATCGCCGCGCAGGGCTGAGCCCCTCGGCCCTCGGCCCTCGGCATAGCCGAATATTCAAAGGCCCGGGTGGAAACGCCCGGGCCTTTCGTGCGTCCGGGCCTGACCTGCGCGGGCAGCAGATCACGCGGCAAATCACAAGCCATCGTTGTTGCGGCGAGACGTTCCGGCGATTTGGGGAGGAGAACTTCTCGGGGAGGCGGGGCCGTGAGACTGATCGGCCCCGCCTCTATCGAGACTGCTTCTCGGGGTACGCTCATATAAGCACAAGGCGTGCCAGTTTCAATAATCGGCCGTAATTAGCCGTTTTCATACCACACCTCCACCTGACCTTACGGCGTTTTGTAAAGCATTCCGACACTAGTTCCCGCCGGGGCGAAGCAGTTTCCCCTTGCCCCCGGGCGCCGCGCGGCCGACATCCCTTGCATGTCCAGTGCTCCTTCCGACCAGCCGATAGCTGCCGACGGTCCCGCCGTTGTCCCCGCCGCAACCGTCGTGATCTTCCGTCACTCCGCCACCGGCAGCGCGCCGGACGTGCTAATGGTACAGCGCGCGAAGGAAATGCGCTTTGCCGGCGGGGCTGCCGTGTTCCCCGGCGGCCGCGTCGATCCGGCCGACCGTGAACTTGCCCGACGGCTACTACCGGACGAGGCCGAGGAAATCGCCGCCGCCCGCATTGCCGCCATCCGCGAGACGCTGGAGGAAACTGGCCTGATGATCGCCACCCGCCAGCCCGTGGGCGCGCAGGAAGCAGCACAGGCGCGCGCGCTGCTACTGGAAGACGGCCGCCTCGACACCGTGCTGGCGCGTTTCGGCTGGGAACTCGAGCCGGCCGCCCTCACCTTTTTCGCGCACTGGTGCCCCTTGTGGGACAAGGCCTTCGACACCCGCTTCTTCGTGATCGACCTTGGCACCGGCGCCGTCGACATCACTGTCGATGCCACCGAAAACACCCGCCTGTTCTGGACCAGCGCCGCAGAGGCGCTGGATATGGCCGACAACGGCGACATCTCGGTGATCTTCCCGACCCGTCGCAACCTGGAGCGCCTGGCTCAATACGCCAGCCACGCCGAGGCGCTGGCCGATATCGCCGCGCATCCGGTCGCCCGGATACACCCCGGCATCGAGGAACGCGAAGACGGCGAATGGCTCGTCATTGCGGAAGGCCACGGCTACCCCGTGCTTGGTCAGCTCAAAGCGACCGCGCGGCGAGGCTAAGCGGGCTTGCCCGTCCCGCTCAACCTGAGCGGGACGGGTTGCAGGCGTTTCACGCTACCGCCGACACCGGGGCTTGCGCTTTTGCGCCGCTCGCACCGTAGAGGCCCAGCACGATCGCAACGGCGAAGAAGGCGCTGATCGCCGCAATCGCGCCGTCGTAGCTGCCGGTCACCGAGAAGACCCGCGCCGATCCCACTACTGCAAAGGCGATGAACGGCAGGCCGACCAGCGTGACGAGGCCGAAGCCCCGGCTATAGCTGGCCTGCCCAAACGCGTCCGACAACCCGCGCCCCAGCGTCGGGATCGCGCCCGCACCGTGCATGCCGATCAGGCCGATGATCAACGCCGCCAGCCAGAACGGCGGGTGTTGCAACAGGAGCACCCAAAGCACCGCGCAGTCGAAGCCGATCAGCGCCAATGCACGTCCGCCGCCGATCCGGTCCGCGACCCAGCCGAACAGGATCGAACCGGCAATTCCCACCAGCGACATGATCGACTGCAACAGTGCCGCTTCGGGCCGGGTGAAGCCCCAGGACATGCCCATCGGCACGAGTAGCGAGCCGAGCAGCACCGAACTGGTCATGCTGGCCACCGCAGCCAGCGAAAGCGCCCAGAAGCGCGGACGCGCGAGGAGTTGCACCATGCTCAGCGAGCCATCGGCAGTGCGCTTCTCGCTGGGTTCGGGGGCGACGGTTTCGGCGTTGCCCGGCGGATGATCGACGGCAAGCAATACCAGCGGCAGCATCAGCACAGCGCAGATCAGGCCGATGACAAGGTAGATGGTCGAGGGCGAAGTTACCGACAGCGCGCGCTCCAGCGTCCATGGCACCACGGCGATGACTACCGGCAAGTGGACCATGCCCAGCGCCAGCCCCCGGTTGCGGTTGAACCAGCGGGTCACCAGCGTCGCCGGACCAATCGATCCGGCCAGGCTCATCGCCGGGCCGAATAACAACCCATAGGCGATGAGGTAGAGCGCGTAGCTCTGGGTAAAGGCCAGCGTCAGATACCCTGCCACCGTCAGCAGCGCACCGATCAGCATCAGCAAGCGTAGCGAAACTTTGGCGATCAGTACGCCCACGAAAGGCGCCAGCACCGAAGAGCCGACCAGCACCAGCGGAATACCCGCCGCCGCCTGCTCACCGCTAATGCCCAGGCGCTGCTCGGCCGAAGCCAGCATGAGCCCGAACGAGCCCATCACCGTTCCGATGACCATGTTATGCGATACGCCCGCGATAACGCCCATGCGGACGGCAAGCGGATGATTGGGGGCCTCGCTTGCGGGGCCTGAGGGTAGTGCCAAGCGCTCTCTCCCGATGCTTGTGCTGTGCCGGCAGTATGCGCCGGTCGTATCGCAGGGAGTGTGCGGGGCGCCTTCAGAGCTTGGCCAGAACTTTCACCGAATATGAACGAGAATTCGCGGGGGCGTCGTTGCACCTCGCCAACCGCCTGCTCACTTGTGGTCGGCACCCTTCGCGGAAAGCAATGCGTTCCAGCGGGCATCCAGCTTTGCCTGGCCGCTGGCGCGCTTCACCCGCGATACCAGCGAGACACCGCGAAGGGTGACGCTGTGCCCGCCAAGCCAACGGCCCGAAATGCTGTAGCCGACATCGTAGAGCGCAACATCCTCATGCGGCTCGCCACCGACCAGAAAACGGGTGATGATGAGCACGGGCAGCCGTTCGTCGCCGCGGCTGTCGTCGGGCAACCGGGCCGTATCGCGGGCCTTCTTGAGCGCACGTTCGAACCATGCCGCCTCTATCCGAGGCTCTCCGGTGGTGTGCGCGGGAGGCACTTCCAGCGCGCTGGGGAAGGATACCTCCTGGCTCTGCACGGACTGTTCGGCCGCGGAAGGCCTCAGGATCAACTCCCGGTCACCGGAGCCCGTCGCCATCAACACCAGAGTCGCCGCACGGGTGGAGGCCTGCTGCGCTTCGGCCGTCTTCACCGCTTCGCTGTCGCTTCTCTGGCTCCAGTTGTTCCACAGGGTCAGGCCGGAAATCACGACGGCAATCACCGCCAGCGCTTCGCCCAGCGTGACCCAGCGGCGCCGGATCGCCGCAGCCTCGGCAGCGCGGACATCGGCTTTCGCCTCGGCACGGGCCTGAGCGCTGGTTTCGGATTGGGGGGGACTATCGTTCACGGGGCGTGTTCCATCACCTGCGGCTTGGGCCGTCAAGGATTAGAACGGGTTGACGTGAAGTTGAAGCGTCGTCGCACGCCAAGCCGCACCGCCGGGGCCGTCAGGCCTGCTGCGGAACCGCATGCGCCGAGGCGAGATGGTCCAGCACCGGACCGTAGATCGGGCGGTCGAATTCGACGCCGGCAAGGTCGGCGCTGACCCAGCGCACCACGCCGGGCATTCCCTCCAGCCCCTTCGGACGGATGATCAGGCGGGAGCCGACCCGGAAATAGAGGCCGCGCATGCGCAGGCAGCAGCCTTCGGTGGAGATGTCGGAAATCTCGCCATCATCGCGCAGGCCGCTTTGGGTGCGGCACTGGACGGCCAGAGCGACGGAGCGTCGCTGCGAACGTCGAGGAAGGATGCGGCGAGTCATAAAGCGACGTCTAGACCGATTCGGTTTAACATCGCTTAATCGCGCCGCACATTCCTCAGTTCAGGCTGCCGCAGGCTTGCGCGCAAAGATGCCGAAGCCTGCAATCACCGCATAGCAAAGCGCCGGCAAGACGAGCGCGATACCCAGGTTCCCGCCGGTTGCGTCGGCCAGCGCGCCGGTCGCCAGCGGCACGATCGCACCGCCGCAGATCGCCACGTTGATGATGCCCGAGCCATCCGCAGCGCGCGTGCCCAGCTTCTCGCAGGCAAGGCTGAAGATCGTCGGGAACATGATCGAGTTCATCAGGCCCACAGCCAGCAATGCATAGCCCGAAACATGCCCGGTGGTGGTCACCGAAACCGCGATCAGCGCGATCGCCGCGCAAGTATTGAACACCAGCACCAGGCCCGGGTTCAGCACCCGCAGGACTGCCGAACCGATGAACCGGCCGATCATCGCGCCGCCCCAGTACACACCGATCAGCTTTCCGGCAGACTGCTCGGGCAGCGCCATGACATGGTCCTGCATGAGATAGCTGACGACCAGCGAACCGATCGAGACTTCCGCCCCGACGTAAAGGAAGATGCAAAGCGCGCCGTACCCGAAGCGCGCGCGCTTCAGGAGGTCAAGCCCGGCGAATCCGGCGCCGCTGCCTGCACTGTTTTCATGCTGCTCGCGCGGGAGGCGGTTGCGGAACATCCACACCGCCGCCGCGACGAGCGCGAGGGCGACCGCGATACCGAGGTAGCCGTGCACGATGGCCTGGCTCTCGGCGCTGCGATAGGCATCGAGCGCGGGGCCTGCCAGTTCCTTGGCCGAAACCGTGGCGAGGCTGCCCAGGATCAGCACCGAACCGGCGATCGGGAAGATGGTGGTGCCCAGCGAGTTGAAGGCCTGCGCGAAAGTAAGGCGCGAGCTGGTCGTCTCGGGCTTGCCCAGCAGGCTGATCAGCGGGTTGGCAACGACCTGCACGATCACCACGCCCGCCGCCAACACGAAATAGGCAGCCAGGAACAGCCAGTAAGTCGCCGTCTCCGACGCCGGGATGAAAGCCAGGCAGCCCAGGATCATGATGCCCAGGCCGACAGCCGCGCCGCGCATGTAGCCGACCTTGCGCACCAGCATCGCGCCGGGAATGCCGATCACGGCATAGGCGGTGAAGAAGCAGAACTGCACCAGCATCGCCTCGGTGTAGCTCAGCGTGAACAGCTCCTTGAGCTTGGGAATGATCACGTCGTTGAGGCTTGTGATGCCACCGAAGATAAAGAACAGCGCCATCACGAAGTACCGCAGCTCCGGCGCGTCCACATAGCCGCCGGGGACTTCGTCGCCAAATTCCGACGGGGCTTTGCTACCGGTATCCATCATCACGGCCATTGCCGTTTTCTCCCGAAAGGCCGAACCTGCAGAAACGGCATGGCAAGACCCGCGTCTTTGCGCACTTTTGCTGCGCAGAGCAAGCGATTGCAGCCCCGAAAGTTCGCGCCGAAGCACCAAGGCGACCTTTCCGGCAAACCTTGCGACATCTGTGCAGAAACCAAGGAGTTTTAATGCAATGCAGCAAAGTGCATTGCACTCGCGCGCCAAGTCCAGCAAATGGGCACCAGCGCAGGCCTGCTCGATAGCGGCGGCTTGTGCACCAGACATCGCAAAGGAATACCTATGAAGAAGATTGCTCTCGCCGCGCTTGCCACTGCTGCTGCTCTGGCTCTCTCGGCTTGCAACGGCACCCCGGCTCCCACGGCAACCGAAACCGCCACCGGCGCTTCGGACGACGTAGTGGTTGGCGATGCCACCGACGCGCCGACCGAGGCTGCTTCGGAAGCAATGTAATCTTCGTCGGGACCCGGTCCGCGCCCAAGGCCGGACCGGGTCCTGCGACTTTCGGCGCCTATGCGCCGAATTGCGGGACAAAACGCCCCGCCGTTCGAAGCAAATTCGAACCACCCCAAAAAACGCTTCCCAGGTATTGAGCTGACTGCGAACCTGACAGGGTTCGCAAGGCCGAACGCCCTCCGCGCTCACCCAGGGATAGCGCAGCGGACGAATATCCGCGCCGGCGCTTGATGCTGCAAAAAGTGGCAAGCCTGTTCGAACACAGTTCGAACCATCGTTTAGCCCAGACCCGGCATTCCCACAGAAAATTGGCGCGCCCGACAGGGTTCGAACCTGTGACCCCAAGCTTAGAAGGCTCGTGCTCTATCCAGCTGAGCTACGGGCGCGCGCGAGTTCCCCATAGCGCGGAAGCGCGGCTTGGCAAACCGGGACACTGACCCAAACTTGTGCTTTGCGCCGCCGAAAAGGCAGGTTACGCACAGGCCATGAACGCCAGCCCGGACGAACTTCGCACCCCTTCGCCCCACCTCTCCCGAATCGACGGCAGTGCAGGAGCCCGGCGGCACTTTCGCTATTTCGACTATGTGATGGTCGCCTTCGTGGCGATCCTGCTGCTTTCCAACCTGATCGGCGCGTCCAAACTGGCTTCGCTGGGCGGCGTGACCTTCGGCGCGGGCATCCTGTTCTTCCCCGTCAGCTACGTCATCGGCGATGTGCTGACCGAAGTATACGGTTACGCCAACGCGCGTCGCTGCGTATGGGCGGGCTTCTTCGCACTGGTGTTCATGGCTTTCATGAGCTTCTTCGTCGTCGCCATGCCGCCCGCCGATGGCTGGGACGGACAATCCGCCTATGAGGCAGTGTTCGGCTCCACCTGGCGCATCGTGCTCGCCTCGGTTACCGCGTTCTGGGCGGGTGAGTTTGTCAATTCCTTCGTCCTCGCCAAGATGAAGCTGATGACCGGCGGCAAGCACTTGTGGACCCGCACCATCGGTTCGACCGTGTTCGGCCAGGCGATCGACAGCGCGCTGTTCTACCCCATCGCCTTCCTGGGCACCTGGACCACCACGCAGGTTATGACCGTCATGGTCACCAACTGGACGATGAAGGTCGCCTGGGAAGCGGTGCTGACGCCGGTGACATATGCCGCCGTTGGCTGGCTCAAGTCGCGCGAAGGCGTCGAGGTGTTCGACGAGAACGTGGATTTCTCGCCTTTCGCCAAGACCCGGTCGGTTTGATCCTTCGCCGCTCGCATTGATGGTGAAGTGCGGCTAGTCAGCCACGCGATGAGCCTCGACCGCATTCTCCTGTCCCGTTTCCGCAACCACCGCGAGACCGCGGTGGAAGGCACGGCGCAGTTCAACCTGCTGGTGGGTGAGAACGGCGCGGGCAAGACCAACGTGCTGGAAGCGATCAGCCTGCTGGCGCCCGGCCGGGGCCTGCGCCGTGCGCAATTGGCCGACATGCCGGGACAGGCGGGCGACGGCGGCTTCGCGGTGAGCGCCGAATTGGCTGCAGCGGGCGGCGACCCCGTGCGGCTGGGCACCGGCATCGCGGCGGAGCGGCCCGGACGGCGGCTGGTACAGGTCAACGGCGCGCAAGGCTCGGCGCTGAGCCTGGCAGAGTGGCTGTCGATCGGCTGGCTGACTCCGGCGATGGACCGGCTTTTCGTAGAAGGTGCGGGCGCACGGCGGCGCTTCCTCGACCGGCTGGTGCTCGCCCTCGCCCCCGGCCATGCCGGAAATACCGTGCGGCTGGAAACGGCACTCCGCGAACGCAATCGCCTGCTTTCCGACGAGCGCGCGCCCGATCCGCGCTGGCTAGACGCCATCGAAGTGCAGATCGCCGAGGCCGGCGCGCTGGTCGCCGCCGCGCGCGCGGACCTCGTCGCCCGGCTGGACGAGGCGCTGGTCGCCCTACCCGAGGCGCCTTTTGCGCGCCCCGCGCTGGCCTATCAGCCCGGCGGCCCTCTGGATGCCGAAGCGCTGGCAGCGGCGCTGCGCGAAGGGCGCCCCCGCGAACGCGCGGCGCAGCGCACCCTCACCGGCCCGCACCGTGACGAACTGGGCGTGACCATGGCAGGCAAGGGCCAGCCGGCAGCCGATTGCTCCACCGGCGAGCAGAAGGCGATGCTCATCGCCATCGTCCTAGCGCATTCGCAGCTGCTGGAAGGCTATGGCGAGGCCCGCCCCCGCCTCCTGCTGCTGGACGAAGTGGCGGCCCATCTCGATCCGCTGCGCCGCGAGGCCTTGTTCGAACGCCTGCGCGCGGGCAGCGCGCAAGTCTGGCTGACCGGCACCGAAATCGCGCCGTTCGAAGCCATCGCCGAGGAAGCCGCCGTGTGGGAAGTCAGCGGCGGTGCGGTTCGGCGGGTGAGCTAAACTTCCCTCAAGTTCCCGCCTTCTTCGGCAGCGCATCCTTCACATCATCCACTGTCGCGGCGACAATTGCGTCGATACCGATCGCCGTGGGATGCACGTGGTCGCCCTGAAGGAGGTCCGGCTTGTCAATCACCGGCTGGAGGAAGAACGGCACCAGCACGGCGCCGTATTTCTCGGCCAGCTGCGGATAGATCGGGTTGAAGCCCTGCGCGTAGTCACGCCCCAGGTTCGGCGCCGCCAGCATCCCCAGCAGCACGATCGGGATCTTCTCCTCCTTCAGCCGCTTGAGGATCGCCTCCATGTTCGAGCGCGTCTGCGCCGGAGGAAGCGAACGCAACATGTCGTTGCCGCCCAGGCTGATGATGACCAGCTCCGGCTTCACCGGCTGGCTTTTCAGCGTGAAATCGAGACGCTGCAAGCCCGCTGCCGTGGTATCACCGGACACGCCGGCATTGGCGATCTTCGCATTCACGCCGCGCGCGCGCAGAGCCTGTTCCATGCGGTCTGGGTAGCTTTCGCCGTCTTCCAGACCGTAGCCCGCCAGCAGCGAATCGCCGAAAGCCAGGATCGAGCGCTCCGGCCCCATGACCGGAATCTGCGGCGGCGCATCCAATGCGCTCTCGCTGGCGGTCGGGGCAGGCGCCGGGGCCTTGTCGCAGGCCGTCAGGGCAAGGGTTGAAACGGCAAAGAGAGCAAGGGAAACGAAGCGCAAGGCAAACTCCTTTTGGGGCCCGACTTGTCGGACCGCATGGTGCTATCCCATATGGGGATCGTGACAAGCCCTGCCC
>NZ_CACSJO010000029.1 GCF_902706195.1 Novosphingobium sp. 18050 | reverse complement strand
CCGCAGTATCGACCGGAGGCAGGGGCGCGGCGGGGCCCGTGCGGAAAAGCTCCTGCGGGACACCGTAATAGTTGGGTTCGGAGATCGCCCGGGCCAGACGCGGTTCGCCGCCTGGAAACGGCGGGGTTACCTGCATGGTCGCCGGTATACGAAGCATTCGCCTGAGCACGCTTTCCATGGTCGGCGCATCGTTGTCGAAGCCGCCGTGGGTCCGCGACGTGGAAGCGCTGTCCAGCGGCGCCGAGGGTTCCGTTGGCGAGAGGAAGATATATTTGCCGAATGCTTTCTCTACTTTTGCATCGCCGCGCTGGAAGTCCTCCATGCCAAGGATCGGTGTATCGACTTTTTCCTCGAAGGCGCGGGATACCAGGTAGAGCAGCGACTTGTGGTAGACTCCGGCGCAGTTGTCCGCGCGTTCGGCCTCGCGTGAGAGGCCGAACATCAGGGCTTCCTCAATTCTGCTGCCGATCAGCGGCGCCAACTGTGCGTCGAACAGAGCGTTGGTCACTGCCGGGGCCAGGAAATGAAGCTGTTTCACCGGAAGTTTCTTCGCGCAGAGCAGTGGGAGAAGATGGGCGTGGAAGATCGAGCCGGCGCTGTGGCCGATGGCGAATATCTCACCCGGCTGGGTCCACTTCGCGGCCAGCTTCTCGACGAACAGGTGGGCGCCGCCGTTCGCATCGCTGGCGCGCTCGGCGCTGTCCTTCATCGCGCGCCAGAGCAGGCTGCCGACTTTGGCACCCAGCCGTTCGACCACAAGGTCGGCGGTATGATCCCAGATATCGCGCGACATCGCCCGGCCGCGCTGCTGGTCGCTGTCGAGGATCTGCCAGAAGGTTTCCAGTCCGCCCGTCTCCCACACGAAGAACAGCGGATAGACGCCGTGGGCCGGCCACCAGCGATGATAGGCCCAGGCCATCGCCAGGCCGTAGCGTTCGTTCGTCAGCCCGCCGTGGGCATAGAGCATCAGCCTGTAGCCTCCGACCTTGCACTTTTCGGCAATGCTGGCGACGATGCGGTCGAGGTCGGCCGGGGAGGTGGTCGCGATGCCGTCGTCAGACAGGCGCCCCTTGCGCAAGTTAATGATATGCGGCGCCAGCGCGCGCAGTTGCTCGGGCGAGCCGCTGAACGGCCCCGGATCGAGGTAGGGCGGCCATGACGGTGCCGGCGGCGGCGGCGGGGCCTGCCGCGGCACGGTACGACGGGTGTCGGCGGGTCGGTAGCGACTGGGACTGCCTTCCACCGCCTTCAGAAAGGGGGGCAGCGGGGCGGCGGCATCCTTGTTCCAGGCACCGAGGAAGCTGTCGAGGTCGCCGAGGACCTTGTGCTGCGCGGGGTTCAGTTCCTCTCCCGCGCCGGCATCCAGCAACGCCAGCAATTCGACGGGTTCCTTGCCGGTGATCGCGCGCCGGCTGGCGATCAGTGTACCGTCGCCGGTAAGCAGATAGTGGCTGAGCGAGTGGCCCGCATTCGAAGCCGCATCCGCATCCGGAGCTGCTTCCGATGCGTCGTTCTGCCCGCGATAGAGGTCGATGAATTCGGCGGCGGGGATGTTGCCCTGCACCTTCTTCACGGTGATCCACTTCGCGCCATCGGTGGCTTTCATCGACATGGCATTCTCCTATGCAGTGGCCGGCTGCTGCCGGTTGAGGCGTGACAAGAGCAGGGGCATGGTGGCGGCCGCGCCGGGGATCAGGGTGAGGATCGACGCGGAAGTGTCGTGGTTGAGGTAAGTAATCAGCAGCGACCCCGCCGCGACCAGCAGCAGCAGCGGCAGGCGAAGAAGGCTCCATGTGCCGCCCGCCTCCGCTTCTCGGCGGAACTGGTCGAACCAGTCCGGGTGCTCCAGCGTGCGGACCCAGTGGCCGAAGCTTTCGTTCATGAGCTGGAAGTTCGGGTCGGTCCGCACCAGGCGCCGGGCGAGCAGTCCATTGATGACGGAAAAGTTGCTGGTGTTGATGAACTTATCGTGGGCCAGATGGTACATCACCAGATGTTCCTGCTTGGAACATCGCACCCACTGGCCCTGGTAATAGTCGCCCAGGAAATTCGCCATGTATTCATGGATCTGCTCGACATAAACGCACGACAGACTGGTGGCGGTCTGGTTCGCGGTGAAGCTGAACGATTTGATCTGGTCCTGAATGCGGTCGGAAGGGATGCGGATCATCTCGTCCGCGATCACCTGGGCGACGCCGGGATTGGCGCCCGCCCACTTTCTGACGTTGGCCGCCACATCGCCCGAGCCGATCTGCGCGAGCAGGCGGTCGAGGTTGCTGTCGCCTTCGCTCCGGCTTTGCACCGGGGCGGCCATGTTCTCGTTCCAGGTATAGGTGATGAATTCGGAGAACAGCTCCGCCCAGCGGTAGGACTCGCTCTCGTTCATCACGCCTGCCAACCCTGCCGCCTCGGCCTCGCGCTTTTCGCGTTCTCGGGTCTGGCGCAGGCGTACCAGTGGCAGGGTCTGGGCGAAGAAGAAGATGTTCGCCTCCGGCCGGGCGGTGAGCTGTTCCAGCAGACTCAGCGTCTTCAGCCTTAGCTGGCGGTTGGCGACGATGCTTTCGAACCCGGTGACGACCCAGGATTTGACGGTGAGGAGTGCCATCGTCTTGTCGCCCAGTCGGTCGCGTTCGATGGCCAGGTCGAACAACTCGAAGCCGCGGCCTCGCGAAAGCTCTGTCTGCAGGTCGGTGAACTGGCGATAGGGGTAATCGATGAAGACCGCCTTGACCGGTTCGGTGGCGCTGTTGCTTGTCCACATCTCGCGGATCTGGCTGGGCGAATGCGGCGGGTGCAAGGCGCGGAAGGCGAAATGCTGCAACCCGAACAGACTGTTGGCAAGCAGGAGCAGCAGCCGGTAGACGGCGTAGACCGCCGCAACTGCCGCAGCCAGAACGAAAAGGATGTCGCCGATAAGGATCGCCAGCCTTCCCGGCAGGTTGGGCGGGAATTCCTCGCCGGTTTCCTGCGCAGCTGCCCGGACATTGCTCAGCGAGGCTGCGGCAGCGGCTTCCGGTTCCCTGACCGAACCCAGGCTGTCCTGCTGGCGCGGGCTCCACAGATAGAGGATCGGTGCGGCCAAAGGCGATAGTGCGCCAAGATCGTGCCGGTAGCGTTCCAGCAGCGTCGCTTCGACGAACAGGTGCGGGGCGAAGCGCGCAGGGGCCGGGCCACATGGCGCGGCGGCGGTGCCGTTTTCACGCGGGGCGCATGGATAGAGGCTGCGTTGGAGCGCGCTTATCGCCTTGTTGCCCGCCTCTCTGGCATCGTCCAGACGCAGCATGTTCTGCGGGGCGCGGTCGGCCCGCACCACTCCCGCACCGGCGCAGTAGGCGGCTATCGGGGGGATCACCGCCAGAAGGTACAGCGTGATCGCCTGCAGGCGCAGGACGCGGCGCAGCCGGTGCGTGACGGATGCCAACCGGTTGCCCTTGCGGTGCCGGGGCCCGGCCGAGTGCCGGTTCACCGCGGCTTCGAGCAGCGCCTGAACATAGTAGCGCCGGCGCCAGCCGTCGGTCGCGAGCAAGGCGATGGCGACCAGAAGTAGCCCGTGGAGCACGATCCGCCACGGCGGCTGCCCGGCCGTGAGCATGCAGGCGGCGGCGACCAGTGCGATGCAGGCGAACCCGGCCAGAGCTGCGCCGGCCAGACGCCGCATCCCGCGATGCCAACCCCCATTGGCCTGCGGCTTGGCGAACAGCATGGTCAGCACAAAGCTGCCAAGCAACCCGTGCAGCAGCATGGCATCGCCCGATGCCGTGAACAGCCCCGCCAGCATGAGCAGGCCAAGCAGGATATGCGGCAGCATTGTCCGGTCCAGCCATTGCTTGCGGGCGGCATCCAGCGCAGGATCGGGGTCGGGCCAGAGCCGTCGGACGAGCGCGGCGCGGTCCACCATCGCCGCCAGCGTCATAGCGATGGCCAGCAGTATCCCCACCGCGAGCATCATCGTCCCGGCCAGATAAGCGGGTGCCAAGGCGAGGTTCTCCAGTCTCGTCTTGTCGTACCACACCGCGACCAGCCAGCGCGGCGAACAGGCCGCGCCGAAGGTCATCCGTACTTTTCGGCCCCCATACAGGGCGCTGAAGGCAAGGGTCGGGGCCGGTGACGGCGCGCCCATCGCGGCGGCATCGCAGCGTGCGCCCAGTGCCTGCGCGGCGCGTTTCAACTCGGTCACCGTGTCTAGTTGCTGGTCGAAACTCTCGCTATGTTCGCGGGTGGGGTCGGAGTGGTGCAGGACTTCGAGGCTGACGGGGTCGATCACCGCAAACCCGAAATCGGCGGGCATCGGCACGTCCATCGTAGAGGCCAGCGGCTTGCCTGCCATGAGGAAGCCACCGCGCGAAAGAGGGTCCGCCAGCAGTGCGACCATGCGCGAGTTGCCGTTGTTGGCGGCGGGAACCTGGTCGATGACGTAGGTCCAGCCCGAATCGCAGTGGGGCTTCCTGATGATGGCTGGAAGGCCCGAAGGCGGCTTCGCCGTTGGTGTAAGAACCGGCAGGTCCGCCGCAGCCTTCGGATCGCAGGGCAGGGTATCGCCGCTGCGCAGACGGACGAAATAGCGCCGCTTGCTGATGTCGGCCTGCGGCGGATGGTTGCTGGCCCCTGCCGCGTTGAGAACCTGCCCGTCCTCTGCTTGTCGCAGTTGCACGATCAGCAGCGGCAGCGGTCCCGGTTCGCGCAGGGCAGCCTGGTCCTTTCCGGCGGGCGGCGGCTTGCCGGCTTTCGCGGCATCGAGCAACGGCGAGGGCGGGGGGTAGGGGGCATCGCGTCCGGCTCCCAGTTCTCCGGCGTGGCTTTGCAAGGCCTTCAGGCTGTCATCGATTTCCCGGTCCAGGTCGCGGGCCGTCGCTACCGAAAGTGTGCGCGCCATCACGTCGCTGTCTCGCCGCAGGTCGGTCCAGGCCAGCACCACCATGCAGGCGGTCACCAGCGTCGCGACGATCAGAGGGACGGCAGCCATGACGCCGATGACGTCGACCCAGCTCAGCGAGCCATTGGGGTCGATCGAGGCCAGCTTGATAAGCGGCACCAGCAAAAGCAGCAGGACGACGGCAAAGCCGAACACCGCCTTGGTGAACGGGCTGAGACTGCCCAGCGCCGCATTCACGCTGGGCGGTTCACCTAATGCGTCGATGCGGCACTGGCGGGGCAGGCAAACGACGTCGGGCTGGCCTTCGCGGGTGATGGTGACCGGGCGACCGAGGTCCAGTGGCCATGCGTAGAGCAACCTTTCGATACCCGCGAATACGATCGGAATGGCGCCATCCCGCTTGGCCGCATCGGCCAGCTTTACCCCGCCTTCGTCCTTTGCACTTGCGCTTCCGGATGCGACCAAGGCCGCCGCCAAAGGCTTGTCCGGCCAGTCGCCATCCCCGCGCAGGACCATCAGGACAGTGCCGTCCGGCCCTTCGATGGCCAGATCGCGCGGGCCGTCGTCCCGGGACTTGTCTCCCAGTAGCGTGCCAAACGACGCGCGGGCGCAGAGCGGAGTGCCCTTGCTTACCGCCATGATCCGCAGCTTGCGATCACGTGCCTGGGTGCCCTCTGCGCCGAGGCGAAGCGGGGATGCTGTCGTCATCGCGCTCGCACACCAGTCGGCGGCGGGATCGGTGGGCTTGGCAACTTCGATCTGGAACCGCTCGGTTCGGCTTTCGCCGATGTCCTGCCTGCCTTCGGGCGAAACCCTTTCAGTGACCACGTCGCCAAGATCGTGAAGCTGATGCGCGATCCGCTGCACCGCGCCAAAATCCGCCTGCTGGCGCCGGAGCGTGAGGTCGGAGCGGGCCTGCACGAACAGCAGTCCGAAAAGCAGGACGACGACGAGGCAGGTCGAGATGAGCAAAGCCACCGTTCGGGTCGCAGGTGCGGAGGAGATCTTCTCCAGCATCGTGTCAGCCCCTGATGTGCATCACAGGAACTCTCGCAAGTAGCGGGCCCAGCCGGTTGTTCGGTCGAAGTAGAGTGCGGAATAGGTGGCGGACGTGTTGAACCATTCGCCCCGCGACGAGGGAAACCAGAAGGCCAGCCCCTGAGACCGGGTGACACTTGGCCCTAGCGCGCAGTGGGCGATGCGTGCGGCGGTGGTGGCCTGTTCCAGCACCCCTGCTGCGCCGCGAAGGACTGGATCTTGCCCGATAACCGTCAGGTTCTGGGCAAAGTCGATGAGGTCGTAGCTGTCCTTGATGTCGAAGGACTGGCTGCGGCGACGCGCGGTATCGAGGGAGATGAAACCGGCTTCCCCCAGCGGCTGCGCGGCGGCAATCAGTGCCTTGAAGGCGGCGACGATAGCGCCCGAGGCGGTGAAGGCGCCCAGCGTGCAGGGAAACAGTTCGGGCCGCGAAAGGTAGGATTGCTCGAAGGCAGCGACAGCGCTTTGCGCCAGTCGTTGCCCGTCCACCGGGCCGCTTGCCAATCCGCCCAGCCAGCGATGATAATCCCAGCCATCCCCCGGCTCCAGGTCTTCCGAAGCGGTGACGACCCGGGCTACCGTGTCGAATTCCGCCAGCACCTCGACCATGCCGTTGAGGCAGGTGTCGGAGAAGATCATTTCCACTTTGCTTCGACCGGCGGCGGCGAGGCTGCCTGACAGCACCTTGCCGGCTTCCAGGGTAGTTAGCAGGCCGCCGTTCGTATCGTCGTGCAGCATCGCGCGGATCTGCTGATCGGCAGGACGGCTCCCCCAGAACAGGCGGCGGCGGGGACGCTGGCGTAGGGCGCGGCGGCGGGGCGTTACCGCGCGTCCGCGTGCCACGATGTCGGCGCCGGGATCGGCCTCGTCGAAGACGCCGGAGCCGTGGTCCCAGAAACCGATCGCCACCGGGACATCGGCAGGGACGCTGGCGAGCGCGCGGGTCAGAAACTTGGTTAGGATGACGGGATCGCCGGTGTCGATCTCGTCCCAGTCCTCAAGCGTGCGCAGCCGCCCATGCGAAAGTTCGAGGACTTTGGCCGCGCTGCCGAAATGGTCGGTCAGAGCGATGACCAGACCGTCGCCGGGCAAGCCGTCCAGCATCTCGTTGAGATCGGTGTCGACGTAACTCGACAGGTTGTTGTCCCCGCCGAACAGTTCGATGATGGCGAAACGGGGGGATTTCATCTGGATCGCAAAGGGTTGCACTGACATGTCTACCTGCCGGTTGGAGGATAGTTCATTCGGTGCGACCCGGGTATTCTTGGGAACGGTACGCGGTTACGGCCCGGCGCCCGCCCATTGCTGTGCTTCCTTGCGGCCCCGCCCGTAATCGATGATGCAGCGCATGTAGCGCGGGAAGAACTGGACCGGGTTGAGCAACCGCCGGTCCTCGCGCCGCCAGTCGGCGCAGGTCATCGTGCCCTTGCCCAGGGCGGCGTCGTCCAGGGTGAATTCGTGGGTCTGGGCATCGGGGAGGATGCGCACGAGGTTGAAGCAGCCTTCACAGTCGCCCGCTTTCGTCTCGATGCGCTGGGCGGAAAAGCGATAGACCTGGTTGGCGAGGATTTCCTCCGAGCGCAGGGCAAGTGCGATGAAGGTCCAGGGATCGTGCGCCCCTTCGAGGCCGCCGGTGGGTTGGGCGGCGCTGCACAGGCTGTCATCGGTTTTCGGGCAGGTATCGGGTTTTGACACCTCCAGCGTGCCATTGATGATCGCATACGTGACAGGCACCGAGACGGCGCCTCCGGTCAGAGCCGAGCGTTTGCGGCGGTCGTCGATCACAGCGCCGATTTCGGCACCGAACAGGCCGAAGCGCGCGCCGCCATCTACGTACATGCGGTTGTCGAGGAACACGGGGGCCGCTGCGATCGGGGCCGAGGATGAGGCTATGATCGCGGAAATGTAGCAGTCCTTCAGGAAAGCCGCGTCCTTCGATTCCGGCTGCTGCGGCGTGGGCGGCAGAGGCTGCGCGGCGATGTAGCGGTTCGCCATATCGACCATGTCGAAGGCGACGGCATCGCCCGTGTCCACATCGACAGCGCCAACCCATAGCGTGCGCCCCTGCCGCCGCCCGTCGGCCACTGCGGCCATCGTGCGGTAGGTCAGGTATTTGCCAAGGTGCTCCCGAAGCGGCTCAAGATCGGCGACGGCGCCGTGCTTGGCCAGCGCGATGCCCGCGTTGAGGCCGAGGCCGCCTGATGCGGATGGCTTGAGATAGGGGCGCAGCAGGGCGCTTTCGTCGACGATGCTGTATCCGGCCACCGCATCTTCGGTCTGTCCGGTAAAGGCAAAAGTGGCAAGAATGGAGCCGGTGCTGATCCCGGTCACCATCGTAAACTGCGGAAAACCCTTGCCGCTGCGCTCACGCGCCTGACGCCATGCGTCGAGGAAACCGGCCCCGAAGGCACCGTGAAGGCTCCCGCCGGAGAGGAACAGGAATGCTGGAGCTTCCCCGGCAGGGCCGCGCCCGCCGCCTGGCAGGCGGTTGAGCGATGCGTCCAGCTGCGCCCCGAAGCTGCCCGCCGGCAGAGTGCTGGCCAAAGTCTCGGCGGGGCCACGTGCGCCGGGTGCGCGCGGATTGGCGGGAGTGGAAGCAAATGCGGCATCCTCTTGTGCAGAGGGCAGGTCCACCGTCAGCGTATGCCGCACGAAACCGCACATATGCGCCTGCGGAGTGAAGATGGCATCCTGTGCACATCCCGGGAGTGCCGCAAGCAGCATTGCCATGGCGACGTGGACGCCGCCGCGCACGGATATTGTCGCATCTTTCAACCGGCCCACGGTTCGCATGAGTCTGGTCGCGAAAAGAAAGAGATAGTTGTTATTTCTTGGGTAATTGCCCGATATGGATTCCATGACAAATATCGCCACAGGATCTCTCCCCCTTGTTTAATGACAAGGTAAACAAAGCATCAAATAAGTTTTTGACTTTAGCTTCGATAAACAAAGACATCTGTCGATATTGAATGTCAATAATTTTCGATCTTGCTTGACGTTTGATAAGAAATTTCGTTCTATTGGCACTGCCTCCGTCGGTCGTGATTGCGAAGGCCGTGGCAGCGTCGCCAAAACCATAACAGATTGTTTCCGCAGGGATCTGACCGGGCTGGCCGGTCGAGGGAGGATGTCATGGCGCTTGGGAAAGGAATTTCCGCGGGGCTCGCGCTCCTCGCCATGGGTGGCTGCCACGGTGCGAGGGGGGAAAAGGACGAAGCCGTTCAGGCCGGCCTGTCCGACGATCACTTCGTCCAGGCGGGCGAGGACTATTTCAGGGACATGGACAACGGTGTGCGGCTGACACCTGCCGAGGTGCGCGGCCGCAACATGTGGCTCGTCTGGAGCGGGGGCAACGACCGGTTCTGGGATGGTATGTCGAAGCCGACATTGGGCGGATTCGACCTGCTCAAGATCGTCGCGCCCGATCCGCGCACGCCCAACCGCAGGGGTAACCGCTGGTATCAGCTCGGCCTGGTGAACGAACCCTGCTTCAAGCCTCCCGCGAAGGCCGATAATTACGGCCTGTGGCGCGATGAGCGCGATCCAGCCTGCCCGCCCGATCCTTTCGCCGATGCCGCGCGCTATCCGGGTGTGGCAATCGGCGCGCGGGGTAAGACCGTTCCGGTGGGTTCGTATTACGGTGAGCCGAGTGGCATCCTTGGCCTGCGGCTGTTTCCCAATCCCGATTTCGACGAGAAGGCGAAGGCCCGCTGGAGCGCCGCGCGTTATTATGCAGATCCGCGCTATTATAACGACCCGAAGCTGGTCAGGCCTTACCGGGTGGGCATGAGCTGCGGCTTCTGCCACGTCGGTCCAAGCCCGGTGCATCCACCCAAGGACCCCGAGAACCCGACGTTCGCTGATCTCAATTCCACCGTCGGCGCGCAGTACATGTGGGTGGACCGGCTGTTCTTCTGGAACCCGAACGAGCGCAACTACATGTACCAGCTGGTAAAGACCTTTCGCCCGGGCGCCATGGATACTTCGCTGGTGTCGACCGACAACATCAACAACCCCCGGACGATGAACGCGGTCTACAGCCTGGGTGACAGGCTGACAGCAGCCCGCCAGCTCGGCCACGAGGCGCTGAAGGGGGGCGAGCGGGACAATATGCAGTTCAACATGTTCACGAACAGCACTGCGTTGACCCGCTACTTCGAGGCGCCGGATCAGGTCTGGACGCCGCACGTCCTCAAGGACGGCTCGGATGCGGTGGGCGCGCTGGGTGCGCTGAACCGGGTATACCTTAACATCGGCCTCTACAGCGAGGAATGGCTGACCCATTTCAACCCGGTGGTGGGCGGCAAACCGATCACGCCGATCCGCATTGCGGTGGCGCGCAAGAACTCCGCCTATTGGCGCGCGACGGAAAAGGGTACGATCGACACCGCGCTGTTCTTCCTCAAGGCCGCGCGGCCGGATCGACTGGCCGATGCGCCGGGCGGCACGGCTTATCTCGGCACGCCTGAGGCGGTCGCGCGCGGGCGAGACGTTTTCGCGGTGACCTGCGCGCGCTGCCATTCCAGCAAGCAGCCGCAGGCCCCTGCGGACGTCAGCCTCGCGGGCAGTGCCGGGCCGGGATATATGACGCGTTTCAAGGTTTGGTGGAAATGGACGCAGAGCCCCGATTTCCAGCAGAAGATGAAGACGCTGGCGGCGCGCCCGGACTTCGCGAGCGGTAATTACTTCAGCACCGACGTGCGTATCCCCGTCACGCTGCTGCGCACGAACTTGTGCAGTCCGCTGGCGACCAATGCCCTGGCGGGTAACATCTGGGACAATTTCTCGTCGAGTTCGTACAAGGCGCTGCCCTCCGTCGGCCGCTCCAGCTACCGTGACCCCTTTACCGGGGCGGCGCTCAGTTATGCGATGCCGGCAGGCGGGCGGGGTTATACGCGGGTGCCGTCGCTGATCTCGTTGTGGTCCACGGCGCCGTTCCTGCTCAACAATTCGGTGGGTCCGTTCAACGGCGATCCTTCGGTGAGTGGGCGAATGGCGGTATTCGACGGCTCGATCGAGGCGATGCTCTGGCCAGAGAAGCGGCCGCGCGATGAAGTTTTGCCCAATGCCGGCGGTGTGATCGACCGGACGACCGCGCGCAGTTACCTGTTCGTGCCGTCCAGCTTCCTGCCCAAGCTGCCGGGCAAGCTGGACGCCGAGGCGCAAAAGGCGCTGGCGCAGCTGACCAACAGCAACGGCGACATCGAAGTGGGGCCGATCCCCGCGGGGATGCCGGTGAACCTGCTCGCTTCGCTGCAGCCGCTCGCCGAAAGCCGTTCTCCGGCCGAGGTCACCCGGCACTACGGGCGGGTCCTGATCCTGCTGGCAAAGCTGAAGGCCGCGATCCTCTCGGTGCCGAAAGGGGCGGACGATGCGGCTCTGCGCGTTCACTTTTCAGATTTGCGCGGGGATTTGATGGCGCTGAACAAGTGCCCCGACTTCGTCGTCAACCGGGGGCATTATTTCGGCACGGCGACCTTCAACGACCAGCAGGGTCTGACTGCCGATGAGCGCGCTTTTGGCCCTGAGCCGGTGCTGGGAGACGAAGACAAGCGGGCTTTGATCTCCTATCTGAAATCGCTTTAGGCCGCGCCCGGTGGAGGCCACTTACGACTATGTAGTGGTTGGCTCTGGCGCGGGCGGGGGCACGGTCGCGGCCCGGCTGGCGGAAGCGGGTATGCGGGTACTGGTGCTGGAAGCGGGACCCGATCCGGGGGGCGAGGCGAACTACGAGGTTCCCGCCTTCCACCCGCTGGCAAGCGAGGATCCGCAGTTCTCCTGGGCTCAGAAGGTCCGGCATTTCGATGCCCCGCAAGAGGCGGGCCTCGACGACAAGGCCGATGCCGATGGCAATATCCTCTATCCGCGCGCGGGTGCATTGGGCGGGTGTACCGCTCACAACGCGATGATCTTCCTGCCGCCGCCCGATGAGGACTGGGACTGGCTGGCCCGTCAAACCGGAGACGAGGGCTGGTCTGCCGCCGCGATGCGCGGGCATCGCCGCAATGTGGAACAGTGCCGCCATCGCCCCTTGTGGCGCCTTCTCGCCCTGCTGGGTATCGACCCGACCGGGCATGGTTGGCGGGGTTGGCTGCCGGTCGAAAAGGCATTGCCGCTGCGGGCCATTGTCGACGCAGGCATGATCCGCGCGATATTCCTTGCCGCTCTGGTCGAACTGGGCAGGGGGAAGGGGCTGAGGGCCAGACTGCGCGCGTTCTGGCAGAACTGGGGTGATCCCAACGACGTCCGCCGGGGCGGCAGCGAACAACTTTGCTACCTGCCGCTCTCGACCGACCGCCATGCCCGGACCGGCGCGCGCGAACGCCTGAACAGCGTTGCCGCGCGTCATCCCGAGCGCCTTGATATCCAGACCGACGCGCTGGCGACGCGGATCATTCTTGACGACGCGGGCAGGGCATTGGGGGTGGATTGGACCAAGGGGCGTCATCTGTACCGCGCCTGTCCCGAACCTTCCGAAGAAGACGGCAGGCCGATGACGGCATTCGCCTCGCATGAAGTCATCATTGCGGCGGGGGCATTCGCCACGCCGCAACTGCTGATGCTCTCGGGCGTCGGCGACCCAGACCGGATGGCCGCGCATGCTATCGCCCCCCGGATCAGCCTGCCCGAGGTTGGCCGTAACTTGCAGGATCGGTACGAGATATCCATCGTCAATCGCATGGCGAGTCCCTGGAAGTCGATGCGGGGCGCGGACTTTTCACGCGGCGACAAGCCCTACCGGCGCTGGCGGTACTGGCGCCTTGGCATGTACGTTTCCAACGGCGCCGCGATCACGGCCCTGCGCCGGTCGTCGCGGGCGCAGGGCCGTGATCCCGACCTCGTGCTGATGGGGCTGATCGGGCGCTTCCGGGGCTATTACGCCCGCTATGCGCAGGACACCTGGCCCGGGCATGACGGCTTTTCATGGGCAGTGCTCAAGGGACAGACGGGCAACCGGGCGGGATCGGTCGATCTGGCTTCCGCCGACCCTCGCGATCCACCCCTGGTCAGGTTTCGCAACTTCGCCGAGCACGGAGACGCCGACCTCGATGCGCTGGTCGAAGGGCTGGAGATGGCGCGCGAATTGACCCGGCCGCTGGTGGACTGCGGCGCCATCGCCGAGGAGGAAGTGCCCGGCCGGCATATCGAAGGGCAGGCCCTGCGGGAATGGGTGCGCGCCCGCGCATGGGGTCATCATGCCTGCGGCACGGCGGCCATCGGCCCGGTACTGGACGCACGCGGAAGGGTCCACGGCACCAGCCGCCTGCGCGTGGTTGATGCCTCGATCTTTCCGCGCATACCGGGGCTGTTCCTGGTCGCTGCGATCTACCTTGCCGCGGAAAAGCTCGCTGCGGACATCCTGGCGGATGCCGCGGCGGGGAAAGGCTGAACTATGCTCACGCCGCTTCACCGCCTGCTCGAAGCCGGCCTTCATGCCGAGCGGCGGATCGACCCGTTCGTTCGCCCGGCGCTCGACGCGGTGCTGCGCTGGCCGCTGACGCGCTTTTTCAACTGGACCATCAACCTCACCCGCAGCCGCGACGTGCCGCCGCTCGCGATGGAGTGCCTCTGGCCGGACGAGGAGCAGAGCCTGGACACGATGGTGGCGGAAATGCAGCGCCAGCTCGATATAGACTTCACGCCCGGCAACTACGAACGTGCGGGCAATACCAAGACGCACGGCCTCGTCCATGGCGAACTGACCGTGCTGCCGAATCTGCCCGAGCATCTACGCCGCGGCATCTTCGCCGCCGAGCGGAGTTATCCTGCATGGGTCCGATTTTCCAACCCGGGTCCGCATGTCGAGCCGGACATCGACGACGTTGGTTTTGGCAGCATCGGGCTGAAGCTGATGGATGTGCCCGGGCCCAAACTGATGGACGACGAGCTGCACACCCAGGACTTCACCGCCGTCACCACCGTGACGTTCGTCACGCCGAACTCACGGGAGAATGCCTTTCTTCAGTACTGGAGCAGGCGCCATCTTCCCATCTGGTACTTCCTCAACCCGAAGCGGACGCATATCCGCGATTTTCTGATGCAGGCGCTGTGGAACCGCACGCTCGCCAATCCACTGGCGAACGAATACTTCAGCTGCGTTCCCTATCTTCTGGGGCCGGGCCAGGCGATGCAATACAGTTTTCACCCGCTGACGCCGGTATCGACGCATATCCCCCGGCTGCCGCTGCGCCCGCCCGACAATTACATTCGCGACAATCTGGCGGAAGGGTTGCGTGCCGGCGAGGCCCGTTTCGAGATGCGCGTCATCCTGCAGAACGATCCGTTTCTGATGCCGATCGAGCAGAACGGCGTACTATGGGACCCACGCCGTTCACCGCGTATTCCGGTTGCGACGCTCACCATTCCGAAGCAGGAATTTCAGTCGCCCGAGCAATTCGCTTTCGCGCGCCGCTTGACCATCAACCCGTGGCACTGCCTCGCCGATCATCGCCCTCTGGGAAATCAGAACCGGGCCCGCAAGCGCATGTATTACGAGATGTCGCGTTATCGTCAGGCCAAGAACGGCGAAACCCACATCGAGCCGACCGGGGCAGAGAGGTTCTAGCAGCTTTGCTCCTCAACCGGAAAGTATGGCGGCGAGCCCTTTCAACCCCGGCAGGAAGAAATACGCGCCGCCCTTGACCGTGACGAACCGGGGCACGCCGCCCAGCAGGCGCGGGCAGCCGTGCCTGTCCACATGGCTGAAAGCATCGGTTGCCAGGCTACCGTCGGCCGGTCCACGATGACCGAGCAGAGGGTCGGATTCTCCGCTTAGTCCAGCGAAACTGGGGCTGGCGATCCATGCCCCCTGCACGAATTCGAATTGCCGCGCGAGGTTCGCATTGAGGCAGATGAAATGGATGCCGCTGGGCAGAAGGGGGGCACCTTCAGCGGCCGTGATAGCCTCGGCGGGCGAGATTGCGGGTCCATAGGGTCGTCCCCGCCGCACGATACGGTGAAAGCGCGCGGCGGCGACTGCATCGTGGATCGCCGTGCCCTTGAGCCCGAGCGATGAAAGCAAGTCGCGTACAAAGCCCCGCCGGCCCTGAGGATCGTCGCTGCTG
Source organism: Novosphingobium sp. 18050 (assembly GCF_902706195.1). GTDB lineage: Bacteria > Pseudomonadota > Alphaproteobacteria > Sphingomonadales > Sphingomonadaceae > Novosphingobium. The sequence continues at coordinate 34,094 of NZ_CACSJO010000029.1, read as the reverse complement.
CGCGGGTTCGCGCGGCGGATGTGCGCACCGATGGGGCAGGCGATGCCGTCAGGATCGGCGGCGAAGGTGAAGCTGTTGTCGCGGTCCTGGGTTCCCTCGACCGGCGTCACGGGCAGGTCGTCAAGCGGAGCGCCGTCCATGGTACGGCCGACCATGCGCGCCGCCAAATCTCCCGCGCCGCCGGGGCCGGCTACCTGAGCCAGCCATTGCCAGAACCCCCGAACGTCCTGTTCCAGCTGGCGATAGACGAGGTAGCTGCCGTTGCGGCCGACCCCGGCTTTGGTGGGATGGTCGGCGACGAAGCCATATTCGTTGGGATAGCCCAGCAATACCTCTCCCATGGCCAGGCGATTGCGGTAGACCCGGTCACGCACCCCTCCGGGCCGCAGCGTACCCTCCCAGTCCAGCACCGGCTGCGATACCCCATCGGCGAAACCGAAAGGCTCGTGGCCAACATGGGCGTTGCTGCGATTGAGGGCGAGCAGGGTGCAGCCGGCCGAGGGCAGGGCGTTGACGATCTGTGCTTCCCGGGTCGCTATCGCCTCTTCGGTGGATAACAGGATCAGCAGAACGTGAGGCTCTTTTGCACCTGCGCCCCAGTTCCAATATTGCGGCGCGTTTTCTCCTGCGTCCCCCAGGCGGTGCGAGCGGCGTTCGTCTCCGGCCATACCGTCCAGAAATTCCGGGGCGAAACCGGGGATGTCGTCCGGTGCGAAGCCCAGCGCGCGCAGACCCGCTGCGGTAAACGCAATCTGGTCGACGCACGATACCCGGTGTGACTTGGCTTCTGCCAGCGAGGTCACGGTCAGGCTCCGCAGCCATGCGCGCGCAGCGGCGGGATCAATCACGCGCAGCAGCAGGTAACGCGCCGCCCGCAGTGATCCGAAGCCACGATCAACGATGGCCTGGATGTCGCCTGTTTCGGTGGCGGCGGCGCTCATATCTCGGCGATCCAGCGGCGCAGCGCGGCCCCGGACGGCGGGCTCTCGAAACCGTGCCTGATGCGGGTATTGCGCGCCATGTCGTATGTGCTGAGGCCGGGCATCGCCTTGTACCAGACCTGCGTGGGTATCTGGTGGTGGAACAGGTAGCGCTTGAAATCCTGCTCGTGGCGTGCCCCGCCCAGTATCAGCCAGCGGGTGCGGGGATAGCCAAGGCCGTTGGAGAACGAGAGATTCAGTCCGAACGCGACTTTGTTGATGAAATCGTCGTTATAGGCCTCGCGGCTGCCGTCGTAGTTGCTGGCGAAAAACACCCGTCGTCCTTCGTCGAGGAAGGTCCACGAGGCGAAGTGGATCGTGTTCACGCGCGCCAGGCGCCCCTTGCCAAAGATATGCCGCGCGCCCCAGCCGATGACCCATAGGATGGCGATGGTCAGCCAGCGCCGGAACAGTCCCGGCTTGAGCGATCCGATGGCGCTGTACTGGTTGGTGATGTCGTGATCCTCCAGCGCCGACAGAGTGCGATTGCGCTCCCTCGACGGAGGGGGCGCGATCACCGGATCGCGGGTTTCGCGCCAGCGCAGAAGGATTGCCAGAAAGGGAACCAACGGCAGCAGCACGGGGGCGAGGATGAGTGCGATAGCGGGTAGCAGCAGGAAATGGGCGGTCTCGCCTATGCGCCACGTTAATGGCGGCGCGGGGACAGGGCTGAGTGTCATGGCTGCCCCCGCCTCATGAAGGATGGGTAGCAACTGTTCCGGCGATGCGCGGGGGTGGGCGAGCCGTGCAGTGCGTAGCACTTCGTGGAGCGCCGCTTCCTCGCGCACCTGTGCCGTGCTTCTGCCCCGCCAGTTGACGTAAGTGGCGGCGGAGCGAACCCGATGCGCGCGCAGCCATTGCAGCAGATCGGTCTCATCGCCGAAATCGTTGCAATGGCCAAAAATGCGCCGCAGTCCGGGCGCCGTGATTGCTATGAGATCGGCGATCAGGGCATCCGGTGTACCGTCGAAGTCGGCGATGAAGGCAAGCCTTGTCGGCTCTTGGACGGGAAGGGTCGGGGCGATCAGCCGGTCGGGCAGCGACGGGTCCTCCAACACGACGAAACGCGCGACGTGCAGCGAGGGGATCCGGCCGAACGGCACCAGCGAATTGGCGGGGTCAGCCTGCCCCGGCGCGGCGTTCATCGTTGCAAGCAGCGCGGAAAGTCCGGGTATGGCGCCGTGTCGCAGTACCCCCGCTATGAACAGCTGGGCCTGCCCCGTCACTTGCCCCGTGGCTTGTGGCATCACTGTTGATTGCCGAACTCCAGGGCGAAATCGATCAGCCGCCTCTCGCCCCAGTACACTTTGCCGAGGTAGATGCCGGGTTCGATCATGCGAATTTCGTCCCGTACCCGCGACGCCAGGAGTGAGGTGTCCGAATAGTCGAGGACGATGCATTCCTTGGTGTCGAGCCAGCTTTCCCCTTTGTAGACCTTGGCGACGATGGCCTTCAGTCCCAGTGGCAGGATATGATTGCGCAGGAAGCCGTGCCTGGCGTCGAATACTTTACCCTGCCAGGCGAAGAAGTTGATGATCGCTGCGATCTCGTCGGAAAAGCTGGTTCCCGGGGCGATGATGGCGGTGCCTTTGGCTTCTCCGTCGGGGATCGGTCCTGCCTCATGGGAAGAGAACAGCGCGTCCAGATCTGCCTGCGACATCTTGAGCCACTGCGAAACGACGGTGCCCGTCATAGTGCCCTCCCGGTCTGTGCGCCGCCTGGGTCGAATCGCCGGACAGTTGCCGGTGAAATTTATTGTGCGGCTATATTGGTAGGGTTGTCACACCATCAGGGAAGCAAGACAACACTATTGATGCATGTTCCTGTTTTGCGCCAGCCGCGCTATTCCGTCGTTGCCGGAAGCATGAGGACAACGAGCAGGCCGGGGCCGTCCTGCCTGTTCTCAAGCCGTATCGTTCCGCCGGACAGGGTCATGGCCTTGGTGGCGATCGACAGGCCGAGGCCGCTGCCGGATGCCTTTGAGGGGCCGCGTTCGAAACGGCGCAGCAGGCGCTCGCGGTCGGTCAGCTCGACGCCGCTCCCCCGGTCGCCGATGGAGATGGCGAGATGGGCGGAACTGCGTACGATCGCGATGTCGATCCGTCCGCCGGAGAGGGCATGGCGCGTGGCATTGTCGATCACCGCCGACAGGGCGATCTGCAGTGCGGCGGGGTCGCATCGCCAGCGTACGACATGATCGGGCGTGACGGTGAATTCCATCGCGTCCGCAGGAAGCTGCCCGGCGGCCTGCGCTACCACGTCACCCACCAGCGCATGGATGTCGGCGGAGCGGTTGGAAACCGGCGTGGCATTTAGCCGGGCCAGTGTGAGCATGCCGTCGATCAGCCCGTTGGCGCGATCGACCATGCCGATCAGCCTGCCTACATCGTCCGAGAGCAGCGCGGGGCTGGTCTTGCGCAGCAATTGCGCCTGCGTGCGGATCGCTGCGAGCGGAGTACGCAGTTCGTGCGCGACATCGTCGGTGAAGGCCTGTTCCAGCTCGTATGCCTGCCCCAGACGCGCGAACAGCTTGTTCAGCGCGACGATCAGCGGCCCCAGATCGCGGGACCATTCGCCCGGCTCGAGATGGGTGAGATCGGCCAGCGAGCGGGCATTGAGCGTGGATGCCAGCCGTTCGACCTCCGACAGGCTGGTACGCAGCGTCAGCCAAAGCACCACCATCCCGACAGCGAGTAGAAGGAGCATCGGCAGCGCCAGCTTGCGCAGGACGGGCAGGACGGTGAATTCGCGCATGGCGTCACGCTCGGCCACCACGATCAGCAGACGGGGATCGCGGCCCAGCAGGCCGTAACTGCGCCAGCGGTCGCTTACGGCGGTAAAATCGTGCAGTCCAGGCTGGCGGGGCACGAGGCTTACCGGCGCGCCCCAGCCGGACTGGGCGACAGGCTTGCCTTCCCAGAACACCGCGAACATGCACCAGTCATACGATGCGTTGAACGCCTTCTTCTCCTCGGAGGTGAGGAGGGGATCGTCGGCGCTCCGAAGGGCCACGCCGCGCGATTTCAGCACGGTGGGGGTCAGTTCGTCCTGCATCATCATGTAAAGCAGGCGCGAGGCATTCACGAGCTGCGCATCGGAGGCGCGCCCGATCTCCCGGCTGGCGACCGTGTACAGAATGGCGCCCATAGCCAGCCCGGTCAGCGACAGCAGGATCAGCAACCGCCGATAGAGCCGCGTCGAGAGTGAGGAGCGCCTCATGACTCCTGGCACCCTACCATATAGCCCAGGCCCCGCGCGGTGCGGATGAAGTCGCGCCCGAACTTGCGCCGGAGGGCCGAGATGGCGACTTCGACGGTGTTGGATTCCACCCATTGGTCCTGATCGTAGAGTTCGCCTTCGAGGTCCGCCTTGGAAACGAAGCGGCGGCTGCGCCGCATCAGCAGAGCCAGCACGCGGAATTCCTTGGCGGTCAGCGCAACGGGTTCACCGTCCAGAGCCGCGATGTGGCCGGCGAAGTCCAGCGTGACGGCGCCCACGCTCACGCTGTCGTCCTGCCGGCGATCCTTCCGGCGCAGCTGCGAGCGGATGCGCGCGGCCAGTTCCTCAAGGTCCACCGGCTTGACCACATAATCGTCTGCCCCGGCATCGAGACCGGCCACGCGGTGGGGCGTGCGATCGAAAGCGGTGATGATGATGACCGGCGTTGCGTCCTTTGCCGAGCGCAGTTCGCGCAGCACTTCGAGGCCGGACATGTGGGGCAAACCGAGGTCGAGCAGGATCACGTCGTAGCTGGCGACGCGGGTGGCGGCGAGCACGTCGTCGCCGCGGGTGAAAAGGTCGGCGACGTAGCCATCCAGTTCGAGCGCCCGCTTCATCGCGGGGCCGAGATCGGCATCGTCTTCCGCAACCAGCAGGCGGGGCAAGGCATGGCTCCAAGCGTGGTTGAAAGGTCACGTAAGCAACCGGGGTACGCCACCTCCGGAGGGGCGTCAAACCGCTCGAAAATGTTTTTCGCTCATCAGCTTCGCATCAGCTTCGCAGGTTAGAGGCTGCGCCCGGACCTGCATGCAGGCGCCCTTCGGCAGCGTGGCCGCTGCGAAGGGATATAGAAAATGGCTAACGAAAACATGACGATGCATAACCCGCCGCGCAAGATTGCCTATTCCTCGGGCACCGTCGCCGCCGCTTTGCCTTCCGTGCCGGCGCGTTCGCGGGCGGGACTGGCTCCTTGCGTGGCGCTGGTCGGCTGCGACGGATCGGGCAAGTCCACCCTGGCGCGCGATCTTGTCAGCTTGCTGGACCGGCAGGCGCCGACAAAATCGATGTACCTGGGACTTGGCACCGGAGACCTCGGGCGCCGGATCGGTGAACTTCCGCTGATCGGCGGAATCGTCGAACGCTATTTGTCGGGCAAGGCGCGCAAGGCGCATGACGGGCCGGAAAAACGCCTGCCGGGACTGGTCACGGCATTGGCGATGTACAGCCTGTCGCTTGCGCGCCTTCGCCGGTTCAACAAGGTGCTCGATTACCGCCGCCACGGCGTTCAGGTGATTACCGACCGCTACCCGCAGGCCGAAGTGCCGGGCAGCTTCGACGGACCGGGCCTCTCCTGGACCCGCCAGGGTTCGGCACTGGTCGAACGGCTAGCCTCGCGCGAGCGTGCGCTTTACGCCGAGATGTCGGCATGGCGCCCGACCTTGGTGATCCGCCTCAACGTCGATGTCGATACGGCACTGGCGCGCAAGTCGGACCACCAGCGGGACATGCTCGAAAAGAAGATCGCCGTGGTCCCGACACTTGGTTTCGCAGGCGCGCATATCGTCGATGTCGACGCTACCCGGCCCTATCGCGAAGTCCTCGAAACCGTTCTTGCCGTGCTGCGCCGCCACGGCCTGAACGCCTGACCTGCTCCCCCTAACTCACTGAACTGCTTCTGCCATCACGATGAACACTACTTCTCTTCCCCCCCTGATCGCGGTCATCGGCTGCGACGGCTCCGGTAAATCGACCGTCACCGAGGCGCTCCAGCAATGGATGGATGCGCGCGTGCCGACGAAAATCTGCCATCTCGGCAAGCAATCTGGCAATATCGGGCGCTGGATAGCCCGATTGCCGCTGCTCGGCGGAAAGCTGGACAAGTCGATCCATGCCAAAGCCCAGCGGGCGCAGACCGACAAGGGCCCCGGCCTGCTGGCAGCGCTGGTCATCTTCGTATTTTCGATGCGGCGGGTGCGCCGTTTTCGCCGGATGATGCGGCTGCGCCGTGCCGGTAACGCGATCATCGCGGACCGCTTCCCGCAGCTTGGTGCGCCCGGCCCGATGGACGGGCTGGGCCTGGCCCAGGCGCGCCGATCAGGCATGGTCGGGCTGCTGGCGCGGTCGGAGCGGCGGCAATACGAGAGCATGGTGGCCAACAGCCCGGACCTCGTGCTGCGGCTCAACGTTTCGCTGGACGTTGCTGTGGCCCGCAAGCCGGATCACCGCTTCTCCTCGCTCGCCCGCAAGATCGCCGACGTGCCGCGCCTGACCTTTGAAGGTGCCCCGATTGTCGAGATCGACGCGGAGCAGCCGCTCGAACAGGTGCTTGCGCAGGCAAGGACCGCGATTGACGAGCGTCTGGCGGCGTGCACGGCAGCCCGCGTGAAAAGTGCCGCGCGATGAAGGCCCTAAACGTGAAGCACTGGTTCGCCGACGGAGTGTTCCGCACGATCCTGCGCAATGCGTCCTATCTGGGGTCCAGCAAGCTGCTGGGTGCCTTGCTGGGCCTTATCGCCCTCGCATGCGCAGGGCGCGGAATGACGCCGGCGCTGTTCGGCACGCTGGTCCTGATCCATTCTTATGCCAATGGCGTGGGTGCGGTGGTCAAGTTCCAGACCTGGCAGTTCATCGTGCGCTACGGCGCGCCTGCGCTGGGGCGGGGGGACCTGGACGAACTGCGCGACGTGACTGGCTTTGCTTTCGGACTTGACCTTGCCAGCGGGCTGCTAGGGCTGGCCGGGGGGCTGTTGCTGTTGCCGTTCCTGGCCGAAAGGTTCGGCATCGGGGCGCAGGATGTGGGCATCGCGATGCTTTATTGCACCCTGATCCCGACCATGACCGCCGCCACGCCCACCGGCATCCTGCGCGTTCTGGACCGGTTCGACCAGCTAGCCGTGCAGCAGCTTGTCACCCCGCTGCTGCGCGCGATCGGGGGCGCAGTCTCGTACTTCGGGAACTTCGGTTTCACCGGCTTCGTGATCACCTGGTTCGTCGCCGACCTTGCCGGCGACTTGTGCCTGTGGATCATGGCCGCCGCCGAACTGCGCCGCAAGGGCATTCGCGGGGCACTGCGCCCCGGTCTCATAGGACCGGGGCGGCGACTGGCGAACGCATGGGACTTCGTGTGGACGACCAACATCGCCCATTCGATCTGGGCCGCCTGGGGGCCGATCAGCAACCTGATCGTCGGCGCCCTGCTGGGCCCGACCAGCGCGGGCCTGTTCAAGATCGCATCGACCTTCTTCGATTCCGCCAGCAAACCCGCCGATCTGCTGTCCCGCAGCTTCTATCCCGAGATCATGCGGCTCGATCCCACCAGCCGCCACCCGTGGCAGCTCGCGATCCGCAGCGCGCTGATCTCCGGCGCGATCGGCTTTGTGATCCTGCTGCTGGTTATGCTGGGCGGCGAACCGGTTATCGGCGCGGTCTTCGGCAAACGCTACGTCGAGGCTTACGATCTCCTGAAGCTCATGACCGCATCGCTGATCGTGACGATGGCAAGCTTCCCGCTCGAATCCCTGCTCTACATGGCCGGGCGGCAGCGTGCGGCGCTGGTCGCGGAAGGCGCGGCGGCGCTGGGCTATGCCGGTCTGATCTTCATGCTGATCCACCTGTTCGGCATCGAGGGTGCGGGGCTGGCCTATGTCGCGGGCGTCTGTCTGAAAGCGGTGTTCATGCTGCTGCCCACGCTCTGGGCCTATCGTGACCGGAGCAGCCTTTCGCATATCATGTCGCAGGGGGCTCGGGCATGAGCGCGCGCAGCACTTACTCACCGGCCGTTCTTGATGCGATGTTCGAAGCGGTCGAAATGGACGATGTTGTCGATCCCGTGGTCAGTCTGCCGGACCCGATTCCGGTCGCATGCACGCAGGAGGAGATGCGCCGCTGCCTTTCTTTGTGCGTGCAGTTCTGGCGCGCCGGCGCCATTCGAGCGGACTTGCGGGAACTGACGGCAACGCTGCTGCTTACCGGCGATCTGCCGCAGGACGCGCGCCTGCGCTACAAACACATTCGCGCCCGCTACAAGCACTTGCGTTTCGCGCTGGTGCTCTACGGCGCGCGGCACAAGGCGCCGCTGCTGTTCCGTTCGACCGTCGTGGTCATGGGGCACCTTCAGGATGCGTTTCGCAACAGACGGCGGGCAGCGGTGCTGGGCTATGCGCTGCTGCTGCGCGCTCTGCTGACCTGGCCGGTATGGACAACGATCCAGCGCGAGGTGGACGCCGTGCGTCTCGACGACGCTGCGGGGTTCCTCGCCTTTCGCCGGAGCGAATTTGCGCGCCTGAAGTCGTGGGTACAAGGCAAGGCGCTAACCGGGCACCGCTTCCATGCGATGCGCAAGGTCGTCAGTCGGCAGGTCTCGTTCTACGACACAATGCGCACGCTGGAGCCCGACGATCAGGCCTACCGGATGTCCCGCTTCCTCAGTGCCATCAACGGCTTGATGGGCAGTCTGCACGACGATCTCGTCGAACAGGCATCGGCCGGGCACCGAAACTATCACAAGGATGATTTCCCCCTGCCCGACGACATCCGTTGCCGTCTGGAGGCTCTGACCGCGCGGTATCCCGTTACTGCGACAGACCGAAGCGCGCCGGCTTTTTAAGGCCGGTCACGCTTCTGGTCTCGGGCTCAGCGGCACTTTATGGGCAGCTCGGCCATCACTTGCCGGCGGGGAATGCCTTGACGAGGGTGTCGTATTGCACCTTGCTGATCTCGATCATCGAGCCATGGCGCAGCCCGGCGGGCATTTCGAAGCGGTTCCATTCAGGCACGCCCGAATTGCCCGATACCTGATACCACGGGCCTGACAGGCGCGGCGCCTTGGACAGGCCGTAACTGGTTCCGGCATACTGCTCGTAATACATCAGCCAGTCCTCGCCGCCCGGTGCACGGATCAGCGTGGGCGCCTCGCGGAAATTGGGGCTGACCGGGGCGCCCGGCTGGGGGTAAGGGCCAAGCAGTTCCCTGGCGCAGGAGATGCGCACCGTCTTGCCGGTCGTCCAGTTGTAGCTGGGATAGCGCTCGTCCTTGATTACCGCGCAGTAACCGCTGCCGTCCGCCTCGGGCTGGATGAAGGTGTCGATCGTCGCCATGTCCCAGTCGAACAGCCGCCTGGGAGCCTTCGCAAACGCCTTGAGGTCGGGTGACTGGACGTAGAGCGTGCGCTGGCTGGCCCAGTAGCGTTCCGGGTCTTCAGGCACACCGGGAACGGTGGCGGTGTGCCAGGTCAGCAGGAACTGGTTCGAGGCCTTGTCGAAGAACAGCTTGGGCGCCCCGATGCGCTGCAAGGCGTGGGGCAGGCCAGGCACGTTCTTCACGTCGGGCCTGTAGGTGCCGTAGGGCTTCCAGCTGACGAGATCGTCGGAAACCCAGAAGCGGATAAAGGGATCCTCGTCGCTTTTGTTGCCGACGAGGAAATAGCGCCCGTCCGCGCCGCGCGCGATCGAGGGGTGGCCGTGATAGTCTTCGGACACCGGCTTGCCGCCGTTGATCTGCTGCCAGTGCAGGCCGTCCCGGCTGACCGTGTAGTAGAGCACGCCGTAGCGTTCCTTGGTCATGTGCGCGAAGAGATAGGCCTTGTCCGGGTTGACGTACGGCGTCTCGGGCGCGCCGGGAATGACTTCAGCGGAAGGCTTCACTTCGGTAGTCGCCGGCATCGCAGTCTGCGCGGCGAGGGGCGTTTGTGCCGTCAGGGTGGTGATGGCCGCCAACCCTGCTGCGGTCAGGCTCAGGCGAGCGGCTATGCGCGGAATGCCCCGTTCCAAATTCTCTCTCCCATGTTTCTACGTCACGCCAAAAAGCCGCCTTCTCCAGGCATTGTCAAGATTCATCTTATAAATACGGTTTTAGTCGTTATGGAGGGTGTCGCGGCCGGATCGGCTGATTCGATGTGCTTGCTGGATCGCCTGCGAGCGCGACGGGTCGATGGCCGGAAGACCTATCATTGCGAAGCAAGATATCCGGGGAGACGAGATGGGACTGGCAACGATCGATATCGCCGTAGTGGTGATCTACGCGATCGGCATATTCGGGCTGGCCCAATGGGTCAGCCGGGACAAGCCGGGGGCAGGGCCGAAGGGTTCTGCTGATTACTTCCTCGCCTCCAAGAACCTGCCCTGGTGGGCCATCGGCGCCTCGCTGATCGCGGCGAACATCTCGGCGGAGCAGATCGTCGGCATGTCCGGTTCCGGCTATGCGATCGGCCTTGCCATCGCCTCCTACGAGTGGATGGCGGCGGCGACGCTGCTGATCGTCGGCAAGTTCTTCCTGCCGATCTTCCTGCGCAATGAAATCTACACGATGCCGCAGTTCCTCGAACGGCGGTACGGACCCGGCATCCGCACGCTGATGGCGGTGTTCTGGCTGGTCCTCTACGTCTTCGTGAACCTCACCAGCATCATCTGGCTCGGCTCGATCGCGGTGACGCAGGTGGCGGGCGTCAACCAGGACGTGGCGCTGGTGGTGCTGGGCGTCTTCGCGCTGCTCTACCAGCTGCGCGGCGGCCTGAAGGCAGTGGCGCTGACCGACATCGTGCAGGTCACCCTGCTGGTGATGGGCGGCCTCATCATCGCGTACCTGACGCTGGGAAAAATCGGCGGCGCTGAGGGTGTTATCGGCGGTTTCTTACACCTCGTCGAAGTTACGCCGGATCATTTCAAGATGATCCTGCACCCCGACAATCCGCACTACATGGACCTGCCGGGCCTTTCGGTCCTGATCGGCGGCATGTGGATCGCGAACCTGTCCTACTGGGGCTTCAACCAGTACATCATCCAGCGCGCGCTGGCTGCCAAGTCCATCGACGAGGCACAGCGCGGCATGCTGTTCGCGGCCTTCATCAAGCTCTTCATGCCGATCATCATCGTGCTTCCGGGCATCGCCGCCGTCATCCTCGCGCCTGACCTCACCAAGGCGGACGAGGCCTATCCGACGATGATGCGACTGCTGCCGCCGGGTCTGCTGGGGCTGGTCTTCGCGGCTCTGGTGGCGGCGATCATCGCTTCCACCGCTTCGAAGATCAATTCCATTGCAACCATCTTCACCCTTGACGTCTGGGCGAAATTTCGCGGCGCCCCGGCTGACGGCGATGCCGTCGCCGCTGACCGGAAGCTGGTGCGGGTGGGGCGGATCGTGGCGGTCGTCGCCATCGTCATCGCCATTTTGACCGCGCGTCCGCTGGTGGGTTCCAGCGAGCAGGCTTTCCAGTTCATCCAGGAATTCACCGGCTTCTTCACGCCGGGCATCACCGTGATCTTCCTGCTTGGCCTGTTCTGGCGCCGCGCCAACGAACCGGGCGCGATCAGCGCGGCGGTGGCTTCGGTGCTGCTGTCCTGGGGACTGAAGGTCTGGACGCCGGGCGTTCCGTTCATGGACCGCATGGGGATCGTCTTTCTCGCGGCGCTTGTCCTGGCAGTAGCCGTTTCGCTGCTCACCCCCGCGCGGCCCGACAGGCACACCATCTCGACCGGCGACGTGAAGTATGCAACGTCGACCGGCTTCAATGCAGGAGCGATTGCCGTGTTTCTCGTCCTATGTGTCCTCTACGCGGTGTTCTGGTGAGCGCAGCCGCCCCCTTCATCGCGGTCGACTGGGGCACCACCAACCGCCGAGCCTACCGGATCGAGAACGGCGAAGTCGTCGCGACCGAGCGTGATGACCGGGGCATCCTTGCCGTTCCCGCCGGTGGCTTCCCCGCACTGGTCGCCGAATTGCGCGTCCGTTTCGATGGGTTGCCGGTAGTCATGGCAGGCATGGTCGGTTCGAACCGGGGCTGGCACGACGCCGGCTACGTGGCCTGCGCCGCCACGATCGAGGCGCTCGCGGCGGGCGTCGTCACGCCGGAGGAAGGCGTCGCCATCGTCCCCGGCGTCTGCGTCGATACCAAAAGCCGCGCCGATGTGATGCGCGGCGAGGAAGTGCAGCTTCTGGGCGCCGTCGCGGCGGGGCTTGCGCCTGCCGATGCGCTGCTGTGTCAGCCGGGCACGCATAACAAGTGGGCGGTCATGAAGCATGGCGCCATCGCCGGCTTCACCACCGCCATGACCGGCGAGATGTTCGCGCTGCTGAAAGCCCACGCCCTGATCGGCAGCGAGATGGCGGGCGAAGTCGATGCCGGAGCCGATTTCCGGCAGGGCGTGGAAGCCTGCGCCGATACCGACCTGCTCGCCGCGCTCTTCGGCGTGCGGGCCGCCTCGGTCCTTGGCCACCGCGCGCCCGGTGCTGCGGCGGCCTATGTCAGCGGCCTGCTTATCGGCAGCGATTGCCGGGCGCGGATCGCGCCGGGCCAGCAGGTTCACCTGCTTGCCGACGGACTGCTGGCCGATCTCTATTCCGCCGCCATCACCATCGCCGGGGGTGAGGCCGTTGTCGTCGACAGCAAGGCCTCGTTCGTCGCCGGTATCACCCGTATCAGGAGCCTCCTCCCATGACCGATTTCGCTTCCGCTCTGACTGCCCTGCCACTGATCGCCATCCTGCGCGGCATCCGTCCCGACGAGGTAGAGGCTGCCGGCGAGGCGCTGGTCGAGGCGGGCTTCCGTCTGATCGAAGTGCCGCTGAATTCGCCCGACCCGATGGTCAGCATCGAAAAGCTGGCCCGCCGTCTTGGAGGCGCTGCCATCGTCGGCGCCGGCACCGTGCTGACACCTGCGCAAGTCGCGCAGGTGCAGGACGCAGGCGGCACCATGATCGTCTCGCCCAACACCGACGTGGCCGTGATCGCCGAGAGCGCGAAGCGGGGCATGGTCTCGCTGCCCGGCTTTTTTACGCCGAGCGAGGCCTTCGCGGCGCTCGCGGCGGGCGCCAGCGGCCTCAAGCTCTTCCCGGCGGAGGCGGCCAGCCCGGCGGTTATCAAAGCACAGCGCGCGGTGCTGCCCAGGGAGACACCGCTGTTCGCCGTGGGCGGCATCGGCCCCGATACCATGCAGCCCTGGCTCGCGGCGGGGGCGAACGGCTTCGGCCTCGGCTCGGCGCTCTACAAGGCGGGCCTGACCACGCAGGAGATCGCCGCCAATGCGCGTGCTTTTGCCAAGGCCTGGGCCGAACTGGAGAACCGGGCGTGATCCGCGGCATCGTCCCCATCGCACTGGGAATGGCACTGGCGCTGGGTGGCTGCGCAGCCACCACCGCAGGTTCGCCGGTCGCCGCTACGCTGACCAACCCGCTGCTCGCAAGCGGTCCCGATCCGTGGATCGTCCACCACGGATCGACCTTCTACTTCATGGGCACCAAGGGCGACCGGCTGGCGATCCGTCAGACCGATGACCTTTCGAAACTGGCAGATGCGCCCGAGCATGTGATCTGGACGCCGCCCGCCACGGGCCTGAACGCCATCTCGATCTGGGCGCCCGAACTGCACCGCATCGACGGCAAGTGGTACGTTTACTACACCGCTGCCGAGGCCGGGCACGACGATGACGCGCACCGGGGCGTCTTCGTGCTGGAGAACGCCAGCGCCGATCCGCTGACCGGCGAATGGATCGACCGTGGCCGTATCGTTACCGGCATGACCGGGCTTGACGGCACCGTGTTCGAGCATGGCGGCAAGCGTTATTTCGTTTACTCCGCCTATGACGGCCCGGACAGCGTGCTGGCCATCGCGCCGATGACCAACCCCTGGACGCTTGGCCCCGGCGAAACGGTGATCGCGCGCCCGGACCTTCCTTTCGAGCGGCAGGGTGGGCGCCAAATTCTTGAAGGGCCGGAATTTCTGGCCGGGCCGAAGGGCGATCTGTTCCTGACCTATTCGGCGAGCGCCTGCTGGTCGGACGATTATGCGCTGGGGCTGCTTCACGCCAAGCCGGGCAGCGATCCGTTGCGTGCGGCAAGCTGGGTCAAATCACCGCGTCCGGTGCTGGCCAAGGCGCCGCAGAACAACGTTTACGGGACGGGGCATAACGGCTTCTTCACCACCGACGGCGGCAAGCAGACGTGGATCGTCTACCACGGCAACGACGGGGCTGGCATGAAGTGCACCGAAACCCGCTCGCCGCGCGTGCAGCGCATGGAATGGAGCAAGGACGGGATGCCGGTATTCCCGGTGCCTTCCCGCGCAGGCGATCCGGTGCCAGCGCCGATGCCATAGTTCCTCCCGGAACAGGGAGGGGGACCCCGCTTCGCATTGTCCCCCTCCCCCGGTGGAGAGGAAGGGCTGCTATCACCCCTTGGGCGTCAGCAGCGCCAGATTTACCGCGTCGCCCATTGCCTTCAACCCGGCATCGTTGGGATGCAAGTGATCGCCGGGATCGAACTCGGGCCGCAGGTCCGCTGGCGCGGCGGGATTGCGCACCGCCGCGTCGAAATCGACGACGCCGTCGAACAGCTTGCCCGTGCGGATCGCGGTGTTCACGGCCTGGCGCGTCTGTTCCTTGGCGGGCGACATGTACCCGGCCTTGAGCGCGGGAGTGATGGTGCCGCCGATCACGTTGATCCCCAGCGCATGAGCGCGGGCAACGAACTGGCGGTAGCCGGTCAGCAGGTCCTCGGCCGAAACCGCATCGGCGCCCGCGCCGCCGTTGCCGATGTCGTTGATCCCTTCCAGGAAAATGACGTGGGTCACGTTGGGTACGCTGGCCACGTCGCGCCAGAAGCGCTCCAGCGCGGAAGTGGCGCGGCCCGCGCGAAGCACGCGGTTGCCGCTGATGCCCATGTTGACTACACCGCAGCGGCGGGCGGCGGGAAGCTGCGCCATGCGCTCGGCAAGGCGGCCGGGCCAGCCGCGCGTCTGGGCGGACAGGCCGAGATAGCCATCGGTGATCGAGTCCCCGAAGGCCACGACGGTGCAGGGCGCTGCGGGCGCACGCACCGAGACCAGCGAGAGATAGGGGCGGGCCTTGATCGGCGTGAAGGCGGCCTGGGGTGAGGCCGGCGCAAAGGCCATTTCCATGCCCAGGTTGGTGCGTCCTGGCCGGGTCGGCGTGGAAAACGTGACACTTATGATCACGTCTTGCCCATTCATCAACGGCAGGACCAACGGGTCGCTGATGGCGGATCGGCCCTTGGGCAGGGCGATGCCGGACTTGCCGCCGAAGACGATGGGATGGACGGTATTGCCGAGCAGTTCCGTGCCCGCCGTGCCGACCGGGCTGGCGACGGTCACATGCGAAATCGCCAGCGGCGCATCGCCCTCGGCATTGCTGAAGGTCATCTGCATCGCATTCCCCGCCTGGCTGAGGCGCACGCGATAGCGATAGGTTCCGACGGGCTGCACGGGTTCGCCTGCGCCGCTGTCTGCAGGTGCATAGCCCCATGCCCCGGCCCAGACGGACGAACTTTGCGCGGCGGCGGGAACGGTGGGAAAGGCGAGACCGCAAGCGGCCAGGATCATCGGAATACGCATGGTGTTTTCCATCCCGGCCGCCCCGTCAAATGTCCAGCCTTACTTGGCCGCTGTCGTCTTCTTCGGCGCTGGAACCACACCCTTGGGTGCTGCCGAGAGGCTGCGGATCAGGTCGACTTCGGCCTGGCGATAGGGCGTGCCGTCGGTGTGGAACACTTCATGGAACCAGATCGTGGGTTCTTCCATCGTGTAGGGCTTCTTCCACGAGTCCCATGGCAAGCGGGTCTGCGTCTTGCCGTCGACGAAGCCCCAGTTCATCATAGCCACGTTCTCGCGCTTGCCGATGGGCAGCGAGCCGTCGAAAGTTGAGCCGTTGCCGCGCGCCATGTATTCGGTGCACAGGATCGGGCGGCCATAGCCCTTGAGCTGGTTCACCCGGTCCTGGAACTTCTCGGGCCAGTTATAGTCGTGGAACGAGATCACGTCCGACTGGGTCAGTTGCAACTGCTCCATCGGGGTGAGCGCGGACGGCGTCTTCCAGTCGTCATGCTGCCACACGCCCGAGGTGAGCGGCTGCGAAGGCTCCGCCTCGCGTGCCCAGCCATACACCTTGGTGAGCAGGCCGAGGACCAGTTCCTGCTTGCCTTCCTGGCCCTTGTACTGGTCGGCGCCGTTATCCGGCTCGTTCCACAGGTCCCAGCCCAGCACACGATCGTCCTTGGCGAAGGTGCCGATCACGCCCTGCACATAGGCCTTGAAACGCCCTTCCTGCGAAGGGTCGCGCATCGCGGGCAGGCCCGGGCCTTGCACCCAGCCGGAGTTATGGACGCCGGGGATCGGCGGATGCTGCGGTCCAAGCACAGGAACCGGGTCCCAGCAGCTGTCGAACAGCACGAACAGCGGCTTGATCTTGTGCTTCGCGGCGATCGTCAGAAATTCTTCGATGCGCTTCTTGAAGCCTTCCGGGTCCTGCTGCCACAGCTGGTCATGCAGGAACACGCGCATGGTGTTCATGCCGATGCCCTCGGCCAATCCCAGCTCGTAGTCGATCCGCTTGGGGTCCCAGGTCGCGGCCTGCCACATCTCGAGCTGGTTGATGGCATTGGCGGGGGCGAAGTTGGAGCCGACCAGCCAGGGCTGCCTGGCGTACCAGGTCTTGGCTTCGGCGGGCGTCCACTGCGGGCGGGCCTCGGCGGGCAGGGCGACGAGGGCCGCCACGGTCGCCAGCAGGCAGGTTGCGAGTGTTTTCACAGGTAATCCCCTCTTATCGCGTAAAGAACTTGTAGGTCATGACATTCCTGTAGGTCTTGCCCGGATCGAGTCGGACCGACGGAAACTGCGGCTGATTGGGCGTATCCGGGAACAGCTGCGGTTCGAAGACGAGGCTGTCGCCCTCGCGGTAGATCTGGCCGGACTTGCCGGTGATCGTGCCGTCCAGGAAGTTGCCGGAATAGAACTGCAGGCCCGGCTGGTTCGACCATAGCTCGAAACCCCGCCCTGAGGTGGGTTCGACGACGCGGGCCATCAGGTGCTCGTCCTTCGTCACACCTTCGCCCACCACCCAGTTGTGGTCGTAGCCGCGCGCGTAGCGGACCTGCTCGTCCCGGCCATCGCGCACGCGGGCGCCGACCGGGGTTGGCTTGCGGAAATCGAACACGGTGCCCGCTACGCTCTTGTGCTCGCCCAGGGGGATCGAGCCGGAGTCGGTGGGGGTGTAGCGCTCTGCCGGGATCGTCAGCACGTGGTCCATCGCCGTGGCGCCCGGCCCCGCGAGGTTCCAGTACGTGTGGTTGGACAGGTTCACTACCGTCGGCCGGTCGGTGGTGGCGGTATAAGTGATCGTCAGCTGGTCCTGCTCATCGAGAGCATACGTCGCGTCGGTGGTCAGCGTGCCCGGATAGCCCATGTCGCCGTCCGGGCTGACATAGCGCATGGTGACGCTGGCTTTCGCGCCCTTCTTCATCTCGCGGATGGTCCAGATGACCTTGTCGAAACCCTTGGTGCCGCCGTGGAGCGAGTTGGCGCCGTTGTTGACGGGGACGGTGTAGTCCTTGCCGTCGAAGGTGAACTTGCCTTTGGCGATGCGGTTGGCGACGCGGCCCACGGTGGCGCCGAAGAATTGCCCGTCCCTGGCGTAGCCGTCGAGGCTGTCATACCCTACGGCGACGTCCACCGCCTTGCCGTCCTTGCCGGGCAGCATGACCGACTGGATCGAAGCGCCCAGCGTCATCACCCGTACCGACATGCCCTTGGCATTGGTGAGCGTCACCGCTTCCACGCTGGTGCCGTTCGGCATCTGGCCGAAGGTTTCGCGCCTGGCCTCGGCACATAGCGCGGGGGTCGAAACCGCGCACAGCAGCGCGGCGGTCGGCATAATCCGAAGCATTGTCTCTCCTCCTAGTCCCGTAGTCTTGTTTAGTCGCGGTAGAGGCAGGGCGGCAGGCCCTTACATCCCGGATCGAGTTCGAACAGCGCGCCGCCCAGTTCCTCGTCGACGCCGTTTGCGGCGCTGGTGACGTAGAGCCGGTCCAGCCCTTCGCCGCCGAAGGTGCAGTTGGTGATCTGGGTGGCGGGCAAGGCGATGCGCCGGTCCACCGTGCCATCGGGCGCGAAGCGGGTCACGCATGATGCGCCCCAGCAGGCGACCCACAGGTACCCCTCGGCGTCGAAGGTCATGCCATCGGGGGAACCCCAGCCGTCTTCGAAC
This sequence comes from Novosphingobium sp. 18050, assembly GCF_902706195.1. Taxonomy (GTDB): domain Bacteria; phylum Pseudomonadota; class Alphaproteobacteria; order Sphingomonadales; family Sphingomonadaceae; genus Novosphingobium. The sequence continues at coordinate 15,908 of NZ_CACSJO010000029.1, read as the reverse complement.
GTGATGAACGGTTCGCGCATGCCCAGTACGCCGTCTTCCAGCGGATAGCGGAAGATCACGCCCAGCGCGCTGTCGGTGTGCAGGACGAAGCGGCCCTCGGGGTCGATCGCCGGGCCGTTGGGGATGGTATAGGCATCCGGCGCGGCGCGGGTGAGGGCGCCCTTCTCGAAGCGGTAGAAACTGCCCACCGGCTCGTCGCAGGAGAACGGCATGGTGCCCAGCCAGAGGCGGCCCTGCGTATCGGCGACCGCATCGTTGACGCGGTTGGTTTCCGGCTCGCCGGGGATTTCAGCCACGGCCACGAACGTGGGAGGATCGAGCGTAACCCTGGTGATCGAGCGGCCGATGCCGGCCATGAAACCTCCGCTCGTCCGGCCGATAATCCAGCCGGCGGCACCGCCTGCTCCCCAGCTCTCAACCCGCCCGGTCGCGGGGTACAGGCGGTTGATACGCTGGCCAATGATGTCCGTCCACAGCAGCGCGCTGTCCGCTGCCGACCAGAACAGGCCCTCGCCGAGCATGTCGACGCGGTCGCGTTCGATGATGCGCACTGTGGTCACTGTTACTCTCCCTAGTGACTGTCTCGCGGCAGGCCCTTCGTCTGGGCGATGCGCTGGTACTTCACGGCGGATTCGATCACTGCGCCGGTCGCGAACTGGCCCACGAGGTCCCGCTGGATTTCCTGCCACGGCGTTTGCGATTCTGGCGTGATGCTGTTTTCCAGGCTGGCGAGATCGGCGCGGCGGCGCTCAAGCTCGGCCTCCTCGACCAGCATGTTCGCGCTGCGCGCCTTGAGGTCGATCCGCACCCGGTCGCCGGTGCGCAGCAGGGCGAGACCGCCGCCGACCGCCGCCTCGGGCGAGGCGTTGAGGATCGAGGGGCTGCCCGAGGTCCCGGACTGGCGCCCGTCGCCGATGCAGGGCAGGGCGTGAACGCCTGCGCGGATCAGCGCGGCGGGAGGGCGCATGTTCACCACTTCGGCGCCGCCGGGATAACCGACCGGCCCCGCGCCCCGGATCACCAGAATGGAGTTTTCGTCGATACCCAGGTTCGGCTCGTCGATGCGGTGGTGGTAGTCCTCCGGCCCGTCGAACACCACGACATTGCCTTCGAAGGCATCGGGGTTGGCGGGATCGGACAGGTAACGGCCCCGGAACTCGTCAGAGATGACCGAGAGCTTCATCACCGCGCCTTCGAACAGGTTGCCGCTCAGCACGGTAAGGCCTGCCGCTTCCTTGAGCGGGCGGTCGATCGGGCGGATCACCTTGTCGTCATGAATGCGCACGCCGACGAGGTTCTCGGCTACGGTGCGTCCGTTCGCTGTCAGCACGGCGCCGTCGATCAGGCCCGCCTTGGACAACTCGCCCATCACGGCGGGAACGCCGCCGGCGCGGTAGTAGTCCTCGCCCAGATATTCGCCTGCGGGCTGAAGGTTGACCAGCAGCGGCACGTCTGCGCCGTTAGTCTCCCAGTCTTCCAGCGTCAGTTCCACGCCGATGTGGCGGGCGATGGCGTTGAGGTGGATCGGCGCATTGGTGGACCCCCCTATGGCCGAATTCACCCGAATCGCGTTGAGGAATGCCTCGCGCGTCAGGATATCGGAAGGCTTGCGGTCCGCCTTCACCATTTCGACGATGGCGCGCCCGGTTTCCCAGGCGCATTCCTGCCGGTCCCGGTAGGGCGCGGGGATCGCGGCGGAACCGGGCAGCGACATGCCCAGCGCCTCGGCCAGCGAATTCATCGTCGTCGCCGTGCCCATGGTGTTGCAATAGCCGGTCGACGGCGATCCCGAAGCGACCAGCTTGAGGAAGCCGGCATAGTCGAGTTCGCCCTTGGCCAGCATCTGGCGGGCTTTCCACACGATGGTGCCGGCGCCGGTGCGCTCGCCCTCATGCCAGCCGTTCAGCATCGGGCCGACCGACAGCGCGATGGCCGGGATATTGACGGTAGCCGCCGCCATCAGTGCGGACGGGGTCGTCTTGTCGCAGCCTATGGTCAGCACCACGCCGTCCAGCGGATAGCCGTACAGCACCTCGACAAGGCTGATATAGGCAAGGTTGCGGTCCAGCCCGGCGGTGGGGCGCTTGCCGGTTTCCTGCAGCGGATGGGTGGGAAATTCGATCGGAATGCCGCCCGCGTCGCGGATGCCTTCCTTGACGCGTTCCGCCAGGACAAGGTGATGGCGGTTGCAGGGCACCAGATCGCTGCCGGACTGGGCGATACCGATGATCGGGCGATCCGACTGCATCTCCTCGATCGACAGGCCGTAGTTCAGATAGCGCTCCAGATAGAGCGCCGTCATGTCGGGGTTGGCCGGGTTGTTGAACCAGGAGCGCGACCGCAGGCTGGACCCTGCAGCGATGGTGCTGTCGTCAGCGGAAGAAATGTCGGCCTCCCTTAAACCCGCTCGTTCGTCATGGGCGCGTTGCCGCGAGAGCGTTGAAAAAGCGGCTACCATCGCGATTTTATCATGGCAACTCATTTATCAGACAAATATGTCTTGTCGGACTAGAATGTGAAAGCTATGAGCCGGGACAAGGCCCCGACAGGGGGCCGATTTGGTTTCTGGAGGGAGGCACATGAAAAGCATCACACATTCGCTCGTCCTGACATCTTCGGTGTTGGCCATGATGGCCTGCGCCCCTGCCGCTTTTGCGCAGGATGTCGCTGAAGACGCAGCAGCGCCGTCAGTTGCCGAGGGCAACGAGATCGTCGTCACCGGCCAGCGCGCCAGCCTTGAGGCCGCGCGCAACGTCAAGAAGAACTCCGACCTCGTCGTCGATTCGATCGTCGCCGAAGACATCGGCAAGCTGCCCGATACCTCGGTCGCCTCCGCGCTGCAGCGCGTTGCCGGCGTCCAGGTCGTCAACGGCTTCAACAACGAAATCCAGAGCCCGATTGTGCGCGGCCTGGGCGACATTCTGACGACGCTTGACGGGCGTGAAATCTTCACCGGCGTGGGCCGCGGCTTCTCGTTCCAGGATCTGCCCGCAGAGGCGATCGGCGGGATCGACGTTTATAAATCGAATTCGGCCAACCTCGTCGAAGGCGGCGTTGCCGGCGTCATCGACATGAAGCTGCAGAAGCCCTTCAACTTCGACAAGGGCCTGACCATCGCCGCGAACGGGCGCGTCTACAACGGCCGTGTTTCGGACAAGACCAGCTACACCGCCGGCCTGCTCATCGCCAACACCTGGGATGTGGGCGAGGGCCGTCTGGGCGCGCTGATCGACGTGTCCTATGCGCGCAACAACTTCAGCCGCCCGGTATCCTTCAACTGCGATCCGCGTTCGAGCAACAACGGCCCCGCAGGCGCGCCGGGCCTGGTCCTGCCAACGTGTGTGGGCGGCACCACCGACACCGGGCACAACACCCGTCCGCAGGTTAACGCCGCGCTGCAGTGGGAAGTGACCCCGGAACTCGAACTCTACCTCGACGGCGTCTACACGGGTTATCGTTCGACTTTCGCCACCAACTTCATCTTCGCAGACCTGTTCGCGGGTAGCAGCATCACGAACGGCGTCGCCGGTGACGATTGCTTCTCTGCTCCGGTGGATGGTGCCGGCTTCCTGGGCGGCGCCGGCGATGCGCCGCAGAACCTGTGCATCGCCAAGTCGGCCACGTTCAACGGGGTGGACGCGCTGACCAGTACTCAGGCGAAAAGGCAGCGCACCGATCAGTACGTGCTGGGCGGCGGCGCGAAGTGGAACACCGACACCGTCCACGTCGTATTCGATGCCAGCTACATCCAGTCGAAGAATTCGAACCGCGCCATCATCGTCGACGTCGCCAAGCACAACACGGCGGTTGACGTGGTAGTGGACGACAACGGCCACGGCACCTCGGTGATGCAGGGCAATCCGCTGGGAACCTCGGACGGCTTCGTCTTCGCCAACACGCTGTTCCAGGACCTCAACAAGTCCAACAGCCGCCAGTATGCTTTCAAGCTCGACACTGCGTTCGATATCGACAGCAGCTTCCTGCGCCAGATGCAGTTCGGCGCGCGCTATAGCGACCGTCAGGGTTCATTCCGCGCCGTTGCCGGCGGTCCTTCGTTCCCGGGCCCGAACCGCGGTACGCTGGTGGACTCGGTCGGCTTGCCATCTGACTTCATGGTCCGCTCGCCGGATTCGATCCCCTACATCAACGGCGGTAAGCACTGGTACACGCCTAATGCCAGCTACCTGCTGAACAATACCGATGATCTTCGCGCGCTTTACGGCGCTCCGGCCGGTGACCCCGACTGGGATCCAACCCGCAACTACGACGCGGCGGAGAAGACCTTTGCGGCCTATGCCCAGGGCAAGTACCAGCTCGATATCGGCAACGTCTCGTCGATCGACGGCCTGTTCGGCGTGCGCGTGGTCAGCACCAACCGCACCATCGACGGCACTTCGCGCGTGATCGGCGGCGGGGCTGGGGGCAGTGACCTGTTCGTGCCGATCAATCGCGACACCAGCGACATCTACGTCCTGCCCAACGCCAGCATGCGCTTTAAGGCGACCGATCAACTGCAGTTCCGCGCGACTTATGCAAAGACCGTGTCACGTCCAACCTTCGGCGATCTCAATCCCGGCCTGTCGCTGGCGGCTCCGGGCGGCAATCCGAACGTCATCCTGGCCGGCGCAGGGGGCAACCCGGACCTTAAGGCACAGCAGTCGAACAATTTCGACGTGACCGCCGAATACTACTTCGGCCGTTCCAGCTACGTCTCGCTGGCAGGTTACATGCGCAAACTGAAGGACCGCGTTGCGCCGGATACCTCGATCCAGGTGATCGACGGCCAGACCTACCAGATCACCCAGCCGCGCAACCTCGGTTCGTCGGAACTGAAGGGCATCGAGGCCGCAGGCCAGTTCTTCTTCGACTTCCTGCCCGAAGGCTTCGACGGCTTCGGCCTCATGGGCACGTTCACTTATGCGGACAGCAAGGTGACGACCAAGGGCGATCTGCTGGAGGGCCAGCAGCTGCTGGGCGTCTCCAAGTACAGCTACACCGCCGGCGCGCTTTATGAAAAGTACGGGATCACCGCGCGCGTGGTCTACACCTGGCGTTCGGGCTACAACGAGACCGCCTTCGGTGCCGGCACGCTGACGGGTTCGCAGGACTCGGTCCAGTTCAACAAGGTGAAGGCCAATGGCCGCCTCGACTTCTCGGTCGGCTATGACGTGACGCCGAACATCACGGTCACCGTAGACGGCGTGAACGTCAACGGCGGCAAGTACTACAGCTACTTCGACACCCCCGCCTTCCCGCACGACATCCGTATCGACGACAAGTTCTACGGCATGAGCGTGCGCGTGAAGTACTGACGAGATCCGGGAGCGGGGCCGAGCGCAAGCGGCCTCCCCTCCAATCGCTCCCGGTATGGGCGGGGCGGCAGCGATGCCGTCCCGCCTTTTCGTTAGGAAATCAGGCGCGGCACCGACATCGCGCGCAGGCTGAAGCGCGCATCGGGATGTTCCTTCCCTTCACGATGTTCGGCGCGGTGCTGGACTACCCCGTTCTTGCCGAAGCCGGGGACCACCGGGCGGTCGGTCCTGCTCGACAGCCACAGGCGCAGCAGGTGGCGCTTGCGCTGCGGTTCGGGCCAGTCGCTGAACTCGGTGCGGGAATGGAGCGCGGCGTAGTTCGACAGCCACTGGATGTCGCCGGGGCGGAAATCCATGGCGATGGCCATGCCGGGCTCATAAGTGATCTCGTCGAAGAGGCGCAGCACTTCGATCTGGTCCTCGGTCAGCTTGGGCACGCCGGGATATTCCTGCGCAGTGAGGATATAAAGCGAACCCGCGTACATCGAGAACACGCCTTCCTCTACGCTCACGACCGGCGAGGTATAGGTATCGGCCGGGGCATTGTGGTCCTGCCGGCGCCAGTCCCAGTTGAAGGGCTGGAGCAGCAGGTGCGCCAGGTCCGGGCGTCGGCGCAGGATCTCGTTGTAGATCTCCGCGCCCGAGACGAGGCACGAAAGGCCTCCTTCCTTGGCGCCGCGCAGGCACATCAGGGCGACGATGTCGGAACTGTCCGAGTGATAGACCAGCTTGTCGCGTACCTTGGAGGACAGCGCGGTGGGATCGTCCATCGTCTTGTCGGAGGTGGCGTAGACGTGGTCGAGCAGGTCGCCCATCTCGTTCTGGCGGATGGGATCGCCCATGTGCAGGCCCAACACGTAGTAGATCGCGCTGGAAAGGGCATCGGAATAGAGGTCCGAACGAAGGCCCCGCACCAGCACGAAGCCGCGCCCGAAATCCACATCATGGCGCCAGGACTTCAGACCCTCGGCGCAGGCGACCAGCGGGTATTCGTCGGCCTGGACGAAGCGAAGGTCGGGATCGGCTTCAAGGAAGCGCTTGCCCAGTTCCTCCAGCTCGACGACCTGCGCTGCGCTCAGTTCATAGATCCAGTCCTGGCCTTCCATCAGCCGGTCCCCGCGCCAGGCGGCCTCGGTCTGTACGGGGGACGGGATTTCGGCGACGCTCATGCTGGATCTCCTTGGGCACTTGGCCCTCACCCTAGCCGCGCTGATGGCCTGCGTCTTGATGCTGAACGCACGGGAATGTGCGAAGTCGGCCCCTTGCGCTCAATGCGCGGCTGCGAATTCACGCGGGTAGCGGCCCAGCGTGAAGATCATAGCTACCGCTACCAGCAGCAACACGATGGATAGCTGCACGGTGGGATCGTAGCTGCCCAGCCGATCGTGAAGAGCGCCATAGGCGGCCGGGGCGGACCCTGCGCCGATCCCGAAGGCGGCATACTGGATGCCGTAAAGCTCGCTGAAATGGCGCTGCCCGAAATAGCGCGCGGTCATGAAGGCGACGAGATCGAACTCCGCCCCTGCGACGAGGCCCAGCGTCACCACCGCGCCGATCACCACGCCGCCCCCGAGGCCCGGCGTTACCAGCAGGACCAGCGCGGCCACTGCCGGCAGGACCAGCACGGCGCAGACGATCGGCGCCCAGAGCCTGTCGAGCAGGAACCCGGACAGCACGCGGCCTGTCGTGACACTGATCGCCAGCGCCGCCAGTGCGCTCGCAGCAGTGGTTTCGGGAATGCCCCGCTCCAGCAGCAGCGAGAACAGGTTGGGCACCAGACCGCTGACTCCGAAGGCCAGCACCAGCGCCGCAAAGGCGAGCGCCCAGAAGCGATAGCCGCGCAGAGCCTCGCGCACGGTGACGCCGCTGACCTGCAGGTGGCCCTCGGCGCCGGGCGCGATCTGCGGCGCCTCGCGCAGCCATGCCAGCAGCACCGGCACTGCGATTCCCAGCGGCAGGACGGCAAGGGCAAGGTAGCCGCCGCGCCAGCCCATAGCGTGGACCGCAGCGGTCATCATGAACGGCATGACGACGCCCGCCAGGCCCGTCGCCGCCAGCGCAAGGCCCAGCGCAAGGCCGCGCGCACGGTCGAACCAGCCGTTGAGCAGCTTGGCATAGGTCATCGGCAGGGTGCCGATGGAAAGGAGTGCCAGCACGCCCCAGGCCAAATAATAGCCGGGCAGCGTCGATCCGATAGCGGCGACCAGCAGCTCTGCGAGGCCCAGGCCGATTGTCGAGACGATCGCCACCTTGCGCGGCCCCACCCTGTCGATCAGGCGGCCGACGTGCCGTCCCAGCAGCACCAGTACGATGGGCGCCAGCATCAGCACGGCAAGGATATCGGCCCGGGCCCAGCCCAGTTCCTTCTGCATGGCGCTGGCAAGGATGCCCGAAGCATAAGGCGCGATCGGCGAAAGCCCGAAGGCCAGCCCCACCCCACAGGCGACCAGCGCCCGCCAGCCCTGGCGGAACTCCCCAGCGCTGCTGATGGCTGGAATAGGGGCAGGGGTGTGTGCGGTCATGCGCAGCTGTTCCATGTCAATGCGGACGGGGCTTCTTCCGGATGTGCCTGACGCCGACCCTAGCGACTGGTGCGCCCAGTGCGAACGCGCCGCACGATCTTTCCACCTGACGGAGGTCGTCATCCCGAATTTGTATGCTAAATATTCGAGATGAAAAAATTTGATGCCAAAAAATTAGTCATTCGGGGAAAATTCATGCCTAATTTGTATGCATATTCACACCGTGAAAACTTTCTGCAACACTTCTCCTTGCGGTGCGGGATGTGTGTCAGCCTTCGGGCCATGACGAATTGCAACACCAGCTTCCACCCTGTTCTCGAATCCTCCCATGACTGAGGCAGCGGCGATCCCGGCCGGGGAACAGACCTGCGCCAGCTATCTGGCGGATGCCATCGTCGGTACGGGCTGCGGCACCGTCTTCGCGCTGGCCGGGGCGACCCATGCGCCGCTGCTGTTCGCTCTGGAGGACCGGGGCGTCGCCATCGTCGGTGGGCGCCATGAAAGCGGCACGGTCGGCGCTGCGGATGGTTATGCCCGCCGCACCGGGCGCACCGGCTTCGCGCTCATCGTTGCGGAGCAGGGGTTGGCCAATGCCATGACCGCGCTGATGACCGCCGCGCAGGCGGAAACGCCGTTGGTGGTCATCGCAACGCGCTTCCCCGATAGCTGGGTGGAACCGGCGATCCAGTACGATGTCGACCGGCACGAGATGACCGGGCCGTTCCTCAAGTACAGCCGGACCGTCTCTTCGCCAGACCGTCTCGGCGATTACATGCACGCCGCGATCAAGGCGGCGAATGAGGGCGTTCCCGGCCCGGCGCTGCTGGTCCTGCCGCTCGATTTCCTGAACAAGACTTGCGCCAGCCGCCCGCGCGCGCCGTTCGTGCCCGCCCCGCTGCCCTGCGCGGACGAAGCCGGCATCGACAGCGCACTGGCCCTGATCGGCGCAGCGCAGCGCCCGATCGTGGTGACCGACAACCGCGCCGCGCTGTCCGACACCGCCGGTCCGCTGACCGCGCTGGCGGCAATGGGCGTACCCGTTCTCGGCAACGGTCTAGGCCGCGGCCTTGCTCCCGAAGTGGCGCCCACCGGCTACCCCTGGCCTTACGCGCAGCGCGCCGCCCACCAGGCGGACCTCGTGATCGTGGTCGGGGCGCGGATGAACATGTGGTTCGGCTACGGCCTTGCCCCGCGCTTTGGCGCCGAGGCCCGCTTCATCCATATCGACAGCAGCGCCGAGGCCATCGGCCGCAACACCGCCGTCGATCTGGCGCTGGTCGCCGATCCGGGACGCACGCTGGCCGCGCTGGTCGAAGGACTGGACGCCGCGCAGTTCCGCCGTGATCCTAATTGGATCGCCGAGGCGCTGGCCCCGCGTGCCGAGTGCGTCGACGCGCTGCTCGAAACCTACGGCGAGGGCCTGCACTCCGCCTCCATCGGCACTGCGCTCGACGCCATCCTGCCCGAAGACCGCGTGCTGGTGTGCGACGGCGCGGACTCGATGAACTTCACGTATGCCAAGATGCGGGTCCACCGTCCGCGCTCCTATTCCAACCTGCTGCCATTCGGCGCGATGGGCGCGGGCTTCCCGCTCGCAGTCGGCATGGCCGCCGCCGAGGCCGAAACCGCCCGGCTTGAGGGCCGCGCCGCCAAGCCGGTCGCCTTCGTCACCGGGGACGGCTCGCTGGGCTTCTTCCTTGCGGAGATCGACACGCTGGCGCGCTCGGCCCTGCCGCTGACCGTGCTTGTCGCCAGCGACGGCAAGTGGGGCACGGAATATCACGGCCAGCAGCTGGTCTACGGCCGCACCTCCAACACCGATCTGAACGGCGTCGATTATGCCGCGATCGCCGCCGGTTTCGGCTGCCCTGCAAAGGTGGCGACGACGCGCGGTGAACTCGATGCCGCCATCGCCACCGCCCAGGCCTCTGCCGGCCCGATGCTGATCGACGTACGCGTCGACCCCGATAGCGGCCGCATCCGCAAGGCCGAACCGCTGCTGGCGATGATCCTGTTCGAGGACATTCCGCACTCCTGATCCGATCACCACCACAATCATAATAACAATGTTTTTAAAGGGATAAGCGAACCATGACCAAGTTTTCGGCGATGCTTCTCGCCACTACCGCACTGCTCTGCGCCGCCCCGGCCTTTGCCCAGGACGCCGCGCCTGCGCCTGAAGGCGGCTACGGCAGCGACATCGTCGTCACCGCCGAGCGCCGCGAGGGCACGCTGCAGAAGACGCCGATCTCGGTCACCGCGATGGACGCCACCGCGCTCAAGGATCTGCAGATCAACCGCACCGCCGACCTGCAGCGCTTCACCCCCAGCCTCAACGTGGCGCAGGGCACCGTCGATCCCACCACGCTGACCGTGTTCATGCGCGGCGCGGGCCAGAACGCGGGCACCTGGGTGGGCTACGAATCCGCCGTCGGCCTCTACATCGACGACCTCTATTTCGCGAGCCTCACCGGCGCCAACCTCGACCTCGCCGACCTTGAGCGCATCGAAGTGCTGCGCGGTCCGCAAGGCACGCTCTATGGCCGCAACACCCTGACCGGCGCGATCAAGTACGTCACCAAGAAGCCCGGCGACAAGCCCTTCGGCGACTTCGAGGCCGAGTACGGCAGCTACGACATGAAGCGCCTGAAGGGCACCGTGTCGACCCCGCTGTCGGACAACTGGTCGGTCCTCGTCAGCGGCAACTATTACGAGCGCGACGGCTACTTCAACGCCCCGGCGCTGGGCAAGGATGACTATGGTTTCGCCAAGGAATACGGCGCCCGCGCCGCGGTCAAGTATATCGGCGCCGGTCCCTTCGGCCTTACGGCTTCGGCGTTCTATTCGCGTGCGAAGAACGACGGCTCGATCGGTCTGGCTACCAGCGCCGCGCTCGTCCCGGCGGCGTCCAACCCCTATACCTACCTCAGCCCGATCGACGGCTACGGCGATGCCGAGACCTACGGCGGCGACCTGACGCTCAGCTACGACATCGGCGGCGCCACGCTGAAATCGATCACCGGCGTGATCCACACCACCGAGGACTTCCTGGCCGACACCAGCGCCGGACGCCCTACCAACACTGTCGACGGCCCCTATGCGCTCGGCTTCGACCGTCTGGAATCGCAGGCCGCCCGCACCGAGATCACACAGGAACTGCAGATCCTGGGCGACACCATGGGCGACAAGCTGCACTACATCGGCGGCCTCTACTACTTCCGCGAAAAGGGTCATCAGGGCCGTCAGGACATCCTGCTGGGGGTCTATGACCTGCTTCCGCAGCTGGTGAACATGAAGACCGAAAGCTACGCCGCCTATGGCCAGCTGACTTACGACTTCACCCCCAGCCTCTCGGTCGTCGGCGGCCTGCGCTATACGCATGAGGAAAAGTCGGTGGTGGGGCGCCAGCAGAACAACCTGACCACGGTTCTTGCCAACCGCACCTACGGTGCCATCGATGCCACCCGCAAGGCGGAAGCCTGGACCCCCAAGTTCGGCATCAACTGGCAGGCCACCGACGACGTCCTCGTCTACGCCAGTGTCTCGCGCGGCTTCCAGGCGGGCGGCTTCAACTACCTCGCGCTGGCCAACCCGACCAACTACCAGAACGGCTTCGATCCGCAGACCGTGTGGGCTTACGAGCTGGGCATCAAGACCCAGTTCCTGAACCGCAAGGCGCGCCTGAATCTGGCTCTGTACCGCAACGACTTCTCGGACATCCAGACTAACGTCGTCGTCAACGGCTCGGCGCTGACCCAGAACGCGGGCACCGCGCGTGTCCAGGGCGTCGAGGGCGAATTCTCGTACACTCCGGTCAAGGGCTTCACCCTGTTCGCAACCGGCGCTTATGGCGATGACAAGTACCTCAAGATCGATCCGGCCAGTTCGGCCGCCACATCGGGCGCGGATCGCCTGCCCAACGTGCCGCACTGGCAGGGCGCGGCTGGCTTCTCGGGCCGCTTCCCCTCCAGCCACGGCGACCTGCTGATGGGGGCGGACTATTCCTACCAGGGCGGCAAATTCCTGGGCGGCACCAACGCGCCGATCACTTACATGCCCGCGTATGAACTGGTGAACGCACACGTGGGTTGGGCGCCTCCGGGCATTGACAACCTGGAAGCGCGCTTCTCGGTATCGAACCTGCTCAAGGAAAACTATTACGTCTACGGCAACATCCTGGGCACTTTCGGCCTGCGCAGCCCCGGCGAGCCGCGCACCTGGAAAATCTCGCTGAGCTACTCCTACTGAGGATTCGCATGAGCAAGTACCTCCTTTTAATAGACTTCATCTCCGATCTCGTCAGCCATGAGCCCATGGCCGGCGAGATCGCCCGGCGCGGCGTTCTCGCAAACGCCGGCATCGCTCTGGAAAAGGCGCGCGTCGCCGGAGTGCCGGTGGGCCACGTCCGCGTGGCCTTCAGCGCGCCCGATCTGCCCGAGGCACCGGCCCGTTCGCCGCTGTTCGGCCAGTTCAAGGGACTCGGCGTGCTGCAACTGGGTTCGCCCGGTGTGGAGTTCGCGGGCGAAGTCGCACCGCTTGAGGGCGAGGCGATTATCCTCAAGCATCAGGTCAGCCCGTTCTGGAAGACCATCCTCGACGCCGAACTGGAAAAACACGGTGTTACCGAGCTTTATCTCGCGGGCGTCTCCACCACGCTGGCGATCAGCGCGGCGGTGCGCGAAGGCCATGATCGCGGCCTTGCGGTTACAGTGATCGCGGACGCCTGCGCCGCGCACTCGCTGGCGGCGCATGAGGCGGAACTGGAGGCTTTCGGTGTCCTGTGCAGCGTCAGAGGCGCGGCAGAGATCGACTTCACCGCCTGAACTCGGCGCGGGTTGAAACGAGAAGGTCGCCGCAGCGATGCGGCGACCTTTCTTGTGTTCCTTGTCGTCGTCCGTCAGCCTTTCGCTGCCGCCCCGAACTGCGGCAGAGCCACGTCCCGCAGCGGAATGCTGGTGGTCTTCAGTTCCGTGAAGAAATCTGCGCTGCTGGTCGCTCCGTCGCGTCCGGTGCCGCTGTCCTTGAAGCCGCCGAACGGCGCGCGCAGTTCGCGCATCATCGGGGTGTTGAGCCAGATCGTTCCGGCGCGGATTTCGCGGCTGCACCGCATCGCCGTCCCCAGATCCGAAGTCCAGGCATAGGCCACCAGCCCGAAGTCCGAGGCATTGGCGATCTCGATCGCCTGATCCAGCGTGTCGAAGATCAGGAAGCTGGCGAACGGCCCGAAGATCTCGTCCTGGCACACCCGGCTGGCGTTGTCGTTGGCCAGAACCGCGATCGGCTCCATGTACCAGCCTTTGTCCAGCCCCTCGGGACGGCCGCCGCCGCACAGCACTTCCGCGCCGTCGGACGATGCCACATCGAGGTACGACAGCACGCGGTCATGGTGCGCCTTGAAGGCCAGCGGTCCCATTTCGGTGGTGGGATCGACCGGGCTGCCGATCCGCATAGCCTTGGTGCGGCGCACGAATTCGGCGATGAAGCGGTCGGCGATGCGGCGGTCGACAAGGAGGCGCGAGCCACCCAGGCACTGCTGCCCGTTGCTGGCATAGATGCCCGCCAGAGTACCGTCGAGCGCGCGCTCGAAATCGGCGTCGGCGCAGACGATCGCGGCCGATTTTCCGCCCAGTTCCATGATCGAGGGCTTCAGGCGCCGGCCTGCCGCCGCCATGATATGCCGCCCGGTGGCGGTGCCCCCCGTGAAGCCGACCATGTCGATCTCTGCGTGGTCCACCAGCGCCGCGCCGGTCACCGCGCCGCGCCCGTTGACGACGTTGACGACGCCCTCGGGCAAGCCCGCCTCATACATCAGTTCCACCATGCGCAGCACCGATTGCGGCGTATATTCGGACGGCTTGAGCACGCAGGTATTGCCGAAGGCGATGCACGTCGCGATCCGCATGGATGACAGCGCCAGCGGCGCATTCCACGGCGAGATCAGCGCGGCCACGCCCTTCGGTTCGCGCGTCACATACGTCAGATAGTCCGGGTTCTGGCTGTAGCTTTCGCCCGATAGCGTACTGGCCACTTCGGCGAAGCTGCGGAAGTTGATCGCCGCTCGGCGCACCAGTCCTGCCAGCGTGCGGATCGGCAGGCCGGTGGTGCGGGCCTCAAGCTCGGCCAGCGGCTCGGCCTCGGCGATGAGGCGGTCGTGGATGGCGTAGAGGATGTCGTTACGCTGGTCGGTGGCCATGCGCGACCAGCCCGAAAAGGCGCGCCGGGCCGAAAGCACCGCGCGGTCGACAGCGGGGGCATCGGCTTCTTCCAGTTCGCAAAGCGGCAGTTCGGTTGCGGGGTCGATCACTTCGAGCCGGTGACCGTCCTGCGAGCGGTCGGGGGCGCCGTCGATCAGGCTGGTGGCGAGGGGGAGGTCCATGCGGTCCTTTCGGGGGAATGCTGCGAATTTGTCCTGTACACCAAGCACCACGCGCCGGGCTTCAGCGCAACCGCGAAGCGATGCGATTTCCGCGACGTGGAGGTCGCCGGGCGCAAGCTGGGGTGGCGATTGCCATGCTGTCATTTGCATACAAGCACGGATTTCAGCGGGTGACGCCATTTCGTTCGGTATCGCGCGGCAATGCGGCTAGGCAGCGAAGATTTGTACGGGGCCATTTTCATGACCAGTTGACCTTCTTCAAATTTGTATACTAAAGGCGAGATATGGCAATGGGCGCGATGTAATCGGGATTCGGCTGCATCGCTCGCTGCAAGCCTGCAGCATAAACGGGAGCCGGGACGGGCGATGAGTGATGCGTTGACACAAAACTACGCAGGCGCGTTCGGCGGCAAGGCCGGGTTCGGCACATCGCCCGCGCTGATCCTGATCGATTTCGTCGAGGCCTATTTCGCGCCCGAAAGCCCGCTCTATGCAGGCGTCGAGGATGCGCTGGCCTCGGCCCTGCGCGTGCGCGCTGCAGCGCGGGCCGCCGGCGTGCCGGTGATCCTGACCAATGTTATCTACCACCCCGGCGGCATCGACGGCGGGCGCTTCTTCGAAAAGGTGCCCGCCCTTCGCGCATTCGAGGCAGGCAGCGCGATGGGCGCGTGGCCCCGCGGCCTTGTGCCCCACGCGGACGAACTGGTGCTGACCAAGCAGTATCCCAGCGCCTTCTTCGGCACCTCACTGGCCTCAACCCTCATTGCGCGCGGGATCGATCAGGTGATCCTCACCGGCCTGTCGACTAGCGGCTGCGTGCGCGCCAGCTGCGTCGACGCCGTCTCGCACGGGTTCCGCACTGCCGTCGTCGCCGAGGGCTGCGGCGATCGCCACCCCGGCCCCCACGAAGCCAACCTGTTCGACATGAACGCCAAATACGCCGACGTCGTTTCGGAAGAAGCGATCATCACTTATCTGTCCATCCTGGAGCAGGCTGCATGATCGAAATCGTCGAGGTCGGCCCGCGCGACGGGCTGCAGAACGAGAAAGTCCTCGTCTCGCTGGAAGACAAGGCCGAGATGATCGCCCGCTCCATCGCTTTCGGCGCGCGCCGGATCGAGGTTGGCAGCTTCGTGAACCCCAAGAAGGTGCCGCAGATGGCGGGCACCGACGAACTGGTGGCGATGCTGCCGCGCCGCGATGACGTGACCTACATCGGCCTCGTCATGAACCAGCGCGGGCTGGACCGCGCGCTGGAAGCCGGGATCGACGAAGCCGGCGCCGTCTGCGTGGCAACCGATACCTTCGCCATGCGCAACCAGGGCCAGACCAGCGACCAGTCCGTCATGGTCGCCTCCGGCATCGTCCGTAACGCCATCGCGGCGGGCAAAGGCGGGCAGGTGACCATCGGCGCCGCCTTCGGGTGCCCGTTCGAGGGCGAGGTCGCGCATACCCATGTCGTCGCCATGGCCCGCAAGCTGGCCGAGGCTTCCCCGCGCGAGATTGCGCTGGCCGACACTATCGGCGTGGCTTCTCCCGGAGAAGTCGATGCGCTGGTACGGGCGGTAGTCGCCGCAGTTGGGCCGATCCCGGTGCGCGTTCATTTCCATAACACCCGCAATACCGGCCTTGCCAATGCGTGGATCGCGGTGGCGGCGGGCGCCCGCGTTGTCGATGCCTCGCTGGGCGGGCTGGGCG
>NZ_CACSJO010000028.1 GCF_902706195.1 Novosphingobium sp. 18050 | reverse complement strand
CTGCGCCCAAAGCGAGAAAGGAGAAGCCCGCATCTTGAACCTGCCGGTCAACGGCAGCACATAACTCATACCCACCCGGGTCAATTCTCAATGGTAATCCCGGGTCACATCTCAGTGGCAATCAACACGCTACCCGTCCATCGCTGCCTAGCCCACGCCATATCACTGGCGACTACTGTGATTTGCGCTTCCTGCCTGCGCTGCGGAGAAGCCGCAGCCGACTCCGGATGATGTGTTGTGCACGGGATGCGTAACCGGATGAGCCGCTTCAGGTAACGCCCGATTTTCGTTCGTTCGATGCTCCGGAAGAGCCGGCGTCACTACAAAGTTTCCCGGAACGGGAGATACGCTTCTGCGTGATACGGGGAGGAGGTTCTGAAGTGCACTTGCAGCGCAAAACGTGTCCCTCACGATGCGAAGCGCGAATATCTTCGTGGCGCAGTTGAATGACACCGGGCAGCCCCGACGGCCGCAACGTTACAACGGGCAGCGCTTCACCCTGCAGAGTTCCACCAACAGCATGAACCTGTCGTGGCGCGCCGACAAGCTTGGCCTTCCCAACACGACAGTCACCGCCGGCGTCGTGGCCTTTGCTTCCAGCCTGCGCCTGAACGCGCCCAATACTATCCGGTTACGAACGCTCTCCGTGCATCAAAGGCCGTTCGTCGGCAAATTGGAGATCAAAGCGGGCTACCTATCCAACGTCTACGAATATGTCGGCCTTTTCACCAGTGGTGGCCCGGTTCTGGCGGCGGGCCTCGGCGGTTTGATCCCCATCCAAGCTGGCCTCAGCGGCGATCCGGTCGCAGCGCCGGGAGTGAACGTGACTATTCACGGACAGCGGGGGCTGTACGCGAAGGCGGGCATTCAGCGCAGCGTATCGCCTTTTGGCAGACCGTTCGAGATTGAGGCCACTCCAGGTGGTTTCCAATTCGGCGCACCGGGTGCGGGCGTTTTTGAAGATTGCCGAAGTCGGCATTCTGCGACCCGCTGGCCCGCAAAATCGTCAGATGTGGGTGCGGGCAGGAGCGCTCCACAATGCTTCTCGTTTCACCCGTTTCGACGGCCGCGGCACTTCGTCGAACAAAGTCATTTACGGCGCCGCTGATCTGCAGGTCTTCAAGGCAGATTCACAACGTCCGGCGGCCGGAATTTACGCTGGCGCCAGTGCGTCTGGGGCATCTCCTCTGTGAACGCTTTCACTCAGAGCTATGAGGCCCGGGTATATACTTTTGGCGGAGCCACTCAGCGCAAGACGGCTGCACTATCCGGCCCGGCTGCTTTTAAGAGGATTGACCGAGGAGCGGTACGGCTCAAATGGGCGCGTAGCCGACCAGCAACTGTCTAACTTGCGATTGACCGGTTCCGGCGAATCTGGCCTACTTGCGGCCGCACCGGCACGGCGTAAGCATGCTCATAATCCGTGGTCCGCCTTAACCGCCAGAAGACCCACGACTTACGCCGGGAGCCCTAAATCTCCAGTTCAATCAATGCTCGCATTCATCATTGATGATACAGATATCGCGCACTTTAGATCAAATAAATTCCTTACCGTCTAGCAATCAGCAATGAATAGATTGGAAAAATCAACATCACAGATCATTACGCATCAATGTACCCCAAACATGATCATATGTGATGTGATTTTTCTCGATTTCATGTGATATATATTTTGAAATAAATTTTTTTGAAAATAGTTGCTCCCGATGTTCGCATCCTGCCGCCCCAGCCAGCATTTTAGATGAGTCGTGGAACGTCGAGATTGACCAAGCTCCCGTAGCCCGAGAACATCTTTGATGGCAGCAGTCGACTTGCAAGGCTATCAATCCGACCTGTCCATCCGCAAATCTTGGCCATTGCGATCTGCGATCGGGAAGAATTCGCGCAGCAACTGCTGCTCTCCGGTCGTCAGGTACGGGTTCCAAACGTCGAAGATCAGGATCGCACGGGGTTTGTCCGAGCGGTTCCACGCTTCATGCTCGATCGTGTCGTCGAACGCCCACGCTTCGCCCGTCCGCCAGATGCGCGTTTCTCCGCCAACGCGAAAGGCGCATCCATCTGGGACAATGAGTGGCAGGTGGACAATCGTGCGCATATTGCTCACCCCCGTATGCGCTGGCAGATGCGTGCCCGGCTGCAGTAGCGAGAAGAATACCGTTGGTGCGCGGCCCGGTACACGCGCCAGGGGCAACGCCTCCACCAGAGCAGCGGTCTGCGGACAGCGAGCGCAGGCGTCGTCATTGCGCTGGCCATTGCGCCAAAGATGGAATGCGCTCCAGTCCGGCCGGTGGTCGAGTGGTGACCATTTATTGGCGGGTGTGCCGGGCGCCATCGCCACATAAGGCTGAAAGCCGCTCGTTTGCGTGTTGAGCAGCGCCTCAAGCTCACTCCGTATCCCACCGGTCGCCTGCTCGATCTTCCCGAACCATGGAAAGTGGCCCCGCTCGAAGAACTCGTCAGCCGGCAGGAACGGAATATGCAGGCCGGCGCAGATATTGGGGTATATTTGCCGTCGCCCAAGCAGATGGTCGATGCCGGCGTCGACACGCCGCCGATCCGCCGGCGATTGCTCTGCACGCATGGCCGCCAGTCCGGTGTCGACGGCTTCGGCGAAATCAGCCTGCTGGCGCGTGACGTAATCGCGAGCATGGGCAAACAGCGTCTCGAGCGCCGGCGAGCGTTCGTCGATCAGCGGCGCCATTGCCAATACACCGCTCCACCGCTCGGTCGCACGTGCCGGTTCTCCGGTTCGTTCGAACAGTTCAGCCAAGCGGACCGTGGCCATGAAATGGCGCTGGTCACAGGCCAGCGCGCCATCCAGCGCCGCCTTCTCACCCGCTGTATCGTCTTGCCGGCGGTGTGCCGTGGCGAGATTCATCCAAAGATTGACCGCCTTCGGATCGACGGCGATTGCGCGCCGGAACAGGTCAGCCGCTTCACCGTAGACGCCGGCGGCAAGCGCGTTCATGCCAAGCGCATTCAACGCAGTCGGCTGCTCGCCTGCCCGCGCCAGCACATCGCGATAGAGATGTGCTGCCTGGTCGTTCCGGCCATTCCGCTGGGCGTCAGCGGCAATATGCAACGCGCGCCGAATCTCGATCTCATTCATGGTCGCAGCTATACCCAGCAACCGTGGCTGGACAAACAGCCGAGAGCCTGCAAATCTTGGTGCGATGTCCGACGGCTTAACTTGACTTTCCCCCCTCAGCCCGCCTCCATCGCGGACGCCGAGTGGCTCGCACATCGGTACGATCCGGGGCACGACGCTGTGCATTTCATGGCCGTGCCGCGCGCGGTTCACCGCACGGCGTCTTTCCTGACCGACGAATTCATTCCCGCTGGGCTCACGCCGCTGGTCATCCGCCGCAGTGATGCCCTGGCGATGGCACCCCCGCCTGCACCGATCCATTTCGTGTTCCATTCGGCTTATTGCTGCTCGACCCTGATTGCCCGTGCCTTCGACCGGCCGGGCTGGGCAATGGGGCTCAAGGAGCCGGTCATTTTCAACGACATCGTGGGTTGGCGCCGACGCGGCGGCCAGGGCCCTGACATGGCGAGCGTGCTGGACGGCGTCCTCACCTTGCTGGCGCGCCCGTTCTCACCGGGTGAGGCGGTGGTCGTGAAGCCATCGAATATCGCAAATGGCATGGCGGCTGCGATGCTGGCGCTGCGCCCACAGTCTCGCGCGGTGCTGCTTCACGCGCCGTTACGGACTTATCTTGCCTCGATCGCCAAGAAGGGGCTCGACGGCCGGCTGTGGGTGCGCACCCTGCTGCTGGGTCTGCTGGACGATAGACTGGTCGACCTTGGGTTCACCGCGCGCGATCATCTCGAACAGAGCGACCTCCAGGTCGCGGCAGTCGGGTGGCTGGCGCAGCACGCACTGTTTACCGGGCTGGTCGAACGTTTCGGGCCGCATCGCGTCCGCACGCTGAGCAGCGCCGCCCTGATGGGCGACCCAGCCGCCGCGATGAAGCAGCTTGCCGCACTGTTCGGGCTCCCGCTCGATGCAGCAGAACTGGGCGAGATCCTTGCCGGCCCTGCCTTTAGCCGCCACTCCAAGTTCGATACTCCCTTCGCCGCCGCCGATCGCGTTGCCGAGCATCACGCCGCCGAGCATATCCACGCCGAGGAGATCGACAAGGTAGTGCGCTGGACCGAAGTTGTGGCGCAGACCGCCCGGATCGACATGCGCCTCCCAGCCCCCCTGCTCGACGAGGCGCCGCGATAGCCATGGACCCTGCCACCGCTCTTCACGCCGGGATTTCCGCGCTGCAGCGAGGGGATGCGCAAGCGGCGCGAGCGGCATTCGACGCCATCGACGCGGCGGGGCGCGGTACGCACCAGATGCGACTGCTGCTGGCACAAGCCTGTACGATACTTGGGGATGGTCCGGCAGCTCATCGCGCGCTGGACGCCGTTCTCGCTGCAGAGCCAACAAATCTCTACGCGCTGATCATGCGGGGTGATCTGCTGGCCGGCCGCGGCGATGCACGCGCGGCGGTCAGTTGGTATCAGGCGGCATTGAAGCAGGCGCCGCGCGCGAGACGGCTCCCCGCCGACCTGCTTGCCATGCTGCGCCGGGCCGAAACGGCGGTCGCTCGTTCAGGGTCGGTGTTCGAAACACACCTTGACCAGCATATGCGGGAAGATGGCATCGTGCCATCCACGGCTGGACCACGCTTCACCGAGGCGCTTGAAATCCTCGCCGGGCGCGCTGAAGTGCAACTGCAACAACCGACCAGCTTCTATTACCCAGGCCTGCCGCAACGCGCATTCTTCGAGCGCGACGAGTTCGCATGGGCTCCTGCGCTTGAGGGCAAGGCAACGGCGATCCGCACGGAATTGGAGGCGGTTATCGCCGACAAAGGGGCGCTGACGCCTTACGTGACCGCCGAGGAGAACCGCCCTGCCAAGCGTCATCCGCTGCTGGCAGATCCGCGGTGGAGCGCGCTCCACCTCTATCGCAATGGTTCACCAGTATCCGAGAACGTCGCCCGATTTCCGGCGACGATTGCCGCACTGGACGGATTACCAATCCCGCATATTGCCGGCCGCTCGCCGATGGTACTCTTCTCGGCGCTGCGGCCCGGCACGCATATTCCGCCGCATCACGGCATGCTCAATACGCGGCTGATCTGCCATTTACCGCTAATCGTGCCGGCGGGCTGCTCGCTGCGGGTCGGAAATCACAAGCGCGCGGTCGAGCAAGGCCGCATGATGATATTCGACGACACGATAGAACATGAAGCCTGGAACGAGAGCGATGGTTTACGTGTCGTCCTGCTGTTCGAAATCTGGCACCCGGAGTTGGGCGCAGATGAACGCGCCGCGCTGACATCCCTCTATCAGGCCATCGGCGCCTATGGTGCGACGGGCGAGGATCAGGTCAGCGCATGACGCCAGCCCATCAATCAGCAGGAGCCGGTGCTTCCCTGATTGGCGCAGGAATTGACACCGTTGGCCACTGATCGCGCCGCATCGCGTTCTCTTTCCCAGTCGCGCTTCGTCTTGCAAGTGCGATACGTGCTGACGAGCGAGCCGGTCGCAGCGAAGCGCTTGCAGATCATCTTCTCACCGTTGTCGGACGATTTCTCGTGCTCATCGGCTTTCGGGGGTTCGGCAGCGCTAACGACCGCGGCGCTGGTCAAAAACAGGACGGCCGCGACTACTGATCGCATCATGAAAGTATTCCCTACAAAGTACCGCAGAAGATAATACAGGTCGTTACGAGGGTAAAGACAGGACGGTATTCGGAGTTATATGCGCAAGAACTCTTCAGCATCTTTCTCTGCCAGCAGGCGAGCCAAAGCCCACGCGGCGATCGAAAACGCCCTTGCCGCCGGCGACATTGCGCGCGCGGCCGAACTTGCCGAAGCGGCCTTGGCCAAGAACGAAACGAATGCGTTGTTTCTGAATCTGGCCGCATGGCGGCGCGAGGAAGCTGGTGATTATCTGGGCGCGCACCGCCTGCTGCAACAGGCGCTCGCGCTTGCACCGGGCGATGTGATGGTGCTCGGCGGGATCGGCGCGGTGCTGCGCAAGGAAGGAAGGTTGGAGAAGGCTCTCGCTGTCCTCAATCACGTCGTTGCCGCCGAACCGCGCCATGCTGCGGCTTGGCTGGAGCGTGGATACACACTCGATTCGATGCGCGAAGAGGCAGCGGCACGCGATAGCTACCTGCGCGCGCTGGCGATCGACCCACAGCTTGCTCCTGCTCTGGGAAGGCTGGCGGACGCTGCTGCCAAACGCGGCGAAGCGGTTGATGCGCGCGAACTCGCCCGTCGTGCACTCGCACTGCAACCTCACGATCATGCGGCGACTTGTGCGCTGGCAACTCTTGCCATTGAGGCTGGCGACGGTGCCGGGGCCGAACACAGGCTGGCTGCACTTCTAGGCACCGAAATCCGAGGCGATGACCGAACCCGGGCGTTGACCTTGATGGGCGACGCGCTCGACCGGCAAGGAAAAACCGAGCAGGCTTTCGTCAGCTACGCGCAAGCCCAGGACAATTTCCGATCGGTCTATGCGCCGATATTGGGCCCTGCCCCGGACCGCCGCTCACATCGAACCTATATCGAGACGATCATGGCTCAGGTCGAGGCCGCGCCAAAAACCAAACTTCCGTCCGTACTCCCCCCGACTCCCGGCCAGGCAGCGACCCACGTCTTTTTGCTGGGCTATCCCAGATCGGGCACTACTCTGGTCGAGAATGTGCTGGCGAGCGCGCCCGGGGTTATCGCGCTGGAGGAACGTGACACGCTGGCGGACACCGACGATGTGCTTGTCATGAACGACGGCACCATGCCCAATCTCGATGCCCTGGATCCGTCGCAAGTCGCGGCGTTGCGGGCAGCTTACTGGCGCCGCGTGACGGACTACGGCGGTGATGTTGTAGGCAAGCATTTTGTCGATATGAATCCGCTCGGCGGCATCAAGTTGCCTATTATTGCCCGGTTGTTTCCCGAGGCACGTATCCTCGTGATGCGCCGCGATCCACGCGACATCGTGCTGAGTTGCTTCCGGATCAACTTCACCCCGAGTCCGGCCGCATGGGCATTCAGCGATCTCACTGAAGCGGCAAGCCACTATGCTGCGCTCATGCAGTTAACCGAGCGGTGTCGCGAGCGTCTGCCCCTCGCCTTCCACGAAGTCCGGTACGACCGACTGGTTGCCGATTTCGAGAACACGGTACGCGCCATGGCGGCGTTCGTCGGGCTGGAATGGACCGAGGCGTTCAGGCGCTTCGACCGTACCGCGCAGGCTCGCGGTGTCCAGACAGCAAGCGTGACGCAAGTCCGGCGCGGTTTATATGATGGCCGCGGCCAATGGCACCGCTATGCCGCGCAACTGGCACCGGCCCTGCCGATCCTGGCTCCCTGGGTGGAAAAGTTTGGCTTCGAACCCTGAAGCCACAGCCGCCGGCCTCACACGAAAAAAAGGGGCAGGCCGAAGCCCACCCCTTTTTCAGACCATTTCTAAGCGTTTGCTCAGAACTTCAGGCGAGCGCCCACCGCAAAACGGCGACCCAGGGTGTCATACGTCGACGGATAAGTGTTGCCGCTGTTGAACGTGGTCGAGCCCACGGTGCCACCAACAATTGGCGGCTGCTTGTCGAACATGTTCATCATCGTGAGCGTCAGGTCGAAGTTGTCGCTAACGCCAAAACGGGCGGCCAAGTCGAAATAGTCGTAAGCCTTGATCCGTCCGAAGTTTACGTCCTTGCCCGCAAGCGAACCATCTTCAAGCGTGCCCTCAAACGTCGTCACGCCATCCTCGACCTTCATCTTGCTGATGTGGCGCCACATCAGCGAAACGTCGACCTCGCCAAAGGTCAGCGTCGTGCGCTGGTTCCAGGTAAACTTCGGTTGCAGCGAACCGGCGCTCGAGCTCGGCCCCGCCGAACCCGGAGAACCGCAGTTCTGTCCGTAAAGGCCTACACAGCTCCGCACGTCTGAAACCGGCGTCGCCTGGAACTCGGACTTGTGAGTCCAGTTGCCCAGGAAGCTGAAGCTCAGCTTTGCGAAGCCAAGGTCACGGCGATAGTTGATGCCAAGATCGATGCCGTCGGTCTTGATCCGGCCCAGGTTGCTTGGGAGAATGAACAGGCCGGGCGTGGTCGCCGGGTCACCGTCCAGAGCGCCCGAATCCGGATTGCGTCGGATTTGCGTGCAAAGTGGATTGGTCGCACTGTCGGCGGTAATGCCGCTGCCCTCGGCGTCGCCGAAGCAAAGATTGTACGCATCGCCTGCCGTCGGCTGCGAAATAGCATCGACGATCTTGATATTATAGTAATCGACCGTGATCGACAGTTGCGGCACGACGCTGGGCTGGAACACTACACCAAGCGTATACGAGTCAGACTTCTCCGGGCGCAAGTTGATGTTGCCGCCGCCGGTGAAGTTGGCCTGAGCCGCCGTCGGAGTCTCGATGTTACCAATCTGCGCCGCCGTCGCGCCCTGGGCGAGACAGACCGCCCTCAGGTTGGCATTCGTCAGCGGAGCCGAGCCAGCGCAGGCATCGTAAGACAGATTGGTGAGCGCGGTCGAAACCGGGGCGAACAACTCGTTGATGTTCGGCGCGCGAACCGCACGCTGATAGGTGCCGCGCAGCTTCAGGCCATCGGTCGGTTCCCAGGTTGCCGCGCCCTTGTAAGTCCAGGTTTCGTAGCTGGGCGATCCCGCTGCCTTCACCTTGTAGGAAGAATAGCGCAGGCCACCCTCAAGCGTCAGGCTCCTGAAGAAGGGCCGATCGGTGATGAGCGGTGCAATCACCTCGCCATAGGCCTCATAGACCTCATAGCCACCGGTGAAGGTCGGGGAAGCGCCACCGGAGCCGCCGAGTTCGCCAGGTGTCTGCGACAGAATGTCAGAATCCTGCGAAGCCTTATACTTGCGGAACTCGCCGCCGAGCGCGAAGCCGATCGGATCTTCGGCAAAGGGGGAGGAGACGCCGATATCGCCCGAAAGCAGTGCGCGAGCCTGCGCCAGCGATGCCCGGTTTGTCGACGTGCTGTCCGCGGTCAGATAACTGACCTGGTTCGCGTTGATCGAACCCTCGGGGCCAAACAGGTTGATCGGAACGCAGCCCGAACCGGCATTGATCGCAGCGCCGCCCGGCGCCCCACCAAGGCAAGTCGCGGTGTTCGTCGCAAACGCCGCTGACACGGCCCTTGATGCGAGTACATAGTTGCGGATCGTCTGCTGGTTCTCGGACTCACCGTAGCCGCCTGACACATCGAGGTCGATCGAATCGGTGATGCCCACCTTGATCCCGGCGCGATAGTCGAAGATCTGGGTAGTGTAATCGGAGACGCGAGGACCGACTTCAGTAGTTCGACGGTTCGTGGCTGCCGTGAAGTACCGGAAGTTGGGGTCGTTGATATCCGTCGCCGTCGCCGCCGCGTCGCACTGCGCCGTCGTCAGCTGTGCCTGGCGCACACCCGCCGCGTTGAACGTGGCATTGTTGGCGCAGAACGTAGCCCGCGCCGCAGCGGGCAGGTACGGATTCGAGAACGGGATCGCCAGGCTGGTTCCGAAAATGCCCGATGGAGCGATGATCGTGCTGACAGTGTTCTTGGAGAACAAGCCGCGCGTGTAGATCTCGACGTTATCGGCGACCTCGTAGTGGCCGGCGCCGTACATATTGAACCGTTTGAACGGTGTCTGGAATACGTTGTACGGGTTGAAGTTGAACGGCGTTACTGCGCCAAGTGCGCCCGTAGTCGGATTGATCTGGCGGTTGCCCGAGACAAAGCCCGGGTTGCCCTCACCAGCTAGCCCGCCAATCGTGAAACGGCTCGGCACGGTCGTCCCCGAGCCGCCGACACCGCCAGATGTCGAAGTATAGTTGTTGTTCGAAAACTTGCGGTCCGACTGATAAACGGGGTCCGAATGCTGGTAACCAACCGAAAAGACGA
The DNA here is from genome assembly GCF_902706195.1 of Novosphingobium sp. 18050. Classification (GTDB taxonomy): domain Bacteria; phylum Pseudomonadota; class Alphaproteobacteria; order Sphingomonadales; family Sphingomonadaceae; genus Novosphingobium. The sequence goes on along the minus strand of NZ_CACSJO010000028.1, from coordinate 50,128 downwards.
CGTTGCCTTTACCATCGTCGAAGTTGCTACCGATGGTGATGTCGATACGGTTATTCTCACCGTCGCCCTGTTCGGTAATCTGCTCAGACGCGTTCACCTCGATACCCGAAAAATCGGACCGCGTGATGAAGTTGATGACGCCCGAGACCGCGTCTGCGCCATAAGTGGTCGCAGCACCGCCGGTCAGCGTATCGACGCGTTCGATCAGCGCGAGGGGGATGTTGTTGAGATCGACGCGGCCGACAGCGCTGGAAGGAACGATGCGGTTGCCGTCCAGCAGGATGACGTTGCGGAAGTTGCCGAGGCCGCGAAGATCCGCATACGATGCACCGCCGTTGCCGTTGTTGACGGCCGAGCCGATGCTGGCAACGGCGCCAGGTAGATCGCGCAGGATTTGTTCGGCATTGTTGACCTGGCGAAGGCTGATCTCTTCCTGACCAATCACTGATACCGGACTTGACGATTTCAGGTTCGGATTACGGATCAGAGTACCGGTGACGACGATGGTATTCGTGTTGTCCTCGGCGGCGGGTGGAGCCTCGGGAGCCTCGGCCTGCGCAAATGCGGGATTGGCAGCTAAAGCGGCGCTGAGCAGCAATGTCGAGCTTAACAGGCGCGTACGATACGGAATGAACATGAACGTGTCCCCTGTAGTAATCCAAATGCCCCGGAACATGCACCTTGCGGCGGCTTATCTCGGCCGTGCTATGGCTTATGGGGTGAGGCTAATTCGCTTTTGCCGCGCCGCAACCAGCATCGCAAAAATTTTGAAATATACTTGTAACATGTCGCAAATTAATCACAGTTCGACGAACTTCTTGATCGTCCGGCAAGTAAACTATAACCGTTTGCAGGGCTTGATGTTGCCAACGTCTTGGCGAGATGCAGTTTCAAATTTTTAATTGATGGGGTTCGGATGAAGGGGCACGCGATCGCAGCATCATTGATGGTTCTCTGCTGTACTGGCGAAGCAGAGGCAGAATCGGTTACGGGGCCTGTCGTCCTGGAGGCCTTCGCACATTGCCGCACACTCACGGCGGCACAGGCCCGCGCCGATTGCTTCGATGCGGCAGCGCGCGATCTCGAAGCGGCGGTGAAGAACAAAGAAGTCACGATCGTCAGCCGACAGGATGTGCGAACGGCTCGGCGCTCGCTGTTCGGCTTCACCTTGCCGCGCATCGGGCTTTTCGACGGTGATCAGGGCGATTCAAATAGTGCGCGCGTGGCCGAGCAGAGTGATTTTAAGGAAATAGAAACGACGATCACCTCCGTCCGCGGCACCGCCAATGGACGCGTCGAACTGCGGGTAGCCGAAGGCGATGCGCTGTGGACTACGACCGACCCAATGCCGTTTCCCCCAAAGGCAGGCAACAAGGTCCGCATCCGAAAGGGGACGATGGGTAATTATTTTATCGCGGTCGAGGGGCTGCGGTCGGTACGCGGCATGCGGCTGCGCTGAACCAAAAGTTCAGCCAAGGCACGCAATCATCGAAGGAGATCCGCGTCTGCCAGTTTACCCAAAGTAGACGAGGCATCCGGCCCGTGTCGCTCGATCCATGTCTGGGCGGCGGCCATGTCTTCCTCGAGCGACGAGCGAAGTTCCTCGCGCCGCCGAATCCGGTCGGTATTGTCGAACGACAGCGACGGATTCTTGGAATAAGTCGCGAATAACGGCCCGTCCGCCACCGCCATGACAGTCGCAGTGTCCATCGGAACCGAAAAATGCGCGGCAGCGGCGGCCAGCACTGCCGGCGGATCGGCAAAAAACCGTTCGGCATTCAGACTTCGGCCGTTGGGAAGGGCAGCAAGTGCATTTGCGTAAGCGCGGATCTGCGCCAACCATAGTGCCGCTGCGCACTCACCAATTCCCAATCCGGTAAGGTCGCCGAGATATCCTCCAAGCTGATGCGTCACGCGGCCCACCCAGGCGCGATGATCGGCGCTGCGCAGGATCGCCAGGAGATAATCGCGCAAGTCCAGATACAGGAAAATTGCCGGCGCGCCTGGATCGAGCGCCACCAGCTGCGGCAGAATGAAATTCACCGGCACGTTCGCCTTGACGATCGTCGGTGCCTCTGGCCGATAGCGTTTCCCCAGCATGGCCGCGACCAGAGCCAGGCGCCTCTGGTCAGGCGCAAGCGCCAGTTGGCGCAAGGCCAGCGGCTCGCGCAGGATCAGGTTGGTGGCTGGTTGGTCGAGAGCGCGGGCGAGCAGGGTCGACCCGCAATGAGCCACATGAAATACCCATCCCGTTCGGGAAGCGCGCGCCACGGTGTCTTGGAACGTCGCGAGCGGCACCCGCAGCGCACCCTCCCCTTCCGGCGAGATCCGACCATCCAGAAAGATGGAGCGGTGATAGGCAGCGCGGCTCATCGGCACGAACACTGCGACCTCGCCCTCGAACGAATGAAGATAATGATCCGGGGAGGCGAGGAGATCGGCGAGTGTAAGAGCCATATGCGATAGAGTATAGCCCAAGGACCGATCAGCGGCTACCCGTTGTCAACATGCCGAAAGTCAGCCTGCCCGCGCTGGGCCGCCCGTATATACTGATCGAGCCCGATGACGTGAAGGATATCCTCGCCGTCGATCCGGCACGAATCGTCGCGCTGTACAAGGCCCACGGGGCGCTGCTGCTGCGCGGGTTCCATACCGACGTCGAAAGGTTCGGCCGATTCGCCCGCCAGTTCTGCACAACATCGGTCATCAACGAGAGCCCAGGACGGCGGGCGCTGGACCCTGCGCATAACGTTCATACAGTGGACGGCGGCACCGGTGCTTTCTCATTCCACCCCGAATTATCACGCGAGCCATGGAAGCCGGATGCTGCCTTCTTCGCTTGTCTGTCGCCGCCATCTGCGGGCGGCGCAACCACGATCTGCGACGGGATTGAACTGGTCCGCGCCCTCCCCGAAGTCGTGCGCCGCGGGCTTGAGGAAAGGCGGCTGCTTTATATTAAGCCGACCTGGCCGGGGCTGCTCGATTTCTGGCTCGGTACGCCGCAACCGACCGATGCCCAACTGCTGGCCCCCCCTGCGAACTGTCCCTACTTTTTCCGCAAATTGGATGGGGAAATCGTGCGGATATTCACCCGTCCGGCACTGCACCGCCCGATGTTCAGCGATCAGCCGGCATTCGGCAATTTCCTGCTTTTCGCCCGCTTCAACAATCGCCGTCCGGATTTTCCATTGCTGGACGATGGCAGGCCCGTACCTGAACCATGGCTACAGGCAATCCGGGCGGCCGGTGACCAGGTCGGCGTGGCCATCGACTGGCAGGCTGGCGATGTGCTGATGCTCGACAATACCCGTTTCATGCATGGCCGCACCGCAATCCAGGATGCCCGCGAACGGATTATCGCTACGTTTTTCGGCTATGTGGGCTTCGCGAATCCCGAACCGGAAGAGCCTGTGGAACCGCTCTGGCGTCAACGAGACTTCGCACCGCCCCTGCCGCCGGAATGGCAGTAACCTGCCCCTGCGAAAGCAAACATTGGAATCAATTGCTTAGGCTTTAGTTTCGTTGGCTTCAGGTCCTGGCGCCCCAGCCAGGGATTTCGCCCTGCTTCCACGGCAATCCACAAGTTATGCACAGCGTTATCCAGCGGAACTCAGTTCGACTGGCTGCGCAGATATGCGATCAGGTCGGCCCGATCGAGCGGGTCAGGCACCCCTGCGAACTGCATGTTCGTCCCCGGAATGACTTTTTTGGGATCGGCAAGCCAGGCATCCAGCCTGCGCACGTCCCATATGCCGCCTGCATTCCGCAGCGCTGCCGTATAGCCATAGCGCGCGCTGTTCTGGCCGGGGACCTTGCCGAACACGCCGTAGAGATTCGGGCCGCCGCGATCCGATGCGCCCTGCGTGATCGTGTGACATGCCGCACAAGTGCGAAACTTGCGCGCGCCGGCATCGACGTCGGCGACTTTGAGCAGCGCCTCCACGCTCGGATTGGGTCCGGCGGCGCGCATGCGTTCGTCATGCCTGTCGTCCGAGCACGCCCCCAGGACAAGCGGCAACAACAGGTACGCATAAACCGAAATCCGCAAGACAGGCCTCCTCTTCTGGCACTCCTGTAAGGACGCCGGAGGGGCCTGCCCATCGGACGGTTTGTCCCATCCGGCCGAAGCCCTTTGTAAGGGCAACGACCGGATCCGTCATCAGAACAGGACCAGCAGTCCGCGCGAAGGGTCGACGAGGCCTTCCCAGATCATCTTGCCCGCAACGTAGAGGATCACCAGCAGGCCGACATAGGCGAGCCAGCGGTAACGCTCGATCACGCGCGCCAGGACGTTGGCGGCAAGGCCCATCAGGGCCACGGACAGTACCAGGCCGATAGCGAGGATGCCGGGATGATCGCGCGCGGCGCCGGCCACGGCCAGCACGTTGTCGAGGCTCATGCTGACATCGGCAACGGCCACGGCCCAGGCGGCAGCGGCAAAGCTGCGCGGCGCCGACCTGGCGACGGCGTCGACATCGCCTTCGCCTTCGTTTCCGGCCTGAAGTTCGCGCCACATCTTCCACGCCACCCAGACCAGCAGCAAGCCGCCGGCGAAGACGAGACCGACAAGCTGGAGCAGTTGGCTGACCACCAGCGCGAAGATCACGCGCAGTACCAGCGCGGCCAACACGCCGATCAGGATAACCTTGCGGCGCATCGTCGCCGGAAGGCCCGCCGCAAGCGCGCCCACGACGATGGCGTTATCGGCTGCCAGCATGATGTCGATCAACACTACCTGCCCGAAGGCGGCCAGTGCGGCGGGAGAGCCGATGTTGGAGAAATCGGCAACGATGTGTTGCCACAGGTCGGTCATGCGGGGTCTTCCTTGTTGGTCCATGCAGCGCTGAGCGCGGCGACGAGAAAGTCTGGGTAGCGCCAACCTAACGCGGCGGCGGCAAGGGTGGAAAGGCTATCCTCGTCAGCGCGACCCGGTCGGCCGGCGCCGGTGAGGTTGGGCTTGGCGTTGACGTCGAAAAGGAAGAACCGGCCCTCCGCATCGGCGCGGCAGTCGATCCGCATGGGGCTGCGGATTTCCAGCAGCGCGGCGGCGGCCTCGCAGGCTGCGGTTACGGCGGCGATGGCGGGTGCCGCGCATTCGGCGGGCGTCATCACCGCGCTGTTGTGGCTGACCGGGACATCGCCGTTATAGGGCGCAACGTCGTCCACCTGATCGAACCGGCGCACGGGCGGCAGCGCGAACGGTGCGGTTTCGCCGGGCCGCGCGGCGGCGGGCATGACGGTGATGGTGATTTCCTCCCCCGGCAGGAACTGCTCCAGCATGATCGCCGGGCCGAAGCGGCGGCTGGCGGCCAGTGCGGCGACCTGGGCTGCGAGATGGTCGAAATCGCGGGCGACGCCCACACCCTGGCTTCCGCGCCCGCGCAGGGGCTTGACCACCAAGGGCAGGTTTGTCGCAAACGGCGCGATCTCGGCGTCGAGGTCTGGTGCATCCCCGTCGATCAGCCATGACGGGGCCACGGGGAGGCCTGCTGCGAGGAGCCGGGCGTTGGTCGCCCGCTTGTCGTCGATGGCCTGCATCGCCTGCGGGTCCGGGCCGACGATCCAGGCGCGGTGGCTGGCGGCCTCGATGGGGTGCCCTGCGAAGACTACCGTATTGGCCCAGAGCACCGTGGCACCAGCCGCGAGCGCGGCGGCGATGCCCTCTGCCGTGTCGGGCCAGACCCAGTCGAAAACCTGTGTGGGATCCGGATCGGCCACCGGCGTCGCCACCGTGCAGCCTGCGGAGCGCAGCGCGACGCCCATGTCGGCGCCGCTGTCGGAATAGCCGCCGGGCTTGGCTTCCTTGCGGGCGCCGTCGATCACCGGCGGCTCTATCGCCTGATAGAGGATGGCGATGGTCTGGCGCAAAGGGTCAGGCAGGGTCATCGGCGAGGGCTCCCATGATGCGAAAGGCGAGCGGTGCTGCTACGATGACCAGCATCACCCGAACCAGGTGGTGAACGATCACGAAGCCCGCCTCGAGCGAGAGGCTGAGCGCAACCATGCTCATTTCCGCCACCCCGCCCGGCGAATAGGCCAGCGCGACGAGCGCGGGGTTCAGCCCCGTAGCCCAGCCGATGGCGAAGGCCCAGCAGAACGTCACCGCTAGCAGGATCGCGGTCGAGCCTGCGGCCAGCATCAGCGTGCGCAGCAGAGTGGCGAGGTCGAGGCCGACGAAGCGGCACCCGATCGTGGCGCCCAGCCCTACCTGCGCGGCGGCGATGGCCCATGCCGGGATGTGAAAATCGCTCAGGCCCGAAAGATGGACCACAGCGCTGACGAACAGCGGGCCCATCAGGTGCCACGCCGGGAACCGCAGCGCACGGCCCACCAGCGCGCCCAAAACGGCGCAGCCCAGCGCCCACGGGAGCAGCGACCAGCCAGCCGCGCCCGCAACCTGCGGCGCGGCCAAGACCGGGGCGTGGACCTCTGCCTCGAAGGCGCGGATCAGGAACGGCAGGATGAACACGACGAGGAATATGCGCGCGCCGTGGATCAGGCCTACCATCCGCTCGTCCGCGCCGCGTTCGGAACCGAGGACCACCATTTCGGCGATGCCTCCCGGCACGCCGGAGAAATAGGCGGTCGGCGCATCGAATCCGGCGACCCGGCGGAAATAGAGTATGCAGGCGAACGCGGCCACCGCCAGGAACACCGGCAGCAGCGCGATCGGCACGATCCACTCGGCCGCCTGGGTGAAAAGGCCGGGGTGAAAGGCGCTGCCCAGCACGACGCCAATCACCGCCGACATCGGCCGGCGGGTGGCGGCGGACGCCTCTATCGGCAGGCGCGTGATGCTGCCCGCCGCGCAGGCGAACATCGAGCCGAGCACCCAGGGCAGCGGCACCCCGATGGACCAGAACAGCGCCCCGCCCGCCGCGCCCAAAGCGAGCGCGGCGAGGAAGCGGGCAATCATGCCGATCGGGAACGCCGCCACCTTCATCCCACGAACGGGAAGGCCAGTACCAGCATGCCCACCACCGTCATGACCAGGCAGCACAGCGCCGCCGGAACCAGCGTGAAGCGCTGGTGGTCGGCAAGTTCCACGCCGGCAAGGCTGACCAGCAGGTAGGTGGAAGGCACCAGCGGGCTGAGGAGGTGGACCGGCTGGCCCATCAGCGAGGCGCGGGCGATCGCCATCGGCTCGACGCCGTAGTGAGCGCCCGCCTCTGCCAGGATCGGCAACATGCCGAAGTAGAACGCATCGTTGGAGATGAAGAACGTGCCCGGCAGGCTCAGCAGCGCGGTGATCGGTGCCATGTAGGGGCCAAGGAACGGCGGGATCACGCCGACCACTTCCTTGCTCATCGCCTCGACCATGCCGGTGCCCGAAAGGATGCCGGTGAAGATACCCGCCGCGAAAATCAGCGAGACCACCGAAAGCACGTTGCCGGCATGAGCGGAGATGCGCTCCTTCTGCGACTTGGTGTCGGGATAGTTGGCGATCATGGCGATGGCGAAAGCCAGCATCATCAGGATCGGCAGCGGCAGCACGCCCCAGACCAGCAGGACCAGCAACGCAACGACGAGCGCGCCGTTGAACCAGATCAGCTTCGGCCGGCGTGCCTCGGGCCACTGCGACACGGCGAGATCTCTCGCCTCGAGCTGGGTGAGGTTTTCCACCTTGCCGATGCGCTTGCGCTCCTTGCGGCCGAAATGGATCGCCAGCAGGACCAGAAAGACGAGGCCCGCGATCATGCCGGGGATCAGCGGCAGGAACAGCGCGGCCGGGTCCAGCTTCAGGGCGCTGGCGGCGCGGGCCGTGGGACCGCCCCAAGGGGTGAGGTTCATGACGCCGCTGGTCACCATCAGCAGGCAAACCAGGTACAGACGGCTCATGTCGTAGCGCTTGTAGAGCGGCAGCATGGCGGCCATCGTAATAATGTAGGTCGTCGATCCGTCGCCATCGAGGCTGACCATCGCGCACAGCACCACCGAACCGATAAGGATGCGCATCGGGTCACCATGCACCAGCCGGATCAGCCTGCCGACCAGCGGGTCGAACAGGCCGGTATCGGTCATCGTGCTGAAGAACAGGATCGCGAACAGCAGCATGACGCCGGTGGGCGCCAGGTTTTTAACACCGTCGATCATCATGTCGCCCAGCCCCTCGTGGAAGCCGGCGACGAGCGCGAAAAGCGTTGGCACGACGGTCAGCGCGACCAGCGGAGTCATCCGCTTGGTCATGATAAGCGTCATGAATGTGGCCACCATCAGGAAGCCGATCAGAGCAAGGCTCATGATTGTCCTTTACGTATCTGTAAGAGGGATCAGAACGTGACGCCGACACGCGCGGAAAGCGTCTCGCCGTCGTCCTTGCCGGTGTAGGCACCGGCGGTATTGTTCGTGTTCCAGTGGATCGCATTGACCTGGAAGCGCGTGAAGCTGTTGAGATACCAGTTCACGCCCAGCGTCGCCGCCCAGCCATCCGCCGGGGTGACGATATCGTCGAAGGCGAGATTCTCGTAGCGTGCGGTGATCTCGATGGCGCCGGGGCCACCCTCGAAGATCGACTGCTTGACCTTGGGCTGGCCGAAGCTGCCGAGGCGCGGGTTGTACGGCGGCAGGTCGCCGGTGATGAACCAGCCGCCGCTTACGCTCCAGGCCTTGGTCACGAAATCCGGCCGACCATTGTCGAGCCGCGCATGACGCTCACCTGCCTCGCCCATGACCCAGACCGGGCCGGAATAGCCGCCCAGTTCCACGCCGTAGCCAGTGGTGCCGGTACCGCCGATGAGGTTGCCGGTCGACAGGCGCAGCGCGCCATTGAAACGGCCGCCGATCACGGTGTTGCGCGTCAAAGTGTTCTTGCCGGGGTGCAGCATTTCGTCGAAGCCCCAGATGCCGAGGTGCAGCACCTGGCGGTCGGACTTGATCGGATTCCAGTGCGCGCGGCCCAGCACTGTGCGGTTGTCGGAACTCGACTGGTCACCGTCGATCCGGTCGCCGGTCACTGTCAGCGAGGCGTGGCCGCTCTTCCAGAACAGACGCGGCATGATGCCCAGCCCATAGAAAGCGCGCTGCGGGATGATCGCGGTGGCGACCACGGTGCGTTCGAGGAACGGCGTCGAATCAGAGCCGGTAGAGCCTTCGAAGCCGCGGTCGTTGAACAGGTGGCCGATGCGCACGTCGTAATCGAGGCCGGGCGAGATGCGATTGCGCCAACCCATAAAGGCGGTGACGACGTCCACCTCGTTCTCAGAGAAATCGCTTTCGAACTGGTAGAAGAAGTGTGTGCCCACGGTGCCTTCGAGGCCCATGCGCAGCGCCCGCATTCCCGTGGTCGTGATGTTCCGCCCGTCCGACTTCGAACCCATCGAAGTGCTGACATCGGTGATGATGCGCCCGCGCGGCTTGAAGGTGAACATGCCGTCGGCGGAGTGGAACACCGGCAGGCCCGAGCCCCATTCGGTGCTGACGCCGGCAGCGGCGACGGCGGCGGCGCGGTTGCGCTCGATGTCGCGTTCGGCCGGTCCGGGAGGGACGAGCTGCGCGGCGTAAGGCTTCGTCACGATCGTAACGGGCTGCGCAGCAACTTCGGGTTCGGCGGCGGCGAGTGAGGGCGCAGGCTGCTGCGGGGTTGCCGCGGCTACCGTGCGCTCGGCCTCGAGCCGGTCCACGCGCTGGCGCAGCGAGGCGATCTCGGCGGCCTGTGCGCGCACGAGATCGGCAAGGTCGTCACGGCTGGGGGCCTGCGCAAGCGCCGGAGTGGCGGCGATCAGCGCGGCAAATGCCGCGCCGGCCTTCAGGTATCCTGTCATCTTTTATTTTGTCCGGAGGCAAGGATCGTATTCCATTCGCGCAGGAAGCGCTCGCGGGTCAGGCGATCGAGGTTGACGAGAAGCTGTGGGCCGACGCGCACCGTGCGCGCCTGTCCGGCAGGGAGGCGGCGCGCATGGATATCGCTGCGCACCGGCCAGAGACTGTGCCGGGCCAGTTGGCCCTGCCCGGCGCGGGAAAGCAGAAAGTCGAGAAACAGGCGCGCGGCAGCGGGATGGCGCGCCTCGCGCGAAATGAAGGCGATGCGCGAGGTCACCAGCGTGTAATCACGCGGAAAAACGACGCCGAGATCGGGGTGCCAGCGCGCCTGCTCCAGCGCGTAGGAGCCGATCACGTTGTAGGCGATCGCCAGCTTGCCCGAAGCGACGCCGGCCAGCATCGGCCCGGTATTGGTGGCAAGGACCGGCCGGGTATCGCCGATGGCTTGCACCAGGCTGCGGGTATCGCGAGTAGTCTGGAAGTCCTGCGAGAGATAGAGATAGCCCACGTTTGAGCGGGCCGGATCGAACGTCGCTACTTTGCCGATGAATTCGGCGCGGCGCGCGCGGAGCAGGTTTTCGAGATCCTGATGGCTGCGCGGGATTTGCGCGGGCGGCACCAGCTTGCGGTTGTAGACGATGGCGATCGGCTCGGCGGTGACGCCGTAGCCCATGTTCTTCCACACCGCCGTCTCGGGCAGCGCAGGCTTTTCGGGGCTCGCATATTGCTGCGCGTAACCGTCGTTGATGAGCTTGACCTGCTGGTCCATCGCCGAGGACCAGACGATGTCCGCCGAATACTGACCGCTGCGCGTCTCGTTCACGAAGCGGCGGAACATCTCGGTCGAACCGAGGTCGGCGTAGAACACTTTCACACCGGGGTACGCGCGCTTGAACGCCTCGACCACCGGCACCAGTTCGGCGCGGTCGGCATTGGCGTAGATACGCACGCGCCCTTCGGTGCGGGCTGCGGCGATGGTCGCGTCATAAGAGCGCGGATAGCCCGCCGGACGCTGGACGGCGGCGCCGGACTTCGTGGCGGTGCCTGCGGCTGGCTTCTGCGCAGCCGCAGGCACCGCCAGAAGCGCCGTTATTGTCAGGAGGGGTGTAAGAATGCGCAATGCCGGTTCCTCTCGCTTTCCGCCTCGAATGTCGGATAAGCACTGGGGATGCTTTACGATTACAACCTGTCATTCACCTTTCACGGTTTCCTCAGGTACGAATCCCGCTCATGCGCATTCTGATCGTCGAGGATGATGCCGCGCTCGCGCGGGCAATCATCGCGCTGCTGCGCGTGGCGGGCCATGCCGTCGATCACGTGGGCTGCGGAGAGGATGCCCTGTCGGTCCTCGGCAGCGAGCCCTATTCGCTGGTCATCCTCGACGTGGGCCTGCCAGATATCGACGGCTTCGAGGTGCTTGCCCGCATCCGCGCCCGGGGCGATCAGGCGCAGGTCCTGATGCTCACCGCTCGCGATGGCCTGGACGACCGCGTGCGCGGGCTGGACCTTGGCGCCGACGATTATTTACGCAAACCCTTCGAGGTGGAGGAACTGGAGGCCCGCGTGCGTGCGCTGGGCCGCAGGCGCGGCGGCGATGCCGCGCCCGAGGTGCGTATCGGCACGATGACCATCAACCGCTCCACCGGCCGGGTGGAAGTTGACGGGCGCCTTGTCGAACTGCGCCGCCGCGAATGGTCGGTGCTGGAGGCCCTGTCAGCGCGCGCCGGCCAGATCGTATCGCGCGAGACGCTGCAGGCCGAAGTGTTCGGCTTCGACGATCCGGTCGGCTCCAACGCGCTGGAAGTGAACGTGACGCGCCTGCGCAGCAAGCTGGCGCCGGACGGCCCGGCGATCCGCACCGTGCGCGGGGTCGGATATATGCTCGACCGCACCTAGACGATGAACGAAACCGCGAAACCACGCCGCGCTGTCTCGCTGCGCCACCGGCTGCTGGCGGCGATGATGGGGCCGCTGGTGATCCCGGCGCTGGCGCTGGGCCTGATCGGCTGGGTCCTAATCGCTGACGTCGTGCGCCGCACCAACGACCGCGTGCTGGGCGGCGCTCTGGGCGCGATCGCCGAAACGGTGCAGGTGGAACACGGCGAAGTCACTCTAGACCTGCCGCCCGCCGCCTTCGGCATGCTGGAGAACAACGAGCGCGACAACGTCTACTACCGCGTCGCAGTCGCCGACCGCGTGGTGACCGGCTATGCCGACCTGCCCCCCGCCGAGATCCAGGGCCTGTCCTCGGATCGCCCCCGCTTCCGCTTTGCCGAATATCGCGGCCAACCGATCCGCATCGCCGAGATCCGGCGCGACCTGCCGCGCATCGCCGGCCCGGTTGTCGTGCAGGTCGCCGAAACCCTCGAAAACCGCCGCGCGCTGGAACGGGGGCTGATGACCGCGCTGCTGATCGGCGAATTCGTGCTGATGGGCATAGTCCTGCTGCTGATCCGCCCGGCTCTGCAATGGAGCCTGCGCCCGCTGGCCGAACTGCGCACCGTGATCGAGGCGCGCGACACCCGCGCCGCGCCCGACTTGTCGCCGCTCCAGACCGGGCCCCTGCCCGCCGAACTGCAACCGCTGTCCCGCTCCTTCGACCGCCTGCTGGCGCAGCTGGACTATGCCACGACGGGCATGCGGCGCTTCACTGCCGACGCCTCGCACCAGATGCGCACGCCGCTGTCGGTGCTCAAGGTGCAGGTCGCGCTGGCCCGGCGCGGCTCGCATGAAGCGCTGCATGAGATCGAAGAAGCGACCGACCGCCTCGAACGCCTGCTGACCCAGCTCCTCGCCCTCGCCCGCGCCGACGAGGCGGGCAAGCAGCCCCCCTTCGAACACGTCGACCTGCGCGAAGTAAGCCAGGCGGTCATCTCCCGCCGTATCCGGCAGGCCATCGAAGCGGACGTGGAACTGCGCCTGGATTGCAAGGGCGACGGGCCCTTCTCCATCGACGGGCACCGCACGCTGGTATTCGAAATGCTTTCCAACCTCGTCGACAACGCCATCCGCTACAACCAGCGCGGCGGCATGGCGACGATCGGGCTGGAAATGCGGCAAGACCGCGCCTGGCTGTCCGTCAGTGACACCGGGCCCGGTATCCCGGCAGCCTCACGCGATCATGCGCTGGACCGTTTCGCCCGCCTGCAGGGCGAACAGGGACCGGCGGGCAGCGGTCTCGGCCTGGCGATCGTCAAGGCAGTGGTCGAACGGCTGGGTGCTCAGCTCGAATTGCACGATGCCGCGCCGGGGCTGCGCGTGGTGGTGAAATTCACCTCGTCGCAAAGCTGATCCGGGAAGAGGAGTTCACAAGCCCTGCGCGAACGCCAGCCGACCTGCCCGCTCCTCCTCGTGCGGGGCGACGAGATCGAGCTGGAACACCATGTCCTTCAGCGGCGTCTGAACGGCAGGGTTTCCGGTCCAGAAGACCACGCGGCACTCCCGCTTTTCGATCTGCCAGCCCTCGCTGGTGCGCACCAGCCGGTCGTCGTAATAGCCCGTACCGTCCCACACCGGCGGGTCCCCTGCGGCATAGCGGATCAGCCGCCAGCTGCCGTAGGTATGCGCGAAGGCACGCTCACCCTCCACTCTCACGAGATGGTTGGTCATCACATGCTGGGTCGCATCGAACAGTTCGTGGAACGAACCGAAGTCGGCCTTGAAGCGCTCGCGGTCGGTCCAGCTTGATGTCGGGCCGTAGTCCGCCTCGACGCCGGGCGTGAAGATGCGGTCGAACAGGTCCCAGCGCCGGGTGTCCATGGCGAAGGCATAGAGGTTCAGCAATTCGACGATGTCCTCGCGGGTGGCCATGGTCATTCTCCTCTCCAGCTTTTCCGTCGGCCCCTCGCTCCGGCAGAGCAAGAGCCGCGGCGCCGTGTGCAAGGGCGATTGCCGCCGGGGACCAGATTCCCCCCCGCCCGAGCGATACTTGCAGCAGGTTAGCATCGCCGTTTCGACATTCGCCGGAGGACTGCGCTAGCCACACTCCCATATGATTCGAGAGTTTCGGGGAGAGCATCAACAATGAAGATCGACAACAACCTGGCCGCCATCGTCACCGGCGGCGCTTCGGGCCTTGGCCGCGCCAGCGCGCAGGCTCTGGCCGATGCCGGAATCAAGGTCGCCATCTTCGACATCAGCGAAGACGCGGGCGAGGCTTTCGCAGCTGAAATCGGCGGCGTGTTCTGCAACGTCAACATCATGGACGAGGACAGCGTCGAGGCCGGCTTCGCCAAGGCTCGTGCCGCCCACGGGCAGGAGCGCATCGTGGTCCATTGCGCCGTCGTGGCAGGAGGCGGCAAGACCGTCTCGTTCGACAAGAAGACCGGCTCCTACAAGCGCACCCCGACCGAACAGATCGCGAAGTCGGCGGAAGGCATCTTCACCGCCTCCTACCGCGTAGCGTCGATTGCGGCACTGGGAATGGCCAATGCCGACCCGCTGAACGAGGACGGCGAGCGTGGGACGATCATCCTGACGTCCTCCGCCGCCGCGCAGGACGGACAGGTCGGCCAGGTCGCCTACGGCGGCGGCAAGGGCGCGGTAAACGCCATGGTCCTGCCGATGGCGCGTGACCTTATGGACCTCGGCATCCGCGTCAATGCGATCATGCCGGGCACCTTCTCCACGCCCCCGATGCTGCGCGTGAAGGAACACGCGCCCGAGGTTTACGAGAACCTCGGCAAGGCCGTGCCCTTCCCCCGCCGCCTCGGCCACCCGGAGGAATTCGGCTCCTTCGTGCTGGAACTGGTGCGCAACATCTACTTCAACGGCCAGTGCATTCGCCTCGACGGTGCGATCAGGATGCCGCCAAAGTAAAAGCCTTTCGCAGATGCAGCGCGCGGTGCTTGACAGCACCGCGCGCCAAGGGCCAATCGGCGCCATGCGACGCGCAGGCACAAATGCTTTGAAGGCCTTGATCGTCCGCCAGCGGCGGCGTCTGCGTGAAAGCGAATTGGCGTTCATCGTACTCGCCCTGCTTGCGGGCCTGGCGGCAGGGTGGATGACCAACCTGCAGGCGTGGCTGGCCCACAGCATGCAGGAAATGTTCTACGGCGTAACCGTGAACCGCCTCAGCGCGCTGGGCGAAATCAAGCATCCCTGGCGCCTGCTGGCCCTGCCGCTGGGCGGCCTTGCCCTGGTGGCGATGAGCTACATGCTGCGCCGCCGCCGCCGCGCCCCGATCGACGTCGTGGAGGCCAACGCCCTACACAGCGGGCAGATACCCTTCGTCGACAACCTCGTCATTTCCGCGCAGACTCTGATCTCGAATGGGGTCGGTGCCTCGGTCGGGCTGGAGGCGGCCTATGCGCAGATGGGTGGCGGCGTCGCCTCTGTGCTGGGGCAGTGGTTCAAGCTGCGCCGGACCGACATGCGTACGCTGGTGGGCGCCGGAGCCGGCGCTGCGGTTGGCGCGGCCTTCGGAGCGCCGCTGGCAGGCGCCTTCTACGCCTTCGAGATCGTCATAGGCAGCTATACTCCCGCCGCTGTCGCGCCGGTAGTCGCAGCGGCACTGGGCGCGGCCTTCATCACCCGCGCGCTGGGCGTGGAACCCTACCTCATCGCATCCAGCGCCGACCGCGTTCTGACCACAGGCGACTATTTCGTCTACGTCGTCCTCGGCCTCGCCTGCGCACTGGTGGGGATAGCGCTGATGCGTCTGGTGACGTTCGCGGAAATGCAGGTCCAGAAAGTCGACCGCATTTCCCGCTGGAAACCGGTGATCGGCGGGCTATTGCTGATGCCCCTCGCCCTCGTAACGCCGCAGACGCTGGCGGCCGGACATGGAGCGATGCACCTCAACCTGACCATGCAGCCGGCGCTACAGTTCCTGCTGATGGTGCTGGTACTGAAGATCGCAGCTTCCGTCATCTCGCTCAGCTTCGGATTTCGCGGCGGGCTGTTCTTCGCCTCGCTGTTTCTGGGATCGCTGGTCGGGCTGATCTTCGCAGCGCTTGTCGAAATGCTGCCCTTAAGCATCAATCTGGACGTCAACGACGCCGCGCTGGTCGGCATGGCGGCGCTGGCAGTGTCCGTTGTGGGCGGCCCGATGACGCTGGCGATCCTGATGCTGGAGACCACGCATGACTTCGCGCTGATGGGCGTGGTGTTGACCGCATCGCTGGTATCGAGCGCCCTGACGCGCGAGACCTTCGGCTATTCCTTTTCCACCTGGCGTCTGCATGTGCGCGGCTCGATCGTGCGCAGCCCGCGCGATATAGGCTGGATGCTCAGCCTCACGGCCGGGCGGATCATGCGCAAGGACTGGGTCAGCGTTCCCGCCGACCTGTCCATCGCCGACTTTCGTGCGCGCGTGGCGCTGGGCTCCGCCAGCAAGGCCGTTCTTCTCGACTCCGAGGAGCACTATGCTGGCATCGTAACGACCGCATCGGCCTACAACCCGGAACTGGCGCCGGAAACGCAGGTCGGCACACTGGCGACACTGGCGGACAACACGCTGTCCCCCGCCACAGATATCCGCGCCATGCTGAAAGCCTTCGACCTTGCCGTAGCGGACGAGCTGGCGGTGGTCGACGGCGTCGGCAACGTGGTCGGCGTAGTGACCGAACGCCACGCACGCCGCCGCTACTTCGAGGAAATCGAAGCCTCGCAGCGCGCGCTGTTCGGTGAAAACTGAGCGCCGCTCTCAGTCCTTCGCTACCGGCAGCCAGACGGCGCTCGCCGCATCCCCGCCCCAATGGATCGTCTCGGTCGCCTTTACGTAATCCGAAGGCTTGGCTTCCATGATCGAGGGCACCCAGCTCTGCGGATTGCGGTCGTAGAGGGGGAACAGGCTGGACTGCACCTGCACCATGATCCGGTGCCCCGGCAGGAACACGTGATCGACATTGGGCAGCGACCACTTGAAGCCGTAGGTCTTGCCCGGCTCCAATGCCTTGGGGGTCGCGAACCCGTCGACGTAGCGGCCGCGGAATATCTCGATGCCGATGCCAAGCTGATAGCCTGCCATTGTCGGATTAGCCGTGTTCTCCTGCGGATAGACGTCGATCAGCTTGACCACGAAGTCGCTGTCGCGCCCGCTGGTCGCCGCGCGCAGATCCACCTTGGGCGCGCCCTTGATGTGGAGCGGCTTGTCCAGCACTCCGGTGGAATAGCTTAGCACATCGGTCCGCCCGTCGACGAAGCGCTGGTCGTGGACCAGCCAGGTCTTCCACTCTTCGCCCGACATGGTGATCGGGCGCGGCAGCATCGGCACCGGCTTGGCGGGGTCGGAAACGTAGCTGTCGCTGCCCGCCTGCGGTTTGGACCATGACAGCCCTGAATCCTCGCCGAGATATAGCGGAGTGTAATCGCCCGCCGGCCACTGGGGCGACACTTCCCAGCGGTTCTCGCCGGTGGCGTAGGTCAGCACCGGCGGCGTGTCGCAGGCAGGCGCGTTAGTCTTCAGGTGGCAGTCGAAGAATGGCTTCATGTAGCGCGTGCGGAACTGCAGGCCGGTATCGCCTTCCCACTTGAGCGGCCCCAGTTCGCGCGCCTCGTAATTGACCTGGGAGTGCCGCCAGGGCCCGATCACCAGGCTCACCATGTCGGTGGGCGTGCCGTTCGCCTTCAGCGCCTGATAGACCGCCGGAGCGCCGTAACTGTCCTCCTGATCCCACTGCCCGACGACCAGCATGGTCGGCACGGTCAGCTTGCGCGCGCCCAGCAGCTTATCGACCGCCTGACCCTGCCACCAGGCATCATAGCTGGGATGTTCGAGGACCTTGCGCGCCACCGGCAGGTCGGTGAGACCGTAAGCCCTCGCGTAGTCCATCGCCGAGCCGGCCTGAAGGTAGGCGGTGTAATCGTCACCGGTCCCGCGCGGCACCGAACCACCGCCCTTCTTGACCGTCTGGCCCAGATCGTAGTCGAAACCGAAGGTGCGGAACGCGCCGTTGTGGAACCAGTCATCGCCCATCCAGCCGTCGACCATCGGGCTCTGCGGCACGGCCGCCTTCAGCGCCGGATGCGGATCGATCAGCGCCATCAGCGACGTGAAGCCAAGGTAGGACGAGCCGGTGATGCCGACCTTGCCGTTGCTCTCCTTCACGTTCTTCACCAGCCAGTCGATTGTGTCGTAAGCGTCGGTGGCGTGATCGACCTTCGTCTTGTTCAGCGGCCCGCGCAGGGGCCGGTTCATCACATAATCACCTTCCGAGCCATCCAGCCCGCGCACGTCCTGATAGACGCGGATATAGCCGTCGTTGACGAATTCGGCGTCGGCGACGGGAAGGATTTCCTCGATCTTCTGGCTGCGGTTGCGGCTGGTGGATTTCTCCGCGTTGTAAGGTGTGCGGCTCAGCAGCATCGGCCCGTCGGTCGTGCCCTTGCGGAAGACGATGACGGTGTAGAGCTTCGCCCCGTCGCGCATCGGCACCATGACCACGCGGCGAACATAGTCGGCCTGGGGGCGCACCCAGTCATACGACTTCACCTGTTCGTTCATCATGGTGTCGGTGGGCGTTTGCCCCTGCGCAGCGGCAAGCGGGGCGGCGATGGCGAATGCGAGCGAGGTCAGTGCCAGGCCCGCGACAATCCCGGTCGATTTAATCATACGCCATGGGTGCCGCGCCGGGCGGGCGTGGTCAAGGGCTCAGGCGTTCGCGGCGCGGGGCAAACCGTGCCGCATCCACCCTCCGCACCCCGACCGCAAAGCCGCCCGGCTGCTCAGATTTCGAGCTGGCTACCCAGTTCCACCACACGGTTCGTCGGCAGGCGGAAAAACTCCATCGCGCTGGCCGCATTGCGCATCATCCAGGCGAACAGCTTTTCGCGCCAGATCATCATACCCGGCTTCTCCGAGGGCACCAGCGTCTGGCGCGAGAGGAAGAAGCTGGTCTTCATCATCTCGAAAGGGCCGCCGCACATTGGTGCGTGAGCCAGCGCGGCGGGGATGTCGGTCTCTTCCATGAAGCCGTAGCGCAGCGTCATCCTGTAGAAACCCTGCCCCAGTTCGACCACCGTGAAGCGCTCGGGCGGCTCGACGTAAGGCACGTCCTGCACCTCTACCGTCAACACTACCACGCGTTCATGCAGCACCTTGTTGTGCTTGATGTTGTGCAGCAGCGCCGAAGGCACGCCTATGTTGCTGGATGCCATGAAGATCGCCGTGCCGGGCACGCGGGTGGCGCTGCCATGCGCGCTCTTGGCGAAGACGTTGAGGGGAAGCGCGGCCTCGGTCATGCGGTCACGCATGAGGCGGCGGCCCTTGTTCCAGGTCGTCAGCAGGGTGAAGGCGATGCCGCCGATCATCAGCGGGAACCAGCCGCCGTCCGGCACCTTGGTGGCATTGGCGGCGAAGTAGGCGCCGTCGACCACGAAGAAGGTCACGATCACCGGGATCGCCAACCACAGCTTCCACTTCCACAGCACGATCAGCAGCACCGCCATAAGGCAGGTGTCGATCAACATCGCGCCTGTTACCGCGATGCCATAAGCCGAGGCGAGGTTGGACGAGTTCTGGAACACCAGCACCAGCACGATCACGCCGGTCATCAGCGCCCAGTTGACGAACGGGATGTAGATCTGCCCCACTTCGTGCTCGCTGGTGTGGCGGGTGGAAAGGCGCGGGATAAAGCCCAGCTGCATCGCCTGATGAGTGATCGAGAACGCACCCGAGATCACTGCCTGGCTGGCGATGAACGCGGCGCAGCTGGCCAGGATCACCAGCGGCAGGCGCAGCGATTCGGGCGCGAGGTTGAAGAACGGATTCTCCATGGCGACGGCCGCCTGCGCATCGTCGAGCCGCAGGATCATCGCCGCCTGGCCGAAATAGTTGATGAGCAGGCACGGCATCACGAAACCGAACCACGACAGCCGCATGGGCCCGCGTCCGAAGTGCCCCATGTCCGAATAGAGCGCCTCGGCCCCGGTAACGGCCAGCACGACCGAGCCCAAGGCGAGGAAGCCCAGCACCTTGTCGGTCAGGAAGAACTGGATCGCGAACCACGGGTTCAGCGCTTTCAGCACTTCGGGCATCTGCACCAGATGGTAGAAGCCCAGCACCGCGAGAACGATGAAGTAGACCACCATGACCGGCGCGAACAGCGCACCGACTTTCGCCGTGCCGCTCTTCTGGATGACGAAAAGGCCTACCAGCAGAACCAGCGCGATCGGCAGAACGAACGGCGAAAGGTCCGACTGGACAACAGTGAGACCCTCTACCGCCGACAGCACCGAGACCGCCGGGGTAATCATCGAGTCCCCGTAGAACAGAGAGGTCGCGAAGACGCCTAGCAGGACTACGAGGTAGCCATAGCCGGACTTCTTGATCGAACCGGAAATCAGCGCGACAAGCGCGAGGCTGCCGCCCTGCCCCTTGTTGTCGGCGCGCATCAGCACACTGACATACTGGATTGAGACGACCAGCGTCATCGACCAGAAGATCAGGCTGACGACGCCCAGAATATGCAGTTCGTCGATCGCCAGCGGGTGCGGGCCGACGAACGTCTCACGAAAAGCGTAGATCGGGCTGGTGCCGATGTCGCCGAAGACGACACCTACCGCACCGAGTGCCAGCTTCGTGATATTGCCGGATCCGTGACCCCCACTGTGGCCTTGACCCGATATCGGAGACTCAAACGCCGCCGGGGCTATTGCCGCCGGGACATTGGACGTGTCCGCACTTCCATCACTCATTCCAGCGTCCTGTCATGGACTCGCAGCGACGCATTCACCGCTGCGGCAAGGATGTGGCCGTTAGCAGCATGGATGGGGGCAGGCAACGATACTTACAAGGTGTCCCCGGGGCGGACATGTACCGTTCAGGGAAGCGGCTACTGCCCCTGAACGGGGGCTGGGGAAGCGGACGATTCGGGCGTAGCAGTGGACTGAGGCGGAAGTGCAGACGGTGAGAGCGCAGAAGGCGGGGCTTCGCCCTTTTGCGCCGCGATCACCGTATCGAGCCGCTGGAGCTGCTGCGCCAGCGGCGCGCGCCACGGCGCATCGGCAGGCGCTCGTTCGAGCACTCCGGCCCAAAGCGTGCGCGTCTCGGCAAGTCGGCCTTCCTGGGCGAAGGCAAGGCCAAGGAAGAACGGCGGCCCCGGCGCATCGGGATCCGCCCTGGCAGCACGGCGATAGGCGTAGAGCGCCGCCGGGGTCAGTGAGTTGTCGGCATGGGCAACGATGGCGTTAGCCATGGCCAGCCACGCTTCCGAACTCTTGGGGTCTTCCTCAACCGCGATGCGCAGCACTTCGGCGGCATCGGCATAACGGCCGTTGCGCGCAAAAGCATCGGCGGTGACCACCCAGCGATTGAGGGTGGGAATACCGCTGTTGGTGACCTTGGAACGGGCATCGACCAGCGCGGCCGCATTGCCCGAGACCTGCTCACTCGCTTCCTTGGGCGCGCCGGCCTGGCCTGGCGAGCCTTGCGAAACGTAGCCGGCAATCCCCAGCAGGAGCGCCGAACCAACCACTTCACGCGCCCCGCGAGGCACTTTGAGTACGAACAGCAACAGCACAAGAGCCACGACGGCCAGGCCGATGACGAACACCCAAATCACTTCGCGTCCTCCGTCTTGCCGGCAAAGCGGCGGCGCAGCAGCAGGAACGCGACCAGCATGAAAAATGCAGGCACCGCGAACAGAGGCCAGGTCAGGCCGGTCAGTTGCGGGGCATAGCTGACATAGTCACCGTAACGCTCGATCAGCCAGGCACGAATCGCCTCGGGGTCTTCTCCCGCCGCGATCCGTTCCCGCACGAGGCTGCGCATGGAACCGGCAATCGGCGCATCCGAATCGGCGATCGACTGGCCCTGACACTGCAGGCAGCGCAAGCTTTCCATAAGATCCTGCGCCTTGGTTTCCTTGGCCGGATCGTCAAGCTGGCGATAGGCGTAAGGCGCCGTGGATTGCTCCTCCTGCGCGACGGCGGGGGCCGCCAGGGCAAGGCACACGATTACAGGGCCCAGACCTGCTGGGGACCGAAGCAGGCGCTTCACTGCTGCGCCTCCTGCAGCTTGCCCAGCAGAAGGCCCAGATGCTCGGGCCGGATCTCGCCGATGTGCTGGTAGACAATCTTGCCCTTGCCATCGACGACATAGGTTTCCGGCACGCCCGATGAGCCGAGCGCAAGCTGTACCTTGCCGTCGTCGTCCGCGCCGATGCGCTGGAAAGGGTCGCCGTTTTCTTCGAGGAAGCCTTGCAGGTTCTCGGTCGTATCGCGCACCGAGATGCCCTCGATCGGAACGCCGGCCTTCGCGAGTTCGGCCAGCTGCGGCGCCTCGACGCGGCACGGCACGCACCAGCTGGCGAAGACGTTGACGAGGTGCGGCTTGCCATTGGCGAGCACATTGCTGTCCAGCCCCGGACGGCCCGGCAGTGCGGGCGGCAGGTCGAAGCGGGGCATGGACTTGCCCACCAGCGCACTGGCGACATTGCGGTCGGCCGGCCGATACAGCCCGATCATGACCAGCGCGAAGAAGCCGATGAACAACGCCAATGGCAGCCAGATCGCCCAGCGCGGAGCACGGGGTGGAACAGTATCGCTCATCGGCCCTGCCTTTCGCGGCGATAGGCTATCTTGCTGCGCAGGTTGATACGGCGAAGGTCGGCAAGGACATGCCCCGCCAGCGCCAGCGCGCCGCCCAGGGCGATGAGCAACCCGCCCAGCCAGATCAGCGGCACGAACGGCTTCCACCACAGCCGCAGCTGCCAGCGGCCCTGATCGCTTCCGGCATCGCTTTTGGCCTCACTCTTGTCGCCAGCCGCCGGCGCTTCACCGCCAAGCACGGCATAGAGCTGTCCGTTCCAGCGCGTCAGCAACGCCGATTCGCTGGTCTGCTGCGGCGGCGCCCAGAAACTCCGCGACTGCGGCAGCATCCGGCTGACCTTGCCGTCGGTGCCGTAACGCACCAGCAGGCGCGCTTCGAGCGCTGTCCAGTTCGGCCCGGCGACAGGCTCAACAGTGTCGAGCTTCACGCCCCAGGGACCGACCTGCGTAACCTCGCCGATCTTCACGGCAACCAGCTTCTCGACCGAAAAGGCGCTTTCGCTGCTCATCCCGAACAACGCGACGGCAATGCCGAAATGCGCGGTGACCATGCCCCATATCGGCAGCGGCGTGCGGCGCAGGTTGCGCCCCTTGAGCGGAAGCAGGCTGGCCCAGGCAAGGCCCAGCGCCAGCGCAAGGCCAAGGAAAGGCAGCAGCGCCACCCCGCCGATCATCAGCAAGCCGATCGCTGCCGCCGCCACCAGCATCGCCGGAATGACGAGGTTCTTGCCGACGCGCGCGAACCTGTCGCGCCGCCAACGCAGCAGCGGGCCGACCGCCAGCACCACCAGCATCGGCACCGCGAATAGCGCGCCCATTGGGTTGAAGTACGGCGGCCCCACCGAAACCTTGGCGCCGAAGGTTTCGGCCACCAGCGGATAGAGCGTGCCGAACAGCACGATACCCAGGATCGCCGAGAGCATGACATTGTTGAACACCAGCGCCCCCTCCCGGCTAACCAGAGCGAACCGCTCCCCCTCGGTCACGGTAGAGGCGCGCAAGCCGAACAGGGTCAGCGCGCCGCCGATGTAGATCGCCAGCAGCGCCAGAATGAAGGTGCCGCGCTGCGGGTCCACCGCGAAGGCGTGAACGCTCGTCAGGATGCCCGAGCGGACGAGGAAGGTGCCGATCATCGACATCGAGAAGGCGACGACGCCCAGCATCACCGTCCATGCGCGCAAGGCGTTACGCGAAGCCAGCACGCTGCACGAATGCAGCAAGGCGGTCGCCGCCAGCCAGGGCATGAGAGAAGCGTTCTCGACCGGGTCCCAGAACCACCAGCCACCCCAGCCAAGCTCGTAATAAGCCCAGTAAGAGCCTGCCGCGATGCCGACGGTCAGGAATATCCACGCCCCCAGCACCCAGGGCCGCATGGCACGCGCAAAAGCCGGACCGACTTCGCGCGTGATCAGCGCACCAATGGCGAAGCTGAAGGCGATCGAAAGCCCGACATAGCCGAGGTAGAGCGTAGGCGGATGGAATGCGAGGCCAAGGTCCTGCAGCAGCGGGTTGAGGCCGTTCCCCTCAGCCGGGACCGGCGAAAGCCGCTCGAAAGGGTTCGAAGCGAGCAGCAGGAAGGCATAGAAGCCGATGCTGACGAAAGCCTGCCCCGCCAGCGTCGCCAGCATCGTGCGTTCGGGCAGGCGCCGCTCGACCAGCGCCACGAAACCTCCCGCCATGCCCATGACGGTCACCCACAGGAGCATCGAGCCCTCGTGATTACCCCAGGCACCCGCGATCTTGTAGACCAGCGGCTTCATCGAATGCGAATTGAGCGCGACCAGCTTCACCGAAAGGTCAGTGACGGAAAAGACGTAGATCAGGCAGGCGAAGGCCAGCAACGCGAGCAGGCCCTGCACCATGGCGACGGGCCGAACGGCCCCGCCTAGCACTGCGCCGCGCGTCGTCAGCCCAAGGCTGCCCGCGACCAGTTGCAGGCCGGCCAGTGCGGCAGCCAGCCACAGCGCAGCAAGTCCGATTTCTGCCATCATTGTGTTTCGGCCACCACCTGTTTCGCCTGATCCTTGGTCATGTCCTGCATCTCGCGCGGGACATAGTTCTCGTCGTGCTTGGCGAGCAGGTTATCGGCAACGAAGGTGCCATTGGCCGCCAGACGCCCCTCGGCAACCACACCCGAGCCTTCGACGAACAGCGATGGGACGATGCCCTTGAAGGTGACCGGCACGCGCGCCTTGCCGTCCTGGACGACGAAATTGACGGTAACGCCGTCCGCCGCAGTCTTGAGCGAGCCCTGCTCAACCATGCCGCCCAGACGCACGGCACGGTCCGGCTCCGGCGGCTTGGCAACGATGTCGCTGGGCACGTAGAAATAGCTGGCCTGGTTGCGTAGCGCCCAGGCCGCCAGAAGCGCCGCACCAATCAGCACGACCAGCGCGACAACGAGCAGCACGAGGCGCTGATGCTTGGCCTTTATCGGGGCCTTGATTGAACTGGCCATGGTCAGCGCTTCCTCGATTCGGCGCGGCGCTTTTCCGCAGCGCGCATTGTCAGCAGCGACCAGGCGACCATCCCCAGCGTCGCGCCCACGCCGATGGCATAAGAGGCGACCACGAAGGTCCAGGGGTCCATCGCTTCGCGCACGGTCAAAATTCCACTTCGCTGAAAGCCTTGCGGCGCAGGCGCGCCTCGGCTTGCTGGTTCGCCAGGATCGCCCGCATCCGCGCCAGCACGCAGCCGACGAAGATCAGCGTGAAGCCCAGCATCGCGGCGAGCAGCGGCACGAGGAAATCGCCCGACATCGCCGACTTGCCCATAGTAATGCTCGGCGCCTGGTGCTGGCTGTTCCACCAGATCACGGAATAATGGATGATCGGCACGTTCACCGCGCCGACAAGGCCGAAAATCGCAGGAGCGCGGTTCTCGCTGCCATCAGCAGATTCGCTCGCCTGAGAGAGCGCCATCCAGCCAAAGTAGAGAAACAGCAGCACCAGCATCGAGGTCAGCCGTCCGTCCCAGACCCACCAGGTCCCCCACGCGGGCCGGCCCCACAGCGAGCCGGTGAGCAGGCATACGGCGGTAAACACGGTGCCCGGTACGGCACAGGCACGCGCCGCAATGGCCGCAAGCGGATGGCGCCAGACCAACTCTGTGAAGCTGGCCGCGGCAATGCCCATCCAGCCGGCCATGCCCAGCCATGCCGAGGGTACGTGAAGGTATACGATGCGCACCGTCTCGCCCTGAAGCCGCTCGGCCGGGGCGAAGAACACACCCCACCCCAGCGCCAGCGCCGCGACGACAAGACCCAGCACCATGCACAGCGGCATGAGCCAGCGCGCAATGCGCAGAAAACGAGCGGGATTGGCAAAGCCGTGCATGACAGTCGCGCTTCTATCGTGAGTGGGCCGGGGAGCAAGTGACTCAAGTCAAAGCCCGAAGCTTTTCCCACGCCAATGAGGCGCTAATACCGTCAAGGCATCATGTGGTGGAAAAATGGGGCGACCGATGGGGTTCGAACCCACGACCTCCGGTACCACAAACCGGCGCTCTAACCAACTGAGCTACGATCGCCACAGGCGCTGTCCGGATCATTACCGAACATTACCATCCGCCTCCGAATTACAGTCTCGCTGCATCCGGTGCGGGAGCGCGCCTTTGCACAAGGATCGCGCTCTTGCAAAGTAAAAATTCAGATCAGGCCTCAGAGCAGTGATTTTCCTGTGCGCAACTGGCGGCTAATGTCTCGCCATGGACGACCTCTGCGAATCATCGGCAGCGCAACTGCTCAACCACCCCGGCGTGCAGCGCTTCCCCTCCTCGCGGCTCGACCTGTTCATTCTGCGCGATTTCCTGACGCGCGAGCAGTGCGCGCGGCTGATCGAACTGATCGAAGCCAGCCACCGCCCCTCGACGATTGCCGATTATAATGGCGACGATGCGTTTCGCACCAGTTCCACCTGCGATCTGTCACCGGAAGTACCGGAAGTGGCCCACCTCGCTGCCGCGATCTCGCGCCTATCGGGGATAGACCCAGTCCATGCCGAGCCACTGCAAGGCCAGCGCTACGAGGTGGGGCAGGAATTCAAGGCGCACACCGACTATTTCGAGCCGGGCAGCAGCGACTACGAGAAATATTGTGCTGTGCCCGGTCAGCGGACCTGGACGTTCATGATCTACCTGAACGATGTCGATGCCGGCGGAGCAACGCGTTTTCGGGTAATCGACAAGATGATACAGCCGGAAACGGGCAAGCTGATCGCCTGGAACAACCGCAGGCCCGACGGCAGCCCCAATGCGGCAACGCTTCATCACGCGATGAAGGTGCGCAAGGGCTTCAAATACGTGATCACCCAGTGGTATCGGGAGCGGCGCTGGGGTTGAGCGGCGGCAAGGCCACCCCAGCGCCGATCCTGCGAATTACTGGGCCTTGCTGATTACCGCACAGGCGATTCGGCCGCCCGCGTTGCCGGCGGGCTGGCTGGTGTAATCGTCCACCCCGGCATGGATCACCAGCGCCGTGCCGTCCGCATCGAGCAATGACTTGGGGCCCGGGGAAAGCGTGACGCCGGTATTGAGGATCTGCGTCTTGAGCATGCCATCGGCGCCGACGTGCTGGTTGGGCATGTCGCCGCCGTGCGGCCCCTTCATGACCATATAGCCATGCATATGGTCACCGCCCGCGAAGTGGCCGCCCGAGGTGTTGAACTTCTCGGCAGTGTCGCACAGGCCCTTCTGATGGAAGTGGAAGCCATGGTCGCCTTCGGGCAGGCCCTTCAGGTCTGCGCTGACCAGAACACCGGCAGGCGTCTCCTGCAGCATGACCATGCCCCGCGACTTGCCGTCGAGGCCAATCACGTCGGCGTGGACCACCTTCCCGGCAGGCGCGGGCACTTCAGCGGCTGCAGCGGCCGGAGCGGCAGCGGATGCGACAGGCGCATGGGCATGCTCGGCCGCGGCGTTGCACGCACCGGCCATCGACAGCATGACGATGCTAGCGGCGGATGCGGCGAGGAAGCGTGATGTTCGAGTCATCGGTATCTCCGGTTCCGGGCCGGTTTCGGCCCAATTGGCTCAAGGACGCAGCGACGGGCATGGATCATCGCGGCACTCCCAAAAGGGGGGCACGAACGGGGCCCCTCCCCCATGCGTGCGCCGCAAGCCTAAAGTGCCGGACGCGAAAGGCAATCGCGTCGCCGCCGGGAAAGTTCCTGAGCGCCAGCCGGAAACAAAAAAGGCGGCCCCGGGGGACCGCCTTCTTCGTGTCTGATGGTCTGCGCGCGGCCCAAAGGCCGCTGCGCCTCACTTCTTGTTGAGCGAGAGACCGCCGAAACGCTTGTTGAACTGGGCAACGCGGCCGCCATCCTGCAGCTGCGCCTTGCCGCCGGTCCATGCCGGGTGCGAGCTAGGGTCGATGTCGAGTACCAGCGTGTCGCCTTCCTTGCCCCAGGTGGAGCGGGTCTGGAAGGTAGTACCATCGGTCATCTGAACCGTGATCATGTGGTAGTCGGGATGGGTATCGGCCTTCATGGTACAACTCTTTCGCATATGGCCGGTTCCGACCGGCCTGCCTCGGAAAGCGGGCCCCTTACAGGCAAGGGCACCGAAAAGCAAGGATGGAGTGCGAAGCCAGGCCGCAGCCCGGCTTGCACCGGCCATCCCGATCAGGCGTCGGCGATCATCGCCGTGAAGTTGACGTCGCAGGTCACCTTGTCGTCGATCGAAGCCTTGCCCCAGAACTTGCAGACCCGCGAACGCTTCTGGACGAAGCCAGCGCGCAAGGTCAGCAAGTGGCCCGGGGTCACGGGAGCGCGGAACTTCGCTTCCTCGATCGCCATGAAGTAGACCAGCTTGCCGGTTCCGGCGAGGCCCAGGGTCTCGATGGCGAGAATGCCTGCTGCCTGCGCCAGCGCCTCGATCTGGAGGACGCCGGGCATGATCGGACGGCCGGGGAAGTGCCCCTGGAAGAAGTCCTCGTTGAAGCTGACCGCCTTGACCGCATGGATCCCCTCCTCCTCGGAGATGGAGACCACGCGGTCGACGAGCAGCATCGGATAGCGGTGCGGAAGCGCCGCCAGGATCTTCGCGGTATCGTAAACCGTCTCGGTAGTATCGCTCATGCCCGGTGCCCGCTCAGATCAGCGGCCGGTCGGTGCGGTGGCGGGCGCGGCCGGAGCCTGCTGGCCCTGCGCCTGCGCACGCTGTTCACGAACCTGACGCGGTTCCCAGCCTGCCGGCGGCACCAGCTGCGCAGAAGGCAGCGCAGTGTTCAGCTCGTTCAGGATGTCCTGGTTGAGGTTGTAGGCGCCGCCGTTGACCGCAAGGATCGCGTCGGGCGAGATCAGGATCGAGACGTTCTTCTTGGTCATCGCGGCCTTGACCGCGTCGTTCAGCTTGTCTTCGATCTGCTCGTTGACATAGGCCTGCGAAAGACCGACCGGCTGCAGGATGCGCTGCAGTTCGGCCTTGCCGTTCTCCTGCATCTGCTGGATTGCGCCGGCCTGCTGCTCAAGCGATGCCTGAGCGACCTTGCCGCCCTGGCGGTCGGCATTGAACTTGTCAACCAGCGGCTTGATCTGGGCGTTGAGCGCGGTGTTGCGGGTCTGGGCCTGGTCGAACTGCGCCTTGTAGGTGGTCTGGCGAGCGGTTTCGGCCGCCTTGTAGGCATTCGAGTTGGCGATCACGGCATCGAAGCTGGCGACGCCGAGACCCTGGACGATCGTACCGCCGGTGCTGGCTGCAGCTGCCGGAGCGGCCTTCGCGGCCAGCGCGGGCTGTGCTGCAACAGCGGTGAGAGCGAGGCCAGCGGCCAGGGCGACGGACTTGGTCATGGTGCTCATCAGAATTGTGTTCCCACGTTGAAAGTAAAGGTCTTGGGATCGTCGCCCTCCTGCTTGAGGAGAACGCGCGAGAAGTCGATGCGGAACGGACCGAAGGGCGAGTTCCAGTTCACGCCGATGCCGATGGCGACACGCGGCTTCCAGGTATCGCCGACGAACTCTTCGGTGAAGTTGTAGGCATAGGTCTGGTTACCGTTGCTATCGAGAGTCGGAGTGTTCGCCACTCCGCCCGTCGATGCTTCCGTCGTCGAACCACCTGCAGCAGTAGTATAGAGCGGGTTGCACTTTCCGTTGCCGCCAGCGGCGAAATCGCATTGCGTAAGGCTAGGCTTCTTAACCCCCCAAACGGCGCCGACGTCCGCGAAGATCGACGGGCGCAGGCCCATTTCACGGGCGCCGGAACCGAGCGGGATTTCCAGTTCGGCGCGGCCCATGTAGTAGTAGTTGCCGCCGAGGGCGTCATCCTGCCAGTCGCTACGCTTGGTCGCAATCACGCCGTCGGTAATGTACTTGCGCAGAACGCGAGGACCAACGCCGCGGATGGCAAAGCCGCGAATCTGAGGCTCACCAAGATAGAAACGGTCGGTCAGGCGCACGTCGTCGCCACCGATCCCCTTGATCACGCCGCCCTCTGCCGAGAGCGAGAAGATGAAGCCCTTGCCCATGTTCATGAACTTCGACGCGTTGCCGCGGATGCGCGCGTACTTCACGTCGCCGCCAAGTCCGGCAAAGTCGGTGTTGATCGACGCGGTGAACCCCCTGGTTGGGCGCTGGCGGTTGTCGAGCGTGTCGTAAATCAGCGAGAGGCCGACGATCGAAGACAAGCGCTTGCCGATAGCGTCGCACAGATAGCGTCCGGCCACGACTGGGTCGCAGTCCCCAGCAGCGTTGAAATACTGGCTACCGAGTCCAACATCATCATAGTTGAGCGTGTAACGGGCAACAGCGGTCAGGTACTCGGTGAGCGGCACGCCGGCACGGACCTGGAAGCCGGTGGTCGACTGCTCGTAGGTCGTGTTGCGATCCGAGTTGTAGTAGTTGAAGCTGTTGTAATCGCGGCGATAGATATCGACGCCCAGCGACACGTTCTTGTCGAACAGGTACGGCTCGACGAAGCTCGCCTCGACGCTCTTCGAGTAGCGCGAGAGGCTGCCCGACAGGCCCACCGTCTGCCCGCGGCCACGGAAGTTGCGCTGACGAATCGAGGCCTGGAAGATGAAGCTTTCAAGGCTGGAGAAACCGGCCGAGAGCTGAAGTTCGCCGGTCGGCTTTTCCTCGACGTTGGCTTCCAGGATGATGCGATCGTCGGCGGCGCCGGGCTTCTGCTCGACCTCGAACTTCTCCTGGAAGTAGCCGAGCGACTTGATGCGGTTGGTCGAACGCTTGACCTGCAGCGAATTGAACGCGTCACCTTCGGCAAGGCGGAACTCGCGGCGGACCACCTTGTCCTGAGTCAGCGTGTTGCCGTTGATGTCGATACGCTCGACATAGACGCGCGGGGCCTCCTGGATCACGAAGGTCAACCCCATGGTGAGGTTTTCCTTGTCGCGGTCGTACTGCGGCCGCACATCTGCGAAGGCATAGCCGAAGGCACCGGCGGTCTGGTTGAGACCCTCGATCGTGTCCTCGACCTGCTTGGCGTTGTACCAGTCGCCCTTATGCATGACGAGGTTCTTGGCCATCTTCTCGCCGTCGAAGTCGCGCAGCTGGCTTTCTACCTTCACGTCGCCGAACTTGTAGCGCTGACCTTCCTCCACCACGTAGGTGATGATGAAGTCCTTCTTGTCCGGCGTCAGTTCGGCCACGGCCGAAACCACGCGGAAATCGGCGTAACCCTGCGTCAGGTAGAACTGGCGCAGCTTCTGCTGGTCAAAGGCCATGCGGTCGGGATCGTAGCTGGTGCCCGAGCTGAACAGGCGGGTAAAGCGCGCCTGCTTGGTCACCATCTCGCTGCGCAGTTCGCCGTCCGAGAAATGCTCGTTGCCGATGATGTTGATCTGGCGCACCTTGGACTTGTCGCCCTCGGTGATCTCGAAGACGATGTCGACGCGGTTCTGGTCGAGCGAGACCATCTTCGGCTCGACAGTCGCGGCGTAGCGGCCCTGACGCTTGTACAACTCGATGATGCGCGCAACGTCGGCGCGAATCTTGGAACGGGTGAAGATCTGGCGCGGCGAGACTTTGATCTCGGGCAGGATCTTGTCGTCCTTGATGCGCTTGTTGCCCTCAAGGATGATGCGGTTGACGACCGGGTTTTCCTGAACCTGGATAACGACGACGCCGCCGTCGTTGTTGATCTGGACGTCCTTGAACAACTCGGTCGAGTAAAGGTCCTTCAGTGCGGCGTCGGCACTGGCCTTGGTGTAAGGCTGGCCCACGCGCATCTTGATGTAAGACAGCACCGTCTGCGGCTCGAGCCGCTCCGATCCCTTGACCTGGATGGTCACGATCGGCTGCGCGCCGGCATCGGGATCAACAACGGGAGCTGCCGGAGCAGCCTTGGGTGCAGCTGCCTTCGGCGCAGCGGCCTTCGAAGCCTTTGCAGCCGAAGCCTTGGGCGCGACCTGGGCCAAAGCGTCGGCGGGGACACCCGCGAGGATCGTCGTCCCCATCAGCACCGCCGCGAGCTGCGAGGCACGGCCTCCCTCAGTCCAGCGAACCATTTCCCGTCCGATCATTCTACGCAAATTCCCGTATTCGCTTTCGCGAGAAAAACTGACCACCCCCGGCAAACCGGGCAACGGGCGCGCACCAAACCCGCAGGTAACCGCAGCCATCTGCCCGATGGAGCGCATCCGATCAAGCAGACAAAACCCGGCAACATTGTGATCGCTAGTGAAAACCTCCAGGCTATCCCCCGAAAATCGGGAGCTGAGCCAGATCGTTGACCGTGACGAAGACCATGAGCGCGAGCACTAATGCCACGCCCGTACGGATCGCCCATTCCTGACTACGCGCACCCAGCGGCCTGCGACGGACCAATTCGGCCGCGTAGAAAGCCAAGTGCCCGCCGTCGAGGCCAGGAATTGGCAGGAGATTGATGAATGCCAAGTTAATCGAAATCAGTGCTGCGAAGCTCACGAAAGCTTCCCAGCCAAGGCTGAACTGCTGCCCCGAATATTGTGCGATCTTGACCGGCCCGCCCAGCTCCCGCACCGAACGATCGCCGGTGAAAATCTGGGCAATGCCCGTCACCATCGTGCCCATGACCTTGAAGCTCTGGTCAACGCCAAGACCCACCGCGCGCAGCGCCCCGACCTTCTCGAGCCGGCCGGCGCGCACGCCAATCTGGCCGACTTTCTCGACCTTGCCCTGCTCGTCGGTGATCGTGCCCGCCGTGATCGCGACCGGAATGGTCAGGACCTGGGCGCTGCGGCGCACTGTGACCTGAACGGTCTGCCCGGCATTGGGACGGATCAGGCGCGGGATATCGCCAAAGCCGGCCACGGCAACGCCGTTCACGGCAAGGATACGGTCCCCCAATTCGATCCCGGCCTTCTCAGCCGGTGATTCGCCATAGAAACCGCCAACCAATGCCGGCATCAGTTCGACACCAAGGTTGCCGATGCGCGCCTTGTTGCCGAACTTGTCGCTCAGCTCCAGCGACGCCAGCGTCACCGGCATGACAAGCGTGCGCCCTTCCCGCGCCACGGCGACGGATATCGTCTTGCCGGGGAAATAGGCGGTGTGGTCACCGATCTCGGTGGCGCTGTCGATCTTTTCGCCGTCGATTGCGACGATGCGATCGCCGAGGCGCAGACCGGCCTTCTGGGCGGGAGAATTCTGCGAGAACCCACTGACCTCGGCATCGGCGACGACGCGGCCGTAGACCCCGTAGAAACCGGCGAAGATAGCCACGCAAAGCAGCAGGTTAGTCATCGGCCCGGCCAGCACGATCAGCGCACGCTGCCACAGCGGCTTGGCATGGAAGGTCTGAGCACGTTCCTGCGGGGTGAGCCGGGCATCGAGCGGGCTAGGCGCGCTGGACGGGTTCATGTCGCCCGCGAACTGGACGTAGCCGCCCAGCGGCAGCGCCGAAAGCTTCCAACGGGTGCCGCGCTTGTCGGTCCAGCCGGCCAGTTCCTTGCCGAAACCGATCGAAAACGCATCGGCCTTTACGCCGAACAGGCGGCCCACGAGGTAGTGACCCAGCTCATGGATCAGGACCAGAGGGCCCAGCACCAGGAGGAAGGCGAAGATCGTCGTCAGAAGTCCTGGTGATCCGGTCAAGCGATCAATCTTTCATCATGGGCTGGTCACAAGCATGCGCGTCCTCGCCCTGGCTTCCATGTCTACGTCGAGGACATCGGAGAGGCAACCGGGCGCGGGCGGTGCATAGGAACCAAGTACGTCTTCCACTTGTGCGGCAATACGAGTGAACGAAATGTGACCGCCCAGGAAAGCGGCGACCGCAATCTCGTTGGCGGCATTTAGTACCGCCGGGATCGCACCGCCCGCCATCGCAGCCTCGCGCGCCAGACGAGTCGCCGGGAAACGCGCCTCGTCGGGTTTGCGGAAGGTCAGCTCGCCGATTTCAGCCAGGTCGAGAGGCGCGCAGGGCGTATCCATGCGGCGCGGCCAGGCCAGTGCCGAGGCAATCGGCACGCGCATATCGGATGGGCCGAGCTGCGCGAGCGTCGAGCCGTCGCGGTATTCCACCATCGAATGGACGACCGACTGGGGATGAACGATGATCCGCAAACGGTCGAGCCCGACCGGGAACAAATGGTGCGCCTCGATCAGTTCGAGGCCCTTGTTAAACATAGTCGCCGAATCGACGCTGATCTTGGCACCCATGTCCCAGTTGGGATGGCGCACCGCCTCGGCCGGAGTGGCAGCCTTGAGGCGCTCCCACGACCAGTCGCGGAACGGCCCGCCGCTGGCGGTCAGGGTGATCCAGCGCACGTCCGCGGCATCGCCGCCCGACAGGCACTGGAAGATCGCGTTGTGTTCCGAATCGACCGGCAGCAACGTGGCACCGTGGTGGGCGACGGCCGCCATCATCACTTCGCCCGCAGAAACCAGCGCTTCCTTGTTGGCGAGCGCTATCACGCCGCCCTGCTCGATCGCTGCCATCGTGGGCGCAAGGCCCGCGCAGCCGACGATCGCCGCAACCGTCACGTCAGCGCCGCGTGCGCCGACCTCAATCAGCGCCGCCGGGCCGCCGGCAGCCTCGATGCCCGAACCGGCGAGCGCCTCGCGCAGGGCAGGCAAGTGAGTCTCGTCGGCGACGACCGCGACTTCGGCGCCGAATTCGCGGGCCAGGCGAGCAAGGTCTGCAGCGTTGGAATGCGCCGTCAGCGCAATCACACGCCAGTCGTCACGGTTGCGGCGGACGAGGTCGAGCGTCGAGGCGCCAATCGATCCGGTAGCACCAAGAACGGTAAGAGTGCGCATGGTTCTCATCGCGGCTGAAACAGGATCATCAGGCCTAGCACGAACAGTACCGCGAGCAAGCCGTCAGCGCGGTCGAAGAAACCGCCGTGGCCGGGAATCAGGTTACCCGAATCCTTGAGGCCAGCGCGGCGCTTCATCCAGCTTTCGAAGAAATCGCCCGCCTGCGCGCAGACGGCGACGAGAATGCCAGTCATCAGGCAAGTCGCGAAAAGCGGTACGGCGCCGGCAGTGGCATACCAGCACGGCTGCGTTCCGAAGCACGACACCGCATCGGCAGCAGCGCCGCGCGGCGTGAGCCAGATCGCTCCCTCCTGCCACAGCCGCGCTGCGGTGAAGAGCGCCAGCGTTGCGCCGATGACACCGCCCAGCAGTCCAGACCAGGTCTTGGAAGGGCTGATCGACGGCGCGATCTTGGGTCCGCGCAAAGTGCGCCCGGTGAAATAGGCGCCCACGTCCACGGCGATAACGGCTGCCAGCAATGTCATGACCGGCGCGAGGGTGAAGGCATCGTTGTGGAGGAACAGCAGCATCGCCGCACCGACACCGACGTAGAGCATACCTGCGAAGTTCCAGGCAGCACGCCCACCGGGCCCGGCAACGGCGCGCCGGGCAAGCCGTATCCACTCATAGAGTACGCCGACGGAGATAGCGCAGACGAAGGCGATCCACACCGCCCCGCCCAGCCACAGCGCCGCCCCGGCAACCGCGACCATGACGATCCCCGATACCGTCCTGACCCCGAGGTCGGACCTGCTTTTGGGAGGTTCAGCGGCCACCATAGCGCCGATCGCGGGTAGAGAAGGCTTCGAGCGCATCGCGCAAATGATCGGCGGTGAAGTCCGGCCAGAGCACGTCGGTGAACAGCATCTCGGCATAGGCCGCCTGCCACAGCAAGAAATTCGACAGCCGTACTTCGCCCGAGGTGCGGATCAGCAGGTCGAGCGGCGGCAGGTCTGCGGTATCGAGTTCGGCAGCAATCGTCTCGGGCGTGATCGTACCCTTTGCGGCCGCCTTAGTGGCAGCGCGGGCGATCTCGTCCTGCGAGCCATAGTTCAGCGCGACGACCAGCGTAGTGCCCGTGTTACCGGCGGTACGCGCCATAGCGCTCTCAACCAGTTCGACAACATCGGCCTTGAAGGCCTTGTAATCACCGATAATTTTCAACCGGACACCGGCTTTCGCGAATTCGTCGAGGTCGGAGAGGATGAAGCGCTTCATCAGACCCATGAGGTCGGAAACCTCTTCCTCGGGCCGGCGCCAGTTCTCGGTCGAGAAGGCGTAGAGAGTAAGTGCCTCCAGCCCCATCTCGCGCGCGCCGCGCACGACGCGGCGCACCGCCTCCACGCCGCGCTGGTGTCCCAGCGCGCGCGGAAGGTGGCGCTTCTTCGCCCAGCGCCCGTTGCCGTCCATGATGATGGCGACATGCCGGGCCTGTACGGGCTCCTCTTTGGCCATCAGGCCTCCCTCACCCCGAGGCAACCGAACCTCACTTGCCGAGGATTTCCTTTTCCTTGCCCGCGAATACCTCGTCGAGCGACTTGATCATGTCGTCGGTCAGCTTCTGGACTTCGGTTTCGCCGCGCTTGCGGTCGTCTTCCGAGATTTCCTTCTTCTTCTCGTCGGCCTTTAGGTTCTCGATACCATCGCGGCGCACGTTGCGCACGGCGATGCGGGCCTTCTCGGCATAAGAACCGGCCAGCTTGGCGAGTTCCTTGCGGCGCTCTTCGGTCAGGTCCGGGATCGGCAGGCGCAGGGTGTTGCCGTCGTTAATCGGGTTGAGGCCCAGACCTGCCGAACGGATCGCCTTCTCGACGGGTCCGATGTTCGACTTGTCCCACACCTGCACCGAGAGCATGCGCGGTTCGGGCGCGGAGATGGTCGCGACCGAGGTAATCGGCATCGAACTGCCGTAAACGGTGACCGTGATCGGCTCCAGCAGCGCGGTGTTGGCGCGGCCGGTGCGAAGACCCGAGAGGTCGTGCTTGAGCGAGTCGATCGCGCCCTTCATGCGGCGTTCGAGATCGGCCTTGTCGTACTTGGCCATAATTCAGGCTCCCTTCTGGACGAGCGTCTTGGTTCCGCCCCCGGCGAGGACAGTGGCAAGGTTGCCTTCCTCACGGATCGAGAACACGACGATCGGAATCGAATTGTCGCGGCACAGCGCCACGGCGGAGGCGTCCATCACCTTCAGGTTGTCGGCAAGGACGGTATCGTAGTCGACGCTGTCGTAACGCTTGGCGTCGGGATTGGTCTTGGGATCGCTGTCGTAGATGCCGTCGACACTGGTGCCCTTGAGCAGGGCGCAGCACTTCATTTCGGCAGCACGCAGCGCCGCACCGGAATCGGTGGTGAAATAGGGAGCGCCCACGCCCGCGGCGAAGATCACCACGCGGCCTTTTTCAAGGTGGCGCTCGGCGCGGCGGCGGATCACCGGCTCGCAGACCTGGTCCATCTGCACGGCGGACTGCACGCGCGTTTCCACGCCGATCTGCTCCAGCGCGTTCTGCATCGCCAGCGCGTTCATGACAGTCGCCAGCATGCCCATGTAATCGGCCTGCGCTCGGTCCATGCCGCGCGCCGCACCGGCCATGCCGCGGAAGATATTGCCGCCGCCGATGACCAGGCAGATCTCCAGACCCGTCTCCTTGGCAGCCTTCACTTCCTTGGCCAGCTCTGCAACGAAATCAGGATCGATACCGAACTGCTGGCTCCCCATAAGCACCTCGCCCGAGAGTTTGAGCAGGACGCGTTTGTAGGGGGAGGATGACATGCCGCTTGTTCTCCTGGGGGGAATGGTGGCACGGGCTTTAGGAGCGCCAGCGCCCGTTGCCAAGGGGAAGAGCGCGCCTAAAGGGCCTTGTGCCTTACCGTGCGCCAGTATGACCGGGGATTTGAGGGACGAGAGAAGACTTGGGGCCATTGCCCCAGACCCCGTCAGCGTCGGCGCCGCGCGTGCAGATTCGGCGCGCGCTCACGTCGAGAAAGGCTTGGCGCCGCAGGGCTTTATGCTGCTTCAGCCCGCTGCATGAGGGTAACAGGCGGCTGCACCGCAAGCGCCGCGTCTTCAATGATCGCCTTCCGATAGCTTCATGCACGGCGACGACATTAATGGGGGTGCAGGGGGGCTATGCTCCCCTGCTTCTTCACTTACCCCCTGCCCTCAAGCCGCCTCGGCCAAAGGCCCACCGATCGAGCATGCCGCATCCACGCCGAGCACATGCGCAACCCGACCCATAGCCATCCACGCAGCCGTGCAATGTGTCAGGTCGACAATCTCGGCATCGGTCATGACGGACTTGAGCCTGCTCCAGAACGCCTCGTCCTCGCCAAGCCCGCGCGGGTCTTCACCCATGCGCTGCGAGAATTGAACGGCAAGTCGCTCGCGTTCGCTCAGACTGCTCAGGTCGCCGCTCAGGACGGCCTGGTACATGGCTTCGTCCGGCGCATCCGACTGGTCGATCACCCCGCCTTCCACGCCAAGGAGGCGCAAGTCGCGCTGGGCGCGCCAGTTCATGCATACAGTGCAGCCGTTGATGACGGCAGTGGCGATGCGGCAGGCCTCGAACAGGCGCAGCGGCAGCTTGGAGTAGCGGTAGGGCGCCATGGCGAAGACACCGCTGGCCTGGATGATCTCGGGCGAATACTGCGCGGCGAGATCGGGAATTGCGTTCTGGGGCTGGGGATCGAGTTCGACGCGCATGGGTGCCTCTTCCAATTGCGCCCGGACCGCGAGCCCGGGCCGTTTCACACCAGCATTATTGAACGTGCCGGTCGATTGCAGGCTACGCCGCCATCAATCAAAGTCAATCATGTTTGTTTTTCATTGCACCACCCCGCACGATACCTGGGCCAGACCTGAGCCGAAAACGAAACGGGCCGGGAAGCTTTCGCTCCCCGGCCCGCATATCCGTTCCCGAAGGAAGGCGGAAAAATCAGCCCGCGACGGCAGCAGCCACTTCAGCTGCGAAGTCGGAGACTTCCTTCTCGATGCCTTCGCCCAGCTGGAAACGCACGTAGTCCTTGAGGACGATCTTCGTGCCAGCGTCCTTGCCAGCCTGGTCGACGACCTGCTGGATCGGGGTCTTGTTGTCGAGAACGAAGACCTGCGAAAGCAGAGCATTTTCCTTGGCGTACTTGGCGATCGCGCCATCAACCATCTTGGCCTGAACCGCTTCGGGCTTGCCCGATTCGGCAGCCTTTTCGGCGGCGATCTTGCGCTCGCGCTCGATCAGCTCGGCGTCGAGGTCTTCGGCGTTGAGAGCCAGAGGGAAGGCAGCGGCGATGTGCATCGCGATCTGCTTGCCGAGAGTTTCGAGCACGTCAGCCGCAGCTTCCGATTCGAGAGCGACGAGAACGCCGATCTTGCCGAGGTTCGGCGCAGCCGCGTTGTGCATGTAAGGAACCACGAGGCCCTGCGACACTTCGACGGTCTTCAGGCGGCGAACCTGCTGGTTCTCGCCGATGGTTGCGACGTTGTTGGTCAGCTTGTCCGACACGGTGCCGCCGTCGGGATAGGCAGCGGCCTTGAGCGCGTCAACGTCGTTGCCGGCAACGCCCAGCGCGACTTCGGTGGTCTTGCGCACGAAGTCCTGGAACTGGTCATTCTTGGCGACGAAGTCGGTCTCGGAGTTCACCTCGACGGCGACGCCCTTGGTGCCGGTGACGGCAACGCCGACCAGGCCTTCAGCGGCGGTACGGCTGGACTTCTTGGCGGCAGCGGCCAGACCGCGAGCGCGCAGCGCGTCGACGGCGGCTTCGAGATCGCCATTGGTCTCGTCGAGAGCCTTCTTGCAGTCCATCATGCCGGCGCCAGTGCGCTCGCGCAGGTTCTTCACGTCAGCGGCGGTATAAGCCATCGCTCAAATCCTCTTTGCTGGGGTGGAGGCCATCAACAGGCCTCTGAATTGCCAGAGCTGCGTAGCAGCCCGGAACATGGAAGCGCGCCAGGCCCATTGGACCCGGCGCGCGACAATTCCATGACGAAAGTGTCGTCGGCCGGGGCCTATCAGGCCTCGACGGTCTCTTCGACCGGAGCGTCCATGGCACCGATGTCGATGCCGCTGTCGATCACGGCTTCGCGGCCGCCCTTGGTCGCTGCCTTGGCGATCGCTTCGCAGTACAGGCGCACGGCGCGGCTGGCGTCGTCGTTACCCGGGATCGGGAACGAGATACCCTGCGGGTTCACGTTGGTGTCGAGCACGGCAACGACCGGGATGCCAAGGACGTTGGCTTCCTTGATGGCCAACTCTTCCTTGTTGGCGTCGATCACGAACATCACGTCCGGAATGCCGCCCATGTCGCGGATACCGCCGAGCGACATCTCGAGCTTGTCGCGCTCGCGCGTCAACTGCAGGACTTCCTTCTTGGTCAGACCGGCGGTGTCGCCCGAAAGCTGCTCTTCAAGAGCCTTGAAGCGCTTGATCGAACCCGAGATGGTCTTCCAGTTGGTGAGCATGCCGCCCAGCCAGCGATGGTTGACGAAGTGCTGGCCGCACGAGCGAGCGGCCTGAGCGATCGGCTCCTGCGCCTGGCGCTTGGTGCCGACGAACAGAACCTTGCCGCCAGCCTGAACGGTCGACTGCACGAAATCGAGAGCGCGCGCGAAAAGCGGAACGGTCTGAGAAAGGTCGATGATGTGAATGCCGTTGCGCGCGCCGAAGATGTACGGCTTCATGCGCGGGTTCCAGCGGTGAGTCTGGTGACCGAAGTGCGCGCCGGCTTCGATGAGCTGCGACATGGTAACGACGGGAGCCGCCATAATATATTCCTTTTCCGGTTGAACCTCTGGAAGGCTGGAACCGTGCGGAGATATCCGCTGCGGCACCGGTATGAACGCCTTCCATGTGGATTGCCTGCGAGAGTCGAACCGGACGATCCGGTAGGAATCCCTCAAGCGATGGCGCCCTTACCTCCCTTGCGTGGGAAAAGCCACCCCCAATTCACCGCAAAGGATTGTCACCCTGCCGTCAAAAAGGGTGATTCCTTCCCAAATCAAGAGGATGTCGAGGAACTTGACGCCCACAGGTGGTTTCCCAAGGCATTCCTGGTGATAAATTGATTAACAGATTGAAACATCGGGACCGGCGAAATTTCGCCGGGCAATCAAATGTCCGGTCGGGGGCGCGACTAAGGAAGAAGGTAACTCGCCATGAGTATCGCTCCATCTGTCCTGTTCTCGTTCGCCGCCCTCGCAGCGATCCTTACGATCTGGAAAAACATAGTGGCTGCCCTGCCGGCGATCCGCGGCTTGCGCGCCGAGCTTTCCGATGATGGGGATATACACGTCACCACGCTCGAAACCCGCAGCTTGGCGCCCAACTCAGCCGAAGCACGTAGCCCTCGCTCACGCCGCCACCAGCATCCAAAGCCGATTACTCACCGGCTGCACCATTTCCCGCACCCTGCCCGCGCTGCCTGACGCTTAGCGCACTTATACGGTGATAAAGTGGAACCGGACGCTGCGCTCAGTGCAGCAATTTCATCCTTAGGCGATGGAGACTACGATTTGGGTTGACATCGATGGAACAAAAAGGGAACTAAGGCCTCAAGGAACATTGGTAGAACATATTCGCTTTATCCACAAGGTGTCCACAGCCCGATCGGGGCGGCGGGCGATGGTTCGAAAGGAACGGTCATGACTGCACTCGCCGCCTGCCTCTTTAGCCTTGCTGCGCTCGCCTCTGGCTGGGCCATCCTGTTCAGCGCAATTCGCTTCGGCCCCCGCGCGATGGCACTGCGAGCACAGCTGGCAAGCTGCCCCGGAACGATGGTGATTGAATGGAAAAGGATCGAGCGCGTGGCAGTGCCTGCACTCGCCGTGCTCAGAAAGCGTCCGTCGCGTCGTATGGCCGAACGACCGGGGCTGGAATGGCCGATGCTGGAAATTGCCGCCTGACCTTGGCGTAAGTTATCAGGCCGATCGGGATCAGCAGCAGATAGGCAATGGTGATCGCTGCCAGCGTAAACCACGTCTCGGTCAACAGCGATGCGACCGTAAGGCCGACCAGCGCAAGAACACCAAGCCGCAGCGATCCCGGCGGACGCATTCGCGACCAGCCTAGCGTCGGGATGCTGGAGATCATCAGGAAAGCGTTCAGCACCATCCACAGGCTCACTACCACGGGATTGGCGAATTCCGGGCGACCGCTGGCGATACCCAGATACATCGGCAAAAAAGCGAGCCCAGCACCGATAGGCGCGGGAACGCCGGTCAGGAAGCCGGCAGCCTTGTGCGGCTGATCCAGCATATCAAGGCGCGAATTGAAACGCGCGAGGCGCAGCACACAGCAGATCGCGAAGGCGAGCGCGGCGATCCAGCCAAAGCTCGGGATCTCATGCAGCGTCCACAAATAGACAATCAGCGCCGGGGCTACACCGAAGGAAATCGAATCGGCCAGGCTGTCGAGTTCAGCGCCAAAACGCGTCTGCGCATTGAGCATGCGCGCTGCACGCCCATCGATTCCATCGAGCACACCAGCAAGAATGATTGCCAGGATCGATTTTTCGAAATTTCCGTCGATGGCAAAACGGATGCCGGTAAGGCCCGAGCACAAGGCGGCGACGGTGATCGCATTGGGCACGATCGCCCGCACCGAAAGACCCGCCGCAAGCCGGCGGCGGGGGCCGCGACCTGCAATGGAATCCTCCGCCTCCAGGCCCGGGTCCGAAATCACTGGGCGATACCCTCGATCACCGAAGCGCTGGCGAGCTGCGCAAGGACGGTTTCGCCAGCGATGATCTTCTGGCCCATCAGCACCTTGGGCTCGGTGCCTGCGGGCAGGTAGACGTCTACGCGGCTGCCAAAGCGGATCAAGCCGATCCGCTGACCGCAGGCGATAATGTCGCCCGGCTTGACGAAAGGTACAATGCGGCGAGCGACAAGGCCGGCGATCTGCGTGAAGCAGATGCGCAAACCGTCACTACGTTCGACCAGAATGTGCTGGCGCTCGTTCTCTTCGCTCGCCTTGTCGAGATCGGCATTCACGAACTTGCCGGGGATGTAGATCACCCGCTTCACAGTGCCGGCGATCGGCGTGCGATTGATGTGAACGTCGAACACCGACATGAAGATCGAGATGCGGGTTACCGGCTCGGACGGCATCGGCGCGGAGCCGCTGCCATCATCGACCGTAAGTTCACGCGGAGGCGGAACCTTGCCGATCAGCGTGACCAGACCGTCGGCGGGCGCGATGATCGCCCGCTCGTCCTGCGGGGTAACGCGCACCGGATCACGAAAGAAGGCAAGCACGCACAGCGTCAGCACGGCCAACGGCCAGCCCACCCAGGGGCCAAGCAGTATCCAGCCGATCAGCGCAATGACGGCGGCTATGGCGCCGAACTTGCGGCCTTCTGGGTGAATGGAGGGCCACTGCCACGACGCTTCGCCGCGACCCTGATTATCGAGAATATCTCCGGGCATCGCTCTCACCTAGACAGTGCGCACTAGTACCGCAATGCCGCTGGCCTTGCGCTGTTCCCCAACGGGGACGACGCCTGCGGATAAATGCGGCTATTGTGCGATTTTTGGGGGATGCCCCTGAGCGGGGCGACTGCCGGCCCGACCTCAATCGGTCGGGCGGGCAATGGTGGTGGACAGGGCTGGATTCGAACCAGCGTACGCTTGCACGGGCAGATTTACAGTCTGCTGCCTTTAACCACTCGGCCACCTGTCCACACCAGTTGCTGGCTGCTGGAAACCCCCACAAAAGTGGGAAAATCCGGCGTTGGTCGAAGCCCCGAAAGGGACCTCGTTGCCGAGGAGCCGGCCCTATGTAGAACCGAGCCTTGCCTGTCAATGCCCTCCCTGTCAGAGGGGGCAAGAAATTTGCAATATTCGGTTTTTTCGAAAGGACGATGAATGAACAAGCGTGGCAGCGGACGGGGTGACCCCGAAGGCGAAGCCCGCCCGGCAAAGGCCCTGCGTGGCCGGGCCGGCCGGATGAAGAACGGGCGCGGCAGTGGCAAGGCCGGTTCCGGGGCCGTGCGCCTGTGGGGCCGCCATGCGGTCGAAGCGGCGCTGAAAAACCCGGATCGCGTCCATCGCAAGCTGTGGGCGACACGCGAGGGTGTCGAATCGCTCGACGGTGATCTGCCCGCCGACTTCGCAGTGGAATGGGCCCAGCCCGCCGACCTCGCCCGTCTCGTGGCGCGCGATGCCCCGCACCAGGGACTGGTGCTCGAATGCGACCCGCTGGATGACATATTCCTCGGCGACGTTCTCGAAGGCGACCCCACCCGTCCCGTGATCGTGCTCGACCAGGTCACCGACCCCCACAACGTCGGCGCGATCATGCGTTCGGCAGCAGCGTTCAACGCCTGCGCCATCGTCACGCAGGATCGCCATGCGCCGGTCGAATCAGGCACCCTGGCGAAATCCGCCTCGGGCGCTCTGGAAGTCCTGCCTTGGGTGCGCGTTGTAAACCTTGCCCGCGCGCTGGAGGAAATCGCCGAGGCCGGTTACTGGCGAATCGGCCTCGACGGCGCGGCAGAAGTGACTTTGGGCGAGGCACTGCCCACCGGCCCTGTCGCGCTCGTACTCGGCGCCGAAGGCGACGGCATGCGCCACAACATCACCCAGCACTGCGACGCGATCGCCAAGCTACCGATCAGCGAGGCGATGGAAAGCCTCAACGTCAGCAACGCGGCAGCCAT
The DNA here is from genome assembly GCF_902706195.1 of Novosphingobium sp. 18050. Classification (GTDB taxonomy): domain Bacteria; phylum Pseudomonadota; class Alphaproteobacteria; order Sphingomonadales; family Sphingomonadaceae; genus Novosphingobium. Next base: position 6,035 of record NZ_CACSJO010000028.1, on the reverse strand, counting down.
CGCGCTCTATGCAGCGGCGACCCGCGTCACCGAATAAGTTACGAGGTATCCGCCCCGGTGAACCGGGGCGGATACCCAAACGGGCAATTGAAAGTTTCCCGGCAATCGACCCGTTCATACAGGTCTTCGCCCGGCTGGCCGGTACTTTGCGTGCTCCGCCCTCAGGGCGGCAGGCATGCATAGGCCTTAGCCGGCAGCTACCGAGCTCGCGTCGACGCGTATCGATACTCACCCACAGCGAGTCCCTGTCCAACAACGCCGACCAGGCCAGCACCTCGCCCCAGGCAGGCAACTACTGTCGCGGAAGGTCAATCCGCGCACCGCGGCGGCGCCGACGTGCTGGTGAAGCTTTGACGCTAGAATTGCGGGACAACGCTGCCCGCATTCGCCTTGGCTGGCCGCTCCAAGCGATTCAACCACATTGGATGCGTTTGCCCAATCCCCCTGCCCTCGCGCTACCTTCAGAACCAGCAGCCACGCGCGCAGCGCGTCGCAAAGGTAATCCTCGAACGTGTCGAGACCGGCGTATCCTTGATGGCGAGATGCGATGATGCATCCGCCAGCCTCTGTCAGGCTCCGGCTGCCTGTTGCCCAAACGAAAAACGCCGCGCCAACCCCATTGGGCTGGCACGGCGCGATCCGATCGACCTGTGAGGCGTTACAGGCCGCCTGTCATCTTAGTTGACGGCATCCTTCAGGCCCTTGCCGGCCTTGAACTTCGGCTGAGCCGAAGCCTTGATTTCCATCGGCTCGCCGGTGCGCGGGTTGCGGCCGGTCGAAGCCTTGCGCTTGGCAACCGAGAACGTGCCGAAACCAACGAGGCGAACTTCATCGCCCTTCTTCAGCGAACCCGTGATGGCCTCGAAAACGCCTTCGACTGCCTTGGTGGCGTCGCTGCGGGTCAGGCCGCTCGAATCGGCAACTGCGCTGATGAGATCGTTCTTGTTCATTATGGGAACCCCCTTAGCTTTCAGTGGAGCGGATAGTGATGCAATTTCAAATTCGCCTCTGGAGCGGCGACGGAATGGAGCGGGTTTTCAACAAGGTGGCAAGGCCTAAACAGGTTCAAAACTCGCGATTTATCGCGTTTTCCCGCCGCTTTCCCAGTGACTGGACGTTGTGCGGCGCAGCATGGCCTACCGACTCGCCGAGCCCGCATTTCACTGCGCCATAACAAAGGCTACCGGCAGAAAACGCGCATGACGCTCTCTTCCGGGACGGGATGTTGTGAAACCCCGGTAACCTGACACACGTGAATTCGATCAACGCGTTTGCGACCGAATGCGAGGAACGCAGGCACAAAAAAAGGCGGCCCGAATGCGAACCGCCTCTTTGAGCAGCCCGGTCCGAAGACCGAGCCTTTAGCCCTTGGCTTACGCCTTGGTGTCGCTGATGCGACGCTCGGCGATACGCGCGCGCTTGCCGGTACGACCACGCAGGTAGTACAGCTTTGCACGACGCACCACGCCGCGGCGAACCACAGTGATCGAATCGATGTTCGGCGAGTAGAGCGGGAATACGCGCTCCACACCCTCACCGAAGCTCATCTTGCGAACGGTGAAGTTCGAACCCATGCCACGGTTCGAGCGCGCGATGCACACGCCCTCGTATGCCTGGACGCGGGTACGGACGCCTTCGACGACCTTCACGCCGACGCGGACGGTATCGCCCGGACGGAATGCGGGGATGTCCTTGGCGGCCTTGGCGATTTCTTCGGCTTCGATCTGCTGAATCAGGTTCATGAACCCAAATCCTTTTTCAATGCTGCGCGCCAGAGGCAGACTAGACCCGAGCGTCCCTGTGACGCTCCCATAGATCAGGCCTGCGTAACCGTGTGTCTTCGTCCGCCCTTTGTTTCCGCCAGGCAGCGATTTTCGCGTGATCCCCCGATCGCAGCACTTCGGGGATCGCGCGCCCTTCCCACATAGGCGGTCGGGTGTAGTGCGGGTACTCGAGCAGACCGTCCTCGAACGATTCCTCGGCCCCGCTGGAAGCCGCGCCCATTACTCCGGGAAGCAGGCGAATGCAAGCATCCAGAACCATCAGCGCAGCGCATTCTCCGCCCGACAGGACGATGTCGCCGACCGAGACTTCCTCGACGTTCCGACCGGCAAAAATGCGCTCGTCGAAACCCTCGAAACGGCCACATAGCAGGGTAACGCCCGGCCCCCCTGCAAGCTCGCGGATGCGGGCCTGCGAGATCGGCTTCCCGCGCGGCGTCATGGCCAGCACGGGCGCGTGAGGCGCCAGTTCACGGGCATGGTCGATGGCCGCCGCCAATACGTCCACCTTGAGCACCATGCCCGCGCCGCCGCCTGCGGGCGTATCGTCGACGGTGCGGTGCTTGTCGGCCGCGAAATCGCGGATATGAACGGGGTTGAGCGACCACTTGCCCTCCGCCATCGCCCTGCCCGCAAGGCTTACGCCGAGCGGCCCGGGAAACATCTCAGGGTAAAGGGTCAGAACGGTGGCCGCGAAAGTCATGGCTGCGCGAATGCCGCCGTGATGACCAACCTGTCACCGTCCCACTCGGGCACGGCAGCGGGGGTCATTGGAACCATGAAGCGGCGCTTCTTGCCGTCTTCGCCGACCGGGCACTCGATCTCGATGACATCGCCGGCACCGAAATTCTCAACCGCGATGCAGACCCCGAGCGCTTCGCCCTCATCCGAGACGGCAGGCAGGCCCAGCAGGTCGGCGTGGTAGTACTCGCCTTCCTCCAGCGCCGGCATTGTCGAGCGCGGTACGGTGAGAGCAGTACCGCGCAGCTTTTCAGCCGCGGTACGGTCTGTCACTTCGGCAAAGCGGGCGATGGCGCCGCCCTTGCCGTCGTCCTTGAGCTTGGAAACGGTCAGGCTGGAATCGTTGAAGGCGCGGTAGCGCTTGAGCGCGGCCACGCCTTCACCGAACAGCTTGAGGCGAACTTCGCCCGTCACGCCGTGCGCACCGATGACGGCGGCAAGCGTGACGGAGCGATCGTTACCAGGCTGAGCCAAGACTTACGCCTCGGTCGATGCCTCGGTGGCCTCGGCAGCAGCTTCTTCAGCAGGAGCTTCTTCGGCCGGGGCAGCAGCAGCGGCAGCGGCGGCTGCAGCGGCTTCGGCAGCAGCTTCTTCAGCTTCGCGGATCTTGGTGGCGCGATCTTCAGCGCGCTCCTTGGCCTTCTTGCCCGGCTCTGCCTTGGTCGGGTTCACGGAAGCGGCGCGCTCCTTGATGCCGGCCTTGTCGAGCATGCGTGCAACGCGGTCGGTCGGCTGGGCGCCAACGCCGAGCCAGTAACGCACGCGGTCTTCGACCAGACGAACGCGATTCTCGTCTTCCTTGGCGAGGACCGGGTTGTAGGTGCCGACCTGCTCAAGATAGGCGCCGTCGCGCGGAGCGCGCGAGTTGGCGACGACGATCTTGTAGTAAGGGCGCTTCTTGGCGCCACCGCGGGAGAGACGGATCGAAACGGACATTTGCTGTTACCTTTCTGATAAACTTAAAGAATGCGTGTGATTATTTCTTGAGAAACTTGCTGAGGTCCGGGCCGCCGGGACCACCAAGGCCGCCCATGCCGCCCATGCCGCCGCCAAGACCCTGACCGCCGAGGCCCGGCATGGCGCCGTCGAGGCCGCCCTTGCCGAACATCGCAGCCAGACCCTTGAGGCCGCCCATCTTCTTGATCTGCTTCATGGCCTTGGCCATCTCCATGTGCATTTTCAGCAGCTTGTTGACGTCCTGGACCTGAGTGCCCGAACCCTTGGCGACGCGGATCTTGCGCTTTGCATTGAGCAGCGCGGGATTGACGCGTTCCTTGGGGGTCATCGAACCGATGATCGCATCCATGCGCAGCAGCACGCGGTCGTCCATGCCGGACGCCTGCATCGCGGCCTTGGCTTTCTTCATGCCGGGCATCATGCCCGCCAGCATGCCGAGGCCGCCCATGGACTGCATCTGCTTGAGCTGCATACGCAGGTCGTTCATGTCGAACTTGCCCTGGTCCATGCGCTTGGCAAGTGCCTCGGCGTCCTCGACCTTGACCGCTTCGGCCGCCTTCTCGACCATGGAGACGATGTCGCCCATGCCCAGGATGCGGTTGGCAACGCGACTGGGGTGGAAGACCTCGAGGGCCTCCATCTTCTCGCCGGTGCCTGCGAACTTGATCGGCTTGCCGGTGACCGCACGCATCGAGAGCGCTGCGCCGCCGCGCGCATCGCCGTCCATACGGGTCAGCACGACGCCGGTGAGATCGACCTGGCCCGCGAAGGACTGGGCGACGTTCACGGCATCCTGGCCGGTGAGCGAATCGACGACGAGCAGCGTTTCACGCGGGGTCGAGATGGCGGCTACCGCCTTCATCTCGTCCATGAGCTGCTGGTCGACGTGGAGGCGGCCTGCGGTATCGAGCAGCAGCACGTCGACAGCCTGCAGGCGCGCGGCCTGCATAGCGCGCGTGGCGATCTCGGTAGGCTGCTGGCCGGCGATGATCGGCAGGGTGGCGACGCCGACCTGAGTGCCGAGCACCTGAAGCTGTTCCTGCGCCGCCGGACGGTTGACGTCCAGCGAGGCCATCATGACCTTCTTGCCCTGCTTCTCCTTGAGAAGCTTGGCGATCTTGGCGGTGCTGGTGGTCTTACCCGAGCCCTGGAGGCCGACCATCATGATGACGATCGGCGGTACGGCTTCAAGGTCGAGGCCCGGCGTGTCTTCGCCGCCCAGCGTGTCAATCAGCGCGTCATTGACGATCTTGACGACCTGCTGACCCGGCGTGACCGAACGCAGGACGTTCTGCCCAACGGCCTTTTCAGTGACCTGATCTATGAAGCGGCGCACGACCGGAAGCGCGACGTCGGCCTCGAGAAGGGCAATGCGCACTTCGCGCATGGCGTCGAGAACGTCCTGCTCCTTGAGCGCACCACGCCCACGCAGCTTGTCGAAGACGCCGCCAAGGCGATCGGACAGAGAATCAAACATGGTCGCTCCTATCGTCACTCCGGGCGAACATGGGCCGTTCACTCCAATCATGGCCGGGTCGATCAAACCCGCCGCGAAACGCAAAAAACGCCGGTGAGCGAAACCTCGCTGACCGACGTGCATGACTTTATGCGAAAAACGCCGGTGGACGAAACCTCGTCAACCAGCGCGGTCGCAATCATGCGAAACTGCAATGTCAAATCGATCAAAAACCAACTTGTTTGAAATGGTGGAGCCTAGCGGGATCGAACCGCTGACCTCCTGCATGCCATGCAGGCGCTCTCCCAGCTGAGCTAAGGCCCCAATCATTTCAGCAGGTTAACCCTGGGAGGATCAACCCGTTCCCTTGTTTTGCGGCGTTCCGTAGAGGCCGTTCCGCTTGGGAGGCCGCCATCTAGTGGCGGTCGGAAATCTTGGCAAGAGGAAAATTCGAAGGCATTCGATTTTTTTTCGGATGCCGCAGTCTCGGCCTTAAAATCCGCAGGCCGCGGATCCGGTGGCGCCCGCCCTTGCCCCTTGAGGGAACGGGCGAGCGCCGCGCTCAGACCTTAGTTGTCGATGTCCTTGTCGTCGTCACCGGCACCGATGCCGAGATCGTCGTCACCACCGAGGTCCACATCGTTGTCGGGTGAATCCTCGTCCTCATCGATGTCCAGATCCTCTTCGGCCAGATCGGAGTCTTCGGTCTCGACGACCTCCTTCTTCTGGATCTGCTCATAAGGAATCGGCTGCTTCGACTTCAGCACCGGCTCGGGGTGCCATGCGTTGCCGCATTCGATGCAGGTGACCGGGTCATCCTTGCCCAGGTCATAGAAGCGGGTGCCGCATTTCGGGCAGCCGTGCTTGGCGCCCCATTCAGGCTTGGCCATGGAAAGTCCTCAGTCTTGCCCGTCCCAAACGGCGCGGGCGTAAATTTCATGTCTTGATGGTGAGGCGCGCCCACTAGGTCAAGCGCCGCAAATACAAGCGTGCTTGCCCCATCAGGGCGCGCGCCTTGCCATAGGCGGCACGCGCTGTCAAAAGCCGGCCCGATTTTCAGCCCCTCCCGCCCCGGAAAGGCCCGATACTGGGAGCCCTGA
>NZ_CACSJO010000027.1 GCF_902706195.1 Novosphingobium sp. 18050 | reverse complement strand
CGGTCATCCTTGGCATGATGCAATGTCGTCTGGGAGGGCGGCAACCACCCCATCTCATTGATCAGAGCCAGAAGAGCACTGTGGCAGTGAGAGCGAGGGCGGAGAAGAAAACTGTTGGGCAGCGGTCTTAGCGGGTTGCGATGCGGCGCCAGTCCTTCAGGCGGCCGAACATGATCTCGATGCGGTTGCGGCGTTTGTATCGGCGCTTGTCGTATTTGACGGGCAAGGAGCGGGACTTGCGGCCCGGAATGCAGGGCTTGATGCCCTTTTGCTCGAGCGCGTCCCTGAACCATTCGGCGTCATAGCCCCGATCGGCCAGCATACACTGCGCTTTTGGCAGGTCGTCGAGCAGGGCCGCTGCGCCAGTGTAATCGCTGACCTGGCCAGCCGTGATGAAGAAGCTCAGCGGGCGGCCGTTGGCATCGGTAACGGCGTGAAGCTTGGTGTTCATACCGCCCTTGGTCCGTCCGATCAGGCGGCCGAGATCCCCTTTTTTACCCCAAGGCTGGAAGCCGTGCGGTGGGCCTTGAAATAGGTCGCATCGATCATGATGGTCTGGGGCTCGGCCCTCTGAGCGGACAGGTCCTCCATCATGCGAGAAAACACGCCCATCTCGCCCCAACGCTTTCATCGGTTGTAAAGCGTCTTATGCGGCCCGTATTCCCTCGGCGCATCCCGCCAGCGCAGACCGTTGCGATTGACGAAGATGATCCCGCTCAAAACCCGCCGATCATCGACCCGTGGCTTGCCGTGGCTCTTGGGAAAATACGGCGTTAGACGCACCATCTGCTCGTCCGTCAGCCAATACAGGTCGCTCATGCTCGGTCTCCTCGCGGAGCCTGAATCATATCGCCGCCCGCCAATCAATGGGTCCTGAGCCTAATGCCCTTTGCTCAGTTCCTGCTGTCCAGCGTAGCGACGGAGCGCCATACATCGGGTTGGTGGCTGCCCAGCACTCCTTGGCAATGCGCGACAGTCGCTCGAAGCTGACATGGTGGCTGTGATGCAGATAGGCTAGCAGCGAGCGGATGCCGGGGCCAAACGGAGTGCCGGGCTTCATGCTTGCGGGCGTCTCGGCGAATGCGATGCTTGCCTTCGCGCGGCGGACGTTTGCCGGTCTTGAGCTTACCGCCTTTGCCACCGCGCTTGTCAAAGTCATCCTTCGAAGGCGGAATATGCGAATTCTTCGAGGTTTTCCGCGGCTTGCCGACCAAGGCTTCCAACTCGGAAATCCGTACTGCCATCGGCTCGATCATCTCGTGCTGCGCGAGCAGCAACTCGTTCGTCTCGGCGTCGGTTAGAACACGAAGCGGCGGGGGTGACATCCGTAGGGCGAATCAGCCAATCGCCCTACGCGCAAGACATTTCTGCCAAACCCGTGAGCAATTACCTGCTTGCTCCACATGTGCCGGAGATGAAACGAGCACGTAAAAAAGGGCGCCGACAGCGTCGGCGCCCTTCAGTCTATTCAAGCTCAGGGGGCAGTTAGAACTTGATACCGATCGTCGACCGGATGGTCGCAACGTTGTTATTGCTACCGAAGGCGTAGCTACCGCCCAGGGAGATGTTCACCATTTCCGCGACGACGGTGGTGAGACCGGCGGCGAGGGTGGCGTAACCCTTCGGATCGACGCCCTTCAGCTCGAAGGTATTGCCGTCCAGGTCACCCAGGTAGCTGACCGTGCGCGTAGTGCCGGCATCACCCTGGAAGGTGTAGGCCAGGCTGGCGTAAGGCCGCAGGGTGAAGGTGTCGGTCTGCGAGAGCACCGTTGCGAAGCGCACGCCAAGCGTCGGTTCGAACACGCTCTTGCTGTCGCCCTCGACCGCGAGGCCGAGACCGGCACCGCCTTCTTCGGTGAAACCGTTGGTCTTCCAGTGACGGATCGCCAGTTCGCCGAAGGGCACGATGTCGATATCGCCCTGTCCGAAGTTGTAGGCCACGCCGACGCTGCCGTCCCATTCGTTGCCGCGGAAGTCCGCGGTCACCTTGCGGGAAAGCAGGGTCAGGTTACGCCGCGCGTCGAAGCTCGAGAAACCGTAGACGAACTGCGCATTAACCGACAGCGGACCGAAGCCCTGGGTCCAGTAGGCACCCAGCGAGTAGGTCTTGCCGTCAACCTTCGTCGGCTGCCCCTTGGCATCCACGTTGTGGCGGGCATAGCCGAAGCCGAAGCCGAAGGCGCCGCTCTCGTTGTAGGCGATGTCGAGGCCGGTGGCCGCGCCATAGCTCGTCGCGTCGATCTTGGCCGCACCCGATGCGGTGCCGCCGAACGTTGCGAAGTTGCCGATCGGGGCAATCCACAGGTTCACGCCGCCAGCCTGCTGGTCACGCCGCTGGGCAAGCTGGTCGAACTGGCCCTGGAAGGCGACGTTCTGGCGCAGGTTGGCGAGCGATCCGTAGATCGAGGCCGACGCCAGTTCGTTGAACACCGCCGCCGCCTGGGCCTTCGAGAGATTCCAGTCGAGGTTGGAGACGACGTTGGCTATGTCCTGAACCTGGTTCAGTTCGGCGATGGAGGCGTAGCTGCGGATACCTTCGGCATCGTCGACCAGAACCTTGACCACGCCCGGGATCGCCTTGTCGAGGGCGACTGCGGCAGCTGCCGCGTTCGGGTTGGTCGCGGCCGTGCCGTAGCTGACGCGCGTGGCCTTGACCGAAACCGTCTGGCCCGAAGTCGAAGTCGCCAGGGTGACGAACTGCGAGTTCAGGTTGCTAACGACCGTGGTAGCGCCGGTGACCGTTCCGCCGACGGTGAAGAGCTCTGCGCTCTCCGTGCCGGTGAAGATCGAGCCGGTCGGCACGTAGACCTGGACCTTGCCGCCAAGGGTCAGGTTGCCGCCCACCGCGATCGACGAGGGCGAGCTGATCGCCACGCCTGCAGCTTCGGGAGTGGTGTAGGCCAAGCCCGAACCCGTCAGCACCGTGGTGATCGGTGCCAGGAAGTCGGTCGAGGTCGACACCGGAGCGACCGGGGTCTTCACGAGCGTACCGTTGAGGCCGACGGCAAGGGTGCCGCTGGTCGCAAAGTTGCCCGAGATGACCAGGTCCGCGCCCACCACGGTCGGCGTCGTGCCGGTGATGCTGGCGCCCGAACCGGTGTTGGCCGGGGTGACGACCGTGCCCACGACGAGCGTGCCGTTGGCGCCGACGGTGACGTTACCGTTGATGCCGAAGGGGCCGTCGAGGGGCGGCGTGATCTCGGCAGTGCCCGAGTTCACGTTCAGGGCGAAGCTGCCACCGGTCGAGCCGGTGTCGAGACCCGCAGACCAGACGGCGTCCGCCGTATCAGTGTCGACCGGAACGTAGGCCGGGCCGACCAGAGTCAGCTTGCCGCCGTTGACGTTGACCACGGTGTCGGTGTTGTTTTCGGTGAAGAACGAGCCAGTGGTCTCGGAACCCGTGTTGAGGTTGATCGTGGCAGAAACGTTGGAGGTCTTGAAGGTGTCTTCGTAGTCGGCACCCGTCACATAGACGTTGCCTTCCAGCACGCCGTTCTGGTTGACGGTGTAGGTCTGGGTGGCAAGCCTCGCGGCCGGCGTGAAGGCCGGTTCCGGGAACATCGACGGCGAGGTCGAGGTAGTGACCGCAACTTCCGTGCCGTTCGCCACGGACTGGCCCAGCCAGATGTCGCCCCCGATCGTGCCGCTGTTGGTCACGGTGCCGGTAGCGCCGGCCACTGCGACGTACGAGGTGGTGCCGCTGTTGGTGACCGTGGCCGCGCCGCCGACCGGAACATAGGTCATCGTGCGGGTGACGGTGCGCGTGGACGGGCTGAGGTTGTTGGCGTCGTTGTCGACTTCGGTGAAGTTGTAGTTCTCCGAGGCGGCAATGGCGATCAGGCCCTCGGCCTCGCCGCCGTTGGTCACCGTGGCGGTCTTCAGGCCCGCGGCGAAGATTTCTCCGCCGACAATGCCGTTGTTGACCACGCTGGCATCTGCGCCGACCGCCGACTGGGCGTAAGTCTGGGTCTGCGAGACCACCCCGTTAGCGGCGTAAGTCTGCGTGGTGGTGTCTGTCGAGTTTTCAAAGACGCTCGCTGCGTAGACCGAGCCGTCGACGCTGGAGCCGGCCGCCACGGTGACGGTCGCGCCGCCGAGGCCGGATGCATAGACGCCGTCCACGCTCGCGGTCGTTGTGCCGACGCCATCAGCCTTGAACGCTGCGGAGGTGTCGATGGCGACGGAAGCGATGCCGCCGGTCGCGGTGTAGACGGTGGTGCTGGTGTAATCGGTCAGCACCGGCGTGGCGGTCGTCCCGGCATAGTTCCACTCGGTCGAAGTGACTGCCGTGGAGCCTGCGGTGGAGGCATCAACATAGCCCTCGACCTGGCCGTTGACCACGGCGCTGGCATTGCCGCGGGTCGCCACGACCGAAACGCTGCCTGCAACCTGACCGTGGATGGCGGCTGAGGCATTGCCCGAAGCTGCAGCTGCGCTCGACGAAGCGGTCGAGGTCGAGGTGCGCGTCGATACTTCGGCTTCCGGATCGAAAGCGAAGGTGTCCGTGCTTGCGGAAGCCGTGTCGGTTCCCCCCGTGCGGACGTAGACATTGCCCAGCACGCTGGCAGCACTGGCCACTTGCGCCGAGGCCGACGATACGCCGGTGACGTTCAGCGAACCGTTCACCTCTCCCGCACCCGTCACGTTGCCGACGGCAGCGCCGCTGGTCACGGTGCTGGTAGTGCTCTGGACAACTTCGTAGCCGGTGTTGACCGACGGCGACCCCGCGTAGGTGTCGAGCGAATCGTATGCGCCCTGTCCGCTGACGATGCCGCTCGCGTTCGAGCTGACCGATCCGTCAACGATGCCGGAGACGGTAACGGTGCTGCCCGTGGTGCCGTTCGAGGAAACGGTCTGCGACCCGAAGTAGGCATCCGACACGTTGCCGGTGATGTTCACCGTGCTGGTGCCTGCGGCGGAATTCGACGAATTTGTCGAGGCGTAAGTGGACGTCGACGTGTTGTTTTCCGGCGCTGAGGCGTCGGTCACGTAAACGTTGGTCGAGGTCCATCCGCTTTGCGACGTGGCGCTGCCGATCCCCGCCGAAGATGCGATCGAGCCGAACACCGTGCCAGATGCATTGACCGTGCTGTTGCCGGTCGCCTCCTGGGTGATGTTGCCCTCGGAGATGGGGGCAAAGCTGACCTGGCCGTTGGTGCCCGAGTAGGTGCCCGTAACGTTGCCGGCGATGCCGGTGGTCTGGGACGTGCCGGCCTGGGCATAGGTGGCAGTTGTCAAGTCGTCGGCAATGGTAGTTGTGAGGCTATGGGAATTGCTGCTGGCGCTGTCGGTGCCGCCGACGTTCACATAAGTCGAACCGGTGACCTGGCCGCTATTGGTGACGGTGGCGCTGGTCAGCGCGGTTACCGAGACATTGCCGCGCACATAGCCCGCGTTGTCGAAGGCGGCGTTGCCGCCGGCGCGGGTGGAGGCGCTTTCGTTGCTGTAGCTATAGTCGCCGGTGACGGGGTCGGGGCCGACATCGGTGGTGAGCGACGAAGTCTCGTAACCGGGGCGGGCCCCAACGAGGACCGAGCCGTTGACGATGCTGGATGCAGCCGCGGTCACCGATGCGCCGGTGTTGCCGTAGGCCGTGACATCGCCGCCGATGCTCGCGCCGGACCCTATCGCAACCGAACCGTTGCCATCGGCGAAAGTGTTGCTGGTGCTGACGACGGTCGTGTTGGTAGCCGCCGTGTAGGTGCTGTCATAAGTGTAATTGGCGGCGTTGGGCTGGCGTGCAGTGATGCTGCCATCGACATCGCCATTGGCGACCACCGTCGCACCGGAATCGCCGACCGCCGTGATGCTGCTGCCGACCGAGCCGCCGGCACCGACCGTCACGCTGGCCAGGCCGCCGGAACGGGTGTTGGTCTGTACGTTGGTGGTCCCGGTCAGGTCGCCATCGGCATTGTAGCTGCTGGTGTCTGCGTAAGTATAGTCGGTTCCGGTGGAGGCTGCGTTGATGCTGCCGGCCACTTCGCCGTCGATCGCTACGGTCGCACCGGCATCGCCGGTCGCGTTCACGCTGCCAGCCACGGTACCGCCCGCGGCCACGGTAACGTTGGATGCGCCGCCGGTCTGGCTCTCGGTCAGTGCGTAGCTGTTGCCGGCGAGCAGGTCGGCGGTATCGCGCGTTTGGGTGTTGGCGTAGCGATAGTCCTGTGCGGACGACGTGGCGTTGACGCCGCCGGTCCCGACCTTGCCGTCGATGGTCACGTTGGACCCGCTGTTTGCGCTGGCGATTACGCCGGTCACGTCGCCATCGGCGCCCACCCCTACGGTGGCGGTGCCGGTCGCGGAGGTGTAGCCGTAGTCGTAAGTGGTCGTGGTCGCGTCGGCGACAGGGGTGCTGCCACCGTTCCAGGACGTGCCCGAGCCGGAGGCGCCGATCGCGTTGACCGTACCCGCCTTGGCGTTGACGTTGACGGCTGCGTTACCAGTGTTGGCGGAAGCGTTCAGGCTAGCGCCGGTCGCGCCGTCGGCAAGCACTGCGTCGCCATTCTGGGTGATCGCCGCGTTGCCGCCTGTGTTCGTCGACGTGGTGATACCGTTGGCGGTCGTGCTGGTGCCCTGCGAGAACGCGGTGGCGCGCACTCCGTTGAACGCCGATGCGGCGATCAGCGACCCGCCCGATGCGGTGGTCACCGAGACGTTGCCGAAACCGGTGCCGTTGATGGCGCCATAGACGGTCCCGCCGTTGGTGATCGCAACGTCGCTGCCGAAGTCCGTGGCCAGGATACCGGCCGTGACCAGTCCGTTGTTGGTGACGGTTGCGGTGTTACCGGCAGCGGACGAACCGGCGCCCACCAGACGCAGGCCGACGCTGTCGGTCACCAGGCCGTCGTCGTCGATGGCACCGAGTTCGCCGACGCTGGCGAAGCCGAGCGCTCCGTCACCGCGACCCGCGCCCAGCGACTGAAGGAAAACGTTTTCGCCGCCGGTGACGACACCTGTTCCCGTGACGCCGACCGAGACGGCGCTGGACGGCGTGTTCGTCGCTGCGGCGATTGCGGTATTGGCGGCGGTGCTGGTGGTCGGTTCGGCGATGCTTACGCTCTGTGCAACGGCATTGCCGCCGCCGAGCGAAACAAGCGCGGTAGTAATCGCCAGTGCTGCACGGCGATGGCGCAGACGACTGGCCATGTCTGTCGAAACATTAAATTTCATAAAGCCCCCTAAACGCAATTTCAGGTTCAGTAAAAGAGATCGCATAGGTGAATATGTGTTTGAAATTCACCTAGTCTCGATTTGCGCATTAGGGGATCGATAAAAGTCGTCATAATCATTTCGCCTGCACTAATTGCTAGTACAAAATGCGGTTAAAAATAACCGGCAATATATGCATGCAACTCTAGCTGTCGAAGTTCGTTCCTTGCTGCTGCCCCCATGAATATAGGCATCCCATTCGAACGCCGTGATACGAGGCCTGCGGATGTGGTCATGGCTGCGGGGTACAGGGATTGGTCGTCCACCATGCGGGGCGATCGCCGGGAATGCTGGATGTGACGCGGATGACAGGAACAGGCGCGGTAAGTTCAGGCGATCAGGGGCAGGTCCACGATACCATTCACAAATTGCTGGACCTCGACCAGGATTTGCGGGCGACGTTTGGTACCAGCCTGCTCAGTCACGATTTCAGGCTGATCCTACAGGCGACAGTCAGCAAAAGCCTGATCGTGAAGGACGCGTCGGTATCGTCGCTGCTGTCAGGAAGGGCTTTCCATGAATTGCTGAAGCGCCTCGAAACATCCGGGATCTTGCGCTTACAGGCCAACCCGGACGATCGCCGCTCCAAATCGATCGTGGTCGACGACGATTTCGTGGAGTTGATGAACGCGCACCTGCGCGATTGAATGAGTTGGAGAATGCCGGGGCCGCCATCTGCCTCGGCAATCGGCAAGTGCCAGGTTCGCAGACTGGCACTTGCGTGGAGGGCCTCATCCGCCAACTATACGCCCGGTCGTTACATCGTCGACATTGGCAGGCAGCGTATCGCCGCTTGGCCGCATGATGCGGGCAAGACCATGCCATAAGGCATCGCTGAGGTGCATCTGCTTGGTCCTGAGGTCCCCTGGTGCGGCCTTCTGACGGATCACTCCGTGGCACTCCAGACGCTTCGACAATTGGTAAAAGGCCCGATCCGACAAATGTGAAGACAGAGCCGCTTCCTTGACGATCGTTCCATCCTTCACCGCCAGCTGCAAAATAAGCCGCGCCTCATGGCTCAGCAGGCCGTTGGATGTAATCGAGCGCAATGATGCATCGGCTTCGAGCAGGGACTTACATCGATCGGCGATGGAATGGCGGTCGTGTTGCCCGCCATCCGTTGCAGAGGCTGTGAGGCCGAAGTGAAAGGCCTGGTTGGAAGGCGGCGCCTTCCTGCTGGCATGTTCAGTCGCAAGTTCCAATTTTACCCCCCGGTATTTAAACGGAAATTCTGGTGAAGTGCGACCCTCGGGCCGGCTTTGACCGACATCGAAAAGCGCAGCATCCCACATTTGTGGTATGGAGGAATTATTCTACATATTATTACGTATGTCCGTCGGTTCGGTGCGCGTAGCAGCCTTTTGGAGAGTTTTTACTATCCGGGAAATATCCGGTGTTTTCGCGTATGCCTCCGAATTGAGGGCAATAGAAAAGGGTCCGGAAGCGCTATCGCTTCCGGACCCTCATTACGCAAAAAGCCGGGTACTATTCAGGGTCAGAAGGCGTAACGAAGCGAGAATTGCAGGATCGGATAGATCTTGTACCTGTCGATGTCGTCCTCGATCTCCTGCTCCTCACGGGCGAGTGCTGCCTGGAACGCGGCATTCGCGGCGATCGGACCGCTGGCGCGCAGGCTGTTGATCCTGGGGGAACCCTAAAACATGGCCCCAGCTTCGACGCCGAACTTCACTCCGGTGGTGAGGCCGCCAGCGTAACCCACGGTCAGCGTGGGCGCGAACTTCTTCGTTTTCACCCGCCCGGCGAGCGTACCAATAGCGGCGCCGGAATACTCGGTGCCGCCAACTTCGACGATAATATCCTGAGCGGTGTTGGCCTTCAGGTTCACCTTGTTGCCGTTGAAGCGAAAGCCCCCTGAAACGCGCAGTCCGCTGCTGAACGGTTACAGGTCGGCCATCAGCCCGATCGAACCCAGCTTCAGCCGGCCATCATAAATGATGTCATCGCTGTCGACCGAGTGGCTGACCCGCAGGAACTTCGCGTTGGTACGCAGCGACAGCACCGGCGCTGCTGATATGATCATCGCCCCTGCAGAAATAACATGGACATACTTGATCACTTCAAACCCCTTAAGTAACGCGACAGGACGACTGATATTCCGGCACCGATCTCCGGACCTGCATGCCCATCTCCAATTGGCGCGGGCGCCTCCTGTCACGACCGGGCCGGACGTTCATCGCTCGATCGCGGTATTAATTGGTAAATTTCCTCCCATGAATAGGGATTCACCCAATGCAGGTATTTCGCTTCAGGCCAGACGATGCGAGCGCAAGGGCCTGCGATGCTAGCGAGGATGATTGCGCGATGGATTTCCCTGGGATTGTAGACAAAGGTAATCGCATTTGAGCGATCGCGCTCCGCCACTTCTTTCGACCGAACAAATCTACGACGCCCTGCTCGACGACGAGGCGTTCGACCGTTTGCCCGACCTGCTGGCGCGGATGGTCGGTGCGCGCTCGGCGACACTGGCGTGGCGCTATCCGGACGGCGACACCGATGTGCTGCGGCACAATCACTATTTCACCGATGCGCATTTTGCCGATTACTGCGCGAATTATGCCGCCGCCGACCCCTGGATCGCAGTGGCCCATCGCCCACAGCGGATGAACCGGGCGATCCGCATGGATGAGGAGATCGATGCGGCCGCCGTGCGGCAAACCTCCTTCTACAACGACTGGCTGCGTGCGATGGGGGACGACACGCTGCACTGCCTGGGCGCGGCCACCCGCACCGGTAACGGTGAGGGCATCATCGGTCTGCACCGCGGCGAATCCGACAGGGGCGCTTTCACCGTTGAAGAGTCCGGGAGGCTTGCCGAAGTATTCCCGCATGTCGCGCGCATGCTGGTACTGCGCGGTAAACTGGCTGAGGCGGCACGGCAGACGCAAACGGCGCAGTCCGCTCTCGACGCCACGGGGCTGGCGATGATCATCGTCGATCCTGCTGGGATTGTCCGTTCGGTCAACGCAGCGGGCCAGGCGGCCCTGTTCGAGGGGGAACCGCCTGCCCGCTTGCGCGGGGGAGCCATTTCAGCCGGCGCAGATCTGACCTGCGCGATTGCCCATGCCACGCACCGAGCCGTCCCAGGCGCGACGGCCATTATGGTGCGGCGATCGGACGACAGCCCGGTTTATGTGAACGTCACGCCGTGTACCGATCCTTCGGGGCGCCGTGCTGCCATGATCTTGTTCCGGTACGGAGCCGATCACGCGGCGCGTCGGGATGGACTACGGCAGTTGTTCGCGCTGACCGAAGCAGAAGCCGATGTCGCGCTGCTGCTGTCGAGAGGTGAACCGGCATCACGCATCGCGATTCTTCGGGGAACCAGCTTGCAGACGGTTCGCACACAAGTGCGAACCGTCATGGGCAAGATGGCGTGTAGCCGTCAGGCCGAACTCACTGCATTAATAAACGCACTGCCATTTTGACAGGCTACGGAAAAAGGCGCGTGCCCTGCGCAGGAATAGCTGCTGTCAGGATTGCGCTGAACGATGGGCACGTCATCAATCAAACATAATGATGGCGGATGCGAGATGTATGCCTCTGAGGAAAGAAAATAGGCGTCTATCGTGGCTAGTTGTAGCCGCTTGCAATCGTAGCAGCGGACAAGCGCTTCGATCTGCAGGGATGAGATCGGCGGCCTCCGTTGCATTTTCCGGCAAACAGGGCCGATCGACATTCAGGATTGAACTAACCCGCTGACGCGGGGGAGGGCGGGCTTTGTCCAATCGGTGCTGAACGTATCCCGAAACGGTGAATTCAGTTTATTAAGTGTCTTCTTTGTAAACATTACAATACAAACAATGTACAAGTTTCCCAAAATTTATTCACATATTTCAAAAAAATGAAATAAAAATTCTCAAAATTATAATTTTGAAAATGTCAAAATATCCCAATATTCATCCTTGCGACACAAAGGTAATTAACGTCACTTATCTGTCTTATTTTAGTCAAGAAATCGACCAAAAGTACCATAAAGTGTACCTAGTTCCGGGACAAATTTCACTAAGACAATGATCACCTTGTGATTTTCCGGAGCCTTTATTCAATGCGCAAAGCGTTTGCATCTGAAGAATCTATAGTCGCCATATCTATTCGCCTGTCTACAAATACTGTCAATGCGCAGGACAATAGCGGAACCAATTCGAACGACGAGGCGGTTGCTGGTGAAATCGTAGTAACCGGTTCACAAATTGCCCGTGCCGCTCTGGATGTTGCTGATCCTGTAGTTTCGGTTTCGCGCGATGCGATTGATCAATCCGGGCAAGTCAGCCTCGACGAAATCCTATCCGAAATGCCGCAGATGGGCATTGGCTTTGGTGCTTCGAACACCTTCTTCAATTATGACGATCCAGGCGCTGCTTTCGCCAACTTGCGCAGCCTTGGCACGAACCGCAGCCTTGTCTTGGTCAATGGCCGTCGCCGCGTTTCCGGCTCACGTTCATCCAGCGCGGTTGACTTGAACTCGCTGGCCCCCGGCATGATCGAACGGGTTGAAATTATCAGCGGCGGCGCTTCGGCGATTTACGGCGCAGACGCCGTCAGCGGTGTTATCAACCTGATTACCCGCAAAGATAAGCCCGGCTTCCGGATTTCGGGCAAGACCGGGATCAGCGAAAACGGCGATGCCGCCACGCGCAGCGTCAACGCTTTTGGCGGCACGACATTTCCTGGTGGTCGCGGCAAGATCAATGCGGGCGTCAACTACAGCACTCGTAAAGCGCTGATGTTCGGTGATCGGAAATTCTCCGACCGCCAAATGACCAGCCAAGCCAATACCGCCAATACCGGTCCAAACGATGGCATTTCCGATCTGAAGACGTGGGATGACGTTCGCGTCTCCTACATCACCCCGGACGCCAGCGTTTACATGGGCGGCCAGCACCACATGTGGACCGCAAACGGTCTTGAAACGGTGACCGGCCAGCTTCTGACCGGCGGCGCCTTTGGCCACAATCAGGGCGGTAACGCTCCGCACTGGTACAGCTATCTTTCGGTCAGCTCGCCGCTCGATGTCTATTCGGGCCAAGCCGATATTAGCTTCGACATCACGCCTAATATCCGCGTGTTTGCCGAAGGCGAATATTCGCGCACCGCATCAGATACATTGAAACAATATTATCGCTTCGATAATCGTTCGTTCTATTTTGCCGGTAATGGCGGCCCGAAGATCAAGTTTGACAACCCCTATCTGCCTTCACAACTGGCGGATATGGCGCACGGAATGGCCTGAGCAACGTGCCTATTCGTAAGCAGTTGCTTGATGAACTGGGCGGTTTGCGTAACAAGCATGAGCGCGAAACCTTTACCCTTGTTGGCGGTTTTGAAGGCCAGTTCAACAATGGCTGGAACTGGCGCGCTACGCACCAGCACGGCAAATTTGTCGATAATATCACCAATACCAACCTGATTATGGGCACGCGCTTTACCAACGCCGTCGACGTGATCAGCGACCCTTCGACAGGTATGCCAGTGTGCCGCAGCGCCGAAGCACGGGCCGAGGGCTGCCTTCCGGTCAACTTGTTCGAACGTCAGCCTTTCTCGCAGGGGCAACGCGATTACTTCGTTCGTGATCGCACCCAGCGCGTACAGAACACACAGGATCTGACCACCCTCAGCCTGTACGGTAACTTGGTAGAACTGCCCCATGGGCCGCTTTCGTTCGCCGTGGGCGCGGAACGTCGCAAAGAAACCTTGCGCACGAACGATGATCCACTGGCACTCAGCGGTGAGCTATACTTCTTTGGCGTGGTTCCTTCCGAAGCACTGAGCGAATCCTTTGAAGTTATGGAGGCTTATGCCGAAATCACAGCGCCGGTGCTGGGTGACCTTCCCTTCATCCGCAAGCTGACACTGGAAGTGGCTATCCGCGTTTCCGACTACAGCACCATTGGCACCACCACGGCATGGCGCGCTGGCGCCAACTGGCAAGTGAATGATGACATTCGTTTGCGCACAGTTCGTTCGGCCAGTGTTCGCGCACCGAACTTGTTCGAAATGTATCAGCCGCTTGCCATGTCCACGCTGCGGATCACCAATCCTTGCTCCTCCGTGCTGATCGATGCCAAGCCCAATCGTCGTGCCAATTGCGCGGCCATGGGTATCGACCATGTTGTCGACGATCAGAACCTGACGACATCATGGAGCGGTGGTAACCGCCAGTTGAAAGAGGAAAAGTCTAACAGCTTCTCGGCTGGTATCACCGTGACGCCATCGTTCCTGCCGGGGCTGATGCTGAAAGCCGATTATTATAACATCGAAATCGATGGTGCTGTTTCCTCTTTCACCGCACAACAATATGTGAACAACTGCTTTGATGCTCCGGCCATCAAGAACCCGTTCTGTGCGCAGATCCACCTTGATGAAAACAATCTGATTAACGAAGTCTATGTCGGCAACATCAACGTTGCCAAGCTTGAGACTTCCGGCATCGATTTCGGCATAGATTATAATCTGAGCCTTGGCAGCCTGGGCCGTTTGAACCTTTATGCTAACGGCACTTATCTGATCAAAAAGAGCCAGCAGGTTGTGCCTGACGATGCTTCTACGAAGATCATTCAGGCCGGCGAATATACCGATCCGGAATGGATGGTGAACACCCGCATTTCGTACATGAACAAGGGATTCACCCTCTCGATGAGCAACCGTTACATCGGTAAGTCAAGGGTCGATGTGCAATCCAACCTAGAATATTATGACCGTCCTTACGTTGCATCGCGCTTCTACACAGATTTCATGTTGAGCCAGCGCATTAACGAAAAGGCGCAGTTCTATATTGGCATCAACAACGCGTTCAACGTGACCCCGCCGGAGATCGCGCATTCTTACATCTATGCTGGCGTACTTGGCGGTGCCCGCTATGACAATTTGGGCCGCTATTTTCACACAGGCGTAAACTTCGACTTGTAATCGAGAGGCAGCCGCCGCCGCGTTTCATGCGTGGCGGCGGTCATAGTGCCTGCGAACGCTGACGGCGCCTTCCATAGCTTTGTGAAAAACGCTCACGGACAGGTGCGCGGGATCGATGAAAGCTTTGTCGAGACCGGTTGCAACAAGGAATATATCATGGACTTGGGTAGGGTTAATCGTCGCTCCGCGATCGGCTTATTTGGTTCTGGTGCGCTGCTTTCGGCCACTGGTGCGGCAAGCTCCTTAGCCGCCCAATCCGCCAGTGCCTCCTTCATTCATGGTATTGCCAGTGGTGATCCCACCGCAAATGGCGCCATCCTGTGGACCCCTGTGACCCCTCAAGATGCAGGCCATGGCGCCGCCATCCCAGTGCGCTGGCACGTTGCCACATCTCAGGACAGTAAGCCTGTTGAAACGGGGACAACCGAGGCCGGCCCGTCACACGACTTTACAGTCAAAGTAGAGCCGCGCCTGCTCAAGTCAGGCCGTGAGTATTGGTATTGGTTTGAACTGGCTGATGGCACACGCTCACCACAAGGGCGTTTTCGCACTTTGCCCAAGGGCAAGGCAGCCGAAGCCGTGTTTGCCGTCGTCTCATGCCAGCTGTATTCGGGCGGCTACTTCAACGTCTATAAATCCATCGCCCAAAAGGATCGGATCGACGCTGTCATCCACCTTGGCGATTACATTTATGAATATAGCGCAGACGGTTATGGCGCGGAGATTGGCCGCAAGCTGGATCGATTGGCAGAACCTGCCCATGAGATCCTAACGCTGGCGGATTATCGCACTCGCCATGCGCAGTACAAGCGCGACCCTGACTTGCAAGCCGCCCATGCCCGCGCTGCCTTCATCTGCGTTTGGGACGATCACGAAAGCGCAAATGACGCCTGGATCGGTGGCGCAGAAAACCACCAGGTCGCCACGGAAGGCGATTGGGCCAAGCGCAAGGCCGCAGCCATGCAGGCCTATTTCGAATGGCTGCCAATCCGCGACCCACAAAGCAATGATACGTGGGCCGCTATTAATCGTAGCTTTGAATTTGGCGACCTTGCAACATTGCTGATGGTACAGACCCGCCTGCTCGCTCGTAGTGAGCAAGCCCAGCTTTCCAGCAAGACGCCAACCCCCGCCGAATACGCCGCACTTCTCGCTACGCGTGCACGCCCTGACCGCGAACTTCTGGGCGAGCCACAACGTGAATGGGTTGAGCAGACACTCGGCGCTTCGGTCAAAGCCGGCACGACATGGCAAGTCATCGGCAATCAAGTGGTGACAGCGCGCGTCAACGGTCCCGATTTAAACGTTCTGTTCGGCGAGGAAAAGGCCAATGCCATGGTGAGTGCGCTGCCCGCACCCATGGTGGCTTATATCCAACAGGCCCAAGCCAGCGATCGGGCCGGTGTGCCGTTCAATCTCGATGCGTGGGATGGTTACCCTGCCGCGCGCGAACGGCTTTATGCCAGTTTCCGCCGAGCCGGTTCGCGCCCGCTCGTGCTTGCAGGCGATAGCCATGCATTTTGGGCTAACAATTTGGCCGACGACCAAGGCCACCCGGTGGCCGTGGAATTTGGGACCAGTTCGATCACTAGCCCCTCGTTCGGAGATGTCCTACCCGGCTTACCCTTGGGTGAAATGCTGGAAAAGGTCAGCCCAGAAGTGGCCTTTTGCGACATGCTGTCCAAAGGCTACATCCTGTTGACCCTAACCCCGCAGGCTGCACAGGCAGACTATATCGGGGTATCGACCGTACTCGATCGTACTTTCCAAGAAAGCCAACTGGCGCGTTTCAACGTTGATGCTCAAGCGGCAGAAAGAAAATTGAAGGTCGAGAGCAAGGGCTAAGGTTAAGGCGGGGGCTTATCCCAAAAGAAGACTAGGGCAAACCGGGGGCAGGGATCGGATAAGTGGAGTTCTAGTTCCGGATGGTGCAGTCGCTGGCGATGCCAATTTTCGTCAATGCCGAGGAGCGTATATAGCTTCATGTGATGCTGCTTAATGTTGGGCCTGCGCCATGACGTCGATTTCTGATATGGCCCGAGACGACGATCGACGAGCTGCATTGGCTGATCCAGCTCTGTATGGGCTGGGGCGAGCACAGCTGGCATGAGTTTCGAATTCACGGCAACCTCCAGTTCGTTCGCCGTCGCGGCTATGGCGGTACTGATCCCAGCGGCACGGCCGACCGGAGGCTTTCCAGCTTTTGCCTGATCGCTGGCGAGCGCTTCCGCTATGACTATGGTGGCTGGCGCTTTCAGTTTCGCCTGGAAAAGGTAGTTATGGTTGAGCCGGGGCTGACTATCGCGGATGGCGCTGCGCGCGGGCCCACTCAGCTTTAGCTGGGCCGACCTCGCCATCCCTATCTTCTACGCATCACCAGAATTCCAAGCCGCCCATCAGCAGATCGATAATGAACTGGGCCTGGGACCGGGCCTCCATTGCCGAAAGCGGTCTGCCCATGCCGCGGATATTCAGCCATCCTGAGATCATTGCCATGATGGCATGGGCGATACGCTCGGGATCTTCGGCATGAATCCCGGATGCGGGACCATACACGGCAATCTCATTGCTCATGAATGCAATCATGTCCGTGTAGCCGAAAAAGTCTGTGAGGACATCTTGGGGCCCGCGCCCCGCGGCATTGAGCGCAAGGCGGATGATGGCACGGACATCCGGCTTGGTCGTCCAAACCAGCATCGTCGTCGTGTGGTGGACGAGGCGTTTCTTCAGATCTTTCGGCAGACGGCCGTCCTGGCGCGAGGTCACTTGAGACCACGATGCCACCTGATGAATGATTACGTCGTTTACCAAGGCTGCCTTGTCGGCATAACGCTTGTACAGGGTTGTTTTCGGTATCCCTGCGGCATTCGCGACCGCCTCCATCGACGTGCCATCAAATCCGTCCTTGACGAACAATTCGGCCGCCACGGCGAGAATGGCCTCGCTAATCGCCGCAGATTGCTCGTGCGAGGGTCTGCCGCGTTTCGTTGGCCGGGCTGTCGCCGGTTTTTTGATCCTGGGAGGCGGGGCAGGGCTTGCGTCGCTCAACATGAGTTCCTCAAATTGGGAGCTCACCCTTAGCGCGGCCACCGATCTCCGCAACATCCACGGGGAGGGCCGCTCGTGCGTCGATGGCGGTCTGGGATATGCGCGCCGTTGGTCGGGGGGACACCCTCGACCAACGGCTGGAGCACTACGCCCGGTCGACGACCCGCTGGCGCCGGGACCCGGAAGTGCGGTCGTTCGGTGAATTGATCCGCGAATGCCGGGGCACGGTCCGCGCTGTGGCCGAAGAAATGCAGACGATCCGCGTGACGCGCATGCTCGACGTGATAGAGAAGGACATCCGCGAATTCGGTCCGAAGGCCGGAGTGACGCCTTCCAACCCCCGGCTGATTGCCGAACTTTTTCTCGGAATGATCGGCGGTGTCCATCGCTACCTGGAGGAGTCCGGCCAGCCGGACGACGGCGCGATTTCACAACATTGCTTGAACCAGGCGGTGAATGTGTTTGTCGCCGGCAAAGCTACATGGAGGTAATATTCACGGCCATAGTCCGGCGATGTGTCCGGGCTATTTTGCGACTTCGAATGTGCCGGCGAGCGAGGCTAGGGAATCGCCGCCGATCCAGACGTCGAAGGCCGACTCGTCCTGGACCTGCTCCTTAGTGATGTCGCTCCAGTAAGAGAGGTCTGCGGGCGTGATCGTGAAGCGCAACGCGCGCTTTTCGCTTGGCTTCAGGGTGACCCGCTGGAAGCCCTTGAGCTGACGAACCGGCCGCGACGATCCGCCGACCTTCTGGTGAAGATAGAGCTGGGCCACCTCGTCCCCCGTTCTTTTGCCGCTATTCTCGAGGTTGACGGTGACGGTTACGCTATGGCCCGGGGCCACTTTAGGCGTGGTAACTTTCAAGTCGGAATAACGAAACGTGGTGTAGCTAAGGCCGAAGCCGAATGGCCAAGCGGGTTCGTTCGACCCTTCCTGGTATCGCTTGAAGGCGTCGGCAGGAGCATGGGATGGAAGGCGCGCGTAAGTCATGGGCGCTTGCGAAGCGCTGCGCAGCCAGCTGATCGGCAGCTTCCCGCCCGGCACGGCGTCGCCGAACAGAAGGTTCACCGCTGCATCGGCGCCCTGGCTTCCGGGGTACCAAAGGTCCAGGATCGCTGCCGCCTTGCTGTCAAATATCGTCAGCGGGCGCACGCTTGTCAGCAGCAAGACGACAGGCTTGCCAGTGGCCACGACGGCATCGAGCAGTTCGCGCTGCCGGCCGGGAAGTTCGAAGGTGGCGCGCGAGGCCATCTCGCCGCTCATGTCCTGCGATTCGCCGAGCACCAGCACGGCGACGTCGGATTGCCGGGCGATCGCGACGGCTTGGGCGACCCCGGCGGTTTCGTCGATCGGTTCACGCTTCTTGTTCGTGCCGTCGAGCGTGCCGAACGGGGAAGGGTTGACCCGCTGGGGGATCTGCACGCCTTCTGCGTAGGCCACGGCGACCTTGGTTCCCAGCTTCTCGCGCAGGCCCGCCAATACGCTCTTCCCGCTCGGCGAATTCATGGGGAAGACCCATGATCCCATCAGGTCACGCGCGGAATCCGCGAGCGGCCCGATCACGGCGATGGATTTCAGTTTCGCATGATCGAGCGGAAGCAGATTGCCCTCGTTCCGCAGCAGCACGGCGGAGCGTTCGGCTGTGATCCGCGCGGCGAGTGCATGCTTGGGATCGTCGAATACGGTTTTCGCCTTGGCTTCGTCGACATAGGGGTTTTCAAATAGTCCCATCCGAAATTTCGCCGCCAGGATCGGGCGGACCATGGCATCGAGCTCGGTCCGCGACAGCTTGCCCGCAGCGATCGCCGCCGGCAGGCTCACCATGTTGGCATTTTGCCCGGGCGGGATCATCTCCATGTTGGTCCCGGCCTTGATCGCCTTGAGCGCAGCCTCCGCTCCGTCGCTCGCAACGCCGTGGGTCACGAGCGAATTGACCGCGCCGGAGTCGCTGACGACCCATCCCTTGAAGCCCCACTGCCTGCGCAGCACGTCGGTCAGCAGCCAGTGATCGGCTGTGGCCGGGACCCCGTTCAACGCCATGTATGCAGACATGATGTTGCCCGCACCCGCGTCGATGGCGGCCTTGAAGGGCGGGAGGTACAGGTTGTGGAGCTGGTTCTCTGAAATCTCCGCTTCGTCGTAGTCGCGCCCGCCCATCGCGGCACCGTAACCGGCGAAATGCTTGGGACCGGCAATGATATGGCCGGGGGCGCCGATGTGGCGGCCCTGGAAGCCGCGAACCTGCGCTGCGGCCATGGCGGCGCCGAGATAAGGGTCTTCGCCCGCGCCTTCGAATATGCGGCCCCAGCGCGGATCGAGTGTGATGTCGACCATCGGCGCGAAGGTCCAGTGCATCCCGACCGCACGCGCTTCGGCGGCCGCGACGGACTGAGCCTGCTCAACCATGGCGGGGTCCCATGAAGCCGCCATGCCCAGCGGGGCAGGGAAGATCGTGTGGAAGCCGTGGATGACGTCAAAGCCGAAAAGCAGCGGAATCTTGAGACGGGTCTGTTCGACCGCGATCTTCTGCGCGCGGTTCACCAGTTTCGGGTCAGTGGTGAACAGCACCGCCCCGGCCCGTCCAGCGGCGATTTCCTTGTCCACCTTCTGCGCCAGGGGCGGGAACTGCGAGAAGTAGAAGTACTGGCTGAGCTGGCCGGCCTTTTCCTCGTCGGTCATCTTTGCAAGCAGGGTATCGACCTTGTCGGCGACGTCGGTATCGCTCATTGCCCCGGGCTGCGGCGATGCACGCCCGGCCTCTGCGAGCGCCGAGGATACCGCTGCCATCGCGCAAGTGGCCAGCAACACCTGCGAAATTCGCCTGAAACCGCTCTTCATCGACATACTCTCCCCTTTTCGCCGCGTCGCTCCGGGAGCCAGGCCCCCGCGCAATCGCGATCAGTCTGCCAGTTCTGCTCCGGTAGGCGCGGCCTGTCCGGGGGTGCCGCCGCCGATTGCGCGCGTGGCGGCAACGCGGTCCTTGATGGCTTCGAAGTCCATTTCGTATTTCTTGCGCATGGTGCCGCACAGGCGGTCCCAGATCGTCGTGTAGCCGCCGAAGTTGCCCGTGAAGTAGCGATGGTGCTGGTCATGGAACGTGGCGGAGATGAACCATTTCGTTGCCCAGGTCCGGTTCCACCATCGGGGCAGGAATTCGTATCCCGAGTGGACGTAGAGGCCCATGAAAATGTTGGTCGGCAGGATCAGAGCCATGGTCGCATCGTGGACCGTGAAGGCCGCCAGAAACAGGGGCACGAAGCCACCGTTGATGATCGATTCCAGTGGATTGACCGAAAGCGTCGTCAGCAGGTTCGGCGAGGTCGATTTGTGGTGGAGCTTGTGAACCCAGCTATAGACCGGCTCCTTGTGCATCCAGCGGTGCAGCCAATAGAAGTAGGTGTCGAACAGAAAGAAGTAGAGCGCATATTCCCCCAGGATCGTCCACCAGGCGGCGGGGCTAGAATCGAAGGTGATCCAGCCATGGCTCTTGGCCCACCCCGTGCCTGCAGCGATGACCTTGCCGGATATGGCGAGCGTGACGAGTGCGATCACGGCCTCGTTACGGAAGATCTTCCATTTGAATCCGCGCGGCTGGATTTTGCGTGCCTTGAAGAATCCCGAGGCGACCCCCGCGACAATACCGGTTACGATGAACGCAGCCAGCCACAGGTTCAGTGCCTGCTCGCCGTCGATAAATGCCTTGAACATTCAGACCTCAGGAAAGCACGAGAGCAAAGGCGACGATGTGCGCTGCCAGAGCGAAGGGAAGGGCGTATACGGCGGCTTCGAGGCGTGAACTGGTCATGGAAATCTCCGGTTGTGAAGGCCCGACATTGGACCCGGAAACTTGGTTGGCAGTTTGCGATTGGCCGGCCATCGCAATTACGTAACGCAAGGCATGTTCCGCCGATGAGCCCAGGAAACAGACGTTTTTCCGTTTCCCGCATCGTGAATGGGCATGATCTGCCCGCATATGGACACGTGTCACGCCATGGCTACGGTCACGCCGCCTCCCTTGAGTCCCGCGCTTCTGGCATGGATTCGCACCGTGCCGCGCTGACCGTTCCCGCGAATAATCAGTAGCGCCCGGCCGCGATAGCTTTCCGTGCTGGCGGACTGGAAGGAGCCCGTTGCGAGGGGGCTTGCGCTGCCGAAAGCGGCCAGGGAGGCCGGTCCGTCGATGACCAGGTCGATCCGGCGCCGGTCATCGGGAAGGACGCGTCCCTGCGCGTCGACGATTTCGATCCGGAAATAGCTCAATGCGCCGCGTCCTGCGCCGGCGTCGAGGCGCTCCGGAACGATCTGGATGCGCGAGGCCGCGCCCACCGTTTCGAGCGCCTTGTGCGCAATGCGCCGGCCGGCCCGGTAGCTGAAGGCTTCCAGCTTTCCGGGCGCATAGGGTATCTGGAATTCAGCCCGGCGGCGATCGGAAGGGCCAAGCTCTTTTGACCCGACGGGCCTGCCGTTCAGATGAACTTCCACCGTGTCACCCGCAGCATGCACGACGACACCAAGCATTCGTCCCTCCGACCCGGGCCAGCTCCAGCTTGCCAGTTCGTCCGGCCAACCCCAGTTGGAGACATATTCGAACGTACCCTCCGGACCGGGGCGCCGAACCCAGATTTCCAGATCGCTCACTCCCCACACGACGTCGCGGGCAAGCGAGGAGGCCTTCTGCTCGCCGATCAGGTCGATATCGCCGCACCAGGCGTTGACCCAGGGAAAGCCGGGGAGATAGATCGGGTACGCGCCGTTCTTCAGACGGGCGGTAGCACCGATCCCCGCTTCGCCAAGGTAATCCATGGCCGTCCAGAGGAACTCACCCAGAAAGTAGGGCGCCTTGTCCTGCAGGGCCTGATAATCGTAGAGGTCCCGCGCGAAAGTCTCGGACGCGTAGACCACGCGTTCGGGATGGGCGGTTTGCTCTGCCGCGATGTCTTCGAGGCGATAATTGTATCCGGGCACGTCCAGAAATACGGTGGAGGCATTGTCCACCTTTCCGGCCCGGCCCGGGCGCGCCGTTTCAACCCCTGCTATAAGTTGGCTGCCAAGGACACCGTTCAGTCCGGCCGTGACCGGCCGGGTCGGGTCCAGGTGCTTTACGGCATTGGCAAGCTTCCACTGCCATTCGACGCCTTCGTCAGTGGACCGGAACGGTATTTCGTTACCGATGCTCCACATGATGACCGAAGGGCTGTTCCGGGCGGAGCGGACCATGGCATCGATCACCGTGTGCCAGTGCTCGGGGAACTGCTGGGCGAAGTCCTGGGGTTCCTTGGAAATGAGCCAGGCGTCGAACGCCTCCTCGATCAGGAACATGCCGATACGGTCGCAGGCTTCGCGCAAGCTGCGGGACGACGGATTATGCGACGATCGAATGGCGTTGAAGCCGCGCGCCTTGAGCAGACGCAAGCGGCGCTTGTCCGCGTCCGGGTAGGCGCAGGCCCCCAGCAGGCCGTTGTCATGATGAAGACAGCCGCCCTTGAGCTTTACCCTCTCGCCATTGACCGTCATTCCTTTCGCCGCGTCGAATGCGATGATCCGGATGCCATAAGGCTGGACCAGACGGTCGAGGACGATCCCGCCTCTGACGAGTTCGGTTTCCAGCGAATAGAGTTCTGGGTGCTCCGCCGACCAGAGACGAGGGCCGCGAAGGTGCAGGGCCTGCCTGGTCACGGCCGTCGCTGGCGTGCTGACCTCCGCCGCAATGCGGCCGTCCGGCTCAACGAGCCGGGACCTCAGGGTATCGCCTTTCTCAGGCCCCACCACTTCGCTCGACACGTCCACCACGGCGCGCCCGTTTTCAAGCTTGCTTGTCCAGGCAGCCACGCCCCAGCGTTCAACCCTTGAGGCTGGATGAAGGATATCGAGTTCCACCGAGCGATAGAGGCCCGAACCCGAATACCAGCGGCTGTTGCGGCCCAGATTCCTTACGCGCACGGCGATCACGTTGTTGCCCAAACGATCGAGGTGTGGCGTCAGGTCCAGCGCAAAGGGTGCGTAACCCGCGACGCTGCCCCCTACGTTTCGGCCATTGAGCCATACGTCTGTCATCAGGTAAGCAGCGTCGAAGACGATCTCGATCCTGGCGTCGGACGGGTAGGAATCGACCCGGAAATGCTTGCGGTACCACCCTTCGCCGCCGTTGGTGAAACCGGTCGCGGTCCCGCCTATGGACCGCTTGTCGAAGGGCCCGACGACGGCGCCGGGTGTCTGCTCGGGCAGGTCCTCGATGCTCCAGTCGTGCGGCAGGTCGACCGATCGCCAGCCAGTATCGTCCCACGCCAGGCTTTCGGCGCCGGTCTGGTCGCCTTGCATGAAACGCCAGTCTTCGTCGAATGGCTGGCGGCGTCCGCCGGGTTCAGCGGCTGGCCTGCCTTTCGCATTTGCCGCCCCGGCCGTGATGGGGACGCCGCCCATGGCCGTCACCGCGGCCATCACAAGCACGTTTCTTCTGTGGGTCGAAAGGAAGTCGCTTGCCATCACCGTTCACCCAGCGCTTTCAGTCTCTGATCGATGCGATCGAGCGCATCGGGCTTCACCACGCCGAACTGGAGAAGCGAGCGGAACGAGAAGTTGCCGAGATGCGGCTTGATTATCTCGTTGCCGATGCGTCCCTCGATATTGGGTATCTCCGCTTCGACGATGGCCCATGCCTGCGGGATCGCCTTCAGGTCGGCGATGGCCGTGTCCTTCGTATCGAGCAATCTGGGCAGTCGCCGCGGCATTACGAATGCCCGCGCGGGCGGATATAGCGGAGCATCCATTGTCGATGTGGTCCTTGCTTGTATTCGGCGCATGGATGGCGCCGGTTATTGCGCGCCTACGGTGACCGGCACAGCCGAACCCGAACTCTGCCGGCTACAGCAGCAATCGCGCGGATCAGCGGATCATTTCTTGGGCGGGAGCTTGGTGAGATCGGCATCAATCGCCGCCAGCTTCGCATCGGTGATCTGATCGGCCGAATACTGCTGGATGACCTTGAGCGTCATGCTTCGCGCCATGTCGATCTGCTCGCTCCTGATGATATCGGGGATGTGCTTTGCAAGAATTGCCTTAGCTTCCGGATCGTCCAGAAGCGTTCCGACATACCTATCCTTGGCCGTGTATCGCGGGGCAGCGAGGCTAGTGTTCGGCGCGGTTGCGGTCGTTGGCGTTCCAGCGGCCTGCGCTCCTGCGCCGGCGAACAAATCTGCGGTGACGGCCACGATAACCAGATATGCGCGCATCTCATTATCCTCTCACGCTTCACGTTCGTCTTTGCAGATCTCTGCTTGGCACGCATTTAATGTACGATCCGTATATATAACGCTCCTCAAGCGATTGCTACGGTATTTTTTCGATCAAGCCTGTTTCTCGCTATAGTGGTGTCGAGGCATATTGCTGCGGGGCACGTCGATCTGGTCGCCCTTCACCAGTTCGGGGAGGTGGTCGACCAGGATGCCCTTGGCGCGCGAGAGGGCCGACCGGCGACGGAAGTCGCCCCGACATGCAAATGCAATTCGGGGTGCTCCACCGCCGGCTCTCCGACCGTCAACCGGCCATATCCTCTTACGTTTGACCGAGCTTCGCCGGACGCGTCATTTCACGGTCACGCGAACTCTTCCAAGGTTCTGGATGCGGCCGAACGGGGTCTTCCTATCCCCGTCGCGTTGCGAAATGCCGCGCAGGGCGGGGAAATAGGTGCCGGGTTTGTCGAACCTGTGGGTGATGGTGACGGTGGCTGTCCTGGCGTTGGGCTTGATGTCTGACCGACCGGTGAACGTCCCCGCGCCCTCGAAATCCCATTCCGCCGCGATGATGGTGCCGGTGCCCGGTGGCACTTCGATCGTGCCCTTGAACGTCACGGTCTGGCCGGCGCTGATATCCGCACGCTCGCCGCCATTGGCCTTGAGCGAGACCACTGGCTGGATGCCGCGGCGCGCCGCAGCGGTCGGCGGGACAATGATCTGGCCGTCATCGTACTTGTAGCTCGTCGAGGCGGGGGGAGCGATCCCCTTTTCGGTCCAGAGCGCCACGTCGCGAAGCGCCTGGTTGAGTACCGGCACGTAGCTGACCGTATGGATCGCATCCTCCTGCGTATCGCTGTCGCCGTGCAGGGCGTGGTCGGTGAACCAGAGACGGAAATGATCGTCGGCTTTCGGTCCGAAGTGCTTTTCGACCCGCGCCCGGTACCAGTCGGCGGACCAGGGATAGGCCTCGCGGTCCCACAGGGATTCGACAAGGATCATCTTGCCCTCGAAGTTGCCTTCCGGAACCGAGCCTGCCGTGGCCTTGGTGAAGAGCGGGCCCAGCAGCATCGGGCGCTGTGGATAGATCGGCTTGCCGTCAGGTCCGC
This sequence comes from Novosphingobium sp. 18050, assembly GCF_902706195.1. GTDB lineage: Bacteria > Pseudomonadota > Alphaproteobacteria > Sphingomonadales > Sphingomonadaceae > Novosphingobium. Next base: position 37,746 of record NZ_CACSJO010000027.1, on the reverse strand, counting down.
GGAACTGGTCCCAGACCTTGAATTCCGGTCCCGGCACCTGATGGCGATGGTAGGTCTGCGCTGCCAGGAAGTTGCTGTTGTCGACCTGCACCTCGTCGCCGTTGGCCAGCTTCGCAGCCACGGCCGGGTCGACGATCCCGAACACGGCCGTGTCGCCCTCGATCCGGCTCAGGGTCAGCCGTGTGCCCTTTGCTGCGCCGGACAGGACGATGAGATCGCCGCCAAGGAACTGGATCGCCGGAGGCGTCGACGAAAGGCGGACGGCCACGACATATTGCGCCTCCTTGCCTTGCAGGGCGGCATAGCTGTCATCGACGTTGCCTTTGGTCTTCCCGTTGGTGACGCTTGTTTCGAGCTTCTGGCGCTGGGCATCCGCGCCGGTCACCAGCGCGGCGATCGTCGCCTTGTGCTGCATCCGGTATCCGGTGAAGCTTTCGGGGTGGTCGAAGCCGTAATAGCCTGGCTTGGTCCAGAAGTCCGTGAAATAACCGGGGTCGGCCATGACCACGCCGCCGTAGAGCGCCGCGAAGCCGTGGATGCCCATAGTTTTCCACCCGAACCACGACTGGAGCGGAAAGCCCATGCGGGTCACTTCGTGAAGTGCCGCTGTCTGCTCGGCGTTCAGCCCGGCATAGGGATCGCCGCTGCCGCCCGGTTCCATGGCATCGACGATCTGGGGGAACTTGTCGGCCAGCAAGCGCATCGCGTGCATGCGCACGGTGAAGCTGTTGGGGATCGCCATGCTTGAGCCGAGAACGTGCGGAACCGCACCGTCCCAGACTCCGCGCGTATTCTCCATCGAGCCGACGGTGCGGTAGGCGCCGCCGCTGCCGCCGTAGGCATAGCCGTAGGGCCGCTTGCCGCCATACATCTGCAAGGCGACCACGCGCGAATACTGGGCTGCGGCGGCATTGGCGCGGTAGGCGCCGATCGTCGGATCAGTGGACCCGAAGCCAGCCACGGCCGGGCCGCCGCCATTGGTTTCGACGAAATATCCGCCGCTGCTGATCGAAAAGGTGATCTTGTCATTGGCCGGCGAGGTTGGTTTCTGTGCCAGGTTCTCGTTGTCCGGGGCCGGCGTGAAGTGCTGGAAAAAACGGCCCTGGTACTGCTCCTTGGGCGGCAGATAGAACGAGAAGCGCGTGTCGGTGCCTTTGAAACCGCCATGCACGTAGCGATGGCGAACCGGCGCATCGCGCCATTCGTCCACGTCGATGTAGGGCTGCGCAAACAGGGGATCGGGAGCGGGCGCGGCGGAAGTCGCGGCCGGCGTGGTCTGGGCGTCGACCGGCGATCCCTGCGCGGCGGCGGACCCGAGGATCGCGGCGGAGGCGAACGCGAGCTTCAGGAATCTGCCGGTTCTGTCGTTGGTATCGGTCTTGTCGCACGCGCGTTTCATGGAAAGGCTCCGTATTTTCAGGTTAGGGAGGCGGGCCGTCGGCGCGTGCCGGAGCAGGCGGCTACGGCCGTTCGATAGGTCAGAATTTCTTGCTGATGCCGAACTGGAACACCCGCCCGATGCTGGTGACCGCATAGCCGTCCAGCGAGTTCAGCGAGCCGTTGTATGGCGGCGGGTCCTTGTCGAACAGATTGTCGACATTGAAGGTCAGCGCGAGGTTTTCCATCACGCCGCTGCCCTTGAAGTCATACTGCGCGAACAGGTTGATGGTGTCGTAGGCCTTGATCCGCGACTGGTTGAGGTTCGATGCGAGAGGGGCGACGTTCCATCCGCCAAGGTGGCGCCAGGTAGCCTGCGCCCGCAGGTTGCCGACGTTGGTTCCCAGCGTGCTCGAAACGATGAAGCGGGTCTGCGCCTTGACCGTATCGACGAAGGCCGCTCCTGCAACGGACTGCTCCTTGCGGTTGAGGACGTAGTTGCCGTTTACCTGCAGGTAGACCGAGCCGAAGCCGGTGGACTGGTCGTAGGCCAGCGAGAAGTCCAGGCCATCGGTGTTGACTGCGGCAAGGTTGGTGCGGCGGCCATCCGCTATCGAATATACCTGTCCTGGCGTGACGGTGTAGGGGGAAACCGCTGCGAGCCCGTCGGGCACCTGCGATGCCAGCGCGTTCACCTGCGCGATCGTCGGGTTCATGACGTAGTTGCCGGTGAACAGGGTGTAGAAGACCGAGGGGTTGAACACCGGCGGGATGTCGATGAGATCCTTGAACCGGATGTTGTAGTAATTGAGCGAGGCGACGAACCCCGGCAGCGAGGGCGGGGCGACCTCGAAACCGGCCGACCAGGTCTTGGCCTTCTGGGGCTTGAGGTTGTTGCCGCCGCCGCCCAGGAAGATCTGGGCCTGACCGGGAAGGGGCGCCACCGCCGGGTTGGCGAAAAGGATGAAGGGGAAGGCGAAGATCGTCGCGGGTGCGGCGTCGGCGCCGTCCGCCAGGCTGGGGGCTTGGAACGATTTGCCCCAGCTGCCGCGCAGTTTCACGCCTTCGAGCGGTTCGTACGTCAGCCCGAACTTGGGATTGAAGGTGCCGCCGAAGTCGCTGTAGTGATCGTAGCGTCCCGATGCCGAAAGGCTCAGCGAGTAGATTCCCGCGCTGCGGTTGCCGTCCCCGAAGACCGGGACCTGAACCTCGCCGAAGACGGCGGCGATGCGCCTGCTGGACTTGTTCACCGGAAGATCGGCCACCGCGCTTGCGCTGACGGTGCCGTCGATCCGGGATTCGTACTTCTCGTAACTGTATTCGCCGCCGACCGCGACCTTGACGTCGCCGCCGGGGAGATGGGCCAGATTGCCGTCGACCACTACGCGGGTGTTGATCATCTCGTTCTTGCCGAGGCCGTAGTCCAGGAAATTGGAGACGAGCGGCAGCACCGCGGAATTGGCGGGGTTTGACAGGTTGTAGGGATCGAAGTTGCCGGTCAGCACCAGCGTCGACAGCGTACCGTCGTCGATCTTCTGGTTCATGACCTCGGAGCGGCCCCGGCCGTAGTTCCCCAGCCAGCGCAGCTGCCAGCCGCTTCCGAGGTCCGCCGACATGGACGGCGTGATGCCCCAGGTTTCAAGCGCGGTACGCTGGCTGGTGTGCGCGCCGAGGACCGAGGAAAAGTCCATCGAGACCGACTGGGCCTGGAAGCTGTTGGCATCCCCGGTGTTGCGATAATAGGGATTGAACACCGTACCGGGGACGAAGGGGTTGATCGGCGCGATCGTGGCGGTGGCGGTAATCGGGCCGCCGTCGCCCTTGTTGACCCGGTTCATGTAGAACGCGCGCACGTCGAACGTGATCGGACCGCCGGAGTCGAGCGAAAGGCCAGCGAAAACCGAGTGACGCTCTTCGCTGGGATAGAATGTGCGGGCATCGCTGACATCGCAGCGGTTGCCGGAGCCGGGCATCAGGCCGGGCAAGGCGTAGATAGATGCTCCGATAGAGACATTGCCCGCACCGCAGGTCAGGTCGAAGGGAAGCCCGTTCGTGTAGTCGAGGCGGCGCACGTAATCGCGGTCGCGGCCATACAGCGAGTCATGCCAGGCATAGTCATAGCTGACATAGACGGAGGCCGTGTCCCAGGTCTTGCCGACGGTGACATCGGCGTTGAGGGACTGATAGTCGTCCGCAAAGCCATAGCGGGCCTTTGCCTCGATACCGTCGAAGCGCTTGCGCGTGATGAAGTTGATGACGCCGCCGACAGCATCGGCACCGTAGATCGATGAGCCGCCGTCCAGCACGATCTCGACCCGCTCGATGGCACCGGGCGCGATCGCGTCGGGATCGGGAACGGTCTGGCGAACGCCCATGCCGGGCAGGCGATGGCCATCGACGAGGATCAGGGTGGATGATCCCCCGCCCGACGTCCCCGGCAGGTTGCGCAGGTTCGGCCGGTTGATGGTGATCTGGCTCGAACTGATGGCCGATACGATGGGCGCGGAGTTGTACGATGCGGTCTGGGGAACGCTGGCGAGAAGCTGTGCGGTGGAGTTGGCGCCCACTGAGGTAATTGCCTGCGCATCGAGAGAGACCGTCTGCGAGCCGGCCGGCGCGACGCCGCGCAGCAACGTGCCCGTTACGATGATCTCCTGAATTTCCTTCTCACTCAGCGGTACTTCATCTGCCTGACCGGGGTCAGCCTGAGGTGCGACCTGTGCGAGTGCGGCTATTGGTGCGAGCGCGATCATCGAGACGCCGATCAGCGCGCACTGACGGATGGATCCGAAAGTCCTTTTCATGCTCTCTCCCCCTGCATGGCACCTGCGGATTGTTTCCGGGTTGCCTGTCCTTCTCCCAGCAACCGCTGTCGTTTTGGCGACAGTAGAAAGCGCTGGAGCCTTAGGGGTGGCAGATTCGAATGCGCTTGTCTCGTTAAAATTTTAGGGACTAAAATAATTAGTTCCCCCCGGTATTGCCGAGGTGGGCCAATTGGCCGATGGGAAGTGCATGCGTCTTTCGGATCAGGAATATAACCGTCTGCTCTTGCTCAAGAAGTTGCGGGCGAGCGAGCCTGTCGCCCGCACGGATCTGGTCGCCCTGACGGGGCTGACGGGGGGGACGATCACCGCCATCACCGCCGATCTCGTCAATCGCGGGATCGTGATCGAGGAGAAAGTCGCTTCCAGTTCGCCGGGCCGCCCCCGCGTCAATCTGCGGATCAATCCGAGCGGCAAGTACGTGATCGGCACCACCGCAACGGGTGACGGCCATGTCCTGACGGAAATCGTCAACCTGCGAGGCGAAAGTCTGGGCGTCTCGACAGCGAAACTGCGGACGGCGACGCGGATCGAAGACCTCGCCGGGCAATTCGCGGCGGCGCTCGACAATGCGATCGCCGGTTGGGAGTTGCGGCGCGAAGACATCTTCCGGATCGGCGTGGGATTGCCCGGCATCGTCGATTGCCGGACCGGTATTGTCGAGCAGATCGTCACGTACGAGCCCGGGCCATGCGATTTCGGCGGCATCGTCTCACGCGCGCTGGGCATCCCAACCCTGGTCGACAACAACATCAACCTGCTGGCACGCGCGGAGCACTGGTACGGGGCGGGCGCCCATACCAGTGACTTCACCCTCATCAACGTCGATCTCGCCATCGGCGCAGCGCTCTACAGGGGAGGGCAACTGATCAGCGGCGCCCACGGTATCGCCTCCGAGTTTGGACATACCAAGATCGTGCCGGACATCGGACGCCCCTGCTTTTGCGGCGGTCGGGGCTGCCTGCAGGCCTATTGTTCGGTCCAGTCGATCATCGAGCAATCGTGCAAGCGGTTGGGCCGTGCATCACCCGCTTACGACGGCATGAATGCCTGCTTCGACGGACTGCTGCGCGAGCACGCGTCGGGCGAAATCGACATCTGGCCGGTTCTCGAACAGGCGACCCATTATCTGGGCATTGCAGTGGCCAATCACGTCACCATGCAGGACCCGGAAGCAGTTATCATACTGGGGCCACCGGTCGCGAAGATGGACAGGCTGCGCACAACCTTCTTTGCCGCATTGGAGCAGAACACGTTCCCTGCCCTGCGTCGACGGACCAAGCTTTACTTCAAGTTCGCGGACAAGAGCGCTTATGCCCGCGGCGCGGCAGCGATGGTGCTTGAGCATGTTTACGCAGCCTCGTGACGGCGCTCTGAAGGCCAGGTTTGCAGCGAACGACGTAATAGCTGCGGGACTGGGCGTGTTCGCCGAACTTTGAGGTGATCCGGGAAAGGGAGGCGGCGCGCGCTTATGCGGAGGGGCATAGCCTCAAGCTATCGGCGCAGGGCGCTGTCCCATGCGAGCGCCGAATTAGCCTCGCCGCGCGCGACCGACACGCGCCGGGCGATCCAGCGCCGCACATCGCCCTGATTATCGCGTACCAGCGCCGGGACGCGGCGGACGACGACGCCTTCGCGCGGAACTTCCTCCTCGAACATGTCGAGCGGCATGGGGGCGAGAATGCGGCCGCGCGAGGCGTCCTGGTCGGTGAAACTGCCCTTGCGCAAATGGAAGCCGCCGCTGTTTCCGTTGGCGACCGGGACCATCGGTATCCACCAGCCGGGAACCTCCGTTTCCAGGCGATAGGTCAGGTCGGTTCCGTCGGCGGTGACAAATGCGTTGCTGGGCTGCGGCTCCAGACGCCTTTCGCGCGGATCGCCGGTGGGGCCCTGGACCCGCTTCTCGATCGCCCAGACCATGTTCGCGGTTTCGTCACGGGCGAAGACCACTTCCTCGATCGCCGCACCTTCCTGCGCATTGCGGCCACCCGGCGGCACGAGCAGTCCGCGCAACGTGCCGCCCGGCGCATTCAGGGTGAAGAGTTCGAAATCCTCGGCGCCGGTATTCCCGTCGGTCACGGTGATGGTTTCGTTGAAGGTGGTGCGGTAGGACACCGTAGCCATTTCGATCAGCGCCCCGCGCGGAACATCGAGCGGCGCGATCAGCCAGTCATCGGCATGGACGGTCGCGAAATCGAGGAACGCCAGGCGGGTGAGATCGTGCGGTTGGACTTCGACCATACCGAAATTGACCTGTCCGTCCTCAAATCGCCAGAGCCTTGTCGTCGGCATCCCGGCGTAGCGCAGCCGGGTGGCGTGCACCGTGGTTGCGATCTGGGTTGGCCCGGCCGCCGCCGGGTCGTCTGCCACTGCGATCCGCGCGGCGGCGTCATGGTCGAAGCTGAACCAGTCCACCGGGCCGCCGTCATGGGCATTGGCGCGCAGCGCGCGCTGGTCGTCGCCCATGCCCGCGCGCACCGAAAAGCCATATTCGAGACGGGCCTGCTGCCAGCAATCGCCCAATGCCCCTGAAGGTTCGATATTGCCGCGAAACCACGTCAACCAGTCCCGCGCGGCCTGCTCTACCGTAGCGCTTGCTCCGGCGGCCCAGGAGGTGAGGAAGCTACCGTCCTCTATCTGCGCAGCGGCGGTGGAACCGTCGATCCCGCCCCGGGCGAGCAACTGCCACATCGCGGAGATGGAAGGGTCGGCCGGGACGGCCAGCGGACATGCGGTGACCAGCGCGGGCTGAATGTTGGCGCCCGCGTCGGCAAGCATCGCGGCGAGCAGCGTTCCCGCCTCTGCCCGGTCGCGCAGGGTCGCCCCGCCAAAAGGCTCTGCCTCTGCCTCGGGCTCGATCAGGTCGCTTTGGCCCAGGCTACGCGCTTCGTGCCCTTCGGGTGCGAAGGCGGACAGGTTGCGCGCGCTGGCCGCCAGGTCCACGGCCACGGGCGTCCCGGCGTCTTCTCCGTCGAACTCGCCGAATTGCCACTGGCGGGCGAGCAGCCATAGCGGGTCGTGGACCCGGGCGGCCAGCGCCTGGGCCGGTTCCCCGCTCAGTGTCTGAGGTTCCAGCCGCGTCCATGCCGGCGGGGCCAGCACTGGAAAGCGGAGTGCGGCTTCGGATGCGAGCTCGACGTAAGCGACCGCGCCTTCCCGGGCAATGTCTGCACACATGTCAGTTCTCCTCGACCATCGCGAAGGCCCTTAGCGGCGCTCCGGCAATGGAGGCCTTGAGGAACACGTCCCCGAACTTCGACCAGTCGATCGTTTTCTGGCCCTGGAGCGACCACGACTGCGTGTAGATCGCGGGCAGGATCCGGGCGGCGAGCGGAAGGGTTTCCAGTGTGACGAGCCGCATCCGCGCCATGTCCATGGTCTCCGTAAGGAGGTTGAAGACGCGCTCGTCGTTCCAGCGTGCGCCATCGGGGGAAATACCCAGCAGCATCGTCTGGGGAGGCTGGGCGTTGGGCGCATTGGCGTGGATGGCGACGCCGGCCGTGGTTTCGAGTACGGGCTTTGCCTCGTCCCCTTCGCCTTTCAGTGCGCGGCGCGGGAAGGTTTCGGTCCAGTCGTCGATGACGAGCCCGGCAAAAGTGGCGGGCGGTGTTTCCGGCGCATCCGCGATGATCGAGATGATGGCGGCGTCGGGCGTGTGGGCATCTTCGGGAAGCGCGTGCGCTACCCAGCGTCCCGGCTCGCCGCCCAATTGCATGACGGCGAGACGAGGCGGAAGGCCGATCGCGTCGCAGAGCATGAGGTGATCTGTAAACAGACGCACTTGCGGGCGCACCGTCGCGATATCGCCAAGGTAGCGGCGTATCGATGCCGGGGCGATGGGATCGAGCGCGACTTCAAGGCTGGGCTCGGTCGTTGGTACTTGCGGGATCGGCAGGACGAAATCGTGTCCCAGCAGAGCGGTGGCCCGCTGCGCTAGCGCTTCGGGATCGATCGGCGCTGCGGCGAGGGTTGCATATGCGGTGATCCGCCCGTCGGCTTCGGCCGCCGCGAGCAGCGCGGTTTCCCCGAGCTGCTCTGCCGAAACGCTGGGGGTCGCGATGCCGAAGTCGGTCACGGCGACCAGCGCGTTCGACAAGGCCGTGAGATCGGCTTGCGGCGCTGCGATGAGTGTCGACAGCGCATCGCGCCGCTGCTTCAGCATTAGCGCCGCATCGTCGAGCGCGGCGGCCAGCGCGGTCAGGGCAGAGAGGTCCGGCGTATGCGCGGGCGGCGCGCCGGGCAGGCCAAAATCGCTGCCTCCTGCCACGCGTGCCCCGGAGAGGAGGCGGCGGAGGCCATCGGCTACGACGAGCGCATCGGCCAGTGCGGTGTCGCCCGCAGCCAGGCGCGGATCGGCCGGGAGGGCGGGGTCGAAAGTGGCGTTCCCCGTCGCACGGCGTGCTGCCGACTGGATATCGCTGCTCAGTGCGACGAGATCGAGAGCGGCGATCGTTCCGAGGGCGAGGCGCACGGCCTCTCCGCCCTCGCTGAAGCCTGCGACGATCCGCGAGGGATCGCCGAGCCGTTCCGCGGCCCAGCCTTCCAGCCCCGGCGCAACCTTTGCGCGGGGGGCGTTGCGGTTCCAACCACCATCACGGCCGATTATAAGCAGTCGGTGCGACACAGGCTGGCCGCCGCGGGCGGAATTGACGAAGTCGGGCTCGGGAGGGGCGACGTCTCCGCGCCCTGCCGCGTCCATCGCCGCCGATGCCCGCGCCAGATTGCCCTGGGCGACCTGGTGCACGCTTTCCGCCAGCAGCATGTCCGCCACCGCGTCGACCGAGGCGTCGAGTTGGCGGATCGCGCCGTCCACCGTCGTCCAGTTGGCAGCTGTCAGGGTGGGCCAGACCATGCCGGCAGGGAAATAGGGATTGTTCGTCGGCGGCGTGTTGAGCTTGGACTGGATATCTGCGGCGCCGGTCGGGCTGCGCCACAGCTCGACCAACCGAAGACCATCGGTCACGTTGCTGGCCGCGATCGCTTCCTGCGCGGCACTATCGACCGCGTCGCCGCGATCGCTCAGTTTGCCCTGGGTCAGCGGCGCCAGCGAGCGCAGGCTGAGTACGAGGTGGCCCAGCGTGGCGTCCTGCAAGGCGCGCTCGATCCGGTAACCCAACAGCGCACCGAGCGGCTGCCCTTGCCGAATACCATCGATCAGATGCAGCGCATCGCGCACGCGCGCCGAAGACAGGCCGATCGCGTAAGGGTTGCGCGCGCCGGGATCGGGGCGGTAACTCAGGTGGGCGGCGCGCAGAATTCCTGCAGTCGTCGCGTGGCCGAGGGAGGGAGCCAGGATAAATCCGCCCGATTGCGGACGCTGTTCGGGCTGCAGGTTCTCGACATAGCCGAAAGCGCCGATGGTCAGGCCAACGGGCTTGGCAGTTCGCTGGGTTGCCATCCTGCGCGAGACGGTGCCGGTGATCCAGCTGTCGAGCCGGTGCGAGACACCGTCGAGGGTCTCTCCCACCAGGATATGCCGCGCCTGATTGGCGGCATCGCCCACGTCTTTCGCCAGGTGGTCGAGGGCCGCGCGAAATTCGGCGCTGCTCATTCCCGTGCGCAGGAACTCGTCGGCAACGAGCACCGACAGATAATCGCGCGAGGCTGCGCTGCTGACGTTGTCGAAATAGGTCGCGAAGCTGGGTTCGTGCGTGCCGTCCATGGCAAAGCTGCGGGCCGCAGGGCGCGCGGCAGGATCGTCGGCACCGGGCAGTGCGGCGCGAAGCCGCTCGAGCGAGGCGAAGTCGGTATTGGCGGGCTGGGTGATCTGCGTGATGATCGCATCTCTCACTGCCGGGGCGACGGCCGCGCTGTCGCGGAAGTGGTCGACGAAGTCCCGTCCAGGTCGGGGCCTGGCTGCAACCAGATCGGCGGCGATGGCAATTAGCGCCTGAAAAACGCTGGAAATATTACCGCCGCTGCCATTGGCCAGCAGCGCGGTAAGAAACGCGGGATCACGCGTGTCGTCGGCATAGGGCAGCAGTATCGCGCGGGATTTGTCGTCCAGCGTGGCGCCGAGATTGGCATAGCTGAAATTGCCGATCGCCTCCTGCAACATGCGCGTCAGCAGAGATTCGATATCGGTCGCCGCCTTGGCCGTGCCGGTGACTTCGGCGACTGCGCCTACCATGCTGCCCGACAGACAGCGCCTTGCCCGCACTCCGTAAGAGACGCCGGACTGGCCCAGAATACGGTCCATCGTGTCCCGCAGGTCGCTGCCGGAGCCGATATGCGCAAGGTCGCCTGTCGCCGCCATCCAGTTGGGCCGAAGTTTGCGCAGAAAGCCGGTGAGTTGCGCGCCGAACTTGTCGCCGGCATCGTCCTTCCACGCCGCCGCGAAGCTTGATACCGGCAGGATGCCATAAGGCTGACTGCCGATCCGCAGCGACGGCACCGGACCCCTCCCGCGCACGTGATCGCGGTGAAAGCTGCGGATCTGCTCGATCACCACCGGCGAAATGGCGTCGCTGCCCTCATCCACCGCATCGAGAAACTGGCCGAGCGTGGCGGGCCACAGGGCGGTGTTCATCGCCGCTGCGTCTGCCTGCTCCTGTTCCTGCGCATGATCGGCAGTCGCGAGCCAGGGCGCATCGATCCCCAATATGTTGGTCAGCACGGCAGCGTTGGAATTCGCCGCTGCCGTCATCGGCACGGCAGGCGGCGCCGATTGCGCGATCTTGCGCTGCCATGCCGAGCGGGCGATTTCGGTATTGTTGGTCGGGGTGCCTTGGGGCAGGAAAGCCAGCCCGTCGCTTTCCCAATGCGCTTCGAGCAGGGCGGAGAAATCTGCAGCCGCGCCGGCCGGATCGCGGCTGCGCTGGACGCCGGTAACTACCAGCCGGTCGACCTTGCCCGGGCGCGCGAGCGTCAAGGTCAGCGCAAGTCCTTTGGCCACCGCCGCATCGTAATCCGCCAGCCATTCCGTACCGGGCAGGATTTTCAGGCCCTCCTTGTCGACCATGGGCTCGTCGTCCAGCGATAGCAGGCCGATCCGTACCTCGGGTGGTATCGCGGAACCGACCGCGCGGCTGCGGTTGCCGCCCTGGTCCGCCATCGCCACGAAGCGATCGGGCAGCAGCCGGGCCAGTGCCGCCCCGCCGGCTTGCGCTGTCGGTTCGGGAAAGACGGGAGCGCCTGTGCCCAGTTGATCGACATTCGTGGGCGTAGTGGTGCGAGCTACCCAATGCGCGCGCGCTGCGCCTACGGCAGTCAGCAACTGTTTCCAGCTTTCGGCAGAAGCGGCCTCGGCAGCATCGCCAATCCCGCCGGCCCACAGTCTGGTCCAATAGGCCTGTCCGGCGGAGGCTTCCGATGCGGACAGACCGCGGTCCAGCCGGTCGACATGGATTTCATCGGGATAGATGCGGATGCGCAATTGGGTGGCGTCGGCGTTGAACCGCGTTTCGACGCGCACCGGCAGCAGCAGCAGGGGAACGTCGGCAGGCGCATCGCAGCTATCGAGCAGGGCAAGACGCTCGACGAGGCGGGCGTGATCCTCGTCTAGTGCCAGCCGGTCGGTGCGCGCGGCTTCCGCGCGCCCGGAAAGCGTCTCCAGGGCGCTCTCGCTGCGCCTGGCGGCGGCCTGGTCGCCCGTGGCCTTGGCCGCAGCCAGCGCCGCGCGTGCGGTCCGCAGATCGGCTCCGATTGCGGCGATCTCCTCGCCCTTCGCTTTAATCTTATCCAGCAGGGAGGCCGAGGAACCATGCACTTCGGCCAATACGGCTTCATCGGGATCAGGCATTGGGACCTCCTGGTGCGGCGATGGAATCGAGAAGGTCGTTACCGTCGAACGCGGCGCGGACCGGATCGCGCAGCAGCGTGCGTGCGACGACCGCCGAGGAGCCGGGCCATTGCTGGACTTCCGGTACGCTACCTACGTCGCGGATTTTCACGGTGCGCGCGCTGGGGGCCAGGAAACGGCCGCGATCGAGTACCGGCAGATCGCTGACCAGTCCGGTAAGATCGTTCCAGTCGAGGTTGTCCTGCGCAATCACGGCGTCCGGTGCGCGCTGGTTGCCGATCGGGATTTCCGCCATGCCGAACCGGGGCGCGGTAGGGTGTTCGGCCAGCAGGAACCACCAGTTGCCACTGCGGACCTGCTCGACCGAGAGCTTGAAGCCCACCAGCAGATAGTCGGGCTTGAGATGGGCGTGGAACAGGATCTCCGCTTCGCTTCCCTCGACGAAGGCAGGCGGGAAGGTTGCGGCGCTCGCACGCACCGCAGAGATGATCGCTTCGGGATAGCGCCGCACGATGGCGCCGCGAACGACCAGCACCACGGGCCGGAAGCCGGGGCTCGACGTGCCGCCGATCGCCATGTGCGTTCCCAACGGCTGGGCCGAGAAGCGGTGGATGGGCGCTGTCAGTTCATCCTGCTCCGCATCCCAGAAGCGCTTGAAATAAGTGCCGCGCTGGTCAGTCGGATAATTGCGCCACAGCAGTTCGCGGCCCATCTCGTCGGACAGGCCGGTCAGGAAGGCTTCGCAGAACGCAGGGTTCGCTTCGAGGAGCGTGACGAAATCGGGTTGGCTTATGCTGCCAAGCCCCGGCACCAGCCAGTCGCGGTCGTAACTGTCGAGCGCTTCGTACATTGCGCGCGGAAAGATCGGCGCGGCCATTACCGGATCGATGCGCAGGTCGTCGAACCAGTCGGGCCGGATCAGCGCGGGCCAGGCGCGTACGCGGCCTTTCAGATAGGCGGTCATCGTTCGCGCCGGAGCCAGCGTCTCGACGATCTGCGCGGTCGTCAGTGCCAATGGCTGGACCGATGCGGTATCACGCACGGGGGGCAGGGCGATGGCGTTGATAGTGGCGTCGAAGGCACGTGCCAGGGCGCTGGTCTTGAGCGCGGCGAGTTCGGAGACCTTGCGGGTCAGGTCGCGCGACAGGGGCATCTCGAAGCGCGCTACCGGGTCGGCAGCAACCGGGCGCGGCTGGATCGGCGGCAGGGTTGGCGGACGGGTCACTACAGGGCCGCGCCGTGAGAAGACGCTGCCTTCCACGCCTGTAAGCACCGATGGTGCCGCAGAGATGCGCGTGCCGGCGATGCCCGTGCTGGCCGCCAGTCCGCCGGGGGAGATGGGGCGGGTGCTGGGCTGGACCGGCGCTGTCAGGTCCCGGCGGACGGCGGCTGCGGGAATTGCCGCGGCAAGACCTGCAATCGGCGCTCCGCTGACATTGGCGAATTCGGGCGCCGCTACCTGGGCCAGGCCGGCCAGTGCCGCTCCCGCCAGTTCGGCACGCAGCACACCGGCCGCATCGCCCGGATCGGGGACGCTGGCGTCGATGCGTTTGGCGAAATAATTCGCGTAGAGCCCACCGACGGCGCGGTCCGGCTGGAGCTGCCATGCCCCCACGCCGCCGGACAAAAGCGCAATTCCGGTTCCTGCGGACAGAACCGTCATCTTGTTGCGCAAGGTGCTGAAGGCGGCATCGGGGGCTACGCCGAGCACGCGGCCGACCAGTTCGGGGCCGAGAACTTCGAGCCCCTTGTCGGCGACTGCGGTGATGCCGTCCGGGTTGGCATAGGTCATCCGTCCGTCGCGAAAACGGCCGGCCGTGGCCACGAAATCCGGCGCTGCGGCCAGCTGGCGCTGCGCCATGCCCTTGCGCATGGCCGGCGACGATATACTGGTCATGCGTTTCGCGGTGACGCTGAGGAGGCTGCCTGCGGTGCGGCTTTCCTCGATCTGCTTCCACAGGCTTTCGGGCCGCGCGGCAACACGTATCCGGTCGTGCAGCGGGCGCGTTACTTGCGTCATTTCGCCAAGATCGCGCACGGCGATGCGCCGCCGCATGTTCGATTCGTTCAGCACTTTGGCGAACTGGTGCTGGTGAATCTGGTGGTTGAGCTTGTTGATCTCGCTGACCTGGGCCCAGGCCGATTGCATCAGCAACTCCTGGTCCTGTTGGACCACGCGCGTGCCCAGCCCGGCGACAATGCGCTGCAACGGGTCGGTGTTGATCTGGGAGAACCAGTTCGCGTCCGCCGCTGCCGTATCCACGGGCGGGCTTCCGAACACCGGGCCGATGGTATTACGTCCGGCGTGGAAGCGTGCGTAAAGCCGGGGGCCTACGCGCGGCAGCAGCGGCGTGTCGGCATTTGCAGCTTCTACCCGCAGTCGCAGGGCGTCGCGCAGCGGAGCGGGCCATCCGGATTCGCTGTCGGCCGGACTGTCGGCCGGGGCCGGTGCCGGTGACCTCAGGGCGCAGCTCAGGATCTGGACGGCGCCCGGCGAGCCCGGCGCTGCGCCCGCGATGTCGCCGCCGGGCTGGGTGCCGTCGATGATCCGCCGGCCGACCTGCCAGGGCGCACCGATCGGCACCAGCCGTTCCGCCAGCGACTTGAAGTCGCCCTGCGGTGCGGTATCGAAATCCCAGCTGTCGTAGGCGGGAAGGAGGATGGCGCTTTCGGCGTCGTTGCCGTCAGGCGCGCGCATCCAGGCCCGGTCGAGAGTTCCTCCCGGCACGCCGAGGCCGACCTTGGCACCGCAGTCGAAGGCGGGCACCAGAACCGCGCGGTAACCCTTGTTCGGGTCAAGTTTGCGCGGGCAGATCAGCCGTGACAGGTTTGCGAGCGCATGTTCGTCCGACAGGCGATCGGCGATCGCCGGATTGGCCGGGACCGCAATTTTGGCACCGCCGATGACCTGGGCATGGGCGAAATAGGCATTGTCGTCAAGCGACTGCAACTCCCCCAACTGGGTGGAGAGTACGCGGGGCAGGCCCGGCGTCGAGGGCGGCAGGATCTGCGACAGCGCCCTTTCGCAGACCACCAGCGCCAGCCAGGGTTCCAGCCGGTCGCCACTGGCGGCAAGGGGACTGAACAGCCAGGGTATGTCGGGCCGGTCGAATTCGATCTGCACCATGAAGGTATCTTCGGCCGCTGCGGCACCCGGCGATGGTTCACGGCGGATGATCTGTCCGGGGTCGAGGCCGACGATATCTCCCGGTCCATAAATAACGAGGTTTTTTTCGACCTTTATCGTTTCGGCGCCGGTGCCGCTGACATCGAACGCGACATGCACCTGCGAGCGCAAACCCTGCGGCGCAGTGGCGATCGCGGCGGAAAGCCCATTCCGCACGAAGGGAACGAAGTTGTAGTCTTCGAGGACGATCTCCTCTGGTTTGAACGGTGCAACGAGGTTGACCCGGGCGTCCGCGACGAAGTTCTTCGCCAGGCTAAGGGATTCGATCATGCCGCCATTCCACTTGCGAGGACGCCGAGATCGTTCGATCCGGCCAGGAATTCGGCCGCGTGGGTCGCGCCGATGTCGGTCAGGGTTGTCGCCAGAGGCGCCAGCGTATCGCGGTGGATCACCGTCACCAGCCCGGGATCGGCGAGTACGGGCTGGGGCGGCTCGGGTGCGACGGCCAGGTAGGGGTTCGCGCTTTGGCGCCGCGCCTTGGCGACGGCCGATGTGGCGAGCATGGTTTTGGCGATACCGGCGATCTTCCAGCGGTCCGTGCCGGCAACGGCAGGCTCGGGGCGGTGCGGATAGACCGTGTTCCAGGCATAGGCTGCGTGGACATCGCTGGTGAACACCGGCCGCGCCGAAGCCGCGACGACCAGCCCCGCCGGCATCTGCTCGAAATCGGGACGCGCCATCAACTGGTCGTCCTTCAGGGCAAGGAAATGGCCCGGCGAAAAGCGATCCTGTACTGCCGAAACCGCAGCGGCCTCGATCGAACCCACCATGGGCTGGGCGAGATACACGCGCCGGGCCGAAACGGAGCTTGAGCCGATGCGGTCGATCTCCGTTTCGAGCGGCACTTGCGCCTGCTTGACCTCGAGCCGTCCGAGCGGGTGGAACAGCCGGTCGCCGCCGGTGTCGGTGAAGCGCGCGAGTTGCAGCGCGTCGGCGGGCAGGATCGGGGTCCACGCCGCATCGGCCTGCAGCGCATCGGCGGCAGTTTTCACACTGTCTACCTGCGGCGCGTCGGCCGGGCGCGGTTCGCCCCAGGTGAGCGGCCCGATATCGACATCGACATCCCACCACAGGATTTCGGCAGTCGCCGTGCCTTCAAGCCGCCAGGGCTGATCGCCGGACAACTCGCCATGGAAATGGACCCCCGCGATGGTGGCGCCAAAGGCCTTAACCTCGATGCCGACATCAAGTATGACGATGAAGTGGAAATAGGGCGCCCACTGGAACAGGGCATCAAGTGAAATCCAGGCATGCGCGGAAGCCACCCCGACATCGGCGCTGAGGTCCAGTTTGCCGCCGAACTGGATCGAGTTCGAAGTGATCGCGACATAGGCTTCGGCGGTGATCTTGAGCCAGTCTACCGGCGGCTTGAAGCCGATCGATAGGCGGTCGAGCTTTCCGATCTCCTTGGGCGCATCGTATTTCGGGAAGAACCCGCCGACCGATAGCGCGAAGGCCCCTTCGCCCGCCCATTTGATAAATACCGCGATGTCGCCCGACAGCGACAGGGTGAACAGCTTCGACTTGAAGATCGAAATTTTGAGCAGAAAATAGTCGGGCGTGATCTCGCCGAGCAGATCGGCATGGATGTCGACGATGCGCTTGTCGGGTTTTACGTCGGCGGAGGGCACGCCGATTTCCAACGCGCCCAGGATTACCACTTTCGGGTCCGGCAGGCTGAGCACGACGCCCAGCCGCGCCTTGACGAATCCGGCCTGGGAACCCCAGCCAAGTTCCGCGATCGGTCCGACGACAAAGCCGCCGTCGCGCTGCGGGAACACTTTGCCCAGCGAGTCCAGGATCTGCGGCGCCGCCGCTACCGGATCGGAGGGGAACAGCAACTGTCCGACGATATCGGTCTTGAGCCCCTCGCTGAGCGCGGTGGTATCGACCGAACGCTCGATCGCCAGAATGCCGCCCAGGCCGTTGAGCGTAAAACCGAAGCCAAGGTCGATCTTGGGCGCGAAGTGGACGCCGATCACGATCACGAAGCTGAACGGCTCGGTCCCGAGCAGGCCGATCGCGGTGATCCCGAACTTCAGGAACTGGAGATCGAAGACCCCGCCGTATTCCTTGTTGTCCTCGGAATAGCGCAAATAGCCACCGCCGCTGACCACGCCGGTATTGATCCGTGCGCCAATCCCGGTGGGGATCTTGGGCTGCACGTCCGGCCCCGCGTCGTCCGTCCAGCGAACCGATACACCGCCGCCTTCGACGACGACGGCGAAGACATCGCCCAGCTTGCCGGCGATCGTCATCACCACGTCGATGCGGTTCTGGCTGTCCTTGTTGTCCTTTTCCGGCTGAATCAGGGCAAATTCGCGCAGTTCGATGCCGGGGAAGGAAAAGCGGACAGGCAGGATCAGCTTCTTGTCCTTGCCCGCGCCGAAGGTCAGCCCATTGGCTGTATCGAGCGTGATCGCGACCTGATCCGTCTCGGCGGTCTTGCCCTGGCCCGGCATGATCTTTTCGAGGAGCTTGTCCGAGCGCAGCCCTGCGGCCATCTTGGTATGCAACTCTACGCCGACCTTGGCCTGCGTCTTGTAGTCGAGGAAGGCTTCGACATAGGCTCCGTCGAAGCTGATTGGCCCGAGCGACCTGGGTCCGGTGCTCACGAATTTCACGCCCAGTTTCTTGTCGGGCCGGCTCCACACCAGCGCATCGGCGACATCGCCATGCGCATCATCGACGCCGAGCACCGCCTTGCACAAGGAATCGAACGCCTTGATCGCATCGGCGCCCAGCGCCTTGAACGGCGCCTTCCAGGGATCGGTGATCCCGCTGATCGCGTCGAGTACCTGCTGCTTGCTGGCGGGGTTCT
The DNA here is from genome assembly GCF_902706195.1 of Novosphingobium sp. 18050. Classification (GTDB taxonomy): domain Bacteria; phylum Pseudomonadota; class Alphaproteobacteria; order Sphingomonadales; family Sphingomonadaceae; genus Novosphingobium. The sequence goes on along the minus strand of NZ_CACSJO010000027.1, from coordinate 19,798 downwards.
GTTCCCGCTCGGCGATCTTCTCCGCAAGTATGTCGAGAGCTTCGTCGAAAGCGATCAGCACATAGGCCAGTTCGGTCGCGGCACGCGCGGCGGCCTCGAGCGTGAAGGGATCGGTCCCGATTTCGGTGGCCATGTTCGTCACCGCGGTTTTCGCGGCCTCGAACTTGGGTTTCAGCGCCTCGCCAAGCGCCTTGCCGATCGGTGTCAGGTCCTTGACGTCCTGTTTTATCGTATCGAGCGCTGTCTTGGTGGTGCCGGATGCCCCGTCGAACAGCGAGGTTATGAACGAACCGCTGTCCTTGAACGTGGAGCCGACCATGTCGCCGGCCCGGCTATTGGTGAAACCGAGCACCCCTTTGACGAGGGCCGTCCAGACGTCGTCGCTCATGCCGACACCTGCAGGCCAGAGGAAGCGGCAGCAGCCCTGTGAAAATGGAAGTTAGCTAAAAGACTAATGCCCGATGCTTCGTATGTATGAAGCAATAACCCAAAGTGTAGCATGCCCCCCTCCCAAGCGGGAGCGCAAAACCAATGCGCATGGGCAACCCAAGTTTCTATTTATTCTTTTACCTGCGCAGATTGCGCGCTTTTATTGCTGAATTGTCAACGGACGTGAGGTGAGGCGTTCGATGTGAGCGGCTAGAAATTAAGGTCGCGATGTCGAAAATAACTAAGCGTGTAAGGCGTTTTCTCGCGAGATATTGAAATCACCTCGTTTTTCGTACTTGGTGCATTTGTGCCGGTCAGGCCGGGGCAAGGTATCTGTGGTGCAGGGCGAGCCGACCGACCTTTTTCGTCGGAATCTGTCGGAAGCTTTCGCTGGCGGTCGGATCGAAAAAGCCAGCCGGGGCAGCATTGCCGATCTGCGGAATTTCGATTCGTGCACTCGCTTGCGACCGATTCTTAACTGCTATAAATTGCATCCTGAACGCCATTTTTGTCGGCATTCGGTGCCTTGCCAGCTAGGCTTGGTTGGCTTACCGGGACCCCATCTGTCTCCACGCCGGTCAACGTTTTCGGAACGCAGCGCCGAATCCGGGTCCGTGCACCTCATGATGTTGGGATTACGATGAGCGTATATCAAGATTACCTGGCCGAAATCAAAACCCGCGAAGCTGAAGGGCTTGCTCCCAAGCCGATCGACGACGGCAAGCTAATCGATGAAATCATCGCTCTCATCACGAATGCAGGCAGCGAACACCGGGCGGATGCTCTCAAGTTCCTTGTCTACAATACGCTTCCCGGCACCACGAGCGCCGCAGCAGCCAAGGCTGCCTTCCTGAAGCAGATCATCCTGGGCGAAACCGTCGTCGCGGAGATCACGCCCACTTTCGCCCTTGAACTGCTGTCGCACATGAAGGGCGGCCCCTCGGTCGAAGTGCTGCTCGACATCGCCCTTGGCGATGACGCCGCGATCGCCGCGCGCGCGGGCGATGTGCTGAAGACCCAGGTGTTCCTCTACGACGCCGACATGTTCCGCCTGCGCGATGCCTTCAAGGCCGGCAATGCGGTCGCGACGAGCGTTCTGGAAAGCTACGCGAAGGCCGAGTTCTTCACCAAGCTCCCCGAAGTCGAGGACGAGATCAAGGTCGTCACCTTCATCGCGGGCGAAGGCGATATCTCCACCGATCTGCTGTCGCCGGGTAATCAGGCGCACTCGCGCTCGGACCGCGAACTGCACGGCCAGTGCATGATCACGCCCGAAGCACAGCAGCAGATCGTGGCACTGAAGGCCCTGCACCCCGACAAGCGCGTGATGCTGATCGCCGAAAAGGGCACGATGGGCGTCGGCTCGTCGCGCATGTCCGGCGTGAACAACGTGGCGCTGTGGACCGGCAAGCAGTCCAGCCCCTACGTGCCGTTCGTCAACTACGCTCCGGTCGTCGCGGGCACCAACGGCATCTCGCCGATTTTCGCGACCACCGTCGACGTCACCGGCGGCATCGGCATCAACCTGAAGAACTGGGTCAAGCAGCTCGGCGAAGACGGCAAGCCTGTCATCAACAATGACGGCAACCCGGTCCTCGAGCAGACGTTTTCGGTTGAAACCGGAACCGTCCTGAAGATCGACGTCAAGGGAAAGACCCTGCGCGACGAGAACGGCAACGAACTGGTCGACATCGCCGCCGCCTTCACGCCCCAGAAGATGGAGTTCATGAAGGCCGGCAGTTCCTATGCCATCGTCTTCGGCAAGAAGCTCCAGACCTTCGCCGCCGAGACCCTCGGCGTCGAGGCGACCCCGGTCTATGCCCCGAACAAGGAACTCACCGTAGAAGGCCAGGGCCTGACCGCGGTCGAGAAGATCTTCAACCGCAATGCCGTCGGCGTGACGCCGGGCAAGGTGCTGCACGCCGGTTCGGACGTGCGCGTCAAGGTGAACATCGTCGGTTCGCAGGACACCACCGGCCTGATGACCGCGCAGGAGCTTGAGGCGATGGCGGCTACCGTCATCTCGCCGATCGTCGACGGCGCGTACCAGTCGGGTTGCCACACGGCTTCTGTCTGGGACAAGAAGGCGCAGGCGAACATCCCGAAGCTCATGTCCTTCATGAACAATTTCGGCCTGATCACCGCGCGCGACCCTAAGGGCGCCTATCACGCGATGACCGACGTGATCCACAAGGTGCTGAACGACATCACCGTGGACGACTGGGCGATCATCATCGGCGGCGACAGCCACACCCGCATGTCCAAGGGCGTGGCCTTCGGTGCGGACTCCGGCACCGTGGCGCTGGCGCTGGCCACCGGTGAGGCGACCATGCCGATCCCGCAGTCGGTCAAGGTGACATTCAAGGGCTCGATGCAGTCGCACATGGACTTCCGCGACGTGGTGCACGGCACCCAGGCGCAGATGCTCAAGCAGTGCGGCGACAACGTGTTCCAGGGCCGGATCATCGAAGTCCACCTCGGCACGCTGCTGGCCGACCAGGCCTTCACGTTCACCGACTGGACGGCCGAGATGAAGGCCAAGGCCTCGATCTGCATCTCGCAGGATGAGACCCTGATCGAGTCGCTGGAAATCGCCAAGTCGCGCATCCAGATCATGATCGACAAGGGCATGGAAAATGCCGCAGGCACGCTGCGCGGCCTGATCGCCAAGGCCGATGCGCGCATCGCCGAGATCCGTTCGGGCGAGAAGCCCGCGCTGGCTCCCGACGCCAATGCGAAGTACTTCGCCGAGGTCGTCGTCGACCTGGACCTGATCGACGAGCCGATGATCGCCGACCCCGACGTGAACAACGCCGATGTGTCCAAGCGTTACACCCACGACACGATCCGCCCGGTTTCGTACTACGGCGGCACCAAGAAGGTCGATCTGGGCTTCGTGGGTTCGTGCATGGTGCACAAGGGCGACATGAAGATCGTCGCGCAGATGCTCAAGAACATCGAGAAGACCGAAGGCACGGTCGCGTTCAAGGCACCGCTCGTCGTCGCGGCGCCGACCTACAACATCATCGACGAACTGAAGGCCGAAGGGGATTGGGAAATCCTCCAGAAGTACTCGGGCTTCGAATTCGATGACGTGAAGCCGAAGACCGCCACCCGCACCGAGTACGAGAACATCCTCTATCTCGAGCGTCCCGGCTGCAACCTGTGCATGGGCAACCAGGAGAAGGCCGAGAAGGGCGACACCGTCCTCGCCACCTCCACCCGCCTGTTCCAGGGCCGCGTCGTCGAGGATAGCGCCGAGAAGAAGGGCGAATCGCTCCTGGCTTCGACCCCGGTCGTGGTGCTCTCGGCAATCCTGGGCCGCACGCCCAGCACCGAGGAATACAAGGCTGCCGTCGTCGGGATCGATCTGACCAAGTTCGCTCCGCCGAAGGCTACTCCCATCGACGCCAAGTCCGTCCAGTTCTAAAAGTCGAACTGGATTTGTCAGAATACTGACACTGGTCCTCAGGAACGGCGGCGTATGCGGTTCGCATGCGTCGCCGTTCCTGACCCACTGGCCGTTTCAGACCCACTGAGGCCATGCCGATACTGACGTTTGAACGTCGGATCGCGCGCAGGGCTCCTGTGCCATAGCGCCGGAAGCCATTATTCGCCGTGCAGCCTGCCGATAAAGGCCGCTCCCGGCTATTTTCATTCCAGACCCTTGATCGCTTTTCGAATCTGCCCGTTTTGCGCGCTGCTTTGCGTAGCGTGCGTTCGTCTATTGGCTTCGCGATGCGAATTCGATAGGGCGGGGCAAGGCGGCAGGCTTGCCTGTCGCCGGACATGATCGTGCCGGTGCCCTTGACGGGCTTAATCGGGAATGCGGTGCGGGGGCCTTGGCTCCCAATTCCGTGGCTGTCCCTGCAACTGTGAGCGGATAGCGCGATGCACATGCCCCATGCCGGGGCAGCCACTGGAAGGGCTCATTAGCCCATCTGGGAAGGCGTGCATCAAGCTGTGACCCGCGAGCCAGGAGACCTGCCGGCGCACCGGTCGCTCTTGCCCTGACCCAGGGGTTGGTCATGGCACGGTACTTCTCCGTCTGGGCGACGAAGCTGTGTGGCTGGGGCTGCACGGCCGCGTGGCGTTGGGTGCTTTTGCGCCTGCCCAGTGGTGCGCGGCGGCCGAGGATGTCGGTAAGCCCAGCCTTCTCGCCCGGCGCGTGGAGAGGGACTGTGAGCACACCGCAAGGTGGCAGCAGCGGCGGCAATGTCAGGGGCTGGTGCCCTGATGCCTGGCGCCCGATGATGGCGGGAGACGGACTTCTGGTCCGCGTGAAGCCGCGCCTTGGCCGCCTGACACCGGTGCAGGCCGCCGGGCTGGCCGAGGCGGCGCTTGCCTGCGGTTCGGGCTCGCTCGATGTCACGCGCCGCGCCAACCTGCAGATCCGTGGTGTGAGTGAGGCGGCATGGCCGGACCTGCTGGACCGGCTGGTGGCGTTTGGTCTCGTCGATGCGGACGGCGTGGCTGAAAGCCGCCGCAACATCCTCGTTTCGCCCGAATGGAAGCCGGGCGATGATACCCACCGCATCGCAGCCGCGCTTCACGACCGGCTCGGCGAATTGCCCGCGCTGCCGGGCAAGGTCGGCTTCGTCATCGATGCAGGCGCCGTGCCCCTCCTGAGCGCCGAGCCCGGCGATTTCCGGATCGAGCGCTGCAGCAAGGGCGATCTTTTGCTGCGCGCAGAAGGCCGCGCAAAAGGCGCGCCGCTTCGGCCGGGCGGTGAGGCACAGGCACTGCTCGACCTGGCGCAGTGGTTCGCTGTGAGCGGCGGGCCTACCGCTGGGCGCATGGCGCGCCATGCCGCCTCCCTGCCCGACTGGGCGAACGGAGGCGCGGAGCCTGCGCGGCCGAAACCCGCTCTGACGCCGGGTATGCATGAACTGGGGGCGGCCTATGGCCTGCCCTTCGGCCGCCTGAAAGCGCAAACCCTTGGCCAGCTGGCGCAGATGCCGGGTGTCAGGGGCATACGCACCACTCCCTGGCGTATTCTTATGGTAGAAGGCGGGGTGCCGGGTGAGGTCGATGGCCTGTCGATCGACCCGCACGAACCGCTGCTGCGCATCGATGCCTGTCCCGGCATGCCGGAATGCCCGCAGTCCAGCGTGGAAACGCGGGAGCTGGCGCGCAGGCTGGCGCCGCATGTCGCGGGCCGCCTGCACGTCTCCGGCTGCGCCAAGGGCTGCGCCCATTCCGGCGTGGCCGATGTGGTGCTGACCGGACGCGGCGGCGCTTACGATCTTTCCTTTGGCCAGCGTGCCGGTGCCCCGCCGCTTCGAGCGGGCCTGGATATCGACAGCCTTATCGCCCACTTCGGAGCCACCTGATGCCTTACGACTACGAAAAGGATGGCTCGGCGATCTACCGCCAGTCGTTCGCCATCATCCGCGCCGAGGCCGACCTGGCGCACTTTGACGCTGAGGAAGAACCCGTTGCGGTGCGGATGATCCATGCCGCGGGCATGGTGGAACTGGCGCAGCACATCCATTTCTCGTCCGGTTTCGCCGTTGCCGCGCGCGCTGCGCTGGCGGCCGGTGCGCCGATCCTGTGCGATGCGCGAATGGTGGGCGAGGGCATCACGCGCGCGCGCCTGCCCGCAGGCAACCGGGTGATCTGCACCCTGGGCGACGAGGCCGTTCCAGACATGGCAAAGGTGATGGGCAACACCCGTTCCGCCGCCGCGCTGGAACTGTGGCGACCCCATCTTGCCGGCGCGCTGGTGGCCATCGGCAATGCGCCGACGGCCCTGTTCCACCTGCTCAACATGCTGGAGGACCCTGCCTGTCCGCGCCCCGCCGCGATTATCGGCTGCCCGGTCGGCTTCGTCGGTGCGGCAGAGTCCAAGGATGCCCTGTGGCAGGCGCTGCCGGTGCCCGGCTGTATCGTCGCGGGGCGATTGGGCGGCAGTGCTGTGACAGTGGCGGCGGTCAACGCGCTGGCGAGCCGCGCGGAATGAAGGACGCGGGAACGATCGGGACGATCCACGGCGTGGGGCTGGGCCCTGGCGCCATGGACCTGATGAGCGTGCGGGCCGACAGGCTCGTGCGCGGGGCCCGGCAGGTGGCCTATTTCCGCAAGGCGGGCCGCTTCGGCCATGCAAGGCGTACCGCCGAAGGGATGCTGCGGCCTGACGTCATCGAAATTCCCATGGAATACCCGGTCACGACCGAGATCCCGTTTTCCGACCCGGAATACAACGCCTGCCTATCGGCCTTCTACGCCCGCTGCACCGAGCAGTTGATGGCCGTCGCCAGCAACGGTGAAGACGTGGTGGTGCTGTGCGAAGGTGACCCCTTCTTCTACGGGTCGTTCATGCACCTGCACAGCCGTCTCGCCGGGCGGGCTCCGGTGGAGGTGGTGCCCGGCATCACCGGCATGGCCGGGGCCTGGAACGCGACCGGCCTGCCGATCACTTGGGGGGACGATGTATTGACCGTCGCCATGGCAACCCTGCCCGAGGAAGAACTGGTACGGCGTATCCGCGATACCGATGCGCTGGTGGTGATGAAGATCGGCCGCAATCTGGCCAAACTGCGCCGCGCTGTTGCCGCTGCCGGCCGCGAAGACGGGGCGTGGCTGGTTGAACATGCCGCCATGCCGGGGCAGAGCGTAACCCGCCTTGCCGACGCGCAGAGCGTCACGCCCTACTTCGCGATACTGCTGATCCACGGGCAGGGCCGCCGACCATGAGCGGCTGGATCGCTATCGCGGGACTTGGTCCGGGCGACGAGGCACTGGTGACGCCGCAGGTCGATGCGGCGTTGGCAGAGGCGACCGACGTGGTCGGTTATGGCCCTTACGTTGCGCGGGTAAGGCCGCGCGAAGGGCTGGTGCTGCATCCGTCCGACAATCGGGTCGAGCTGGACCGGGCCGCGCTCGCGCTTGATCTGGCGGCGCAGGGACGACGCGTGGTCGTCGCCTCGTCGGGCGATCCGGGAGTCTTCGCCATGGCCGCCGCCGTGTTCGAGGCGCTGGAAGCCGGGCCGGAGCATTGGCGCACACTGGACATCCAGGTCCTGCCGGGCATCACCGCGATGCTGGCGGCATCGGCCCGTGCAGGCGCGCCGCTGGGCCACGATTTCTGCGCGATCAACCTGTCCGACAATCTCAAGCCCTGGTCGGTGATCGAAAAACGCCTGCGCCTGGCCGCCGAGGCGGATTTTGCGATGGCTTTCTACAACCCCCGCTCGCAGGCGCGACCGGACGGGTTCGCCCGCACGCTGGCGGTTCTGCGCGACGTCTGCGGGGATGAACGCCCGATCCTTTTCGCCCGCGCGGTAACCACGCCCGAGGAAACCCTGCGGATCGTATCACTGGGCGAAGCGCGGCCGGAAATGGCGGACATGCGCACGATGGTGATCGTCGGTTCGAGCCGGACCCGGATCATCCAGCGACCGGGCACGCCAATCCTCTACACGCCGCGTTCGGTGCCGGGGGAGGCATCGTGACCGAGCCAGAGCAGGACATCCTGCGGGCGGTGGAATTCGTGCCGCTCGGGCAGGGCGGGGCGATCGATCATCAGCACCGGCAGGCCCAGTTGGCGTGCCGCGACCAGTTTCGCGCTGGCGCCGCTGCCACCGGCGTTCTTGCACACAATGAGGTCGATGGCGTGCGCCTGCAGCAGTTCGCGATCGGTCTCGGCCGCGAACGGACCGCGGTCCACCACCAGGCTGTGGTCGGGCAGGGTGGGGGGATGCTCCGGCGCGTCGACGAAGCGCAGCAGGTAATGGTGCTGGGGCTGCGCGGCGAAAGCATCGACATGCATCCGGCCCAGCGCCAGCATGATGCGGCGCCGGGGCCCGGTGAGCGCCGCGACGACATCGTCAAGACCGGACACGCGCGTCCAGCGGTCGCCCGCTTCGGGCTGCCACGCGGGCCGGGTGAGCGCGGCAAGGGCCGTGCCGGTCAGAGCTGCGGCGGCCACAGCATTGGCGCTCATCATCGCCGCGAAGGGATGCGTGGCGTCGACGAGGTGGGTGATGCGGTGCTCCCGCAGGTACGCCGCCAGCCCGGCCACCCCGCCGAAGCCGCCTATGCGCATGGGAATGGGCTGTGGGCGCGGGCTTTCGGTTCGGCCCGCATAGCTGAAACTCGCGGCTATCCCGCATTCGGCCAGCAGCAGGGCGAGCCTGCTCGCCTCGGTCGTACCGCCCAGCAGCAGGACGTTCGGTTTGGCTGACATGAACTCCCACTCTCCCTGGTTGACGATCGTCGGCATCGGCGAGGACGGCGCCTCCGGCCTCTGCCCAGCGAGCCGGGCTGCACTGGCGCAGGCCGATCTGGTGATCGGGCCGCCGCGCCACCTTGTCCTTCTGGGGCCGGTTAGCGCTGCCTGCATCGAATGGCCAGTGCCCTTCGCCGAGGGGGTGGAGCAAGTGCTTGCCCACCGGGGCCGCAGGGTGGTGATGCTGGCATCGGGCGATCCGTTCTGGTTCGGCGCGGGCTCCAGCGTGACGCGCCATCTTCAGGCGGGAGAGTGGACGGCCTATCCGGCGCTTTCCACGTTCGCGCTGGCGGCGGCGCGGCTTGGCTGGGCGATACAGGACACGGCATGCCTTGGCCTTCATGCGGCCCCGGTGCAGCGGCTGCGTCCCTACCTTTCGCCGGGGCGGCGCATTCTGGCATTGCTGCGCGGCGGCGAGGCAGTGAGGCCGCTCACGGCCTATCTTGCCGAGCAGGGCTTTGGAGCCTCCGCCATCCATGTGCTGGAAGCACTGGGCGGCCCGCGCGAACGGCTGCGCACTGTAACCGCCACCGCGCCGGAGCTTGCGGAGGTAGCCCACCCCGTGGCCGCCGGTATCGAAGTACGGGGCGAGGGGGCCGTGCTGCCTGCGACCTGCGGCCTGCCCGACAGTCTGTTCGACCACGACGGCCAGATCACCAAGAGCCCCCTGCGCGCGCTGACCCTGTCCGCTCTGGCCCCGCGCCCCGGCGAATTGCTGTGGGACATCGGCGCGGGATCGGGGTCCATCGCGATCGAGTGGTTGCTCGCCCATCCCGCCAACGCGGCCTGCGCCGTGGAAGCGGACGCTGTGCGGGCCGGGCGGGCAAAGGCCAATGCCCTGGCCCTGGGCGCGGACAGGCTGGAGGTGATCCTTGGCCGCGCGCCGGAGACGCTTCCGCAAGGATCGCCGCCTTCTGCAGTCTTCATCGGCGGCGGGCTGTCGCAGGCGCTGCTCGAAGTGCTGTGGGCGCTGCTTCCCGCCGGCACCCGGTTGGTGGCCAATGCGGTGACGCTTGAATCCGAGGCCCTGCTGGCCGCATGGCACGGCCGGCTCGGCGGCAACCTGCTGCGTATCGAACTGGCCGACGCTGCGCCGTTGGGGAGCCGCCGGGGCTGGCGTTCGCGCTACCCGGTCGTGCAGTGGAGCACGGCGCTGTGATCGTCGCCGGCTTCGGATTCCGGGCAGGGGCCAGCGTCTTCTCGCTATGCTCGGCGTATCAGCTTGCGCGGGAGGGCGCTCCGCCGGTGACCCATCTGGCGACCTTTGCCGACAAGGCGGACGATCTGGCCGAACTGGCGAACCTGCTGTCCCTGCCGGTGATCGCCGTTGCCCTGGAACAGGTGGTGGGTCTGCAGACGCTGACCCTGTCCAAACTTTCGCTGGCGAAGCGGGGCGTGGGCAGCGTGGCCGAGGCCTGCGCCCTTGCAGCGCTGCGGGCGCAGGAGCCACGCCTGCTGGCCCCTCGCCGGATTTCACAAGATCGCATGGCGACCTGCGCCATCGCACAAGATATCGCAAAGGGAGCATCGCAATGACGGTCCACTTCATCGGCGCCGGACCGGGCGCACCAGATCTTCTCACCTTGCGCGGAAGGGATCTGATCGCGGCCAGCCCGGTCTGCCTCTATGCCGGATCGCTGATCCCTCGGGCCGTGCTGGGGCACTGTCCGCCGAGTGCGCGCATCGTTAATACCGCGCCGATGGACCTCGATGCGATCATCGGCGAGATCAGCGCGGCCCATGCCGCCGGTCAGGACGTGGCGCGGCTGCATTCCGGCGATCTTTCGGTGTGGTCAGCTATGGGGGAGCAGGTTCGCCGCCTGCGCGCGCTGAAAATTCCTTTCACCGTGACCCCCGGCGTCCCCGCGTTCGCCGCCGCTGCCGCTGCGCTGGAGGCGGAACTAACGCTGCCGGCGCTGGCGCAGTCCGTGGTCCTAACCCGCACGCCGGGCCGGGCCAGCACGATGCCTTCCGCCGAGAGCCTGGCCAATTTCGCGGCTACCGGGGCGACGCTGGCGATCCACCTTTCGGTCCACAATCTGGCGCAGGTCGTCGCGGACCTTGGCCCGCTTTACGGCGGAGACTGCCCTGTCGCCGTGGTATGGCGGGCAAGCTGGCCGGACCAGCGGATTGTCCGCGCCACGCTCGACACCATCGCCGAGGCCGTTGCAGACAGCATGGAACGCACTGCGCTGATCCTGGTCGGCCGGGTTCTGGAGGCGCAGCATTTCGCCGAAAGCAGCCTCTATGCCAAAGACTACGACCGCCGGTTCCGCCCGCAACACGCGGGTTCCCGTTATGCAGGGTCGGCGGAATGAATCGCCCGTTCCGCGCCGCGCCGTCGCTGTGATGGAACTGAGTCTCATCGGCATCGGCACCGGCAACCCCGATCACCTCACCCTTCAGGCGATCCGGGCTATGAACGATGCCGACCTGATCCTGCTGCCGCGCAAGGGCAGTGCCAAGTCGGACCTGCTCGATTTGCGCAGGGGCATCTGCGATGCCGTCCTGACCCGGCCGGTGCGCATTGCCGAATTCAACCTGCCGACGCGCGATGCCGAGGGTGAATATCTCGGCGCGGTGAATGCCTGGCACGATGCCATCGCCGATGTCTGGATGGAGCAGATCGCGCTCCACCTACCCGATGGCGGCAGGCTGGCCCTGCTCGTATGGGGCGATCCATCGCTTTACGACAGCACGCTGCGCATTACCGAGCGATTGCAGCGCGGCGGTCTGGAGATTGACCTGCGGGTGGTTCCAGGCATCACCAGCATACAGGCCCTGACGGCCGCCCACCGCCTCCCCCTGAACCGGCTCGCCCGGCCCGTGACCATCACAACGGGCCGGTTGCTGCGCACACATGGATGGCCGGAAGGCGTGGATACGCTGGTCGTCATGCTGGACCCTGCCTGCGCTTTCGAGGTTCTGCCGGATCAGGACATCCGCATCTGGTGGGGCGCCTATCTCGGCATGCCGAATGAAGCCTTGGTATCTGGGCTACTTGCGGAAGCAGGGCCTGCCATCGCCGAACTGAAACCCCGCCTGCGTCGCGAGAATGGCTGGGTGATGGACGTCTACCTGCTGCGGCGCGGGACCGCCGAGGGCGGCTGAGCTAAGCGAGACGGCTTTCACGCATATGCGCCCGGCAGGCGGAGATGACTGGTCCCCATCTGAAAGTCGGGAATGAGATCCGCATCGGCTTTGGTAAATTACGGCCACCGGATTCGGCCGCCCGCGATTTTGTGGAGCCGCGCCGGAGGTTCATCGGCTTGCCGGGAGGGCGCTGAGGCTATAGCGTGACGGGAGTGACGGTAACGCCATGCCTTTCCATCAGCCGCCTTGGCGCGATGCTGTGCCTGTTCCTCATGCTGCTTTCGGCTGCGGTGCAGGGCGTAAGTGCATTCGATCGCATCCAGCATGACATTCCCGGCGAAGTGCACGGCGCACACCATCACGAAGGGCTTGGCGCGGTCACGATGGACGGCGCCGATATCCACGTCGATGCCGCCGCTGACGCCGCGCAGGCTGAGAACGAGCGCGATGCCGAAGGCACCGTGCCGGCACATCACCACCATCATGCCGATCATGGATCGAGCCTGCCGGCGCTTCATGGCGCGCAGACGGCGGACATGACCGCCTCGTCCTTGCGGCTTGGCATTCCGCAGGTTGCCGCCGTTCCAGGGCAGACCGTGCACGCGCCAGAGCGCCCTCCGAAGACCCTGCCCTCCGCCGTCTGAGATCCCCGCTTCGCTTCGAGGCGTGGATCATTTTTCCATGCCTTTTAGCGGGGGCCTCTCCATGTCCACTTGCCTTTCGAGGCGCGCCGCAGTGCGCGCTGCGCGCTGCCTTTCTTTCGGCGCTGCGTATCTTCTCCTGACCACCAGCCCGCAGGCGCTGGCCCAGACCATGAACCTGAACGACGTGCTGAACCGCGCTGCGCAGGCCGATCCCAGCGTGTCCGCTACCGCCGCGCGCATGGAAGCGGCCGAGGCCGCTGTGCGCCAGGCCGGGGTGCGCCCTTTCGACGCGCTGGCCGTCGATGCCGAGAATTTCGCCGGTAGCGGCACTTACCGTCCAGCCAACATGGCCGAAACCACCGTCTGGTACGAACGCACGCTGGAGCGTTCGGGCAAGCGCAATTCCCGGATCGATGCAGCGCGTTCCGAACTGGGCGTGGTCCACCAGCGCGGACGGCTGCGCACGCTGGACCTGCTGGAGCGGGTAGAGGAAGCCTGGGTGGATGCCCTTGCCGCCGAAGCCTCCATCGGCGTTGCCGAGGAGAACCTGCGCTCCACCCAGGCGGTCGAGGGTGAAGTGAAGCGCCGGGTTTCGGCCGCTCTCGACCCGCTGTTCGCGGCGCAGCGCGCGCACACCGACGCGGCGCAGGCACGCATCGCCCGTGATCAGGCGGTGCAGGCGGCGCGCATCGCCCGCGACCGGCTGGCGCTTTACTGGGGCGGCGCGGGCGACTTCACGCTGAACAAGGCCGAGTTCGAAGCGGCAGCGAATCTTGTGGGCCCACCGGCGCAGGAGGCGCCCGATCTGGACCTGCTGAATGCGGAGCGGGATGCCGCCAGCGCGCGCGTGCGCATGGAGGACGGCAAGGGCACTCCCGACCTCACCCTGAAGGGCGCGGTGCGGCATCTGGCGCAGTTTGGCGACGTGGCGCTGGTGGTCGGCGCGTCGATCCCGATCGGCACGCGCCGCGCGAGCCGCGCCAACGTCGAACGCGCCATGGCCGAGCAGACCGCTGCGGAGGCCGAACTGGCGGTGTCTCGGATCGAACGCGACCGTGAAATCGCCGGGCTCGTCGCCAACCGCGAAGCGACGCTGAACGAGATCGGGCGGATCGAGCGCGAAGTGCTGCCCGGCGCGCGCCGCTCGGTATCGCTGATCCAGGACGGACTGCGGCGCGGGGGCCTTGCCTTCACGTACCTTGAGGCTGCCAACGCGCGCGAAGTGGTGACCCAGGCGCACCAGCGCCGGATCGAACTGCTGCGCCGCTACCACCTTGCCGGAGCGCGGCTGGACCGCCTGACCGGCCGCCACACTTCCCTTCTTTCCAGCGCGGAGAACCGCTGATGACCCCGACGTATCTGCTGCGCACCGGCCTGCCGCTATCCCTGCTGGCCGCGGTGACCCTGCTGTCCGCTTGCGGCGGCAGTCCCGAAGCATCCAAGGAGGAGGGCGAGGGCCACGAAGCGGCCCAGGAAGAATTCGAACGCGGACCCCACCGTGGGCGGATGCTGCGCGACGGTGATTTCGCCGTCGAGGTGACGATCTTCGAAGACGGCGTCGAACCCGAATTCCACGTTTATGCCTACCGGGACGGCAAGCCGGTGGCGCCTTCGGAGGTTAAGCTATCGGTCGAACTGAAGCGCCTTGGCGGGAGGGTCGATCGCTTCGGCTTCGCGCCTCAGGACGATTACCTGAAGGGCAACGGCACGGTGCGCGAACCGCACAGCTTCGACGTCAAGGTTATGGCCTCCGAAGGTGGGCGCAGCCATAGCTGGACCTATGCCTCCTATGAAGGCCGCACGACCATTTCCGCCGATGCCGCGCGCGCCGGCGGCGTGAAGGTGGAGAAGGCCGGTCCCGCCGATCTGGCGGAAATGGTCGACGTATCGGGCCGCATCGAGATCACCCCGGAAGGCAAGGCCGAAGTGCGCGCCCGCCTGCCCGGCGTGGTCACCTGGATGCGCGGCGAACTGGGCCAGAAAGTGTCGCGCGGGCAAGTCCTGGCGCGGGTGGAATCGCAGCATTCGCTTATCACCTATCCCGTGACGACCCCGATCGGGGGTGTGATCATCGAGAAGAATTCGAATGTCGGCGGTGTCACCGGAGATACCCCGCTGTTCGTGGTTGCCGATCCCAGCAAGCTGCACGCCGAATTCTTCATCTATCCGCGCGATGCCGAACGCGTGCGCGCGGGGCAGCGCGTGGAAGTGCGCAGCCTTTCGGGCGACACCCGCCTTCAGGCCGAGGTGGAAGCCATCGTGCCGACTGCCGACCTCGTCAGCCAGACGCTGATGGCCCACGTTCACCTGCCGGAATCCGCCACTCAGGCGTTCCGCGCCGGGATGGGCGTGGAGGGCTCTTTCGCGGTGGGTGAACAGACGGCGCCGCTGGCCGTGCGCACCCGCGCGATCCAGCGTTTCCGCGATTTCGAAGTGGTCTTCGCCCGCGTCGGCAACACATACGAAGTGCGCATGATCAAGATCGGTCGCCGCACCCCGGAATGGACCGAGGTGCTGGGCGGGCTTGAACCGGGCACCGAATATGTCGCCGAGGGCGCATTCCTGATCCGCGCGGACATCGAGAAGTCGGGGGCCAGCCATGACCACTGATATAGCGATACCCCCGCGTGGTGCTCCGCTGCTGGAGCGCATCATCGCCGCCGCCATCCGCTTTCGCTGGGCAGTGATGGGCACGGTGCTGCTGCTGTGCGCGCTTGGCGTGTGGAGCTTCAATGCCCTGCGCATCGACGCCACGCCGGATATCACCAACGTCCAGGTCCAGATCAACAGCGAGGCCGAAGGCTTCTCTCCGCTGGAATCCGAACAGCGCATCACCTTCCCGGTGGAGACGGCCATCGCCGGCCTGCCGGGGCTGCAATATACCCGTTCCGTATCCCGCTATGGCCTCAGCCAGGTGACGGCGGTGTTCGCCGACGGCACCGACATCTACTTTGCGCGCCAGCTCATCAATGAACGCCTGCAAAGCGCGCGCTCGCAGCTTCCCGCCGGGGTCGAACCCGAAATGGGGCCGATCGCCACGGGTCTGGGCGAAATCTTCATGTACACGGTGGAGGCCAGCCCCGGCGCCCGCAAGGCGGACGGTTCGGCCTATACGCCCGAGGACCTGCGCACCCTGCAGGACTGGGTGATCCGCCCCCAGCTGCGGGGTACGCCGGGCGTCACCGAAGTGAACTCCATCGGCGGGTTCGAGCGGCAGTACCACGTCGCCCCGCTGCCGGAACGCCTCTCCGCCTACGGGCTGACACTGGGCGACGTGGTTCAGGCGCTGGAGCGTAACAACGCCAATGTCGGCGGCGGCTATATCGAGCGCTACGGCGAGCAATACCTTGTCCGCGTGCCGGGACAGGCGGCGGGGATCGACGATCTCAAGGGCATCATCGTCACCGCGCGCGGCGGCATTCCGATCCGCGTGGCCGACATCGCCGACGTCGGCATGGGCGAGGAACTGCGCACCGGCGCCGCGACCGAGGACGGCAGGGAAGTGGTGCTCGGCACCGTCTTCATGCTGGCGGGAGAGAATAGCCGCGTCGTCTCCAAAGCCTCGGCAGAGCGCCTTGCGGTGGCGGCGAAGGCGCTGCCTGCGGGCGTGGTCGCCAAACCGATCTATGACCGCACCGATCTTGTCGAACGGGCCATCTGGACGGTCGAGAAGAACCTGCTGGAAGGGGCGCTGCTGGTCATCGTCGTGCTGTTCCTGCTGCTGGGCAACGTGCGCGCGGCGCTGATTACGGCGGCGGTGATTCCGGTCACCATGCTGATGACCATCACCGGCATGGTGCGCGGCGGCGTTTCGGGCAACCTGATGAGCCTTGGCGCCTTGGACTTCGGCCTGATCGTCGACGGCGCGGTCATCATCGTCGAGAACTGCCTCAGCCGTTTCGGCGAGGCGCAGCACCGCAAGGGCGGGCTGCTATCGCGGGAGGAGCGCTTCGGCCTTGCCGCTTCGGCGACTTCGGAAGTGATCCGCCCCTCGCTGTTCGGGGTGCTCATCATCGCGCTCGTCTACGTGCCGATTTTTGCGCTGACCGGTGTGGAGGGCAAGATGTTCCACCCCATGGCGATCACCGTCGTCATGGCGCTGACCGGCGCGCTGATCCTGTCGCTGACCTTCGTGCCTGCGGCGGTGGCGCTGTTCGTCACCGGCAAGGTCGAGGAAAAGGAAAGCGCGATCATGGTGCGCGCGCGCCGGTTTTACGAACCGGCGCTTGGCTTTGCCCTGTCCCGCTCGAAGGCGATGGTGGGGATCGCGGCCGGGCTGTTCGTGCTGGCAGGCTTTGCCACCACGCGGATGGGCTCGGAATTCATCCCGAACCTCGACGAGGGCGACATCGCGCTCCACGCCCTGCGCATTCCCGGCACCAGCCTGACCCAGGCGGTACGGATGCAATCGGCGCTGGAAGCGCGGCTGAAGCGCTTTCCCGAAGTGGAGCGGGTGGTGGCCAAGATCGGCACGGCGGAAGTGGCCACCGATCCCATGCCGCCTTCGGTCGCGGATACTTTCGTCCTGCTCAAGGACCGCAGCGAATGGCCGGACCCGCGCAAGCCCAAGACCCAGCTCGTCGCGGAAATGCAAAAGGCGGCGGAGACGATCCCCGGCAACAACTACGAGTTCACCCAGCCGATCCAGATGCGCTTCAACGAACTGCTCTCGGGCGTCCGCGCGGACGTGGCGATCAAGGTGTTCGGGGATGACATCGACACGCTGCACGAACTGGGCCAGCGTATCGAGAAAGTCGCCGGCGGGATCGAAGGCGCCGCCGACGTCAGAGTGGAGCAGGTGACCGGCCTGCCGGTGCTGCAGATCACGCCGGACCGGGCGGCGCTGGCCCGGCTGGGGCTGAACGTGGGCGATGTTCAGGATGTCGTCTCGATCTCGATCGGGGGCAGACAGGCGGGGCAGGTCTTCGAAGGTGACCGCCGCTTTCCGATCATCGTGCGCCTGCCCGAGAATATCCGCGAGCGGGCCGACGAGATCGGCCGCCTGCGCGTGCCCCTGCCGGCCAGCGGGGAAGGCGCGCGCGGCTTCGTCCCCCTGCAGGACGTGGCCAAAGTGGATGTCGTGATCGGCCCGAACCAGATCAGCCGCGAGGACGGCAAGCGCCGCGTGGTGGTGACGGCGAACGTGCGCGGCCGCGATCTCGGCTCGTTCATCGAGGAACTGCAGGCGAAAGTCGGCGGCGAGGTGGAGGTGCCGGCGGGGTACTGGATCAGCTATGGCGGCACCTTCGAACAGCTGATCTCTGCGGCGCAGCGGCTGCGGCTGGTGGTGCCGGCGGTGATGCTGCTGATCTTCGGACTGCTGTTTGCGCTGTTCCGTTCGGCCAGGGATGCGGGCATCGTCTTCTCGGGCGTTCCGCTGGCGCTGAGTGGGGGCGTTGCCGCGCTGCTGCTGCGCGGACTGCCGCTGTCGATTTCGGCAGGGGTGGGCTTTATCGCCCTGTCCGGCGTCGCGGTGCTCAACGGTGTGGTCATGCTGGCCTTTATCCGCGATCTGCGCGCAGGCGGGGCAACACTGGAGGATGCCGTGCGTCAGGGTGCGCTCAGCCGCCTGCGACCGGTGCTGATGACCGCGCTGGTCGCCTCGCTGGGTTTCGTGCCGATGGCCTTCAACGTCGGCGCGGGCGCCGAGGTCCAGCGCCCGCTGGCGACCGTGGTGATCGGCGGCATCGTCTCATCCACGATCCTGACGCTGCTGGTGCTGCCCGCGCTCTACCGGCTGGTGCATCGCCGCAGCGGCGCGGCGCCGGCGGTCTGACGATCCGGCCCGGCGCCTCTCCGCAGGGAAACGCCGGGCCGGGCGCTCAGGTCGTGCAATATTCGGCGGTGTTGTCGAACTGCGCAACGGTGATCCGGTTTCGGCCGCCGTGCTTGCTCTGGTAGAGTTGGCGGTCGGCGTGGCCGATCCACTGTTCCGCCGCCATGCCGGGCAGGCACCGCGCGCTGGCCACGCCGATGCTGACGGTGATGAACGGGCTGATCTGCGAACGTTCGTGCGGAATGTTCAGCGACTGGACCTGCAATATGATCTCCTGCGCCACCAATTCGGCCCCATGCGGGTCGGCGCCGGGCAGGATGCAGGCGAATTCCTCGCCGCCATAGCGGGCCGAGAGGTCCGAGGCGCGCTTGACCGCCCGGGTCAGGGCAGAGGCCACCATGGAGATGCAGCGGTCCCCGGCGGGGTGGCCGTAAGTGTCGTTGAACTGCTTGAAGAAATCGATGTCGAGCATGATGACCGACAGCCAGTCGCCGGTGCGGGCAAGGCGGGCGGTTTCGGTGTGCAGCGCCTTTTCCAGCTGGCGGCGGTTGCTGAGGCCGGTCAGCGCATCGGTGACGGCCATGCTGGCAAGCTGGTCGCGCAGGCGCTTGAGTTCCACGTGGTTGCCCACGCGGGCGCGCAGGATCGCGGGCTGGATGGGCTTGGTTACATAGTCGATCGCACCCAGAGACAGGCCGCGCATCTCGTCTGCCGTATCACCCAGACCGGTGGTGAATATCACCGGAATGTCGGCCAGCAGCGGGTCGCCTTTCAGCTGGCGGCAAACCTCGAAGCCGTCGATCCCCGGCATCAGCACGTCCAGCAGCACGAGGTCGGGCAGAGTGGTCCGCGCCGTTTCCAGCGCCTGTTCGCCGGAGGTGGAAAAGCAGACTTCGTAGTCGTCCTCCAGCACGGCGTTCATGATCTCGATGTTCGAAATCTCGTCGTCGACGATCAGGATGGTGGCTCTGGTCACGGGGTGGCTCCTTCGCGGTCGGCAAGGCGCATGTCGGCTCCTTCGGGGGATGAGGCGGCGTCGATCAGGGTCAGCGCAGCGCCGTAGTCCAGCTTTTCCAGCGCCAGGAACACGCCGTGGCGCGCGCGTTCTTCCTCGGACAGCCCGATCGCCTGGGCAAAGCGGTTGAAGCTCGCCCGCGCGCCCAGGCTGCGGCGCACCACCAGTTCGCGCAGCTCCGCCTGCGCGCGCTGCGCCGCTTCCGGGTCGAGGGCGGGGGCAGGGACCGGGGCCGTTTGCGCCGGGCCGCCGGTAAGGCTTTGCGCCGCAGCGATGGCGGGGGTCAGGTGGACCTGCAATTCGGCGATGGCGCTGGCGGCCTGCTCGGTATCACCGCCGGCCAGCAGCCGTTCGAGGTTCGAAGCAGCTTCCTGAAGCGCGGGGAGTTCCAGCGATCCGGCCACGCCCTTCAGGCTATGCGCAAGGCGCCGGGCGTCGGGCAGCAGGCCGGATGCGATCTGCGCGCGCAGTTGATCCGGGGCACCTGCATAGGTCGCGGCGAAGGTGACGATCAGCTTGTGCAGCAGCGATGCCTTGCCGTTGACGCGCAGCAAGGCGGCCTGAAGGCCGAAGGGCGGCAGCGTGTCAGGCAGCACCGCACCCTGCGGTTT
>NZ_CACSJO010000026.1 GCF_902706195.1 Novosphingobium sp. 18050 | reverse complement strand
CGGCAGAGTAGAACCGTCCATGGCGGGTGTGGCTTTCCTGAAATGACGTCGATCGGCTTAAGCAACCAAATCATACGTTAAATCAGTGCTTTACGCCACATCCGCCAACCCGCGTGAATTTTCCGGGCTAGGATCAATTTGGGAACGTCTTAGGTTGGTCGGCAACTGCCGACAAAGCGGAACGTCCGCTGGTGGGGAACCGAAATCAGGTCCTGAGAGTCCGAGAAGGGTCGGTAGTGTTGAAGAAGTCGATCTTTGCCGGGTGCTGGGATCGAAGCGGGAATGGGCTGAATGTCGTTTTGGCCTTCAACCCGTTGCTGGTTGAGCCTTCATCGGCAGAAGCTTGGCCATCTTGCGGAGGTTCTGGGCGGTAGCGGCGAGGAGGAACTCGTCTTTTGCTCCATTTGGTCCACGCAAGCGCAACCGATCCAGCTTCAGTATGCGCTTGAGATGCGCGAACAGCATCTCGACCTTCTTTCGTTCCCGACGTGAAGTGATATAGGCGTCGGTCAGCGCCAGATCGCGGGCCAGATCGCGAGCGCCTTCATGGACTGAACGCGGGATTTTGCGTACGGGCTGGCCCGGACAGCAGTCCGGCTTGAGCGCGCAAACGTCACAATCGGCTTTGGACGCGCGATATCGCATGAAGCCATCCTGATCGACACCGGAGCGCGCTGTTGCGAAGTTGCGATGCTGCCGCTTCAGATCCTTTTCTCCCGGGCAGACATAGACATCGCGCTTATGCTCGAAGCGGAAGGCGGATCGCTGGAAGCTGCCGGTTCGCCTGTTGCTATGATCAAAGACCGGGATATGCGCCTCTATCCCTTTCTCGTGCACCAGCCACGCTAGGTTTTCTGCAGAACCATAAGCGGTGTCTGCCGCCAGTCGCGCAGGCCAGACTTCGAACTGGTCTTGGACGCGATCGATCATCCGCCGTGCCGCAGTCAACTCAGCCTGACGCACCGCCATGCTCGCTTCCACATCCATGATGACGGCGTTCTTCAGGTCGATCAGATAATTGGTGCAGTAGGCGAAGAACGCCTGACCGCCCTTGGCGCTGGTCCAGCGCGCGGCAGGATCGGCAGGCGACAAGAACTTCGGAACGACAGGCGTCGCGGCGCCAAATGCCGCATCGTCGAGAACGGCCAGATATTCGTTCACAGCATAGTTGGTCGCGTCCGGCGGCAAGGGCTCACCGCCGCGAACGCCGCGCTGGCGATTAGCATCGGCTGCGATCGGGCTTGCATCGACGGCAAAGCCTTCACCGCCGACCAGTCCCTCAGCCATGCAGCGCTCCACCGTCGGCTCGAACAGTTTGCGCAACAGATCACTGTCGCGGAACCGACCATGGCGGTTCTTGGAAAACGTCGAGTGGTTAGGCACATCGCCGTCCAGTCCCAATCTGCAAAACCAGCGATAGGCCAGGTTGAGGTACACCTCGTCGCACAACCGGCGTTCCGAGCGGATACCCATGCAGTAGCCAATGAGCAGCATCCGGATCATCAGTTCCGGGTCGATCGAAGGGCGACCTGTCTCGCTGTAATAGGGCTGCAAATGCTCGCGCATGCCGGACAGATCGACGAACCTGTCTATCGATCGCAGCAGATGGCTCGCCGGCACGTGCCGTTCCAGATTGAAGCTGTAAAACAGCGCCTCCTGCGCCACCGTCCGCTCACCTATCATCGGCCTGTCTCCGTCCTGCAAGAACAGTGAATCAGACCCCGAAAACAACTTCAAGCCGGAGTTTTTCAACACTATCGGTGGACTCTGGACGTTGGGCGATAGCAAAGGTGTAGTTCGCAGCCGGCGTAATCCCGGACGCCACCCAGCTTTTGGAGCAGCAAGGCCACTTCTTGGGCAGGGATCAGCTTGCCGAACAGATATCTTTGAATTTGTCCGCATTCTTCGGCGCGCGGGATGTCTAATTGATCGCTGTTCTCTACGCCTTCCGCTGTGGTCTCGAATGCATGAAACCGATTAGTCACCGAAGTTACATATTGAATCCGCCGCCAAGCGCTCTACGATCTTTGCCCCTCAGCGGTCATTTCCTGCCACTTGAGTAGGTTTTGGTCTGCCAGCACTAAGCTGTGCTCTAATGGTGGCATTGGTGCAGAAGACTCCAGCCCAATGACAGCACATTGACGTTGGGTAACGATATGCGGCAAGGGTCGGCGCTGAAGGGGCCTCCATGCGAATTGTCATCATCGACGACAGCGGCCTGCGAGCCACGGTGCTTGAGGAAGGACTGCGTGACGCGGGCTACGATGACATTCATATCGTCCCGCCGCGCGGTGCGTTCGTGGCCCGGCTGGAGCGTATGGCGCCCGACGTCGTGCTCATGGACCTTGGCAGCCCCAGCCGCGATACGCTGGAGGAAATGCTCACGGTCAGCCGGGCGCTGGCGCGGCCGATCGCCATGTTCGTCGACCAGTCGGACGAGGCGATGATCGGTGCGGCGATCGATGCGGGTGTTTCCGCCTATGTCGTCGATGGCCTGCGCAAAGAGCGGGTGAAGCCCGTGCTGGAACTGGCGGTACGCCGTTTCAACGCCTTCTCGCGGATGCAGGCCGAGTTGGAGGAGGCGCGCACCGCGCTTGCCGATCGCAAGGTGCTCGACCGCGCCAAGTCGATCCTGATGAACCAGCGCGCCCTGTCCGAGCAGGACGCCTATGCGCTCCTGCGCCGCAGCGCCATGAACCAGGGCAAGAAGATCGCGGACGTGGCGCAGGCGCTCATCACCGCCAGCGACCTGCTGGGAGGGATATAATGACGATCAATCTACGCATCGCCTTCCTGCCGCTCAACGACGTTGCGGTGCTTGCCGCCGCACGCGAACGCGGGTTCGCCGAGGAGGAGGGCCTCTCGCTCGACCTCATCCGCACGACCAGCTGGGCGACGCTGCGCGACCGGCTGGTCTACGGGCAGGTGCAGGCGGCGCATATGCTTGCCCCGCTGGCGGTGGCGGTGACGCTGGGCCTCAGCCAGCAGCCCGCCGCGCTGGCCACGCCGTTCAAGCTGGGCGTCAATGGCAATATGCTGGTGATGGCGAAGGACTTCGCCGCCGCCCTCGCGCCCGATTCGGCGGGGCGACTGGCCGATCCGCTGGGCACCGCGCACGATTTTGCCGCGGCCATCGGACTGTGGAAGCGCAAGCCGGTGATTGGCGTGGTGCACCGCTTTTCCAGCCATGCGCTGATGCTGCGCTACTGGCTCGCCAGTGCAGGTGTAGACCCTGACCGCGACGTGGTACTGCGCGTGCTGCCGCCTTCGCTGACGGTGGAAGCTATCCACGCCGGCGAAGTCGACGGGTTCATCGCAGGCGAACCCTGGGGCAGTGCCGCCATCGATTCCGGCCGCGCCGAGGCGGTGGCGATCGGTGAAAAGATCTGGCAGCGCGGCGTCGAAAAGGTACTGGCATTCCGGGAAAGCTGGCTTGAGGAAAACCCCGATACCGTCGACCGGCTGCTGCGGGCACTGGCCCGCGCCGCCGTCTGGTGTGACGAACCGGACAACCGCGAGGCCCTGGCGGATATCCTGGCCGATGCGCGCTACGTCGGCCAGCCTGCCGACCTGATCCTGCGGGCGCTGAGCGGCACCATCGTTCCGCGCGCGGGCGATGCGGCGGTATCGTCTCCCGATTTCGTGCTGTTTTCGCGCGAGGCCACGCCGTTTCCGTGGCGTAGCCAGGCGCTGTGGATCTATTCGCAGATGGTGCGCTGGAACATGGTCGAACCGTCTGCCGAAAACGCGGCGAAGGCGGCGGCGGTGTTCCGTCCCGATGTCTATCGCCGTGCGCTCGCCGGCAGCGAATTGCCGATGCCGGGGGCAAGTATGAAGCTGGAAGGGTCAGTCGAGGTGTCGCTGGCAGTGGGTTCGAGTAAGGGTGATCTCACGCTTGGTCCTGACCGCTTTTTCGACGGGCGCATCTTCGATCCCGAACGGATCGAGGACTACCTAGCTGGTTTTGCACCGCAGCATTGAAAATAACATCGCGTTGGAATCGGGCGCAATTTTGTACCTTGCCAGATGCGCCAAATCACGGGACTATATGAACGTCGCGCGATGAAGCGCACGCACAACGGATAGGCTGTCCCAAAGACGGGGCGCTATCCTCACCGAAATTCGCAGCAAAGCCGCTGACCGGACTCACCATGGGGTGACGTCCGGCCTGCGGCTTTTTTCGTGTCCGTTTCATGGATTATGGGGGACGTACCATGGCATCCGCATTCTGGCGACCTGACGAAGACAACGAAGGCCTTCTGGCCGATGAAGGCGTGCACAAGCCGGCGGTCGGCTTCTGGAAAGCCGGTCACACGCCGACCTTGATCGCAGCTTTTCTCTATTTCGATCTCGCGTTCATGGTCTGGGTTCTGCTTGGCCCGTTGGCGCCGGAGATATCGCGCACGCTGGGTCTGTCGCCGGCCCAGAAGGGCCTGATGGTGGCGCTGCCCACGCTGGCGGGCGCGCTGCTGCGCGTCGTCAATGGTCTGCTGGTCGACCGCATCGGTCCCAAGCGTTCGGGCGCGATCAACCAGGTCATCGTCATCGCCGGCCTGTTTTTCGCGTGGTTCATGGGCGTTACCAGCTTCTCGGGTACGCTGACGCTTGGCGTTATTCTGGGCTTTGCCGGCGCCAGCTTCGCGATCGCCTTGCCGCTGGCCAGCCGCTGGTATCCGGCGGAGCATCAGGGCAAGGCCATGGGGCTTGCCGGGATGGGCAATTCGGGCACCGTGCTCGCCGCGCTTTTCGCGCCTGCGCTTGCCAGGATGTTCGGCTGGAACGCGGTTCTAGGTCTTGCCTGCATCCCGCTCAGCATCGTTCTGGTGGTCTATCTGTTGCTGGCCAGGGATGCGCCGAACCCGCCCGCGCCGCGCAAGCTGGTGGACTATGCCGCGCTGCTCAGGCAGCCCGATGCGTGGTGGCTGATGGCCTATTATGCCGTGACTTTCGGCGGGTTCGTGGGCCTTGCCGCATCGTTGCCGATCTACTTCACCGACCAGTTCGGGCTGACCACGGTGGTCGCCGGATACTGCACCGCAGGGTGCGTGTTCGCCGGTTCGCTGGTCCGTCCGATGGGCGGCGCGCTGGCCGACAGGATCGGCGGCGTGAAGACGCTGATGGTGGTCTATGCCGTTGCCGCCGTCGCTCTGGTGGGCGTATCTCAGGCGACCAGCCTTGGCGCCGCGCTGGCCCTGTTCGTGCTTGCCATGCTGGCGCTTGGGACTGGCAATGGTTCCGTGTTCCAGCTCGTGCCGCAGCGCTTTCAGGCCGAGATCGGCGTGATGACCGGCCTTGTCGGCATGGCGGGCGGTGTCGGCGGGTTCTACCTCGCCAGTTCGCTGGGTCTGGCCAAGCAGTTCACCGGCAGCTTTGCGCCGGGCTTCCTGATTTTTGCCGGCCTTGCGGTCGTGGCCCTTGCCTCTGTGGCGATGGTCAAGGCCCGCTGGCGCGCGACCTGGAAAACCGGCGCGCGTATCTGAGCCGGCAAGCTGGGCGGCGGCGCCGCAGCGCTGCCGCCCCATCCCTTTTTCGTCCTGAGGGGGCGCTAATTTCATGAAAAAGATAACACAGGCGGCGGCTGTTCTGGCTGCCGGCGGGGCCGCTTGCGCTGCATCCGCACATGCCCAGGAAATCACCGTCAAGCCGATCGCCGAGGCGCGGGCGCGCTACGAGCATGTCGATCAGGACGGTATCGACAGGCAGGCCGATGCGCTGACCGTGCGGGTGCGCGGCGGTGCGCAGGTGGCCAGCGGCGGCTTCAGTGCCACGGCGGTCGCCCAGGGGACGCTGGCGGCGGTCGATGACTACTACGACGGGCTTGACGGCGCGCCGACCCGGCCGCTGGTGGCCGATCCGCAGAACATCGCGCTCTACATCGCGCAAGTGAAGTACAAGGCGAAGGGCATGACGCTGACCGCCGGACGCCAGAAGATCGCGCTGGACGACGAGCGCTTCGTCGGCAACGTCGCCTTTCGCGACAATGCGCAGACCTTCGACGCGGTGCGCGCCGAGATCAGCCCGGTCAAAGGCGTGAACCTCGACCTCGCCTATGCCTGGGGCGTGCGCACGATCTGGGGCATCGACGGCCACGGCGCGCGTCAGCAGGCGGTGGGGGGTGACAACGTGCTTGCCAACCTCGCGTGGGAAAGCCCGCTGGGCAAGCTGACGGGCTTCGCCTACCTCGTCGATCAGGATGAGGCGGCGATGCAGGCATTTCGCCTGTCCAGCCAGACCTACGGCGTGCGGCTCGCGGGGGCGCATGCGTTCGGCTAGGCGGTGAAGCTGTCCTACCAGGCCAGCTACGCGCGCCAGTCGGACTGGCACCGCAACCCCAACGATTACAGCGCCGACTATTGGCTCGCCGATGCGACGCTGGATGTGAAGGGCTGGAAGATAGGCGGCGGCTACGAGGTTCTGGGTGCCGACAAGGGCGCGGCCCTCACCAGTTTCCAGACGCCGCTGGGCACCAATTTCAAGTTCCAGGGCTGGGCGGACAAGTTCCTCACCACGCCTGCGAACGGCGTGCGTGATCTCTATCTGGGCGGCGGATACGGTGCGAAGCAGGTGGGCGCGCTTTCCGCAGTGACCCTTCAGGCAACGTGGCACCGCTTCGAGAGTGACCGGCTTGGCCTGCATTACGGCAATGAAATCAATCTGCTCGCCTCTGCCAAACTGCACAGGACGACTGCGGCGCTGCGCTATGCACACTACGACGCCAAGGCGATGGCGACCGATACCGACAAAGTCTGGGTCCAGCTGGACTGGGCTATCTGAAGATAAGCATGACGGAATCGCTTGAGCATTCGAGCGATTCCATTTATGTTGCAGTGCAAGAGACAGCGTTGTCTCTATTACATCGCCGAAATACTCCACTGACGGGGTACGTAGGCACCGAACGATGGCAAGGCCGCCATCCAGACCTCAGGTTTTCGAACTGGGGGTCCGGATGGCGGCCTTTTCTTTTTTCCGCTCCCTTTTCTCCCAATGCTTTTTCTGGAGTCTCGTGCATGGAATTTCAGGACGGGATCGAACCCACCACCGACTATGAGGACATGCTGATCGTACCTTCGGGCGATGTGCGCGAACACCTTGTCGTCGTCGGCAACGGCATGGCGGGCTGCCGCGCCGTCGAGGAACTGCTGGCGCGCGACGCGGGCCGTTACCGCGTGACTATCTTCGGCGCCGAGCCGCACGTGAACTACAACCGCATCATGCTTTCGCCGGTGCTGGCGGGTGAGAAGACGTTCGAGCAGATCGTCATCAACACACGCGAGTGGTACGACGACAGCGGTATCGAGCTAATCACCGCCGATCCCGTCACCGCGATCGACCGCGCCGCCAGGACCGTTACCGCGCGTTCCGGCCGCACGGTCCATTATGACCGGTTGCTGATCGCCACCGGCTCCGATCCCTTCATCATTCCGGTGCCCGGCAAGGACCTGCCCGGCGTGATCTCGTTTCGCGACATGCACGATGTCGACACGATGCTGGCCGCTGCCGAGGCGGGCAAGGCGGCGGGCGGCGGCAGCGCCGTGGTTATCGGCGGGGGCCTTCTGGGTCTTGAGGCGGCGCATGGGCTGACGCTGCGCGGCATGAAGGTGACCGTGATCCACCTGATGCCCACGCTGATGGAACGCCAGTTGGACGAGGCGGCGGGCTGGCTGCTCAAGTCCGCGCTGGAAAGCCGGGGCCAGACTATCCTGACCGGCGCCGACACCGCCGAAATCTACGGCGGGGGCAAGGTAGAGGGCGTGCGCCTCAAGGACGGGCGCGAAATTCCGGCCAGCCTCGTCGTGATGGCGGTGGGTATCCGTCCCTCTGTCGGCCTTGCCCGCGCGGCGGGACTGGAGATCGGCCGCGGCATCAAGGTCGACGACCACATGGTGACGAGCGACCCTGCCGTCCTGGCGGTGGGCGAATGCGTGGAGCATGACGGCAACGTCTACGGTCTGGTCGCGCCGCTGTGGGACATGTGCCGCAGCCTGGCCGATGGCCTGACCGACCGCCACACCGGCTATCGCGGCTCGGTCACCTCCACCAAGCTGAAGGTCGCGGGGCTGGACGTGTTTTCCGCCGGGGACTTCTCTGGCGGCGAAGGCTGCGAGGACATCGTGCTGCGCGATGCAGCGCGCGGCGTCTACAAGCGCGTGGTAGTGAAGGACGACCGCATCGTCGGCGCCGTGCTCTACGGCGATACGGCGGACGGCGGCTGGTACTTCGACCTGCTCAAGAAGGGCGAAAGCGTCGCGGATATTCGCGACCTCGTGATCTTCGGCCAGGCCTATGCGGTTCTTGGCGCCTCGGGAGGAGGCGCGCTGGACCCTAAGGCGGCCGTTGCGGCGCTCTCGGACGATGCCGAGATCTGCGGCTGCAACGGCGTTTCCAAGGGCCTGGTCCTCGGCTGCATCAAGGCCGGGGCATGCAGCCTCGACGCGGTGCGCGCCTCCTGCAAGGCTTCGGCCAGCTGCGGTTCGTGCACCGGCCTTGTCGAGAACCTGCTGATGCTGACGCTTGGCGGCGATGTCGAAGCCGGGCCGAAGACCTTGTGCAAGTGCACCAGCTTCACCCACGACGATGTGCGCCGCGAAATCGTGGCGCAGGATATGAAGTCGATCCCCGAGGTCATGCAAAAGCTGCACTGGTCCACGCCGGACGGCTGTTCCTCGTGCCGCCCCGCGCTGAACTACTACCTGCTCTGCGCGCTTCCCGGTGAATACGTGGACGACCAGCAGAGCCGTTTCGTCAACGAGCGCATGCATGCCAACATCCAGAAAGACGGCACCTATTCGGTGGTCCCGCGCATGTGGGGGGGCCTGACTAACCCACGCGAACTGCGCGCTATCGCCGACGTGGTGGAGAAGTACGAGGCGCCGATGGTCAAGGTGACCGGCGGCCAGCGGCTCGACATCTTCGGGATCAAGAAGGAGGACCTGCCCGCCGTCTGGGCCGATCTCAATGCCGCCGGGATGGTTTCGGGCCATGCCTATGGCAAATCGCTGCGCACGGTGAAGACTTGCGTGGGATCGGAATGGTGCCGCTTCGGTACGCAGGATTCCACCGGCCTTGGCGTTAAAACGGAGCGCATGACCTGGGGGTCGTGGATGCCGCACAAGTTCAAGATCGCGGTCTCCGGTTGCCCTCGCAACTGCGCGGAAGCGACGATCAAGGACTTCGGCGTGGTCTGCGTGGACTCGGGCTACGAGCTTAGTGTAGGCGGCAACGGCGGCATCAAGGTGCGCGCCACCGACTTCCTGTGCAAGGTTTCGACCGAGGAAGAAGCGCTCGAATACTGCGCGGCCTTCATCCAGGTCTACCGCGAGGAAGCGCGCTATCTGGAACGCACCGCACCGTGGATCGAGCGCGTCGGCGTGGAGTACGTGAAGTCCCGCGTGGTCGAGGATGACGCGGGACGCAAGGCCCTCGCCGCGCGGTTCCTCCATGCGCAGAGCTTCAGTCAGGAAGACCCCTGGGCGAAGCGCGCCAGCGGCGACCGCGTCGATCTTCACCGGCACCTAGAGCCTCTCGTGCCCCAAGAACTGGCCGCAGCGGAGTGAATGCCATGACCGACTGGATCGACATCGGAACCCTTGCCGACATTCCCCAGCGCGGCGCCCGCACGGTGCGCATCGAAGGAGAACCGGACATCGCGGTCTTCCGCACCGGAGACGACCGGGTCTTCGCGCTCGTCAACGAATGCCCGCACAAGAAGGGGCCGCTTAGCCAGGGCATCGTCCATGGCCACTCGGTCGCCTGTCCGCTGCACAACTGGAACATCGCGCTGGCGTCCGGCGAGGCGCAGGGGGCGGATAGTGGCTGCACCCCGACGATCGCGGTGCGCAAGGAGGACGGGCGCATCCTGCTGGCGCGGCCGGAAGCGATGAAGGACGCCGCCTGATGCGAGGCGCGGTCCGCACGACCTGCGCCTATTGCGGCGTCGGCTGCGGCATCTCCGCCACGCCTACGGGCGTGCGCGAGGTGACGATCCGGGGCGACGAGGCGCACCCCGCCAATGCGGGCCGGCTCTGCTCCAAGGGCACGCATCTGGGCGAGACGGTCGGCCTGACCGGCCGTCTGCTCCATCCGATGATCGGCGATCGGCGTGCCTCGTGGGACAAGGCGCTGGATCTCGTGGCGAAGCGCTTTCGCGACACTATCGCGCGCTATGGCCCCGATAGCGTGGCCTTCTACGTCTCGGGGCAACTGCTGACCGAGGACTACTACGTCGCCAACAAGCTGATGAAGGGCTTCATCGGCTCGGCCAATATCGACACCAATTCGCGGCTTTGCATGTCGAGTGCGGTTTCCGGCCACAACCGTGCCTTTGGTGAGGACGTAGTGCCCGCCAGCTATGCCGATCTGGATGAAACGGACCTTGTCGTACTGGTCGGCTCCAATACCGCGTGGTGCCATCCGATCGTCTACCAGCGCATCCAGGCCGCCCGCGCGCAGCGGGGCACGAAGCTGGTGGTCATCGACCCGCGCCGCACCGAAACCTGCGAGGGCGCCGATCTGCACCTGCCCCTGCGCCCCGGCAGCGACGTGGCGCTGATGAACGGCCTTCTCGCGTGGCTGGCGCAGCAGGGCAGCGTCGCCAAGGCGTTCATGGAAAGCCACGTCGAGGTGCCGGAGGGGTTTTGGGAGCACCTTGCCACCGGGCATGACCTGTGGAGCACGGCGAAGATCTGCGATCTCGACCCGGCGCTGCTGTTGCGGTTCTACGAGATGTTCGCGGCCAACCCGCGCACCGTCACGATGTTCAGCCAGGGCGTGAACCAGTCGATCCGGGGCACCGATCAGGTCAATGCGATTATCAACCTGCACCTCGCCACGGCACGCATCGGCAAGCCCGGCGCAGCGCCGTTCTCGATCACCGGGCAGCCCAATGCGATGGGCGGGCGCGAGGTTGGCGGGCTGGCTTCGACACTGGCCGCACATATGGACTTCGCGCCCGAAAACGTCGCGCGCGTGGGCCGCTTCTGGGCCGCACCGGGCATGGCGACCAGGCCAGGGTTGAAAGCCGTCGACCTGTTCCGCGCTATTGGCGAGGGCCGGATCAAGGCGCTCTGGGTGATGGCGACCAACCCCGCCGTCTCGCTGCCGGATGCCGGTAACGTGCGTGCGGCCTTGGAAAAATGCCCCTTCGTCGTTGTCTCGGACGTCATCGCGCGCACCGACACCACCGCTTACGCTGACGTCTGCTTGCCCGCAGCGGCATGGGGGGAAAAGGATGGCACCGTCACCAATTCCGAGCGCACGATCAGCCGCCAGCGCCCCTTCATGGCGCTGCCCGGCGAGGCGAAGCCCGATTGGTGGATCGTCAAGGAGGTCGCGCGCCGTATGGGCTGGGGCAATGCTTTCGCTTACGACCATCCCGCCGATATCTGGCGCGAACATGCCCGCCTTACCGCCTATCAGAACGACGGCGCGCGGATGCTGAACCTGCGCGATCATGCGGCAATCGGCAACGGCGCCTATGATGCGCTGGAGCCGTTCCAGTGGGGCGACAAACCGTTCGCCGATGGCCGTTTCCCTACGCCGAGCGGGCGAGCGCGGCTGGTGAAGGTCGGGCAGATGGATTTGCAGGCGCCGCTGGCCGACTGGCCGTTGACGCTCAACACCGGCCGCTACCGCGACCAGTGGCACACGATGACGCGGACGGGTCTGGCGCCCAAACTGGCCCGCCACCGCGAAGAACCACTGGTGGAGGTTCACCCCGCCGATGCCCTCGCGCTGGACCTGAAGGACGGCGATCTCGCCCGCGTCTCGACCCCGCAGGGTAACAGCACGTTCCGCGTGGCGCTTACCGATGGCCAGCGTCCGGGTGAGATTTTCACGCCGATCCACTGGACCGATCAGGTGTCCACCGGCGGCCGCACCGGCCTGTTGCCGAGGCCGCTGGTTGATCCGCATTCCGGTCAGCCCGGCTTCAAGTCCACCCCCGCCGCACTCGCCAGAGTGGAGACGGAATGGAAGGGCTTTCTCATCCTGCGCGGCGAAGAACCGGCGCGCGTGCCCTGCCTGTGGGCCACGCGCGTGAAGGTGCCGGGCGGCGCGCTTTACGAGATCGCGGGCAACGGTGATCCCGCGCGCATCGAAGCGGCGCTACCCAAGGGCGAGCGCGTGGAAGCCATCGACCTGACCCGAGGGACGCGCCGCGTCGCGGTGATTGTCGCGGGGCGGCTGGCGGGCGTTCTGTTCGTCACCCGCACCGGCCTGCTGCCTTCGCGCGACTGGCTGATCGGGCAACTTGCGGTCGAGGACGTGGGCGCCACGGTTCTCGCCGCGCGCGGCCCCGGCAGCCAGCCGGACAAGGGGCCGACGGTATGCGTGTGCTTCGACATCGGCCTCAACCAGATCGTTGCCGCCATCCGCGAACAGGCGCTGGTCGACGTGCCGGCCATCGGCAAGGCGCTTGGGGCTGGCACCAATTGCGGTTCGTGCCGCCCCGCGCTCGCCAAGATTCTCACCCAGACCAACGAGGAGGTCCTCGATGCCGCAGAATGAGCTTATCGCCGCCGGTGAAGTATGGCTCGTCGGGGCAGGGCCGGGCGATCCCGACCTGCTGACGCGCAAGGCCGAAGGGCTGATCCGCGCCGCCGACGTGGTATTTTATGACGCGCTCGTCGGCTCCGGCGTGCTCGACCTGATCCCGCCCGGAACCGAGCGGATCAGCGTGGGCAAGCGATCGGGCCGCCACTCGAAGGATCAGCAGACCATCGACCAGATGCTGGTCACGGCGGCTTTGGCCGGCCGCCGCGTGGTGCGCCTGAAGGGCGGCGATCCGGCCATGTTCGGCCGCGCGACCGAGGAAATGTCGGCCTTGCGCAAGGTCGGCGTACGGGTGCACATCTGTCCCGGAATCACCGCCGCCAGCGCGGTCGCCGCATCGGCGGGCCTTTCGCTTTCGCTGCGCGGCATCGCGCGCCGGGTGCAGTTCGTGACCGCGCATAGCCGCAACGGGCAGGCGCTGGATCTGGACTGGCAGGCACTGGCCGATCCCGCCTGCACGCTGGCGGTTTACATGGGCCGGGAAGCCGCGCCCGAACTGAGCGTTGCGCTGATGGCCGCTGGTCTGCCCGGATCGACCCCGGCGCTGATTACCTGCGATGCCTCCTTGCCCCAGGAACAGCAGTTGCGCACCCGGCTCGACCTGCTGCCGCTGGTGGCGCAGGCCTTTGCTGCGGATCGCCCCACGTTGATCCTGATCGGTGAAGCGGTCGCGCAGGCCGATGGCATTACGCCCGCCAAGGGTATGGCGGCAGATAGCCTGGCTGCGTAGGAAACGGATATGGCGACGGCTCCGGAAATTCCCTGCGCAGCGACGATCAGCTTCGATGCGGCTCAGGCCATCGTGCGAGAGGGCGCCGTGCCGCTCGGCCTCGAATGGGTGCCGCTGGCCAAGGCAGGGCGGCGCATCCTGGCGCGGGCTGCCGTGGCGCAGATCGATTCGCCCCGGCGTGACAGCGCGGCGATGGACGGATTTGCCGTCAGGTCGCAGGATCTGGCCGGCGAAGTGACGCGGCTGAAACTGTGCGGAGAAAGCTTTGCGGGAGGTCAGACGCCCTCGCCTTTGCTACCCGGCACCGCCATCCGCATTTCGACCGGAGCGCCTATGCCTCCCGGCGCGGACCGCGTGGTGATACGCGAATACACCCGCGTCGAAGGCGGCGAGGTGATCGTCCCGCGCGCTTCGGGCAAGCCGCACGTGCGCCTTCGTGCATCCGATTTCGCACTTGGCACCGCGCTGCTTGCGCCGGGAACCCGGATCGACGCCCGCACCATGGTAGTGGCCGCTGCTGCCGACCTCGACAGGCTGCCGGTATGGCGCCGCCCCCGCCTCCATATCCTCACTAATGGCGATGAACTTGCGCCGCCAGGAAGGGCAGGGGCCAACGAAGACGCGATCCCCGACAGCCTGAGCGAAGCCCTGCTGCTGATGGCCCGGCAATGGGGCGCAAAGCCGGTCGGTGCCTCGCGATCGGGCGACCGGATCGACGATCTGCGAGCGGCTGCGCAGCTTGCGCTCGGCGAGGCCGATGTGATCGTGATGGTGGGCGGCGCCTCTGACGGGACCCGCGATCGAACGCGCGCGGCCTTGATGCCGTTGGGGCTGCAGCTTTTGTTCTCAGGGGTCGCGATGAAGCCGGGCAAGCCGCTCTGGTATGGCCGGATCGGCAAGACCCATGTGCTGGGGCTGCCGGGTAATCCAACCGCAGCCCTCACCACGGCGCGCCTGTTTCTCGCGCCGCTGATTTGCGCACTTTCGGGGGCGGGTTTCGACTATGCCCTGCGATGGTGTGAGCGTGTCCTGCTCGAGGATGTGCCGGCCGGAAGGGAAAGGGACCAGTTTCTCTGCGGGATTGCAGACGAAATACTGGACGGGGTCACGATCATCGAACGCCAGCAGGCATCGGCGCAGATGATGTTGGCACAAGCCGAATTGCTCGTGGAAAGGCGTTCTGGCGCGCAATTCGCAGCGTCGGGTACAATGTTGCGGTGCCTGCGCTTCTAAAAATCGCGGACGTAGGGAGCGCGAAAATGGGCAGCACAGCAGGCTTTCTCATGCGGCAGGGCAGTCTCCTGGGCGCAATTCGGGAACCAGGACAGCGAAAACGCTCGCCACATCTGAGGCAATCACCAACTGGGTGGACATGCCGCGAGAGTTCTATCAATTGCTCAAGGCGAACTTGCCGGCCGGGCGCAACGATCTTCGTCACCAATTCACGCGTCGACGGCAACCCATTCGAAAAGCTGATTGTGGTCGACGCGATCAAACCCGTGCTCTGAGCTCCGCGTCCCGGTGATGCACGAATGGCTTGAATTGTTCGGCAACCGTCGAAATAGCGGACCGTCAGCACCTGGCAAATAGAAATTGGCGGCTGAAGGGCTGGAACGGGTCGGCGGCGGAAATGGCCGCCACGCGCCCATTCAGGTCACTTGATGTCCCCTCCGTCGCTTCCAAAAGCGGACATTCACGGTTACGCAGCAGCAGCTACTTGGCACCGACTGGGGTGGGGAATGGATTCAACGGGTGGCGGCAACGCCGTCAACGTTTCGCTGCGCGGATCGACGGCTGTCGAGACCGAGCAGAGCTGGGCAGCACTGAGCGCGGCGACGACCAACCTAGATCCGATCAGGCAATCCGCATGGTCACTGTTCTGCGCCATGTTGACCGACTGCTTCGGGGTGACTTGGGTTTGTCGACGTTGATGCGCGCGCCTGCAGGAGGCTTTGAGCGGGCTGGCTTTGCAGCCTAGCTCATCATTGGCGGTCCGCCGGGCACGTATGGCAAACCACATTTCGGCAACCGTACAGTCCCACAGGGCTCGTTTTCGGCTCTATCCCAGGTCTCAGACCACGGAAGGCTATTCCAAACTATCAATCGGTACATGATGTCACTGGTCATCGTCTTCAGGACAAGACCTTGCGATTGAGCACGAAATGCGCAATGCCAATCATGCAAGCGTCACCGAACTCAGGAGGTTGCACTGATTTCTCGCTGGATGCTCGCGATATTGGCCGGAAGTCTGGCACTGATCGGCCCACTTTCGCCCGCCTCGTCCCAAACGACTGTGGACGACAAAATCGCAATAGACGAATGGCGTCAGACTGCGGCCGGCGCGGCAACATTGCTCGAGCTACCAAGGAAGCGACGCGACGAGATTACTGCCGATCGTTGGGAGGATCTGCGCCTCAAGCTGACAGTACAGCGTGAAGATGCGCTTGAACTCGTCGAGCGCGGCACCTTGCGAGGCCGGATCACCGAGGCGCAAATGGCAGAACTTGGCGAGGCAAGTCATGCCCTTGCCAAGGACAATGCGGAGCCTGCATGGGTCAAGGCCAAGCGCGCCGCACTGAACGCCGACCTGTCGCGAGAAGCAGGGCCGGCGATTGCCGCCCGCGATATTCATGCCCAGGCATCCGTGCTGATAGGAGACATCGACGAAATCCTGCGCGCAAAGCGGCGCGCGAAGCTGTTCGCACACGACCGCACGATCCTGGAGCCGCGTACATGGACCGCCGCCCGCCAGGAATTGCGATCCGGCGCCCTCGGCCTGCCGACAAGGGTATCGATAGCCACGCAGCAGCCCCGGGCCGGATCGACCATTCCTCTGCCAGTTCGACTGGCAATCGCACTGGGGCTGGGGCTGGCTGCGATCTGGGCGGCGTTCTGGTGCCGTTCGGCTCTTCGCGCCAGGATCGACGCACGGAGTGGGACCGCGACACCTCGGGGTCAGTTGGGCTTCGCTTTCCTGCGGGACATGCTCGACGTAGCGATCCCGGCCACCGCATTGCTGGCCGCACTTATCGTAACGGGTTTCGTGGCGGCGGACTTGCCTGTACTGGCCTCGTTGGGCGGCTCGGTGGTTGGCGCCGGGGTAACCGTGATTTATGCCCGCTGGCTGGCGCATAGTGTGCTGGCGCCCGCATTCCCTCCCGCGCAGCTCATTCGGCTGCCGGACGGCGCCGCGCCGTCTGCCATCCGCTTGACCACGGCACTTGGCGCCTGCCTTGCCGCGGATTCGCTGTTGGAGCAGTTCGAGGACCTTCCGCTTAATCCGCCGGCACTGTGCGCGCTTGTG
The DNA here is from genome assembly GCF_902706195.1 of Novosphingobium sp. 18050. GTDB lineage: Bacteria > Pseudomonadota > Alphaproteobacteria > Sphingomonadales > Sphingomonadaceae > Novosphingobium. The sequence continues at coordinate 50,279 of NZ_CACSJO010000026.1, read as the reverse complement.
GCGTTCGCGATTGTTGTCGCAGCCGGACTTTGCCTCTGGAAGCTGGCTCGCATGGTAAGCCGAGGCCAGGGTGCGCGCAGCGCCGCAAAGCTCGAACATATCACGGGACCGCCATCGGATTTCCTGCATCCTACCGCTGCCTTCATGACTGGCGTGGCGGTAATCTCGCCGCTGATCGCTCTCGCTGGGTTCATCCCCTTTGCGCGTTATGTCCTTTTTTCGACAATCATTTCGCTCTCCATCATATGTACGGCGCTGTTCCTTTTCCGTTCCCTCTCGGAAGCGGCTGGCCTTCTCGTCGAGAGCAATCAGCATCCGGAATCGCGCTATTTCCAGCTACTTCCGCTGCTGTTCGGTTTCTTGATCTTCCTCATAGCCGTACCGCTTATCGCGATCACCTGGGGGGCAAGCGCGGAGAGCATCATCGATGCGATCCTCACCCTGAAGAACGGGGTTTCTCTGGGCGCGATCCAGGTCTCGTTCGGCAGCGTCATGACATTCGGACTGGTGTTCCTGCTTGGATATGCGCTGACCCGGTGGCTGCAGAGGCTGCTCCACTACACCCTACTCGATCGCCTTCGCATGGATGTCGGCGCACGAGCGGCGATCCTCACGGGATTTGGCTACCTCGGACTCACGCTCTCAGCCGTCGTGGCGATCACGGCCGCCGGTCTCGACCTTTCCAACCTGGCCTTCGTCGCTGGCGCGCTTTCGGTGGGCGTCGGTTTCGGTTTGCAGTCGGTCGTGGCCAATTTCGTGAGCGGCCTGATTCTGCTGATCGAGCGCCCGATCAAGGAAGGCGACTGGATCGAGGTCGGAGACTTTTCCGGCCACGTCCGCAAGATCGCCTTCCGCTCGACGCATATCGAAACGCTGGACAAGCACGAGCTCATCATCCCCAACTCGGCGCTGACGTCGGGTAACGTCACCAATCTTACCTATGGCAGCAACCAAGGGCGGATTACCCTACCCGTGGGCGTGGCATACGGCAGCGATTTGGCGAAGGCGAAGGCGGCGATGATCGAGATCGCCTCCAACCATCCCCGGGTTCTGGACCGGCCCGCCCCCAAGGTCATCATGGATGGCTTCGGGGACAGCGCAATTGATCTCAAGCTGCTGTGTGTCGTCGACAACGTGAATGACCGAGTTTCGGTTCGTTCGGACCTGTTCTTCGCAATCGTCGCAGCCTTCGATGCCGCCCGGATCACGATCCCCTTTCCTCAGCGCGACCTTTGGATTCATGATGGCCGGAAGAATCCCGCAAGACCCGAATAGCGGGCCCACAAACAGGCATGTCAGGAGGCTGCTAAGTACACATCATAAAACGCCCAGCGAATGCCTTACTTTATTGAAATTCGCTTCCGCGAAAAACAGCAAACATTTCATGCTTATTGACTGAAGACTAGCAATGAGGATCATTGTGAGGATCGTCATGGCGCGCTAATCTTGCGCCAAGACTCGGATTTCAAGGGGACTGAGAATGCGTGTTTTATCGGCGGCAATTCTTCTGTTGGCGGCGGGTGCCGCACACGACCAGGCATTCGCCCAGACCCCTTCTGCTGTATCCGACCTTGTGGGTGCGCGCGCAGCCGGCGGTGAAACTCAGTTGGAAGCAAGGGGCTATTCCCACATCACGACTAACACGGTGAGGGACACCAAGTGGTCCATCTGGTGGAGCGAGCGGCAGCGCCAGTGCATCTCGGTCGCCACAGCGGATGGCCGCTATACCGTGATCCAGGGGGTACCTGCCGCAAATTGTAGTGCGCCTGCTTCCGATACCGGAGGCAGACCGCCCCAGGAAAGCGCTGGCCGCGGCGAAACGATCTCTCTGGTCTGCATCGGGTCGGGGAGCGGTCCCGCAGCCCAAAGCAATTCGGGCTATCGGTACAACTCCAAAACAAAAAAATTCGAATATGAGATGGGTACGACACTAGGCCGTGACGCATTCTCGTCCGATCTGGAAATCGAAATTGCGAACGGGCTCGGCCGCGTCCACCCCTCCGGCAACTTGGTTTCGCCCATTCATTCGGGCGGTGTGCAGGGCTGGTGGCCGATCGAAGACCTGATGGTGACGCCCGACCGTATCACGGGCCAGTATCGGATGAACGGGATGAACAAGCCGCGGATCGATTACGATCGCCGCGCCCGCATCGTTCACATTCGCGAGGCGACCGACTTCACCGGGCGGTGCGAAGAGCGCTAGGTCGCCCCGGCCCGGTCCACTCTCCAGGGGCCATGATGCGCACAGGTCATGCGCCCAGTGCGGTCGCCGCTATCAATAATGTAAACATCGCCCAATCGTTCAAGACATGCGCGATAATCGAAGACCAGATGCTTTTCGTCGTCATGTATGCAAGTGTCAGAACAAGGCGGACGAGGCCGATCAACAAGAAGGCCTGGCCGATGTTCCAGTGATAAGCTGGCAGGTGCATCGCCCCGAAGCTCAAGGCCGAACCAATCCAGGCAAGCAGGATCGCTGCTGCGCGAGGAAGCCCTAGTATTCTCACACCCAGCCACATGAGGAACAGAAACGGCAGTATCGTGAAAACCTCCTCGCCAACGAGCTGGATCCCGGTCCTGAGGTAGAACATCGCCGGTCCGCCGGGGATATCACCGTCGCTCAGGCCAACGCCGACACTGTTGTCGGCAAGATGCATATGGCCCATCGCAAGCGTGCCGATCACGTAAGTGAAGAGCAGGTTGATCACGCCAAATACCAGGCCCCACCACAGATAATTCCTGCGCCAGCCATGGAATATGGCCTTCCATGCGGGCCCTACCCGCCAGGCGAAGGCACTCAGGGGGATCGTGCCAAACAGGACGGAGCGCAGCAGGCCGTCGAGCGTCATACTCAGCCACGGTATGTGGGGAATAATCGTAAGCGCGGCGAAGCCCAGACCCAGCGCCAGCAGCACTATGATCCAGTCTGTCCAGCCTATGCTTGCCGGGATATCGTTGTAATACGGATAGTCCGGAACGGAATTATTATGCTGGAACATAGTCCCCCCGTCGCTGCTTTCCGGTCTGGCACGGTCGCCCATCCGATTTTCATGAACCTAAGGTGCAGCCCGCCAACATGCGAGGGGGAATTCTCGAAGGGAAAAACAGCCCTCTACTGCCTCTGGTATGCGATTTTAGATACGCTGGTGCCGGCCACAGCAGTTGTCGCCTGCGTATCCTCGGGTTAGCAGTCTGTGTGTAGGTTTTTCAGGAACGCCAGCAACATGCTCGTGATGCGGTTCGGCACAGATGCACGATCGAATATGGCGGCGCTCTTGCTGGCGGCGTTAATTCCCGGCCCCGCGCTCGCAGTTCCGCCGCCGCGCGAACAACTCACGGCCGATTGTCTCCACCCGCAATATGCATCCGACCAGCTGGTGTGCGACACCCCGGAACTGCTGGAGCTTGACCGAAGCATGCGCGCACTCCTGGAAACGACGAGTATTCCAACAACGAGCCGCTGGATTGAGCCTCAGGAACAATGGCTGAGGCGTCGCAGCATGTGCGCGATGCAGCGCGAACACGCCTCCTGCGTGCGCGCCGCCTACAATGACCGTATCGCGCTGTTACAGGCATCTCGGATGCCGCCAGCGCCGGATCGCACGACATTGGCCGGTGACGATGCACAGGTGACTTCCATGGCGCCGGGCGATGCCGCGCATGTCTTTTACGATGCGGCAGGGCAAATAACAGCTTATGCGAGATCGGGGCTGCCGCTTGCACCGGGATGGCAGAATTTTGCGCAGTTCTCCCGCCACGGCAATATTATCAAACTCACTGTGCCGGATGGCCTTGTTCTGGCCTGCTGGGTCGCATCGGCGCACAAAGATCTGAAATAGACGAAGGAGAGATCGCGATGCGAGCACACAAAGCCCTTGTTCCCCTTTGCTACGTACTTCTAGCCGCTTGCGGGCAGGCTGACGCGCCTACGACATCGGAGGCGACGGGCGTGACGGCCTCTGAAATGGCAGCCCCCGCGCCGATCGAGGAGGACACCGCGACCGATGCGCCGTCCGCCTCTGAGGCGTCCAGCGAAACTTCGATGCCCACACCCTCCGCAGCAAAGGCAGATCCGCAGGCGAGCATCGCTCAACTTGACGCCACCTGCCCGGGCGGCATCGAAGTACATGCGGACGAGGGCGGCCCGGTTCGCCTTGGCGGCAAGCAGGCAAAGGTCAACATCTCCAACGAGCAATATTACGAAGCCAGCGCCGACGGCGTCACCGTTTCGGTATCGACAAATGCGGATGAGACGCGCGACGTGAGTTACACCGGGCCGGGGCGAGACCACGGGATCTCTACGATCCGATGAGTCTGGCTTTCAGGATGGCAAAATTGCAGTGCCTGTCCGCCCTTGTGGCGGTGTCTGCCCCTTGCGCCTTCGCTTCGGCGGTTCAAGCACAAGGAGCGACTGCCAGTTCACCGCCGGAGTTCGCGCGCCGGGTGGAGCATCTCAAGCCGGGGGAGTGGGTCTGGGCCCCTGCTGTTGCACCCTCCGGGCCAGTGCTGATCTACGTCGATCTCTCCAGCCAGATTGCGATGGTCTATCGCAATGGCATAAGAATTGCCGCAACCACCGTATCCTCGGGAAAATCGGGACATGACACGCCGACGGGCGTGTTCACCATCCTCCAGAAGGACGCGAAGCACCGCTCGAGCTTGTACAGCAGCGCCCCGATGCCTTTCCAGGAACGGCTGACCTGGGACGGGGTGGCGTTGCACGCGGGCGGCCTGCCGGGATATCCGGAGAGCCATGGCTGCGTCCATTTGCCCTACGAGTTCGCTCGCCAGCTTTTCGCGATCACCGATCTCGGCGTCACCATAGTGGTCGAGGGCGATGCGCAGGCCCATATCCGCACCAGCGAGAACAGTCTTCTTGTCCCGTTCAATCGCCGCGGGGAGCCGGTAGAGCATCTGGCTCTGCGCGGTGGCGAGCAATACCGCTGGAACCCGGAAGCTGCACCCGAAGGCCCGCTGTCGATCATCGTCTCGAAGCTCGACCAGCGCATCGTCGTGCTGCGCGGTGGGACCGAGATCGGTTGCAGCGTGGCGATCGTCAAAGACACGGACCCCGGCTCGCACGTGATCACTCTTACTACGCGCAATGGACAGCCGCACTGGGTCTACGTCGGTATGGCAGGTCACGAGGATGACGAAGGGCGAGAGGTTGATGAGGCAATCACCAACCGGGTGGATATGCCGCGCGCGTTCTATCAGCTGCTTAAGGCGAGCCTGCGTCCAGGCGCAACAATTCTCGTCACCAATTCCCGCGTGGGGGCCAACGCTTTCGCAAAACTGACAGTTGTCGATGCTATCAAACCCGTACCGTGAGGCCCGCCACCTGGTTAAAGGCGAATGACTGTTTCCTATACATGCGGCGCCGGCCACCGCCCCGAATGCTAAAAAAGCTCGTTCAATAGTAAGTGCGAAGCTGCTTGGCTAAATCCGGCCCACGGACGGGGACTTCCGGTAGAAGCAGACGTTCGGACTTGAACCAGCGATTGGTGGAACTTGGTCGCGAGCATCGCGGCGCGAGTGTCAGCTATCCCACCAATCCAGCTCCGGGCCGGACATTCTCCTATCGCCCATTTTCAGCGTCAAAAATGGGAAAGCGGACCGACCGCACCTGAGAACGCAAAATTGGCCGCTGAATGGCAACAAAGGGTCGGGAGGCGATACCGCTGTGCTTTAGCTGCGGATCATAGTTATCGCCTGTTCGTTGATCGAGATGCTCGGGCAATTCTGACAGATGTCCACACCTTGTACGGGTGCCTCATTCACGAGCAGTTATTTCGCGACCGGTGTATATCGGTAACTTGGCCGACGTATGCTGGATTAGCGGAATTACACTTTCAGAATGCTGATTTCTTTTCGGGAACGCCTGGGATCAAAGCGGACTAGATTCGATCGAATCTGAAGACACGCACAGGCTTGAGGAGACAAATCGGGGTAACCGTTCAATTTTGGTCGTTTTACCCCAAGGCATGCTTCGCTTCGCTGTTGTGCCGAATAACGGTTGTTTGTTCGCAAGCCTGAAAAACGCGCCCAAAAGCTGGGATGTCGTGTGTGATCCATACGTTCCCGCCGATTTCTGAGCCACAGCCTATTGTGACTCGACCAAGAATGGTCGCTCCAGCATAGATTACGACATCGTTTTCGATCATCGGGTGCCGCGGAAGCGCCTTTATGAGGGCTCCATTTGGTTCCACAGGGAAGTTCTTGGCACCGAGCGTCACGCCTTGGTAAATTCGCACGTTATCGCCAATGATCGTGGTTTCACCGATCACCACACCGGTTCCGTGATCTATGAAGAAGCCCTGTCCGATTTGGGCGCCGGGATGAATATCGATACCGGTGCTGCTGTGCGATATCTCGGAAATGATCCGTGCGACCAGTGGTGATCCCAAAAGATGCAGGGCATGGGCGAGGCGATGGTGAATGATTGCCAGTAGCCCTGGATAGCATATCAGCACCTCATCGATGCTGCGCGCGGCTGGATCGCCGCGGAAGGCGGCCTCGATATCCAAGTCGAGCAGGCGGCGTAGATCCGGCAACTGGTGCAGGAACGCGATAACGGTCTGGTTCGCACGTTGATCCACTTCCTCCCGGTCCGCGATTTCACTGGCATAGGCCAGTTCAAGTCTCAGTTGAGCATGCAGCCTGGCAAGGGAAATCTGTAGCGATTGAGTTACGAAGTGGTCCTCGTTTGAGCGCCGCACGAAGTCCGGTCCCAATCTTAGCGGGAATAGGGCACCGCAGAGTTCTTCGACGATCTTGGCAAGCCGAATGCGGGATGGGAAACCTTCAACGCCGAATTCGGCATGGCGGGCATTCGTGCTGCGCCAATGGCGACGGATATCAGCAAGTTCTGACACTACGTTGCCGACTTCCCACGAGTCCTCCACATCCAATCGGGTCACGTCGTTATGCATTTGATGCTCGCTCAAGCATCCGCCCGTTCCCTGTCGGTCGCTGCGGCAGCAGCATTGGCGGTTCCGGCATGGCGGTTGGATATATGCGGCAGGCCAAGGTGGCCCCGTAAGGTGGTGGCTTCGTATTCGGCACGGAATAGGCCGCGTTCCACAAGGATCGGAACGACTTCTGCACGGAACCGTTCCCAGTCGGCCGGGTGCTGGACGAACAGGTTGAAGCCGTCGGCGGCGCGGCTTTCATACCAGAGCTGAAGGCGATCGGCGATCGTGCGGGGAGAGCCGGCGAGCCGGAACCAGGACAGCGCTTGTGCTTCCAGCACGTTGCGCAAGGTGGACCCCCTTTGACGGGCCTTTTCGATATCATCGTGAAAGCTGCGAATGCCCGCAGCTTCCGGCAGGGGTACATCAGGGAAGGGCGAGTCAAGGTCGTAGCCGCTGAAATCATGGCCACCGAATTGCCGTGATAGTCCGCCGAGACGGTCGCGAATGTCACCTGCGGTGGTCCTGTCCCGTTCGATCTGTGCTGCGGCTTCGTCGGTGTCGGCTATGGTTACGCCCAGGGCGGGAATGAACAGGAGTTCGTCCGGATCGCGCCCGATCGCTTCTGCGCGCGCGCGGACGTCCCGTGCGAGATCAAGCGATTCCTCGGGCGTGCGGGCGAAGCTGAACACGATATCGGCCGCACGCGCGCTGAGCTCGCGGCCTTGCGGCGATGTTCCAGCCTGCACCAGCGGCGGTTGGCCCTGGGGCGAGCGCTGGACGTTGAGGGGGCCGCCTACCGAGAAGAAATCGCCGCGGTGGTCAAGGCGGTGCTGCTTGGCTGGGTCGAGGAAGCGCGGTGCCGAACGGTCCTGCGAGAAGGCGCCGTCTTCGTAGGAGTGCCAAAGGCCTTGGACCACCTCTACCGATTCCGTGGCGCGCCGGTACCGCGCTTCGTAGTCGCCGTGCCCGGCGCGGCTGAAGTTGCCGGCGGTGCCGGGATCCTGGCTAGTGACTATGTTCCACCCTGCACGGCCATTACTGATGAGATCGAGCGAGGCGAGGCGGCGGGCGATGTCGAACGGTTCGCTGTAGGTGGTGCTGACCGTGGCCACCAGCCCGATCCGGCTGGTGGCGACCGCAACTGCGGAAAGCAGCGTCAGCGGCTCTAGCCGGTTCAGATGATGGTTCGGAAAATCGGGCGTGATGTACTGACTGTCGACGATGAACACGAAGTCGAACTTCGCCTCTTCCGCCTCGCGCGTCTGCCTGACGTACCAGTCGATATTGACGCTGGCATCCAGCGGGACGTCCGGATCGCGCCACAACTGCTTTCCCGATGCGTCTCCAACGCCGATCAGAACGGCGCCCAGCTTCAATCCTTGTCTGGCCATGTGGGCCTCCTTCAATATGCGGTGAACAGGGGGCGCGCGGCAGCAGGCGCCTCGCGGGGGATACGCGGCGCAGCCGCAAGCAGCCTGCGCGTGTAGGGATGGGCCGGGTGCGCCAGCACCATGCGGGCAGGCCCGGTCTCGACGATCTCGCCGTGATGAAGGACGACCACCCGATCAGCGATGCCTGCAACCGAGCCGAGATCGTGTGAGATGAAAATCTGGGCGATACCGCGCTCGTCGGCGAGGCGGCGCAGCAGTTTCAGCACGTGCGACCGGTTTACCGCATCCAGCGCGCTTACCGGCTCGTCGAGCAGCAGCAGCCTGGGATCGAGGGCCAGAGCACGGGCGATCACTGTACGCTGGCGCTGGCCGCCGGAAAGCTGGCCTGGCAACCGGTCGGCCAACTGCGGGTCCAGGCCGACCGAGACGAGGGCAGCAGCCACAGAAGCCTTCATCGCCGACAGACCAAGGCTTGCCTGCAGGCGCAGCCCTTCTGTAATGGACTCGCCGATCGTGAGATCGGGATCGAGGCTACGCAAGGGATCCTGGAAGACGTATTGCAGGGCACCCGAGCGGCGGAAATCGCGCAGGCGCCTATCGCTCAATCCGTCGATCTGTTGACCATCGAGTGTGATCGCGCCGCGCGCTGCCGGAATCAGGCCAAGAATCGTGCGCAGCAGCGTCGTCTTGCCCGATCCCGTCTCACCGATGAGGCCGAGTATCTCGCCCGGTGCCACCTCGATGTCGATGCCCTGCACGACCGTTCGAATGCCATAGCCGGCGGCAAGGCCGCTGACGCTGAGCAGGGGCGGGCTTGCCGGCGCGGCAGCCGGCGGCTGGCGGCCCTCGGTGGTATCTATCGTATGGACCGCGTGATCGTCGATCAGGCTGCGCGTATAGTCGCTTTTCGGGTGGTGTAGAACGCTGTGGGTGGGGCCAGCCTCGACGATCTCGCCCCCGCGCATGACCACGATCCGGTCGCAGACCTGAGAGACGACGGCGAGGTCGTGCGATACCATGATAAGGGTCAGGTCTTCCTCGCGCCGCAAGGTGGCGATCAGGTCCAGCACTTCGGCCTGAATGGTCGCATCGAGGGCGGTGGTTGCCTCGTCGGCAATCAGCAGGCTTGGCCCCGCGCAGATCGCGAGCGCAATCAGGACACGCTGGGCCATGCCGCCCGACAGTTCGTGGGGATATTGCGGGTAGACCGCCTCCGCGTCCCTGAAACCGACCCGGCCGAGCAGTTCCAGCGCGCGGGCGAGGGCTGCTTTACGGCTCAGTTTGAGCACGGCGCGGATCGCTTCGGTCAGCTGCCGGCCTACGGGGATCGACGGGTTGAGGTACGAGGCTGGGTCCTGGAATACGGCAGACAGTTCGATGCCGCGCAGAGCCCGCCATGAACGGGCGTCAAGGCCGGAGAGATCGACATTCCGGTACCGGATCGTTCCCGAAGCAAGGGCCAGGCCCGGCGGGAGCAGGTCGAGGATCGCGCGGCAGGTCAGCGATTTGCCGCTGCCGGATTCGCCGACGATGCCCAGCGTTCCTCCCGCCGGCAGGTCGAGGTCGACATCGCGCACCAGCGTGCGGCCATCCGCCGCGGTGATGCGCAGGCCGCGTACTGAAAGCAGCGGCTCGACAAGAGTGATTTCGGAGCGGCGGCCGTGAGGAACATGGCTGTCGAGGCTGATGACGTTGCCGGTCATGCGGGCTTCTCCTTGTTGTCGGTGCCGGTGTCGCGCATCGCATCGGCCAGGGCGTTGAGCGCCCAGACCGTGGCGACGATAAGCAGGGCGGGAGCGATGGGGCCGAAGGGACGATCATAAAGGTTGGCGAGATCGGTCGCGAGAAGGCCTCCCCACGTCGGGTCGGGCGGGACGACGCCGATGCCGAGGAAGGTCAGTGACGCCACGATGGAAAGGCAGGCACCGGTCATGGAGGCGGCCGAGACCGCGACTGCCGGCACGACCTTGCGCAGCACATGGCGGCGGATGACCGAGGCGGTCGATGCGCCCATGAGGCGCGCCGCCTCGATATATTCGGCGTTCGCGACGGAAAGCGCTGCGGCTCGGCTGACGCGGAAGAAGACGGGAGTGATGAGGATGCCCACCGCGAACATCGCCTGCACCAGCCCGTTGCCCAGCATCGCGGTCATCGCGATGGCGAAGACCAGAAACGGCAGCATCATCAGCGCGTCGATCAGCCGCAGGTTTATCCATTCGAACCGCTTGCCCAGAAACACCGAAAGCAGGCCCGGAACCACACCCAGCAACAACCCGACCGCCACCGAGAGCAGGCTTGCCAGCACCGAGACGGTGGAGCCCGCCAGCAGGCGGCTGAAAACATCGCGGCCCAGCGCATCGGTGCCGAGCCAATGCACCGCGCTCGGTCCTTGAAGCAGCGCGGCGGTATCCTGTGCCAGCGGATCATGCGGGGCGAGGGCGGGGCCGGCGGTGGCAAGGACAGCGACGACGCCAAGGATCAGGCAGGCGGCGCGGGCGCTGGGATAGCGCAGGACATGGCGGATCATGGCGTCAGTTCCTCCGCCGCGAAGCTGGTTGCAGGATGCCGAGCAGGACGTTCACGCACAGGTTGCAGGCCAGGATCAGCAGGATGGATACGACGAGCGTGCCCTGGACCACCGGCACATCGCCGCGCAGGGCCGAATCCGCTGCCAGCTTGCCCATGCCCGGCATGTTGAAGATCGCCTCGGTCACGACGGCGCCGCCGATCAGCATCGGCACCTTGAGCGCCAGCACCGTCAGCGCCGGTCCGGCCGCATTGCGCAGGACATGCACGAACAGGATACGCCGGCGCGAAAGGCCGCGCACCACGGCGCCAGTCACGTAGTTTTCGGATAGTTCCCCAACCAGCCCGGTGCGCAACTGGCGGGCGATGTCGGCAACGACGTCGACGCTGAGCGCGACCGCCGGAATGCTGATCGCGGCTAGCCAGCCCGCCGGGTCTTCGGAAAACGGAACGTAGCCCGAGGAGGGTAGCCAGCCGAGCCACAGGCTGAAGATCAGGATCAGTAAGAAGGCGACGACGAACGGCGGCAGCGATGACACCACGGCGGCGAACAGCGTAGTCGCCCGGTCCAGCCGGCTCCCCTGCCGCACGCCGGCGACCAGACCCAGCGCAGTTCCGCCCACAATTCCTGCGAGGAGCGCCATGCCAGCGATCGAGAGGCTGATCGGCAGGCGCTGGAAAATCAGTTCGGATGCGGGAACGCCGTTGAACCACGAAGTGCCAAGATCGCCGCGCAGCACCTCGCCCATCCAGTGCAGGTATTGAAGCGGCATCGGCAGATCGAGGCCAAGGTCTGCGCGGATACGAGCGATGGTTTTGGGAGAGGCAGCATCGCCGGCGATCGCCGCCGCCGGGTCCAGCCCCGATACCACGCCCAGCAGGAACGTGATCAGCGTGGCGACGAAGAACACCGGCACCGCAATGCCAAGCGTCGATCCCACCTGCCGCAGAAGGGCCTTGGCATGGCCGAGGCGCAGGTCCGGCACACTTGCGCGCGAAGAATCGATGGCGGCTGTCATTCTACCGTCACCCCTTCCCAGCGGATCTGCGAAGGCACGATGTTGAGGTGCTTCACGCGCGGCCGCGTGGCGACGATGAAGGGCGTGCTGAACAGCCAGACGCTGGTTGACTGCGTGGCCCCCAGACGGGTCGCGCGTTGCAGGCGTTCGCGATATTCCGGCGCGTCGATGGGGGTGGCGCGGACCTTGTCTACCGCCTCCAGGAATGCCTTGGGCGAGTAAGGCCCGCTGAGGTTCATGATTCCTTGCGGGCCATAGACAGCGAGGAGGTTCTGCACCGGGGATTCGCGGCCCACCGTGCCGTCTACTGCGGCGGCCGGACGCTTTGCGATGTAGACCTCGCTTTGCCAGCTGGACGAGCCGGGCGGTACGATGCGCAGGTGCGACTTGATCCCGACTTTCGCCAGCTGGGCTTGCAGAAGCTCGGGCAGGCCTTCGTTGATGAGCGGGTTGATGACGATTTCGACATTTACCGAACCTGGCGCATGTCCCGGCTGCGCGAGCAGCGCCTTCGCCTTCGCCGGATCGTAGAGCCACTGGTCCTTCGTCTGTGGATCGAAAGCGAAGTAATGCGGGGGAAAGGGCTGGTTCGTCGGCGTGCCAAGGCCTACCGTCAGCGTCCTGACCAGTTCCTTGCGGTCTATCGCATAACGCACCGCTTCGGCTACGAGCGGATCGTTGAACGGCGCCTTGTTGCGGTTGATCATCAAGTCATTGGCATTGAGCGAGGGCGCGGTGGTGACGGTCAGGTTGCGGGCGCGCGCCTCAGCTACGCGCTGCGGTCCGATCGAGGCGACATCGATCGCGCCGGAGACGAGCGAGGCGATCGTCGTGGTCGGTTCGGACAGCGTGGTCAGTTCGAGACGATCGATATGGATGTTCGCCGCGTCCCAGTAATCCGGGTTCTTCACGAAGTATGCGTGCGATTCCGGTACGAATTCCACTATCTTGAATGGGCCTGCACCGACGGGCCATAGCGCCAGCTTCGCCTTGTCCTTCGCGGCGGCTGAGGGGCTGGCGATGGCGCCCACGCGCCCTGCCATGACGTAGGGTAGCTGGTAGTCCGGGCGGGACAGGTGGAACACCACGCGCAAGGGGCCGTCGGTTCCGAAGGTGGCGATGCTTTCGATCTCGGGGCGCAGGAAGGAATCCTTCTGCGTCTTGCCGCGTTCGAAGAAGGCCTTCACCGCGCCGGCATCCAGCGCGGTTCCGTCGGTGAAGGTCAGCTTGTCGCGCAGTTCGAAGGTCAGCGTCCGGCCGTCCGGCGAATAGCGCCAGCTTTTCGCAAGCGCCGGCTGCACATTGCCGTCCTTGTCGAGCCGGGTAAGCGAGGCATAGGCGATGCTGACCGTGTTGATGTCGGCGCCGGTCCGGCTCGTTACCGGGTCCCACGATGTGGGCAGCATGAAGGCCCAGCGCAGGCGCGCTTTGCCCTCGCTTTCGCCCTTGGCGCCGCCACACCCGGCCACCGCGAGCGCGGTGGCCAAGGCAAGCGGCCAGCGTTTGCCGGAAGGACGGATCATGAGCTGACCAGCGTCCGCTCGGCTGGTTCGGCCGGGCCTGTGGCACTGGTTCCGGTACGGATGTTGCTGGGTTTGGGCAGGCCCAGGTTGCCGCGCAGCGTGGCATCCTCATATTCGTTGCGATAGACGCCACGCGCCTGGAGGATCGGCACGACTTCGTTCAGGAAGCGGTCGAACTGTTCGGGATGGCCGAGCATGACGTTCAACCCGTCGAGCGCGCCGCCTTCGAACCAGCGGATGATCTCGTCCGCAACGGTCTGCGCGCTGCCAACGAAGGGGCTGCGGCGGGACGCGCTGATCGCCTCTACGGTCTGCCGCAGGGTCAGGCTGCCCTGCTGCGCGAACTCGACGATCCTGCTGGCCTGCGTGAAGAAGCTGCGCCGCGCGTGTTCCAGTGCCTCGACTGGGAACGGCGCGTCGAGATCGTACTGGCGGAAGTCGTGCCACCCGAACGAGCGGCCGAACTCGGCCAGGGCATGTTCGAAGCTGTTGTCGGCGCGGCGGTAGTCCTCTTCGATGCGGCGTGCATCGTCGTCGCTGTCCCCGACGTAGATGCTCACGCCCGGTAGGATCAGCACTGCATCGCGGTCACGCCCGGCGGCGACTGCGCGGGCAGAGATGTCCTCCTTGAACTTGCGGCCTTCTTCGATCGAAGCGGAATGAGTGAAGATCGCGTCAGCGGTGAGGGAGCCCAGATTGCGGCCATGGTCGGAATCGCCGGCCTGGAAGATCACCGGCTGGCCCTGCGGCGAACGCTGCAGGTTGAGCGGCCCGGTGACCGAGAAATACTCGCCCTTATGATCCAGCGAATGCAGTTTCGAAGCATCGAGGAAGACGCCGCTCTCACGGTCACGCACGAAGGCGCCGTCTTCGTAGGAGCGCCATAGGCCTTGGACCACGTCGATATATTCGAAGGCGCGGCCATAGCGTGTCTCGTAGTCGTAATGTTCGTCGAGGCCGAAGTTGCCTGCCGCGCCGGCATCGCCGCTGGTGACGACGTTCCATCCCGCTCGACCGCCACTGATGAGATCAAGCGAGGCGAGGCGGCGCGCCAGATTGAAGGGCGAGTTGAACGAGGTGGTAAGCGTGCCGACCAGTCCGATGTGGCTGGTTGCGACCGCAAGTGCCGAAAGCAGCGTCAGCGGCTCAAGCCGGTTCAGGTAGTGCGGCGGGGAATCCTTGGTGATGTACTGGCTGTCGACGATGAATACGAAATCGAACTTCGCGGCTTCCGCCTTGCGGACCTGTTCGACGTACCACTGGATATTGACGCTGGCGTCGGCCGGAATGTTCGGGTCCAGCCAGCGGTTGTGCTGGCCGGGGCCGCCGGCGCCCATGGTGACGAGGCCGAGCTTGAGGGTTCGCTTGCTCATTGTCGTAACTCCCTTGCGAGATTGGTTGCTGATGTCAGAGAAGGTCACAGGCGCCCTTTGATGGTCAGGCCGTACATGCGCGGTTCGCCCAGAGCGCCCTGGACGATGCCGTTGGAGGCGCTGACGGACAGCGTGTTGAAGTAGTTCTTGTTGAACAGGTTGCGCACCCAGAGGGAGGCTTCCCAGCGGTCGTCAAGATCGCGCACGCCGCCGTGCAGGCCGACCAGCGTGTAGCTGTCCACCCAGCTGAACGGGTCTAGGTTCACCGCTGCGTAGAAGCCGGAGCGATAGCTGACATCGCCTCCCGCAAAGGCGTCGACGGTGCCTACCGGACGGACGTATTCGGCATTGCCGGTCAAAGATAGCCTTGGCGCTCCCGATGCCCGGCGGCCCGATAGGTCCATCGACGAGAGGTAGGAATAGAGGAACTGGGACGGCGCATTGCGGTACGAAAGATATTCCGCGTCGTTGTAGGTGCCCGCAATCCCGAGACTCAGCCCTTCGACCGGCTGCGCGCGGGCGTCCACCTCGACGCCGCGTGACCGCAGCTTGCCGACGTTGCTGATATAGCCGACCACCGGCGTAACCGCGTAGTTGACGAAATTCGCCTGGTAATTGCTGACGTCGGCCCAGAACAGCGCGAGGTTCAGTTCGGTCTTGCCGCCCAGCAGACGGGTCTTGATCCCCAGTTCATAGTTGTCGACCTTCTCCGGCTTGACGAAGATGTCCACGCCCAGCGACTGGCGCACGAGGTTGATGCCCGGGGACTTGTACCCGCGCGAGTATGATGCGTAGGTGTGCACGTCGGGGGAGAGGTCGTAGGCCGCAATTGCCGTACCCGATATGTTGTTGGTGTTGTCCGATGCGGTGTACGATCCGCTGGGCGCATAGGCAGCGCGCAGGGCCGCTACGGTCGACTGGATCGACGGCGCGAAACTGGACAGCGGCGCATAGTCGCCGGTGGCATAGGCGTCGTAGATGCCGGTCTTGTGTTCGTAAGTATAGCGCAGCCCGCCGGTTAGCCGCAGTGATGGCGAGATATTCCAGGTCGCCTGTCCATAGGCCGCATAGCTGTAGGTCGCGGGCAGGACGTGGCTATAGGCGACCAGCCCGTCGAAGACCGAGGAAGGTAGCGTCGAGGTGGCGGCGATGGGATTGTTCGGCGTGGTCAGCCAAGCGGCGGCATCGCGGCCATAAAGGTTGACGACATCGTCGTCCGCCTCCTGCCAGAAGAAGTACAGCCCGGCGGTGTAGTCGATGGTTTGCCCGCCCTTTGAGGTTGCGCGCAGTTCCTGGCTGAACTGCTGCTGTTTGGTCGCGACGACGCTGTTGGTGATGATGTTGGCCCCGAACTGGTCGCCGTCGTAGTTGGGCACCCATTTCCAGTTGCGATAGGCCGTGATGGATGTCAGCGTCAGCGGGCCGACGTCCCAGTCCGCACGGGCCTGGAGCCCCCAACTGGGCATCTCGTCGTACTGGGAGGAATCGATGTCGGTCTTGCGGTCGAATGCATTGACGGTGCCGGGGACATACCCCACGTCGGCGGCGCGGCGGTAGAAGCCGCGCACTTGCGTGCCGTTCGCCAGCGTGGTCGGCAATACGCCCGCGACGCTGGTAAAGCCGACATCGCCGCGCTGGATGCTGTAGTCGGCGATCAGGCGCAGCTTGGAGTCTTCGCTCGGTTTGTAGAGCAGGTCGAAGCGCGCGGCATGGTTGTCCAGGTTGTCCCAGTGCTGGCGCTGCGTGGTGTTGTAGATCAGCCCGTCGCGCCGGCTGCGCAGGTAGGACACGCGAAACGCTAAGGCATCGCTCACTACGCCGTTGTACGAGAAATACCCGCGTACCTGATTGTAGTTGCCATAGCCCAGTTCGGCGCGCGCTTCCTGTTCGAACTGCGGCTCGCGGGTGGTGATGTCGATCGCGCCGCCTACCGTGTTCTTCCCGAATAGGGTGCCCTGCGGCCCGCGCAGGACCTGGATGTTCTCGATGTCGATCAGGTCGGTGATGACCGATCCGGTGCGCGGGCGGTAGACGCCGTCAACGTAAAGCCCGACGCCCTGTTCCAGTCCATCGTTGGTGCCGCCGGCATTTGTGCCGATGCCGCGGATCGTGATCGTCTGGTTGCGGCCACTGAAGCCCTGAATATTCAGGCTGGGGATCTGCTGCACCACCTGCTTGAGCGACGACGCGCCCTGCGCATCGAGCTGCCGGCTCGATATGCTGGAAATGGCGATTGGGACTTCCTGCGCGCTTTCGGTGCGATAGCGCGCGGTCACCGTGATCTCGCTGATCTCTCCGGCTGCATCGGTAGCAGATACGTCAGACGTACCTTCTGCAGCTATTGCCGGCGTCATTGCCACCATCGCCAGTACGGAAGCGGCGCCCGAAAGAAGCTTCAGCCGCGTCTCACTTGGAATGGTATTATGCACTCGCTTCAAAAAAACCCCCTGACGGCCGTGATCGTGCCGTCAGATAAGCGGGTTATTGTCTACTAAAACAATAGAGTTATAGGCTCTGATCTATGAGATCGGCTGATAAATCGGAATTCCAAAACCAATGCGCGCGCCGAACGCGGCATGGACACCGGACGCTAAGGTGCAACCGTCATTGGCTTTCTGGGGTCAGATGCGCTTCGATGATCTGCAATGTAAAATGACATCGAGCCTCACCTCACCGAGGCCGTTTACAGCGATTTCAACTTATCTGACGCCGTTGGGCCGACGCTGTGCAGTTTCGCCATTCGGCCACCTCGGGAGCCCAGGAAGGATAAACGGATGGTCCGCATCCGGAAAGCTATAATCAACCCGTGAATGGCGACAAAGGGTCGAGTTTAACTACAAGCGAACGCCGGAACGTGCCTCAAGCGACCCGCAACACCGAGAACGGCCGCCCTGACCACAGATGTTCCGGACGCTGGACCGCTTCGCCGCGATTTCTTCTTCGGTTACGGGATGAGGCGATCGGCGCGCAGTCGCTCGAAAAGGGCAAAAAACGCATCGTCGGTAGGCTGGTATCCGGTGAAGCCCAGGCGCCGGCTCTTGGACATATCGGTCACAACCTCGATGGGCCGGCCCAGATCGGCGTCTGTATGCCATGGTGAGGCGAGGCGGGCCAGATCGGGTTCCGCCAACCCAGCGCGGATCGCAATCTCACGCCACGGCCCGGCGTCAGCCGCCATCTGCCGCTCGAGCGGTCGCACTATGCCATCAAACGGAGCAGCCTCGATGCCGAACCAGTCGGCAATGCGGCCCCACATCCATTTCCAGCGGAAGACGTCGCCGTTGACGACGTTGAACGCTTCGTCATGCGCAGCCTCGGTCTGTGTCGCCCACAGCAGGTGATGCGCGAGTTGGCCGGCGTCAGTCATGTCGGTAAGCCCAGACCATTGCGCGGCGGACCCCGGGAAGGTGAAGGGACGTCCCGTCTTGCGGCACAGCGTCGCATAGACGGCCAGCGTCGTACCCATGTTCATCGCGTTGCCAACCGCTAAGCCGATCACGGTGTGTGGGCGATGGACGCTCCAGGTGAAGTCGTCGCGCGCGGCTGCGGCGAAGACCTCGTCTTCCTGCGCATAGTAGAAATTCTCGACGTCGAGACGGCCCTGCTCCTCGCGGAAAGGGGTTTGCGGCAGCGAGCCCTTTCCATAGGCCTCGAAAGGCCCGAGATAGTGTTTCAGGCCAGTGACCAGCGCAACATGGCGTGGGCGCGTAGGCTTGGGCAGGCCATCCAGCAGGTTGCGAACCATCGCCGAATTGACGCGAATATTTTCCGCTTCACTATCCTGCCGCAGCCAGGTCGTGATGAATACCGCGTCTGGATTGATGTCGCGCAACGCTTCAGCGGTCGCGGCTACATCCTGCAGATCCGCACCGACAGGCTGAACGCCCGCACGTTCGACCGGCCGCCGGGCCAGACCGTGCACCGTCCAACCTTGCTCGGCCAGAAGGTTCGCCGTCGCGCTGCCGATGATGCCGCTCGCGCCTACCACCAATGCCGTTTTCGTCATGATTGTCTCCTTGGTGCATCCGAACTAGGCATTGTCGCCCAGCGCGACTAGACGGCACCATTCATGACCCCAGGCACCAGAAGGTAACCACGTGCAATCCGGAACACCTGACGAGGAATGGCGGGAAGATTGCGCACCCCGCCGGGTATTGGAGCTATTTGCGACCAAATGGACCAGCATGGTCCTGCATGTCCTCTACGTCCGTCATGGTGGATCCGCGCGCACCGGCGTGCTTCTGCGCAGTCTGCCGGGCATCTCCAAGAAAATGCTGACGCAGACCGTGCGCGACATGGAGGCCAGCGGGCTGCTGACGCGCCACGTCCAGAGCACAATTCCGCCAATGGTGGAGTATCACCTGACCGATCTGGGCCGACGTTTCGTAGAACCCGTCGAACTGCTCTACGGTTGGGGTCGCGAGAACGCCGATGCACTGGACCAGCTCCTTCCTCGACTAAGTTCAAGGCGCTCGTAGCTGACCAACCGTCCTTAAAGCCCATCAACTTCGAAGCTCGAGCGGCCGTTCCTGTCAGATAAGGAGGCTCGCGCTGGCTCGGGCAAACGGCTTAGATGGTCGACACCTGCCGAAAAAGCAGACCGTCGGCACCTGGGACTGAAAATTGACGGCTAAGCGGCCGATAAGGGTCGGCTTCCTCTGAAGCGTTCTACCTATGGCCGTTAGGGCCACAGGAGATGTGTCATGGGATTATCAGAGTTTGATCCCGCCGCTCGCGAGCGGATATCGTGGAACGCCGGGCGCAAAGTTGGTGTGAAGCGAGCGCTCAAACCCCGTCAGATATGGGCAATCCGTTTCTTTCTCGACCAGCATGGGCGAATCTGGGACCGCGCCCTCTTTGACCTCGCCATCGATAGCAAACTTCGCGGATGCGAGCTGGTGAAGATCAGGATCAGCGATGTCGTTTGTGATCGGAAAATTCGAACACGGGCCACGGTGGTACAGCAAAAGACTGGTCGACCGGTTCAGTTTGAACTGACGACCGATGCTCGCGCCAGCCTACTCAAATGGCTGGAACTGCGCGGTGGATCCTTGGAGGACTTTGCATTTCCTAGCCGCACTGATCACGCATCCCATATAAGCACCAGGCAATATGCTCGCCTTGTCGATGAATGGGTCACCGGGATCGGCTTGCCCAGCGAAGATTATGGGACTCACTTTCTGCGCCGAACCAAGGCATCGATCATCTACAAGGCGACTGGAAATCTCCGTGCAGTCCAAATTTTGCTTGGGCACACGAAGATCGAAAGCACGGTTAGATACCTTGGGGTGGACGTGGAGGACGCCTTGACGTTGGCGGAGGGTACCGAGATCTGACATTGCCTGGCTCTTTGCATATGCGAGGAGCCAGGACCGCACCGTGGCGGCTACGCGCCCATTGTCGCCGTTCGCCCGGGAAATCAGCCTTCATGAGAGCAGACCGACTACTTTGCCGGATGGGCCGAGTCAGCTTATGCTTAGAATGGCCAGCGGACGTTGACTCTAGCGGGCGTCAAAGCGATACGCCGAGTGACGGGCATACGCGGACGCCCGTTCAGACGGTTTCGTCCAAGTCCGCTCCATCCGCCGCGCCTGCGGCGAGGGGAGCGTTTTGAATGACGATTGATTCTGCCGCAACATCGCCGGTCGAGACCGGGCCGCCACCGATAACGTTGATGGAACTGTTCCTGAAGTTTCTCCGCTTCGGCGCGCTCGCGTTCGGCGGCCCGGTAGCCCAGATTGCGATGCTCCGTCAGGCGCTGGTCGAGGAGCAACGTTGGATAGACAAAGCACGGTTCAACCGCCTGCTCGCGGTCTTGCAGGTATTGCCGGGGCCGGAAGCGCATGAATTGTGCGTCCATATGGGGATGATCGCGCGTGGGCGCATCGGCGGACTGCTTGCCGGGCTCGGTTTCATGCTGCCGGGCCTCTTGCTCATGCTGATCGCAGGCTGGGCGTATGTCACGTGGGTGGCTGGCGATGCCGGAATGTCGGGCGTATTTCTGGGCGTCCAGATCGTCGTTCTCGCCATAATCTTGCGCGCGGTGGTGCGGATCGGGGAGCACATCGTCGAAAACTGGCGGCTCGCCATAATCGCGACAGTGAGCCTCGTCGTAACTCTGATAGGCGTGCCGTTTTGGATTCCTCTTATCACCGGAGGGTTTGCCTATGCCCTGTCGCATCGGCCGGTAGCGATGACGTTGATCGTAGCCGGGGCCATAGTGCTGGCGATGACGCTTCATGTGGATGGACCTCCATCAGCATTGGTGAAGGCCACAGGGCATGTCCCCGTAACAGTCTTCGCATTGTTCCTTGCGGGGCTAAAAGGCGGGCTGTTGACGTTTGGCGGGGCCTATACCGCCATTCCCTACGTAAGAGCAGATACAGTTAATCGTGGGTGGATAGGCGACGCCACGTTCCTCGACGGCATTGCGCTGGCCGGGGTATTGCCCGCACCACTGGTCATTTTTGCTACTTTCGTGGGGTACGTTGCGAGCGGCACGGCCGGAGCGTTAGCCATCACGGCAGGTATGTTCCTGCCAGCCTTCGCCTTCTCTCTTATCCTGTTCGAGAAGCTCGAAGCACTCGTCGAAAACCCCGCGTTCCATCGGGTTCTGGAGGGCATAGCAGCGACGGTCGTGGGGATTATCGCAGCAACGTTCCTACAACTGGGTCATGCTGCTGCTGGCCGCATTCCGGGGCACGTCATCCCGATTTTCCTGTTCGGGGCTGCTGTGTTGGTCGCATGGCGCATAAAAGGGGCATGGGCGACACCGGCAATAATTGCAGGAGGTGCGATCGTGGGGTGGGGAGTGTTCTCGTAAGTTAAGATCTGTTGTGCGGCGTTTGCCGCCATCTAACAAAATTTCGGGCCGCGGCAGCGGGTCCCTGCCCATGGATCCAAACCAGCCATTCGCCTATTGACCAGTTTGCACCCGAAGAGCTGCCCGACCGGCCTGCGCCCTTTTCAGCCGCTCAACTGCTTGATCGCCGCTCCCAGAAGCGGACAATCGCTGTAGCCTTCATCGACCGATACGAGAAAGGGTAAGGCTTGGGACTTGGGCGAGCCCGCTCCGGGGGAGTGATGCTTGGGTAAAAAAGCCTGCATGGTGATCGTGGTCACAAGATTGTTATTCCCACCTGACGCGTCGCTATCGGCAGAGTTCTGACGCCGCATGCGGCTTCCAGGGCGCTGCATAGTGGTGACGTACCGCCGCTTCGGAAGTCTCGCGAAGCAGCATGAGCAGCCGACGCAGCGAATTGTCCTTGCGAGCGACCTGCGCTGTTATCAACGGATTCATGTATCTTCTCCTTCAATAGCCCGGCGGATCGCGGCGACGGCGGTGTCGATCGAGTCGCGGTCGATCTGCCAGTGGGTCATAAGCCGCAGCTGCCCGCCATACGGGCCGCTCGCCTTGATTCCGACCGCCGCCAGTGCATCGGTGATCGTGGCGGGCGCTACGCCCTCCGGCAGGCCGTACCAGACCATGTTGATATGAACGCTCTCGCGGTCGACCCTCACGCCGGGAATGTCCATCAGCCGTTCCGCCAGGTAGCGGGCATTGGCGTGATCCTCGCCGAGGCGCTTCGTCATCTCGGTAAGCGCGATGATGCCGGGCGCGGCCAGCACGCCGGCCTGGCGCCATCCACCGCCGAGCAGCTTCCGGTTGTAGCGGGCGCGAGCGATGAACGCGGCGGGGCCGGCGACGATTGAACCGATCGGCGCGGCCAATCCCTTCGACAGGCAGCACATCACCGTGTCGGCGTACTGCGTGATCTCGCGCGCTGCGCAGCCGAGATAGGCCGCCGCGTTGAACACGCGCGCGCCGTCCAAATGGATGGGGATGCCGTGGTCGCGCGCCAACTCCGCTGTCGCCGCCATCGCGTCGAGCGGAACTACGCGGCCGTTGCTGTGCGCATTTTCCAGGCAGATCAGACCAGTGCGCGGGATGTGAATGTCCTCGCCCACCCGTATGCGTGCCGCGATCTCGGCCGGCGCGATGGTGCCACGGTCGCTGGCGATGGTGCGAAGCTGGACGCCAGCGATCACGGCCGCAGCGCCGTTTTCATGCCAGACGATGTGAGAATCATCGCCGACGATCACTTCATCGCCGCGCCGGCAATGCGTGAAGATGGCGAGCTGATTGCCGAAATTGCCGGTGGGCACGAACAGCGCCGCCTCCTTGCCGAGCATATCAGCGGCCAGGCTCTCCAGCTCGATGACGGTCGGGTCGTCGCCGTACACGTCGTCGCCGACGATCGCCGTCGCCATTGCCTCGCGCATCGCAGCCGTCGGCTGCGTCACCGTGTCGCTGCGCATATCGATCGCGGGCGTCCCGGAGGATGGATAGATTGCCGGTTGGCTCATGGAACGGTGTTCGCTTCCCTGGACATGATGACTTCGGTGCGGCTCAGGATTGTCATCCCGGGGGGCGGGGCCGCATCGCGGAACCCCATGCGGCGATAGAGGTCGAGCGCCACGTCGAGCGCCTTGAAGGACTGGAGGTAGAGCGCCGGACCGCCACGTTCGGCCGCGAACCTCAGGCATGTCTCAACCAGCGCACGCCCCGCGCCGTGTCCGCGCGCGGCCTCGCCGACGACCAGCTTGCAGAACTCGAAGCCCGAGACGCCCAGCCCCTTGACCGCGACCACACCGACGACTTCGCCGTCGATCGATGCGAGGAACGCCTCTCCGCCGGTCGCGCGGTAGTAGGCGCCGGGATCGGCCATAACCTCCAAGTCCTCCGGCTCCGGCGTGCGCCCCATCGTGTCCCGCAGCCAGGGTATCCATACTGCGCCGAAGGCGTCGGTGCGGGCGGCGTCGATGGGGGTGATTTCAAGTGACATGCGAGCCTTCCTGTTTTCCGCGTTTGTCATGCCGTCCTCGCCACCAGAGGACGCCTGCGACGGCCCAGGCCGCCGACGAACACCAGCGAGGCGAGGACCGCGAAGATGCCCGCCAGCACGAATGCCGGCGTGTAGGTGCCGACCACCTCGCGGATCACTCCGGCGCCGAATGCCGCGACCGCAGCGCCCATCTGGTGCGCCACCAGCACCCAACCGAACACGATCGGCCCGTCGCGCTCGCCAAAGGCATTGTTGGCGAGCTTCACCGTGGGCGGTACGGTCGCGATCCAGTCGAGGCCGTAGAACACGGCGAAGACGGTCAGGCTGACCATGCCGAAGTCGATGAACGGCAGGGCGATCAGCGACAGCCCGCGCATGCCGTAATAGACTGCCAGGAGCTTCTTCGGGTCGTAACGATCGGTCAGCCAGCCAGACGCGGTCGTGCCGATCAGGTCGAAGAAACCCATCAACGACAGCAGCCCCGCCGCGGCGACGGGCGCGATGCCGTGATCGCCGCAGAATGCGATCATGTGCGTGCCCACGAGGCCGTTTGTGGTCAGGCCGCAAACAAAGAAGGTGCCCGCCAGCAACCAGAAAATCGGCTGCCTTCCATCGCGCATCAGCGCCTCGATCGCCAGCCATGGAGTCGCCGCCTGTTTCATCGCAGGCGCAGCCGGTGTGTCCGCCGCTTCACCGAACCGGCGAGCGCCCCGTTGTTCGGGGCGTTCGGGCATGAAGAAGGCGACCAGCGGGATCAGCGCGGCGCAGCCGAGGCTCACAGCCAGCGCGACCGGCTTCCACGCGCCGCCTTGCGACAGCCAGGCCAGCAGGGGCAGGAATACCAGCGATCCCGTGGCCGTGCTGGCGCTCAGCAGCCCCATGACGAGCCCCTGCCGCGTCGCGAACCAGCGATTGACCACCGCCGCGCCCAGAACGGATGCTACCGCGCCAGAGCCGATCCCGGACATCACGCCCCAAGTCAGCACGTATTCCCACGGCAGCGTCATCCATTGGCTCGCGAAAGTCGATACCGCCATCAGCGCGAGGCCGGCGAGCATCGTCCGCTTGATCCCGACGCTGAGCATGAGCGCTGCGGCGAACGGACCGACCAGACCGTAGAGCAGGATGCCGAGTGCCGCTCCGAACGAGATCGTCGCGCGGTCCCAGCCAAAATGCAGCTCCAGCGGCAGCATCATCACACCTGGCGCAGAACGCAGCCCGGCGGAGAACAGCAGCGCGAAGAAGGTGACAGCGACGACCAGCATCGCCGGATGATAACGGCGTGTCATTCTGACCAGATAAACCGTCACGCGCTGGAAACCGAACCAATAAAGTTGGCGAAGGATGTCAATTTCGCTAACATCCAATGATGTACCGACCGCCCTCGATCCAAACTCTTCGTGCGTTTGAGGCCGCAGCGCGCCACCGCAGCTTTTCGCGCGCGGCGGAGGAGCTGGGGCTCACGCATGGGGCAATCAGCCATCATGCTCGTGAGATCGAGGAACGGGTTGGCGAAACGATGTTCGACCGGCGCGGTAACAGCATGGAACCGACTGCCGCAGCCCGCAAATTGCTTCCCGTTATCCGCCAGTCGCTCGACTTGATCGCCAGCGTTTTTCCGCCGCCAGGCGCGTCAGACCAGCAGGTGCTGCGGATCGGCGTGCTGCCTTCCTTTGCCGCGAACTGGCTAGTGGCCCGGCTAGAGGCTTTCCATCTCGCAAATCCAAAAATCTCGATTGCGCTCGATGCCCGCTTGGAGGTGAGCAAGATCGGGCCGCGCGGGGTCGACGCGGCGATCCGCTACGGCACCGGTCGTTGGCAGGGCGTGACTGCGGAACGCCTGATCGGGGACACGCTCTTCCCCGCTTGTTCACCCAACTACAAGGCGAGAATGGGGATCAAGGGGCCAGAGGATTTTGGTCGATGCCATCTCCTGCGAAATAGCTGGCATCCTTGGATGCCGTGGTTCCAGCGTGCAGGTCTCACGATCGCAGAGCCGATCGATTCCCTCGCTTACGACGATGCCGGCCTCATGCTGGACGCCGCTATCGCCGGGCACGGCGTCGGGCTGGTGCGCCAGGTGATAGCGCATGACGCGCTCGCAAAGGGTCAGTTGGTCCGGCTGTCGCCGACGGAGGTCCCGTTCGAGGGGGCCTATCATTTCGTCACCGCACCGGCCCCGGCCGGCCGGGCCAACGCTATAGTTGCTTTTGGCCAATGGCTGAGAGCACGGTTGCACGAGGACTTCGCGGCTTAGCTAAGTTTCATGAGCCAGCATAACAACGTCCGCTGACAGCAACGGCCGGGCTTCAAATACGACCATTGGTCGCACTGCTGACGGCCGCTCGCCCCACACAAATGACTGGCTGTTAGCGATAGACGTCCGACGGTCGTGGCACAAATAGCTTGAATTGGTCCGCAGCCGACACCCCGTAGATGTCAGCTATCCGCGCGATCTGGCTCCGGACCGGAAATTCGCCTATGGCCAGTCGAACCGGGGAACCGCCCGGCCGTCTCGCGCCCTACTGCGGGATGGCGGGATCAAGGAGGGGAAGGCGCTGAAGCCTGCATTCGCCTTATCAAATCCTCCAACGGCGGCGCCAGATGTCCACGATGCGCATACATCATGTAAAAGCCCGCAAGCGGCGCGCTCCATTCGGGCAGAATCCATTGCAACTGGCCATTGTCCAAAAACCCGGAAACAAAATTATGCGCCAATAAGGCTACGCCGAGACCGTTCAGCGCATATTGCCGAGCTGCTGTAGCTTGCTCGACGATCAGGCCGGAGGAGCCTCGCAAGGTGATGGCTTCATCTGCGCGTGCGATCGACCAGGGCAAGATCGCTCCCGAACGCGGCCGACGGATCACGATCCGGTCCGGCGCAAGATCGCGAGGGTGTACTGGCGGCGGGCGACCGGCTGCCCAAGCATCGGATGCGACCAGGATCAGGCGATCATCGCCGCTGAGGCGCCGGCCGATCATATCCTGTTCAAGCAGGTCGCCGCGCCGGATGACCGCATCATAGTGCTGGGCGATCTGATCGGTCAGCCTGTCCTCCACTACAATGTCGAGATGAAACCCGGAATACGCCTGTCGAAAATCGGCGACGACAGGGGCCAGCAGCAATTCCATCGCGACCGTGGATACGCTCAGCCGCGCCTTGCCGACGGATTGTCGCTGACCTGCTATCAAGGTTCGCTCCGCCAGCGACAAAGCGTCAAGAGCAGGGCCAACCTCGGCCAGCAGGGTCTGGCCCGCTTCGGTAAGGGAAACGCTGCGCGTGGTACGGGAGAAAAGGCGCGTGCCGAGCCTGGCTTCGTGACGGCGGATTGACTGGCTCACCGCCGATGGCGTCACGCTCAATTGAACCGCCGCCGCCGCGAACCGACCGGTTCGCCCCACGGCGACAAACATGTTCAGTTCAAGGATTTCACCTGCCTTCATTCACAACTCATGGTCATCAATATGTGAAATCCTACGATATTCTAAATTATCAATCGGAGCGACATATTCCTGTTCGAAAGGAACCATGAATGTCGCCCACCCCCGTTTACACCGTTGGCAATGCGAAGGTGGCTCGCGTAACCGATTGCGAGATCGACGCCTTCACGCTCTCCGATCTCCTCCCAGATTGGGGGGATGCGCATGTGCCGTTGCTTGACCGGCTGCCCATGACAGTGTCGGCTGACTGCCAACGCATCGTTCTCAGCATTCATAGCTGCGTCGTATGGCTGGGCTGCGTCGTATGGCTGGGCGGCAAGATCATCCTGATCGACACAGGCGCGGGCAATGGCAAGTCGCGTCCGTTTGCGCCCTATTTCGATCAGCTCTCCACTCCTTACCTGGCGCGTCTGAAAGCACTGGGCGTCACTCCGGAGGCGGTCGACTATGTGCTGCACACCCATCTGCATGTCGATCATGTGGGCTGGAACACCCGCCTTATCGATAGGCGATGGGCACCGACATTTCCCAATGCGCGCTATTTGTTCTCCGCAAAGGAATATGCCTTTTTCCGTGACCCGGCCAACTCGGACAATCGGCATCGCACCAGTTTCCAGACCCAGCAGGACAGCGTGACCCCCATCGTCGAGGCAGGGCTTGCCGACATGATCATAGTCGATGGTCAGGAATGGATTCCGGGCTTCTCGTTCCATTCGACGCCCGGTCATTCAGCGGATCACGCATCGATTGTTCTGGAGAGTGCGGGGGCGAAAGCGCTTTTCTCGGGCGACGTGTTTCACCATCCCGTTCAGGTGATGGCCCCGCATCTGCTGTCTATATTCGACCCGGAAAGAGAGACGACCCTGACATCCCGGATTTGGGCTCTGGATTTTGCGGTCGATGAAGGCGCCATGCTGTTCAGTGCCCATTTCGCCGCTTCGTCGGCAGGAATGGTCAGCAAACGGGACGGCGAATATTCATGGACCTTCGCGTTGCAGTGATGCGAGATAGTGCTCCTCGAATAAGCCCCGCTTTCGGGACAACCCAGCGCTTACGGATTAAGCGGCAGGTGCGCCGTCAGGAAGTCGACGAAGGCGCGCAGCTTGGGCGGCATGTGGCGGCCCGCTGCCCATAACAGCCTGACGCTGTTGCTGTAGGTCGTGTGCGTATCCAGCACCGGCACCAGCGTGCCCGCGGCGAGATCATCGCGCACGGTGAAATCGGGCAGATAGGCGATGCCAGCGCCGGCGCGGGCCAGGCCCAGCCGGCCCTCCAAGCTGCTGCACAAGATCGCCGGTTTGGGCTCGATCGCCACAAGGCCTTCGTCGGCCGCCAGCAGCCAGGGCTGGAAGCGACCGGTTTCGGAAAAGCGGAAGACGATGCAACGTTGCGCTGCCAGGTCGGTGGTATGGCGCGGGGCCGGCACATCCGCAAGATATGCGGGCGACGCCACCAGCATCATCCGGAAGCTGCCCAGCCGCCGCGCGGTAAGCCCGCTATCGGCAATCTCTCCGGTGCGCAGAACTGCGTCAAAGCCTTCTTCGACGACATCGACCATCCGATCAGTAAACACCGCGTCCAGTAGGATCTCGGGATAGGCCTTGGCAAAGGCGGCGAAAGTCGTGCTGAATGGCTCGCCCAGCATCGGCAGGCTGATCCGCAACCGCCCGCCGGGCCGTGCCGCGGCTTCGCCAAGTTCCTGCTCGGCGGCTTCGATTTCGGCCAGAATGCGCCGCGCGCGTTCGAGGAAACGGCTGCCCTCCGAGGTAAGCGCGATGCTCCGCGTACTGCGGTGAAACAGCCGCACCGCCACCCGCTCCTCCAGTCGCGCGATGCTCTTGCCGATCGCCGAGGCCGAAACGCCGAGGTGACGGCCTGCGCTCGCGAAACTGCCAGCCTCGGCGACGGCTACGAACACCGTGAGACTTCCGATTTTATCCATCGCCATACACCTGATTGCGGACACTATCATCCGTAAAGAGCGGACAACGTGCCGGCTTATTCCGCAACGCGCAACCGCCTACCTAGGCTCCATCATCAAGGAGGCCGCGATGCGCTATCATTATCAGCCCGATCCGAACAAAACCGTCGGCCGACCCAGCGTCCAGGGACGACCGATCGTCTCGGCGAACGACTTCGACCGGCTCGGTTGCGGCGTGTTCCGCACCCAAAGCCGTCACGGCAAGATTAAGAACATCGCCTCGGATCGCGTCTACCTGGTGCTCGAAGGCGCAGGGCGATTTACCGTAGCGGACGAAGGCTTTGAAGTCGTCACCGGCGATGTCGTGCTCGTGCCCCGCAACACGCCGTACGATTATGAGGGCGATCTCAAGCTGTTCCTCGTTCACTCGCCGGCGAACCTCGACGAGGCGGACATCAGCCTGGAAACGCCGCCCGTGCCGGACCAGTCGCCCACCGCCCCGGATTTCATTCTTCGCCAGCAGGAGCCGATCGCATGAGCGTGACCCTATATTCGTGGCAGTTCTGCCCCTTCGCGCAGCGCACCCGCATCGCGCTGGCCGTCAAGCAGGTGCCGCACGATCTGCACGAGATGGATATCACCAAGAAGCCGTATCCCGCCTGGTTCATGGCGCTATCGCCCAACGGCAAAGTGCCCGCGCTGGTCCATGATGGCCGCCCGCTCTACGAAAGCGAAGTCATCGCAGAATATGTCGACGAGGTTTTCCCAGGCGAGAAATTGCTGCCGGAAGACGCCTATCAGCGCGCCGTTTCGCGGCTTATCATCGCCTATGGCACTGAGAATTTCGTGCCGCGGCTCTATAAGCTGCTGCGCAACCAGGACCCGAAGCGCGATGCCGAATTGCGCGATCATGCGCTCGATGCCTGGCGCTGGGTCGATGCCCGGCTGCGCGAATTCAGCACCGGGTACGGGCTACTGTTCGATCGCCCGACGCTGGCCGATTACAGCTTCGGCCCGTTCTTCCAGCGGTGGCGCATCGTCGAGCATTATCGCTTCTTCGAAGTGCCTGACACCGAGGAGTTCGCTCGTGTTCGAGCGTGGCGCGATGCGGCCGAGGCGCTTGACGTGGTGCGCGATACCGCGCCGCCGCTCGAGGACTTGATCAAGGTCTATGCCGATTACGCGCGCGACGCGGACAATGCCAAGCTGCCCCCGGGGCAGAAGTTCAGCGCGTTCGATATCGCAGCATGGCCGCTCGACCAGCGTCCGATCCCGC
Organism: Novosphingobium sp. 18050; assembly: GCF_902706195.1. Lineage (GTDB taxonomy): Bacteria > Pseudomonadota > Alphaproteobacteria > Sphingomonadales > Sphingomonadaceae > Novosphingobium. The sequence continues at coordinate 20,049 of NZ_CACSJO010000026.1, read as the reverse complement.
CGCGCGGTCTGCGCCTCGACAGCGTCGCCTAGGCGCTACGCCTTTCCCCATTTGAGAACGGGCCGCTGCTATGCGCGACGGCCCGGATGGAGATTTCTATGCTCACCGCCACCACCGCTACCACTCCCGACGTACCGGCTCCCCATGATTTCGGGCGTATGCCGGCCGATCTCGCCGCTCATCCCGGCTATTCGCGCGTGTTCCGCCCCGGTCACCTGACCTTCGGCTTCATCATGCCGATGGAAGGCTATCCCGACAGCCCGTTCCCCACGATGCGCGATCACGCAGCGATGGCGCGCCGTGCCGACGAAGCCGGCTTCGCCGCGCTGTGGATGCACGACGTGCCCTTCTACGACCCGTCGTTCGGCGATACGGGCCAGGTGTTCGATCCATTCGTCTATCTTGGCTTCCTCGCCGCGCACACGCAGCGCATCACACTGGGCACGGCCGGTATAGTTCTGCCCCTGCGCGATCCGCTGATCGTCGCCAAACAGGCTGCTTCGGTCGATGTGCTGCCGGTGGAAGGCTGGTGCTGGGGTTGTCGAGCGGCGACCGCGCCACGGAATATCCTGCCTTTGGCGCAGACTATGACAATCGCGACGCGCGCTACCGCGAGGCACAGGCGATCATCCGCACTGTGACGGAGAATGACTTCCCGGTCGCGACAAGCGACCACTACGGTTCACTGTCAGGCAACATCGATCTGATTCCCAAACCGGCAGCGGGTCGTATCCCGACGATCGTGGTTGGCCGCGCGCGTCAGGACCTGAGCTGGATCGCGGGCAATACAGATGGTTGGATCTGGCACCTCAGCAACTTCAACCGGCTGCCACAATTGCTCGAAGAGTGGCGCGCGAACTGGCCCGACGACGTTTTTCGCCCCTATGGCTACGGCTCGTTCTTCGATCTTGCCGAGAATGCGGAACAGCCGCTCCGCTATGTCGGCAACAGCTTCTCGATCGGCCGCAAGGCGCTGCTTGAGCTTTGGAAGACCCAGGAAGCCCAGGGCGTCAGCCATGTGGCGCTTAATCTTAAGCCGCTGCGCCGCCCGGCGACCGACGCTATGCAGGAACTGGCCGAATATATACTGCCGCATTTTCCGGCGCACGGCGAATGACCGGCCCGACGCGTAGCGCATTGCTCGACCGGCTGGAGGCATTGCGCCTCTTATGGTCGGGCGGGGCGGGTTCGGACGACCTGTTCAGCGACGCCGTCCAGCTCGACACCAGCCATCGCGGCGCCGAGCAGGGTGTTGCGGCGGCGGTTGGCGCGTTTGCTCCTTTCGAAGTACCGCGCATCCGCATGTCCAATCACGTGGTGCGGGCCGTCGAGGGCCAGGCCGCTGCATCCGCCTATGTTTGTGTCGAGGATCATGCGACGCGGATCACCGGCCTGATCGTCGCGCAACTCAGTGCCGCGATGCGGATCGAGACGATCGGTTTCCAGTTGGCCGGTGTGGAGGGTGATGCCGCGCGGCTTGGCTGGAACCTGCCGGTGACCAACCGCCAGTGGCGACCGGGCGACCGGCCTGCCGCTGTCCTCAGCGAACTGGACGCACCGTGGCGGCGCATCCCGGTCTCAACCCTGCCGCTGACCGACGAAGAGGCAATCGCGGAGGCCTGGTATCGCTATGCCTAGGCGCTCGATCAGGCCGATTTCGGATTGCTCGACGCCTGCTTCACTGACGACGTATCGGCGATCCTGACGCCGATGGGGCAATTGCATGGCCGCCGCGAATTGCTGACGACACTCAAGGCCTTCCGTATGCCGTGGCCGGTGATGCAGCATATGGGCGCGCCGGTAAGCATCGATGTCGAGGGCGACACCGCCAGCATGCCCCTGGGCCGGATCGCGCCAGGCCAGCCCGACGCAGCCGACGGCGAACCCTCTTACGTAGCGCACTATCTGATCGAGGCGCGCCGCGATCCTGCCCATGGCTGGCGCATTGCCCGCATGGACTATCACCCGAAATAAGCCCCGCGCCGACACGCTGCGCTTGGCCCCCGCTTCCTTCCACGAAAGATGACTATGACCGATCTGTTTACACCGATGTCGCTCGGCGCTCTGGAGCTGCCGCACCGCATCGTCATGGCTCCGCTCACCCGCGCCCGCGCCGTCGATGCCAACGTGCCGACGCCGCTAATGGTAGAATATTACCGCCAGCGGGCCAGCGCCGCATTGATCATCACCGAAGCCACTCAGGTCTCGGGGCAGGCGCAGGGCTATGCCTGGACGCCCGGCGTTCACACGCCCGCCCAGATCGCCGGTTGGCGCGCCGTGGCCGACGCCGTTCATGGCGAAGGTGGCCGGATCTTCCTGCAGATGTGGCACACCGGGCGCGTTTCACATCCCAGCGTCCAGCCCGATGGTGCGCAGCCAGTGGGGCCAAGTGCCGTGCCAATTCCAGGCGGCAAGACGTTCGTGGCCGGTGATGCCGGTCAGGGAGACTGGGCCGAGACGCCCCTGGCGCGCGCGCTGTCAGCCGAGGAGGTCCGGGGCATCGTCGAGGACTTCGCCCAGGCTGCGCGCAACGCAATTGCAGCGGGCATGGACGGCGTCGAAATCCATGGCGGCAACGGCTATCTGATCGACCAGTTCATCAACAGCAACAGTAACCACCGCGAGGATCAATATGGCGGTAGCAGCGAGAACCGCGCACGGTTCCTTCTAGAAATCGCCGATGCTGTGGCAGAGGCGGTGGGTGCAGAGCGCGTTGGTGTTCGCCTGACGCCGCTCGGTCGGTTCATGGGAATGGGCGATGTCACACCGGAAGCCACATATGGGCATATCGTTGACGCGCTGAACGAGCGAAACCTCGCCTATCTCCATCTCGTCGAGCCGGAGATCATCGGCGTGGTCAAGGACGATCAGGTCGACCCTGCCTGGGACGTCATGATCCTCGATCTGCGTCGCCGCTTTTCAGGGCCGGTAATCCTGGCCGGTGGATATGAGCATGCCACGGCATCAAAGGCGTTGGCCGACGGCCGCGGCGATCTGATCGCATTCGGGCGATCCTTCATTGCAAACCCGGACCTTCCTGAACGATTTCGGCAGGGCGCAGCCTTAAACCTACCCGATCAGCCCAGCTTCTTTGGCGGGACCGAAAAGGGGTATACCGATTATCCGGCGCTAACAGGATGAGTGCAGAGCCGCGAATCTCCATTATGCAGATGTTTTACTAAGTTTCGAGAAGGCCCGGACGAACGGGGCGCCGACCGGGCAGTGGGAAGCGTAAGGCAATTTTCCGTAAACCTGCCGTTCGCGCCCGTCCCCCTGAATGCCGTAATCTGCTCGGTAGGCGACACGTGCGAACGGCAGCTATCACCACATCCCAGCTCAAAACCAGGACAATCGCCTATCGGCCACCGCACGACAATCATGTGGTTTACGACAGGCAGCTAGCCGCCGTGACGGCGATTGGGGTTTCATTGCCATCGGAGCGGGCCATGGCTTTCCGCGAAGCGAGGAGCGCGGCGAGAGCCGACGAGATCAGCAGCGCGGCGCTCATGATGAAGGTTGCTTGATAACCAAGCCGATCAAACAGGATTCCGCCGAGCGAGGCGCCGAGCGTGATCGCGAGTTGGATCACTGCGACCATTAGCCCGCCGCCAGCCTCCGCTTCGTCAGGCAATGCTCTGCTCATCCATGTCCACCAAGCGACCGGAGCGGCGGTGCCGATCGCGCCCCAGAGCACGAGCAGTGCAGCAACGATGACAGGAGAAGAGCCGAAGATAATCAATCCTGCGGCTACAGCAGCCATGGTCAAAGGCATTACGATTAGCAGTGCGTAGAGAGATCTCTTGAGCGCGAACCCGATTGCATAGGATCCCGCGAGGCCGGCAAGGCCCAGCCCCAGCAGCATCAGCGAGAGCGTGGAGACATCGACAGTGGTGACCGTCTCCAGGAATGGCCTCAAGTAGGTGAACAACGCGAACTGCCCCATGAAGAACAGTGCCACGGCAGCCATGCCGAGCCGCACCTGCGGCCGACGCAGGACCTTGAAGGTCGCCCCGCCGCTCGTCCGTTCGCGGCTTGGCATCTTTGGAAGCGTGAAGAACTGCCAGGCTAGCGTGACTGCGGCGAGCGGCACGATGCAGAAAAATGCACCGCGCCATCCGATGTACTGGCCAAGGAAGCTACCCAACGGCGCCGCAATCGTCGTTGCCAACGCGTTGCCGCCATTGAGCAGGGCAAGCGCGCGTGGAACTGCGTCCTCGGGTACGAGCCGCATGACGGTCGCCGTCGACATCGACCAAAATCCTCCGATGACGACACCCAGCAGCGCCCTGCCGGCCATGAAAATTGGATAGCTATGCGCGAAGGCGACGATGGCACCGGAGGCAATCATCAACCCGGTGAGCCATAGCAGCAGCGAGCGGCGGTCGATGTTGCGCGTTGCCGAAGCAATGAACAGGCTGGTGACAACCGCAAAGATGCCAGACACTGCGAGTGCCTGTCCTGCCTGGCCTTGGCTTACCTGAAGGTCCGAAGCGATCGGTGTCAGCAAGCTGACCGGCATGAATTCCGACGCAATCAGGGTGGAAACGCATAGCGTGAGCGCAAAAACCGCAGGCCACTCGCCTCTCGATGGGGATCGAGCCGGGCTTGCTTCGGTTTCAAAATGAGTTGGGGTCTTTGCCATGCCCAAACATTTAGGCTTGCTGGATCAATTCGATTAGACACTATGATTGGCATGCAGCTGTGAGCAGGATTCAACAATGAACCGGGATACGATGGCAGACCTGGTCGCATTCCTGGCCGTGGCCCGGGAGTGAAGTTTCACGCGGGCCGCGGGGAAGCTGGGCGTCTCCCCATCGGCTCTGAGCCATACGATCCGCAAGCTGGAAGAACGCCTCGGCGTGCGTCTCCTGACGCGCACCAGTCGGAGCGTCTTGACCACGGACCCGGGAGAACGCCTGCTAGAGAGGGTCGGACCGCACTTCGATCAGGTGACTGCGGAACTCGAAGGTTTGACCGAACTGCGTGACAAACCGGCCGGGACGCTGCGGATCACTACCGGTGACCAGCCGGCCGAGAGTATCTTGATTCCTGCCATGGCCAGATTATTGCCGCTTTATCCGGACCTGACGGTAGAACTAACGGTCGACAACGGGTTCGTGGACATTGTTGCCGAGAGGTTCGACGCTGGGGTTCGCTTAGGTGAAACGCTGGCTCAGGACATGGTCGCCGTACGCATCGGTCCTGAGATGCAGATGGCCGTGGCAGGCTCTCCCACCTATTTTGCAAGCCATGGGTTACCGCATACACCGGACGAACTTGCCGGCCACAAATGCATTAATCTTCGTCATCAGGCTAAGGGAGGTATTTCGGTATGGGACCTCGAAAAAGATGGCCGCGCCTTGAATGTGCGGGTCGCGGGCCAACTCATCGTCAACGACATTGCCTTGGTGCGACAGGCAGCCGTCGATGGTCTGGGGTTGTGTTACCTGCCCAAGGACTATCTGCAGGTTAATTTGGAAAGGGGGGAGCTGGTGCAAGCACTGGAAGAATGGTGCCCGCCGTTCCCAGGTTATCATCTCTATTATCCTAGCAGACGACAACAGTCGCCGGCTCTCGCGGCATTCGTCGCTGCCGTACGCTATCGCGATTGAGGAGGCGTCGCATGTTCGCATAGAATGCTGGCGCGCCGGCACCGCCCGAATGCTCAAAAAACTCGTTCAATGGTGAGTGCGAAGCTGCTTGGCTAAATCCGGCCCACGGACGGAGACCTCCGGTAGAAGCAGACGTTCGTACTTGGGCCAGCGGTTGGCGGAACGTGGTCGTGAGCATCGCGGCGTGAGTGTCAGCTATCCCACCAATCCAGCTCCGGACCGGACATTCTCCTATCGGCCATTGCACCCGAGCGGCTGCCCAACCTGCCTGCGCCCCTTTTTGCCACTTGATGGCCCGCTAGTCGTTCCCAAAACCGGACATTCGGGGTTATGCAGCAGCGGTTGCCAGGGATCGGCCAAGGTTGGGACACCGCGTAATTGATTTAGCCACCCTCGTGCATGGTACGAAGTCGCCTTGGCGCTTCAGTGCAGAAGGATGAGCAATTTCGCCATGTCATTGATTGCATTGGTGGTGCTTCCAGCACGCCCCCGAGGTCACTCAGGCGAAGCGGACGACCAAAATTCTCCTCACTGAACAGCGAGCCTGGGCTTGATGTCCTGCTTGGAGGAATGGCGGCATCCTGTCGTCCAACGCTCTTGCAATCAATTCGCAATCGCAATATGTGCGCCGCACAATCGAGATCACCCTCGGGGAGCACCAAAGATATGTTCGAAATCCATCCGGGCCACCGCGCCGGGGCGACCGCGCTTGCCCTCGTTCTGGCTACCGCCGCGACTGTTCCTGCCCTTGCCGACGAAGCCTCGGATGCTGCTCCGCATGACGTCAGTTCCTCTGAGATCACGGTACTCGGTACGCGCAGCGAAGACTACAAGGTCGACCAGCTGACCACCGCCACGCGCACCGGCACCAACATCATGGACGTGCCGCAGTCGATCCAGTTCGTACCGCGCGACGTCATCGACGATCAGCAAATCCTCGACCTGACCAGCGCGCTGCGCAACGTCAGCGGCATCCAGGCCGGCACCGACGCGGGCAACCGTTCGGAAAGCTTCACCATTCGCGGCTTTCGCTCGTCGTACTACGCGATTGATTCGATCATGCTCAGCCCGGCGATCGAGACCAACGACAGCTACCGAGACCTCGCCAACGTCGAGCGCATCGAAGTGCTCAAAGGCCCTGCCTCGGTGCTTTATGGACGCGGCGATCCGGGCGGCCTGATCAACATCGTCACCAAGCAGCCGCGCTTCGAGAGGGGCATGAATTTCTCCGTCCAAGGTGGCAGCAATAATTTCGCGCGCGGCCAGATCGATGTGACCGGCCCGGTGGACGCCGCCAGGACGCTGGCGGTGCGCTTCATCGCCGCGGCCCAGACCGGCGACACTTTCCGCGACGTGTTCCAGCCTTACCGCCGCCAGTTCCTTTCCGGCTCGGTGCTGTGGGAGCCCAGCGACCACACCCGCGTGATCGCCAGCCTGACCTATGCGCACCAGCAGAACCAGACCGATCGCGGCATCGTGGCCACCGTCGGCGCCGACGGCGATCTGGTCGTCAACCTGCCCCGCGACCGGTTTCTGGGCGAGAGCTGGGCGACCACCGAATCCAGCCGCTACGAGTTCAACTACCGCATCGAGCACGAACTGGCGGACTGGCTGACGATCCGCCAGATCGGCCACTACGACGAAGGCAAGCTCGACCTGCTGGGCATCAACTACGGCAGCACCGTCGCGGTCAACGCCGTCACTGGCGCACGCACCGTCACCCGCACCGCCGTCGAACAGCACGAGCAGAACCACAACTACGATGCGCAGGCCGACATGGTCGCGCGCTTCTCCACGGGCGGCATCGGCCATACCCTGGTGGTCGGCGGCGAGTACGTGAAATCGTTTCGCTTCCGCACGTTCGCCCGTGCTACACTGGCCGCAATCAACATCGACGCTCCCGTCTACGGCGCGACTCCGGGCACCTGGGTTCCCGCAGCGGACCGTACCGTTCGTTCCAAGTCATTGTCGGGCTACGTGCAGGACCAGATCGACATCGGCGAGCATTTCAACCTGCTGGCCGGCGTGCGCTATGATCACGCGCAGCAGTCGGACTATGGCACCACCCAGTACGCCTCCGACGACAAGGCCTGGTCACCGCGCGTCGGTGTGGTGTTCAAACCGGTGCCAAACGTCTCACTGTTCGCCGACTTCACCCGCTCGTTCCAGTCCAAGCCGGAGCCGACCATCGACGGCAGCCCGATCGATCCCGAAAAGGGCAAGCAGTACGAAGCGGGCATCAAGGCCGAACTGTTCGGCGGCCGGCTTGCATCGACGGTCTCGGTCTACCAGTTGACGCGTGAAAACGTGACCCAGCAGGATCCCAACAACGTCGGCTACAACATCAATGCAGGCGTCCAGCGTTCGCAGGGCGTGGAACTGGACATGTCCGGCTCGATCACCCCTGCGGTCAAGATCATCGCCAACGGCGCCTATACCGACGCGACCGTGCGGTCCTCCACCGACTACGCCAAGGGCAACCAGTTGATCGGCGTACCCAAGTGGAGCGGCAGCCTGTGGGTTACGCTGGAGCCGATGGACGGCCCCTTCAGCCGCTTTGGCCTTGGCGGCGGTGTCTTCGCGGCGAGTAACCGCCAGGGCAATCTGGAGAACACTTTCTCGATCGGCGGCTTCACGCGCTTCGACAGCAGCCTGTGGTACAAGCTGGCCGACAAGGTGCGCCTGACAGTCAACGTCAAGAACATCACCAACGAGTACTACCTGTCGAGCTCCGTCTCGCGCGCCCAGATCACGCCGGGCGAGGGCCGCAGCTTCCTCGTCGGCCTGAGCGGAGGGTTCTGACGATGCGAAAGGCGTTCGCCGCCGCGCTGCTCGCGCTGGCAATGGGCACTGCCCCGGCCGTGGCGGCGGACGCTGCCGCGGCCAGGGGAGGGCGCATCCTGTTCCTGATGCGCGCCGATCCGCCGGGCGGCTCCGCCGATCCCGCCGTCAAGGCACAGCTGGAGGCGATGGGCTATACCGTCACCACCAGCGAGGGCCTGGGCGGCGGGCCGGACCCTTGCGGCTTCGACCTCGTGGTCATGTCATCGACCATCCGCTCCAACCAGTTCACCGCCAACCGCCCGGCGATCACGCGCTGGCGCGACATGGGCGTGCCGCTGGTCACCTGGGAAAACGACCTGCTCGACGACCTGTGGATGACCGGCCTGCGCCGCGACACCGATTTCGGCGAACTGGAGACTGGGCACTATTTCTGGCTGGTACGCGCGCCGCATCCGATGGCAGCGGGTATTCCCGCAGGCCTGGGCACCTGGACCGAGGCGCGCACGCCGGCAGGTTGGGGCAGGCCTGGGCTCGGCGCCGACATCATCATGACCTGGCCGGGCGAGCCGGACAAGGCGACCCTGTTTGGATACGAGGCGGGCGCCACGATGGATCACGATCATCTCGCCCCGGCGCGGCGGGTGTTCATCGGCATGGAGAACAACAGCTTCACCCGCATGACCGACACTGGCCGCGCGCTGTTCGACGCGGCGATACACTGGGCCCGCGCCGGCGCCAAAACCTGCACGGCGCGCAAGTGATGCACCCTCTTCCCCTCGCGTTAGCCGCTGCGCTCCTGGCGGTCCCTGCCGCCGCGCAGGACAGCGGCCCGATACCGGAAGCGCAGCCCCTGCTCGCACGGTACGTGCTCGCCGATGGACGGCTGCTGATCGGCGGCGGCCCCGAGGCGAGCGCTGCTGCCGAGGCGGCAGGCCCCGCCCTGGCAGCAAGGATCGTAGGCTCTGCCGGGGCGATGCCGCTGCTGACACAGGGCGTCGTTGCGCTGGCCGTGATCCCGCGCGAGATGACGCCAATCGAGCGCGCCGCCGTCCGCCGCTTTTCCGGGGGTCTGCCTGCGGCGGTCCCGGTGATGCAGGGCCTGTTCCTTTACGCCCGCTGCGACAAGGACGGCGCCGTGGACGAACGGGTGCGCCCGGTCTTGCGGGAACTGTTGTCGGACGCCGGACAGACTCGACTTCGCGCAGCGCTCGCGATGTACAAACCGCTCGATGCTGCGGCCCTGGCATCCGCGCGGCAGCAGCTTTCCGGCCTGCCCACCGCCACATACGCGCTACGCGCACCGGGTTATGTCGCACCGGATGGCAGCCTTGCAATCATCGGCAGCGATACGCTGACGACGATCATGCCAGAAATCCTCGCTGCCTATGCACTGCATGCGCCTTCGGTGCATTTCACCGGTGATCTGCGCGGTTCCTCGACCGCGATACCCGCACTTACCGCCGGGACGACAGCCTTCGCCCCGATGGGCCGCGAATTGTGGCAAAACGATCTCGACGGCTTCCGGCAGGCCAAGGGCTACGACCCGGTCCGCATCCGCGTCGCCTATGCCAGCCACGGCCCGCGCGCCGATGGCAAGACGCCCCCGGCGATCTACGTCAATGCCCGCAACCCCCTTGCCGGACTGTCGACGGAGCGCGTGAAGCGGATATTCGCAGCGGGAGCACCCGGCGGCGACATTTCCGACTGGTCTGCGCTGGGCATTCCGGCCGGGCCGATCCACGTCTACGGCGCCCGCGACGACGGCGGTTTCGGCTCGGCGATGCGGCTCTCCAAGCTCGGCGGATTGCTCTTCAGCGCGCGCTATCAGGCCATGCCGAGCGGGAAGGCTATCGTCGAAGCCATCGCTGCCGATCCGCTGGGCATTGGCTATGCTACATGGATGGACAGCGGCACTGCGCCCGCAGGAGCCCGCGTCCTGCCGCTCGCATCGCGCGAAGGCCAGCCTTTCGTGCTGCCAACCAATGGCAAGGCACGTAGCGCCTGGCCTATCTCGTACTTCCTCAACATCTACGTCGACCGGGCTCCCGGCCGCCCCTTCGATCCGGCAGCGAAGGGACTGCTGCACTTCCTCTTGTCCGATGAGGGGCAGGCGATCATTGCTCGGCATGTCGGCGAAGACGAAGGCTACGTCCCTCTGGACAAAGCCGATCTCGCCGCAGAACGTGCCCGGATCAATGCCTTGTAGCCTGAATTTGTCAAAACCCTTTTGATTTGCCGCCGGGGAATACGGCATGCAGCTGCAATACGTTCTTATTTTCCTGCTATAACGCAAAGCGCCAAGTTCGATCTCGATGCGCTGAGATCCGCTTTGCCAATAGCTGCCGTCCGGAGCTGGGCAGGGAGTGGCCGGCGTTGTCGGGAGTTGCTGCGGTGTGAGTGTCAAACTATCCCACCATTCCAGCTCTGAACTGGACAGTCTCCTATCGGGCAGTCCAAGGCACCCAAATAGGAAAGTAGCCGGTCCGCACCTGGGAGCGTAAAATTGGCTGCTGAGTGACCGGGAGGGGTGTGCGCTGTGCAAAGGCGGCACTTTCTAGTGGGTGAGAGGCCCACCCGGCGATGCTGCAGCCGGAAGCAACCGGGGCAGGCATGGAGGTGACGAAATGTCTGAAGCCCCCGGATAACGGTCACGTAGGTGACCGTGCGAGCGTACAGGCCGTAACGTGAGTGAACGCTGAGCAATCCTCGAAAAGGACGATGTGCAGGCCGACCCGTTAACCCTTACGGGGAAGGTTGATATGGACGGGCGAGTTTGAGCGACGTTGAACCTGTCTGCTGCACCGGGGTAGTGGCGACAGCATGTACGCAAGGAAAGTGCGCGCAACACGGGAAGCCCCATGGCGTGCCGAGTGATCGGCAATCGGACGCCCGCGAGGGAGGGAAGGGCGCGATGGGGTGGCGGAGAGGCCCGTAGTACCGAGGAAGCCGAGTAATGTCGGTGGAGGGAAGGAGCCTCAGTTCAAGATGAGCGTAACAAGTAGTGAGGGACAGGAGATTGGGTAACCTATCAACTCCGATAAGCGTCCAAAAACGGCAGAAGGCGTTGCACGCAAAAGCGAAGGCAGAAGCCGGCTATCGGTTTTACGCACTGTACGACAAGATCAGCCGCGATGACGTTCTGGCTCATGCCTATGCCCAGTGTCGCTCGAACAAGGGCGCACCGGGTGTCGATGGACAGGACTTTGCGGATATCGAGGACTACGGCGTCGAGCGATGGCTGGCGGAACTGGCGCTTGCGCTCAAAGAGGAGACGTACCGACCGGAATCGATCAGACGGGTCTACATACCAAAAGCCAACGGCCAACTCAGGCCGCTGGGCATTTCCACCGTGCGGGATCGGGTCTGCATGACGGCAGCGATGCTGGTGCTTGAACCGATCTTTGAAGCCGACCTCCCACCTGAGATCTACGCCTATCGAGCCGGGCGCAACGCCCAGCAGGCCGTGGTTGAGGTGGAAGAGCAACTCTTCTACGGCCGACCGGATGTCGTGGACGCCGACCTTGCCGACTACTTTGGCAGCATCCCGCACCTTGAGTTGATGAAATCGGTATAGCGCCGGATCGTTGATCCGCGCGTTCTGCATCTGATCAAATCTTGGCTGGAATGCGCTGTCGAAGAAACAGATGACAAGGGCAGGAAGACACGAACGACGCAGGCCCGCGATCAGCGGCGCGGCATCCCGCAAGGATCACCCATCTCACCACTGCTGGCAAATCTCTACATGCGCCGGTTCGTGTTGGGGTGGCGGAAGCTCGGTCTTGGGCAACGTCTAGGCGCGCGGCTCGTCACCTATGCTGATGATCTCGTGATCCTTTGTGCGAAGGGCAATGCGGAAGCTGCGCTCGATCACATGCGCAGGCTCATGGAAAAGCTGAAGCTGACAGTGAATGAGGAAAAGACACGTATCTGTAAGGTGCCGGACGAGACGTTCGACTTTCTGGGCTACACGTTTGGTCGGATGTACTCCGCGAAAACCGGCAAAGCCTACATGGGCCACCGGCCATCAAAGAAAAGCATCCAGCGCGTGATCGCTACGATCCACGAGCTGACAGACCGAGCGCGTACATGGCAGGATACCACATACCTTGTGGCCAAGATGAACCGGGTGCTGCGCGGATGGGCCAACTACTTCTTGGTTGGAACCACGAGCAGGGCATATCGGGCCATCGACAGTTACACAGTGGTGCGGTTGCGCCGGTGGCTGCGGGCCAAGCACAAAACCAGACGAAAGCGCGAGGGAGCCTATCACGACCCTGAGCTGTACGAGCGCTTCGGCCTCGTACGTCTGGCGAACTTGGCCGCAGCCCGCCGTGGGTGAAGGCGTGATATCTTGTCCGAGAGCCGGATGCGGGAGATCTGCACGTCCGGTTCGATGAGCAGGGAGTGGAAACGGATCGTCTGGCAAGCCCCACAGGCGCGCCGCACGACACCGCGCCACTTCCTGACTCTACCGCCCTCGAATTGGCGATTAGTGGACCGCTCCTTCGACGTGTCGGAGCTTGTCGGGGTTACGCATGATATAGATCGCCTTCACGCTGCTATCTTCGATCAGAAGGGCTGTCGTTTGCAGCATGCCGTCCGGCTCGCGCGTCACGAAGCCGGGCAGACCGTTCACAAAAGCCAGCCGGTCCAGTTCGGGCGCGCCATTTCGCAAGCGGAAAATTGCAGAAAGGCCGCGCATGACCTCTGCGGCGCCGTCGAGGATCCTGCCTGCGGAAGGGCGTTTGCCGCCGCCATCTGAATGGAAGCGGACATCGTCGGCGAGAAGCGCGCTGAGCCGGGTTGCGTCGCCGGCGCGGGACGCTTCGAAAGAGGCCGCGGCGATGGCTAATCCATGATTGCGTTCGAGGGGAAAGCGGGTCCGCTCCTTGCGCACATGCTCCCTCGCGCGCGCTGCGAGTTGACGGCAGGCGGCGGCGTCCCGACCGATGGACCGTGCGACATCCTCGAAACTTTCACCGAAGACATCGTGGAGCAGGAAAGCTGCGCGTTCCAATGGAGACAGGCGTTCGAGCGCCAGCATGAGGGGCAGGGTGACATCTTCCACTGGCTCTTCCTCGACGATCGGTTCGGGGAGCCAGGGGCCGATATAGCTTTCCCGCTTCACACGAGCGGATTTGAGGTGGTCGAGGCAGAGGCGTGTAACCATGCGGCGCAGGAAAGCGGCAGGGACGCGCACCGCCTCTCTGTCCGTCCGGGCCCAGCGGAGGAACGCGTCCTGTAGCACGTCCTCCGCATCTGCTGGGGCGCCTTCGCCGATCCGGTGGTGGGCATGCTCAGCGACCGCACCAGCGGCCGCTTCGGCAGGCGCCGGCCGTGGATCGCGGGCGGCATGGTGGTGTACGCCCTCGCGACGATCGCGCTGTTCTTCCCGCCGGAAGCCGTGACCCCACTTTATCTCGGTATTGCGCTCTTCGCCTTCTACCTAGGCTGGGCGATGATCCAGATACCATACCTGGCGTGGTCGGGCGAGATTTCGACCGACTATCACGAACGCACCCGCATCGCGACTTTCGTGACCGTCGCCAGCGCCAGTGCGCTGCTGCTGGTGATGCTTCTGCCCGCGCTGATCGACCAGGTCCGGCCCGGCGACGACCGCCTGCGTCTTGCCGCGATGGGCGGAGTGATCCTGCTGACGCTGGTGCCCGCCGCCTTCCTGACGCTGCGCGCCTTCCCGGACGCGCCACTGGCACCGTCGCCCGTCAAGCGCGAACGCCCGCGCTTGACCGAGACGCTGCGCCTTATCCTGGCGAGAGGCTGCTGCTGCGCGTGGTGCTTTCCGACCTCGCCGTGACGTTCGGGCAGGGGGTGCGCGGCAGCCTGTTCCTGTTCGTCGTCACCTTCTACATGGGCCTGCCGCAACTCGGCGCGGTCCTCCTGCTCTCGCAGTTTGTGTTCGGCATCGTCGCCGGGCCGATCTGGATGAGTATCGCCGCCCGCCTCGGCAAGCACCGCACCGCCATCACCGGCGAGTTGGTGCAGGTGGCGATCAACCTTTCGCTGCTGCTGGTGACACCCGGGAATCTTTCCCTGCTGATCGGCCTGACCATAGCACAGGGTCTCGTACAAGGATCAGGCAACCTGATGCTGCGCGCCATGGTTGCCGACGTCGCCGACCATCATCGGCTGAAGACCGGACAGGACCGCACGGCGCTGTTCTTCTCGACCTTCAGCATCTCGATGAAGGCAGGCATGGCGCTCGCCGTCGGGGTTGCTTTCCCGCTGGTCGCCTTCGCCGGGTTCGATCCCGCCGCCGCCGGCCAGAGCCCCGAGGCCCTCAGCGCACTCTTGCTGATCTTCGCGCTCGGCCCGGCTTTGGCGCACCTTGCCTCCGCGCTCATGCTGCGCGGCTTCCCGCTCGAGGAGGCAAGCCATGCCGCCGTCCGCCGCGAACTCGACCGTCAGGTGAACCTCGCATCCGCATCCTGAGCCTCGGCTCCAGACCGTTGAAAGGACCGTTACGATGAATGCATTCACCAATCTCAAGGCCATCGAAACTCACGCCGTCGGCGCCGTCGAGGTCATCCGGGTCGAGGCCAATCTCGGCGCCGACGTGCGCGGTATCGACCTTGCCGCGCCGATCGCCGAGCCTACCGCCGCGCTCCTGCGCTCGCTGCTGTGGGAGCATCAGGTCCTGTTCTTCCGCGACACCGGCGTCGACAACAAACAGCAGGCCGCCATCGGCCGCGTGTTCGGCCCTCCCGTCGCCGACAGCATCGCCAAGCGGCGCGGCGTCAAGGACGAGGACATCCAGCCGATGAACACCGGGCCTTATGCCAACGCCTATTACGGCACGCCCTGGCATGCGGATGCCACCTAGCTCGAGAAGCCCTACCTCGTGTCAGTACTGCGCAGCGTGATCGCTCCCGATCTTGGCGGCGACACCGTCTGGTCGAGCGGCGTCTCTGCCTACGAAGGGCTATCGCAGGAGGTGAAAGACCGGATCGACACTCTGACCGCAATCCATCGGCCGAACAGCAAGGCTTACAAGCTCATCACCGACAAGGCCGACCTCGACGACTACCTCGGCCGCTACAACGGCGTGCGGCACCCGGTGGTGATCACGCACCCGTTCAGCGGCCGGAAGGTCCTCTACGTCAACGAGGGCTTCACCGAGGAACTCGTCGGACTTCCCGAGGGCGAGGGCAGGGAATTGCTCGACTATCTAAAGCACCGTTTCTCCCAGCCCGAGCATCAGGTGCGCCTCAAGTGGCGCCCCGGAACGATCGCGATCTGGGACAACCGCGCCGTCCAGCACAAGGGCGTCGCGGACTACGGCAACGCCCAGCGGCAGTTGGTGCGCGTTGTTGCGGCGGGTGAGCGCCCTTCGCGCTGACCGCTCCGGGCGGCCCGTAGCCGCCTGGTCCATCCATTGAGGACAACCACGCGGGAGCCGGCCAGTCGCCGTCTCCCGCCGTGCCTACCCGCGCGCCGGTCACGCAGAGAGCCGGCGTGCGCCAAGAACACAGGAAAACAGGGAACGATCATGAAGACCATCAAACCCGCCGGCAGACGCCTAGCGCTCCTGAATGCGAGCGTCGCCGCGATGGTGCTTGCGGGAATAAGCCCGGCGCTCGCCGCGGAGGGCACGACCGCCGACGCCAGCACGGCGGATGCGGTCGCCGAGGACGCGGAGGGCGGCTTCGGAGCCCCCATCCTCGTCACCGCCCGGCGCCGCGAGGAGAACTCACAAGATGTCCCTGTGGCGATCAGCGTAGTCAGCGGCGAGGCCCTGGAGCGCACCGGCAACTTTACGCTCAATCAGATCCAGCAGTTGGTGCCCAGCCTGCAGATCGCCAGCTTCAACCCGCGCAACAGCAACATCAACATTCGCGGTCTCGGCGCCAACTCCTCGCTCGCGGTGGACGGGCTGGAGTACGGCGTCGGCTTCTACCTCGACGGGGTCTACTACGGACGGCCGGGCCAGTCGCAGTTCGACCTCGTCGATCTTGCGCAGGTCGAGGTCTTGCGCGGGCCGCAGGGCACGCTGTTCGGCAAGAACACCACGGCGGGCGCGATAAACGTGACCTCGCGCGAGCCGAGCTTCGATCCCGAATTCACGGGCGAGGCGACGCTGGGCGACTACGGCTATCACCAGGTGCGCTTCTCGGGATCGGCGCCGCTCATAGCCGACAAAGTCGCGCTGCGGCTCAGCCTCGCCGACACCCACCGCGACGGGTTCCTGCTCAACCGCTATGATCTTCGCAAGGCGCAGGACTACGACAACTTCACAGTGCGCGGGCAACTACTGGTCAAGCCCGCCGACGACGTGAAGATCCGCATCATCGGCGACTATTCGAAGCAGAAGCAGCATTACTCGCTGAGCCTGATCGACGGCTACTTCTCTACGTATGCCAATGGCGCCCGCATCGCCAACAATATCTTCGACCGCGCCGCGCGCACGGGCTATACACTGCCCGAGCCTGACGCCTTCCAGCGGGTGGGCAATGCAGATTCACCCTTCCAGGCCAATATGGAGAGCTACGGCGTCTCCGGGCAAGTCGACTGGGACCTGGGGCCGGCCACGCTGACCTCGGTCACGGCGTATCGCTGGTGGGACTGGTATCCAGCGAACGATGGCGACGGCACCTCGCTTGCCGTCAACCTCAAGGCGCAGCAGCAGAACTTCCAGCGCCAGTTCAGCCAGGAACTGCGCATAGCCTCCAACGGCGACAACAAGATCGACTACGTTGCGGGCCTCTTCTACTTCTGGCAGGTCATCCGCGGATACGGCGCAACCCAGTACGGCGCCGACTTCGCCGCCTGGAACCTCAACCCGGCCACCGTGCCGGCCAGCACGATCGCCAACACCGCGCTGGCTCTCAACGGTTTCGAGGCGGACAGCTATTCGGAGCCGACCACCAAGAGCTACGCCGCGTTCGGCCAGCTCGACTGGCACATCGCCGACGACCTGACGCTGACCGGCGGCCTGCGCTACACCCACGAGGACAAAGACGGCTCGTTCTCGCGTTTCCAGAACGCCAGCAGCGGAGTGAACGTCGCCACGCTGACATCCGCGCAGGCGGCAGCCGTCACCGCGATCCGCAATGCTCCCGCTAACCAGCTCAGCAACCTGTCTTTCGACGCCGCGCTCAAGGACGATGCCGTGTCGGGGCTGCTGACGCTGGGCTACAAGGTGACGCCGGACGCGCTGGTCTATGCCAGCTATTCACGTGGCAGCAAGTCGGGCGGGCTCAACGTCACCGCCGGCGGCGCGAGCCGGCCGACGGTCGATCCTGAAACCGTCGACGCCTACGAGATCGGCCTGAAGTCGCAGTGGTTCGACCGCAAGGTGACCTTCAACGCCGCGGCCTTCCTGACCGAGATCAGGGACTACCAGGCCAACATTTCGGAACAGTTTCCCGGTACCACGGCGGCGAACCAATACATCGCCAATATCCCCAAGGTCCGATCGAAGGGCATTGAAACCGATCTCTCCTTCTCGCCGAGCCGCTGGATCAACCTGACCGCGTCGGCCGCCTATACCGACGCCAAGTACGTCAGCTACGCCAACGCGCCGCAGCGGCCTGAGCTGTCGATACCGGGCACGGTGCAGGTCCAGGACCTGTCGGGCGTGCGCCTGCCGGGCGTCTCTAAATTCGCCTATTCGCTGGGCGCCGACGCGGCGCAGCCGCTGGACCAGACTTTCGAGGCCTACGCACATGCCGACTACCTGCACCGCTCGTCGTTCAATGCGACGCCCACCAACAGCATCTACGGCAATGTGCCCGGCTACGGCCTGCTCAACGCTCGCATCGGGCTGCGTACGGCGGATGGGGTCTACGACTTCGCATTCTGGGCCCGCAACCTGACGAACGAGAATTACTACATCTCGCGCTCGCCTGGGACGTTCGGTCTCATCTCCGGATCGGTCGGCGACCCCCGGACGGTAGGCGCGACGCTGCGTATCAAGTGGTGAGCTACAGGGATCTTATGGGAGAATAATTTGGCACGGAATTCGCTTTGCTGGCAGCAGGCTATACGATTCCCGCCGGACTGCCAGCGGAGGCAAGGAACGGCAGGCGCAGCGGCCCCACTTCGTCGTCTTCGTCGTCAACGACCTCAGCTATTCGGACTTCAGCGCGTTCGGAGGGGAGATCAATACGCCCAATCTTGACGCTCTCGCTGGGCGGAGGCTCAAACTGACGTGCTTTACCACCGGCCCGACTTACTCGATGTTGTTGATTGGGCTCCACCACTCGTGGCGGGACTGGGAACACGGCCGCAATTATCGCGCTCGACCAGGTCAGCAAGTCGGGACGCGCCGGCGGTCTTAGAATCGACTTTATATGAAGCTTGTTTGAACCAATGTGGTTGCGAACATCAATTCCAACCTATTAGAAGCAAGGCGTGAACTCAATGGCTCTGTTGCAAACTTTGATCCGGAGATTGAAGCTTCAGCATGATTAGCTTGGGGCAGCCTAATGAGCGATTTCAAAGGGCGGCATTTTGGTGGGGAAGTGATCTTATGGGCGGTGCGATGGTACTGCCGCTATGGGGTCAGCTACGGGGATCTTGAAACTATGCTGGCCGAGCGTGGAACTCATGTTGATCATTCGACGATTTGTCGCTGGGTCCAGCGCTATGCGCCTGAAATGGAAAAAGCGGCTGCGCTGGTATTGGAAAAGTCCGTCGATTTGGCGCAGCTGGCGGGTTGATGAAATCTACATCAAGGTCAAAGAGCGTTGGACTTACCAGTATCGTGCCGTCGATAAGGATGGTGGCACGATCGATTTCTCCCTCTCACCTACGCGCAATGCCAAAGTGCCGAAGCGCTTTCCGGGCAAGGCGTTGAATGGCCTCAAAGCTTGGCAGCAGCCGCTGACGATCAACACCGACAAGGCGCCGACCTATGGTCTGGTGATCACGGCGTTGAAGAAGGAGGGGAAACTGCCCCAGGCTACGGTGCATCGTCAAGTCAAATATCTGAATAATGTGATCGAGGTCGACCATGGCAAACTCAAACAATGGATACGGTCGGTGCGCGGGTTAAAATCGTTGAAACAGCCTACGCCACGATCAAGGGTTTTGAGGTCATGCATGCCCTTAGTGTCTGACTAAGAAGATAATCAAGCATAGCAATACCTTGCAGTTCGCCGGGTAGCGTACGTTTACGACCAGATTCTGCGATGCCCCCTACCCTGTGCCCATATCGACGGCCAACTGGCGGCACCAATGGCTCGTTGAACATGCGCCGGAGAAAAGGCTTGTAGGTGCAGCGGAACCGACGCACCGACGCACCGACAAACGAAGCCGGACCATGCTTCCGCTGATCGGCAAATCCGAAAGTGTGCGGTCGTATCGGCTGTGGAAGGATGTTGATAGGGTAGCGCAGTCCGGGCAGATTGCTTCGGCAGTTGCCAAGCGACCCGACATCTCGACAATTCCGTCAACCACGGTCCTGCTCTCAACGATCAAGCTAGGCTCAGGCCTTCTGTGGTTGCCGCCCGTGATGCAAGAGGTTTCTGGCCGTCTGGGTTAGTGATCGAGTGCGGTCTTCTGTAAGGCCTTTGAATACGGCACTCAGAAACCGCTGGCCGGTATGGTGATCCGCGGATCAGATCCAAATCTCATTGGCGAGCTGTAGCGCTCTAAGTCCTGAACTGGTTTTTCTGATCCAGATCTGTTCGAT
>NZ_CACSJO010000025.1 GCF_902706195.1 Novosphingobium sp. 18050 | reverse complement strand
GACCCGAAGCGATACCGCCCGCCAGCTTTGGTCGATTGCCTTGCCGGCAATGCTGACCAACGTGGCAACGGCCTTGTTCGGGTTGGCCGACATGTGGGCGATCGGTCGCCTTGGCGACGCCCCGGCGCAAGGCGCGGTAGAACTGGGCGCCAAGTTCATGCTGGGCCTGCTCAACATATTCAACTTCCTGCGCACCAGCACCGTCGCCCTGACTGCGCAGGGCAGCGGCCGCGGCGACGGGCCGGTGCAGGGCCAGACCCTTGCCCGCGCCATGACCGTGGCAATGGGGATCGGTGCGCTGCTGCTGCTCGCCATGCCCTGGGCGATCTCCCTCGGGCTGGATCTGCTGGGCGCGACCGGGCCGCTGCGCGAAGACGCCCGGGCCTATGTCGCGATCCGCTATTGGGCCGGGCCGATCTGGCTGGCCAATTGCGTGCTGGTGGGCTGGCTGATCGGGCGGCGCAAGCTGCGATATGTCCTCTATGTCGAGATCGCCGCCAACCTCGTCCACATCGCGCTGGACCTCTTGCTTGTGCTGGTTGCGCATTGGGGCGTGGCCGGTGTCGCCACCGCAACGGTCAGTTCCGAGGCTCTCAAGTTCGCGCTGCTCGCCGCCGTCGTCGTGCGCGAAGGCGCTGCGCGCGAGGCGCTGGCCGCACTTGGTCATCGCGCGACATGGGCGCGCGCAGACCTGATGCAGTTGTTCGCCCTCAACCGCGATCTCTTCGCCCGGACCCTGCTGCTGACCACCGCGCTGCTGATCTTCGCACGCAGCGGAGCGCAGGCCGGGCCGGTGACGCTCGCGGCGAACGGCATACTGTTCCAGCTGTTCATGCTGGCCACCCTGCTGCTCGACGGCTTCGAGAGCGCGGCGCAAGTGCTCTGCGGAGAGGCCCTGGGGGCCGGCGCGCGCAGCCGCTTCAACGCCGCCGTGCGCGCCGCGCTGGTCTGGGGCGGACTGACAGGGCTGGCCGTCTCGTGCCTCTACGCATTTGGCGGCGCATGGCTTGCCGGAGCCTTCAGTACCGATCCGCAGGTTATCGCAGCGACCCGCGACTATGCCGTGTGGCTAGCCCTCCTGCCGCTGCTCGGTGTCGTCTCATTCGTGCTCGACGGCGTGTTCGTGGGGGCCGGCTGGACCCGCGCCATGCTGGGGACGATGGCAGCGGCGATGGTGCTCTATCTGGCGCTACTGGTGGAATTGCGGCCCTTGGGCAACCATGGCTTATGGGCCGCCTTTGCCGTGCTGTTCGCCGCCCGTGCGGTGGGCCAGGCGCTGGTTCTGCCCCGCCTTTCGCGCAGCAGCTTCAACGCTTCCTGAAGACCAGCATCAGGTTGTTGGCCGGCATCTCGACCAGTTGGTCGAACGCCAGTCCATAGTCGAGCGCACAGGCACGCACGTCCTCCACGCTGCGCAGGCCCCAATCGGGATTGCGGCGCTTCAGGTCCTCGTCGAATACGGCATTGCCCGGCTCCAGTGTACGATCGCCCCGCCGGTACGGCCCGTAAAGTACCAGTGGATGACCGGAGCCCAGAACTTTCGCCGCGCCCGTCATCAGTCCCTCAGTCGCCGTCCAGGGGCTGATGTGGATCATGTTGATGCACACCACCGCCTCCACGGTCATGTCGGGCCAGTCGGCAGCGGCGTCGAGCGCGATAGGTTCCAGGAGGTTGGACAGGCCAGCATCCGCCCGCCACGCCGCGATCGATGCGCGTGCACCCGCATCGGGATCGCTCGTCTGCCAAAGCAGGTCGGGCAGCGCGGCGGCGAAATGGACGGCATGTTCGCCGGTCCCGCCGGCGACTTCAAGCACCCGCCCCGAAAGCGGCAGCACCTCGCGCAGGACCGAGAGGATCGGGTCGCGGTTTCGCTCGGTAGCCGGGGCCTGGCGGCGTGCGTCTGGAGAACCATCCTGTATCATCAGTCGAGGATGGGAGCGGCCAGCCGCCAGCGCAAGGGGCGTAAGCGACCGGCCGGTGTGCCGACCGGACGGAAAGGCGAGAGGCTGGGGGGCTGCCTGTCTTTCCGTCCGGCCGGAACGCCGTCTTGCCTTTGGTGCGACCCGAAGGCACGCCGCCTCAGGCGAGAGCCCGTGCGGCGCTTGAGTGTTTCCAAGGCGGGATGCGTCAGCATCCTAACGCCTTGATATCAGTGCCCCGAGGCGGCCTTCACGTTCTTGGGCGGGCGCGGGGCCAGCCAGATCGTCAGCGCGGCAAGGAACAGGGCGATGGCGCAGATGACAAAGAGGTGTCCAGTGGCGACGGCCGTTCCCTGGTTCTCCACCAATTGCGCAATCGTCCCGCGTGCCTGCTCGGCCGAGAAGCCCCTGTCCTGAAGGTTCTGGGACAGCGCACCGGCGCCGTTGAGCGTGCCGGCGATCTCGGCAGAGCGCTCACGCGACATGTCGCTCCAGACCGTCGACACGATCGCGGTGGCCACCGCGCCTGCCAGCGTTCGCCCGAAGTTCGCGATGCCCGCCGCCGAAGCGGTTTCCCGAGGCAGGACCGAACTCAAGCTGATGGTGGTCAGCGGCACGATCATGAGCGAGACGCCCAGTCCCTGCAAAAGCTGCGGCATGGCGATCGACCAGAAAGTGATCTCGGTCGACCATGTCATGCGCATCAGCGCGCAGATGCCGATCCAGGTCACGCCGACGAAGACGATGAGCCGGGGGTCGAAACGCTGCATGAGCTTGGGCACGAAGGGGGAGGCAACAACCGCCAGCACACCGCTGAACGCCATGGCCCGGCCCGCCTCCGTCGCCGTGTAGCCCATCGAGGTCTGGAGCCACTGCGGAATGATGACGATAGAGGCGAAGTAGGTGCCGAAAGCGATCGTCAGCGATAGTGTGGAGGCGGAGAAGCCTCGATGTCGGAACACGCTGATGTCCACGATCGGGTGGTCCTCGGTCAGCTCCCAGATCACGAAAGCGACGAAGACGACCACCGCGATGCAGGCCAGCAACACGATCTTGCCCGACGAGAACCAATCCTCGTCGCGGCCCAGGTCCAGCATCATCTGGAACGCGCCGACCCAGATCACCAGCAGCAGCAGACCGATCTTGTCGATCGGCAGCTTCTGTGTCGGCGTTTCCGCCCCGCGCAGCAGGGTAAACACACCGAAGAAGATCAGCGCAACGATCGGCACGTTGATGAAGAAGATCCACTCCCACGACCAGTTGTCGGAGATATAGCCGCCCAGGATCGGCCCGGCGATCGGCGCGGTGACGACGGTCATCGCCCACATCGCCATCGCCTTGGGGTGCATCTCCTTGGGGAAGATTCGCAGCAGCAGCGTCTGCGTCAGCGGCATCAGCGGACCGCCGCAAAAGCCCTGCCCCAGACGGAACACGACGAGCATCGAAAGCGAGGTCGAAAGCCCGCAAAGCGTCGAAAACAGGCCAAACCCGATCAGCGACAGCATGAAGACGCGCAATGTGCCGAAGCGGTTGGAGAGCCAGCCGGTGAGCGGCACGCAGATCGCCTCGGCGACGGCGTAGGACGTGATGACCCAGGTCCCGCTCGATACGGAAACTGCAAGGCCGCCCGCGATATGCGGAACCGAAACGTTGGCGATCGTCGTGTCGAGCACGACGACGAAGTTCGCCATGGCCAGCACAAGCCCGGCCAGGACCAGCTTCGCGCCGGTCAGCGGCTGCGCCGGAGCGCCGCCGCCTGACTTGGGCGCAGCGCCCGCCGCTGATGCAGCGCCTGCCATCAGTCCTTACTCGACAGGTCGATCTTGGCTTCCATCGACAGGCCGATCCGCAGCGGATGTTCCTTCAGCTCCTTGGGATCGAGTTCGATGCGCACCGGCAGGCGCTGCACCACCTTGATCCAGTTGCCGGTCGCGTTCTGCGCCGGGATAAGCGAAAACGCCGCCCCGGTGCCGCCTGCGAAGCCGACGACCTTGCCATGGTATTTCACGTCGTCGCCGTAGAAGTCGGAGGTCACGGTAGCCGCCTGGCCCGAGCGGACCTTGCCGAGCTGATCTTCCTTGAAGTTGGCGTCAACGTAGAGCGCGTTCACCGGCACGATCATCATCGCGACGGTGCCCATCTCGATCTTCTGGCCGACCTGCACCGAACGCTTGGCGACAACACCTTCGATCGGGGCGCGAATGATGGTACGCTCCATCGCCAGCTGGGCGGTTGCGAGCTGCGCCTTGGCAAGCAGGATTTCCGGAGCGGTTTGGGTGCTCGTGCCCTTGGTCAGGGCAAGCGCGGCTTCTTCCTGACGGCGGGCACTGATGGCGCTGGCTCGCGCCTGAGCGACGGCTGCGCTGGCTTCCTGTCCGGCAGCCTGGGCCGAAGCCAGTGCCTGACGGGCAGAGGTCAATTCTTCGGCGGAAACAGCACCGCCACCGGCAAGCGCGTTGCGGCGGCGGAAGTCTTCCTGCGCCTTGGCGAGCGTGGCCTGCGCGGATGCCTGCTTGGCGATGGCCGAAGCGATCTGCGTGGCGCTGGCATCGGCCGCTGCGCCGAGTGCGTTCCCGTTCGCCAGCGACTGGCCATAGCGGCGGGTGGCGTATTCGAACCCGGCCTCGGCCTGAGCCAGCGAGATGCGCTGGTCCCTGTCGTCGAGACGCATCAGGATCTGGCCCTTGCGCACCGGCTGGGTATCGGTGACCAGAACTTCGGCGATCTGACCGGCGGTGAGCGGTGTCACTTCCGCGCTTTCACCCCCAACATAGGCATTGTCGGTCGAGACCGAGCGGCTGCCGATGAACTCGTCATAGAGGAAGTAGACTACGGCGGCCACCACGACCACCACCGCAACACCGATCAACAGCGGCTTGCGGTTCTTCTTCTCGATCACGCTTTCGCCAGCATCTGGGCCGGAACCGTTCTTCTGGTCCTGCACGCCATCAGTCATTGTCGGGAGCCTTCTCACTGGAATTGTCTGCGAAGCCGCCGCCAAGCGCGCGTTGCAGCGCCACTTCCAGGGCAAGAGTACGGAAATGGGCATCGATCGCCGCTTCGCGCGCCTGCAGCGCTTCGGTCTGGGCGGTCAGTGCGTCGAGGTAGTTGGAAAGGCCGCCGCGGAAGCGCTGCATCGACAGGTCATAGCCGACCTGCGAGGTACGCGCCGCTTCTGCCGCGTCGCGCTCCTGTCCGGCAGCGGCATCGCGGCTGGCAAGCGCATCGGCAACTTCCTGCAGCGCGCCCACCACGGTCTCGTTGTAATTGGCAACGGCAGCGTCATAGCCGCCGCGCGCCTGCGTGAACTGGCCCTTCAGGCGTCCACCCTGGAAGATAGGCAGGCTGAGCGCGCCACCGCCACTGCCGTAAGTCGAGCCGCTGTCGATCAGGTTGGACAGGCCCAGCGAGGTCAGGCCGAACAGGCCGCGCAAGCTGATGTTGGGCATGTACGCTGCCTTGGCCTGGTCGATCCGGGCGCCGGCCGCCTCGGCTCGCAGGCGCGCCGCGACGATGTCGGGGCGGCGACCTGCAAGCGCGATGCCCGCATCGGTGGGAATACCCACCTCGGGAACCGTGGCGATGGCAGGGGGGGTAATTGCCAGTCCACGGTCGGGGCCTTTGCCGAGCAGCGCAGCGAGCGCATGCCGGCGAAGCAGGGTCTGTTCTTCATTCGCAGAGAAAGCAGCGCGCGCAGTAGCTGCAGCCGCTTCCGCACGGCGTATCGGAGCCTGGTTGTCGATACCTTCGCGTTCGCGCTGGCCAGTCAGGTCAACGAAGGAGCCGCGCGCTTTGGTGGCATCACCCAGCGCCTTGCCGCGTTCGACCAGGCGGGCGAGGTCGAAATAGGAGGAGACCACGTTGCTGGAGATCATCAGCTCAGCCTGCCGGGCGTCGGCCTCGGCGGCCTCGGCTTCCGACGTCGCGGCGGCCAGGGCCTTGCGGTTGGCACCCCAGAGGTCGAGGTCGAAGTCACCCGAGAGTGCCAGCGTGCCGGTGCTGTTCCACCCCTTGGGAACGAACTCGGCCGGCACGCCATTGTTGTAGGACTGCTTGGTGAACCCCGCGGAGCCCTGCCCGCCCAGTGTGGGCAGTAGCGCCGCGCCGGCGATACCAGCCGCACCGCGTGCCTGGCGGATACGGGCCTGGGCGGCGGCAACGCTGGGCGATCCGGCCAGCGCTTCCTCTACCAGAGCGTCGAGCTGGGGGTCGCCATAGGCGGTCCACCAGCGCTCACGCGGCCAGTCGCGCAAGGCGGAACTGTTGCTGGTCAGTGACTGGCCAGCCTCAAGCCCGCCCGGCGGCGTCAACTGCGAACGCGGGCCGAGATCGGGCGCCGTGCAGGCCCCGAGGGAAAGTGTGATCGCCAGCAGCGATGCTGCCGCGAATCGCGGGTTCATATGCGTACTCATCAGTGTACATTCATCGAGACGCGGGTTGAACCTGTCAAACAAAAAGTGTACTAGATGGTACGCCTATGACGGAAATGATCGGAAAACGAGAGCTCAACAAAGCACGCAAACGCGCCGAGATCGTGCGCATTGCCACGCTTTTGTTTCTGGAACATGGCTACGCAGCCACCACGATGTCCGCGATCGCAGACACCCTCGGCGGCTCCAAGGCGACCTTGTGGGCACACTTTTCCTCCAAGGAAGAGCTGTTTTCCGCAGTCATCGACATGCATATCGCAATGTTCTCGCGCGATATCGAGGAAGTGCTGACCGGCCAGACCTTCTCGCCAGCCGCCTTGCGGCGCGCCTGCATACGGTTCCTGGACTGCCTGCTGAACGTGAACTCGGCGCTGCTCTACCGGCTAGTGGTGAGTGAAGGCGGACGCTTCCCCGAGATCAAGGAAATGTTCTACGAGCGCGGGCCAGTCAAGATGCGCGCCGCCTTCACCGGCTTCTTCTCGACGCGCTTCGAGGCTGACGAGGCGGCGCGGCTCACCCAGTTCATCGTCTCCACCGTTTCCGGCTATCGCACCGACCTCCTCCTGCGCCCGACAAAGGCAACTAAGGCCCAGCATGAAGCCTTCATCGACAACCTTATAGCCCACATCGCCTTCCCGCCGGAAAAGGAAGCTCCGGCGGACTGACGCTAGACCGCTGGGGCGATCACTGGCCGGCGTACCCATTCGGGATTAGACGCCCACCTCCTCCATCGGCCATCTTCCGCCCCGCTTCGGCAGGAGAGGAAGAAGCCATGAGCGACGACACGTCAGCCGCGATCCGCGACACCCGCAAGGACTGGATCACCGAGCACCGCGACATGTACCTCGAATCCGGGGGCGCGAAGGGGCACATCATGGACGTGACCCCCGTGGGCGGCCGGGCTTTCGCGACGCATTGCCTGGTCAAGTACACCGGCCGCAAAAGCGGCAAGATCTTCATCACCCCGCTTTGTTATGCCGACATCGGCGGCGAAGTGGTGATCTGCGCCTCCAAGGGCGGGGCCGACCATCACCCGGCCTGGTATCTCAACGTGCGCGAGGCCGAGACGATCGACTTCCAGGTCGCTACCCAGGCCTTCCGTGCTACCTGGCGCGAACCTGAAGGCGCCGAGCGCGACAAGGTCTGGGCCTTCATGGTCGACTGCCATCCCTTCTACGGAAACTATCAGAAAGCCACGACGCGGGTGATCCCGCTGGTGATGCTCAAAGCGATCGAGCCGATTGCCGTCTTCAAAGCCGACGACGCAACCGGCCAGCGCCAATATTGAAAACGCGAGAGAGACCCTGAAATGAGCGACCAAGATTTCGACTGCTCCGATATCGATCAGTACCTGGGCAAGCCCATGGATTTCTCGCCCCTGCGCGAGGAGATCGCCCCCAACGACATCCGCCGCTGGGTCCACGCGATGCATTACCCCAACCTCGTCCACTTCGATCCCGCCACTGCGCAGGCCAGCCGCTGGGGGGCCCTCGTCGCACCGCAGAGCTTCGCCATCGCGACCGACGACGGCCACGGCGCCGCGCCGGCCTGCGTGGGCCGGATCGACAATTCGCACCTCCTGTTCGGCGGTGACGAGTGGTGGTTCTTCGGCCCCCGCATCAAGCCCGGTGACGTAGTCACCAATACCCGCGTACCCTTCGACTACACCGTGAAGCAGACCGGCTTCGGCCCCACCTGCTTCCAGCGCGGCGACAACAACTATTCCAACCAGGACGGCGAGCAGATTGCCCGCCAGCGCTCCACTTCGATCCGCTACCGGGCATCGGCGGGCGGCGACAACGTCAAGACGGACGACTTCGACGAGCCGGAATGGACCGACGCCGAAGTGGAAGCCATGGAGGAGCGTCGCTTTGCATGGGTACAGATGCTGCATGACCTGGGCCACGGCGAACGCTGGTGGGACGATCTGGCGGTGGGCGACCAGCTTCCCGAGCGCGTCTTCGGCCCTCACTCGATCGCCAGCTTCGCCACCGAATGGCGCGCCTATATCGTTAATACCTGGGGTGCTATCGACTTGCGAAAGCAGGATCTCGAAGGCCTCGGCTTCACGCCCGAGATGGCCGGCTACGAGAACGACCCGGACATGCTCAAGGTCAACCCCTTCCTCACCGATGGCGCCTATTACGGCCCTTCGCGCGGGCACCTGTTCCCGAAGTTCGCAAGGCGAATCGGAATGCCGCGCGGCTATGGCTACGGCGCCTCGATGGGCTCATGGGTGACGGACTACCTCTCGGGCTGGGCGGGCGAGCATGGCATGGTGGTCCACTCGGTCGCCAACTACCGTGGCCCTGCCCTGACCGGCGATGTGACGATCCAGACCGCCGAAGTGGTCGACAAGTCGGTCGACGCGGACGGGCGCCATCTCGTCCACGTCAAGCACCTGATGAAGAACCAGAAGGGTACCACCATGTGCACCGGCACCGCCGAGATCGCTCTGCCGAAAAAGCCGGGCTAACCCTGCGGAAAGAGGACGCCGCCGGTGGAGACCGTCTCCACCCGGCCGGCGATCCATACCTCGCCATCCGCCCTTTGCGAGCAGTGAACGAGACCGTCCGCGCCAACCTTGCGACCCTGCGCAGCGATATAGCTGCCCTGCGCTTGTCCGCTGGCGAAGAGGTACTGCGCCACTGCCGCGTTGAGGCTGCCGGTCACCGGGTCCTCAAGCAGCTTGCCGGCGGGATCGGCAAAGAAGGCGCGCACTTCGAACTGCGCTAAGCCGCCCGGCGCGATGGCACCGAGCAGAGCCACATCGGTGCCGACGGGGGCATGGGAAACAGGCTCGGCCGCCAGCACCGCCTCGGCCGAGGAGAGGTGCAGCAGCTGCCAGCCCGGGCCATTGGCGGCGTGGACGGCGGCGACGATCTGCGCCTCGTCCACCCCGGCAAGCCGCGCAGCCTCGGCGCGGTCGGGATCGTCAAGCGGGCCTGAGCGAATCAGCGGCGGCGCGCGGAATGCCAGCCGCCCCTCATCCTCGCGCACTTCGACAAGGCCGATGCCGCATTCCTGCACCACTCGGCCCGCCTGCCTGGGAACGCCACCCGCAGCCAGCCAGGCATGGGCGGTGCCCAGCGTCGGGTGCCCTGCAAACGGAAGTTCGCCCGCCGGAAAGAAGATGCGTACACGGTAATCGGCATCGGGATGCTCGGGCGGCAACAGGAACGTGGTTTCCGAATATCCAAGCCACTGCGTCAGACGCAGCATGGCCGCATCGTCCAGCTCCTCGCCCCCGCGCACAACCGCCAGCGGATTACCGCTCAGCGGGCCGGAACCGAACACGTCAACGAGATCGAGAAGCATTACGTACCTTCCGCAGCCTTTTGCACATTGGCGCGTTGCACCCCGATAAAGCCCGGTCCATCCTGTGGCCTGTGCATTCGTGCGCGCAGTTCATCGCCGGTTCGGACACAGGCTATCGAAATGCGACGACCGATTTCGCATATAAGCATCGCAGGAGACGTAGGAAAATGAAGAAATCCCTGCTGGCGCTGGCCGCCCTTGCCGCCACCGTCACCGCCCTTCCCATCACCCCGGTCATGGCCGATCCACCGCGCTGGAACGACCGTGACCGCGATGGCCGCAACGACCGATACGATCGCCGGGACAACCGCCGCGACGATCGCCGCAGCAATGTCTACGATTCGCGCGGTCGCTATTCGCAGCCCCGCCGTATCGACCGCAATTCGCACGTCTGGCGCGGCAACGACGGACGTTATTACTGTAAGCGCGACAATGGCACGACTGGCCTGATCATCGGCGCCGGTGTTGGCGCGCTTGCGGGCAACCAGATCGCCGGCAACGGCGACCGCACGATCGGCACCATTCTGGGCGGCGTCCTTGGCGGCGCGCTCGGCCGCGAGATCGACAAGGGCGACATCCAGTGCCGTTGATCTGAGCCACGTTCAGGACTGCGAAAAGGCGCTCCGCCTCGCCGGACGGCGTGCCTTTTCAATGCCCTGACACTCGGGACGCGGATCGGACTGAACCGCCATTGAATTATTTCCGCCTGTAACATTTTCCCACGGCTCGTCGCTGCTTAAGCGCATCTCGTCATCTATTTACAAACACAACGAGGCGTTCATCTGACGTTGTGGATCAATGAACGAGTAGCGGCGTTACCAGTTCATTCCACGCAACCGACGAGGGCACCTTTCCATGCGTAAAATCATTCTCGCCGCCACCATGATGGCGCTCAGCGTTCCGGCCTTCATGACCGTCACCACTCCGGCCGAGGCACGCGACAAGCGCCGCTATCACCGCGCCGACGACGGGTCGCGCTACTGGCGCGGCAACGACGGTCGCTATCGCTGCCAGAAGAAGAACGGCACAACCGGCCTGCTGGTCGGCGGCGTTGCCGGTGCCCTGGCGGGCCGCGCAATCGACACCCGGGGTGACCGCACCGTCGGCACCCTGCTGGGTGCGGCCGGCGGCGCAGTCCTCGGCCGCGAAATCGATCGCGGCGGCTCGAAGTCGCGCTGCCGCTGATCGGATCGGCAAAAAGCCGATAGCAGTCCTTTGAGAAAGGCGCGTCGTTCCCCCAACGGCGCGCCTTTTTCTTTGCCCTGCTCCCGCCGGTACGATTGTCAGCGCCGCTGAGCTGCCGGGCCTTTCCTACTCCGGCCGGCTATGCTCCAATGGCGCCATGTCCCAGTACCTTACGCCCGTGCCTTCCTTGCCCGTCAGGCCCTGTGCCACCACCTCCGGGGCGGCCCGCAGCGTTCCTTCAGGACTATGTGGACCTGCCGGCGCAATGGTGCCTTTCCCATGACCATATCCGCGAACGAGCGCCCCGCCATGCTGGTGACCGGCGGCGCCAAGCGTATTGGCGCGGCTATCGCGCGTGCTTTCGGGGCGGCGGGCTGGCACGTCGTGATTCACTACGGCCAATCGCGCGAACAGGCTGAGGCATTGGCAGCCCAGTTGCCTTCCGCCGAAATCGTCGCCTGCGACCTCGACGACTGGGAACAGGGTCCCGCCATGGTGAAGGACCTGGCCCACCGCCTCCCCGACTGGCGGGTGCTCATCAACTGCGCCGGGGTATTCGACCTCGATACCGCGCAAGACCTGGACCCCGGCACGTTCACCTCGGCTATGCGCGTCAACGCCGCCACGCCCGTCCGGCTCGGACAGGCGTTCCTCACGCATGCACGGGCGAAAGGCGGTCGGCGGCTGGTCCACATCACCGACCAGAAGCTGCTCAACCCCAATCCCGATTTCTTTTCCTACACAATGAGCAAGCATGCGCTGGCGGCAACCCTGCCGATGCTCTCTATGGCCCGCACCGACGCGCGCGACCGCGTTTACGGGATCGCGCCCGGCGCTATCCTCGCCAGCCACGACCAGACCGAGGCGGAAGCCGACGTCTCCCACCGGATGAACCTGCTGCATCGCCGCGCCACCGCGCAGGACGTGGCCGGGGCCGCCCTGTTCCTTGCCGGCGGCTGGCTCGCCAGCGGCGAGACGCTTTATGTCGATTCAGGCCAGCACCTCACCGCTCAGCCGCGCGACGTGCTGTTCCTCGCGCGCCGGGACGATGCGGCGTGAAACGTGCGTGTGCCAAACCTGAGTATGTACACTTTGCAACACGTACCCCCTTGCACCCGGCAGCCGCACTGCGCAAAAGCCTCTAATGGCACTCGGTATTCTAGACCGCTTCCTTGAGCGCGGCGTCCGTAAGGGCGTGCTCGAGGTCCTCCGTCCCAATGGCAGCCTGCGCCGCTTCGGAACGCCCCATGAGGGCTTTCCCGAGGTTCGCATCCGCCTCACCCCTGCGGCCGAACGCCGCATCCTGCGGGATCCGCGCCTGGGCGCGGCGGAAGCCTTCATGGACGGCCAACTGGTCGTCGAGGAAGGCGGCATCATGGAGCTGGTGGAACTGCTGCGCGCCAATGCCCGCTGGGACAGGGGCGGCGAACTGCACGAGACCAAGCCGCTCAAGAAGGTCGCGGACAAAGTCCTCACCCTCATAGACGGTATCAACAAGGCCACCAGCGCCAAGGCCAACATCGCCCATCACTATGACGTGGGCAACGACCTCTACCGCCTGTTCCTCGATGCCGAACACATGCAGTATTCCTGCGCCTACTGGCCCCGGGATGACATGAGCCTTGAAGAGGCCCAGACCGCCAAGCTGGCTCACATCGCCGCCAAGCTGGCGATCGAGCCGGGCCAGACCGTGCTCGACATCGGCTGCGGCTGGGGCGGCATGGCGATATACCTTGCGAAGAATTTCGATGTCTCGGTCAAAGGCATCACGCTGAGCGAGGAACAGCTCGTCCTCGCCCGCGAACGCGCGATCGAGGCCGGCGTTGCCGGCCGCATCGATTTCGAACTGGTCGACTACCGCGACCTCGCCGCGCGCGGCGACAAGTTCGACCGCATCGTCTCGGTGGGCATGTTCGAACATGTCGGCCAGGCCCAGTTCGCCCGCTTCTTCCGCGACTGCGCGACGATGCTCACCGACGAGGGCGTGATGCTGATGCACACCATCGGCCGCATGGGCGTACCCGGCTCGACCGACGCCTTTACCCGCAAGTACATCTTCCCCGGCGGCTACATCCCCGCGCTTAGCGAAACGCTTGCTGCCAGCGAGAAGGTCCGCCTTATTGCCTCGGACGTGGAGACGCTGCGCCTTCACTACGCCAAGACCCTGCGCGAATGGTACAAGCGCTGCGTCGCCAACAAGGAGGCGATCGTCGCCCTTATCGACGAACGCTTCTACCGTATGTGGATCTTCTACCTCGCCGGCGCCACCGCCGCCTTCGAGAGCGGGGGCATGTGCAACTACCAGATCCAGTACACCCGCAGCCGCCACGCCCTGCCCCTGACCCGCGATTATATCGCCGATAGCGAGAAGCAGCTTCTGGCGGAATAGCCTCGTCCCGGAGCAGGTCCGGGACAACGATCCGATAACCGCGCCATTGCGCACCCTCGGCGCACCTGCTAGCCGCGCGCCGGTATATCCACCGCCTATTCTCGCGGAGCCGTTGCCCCATGTCCGACACCATCAAGAAGGTCGTCCTCGCCTACTCCGGCGGCCTCGACACCAGCGTCATCCTTAAGTGGCTTCAGGTCACCTACAACTGCGAGGTTGTGACCTTTACCGCCGACCTCGGCCAGGGCGAGGAGCTGGAACCGGCGCGCGCCAAGGCCAAGCTGATGGGCCTGCCCGACGAGAACATCTACATCGACGACCTGCGCGAGGAATTCGTGCGCGATTTCGTCTTCCCGATGATGCGCGCCAATGCCCGCTATGAAGGCGACTATCTGCTGGGCACCTCGATTGCCCGCCCGCTGATCTCCAAGCGCCTCATCGAGATCGCGCACGAGACCGGCGCCGACGCCGTCGCCCACGGCGCCACCGGCAAGGGCAACGACCAGGTCCGCTTCGAACTGTCGGCCTATGCGCTCGACCCGAACATCAAGGTCATCGCGCCGTGGCGCGAATGGGACCTGACCAGCCGTACCGCGCTGATCCAGTGGGCCGAACAGCACCAGATCCCCGTCCCCAAGGACAAGCGCGGCGAAAGCCCGTTCTCGACCGACGCCAACCTCCTGCACACCTCGTCCGAGGGCAAGGTGCTGGAAGACCCGTGGAACGAGACCCCGGACTACGTCTACTCGCGCACCGTGAACCCGGAAGACGCCCCCGACGCGCCGGAATACATCACTGTCGACTTCGAGAAGGGTGACGGCGTTGCCCTGAACGGCGAGGCGATGAGCCCGGCCACCCTGCTCACCGCGCTCAACGAACTGGGCCGCAAGCACGGCATCGGCCGCCTCGACTTGGTGGAAAACCGCTTCGTGGGCATGAAGTCGCGCGGAATGTACGAGACGCCGGGCGGCGAGATTTACGCACGCGCCCACCGCGGTATCGAACAGATCACCCTCGACCGCGGCGCAGCTCACCTCAAGGACGAGCTGATGCCGAAGTACGCGGAGTTGATCTACAACGGCTTCTGGTTCGCCCCCGAGCGCGAGATGCTGCAGGCCGCGATCGACCATTCGCAGGCCCGCGTGAACGGCACCGTGCGCCTCAAGCTCTACAAGGGTTCGGTCTCGGTAGTCGGCCGCAAGAGCCCCGATTCGCTGTACTCCGAACGCCACGTCACCTTCGAGGACGACGCTGGCGCTTACGACCAGAAGGACGCGGCGGGCTTCATCAAGCTCAACGCCCTTCGCCTGCGCCTGCTCGCCCAGCAGCGTCGATAGAGTCTTTCCAACAGCTTAACCGCATCAGGCGGCCCGTTGCCAACGCGCGACGGGCCGCTTTTGCATGGGTGGTAAGCCGGGAACCCGGAAGCTAGGACTCCGCTCGTCGTCAACGACGCAGTGGGGTATTGCTTGAAAATCCGTCGAACCGGCCGACTGGCTGCTATTGCCGCAGTCATGACCCTGACCCTCGCAGGGCCTGTCCACGCCGATTCCCGGATGATTCCGGTCGCAGCAGAAGCCGCGATCAGCACCGCCCCCACCTCGATCCTCACCGATCCGGTGACCGCCGCCGAGGCGCCTTCGCTCGAACTCGAATTTTCGCCGATCAAGGGCGGCATGGCCAGCTACTATGGCCGCCACCTT
Source organism: Novosphingobium sp. 18050 (assembly GCF_902706195.1). Taxonomy (GTDB): domain Bacteria; phylum Pseudomonadota; class Alphaproteobacteria; order Sphingomonadales; family Sphingomonadaceae; genus Novosphingobium. The sequence goes on along the minus strand of NZ_CACSJO010000025.1, from coordinate 56,383 downwards.
GCCGGCGCGCGCACCGCCAGCGGCGCACGCTTCGACCCCGATGCACTGACCTGCGCGCATCGCACCCTGCCCTTTGGCACCCAGCTTCAGGTAACCAACCCGGCCAACGGCGAATCAGTCGTCGTCACCGTCAACGATCGCGGCCCTTTCCACGGCAACCGCGTGATCGACCTGTCCGACGCCGCGGCCGAGGAAATCGGCATCATCGGTAAGGGCAGCGGCGTGGTTGAACTGGCCGTACTTTCCAACTGAGCTGAAAAGCCGACCGCTCTCTGATTTTTCGGGGAGGAAAAAGTCGACCGGCGCAGCTCGGGAGGGGGGGGAAGCGCCGCGCCGGCCTTCACACCCTATAACGGCGAAAGCGCGGGTAAGTTCCCGGCCCCCTGCGCTTTTGTCGATCCGGCCAATGCGGCCTGAGCATCGCACACCGCGCCAGTGAATTCATCGGCATCCTGCGCGCAACACGGCAAGGCCCAACCAAACCTCCCGCCACGCAGGGGTTGAGTCCAGCGGGGATCTTCAGGCCCCCGCTGCTCTTCAACGCGCCCCGTCAGTTCGACATCGGTTCAAGCTTGCTCCGCCGCGTAGGCTTCCAACTTTTCCAGATTCGCCGCAATCGCCTCGGCAGGCAGGAACGAGCCGGTGAAGCTGTTGCGCGCAAGCGCTACCAGATCGCCGCGCGACAGTCCCCTCGCCTCTGCCACGGCGCGGTAGTTGTCCGCCACGTAGCCGCCGAAATAGGCCGGATCGTCCGAATTCACTGTCGCCCTTAGGCCCAGCGCCAGCATCCGGTCCAGCGGATGGTCGGCAAGGTCGTTCACTACGCACAACTTGAGGTTCGATAGCGGGCAGACGGTCAGCGTCATGCCCTCGGCCGCGAGGCGTGCCACCAGCGCCTCGTCCTCAAGCGCGCGGTTGCCATGGTCGATACGGTCGACACGCAGCAGATCGAGCGCCTCATGGACGTAGGCGGGCGGGCCTTCCTCGCCGGCATGGGCGGTGATCTTCAACCCCATCGCCCGCGCTGCCGCGAAGACGCGGGCGAATTTCTCGGGCGGATGGCCAACTTCGGAGCTGTCGAGACCTACCGCCGTGACGCGGTCCAGCCACGGCTCCGCCGCTTCCAGCGTTGCGAAGGCCGCGTCCTCGGACAAATGGCGCAGGAACGAGAGGATGAGCTGCGAAGTCATGCCGAACTGCGCCTCGGCCGCCGCCATGGCGGAAAGCAGGCCCTCGATCACTTCCTCGAAGGCGATGCCCCGGTCGGTGTGGGTCTGGGGGTCGAACATGAGTTCGGCGTGAAGCACCCCGTCCGCCGCCGCGCGCGTGAAATAGGCCATCGCGAGGTCGTGGAAATCCTGCCGCGTACGCAGCACGTCGGCGCCCGCGTAGTAAATGTCGAGGAAGTCCTGCAGGTTGGAGAAATCATAAGCGGCACGCACTTCCTCCACCGATGCATAGGGGATAGATACCGCATTGCGCTGGGCAAGCTGGAACATCAGTTCCGGCTCAAGGCTGCCCTCGATGTGGAGATGGAGTTCGGCCTTGGGCAGGCCGGCGATGAAATCGGTGTGGGTCATGGTTTCCTCAGAAGCATTTTCTGGTCGGGTGTACACCCGGCGAATCCGAAAATGCGGCGAACGAACGGCTCCACGCACATTCGCCCATGATGTAGGTGCGCGCGATGGCGCGATCGTCGCCCAGTATCTGGAGCGCGAAGAGGCGTGTCGCAAGGTCTGCTTCGTGCGTGCGGCGGGCGATGAGCGGCGTGGCGCTACAATCCAGGACCGCGAAGTCAGCCTCCTGCCCCGGCTCCAGCGCGCCTACGCGGTCTTCGATGTGAAGCAGCGCGGCAGAGCCGGCCGTGGCGAGGTAAAGCGCGCGGAAGGGGTCCAGCCGGTCCTCGCGGGCCAGTGCGGCCTGATAGGCAAGCCCCGAGGTCCGCAGCATCGAGAATGAAGTGCCCGCGCCGATATCGGTACCCAGGCCAAGGCGCAGGGCGTGGCGGTCGGCCTGTCCGAAATCGAAATGCCCCGAGCCGAGGAACAGGTTCGACGACGGGCAGATCGCCACTCCTGCCCCGCTGTCGTGCAGCCGCGAGCAGGCGCGGTCCGACAGGTGGACGCCGTGCGCGAAGACCGAGCGCGGCGTGACGAGGCCGAAGCGGTCGTAGGCGTCGAGGTAATCGGCGCTATCGGGGAAACGCCCCGCCACGGCGGCGATCTCGTGCAGGTTTTCCGAGAGGTGGGTGTGCATCAGCACGTCGGGATGTTCGGCCAGCAAGGCGCCCGCATTGGCGAGCTGCTCGTCGCTGGAGGCCAGAGCGAAACGCGGGGTTACTGCGTAGCCGAGGCGGCCCCTGCCCTTCCATCGGCGGATCAGCGTTTCGGTTTCAGCGCGGCCGGTGCGGACCGTGTCGTTCAGGCCCTCGGGGCCAAGGTCCATCAGCACTTTGCCCGAGACGATGCGAATCCGGCGGCTCAGCGCAGCCTCGAACAGGGCGTCGACCGACTGTTCGTGGACGGTCGGGAATACCAGCGCGCTGGTGGTACCGTTGCGCAGCAGTTCATCGAGGAAGAAAGCCGCCACCGCGTCGGCATGGGCCTTGTCGACGAAGGCTTTCTCGGCGGGGAAGATATGCTTTTCCAGCCAGTCGAGCAGTTGTTCGCCGTGGGAGGCGATGCGGTCGGTCTGGGGATAGTGGACGTGCGCGTCGATGAAGCCGGGGACGACGAGGCCGGGCAGCGTTTCGATTCCGACGCCGGGGTATCGGGGGGCAAGATCGGCATAGGCGCCTCTGGCGATGACGATGCCGTCTTCGATGACCAGCAGGCCATCGGGTTCGTGGCGCACGGCCTCGGGCCCGGCATCGCGCGGGTCATGGGCCACGGACAACAGTTCGGCGCGGTAGGCGTGGATCATGCCGTCCTCCCCGGTTCGGGGAGGTGGCAGCCCGGAGGGCTGACGGAGGGGATTGGCGTCCTCACCCCAGGCTGCGTCCGGGCGCGAGTCCCCTCCACCACCCTTCGGGCAGTCCCCCTCCCCGTGCCGGGGAGGACTTGTCTTGCTGTACTCATTTCCCTCTCAATTGCAGAAGCTGCGCGCAGACGGAGATGGCGATCACGTCGGGCTCCTTGCCCATGACGCCCGGCACTCCGATCGGCGCGGTGAGGCGCTCAAGCGCCTCGGGTGAAATACCGTCCGCCGCAAGCCGCGAGCGGAAGCGGGCGATCTTGGTGGATGAACCGATCAGGCCCACGAAAGCCGCGCTCTCACGCCGCAACGCGGTGAGCGTGAGATGATAGTCCAGCGGATGATCGTGCGTGAGGATGAGGATCGCCGCGTCCGCCGGGGCTTCCTCCACGCAGGTCGCGATCTCTTCCTCGGGCACCACGGTGACGCCGTCGATGCCGCCCTGCTCCGGCCGGGTATCGAACCAGGCGAGGTGCAGCGGCAGGCCGGTCATGTGCCGCGCGATGGCCTGCCCGACATGGCCGGCACCGAACAGGTAGACCGGGCGCGGACGTTCACCCACCGGCTCCACCATGCGCGCGCCTGCTTCGGCACGCGGGCCTCGGGCGGACTGACGGGTGGCGGTTTCACGGTCAAAGATCGTGCGCAGCGGCCCGGCTTCCTCCAGTATCGTCGCCAGCATCCGCCCCGGTTCGGCATCATGCAGCCAGCCGAGCGCAGCAGGATCGAGATGTTCCACCAGCAGCCGCACCCGCCCGCCGCAGCACTGGCCCAGTAGCGGTCCCAGCGGATAGTCCTGCACCCGCCACGTGCCCGGCGCATGGTCCAGCATCGCGCGCGCCTGATCAACCGCGCGGTACTCCAGCTGGCCGCCGCCGATGGTGCCTTCCTGACCCTGCGCCGTCACCAGCATCCGCGTGCCCGCGCCGCGCGGGGCCGAACCCTCGCTGGCGAGTATGGAGACCATCGCTGTCGGCACGTCCCTGTCCAGCCGCCGCAGCCAGCCGATCCACTGCGTCATGGTTCGGCCCTGTGCCCGGCCCTATGTCCAGCAATGGCTTTGAGGATACGCTCGGGCGTTGCGGGGGCATCTAGCGGCGGGATGGCGCGGTTGTCCGGCATGGTTGCCGCCACTGCACGGTTCAGCGCGGAGAATACCGAATTCGCCAACATGAATGGCGGCTCCCCCACCGCCTTGGAGCGGTTGATGGTCGGCTCCACGTTTTCGCCGTCCCACAAGGTTACCGTGAAGTGCTTCGGGCGGTCCGAAGCGGTCGGGATCTTGTAGGTTGCCGGGCTGTGGGTGAGCAGGCGGCCTTTAGCGTCGTAGACCAGTTCCTCGGTCGTCAGCCAACCCTGCCCCTGGATGAAACCGCCCTCGATCTGGCCCATGTCGACCACCGGGTTCAGCGACCGGCCGACGTCGTGGAGGATGTCGACCGCCAGAACCTTGTGCTCGCCGGTCAGGGTATCGATCACCACTTCGCTGACGGAGGCGCCATAGGCGAAGTAGTAGAACGGGCGGCCCTTGAAGACCGAGCGGTCGTAGTCGATGCCCGGCGTGGCATAGTAGCCGGTCGAGGATAGCGAGATGCGCCCGATATGCGCCTTGCGCGCGACTTGCCCGAAAGTCAGCGTCTCCGCCCCGACCAGCACGCCGCCGGGGGTGAAGTGCACCCCGTCCTCGCCGCAGCCGTATGTGCGGGCGAGAAATTCGGTCAGCCGCTCACGGATCGCGGCGGCTGCGTTGTAGGCCGCCATGCCGTTGAGATCGGCGCCGGAACTGGCGGCCGTGGCCGAAGTGTTGGGCACCTTGTCGGTCCGCGTGGCGGTGATGCGCACAGCGCTCAGCGGTACGGCGAACACGTCTGCCACAATCTGCGCGACCTTGACGTAGAGCCCCTGCCCCATCTCGGTGCCGCCGTGATTCACCTGGATCGAACCGTCGGCATAGACATGCACCAGCGCACCCGCCTGGTTGAGGTGGGTGGTAGTGAAGCTGATCCCGAACTTCACCGGGGTGAGTGCAATGCCCTTCTTGAGGACCGGACTGGCCGCGTTGAAGGCTGCGACAGCGCGGGCGCGTTCGTCGTAGCGCGAGGTTTCGCGAAGGCGGGCGATAATCTGCGGTGCGACGTTGTCTGCCACCACCATCTCGTAAGGCGTGGTTTCGCGCCCCGGTCCGTAGAGGTTGGCCACGCGCACTTCCAGCGGATCGATACCCAGATGCGCGGCCACGTCGTCGACCACGCGTTCGATCGCCAGCATTCCCTGCGGTCCGCCAAAGCCCCGGAATGCGGTGGCCGAGACGGTGTTGGTCTTGAGCCGTTCGGACACGACCTCGACATGAGGAAGGAAGTAGCAGTTGTCGGAATGGAACATCGCGCGGTCGTTGATCGCGGGCGAGAGGTCCACAGTCGCGCCGCAGCGCGAGGCAAGGTGCAGCGAAAGTGCCAGCAGGTGCCCGACTTCATCAAAGCCGACTTCGTAGGCGACCTCGAATTCGTGGCGCTTGCCGGTCATCACCATGTCGTCGTCGCGGTCGCAGCGGAACTTGGCGGGCCGGCCGGTGCGGTGGGCGACCAGCGCGGCGGCTCCCGCGAAAAGCGCGGCCTGCGTCTCCTTGCCGCCGAATGCGCCGCCCATGCGCCGCACTTCTACCGTCACGTCGGCGGAGGAAAGGTGCAGCATGTGCGCGATCAGGTGCTGCACTTCGCTGGGGTGCTGGGTGGAACTGAGGACGTGGACCTGCCCGTCCTCGCCCGGCGTGGCGACGGCGACCTGCCCTTCGAGGTAGAAGTGATCCTGCCCCCCCATCTCGAAACGCCCCGCAAGGCGGCGGGGGGCGGCATCCATTGCTGCGGCAGCGTCGCCGCGTGCCATGCGCTGGGCCGGCTCGATCAGGGCCTGCGCGGCCTGCGCATCGACGATGGTAATGGCGGCGGGAAGCACCTCGTATTCGATCTTGCCAAGGCGGGCCGCGACGCGCGCCGCGCGCTGGCTGGTGGCGGCGACGAGGAACACCGACTGCCCCTGGCAGATAACCTCTCCGTCCGCGAGCAGGCGGTCGTCCCCGGCTACCGGGCTGACGTCGTTGGCACCGGGAATGTCGGCGGCGGTGAACACCGCGACCACGCCGGGGGCGGCGCGCACGGCGCCCAGATCCATCGAGAGGATGCGCGCGCGCGCCTCGCTCGACTGGCCGAAAGCGAGGTGGAGCATGTCCGCCGGCTCTCCCAGATCGTCGGCATAGCGCGCCTCGCCGCTGACGTGCAGGCGGGCGCTGTCGTGGGGGTGCGAAGGCTTCTGCAGCGCTTTCCAGGCAGGGTCGCGTTCAGCCATCGAATGCCTCCACTTCCAGCACCGAAATCGCCATTCCCTGATGCCGCAGCCACAGGCGGCGCAGGAGGTTGGCCGCAGTCTCCGCGCGGTAGGCCGAAGAACCGCGCACGTCGCTTAACGGTTCGAAGTCCGCCTTGAGCGCCTCGATGGCGGCGGTGACGGTGGCATCGTCGAAGGGTTTTCCGATGAGCGCGGCCTCGCAAGTCGCGGCGCGCTTGGGGGTGGCCGCCATGCCGCCGAAGGCAACCCGGGCGGAGGTGATCGCGCCATCCGTTACATTCAGCATGAAGGCGCCGCAAACCGCCGAGATATCGCTGTCGAAACGGCGCGAGAGCTTGGCAATATGGATCACCGCATCGGCGCCGGGGCGAGGGATATGCACGGATTCAACGAACTCGCCCGCGCGGCGGTCCTGTTTGCCATAGGAGAGGAAGTAATCCTCCAACGGCATCGTGCGCCGACCGTCCACGCTGCGCAGCGTCAGCAGCGCCCCCAGCGCGATCAGCGCCGGCGGGCCGTCGCCGATAGGCGAGCCGTTGGCGATGTTGCCGCCCACGGTGCCGGCATTGCGCACCTGAAGCCCTCCGATACGGCGCACCAGTTCGCCAAGGTCCGGGTGGAGGCGCGCCATGGCGGCGTGGGCATCGGCATAGCGCACGCCTGCGCCGAGGATTAGCGCCTCGTCTGTTTCCTCGATCTGCGCAAGATCGGCCACGTCGCCGAGGAAGATCACAGTGCCCAGTTCGCGCAGCCCCTTGGTCACCCACAGGCCCACATCGGTTGCGCCCGCGATCAGGCGGGCATCCGGATGCTCGGCCAGCAGCGCAGCAAGTTCGTCCGATGAGCGCGGGGCGAACCAAAGGCGGCCCTGCCATTCGCCCGAGCCACTCTTACTCGTCAGCGCCTTGAGGCTATCGGCCAGATCGGCTTCGCCGCGTTCCTGCAGCGGCGTGTTCTCACCCGCGTCGAGGATCGGGCCGTAGCCGGTGCAGCGACACAAATTGCCCGCGATCACGTCGGCCACGGGCAGGTCGCAGCCCTTTGCGCCAATGCTCCGGCCGTGGAGCGACATCACGAAGCCCGGCGTGCAGAACCCGCACTGCGAACTGCCGTTCGCCGCCATCGTCTCCTGCAGCGGGCAGAGCGCCCCATCCCCGGCCTTGATGCTCTCGACCGTCATCAGCGCCTTGCCGTTCACCATCGGCAGAAACTGGATGCACGAATTGACCGCGCGCCATGCCACGCTTTCATTCTCCAGCGAGCCTACCAGCACGGTGCAGGCACCGCAGTCCCCTTCCGCGCAGCCTTCCTTGGTGCCGGTGCGGCGCATCTTGTAGCGCAAATGGTCGAGCAGCGTCGCGGTCGGATCGACCTCGGGCAGGTCCACCACTTCGCCGTCGAGGAGGAAACGCACCCCAGCCATCAGCTCCCCCGGTAGGTCGAATAGCCGAAGGGGGAGACCAGCAGCGGTACGTGATAATGCCCGGCAGGATCTGCAATGCCGAAGTCGATCGCAACCCGGTCGAGGAACGGCGGCTCCGGCAGATGCACGCCGCGGCCCCGGAAATAGGCGGCGACCGAGAAGGTCAGGCGATATGTGCCGGTGGGCAGTTCTGGCACGCCCGGGCAGCGTCCGTCGGCATTGGTCGTGCCTTCGAACAGCACGGTTCCGCTCTCGGTTTCGAGGACCAGCGAGATGCCCGCTGCCGGACTGCCGTGCGCGGTATCGAGGACGTGGGTGGACAAGGTGCTCATGCCGCCGTCTCCTTCGGCCACTGTTCGAGGAACTCATGCTCATCATAGGTCAGAAAGTCGGCAACGAGTTCATCGCGGTCGTCGAGGAAAAGCTGGTCGGCCACCCCCTTGATGAGGCGCGGCAGCGCGTTGTGCAGGCCCGAGAGCGCCGAGGCGGAAAGGCCAAGGCTGACCAGCGCGGAGTAGTTGAAGGCGAACAGACCGTGCAGGGCCACGCCATCCACGCCCTCGCGGGGGAGGAATTCGAAGGCCGCGCCGAGGTAGGGGTGCGCGTCGATCAGGGCGTTGCGCTTGCCGGCAGGTGTTACCCGGTCGCCCCAGCGGACGATGAGATCGGCAACGTCCGAAAGTTCGGGGCGAAGGCCGGGATCGCTCAGGAGGCCGGTGGATACGACCACGAAGTCGTAATCATGGAACCCGTGCGGGCTGGTTACGCGCACACCGCCCTCATGCTCGGCCACGTCCAGCCACGGTGCGCCAAGATGCAGCGCGAAGCCCGGCCATGCGGCGGCACGGGCGAACGTGTCGTTGGTGGGCGGCTGGTTGTGGCCGAGGAAACAGTCCATCGCCGCATACTTGGTCGCATCGTCCAGCGCCGGGTAGCGGGCGGTGAAGCCCACGCGCTCCATGAAGCGGATCGGGTTGACGCGTGGCAGTTCCTTGCGGCGCATGAACACCTCCGCCGCCGCGACGCCCTGGGTCAGCGCGTAATTGGCATTGTCGAACGCCGAAGCACCGCCGCCGAGAATACCGATGCGCTTGCCGTGCAGCCGCGCGAAATCGATCGGTTCGCTGGTATGCGCCCACAGCGACTTGGGCAGGTTGTCACGCACCATCGCCGGAGTGTGCCACTCGCCGCCGCCCTGGATGCCAGTTGCCAGCACGACCTTGCGGGCCAACCGCGCCGCGCCGCCAACAAAATGCAGGCGGTGCAGGCCCTTACCCGGCATAGGTTCGATCCGTTCGAGCTTTGCGCCGTTCTCGATCGGCAGTTTCAGCACGCGGCGATACCAGCGCAAATATTCCATCCAGTCGCCGCGCGCGATCTTGTCGACCGCTTCCCAGCCCGCGGCGCCGTGCTGCGCTTCCCACCAGGCACGGTAGGTCAGCGAGGGCACGCCGAAGTCGATGGGGTTGAGGTGCTTGGGCGTGCGCAAGGTGACCATGCGCGCATAAGTTTCCCAGGGGCCTTCGTAACCCGGCTCGTTCTCGTCGAAGACCACGACGTTGGTGACGCCTTCGCGGCGCAGGCCCAGGGCGGCGGAAAGACCGCACTGGCCGCCGCCGATCACCGCGACATCAAGGACATCCTCACCGTCCGGTGCGCGTGGACGCACCCATTCAGGGCGATAGAAACCGATGAGGTCGAGGTCGCGCGCAAGCTGCGCTTCGAGGGCGCGGAGGCCGATGGTTTCGCTCATTTCAGGTCTTCCAGACGCAGGCGCACGATCTCGCCGATCTGCCCGAGCGCCGTCTCGACTTCCGCCTCGCGCTCGTTGCCGAGGCGGCGTTCCATGGCGGTGAGAATACCAGCCTTGTCGGTCAGGCGCACGCAGATGATGAAGGGAAAGCCGAACTTGTCCCGGTAAGCCCCGTTCAGGACATGGAACTGGTCGAATTCCTGCGGCGTCAGACGGTCGAGGCCGGCGCTGGCCTGTTCGGCGCTGCTGGCATCGGTCAGCGTCTTGTCGATCGCCGCCTTCCCCGCAAGTTCCGGGTGGGCCCGGATCAGCGCCAGCTGTTCCTCGGGGCTAGCCGCATACATCACGGCCATCAGGTCTGCATGACGGTCGCCGCTGGAGGGCTGCGCATCGGCGCGTTCCTCTACCCAGGGGCTGTGTTCGAACAGGGCGGTCACGAGGTTGTCCCCTCAAGGCTGACATGGGCGGAGACGACTTTCCAGCCGCCCGCGAACTTCACCCAGGATTGCGTCTGGCGGCCGCGCTGCTGCGAACCTTCGCGGAAGAATTCGGCATCAGCGGTGGCGAAGCTGTCCCCGTAAACGGTAATCGCCACGCGCCCGAGCCTCCGCTGGGGAGAGCCGCCGCGCCCTCTACGAAATTCGCGGATTTCCTCGATGCCATAAAGCACTTCACCCACGCCGTAGCGGTTGGTGGTGGGCGCATCGTGGAACAATGCGTCCATCGCGGCCCCGTCGTCCGCCATCAGGGCGAGTTCATAGGAATGGAACGCATGGGTCACTTCGGCGAGCAGGACCGGGTCGTTAATCCGCATAGGGGTGCACTTCCTGCCAGTGGCGGGCGATGTCGATGCGGCGCGCCACCCAGCCATCACCGCTGGCCATCACATGGTCGAGGAAGCGCGCCAGCCAGCGCGCGCGTCCCGGTTTTCCGGCGATGCGGGCGTGGAGGCCGATGGACATCATCCGTCCGCCCTCCTCGCGCAGCTGGTCGAAGGTATCGCGCATGTGGCGGAAGAACTGCTCGCCCTCGGTGAAGCCGTTGAGCGCGACCATCTTCATGTCGTTCACGTCGAGCGTGTAAGGCACGATCAGCTGCGGTGTCCCGTAACGGGTGTCCCAGTAAGGCAGGTCGTCGGCGTAGCTGTCGGCATCGTAGGTGAAGCCGCCCTCCTCGGCCACCAGCCGCGCGGTGTTGGGAGAGGTGCGGCCCTGATACCAGCCAAGCGGGCGCTGGCCGGTGAGCTTTTTGTGGAGCGCGATGGCCTCGGCGATGTGGGCGCGTTCCACGTCCTCGGCCACGTACTGATAGTCGATCCAGCGCAGGCCGTGGCTGGCGATTTCCCAGTCGGCGGCCTGCATCGCGGCGACGGCTTCGGGGTTCATCTCCATGGCCTTGGCCACGCCGAACACCGTCACGGGAAGGCCGCGCTCGGTGAACAGGCGGTGGAGGCGCCAGAAGCCAGCGCGGCTGCCGTATTCGTAGAGGCTCTCCATCGCCATCGCCCGGTCCGGGTGGCTGCCCGCGCCGACCATCTCGGACAGGAATGCCTCCGAGCCCTTGTCGCCGTTGAGGACGGAGTTTTCCGCGCCTTCCTCGTAGTTGATGACGAACTGCACGGCCACGCGCGCGCCGCCCGGCCACTGCGCGTCAGGCGCGGTCTGGCCGTAGCCGGTGAGGTCGCGGGGCGCGCTCATGCGTCCCAGGCCTCCATCGCCGCAGGAACCGCCTCGCCCAGAGGAAGCGCAAAGCCTTCCATCCGCAGGCACGATTCCAGCGCCGCCAGTGTCAGCAGGACTTTGTGCTTCATCGCATTGTACCCCATCGCGCCCAGCCGCCAGACCTTGCCCTGAAGCGGGCCGAAGGCCGTGCCGATCTCGATCTCGAACAGTTCTCGCATGGCCATGCGCACCGCTTCGCCATCGACGCCGTCGGGGATGTAGACGCCGGTCACGTTGGTCATGCGGTAACGGTCGTCGCCGAACACGGTAAGACCCATCGCCCGCAGGCCCGCCGTCATCGCCCGGCCCGCCGAGGCATGGCGGGCGTAACGCACCTCAAGCCCCTCGCCCAGCACGATGCGGGCGCACTCACGCGCGGCATAGAGCATCGAGGTCGCCTCGGTATGGTGGTTCAGCCGCTTGTCCGACCAGTAATCCATGATCATGGCGAGGTCGAAATAATTGGAGCGGATGCGCGGCCCCTGCCCGTCGATAGTATCGGCGCCCCGGATGCCCTGCTCGACGTGACGGCGCTTGCCGATATGCTCGGCTGCCCTGTCCGAAATGGTGATCGGTGCCGAACCGGAAGGCCCGCCGAGGCACTTCTGCAAACCGCCCGTCACCACGTCCACGTCCCAGCGGTCTGCGGCCAGTTCCATGCCGCCGATGGTCGCGGTCGCATCGACGTAGGACAGCGCGCCCGCCGCCCGGCACAGCGCGCCGAAGCCTTCCAGCGGCTGGGCCATGGTCGTCGAGGTATCACCGTGGATGGCGGCGACGATCTTGGGGTGGGCGCGGGCAATGGCGGCCTCGATCCGGTCCAGCGGCACCACTTCGCCCCAGGGGGCCTCGACCGTCTCGATCACCGCGCCGATGCGCTGGAGTATCTCGGTGAGGAGCAGGCCGAAGCGGCCGAAGTTTACCACCAGCACCACGTCTCCGGGCGAAACGAGGCTGACCAGCGCCGCCTCGATCCCGGCGCGGGCAGTGCCGTCGACCAGCATGGTCCACTTGTTCTGGGTGCCGAAGATCGGGCGGTACAGCGCCATGACCTGGTTCATGAACCCGGTCATCTCGGGATCGAACTGGCCCAGCAGGTCTGCGCTCATCGCACGCAGCACGCGCGGGTGGGCGTTGATCGGGCCGGGGCCCATCAGCAGGCGCTGGGGCGGGTCGATCTCGCCAAACAGCATCTGGCCGAGTGCGAGGGGGTCCAGTTCAGGCGGCAAAGGAATCTCCAAGGCGATCTATGAAGCCGAGCATGACCTGAAGCGCGATTTCGACATCGGCAGGCTCGACATGTTCGGCGGGGTTGTGGCTGATGCCGCCCGTGCAGCGGATGAACAGCATGGCGGTGGGGCACAGCGACGCCATCACCATGGCATCGTGCCCGGCGCCCGAAACGAGGCGGCGCACCGGCTGCCCGGCAGCGACGAGCGCCTCGTCCATGATATCCATGAGCGCGGGCGCGCAGGGGCTGGCGGCAAGGTCGTGGACAAGCGCGGTGTCTAGCTCCAGCGCGCGCGCCGTGGCAATTTCGCGCAGGCGGGCAAGGATCGCCTCGGCCACGGCATTGCGCCGGTTTTCCGACCCTGATCGCACGTCGATGGTGAAGTGGACTTCGCCCGGAATGACATTGGCTGCGCCGGGCAGCGCCTCGATCGTGCCGACCGTGGCGACAACGTCCGAGTTGTCACCCCGCGCAAGCTGCTCAACGGCAAGTATCATCGCCGCCGCCCCGGCAAGCGGATCGCGGCGCAGGCGCATCGCGGTGGTGCCGGCGTGGCCCGCCATGCCCTTGACGGTGACGGCGTACCGCAGCTGCGCGGCGATGCCGGTGACGGTGCCGACTGCGAGACCATCCGCCTCCAGCACCGGGCCCTGTTCGATATGCGCTTCGAGGTAGGCCAGCGTGGCGGCGGGATCGCGCCGGGCATCGAGATAGTCCGCCACGCAAGGCAATGCCTGCGCGAGGGTGATGCCCTCGGCGTCCGCCACGTCCAGCGCGGCGGGGTCCAGCGTTCCGGCAACCGCGCGCGTGGTCAGCATCGCGGCAGGAAAGCGCGAGCCTTCCTCATCGCCGAACGCATAGACCTCGATCGGGAACGGCATCCTTCGGCCCTGCTGGTGGAGCGCGGCGACCGCCTCGATTCCCAGCATCACGCCGAGCGGCCCGTCGTAGCAGCCCGCATCTCGCACCGAATCGAGATGGCTGCCGATCACCAGCGCCGGGGCATCGGCAAGGCGGCCTTCATACCGGCCAATGAGGTTGGCGGCGGCATCCCGGCGCACGGTCATGCCAGCGGCTTCCATCCAACCGGCCAGCGCCTCCTGCGAGGCTGCGTAGGCGGGCGTCAGGTAGCCGCGAAACAATCCGCCTTCCATGTCGGAATAGGGCGGGGCGCCCAGCGCATCGCAGCGGGCGACGGCGCGTGTGCCGCCGGGTTGGAGGTCTGCGGCGATCATAGCCGTGCGCCTGTGCGCAGGGGCTTCGACAGGCTCAGCCTGAGCTGGGTAGGAAGGGCAGTGTTCCCATTCCCTCTAAGCTCGAGCAAAGCCGAGAACGATGCCCTGCAAAACCCGCTCAAGCTGAGCCTGTCGAAGCCCCTGCCGCCCAGCACCGCGCTTGGCCGAAATGTCACCATCCCAGCACTCCCCCGTCGCTGCGCGGATCGGTAGCGCCTTCGAACCCGCCATCGGCAAGGCGCACCAAGGCGCCCGCATGGCCCATCGTCGCCGTCAGCGGACCCACGCGCTCGACGTCATGGCCAGCCTCGGCAAGGGCCGCGTAAAGCCCCTCGTCGAAGCCGTCCTCCAGCTTCAGGGTGGTCGATTGTTCTCCCCAGGTCCGGCCGAGCAGCCAGCGCGGGGCGCTGATGGCCTCCTGCAGGTCCACGCCGAAGCGGGCGTAGCGGCTGAACAGCGCGGCCTGCGTCTGCGGCTGCCCCTCTCCGCCCATGGTGCCATAGGCCATGATGCGGCCGTCCTCGAACACCGCGAGCGCCGGATTGAGCGTATGAAAAGGCTTGCGGCCGGGCTTCAGCGCATTCCAGCCGCCTTCCGAGAGGCTGAAAGAGCTGCCCCGGTTCTGCCAGGTGATACCGGTCTGCGGCAGGACCAGCCCGGAACCGAACTCGAAGTAGGTGGACTGGATACAGGACACCACCCTCCCTTCGCTATCCGCAGCGCCGAACCAGCAGGTATCCCCCCACTGCGGCGGCTGCGGCCAGGCAAGCGCCTTGGCGGGGTCGATGCGAGAGGCCAGTTCGTCCAGCGCCGCCGGATCGGAGAGCAGACCCTGGAAATCGAAGTCGGCATAGGCCGGATCGCCGACGTGGACGTCGCGCAGCAGGAACGCCTGCTTGGTCGCCTCGATCAGGCCGTGGACGTGATCGAAGGTGTCCGGCGCATCGGCCTTGAGACGGTCGAACAGCGCCAGGATCATCAGCGCGGCAAAGCCCTGCGTCGGCGGGGTTGCATTGTAGAGCGCCGCGCCGGTGATGGCGGTGTGCAGCGGATCGGGGCGGCTGGCGGCATGGGCATTCAGGTCCGCCAGCGACACCGGACTGCCCAGCGCGGCAAGGTCCTGCGCGATCAACTGCGCCAGTTCGCCGCGGTAATAATCGTCCAGACCGTTCGCCGCCAGCTTGCGCAAGGTTGCCGCCAGCAGCGGCTGGCGCAGCACGTCGCCTTCGGCCAGCGGCTTGCCCTCAGGCTCGAACACCTGCGCATAGATGCCGGGTTGACCGCGCAGTTCGCCGCCCTTGGCACTCGCGATGCCGGCGCTGCCCGCCGTCACCGACACGCCCGTTTCGGCGTGGCTGATCGCATCGCGCAGCAGGCGGTCCAGCGGCAAAGTGCAGCCGTCCCCTGTCAGCGCCGCCGCCCAGCCCGAGATCGTACCCGCGACCGTGTTCGCCGCCAGCGGCCCGCGCGTGGGCACTGCGGCCAGCCCGGTGTAGAGCGAAAGGTCCGCCTTTGCCGCCGCTCCGCCGCAGCCGTGGATCGAATGGACAAGGCCATCCGGCTCGCGGATCAGCCAGAATCCGTCGCCGCCGATCCCGGTCATATGCGGGTAGACGACGGCCAGCGTCGCCGCGACCGCGACGCAGGCTTCGACGGCATTGCCGCCATCAGCCAGCACATCGCGCCCGGCCTGCGCCGCGAGGTAGTGCGGCGCGGTGACGATGCCGTTTTCGGCGGTTACGGTTTTCATTCCAGCAGCCTCAATCGGGAAGCGCGGCAACGAATGCGCGCACGACGTGGGCGGAGTTCACGGCGGCGAGATGCTCGTACGTGTCTTCCATGTTCTTGTGCCTGTCGCCCCCGGCAAGGTCGGAAAGCGAGCGAAACACGATCGTCGGCACCTGGTTAGCATAGGCGACCTGCGCCACCGCCCCGCTCTCCATGTCGAGCACGCGGGCGTGCCAGGCCTTGAAGAGATATTCGCGGAATTCAGCGTTGTCGGCATAGACGCCCGCGCTGACGCCGGTGCCGCCGACGACGACCTTGGGCGCCTTCTTCAGGCACAGTTCGGTATCGGGAAGCTGGCTGGGCGATGGCGGCACGCAGCGTTCCATGTCCACCGTGGGCGCGACCTTGCGGGCGAGATCGAGCAGGCCTGCGTCCATCGGAAACCTGAAGATGCGCTTCATCGGCGTGGCGGCGTTGGCCACGCTGACCCCGCGCGGGAAGATGAAGTTCCAGTTGCCCGGCGCCTCGGGAGCGACTGCCTCGGGCGACTTCCAACCCTTCTTGCCTGCCTTACGCGCAAAGTTGACCTCCAGATACTGGCCCCAATCCTCCAGCACGATCACGTCCCCGATCGAAAGGCCGGGGTCGACGCCGCCGGCGATACCGGAAAAGACGATGCGCTTGACGGTGAACCTGTCGATCACAAGCTGCGTGTTCATCGCCGCATTCACTATCGACACGCCGCTCTGCATGAGCAGGATCGGCTTACCTTCCATCATGCCGGTCATGTAGGTCATGCCGTTGAGCTGGTATTCCCTGCCCTCGGTCACGGCGTGGACGAGCGCGTTCCACTCAGGCTGGTAGGCGGTCATCACCAAGGTACGCGGCGTAATGTCCAGCCGTTCGTCGGCGATTGCCGGAGCGGCGGCCAGCGTGAAGGCCGCGGCGGTCAGGGCATACTTCAACATCAGGCGGCTCCCATCCAGACGAAGCGGACCACGAACAGCAGGGCCAGAACCAGCAGGAAACCGTCGCTCTTGCGGATCGTGCCGCGCACGATCTTGAGGATGGCATGGGCGGTGATACCGAAGGCAAGGCCGTTCGCGATCGAGAACGTCAGCGGGATCATCGCCACGGTCAGAAACGCCGGGATCGCCGAAAGCGGGTCTTCCCACTCCACTTCGGTCAGCGGCAGCAGCATGAGACCGCCGACGATAATGAGCGCGGGCGCGGTCGCCGCCAGCGGGATCACCTGCGCATAAGGCGCGACGAACATCGTCGCCAGAAACAGCAGGCCGGTGACGACGGCGGTAAGGCCGGTGCGGCCGCCCGCCTGCACGCCCGCCGCGCTCTCGACGTAGGAGGTGACGGTGCTGGTGCCTGCCATCGAACCGACGATGGTGGCGGCGGCATCGGTGATGAGGATGCGATTGAGGCGCGGGATACGGCCGGCTGCGTCCATAAGCCCTGCCCGCTTGGTGACAGCGACGAGCGTTCCGATATTGTCGAACAGGTCCACAAAGAGAAACACGAAGAGGATTTCAAGAAGGCCGAGCCCCTGCTTGCCGGACAGGCCGAACACGCCGCCAATATCCAGCTGGAAGGCCGTGCCGGTCAGCGCATCTAGCGAATAGGGTTCCGGGCTGACGGTCACCATCCCGGCCAGCCAGCCGACCAGCGTGGTGGCGACGATGCCGACCAGCATTGCCCCGCGCACGTTCCACACGCTCAGCGCACCGATCACGACGAGACCGAACAGCGCCAGACCCGCCCCGGGCGTCTTCAAGTCGCCCAGCGCCACGAATGTCGCCGGATTGGCGACGACGATGCCGGCACCCTTGAGGCCGATGAAGCCGATGAACAGGCCGATGCCGCCCGCCACCGCTGCGAAGAGGTATTGCGGAATGGCCGACACGATGAGCTGGCGCACGCCGGTCAGGGTCAACAACAGGAAGGCAATGCCGGATAGGAACACGCAGCCCAGCGCCACCGGCCAGGGCACGCCCATCTGCTGGACGACGGTGAAGCTGAAATAGGCGTTCAGGCCCATGCCCGGCGCCAGCGCCAGCGGCACATTGGCGACGAAGCCCATCAGGATCGAAGCAAAGGCTGCCGCGAAACAAGTCGCTGCCGCCACCGACGCGACCGGCATTCCGGCACTGCCCAGGATCGCCGGATTGACCAGCACCACGTAGGCCATGGTGAGGAAGGTGGTCACCCCCGCCAGCACTTCGGTACGCGCATTGGTGCCGCGCGCGGTGAGCGAGAAATAGCGGTCGAGCTTGCCCGAAGGCGCGGCCTCCGGGATGTCGGATCCACCCGGCCCGCCGTCAATAGTTTGTGTCTGCGTCACGCTATGCCCCCAACACCGCGCCGAGCGGTGAAAATGCCTGAAACTTGCCGCCCCCGCAGCTTCGATGCTTGTTCATGTTCACCCCGTCCGTATCGGATCGGGATGCAATTCCTGTCTCGCTTCCTATCCCGGTCTCAGGGGATCGGCTCCCCCTGCATGGGAGGGACGGCGGACGCCATTTCATTCGCCGGCGCCGAAAAGCCGGTCACCTCCTGGTGCTCCAACGCGGCGGCAAAGGCGAACAGGTCCGCCTCGTGCCCCGGTCCACCGATCAGTTGGAGGCCGATGGGCAGCTTGCCCGGACGGTAGAGCGGAACCGCCAGCGACGGCAATCCGGTGAAGCTGATCGGCTGGGTATGAATGCCGAGATCTGCGCGCGCCGGGCTGAGCACGCCATCGATCAGGATGTGCGGATCGTCCACCAGCGGCGCTGTCGTCGGCGTCGCCGGGGCCAGCAGCACGTCATAGTCTGCCACCAGCGCCTCGATGCGGGCGCGGTAGGCGGTGCGGAAGGCCTGCGCCTCCGCATAGAGAGCATCAGGCAGCAAGGCTCCCGCAAGGAGTCGGTCGCGCACCTGCGGGTCGAAGGCCATGGCGTTTTCGGCCAGTGCTTCGCGGTGGAGGGCACCGCCCTCATAAGCGGTGATGAGGAACGCGGCCGAGCGGGCGCGGGCAATCTCGGGCAGTTCGATCAGCGGAGCATAGGGCGCGATGGCATCGATGGCGGCAAGCTGGTCGGAGTCCGCGTTTTCACGGAAACGGCCGCCGAGGCGGGCCACGCGCATCCTGCGGCCCGGCGCCCCGGCGCTGCGGCCCGTCAGCACTTCCCAGACCAGCGCCATGTCGTCCACCGAGCGGGTGAAGGGGCCGACATCGTCGAAGCTCTTGGCAAACGGGAATACGCCGCCAAGCGGCAGATCCCCATTGCTCGGTTTGAGGCCGTAGATGCCTGTCAGACTGGCGGGCACGCGCACCGACCCGTTGGTGTCGGACCCGAGCGAGAAAGGCAGCAGACCCGCCGCGACCACCGCCGCCGATCCGCCAGAGGAACCACCGGCCAGCCGCGAGGGGTCGTGGGGATTGCGGGTGGTGCCGTAAGCAGCATTGATAGTCGCAAAGCCGTAGGCGAATTCGTCCATGTTGAGCGTAGCGACCACAATGGCACCGGCAGCCTTGAGGCGCACGACGGCCTCGGCATCGGCGAGCGCAGGCGCGGCGTCCGCATAGAGCGTGGACCCGGCGGTGGTGGGCAGTCCGGCCAGGTCGAACAGATCCTTCACACCGTAGGGCACGCCCGCCAGCGGTCCGGGATCGCGCCCGGCTGCGACCATCGCGTCAATGGCAGCGGCCTCGGCGCGGGCGCGGTCGTGCAGGATGCGGGTAACGGCGATCAGCGTGCGGTCTGCCTCCACCAGCCCAGCGAACACCTGCTCGACGAGAACGCGGGCGCTCAGTCGCCCTTCGCGCACGGCGGCGGCGATTTCGCGGATGGGCATGTCCGGCCCCGTCATGCCGCTTCGCCCCGCATCGTGCGAGCATGGCGTGCCAGCAAGGCAAGGTTCGTGACGACGCCGGCCTCGCAATCGGGCAGGATCGGCAAGCCGCGCGCGGCGGCAGCAGCGGCAACTTCCGCGGCACTCAGGGGAACTGCGGCACTGACGGGCGCGGCGGGGGTTTCGGCCATTGTCTCACGATCGGTTGGCGCGGCAGGAAATAGCGGTGTAACGCTTCTTTCCTGCCCGCTCACCCCCTATCGATCAAACGCAATGATCGGAACGGATCGTTGCAAAAATTGGAGCACTCCTTTCTCTTCATAGGAAGTGCAAGGTATCAGATCATCGTTTCAGGGCGCACCACCCGGTCGAAGGTCGCTTCGTCCACCAGACCCAGCTCCAGCGCGGCCTCCTTGAGGGTCTGCCCCTTGGTGTGGGCATGCTTGGCGATCTTGGCGGCGTTGTCGTAGCCGATTTCGGGCGCCAGCGCCGTCACCAGCATCAGCGAACGGTCGAGCAGTTCGGCGATCCGCGCGCGGTTGGGCTCGATACCCTCTACGCAGCGCTCCGCGAAGCTGACCATGCCGACCGAAAGCAGGTCGATCGAACGCATCACCGCCGCTCCGATCAGCGGCTTGAACACGTTCAGCTCGAACGCGCCCTGCAGGCCGCCGATGGTCGCCGCCTGATGGTTACCGATGACCTGCGCGGAGACCATCGTCAGCATTTCGCACTGGGTGGGATTGACCTTGCCCGGCATGATCGAGCTGCCTGGCTCGTTCGCTGGAAGATCGAGTTCGCCAAGGCCTGAGCGCGGGCCGGAACCTAGCCAGCGGATGTCGTTGGCGATCTTGGTCAGCGCCACTGCCAGCGTCGCCAGCGTCGAGGAAAGATGCACCAGCGGATCGTTGGAGGCCAGCGCCTCAAACTTGTTCTCGGCCGGCCGGAACGCAAGGCCCGTCAGGCGCGACATTTCCTCGGCGAAGTCCACATCGAAACCGGGTGAAGAATTGAGCCCGGTGCCAACTGCCGTGCCGCCCTGGGCCAACGCGGTCATACCATGCGAGACGGCAGGCTCGATGCGCTTGCGGCAGCGGTAGACCTGATGCGCATAGCCGGAGAATTCCTGGCCGAGCGTCACCGGCGTGGCGTCCTGCAGGTGGGTGCGGCCGATCTTGACGATATCCGCCCAGGCCTTCGCCTTGGCATCGAGCACGCCGAACAGCGTGTCGAGTGCGGGGTACAGCGTATCCGTGACAGCCCGCGCTGCTGCAACGTGAAGCGCGGTGGGGAAGCTGTCGTTCGACGACTGCCCCTTGTTGACGTGGTCGTTGGGATGCACCGGAGACTTGCCGCCCCGCGTTCCCGCCAGCATCTCGTTGGCGCGGCCGGCGATGACCTCGTTGAGGTTCATGTTGGTCTGGGTTCCGCTGCCGGTCTGCCAGATCACTAGCGGGAACTGGTCGTCCAGTTTGCCGGCCACGACTTCGGCCGCAGCTGCCTCGATCGCATCGGCCAGGCTGGCGTCCAGCCCGTGCTTGCGGTTGACGCGCGCGGCCGCCTGTTTGACCAGCGCCATGGCGTGGACGATCGCGATGGGCATCCGCTCGGAGGGACCGAACGGGAAATTCTCGATGCTTCGCTGCGTCTGCGCGCCCCAGTAGGCGGATGCGGGGACGTCGATTTCACCGATGCTGTCGGACTCGCGGCGGGTTTCCATGACTCTGGTCTCCTTTGGGTCTGGAGCCCTAGATAGCCCCAGGCTCGAACATTTCCATGGCTAATGAGACTTAATTGCAAACATAAGACCTACCGTCCCGACGGCGCAAGACCATCCCACACGCATGCTACAGTCCCAGCGGTTTCAGCTCGCGAATCAGATCTACCAGCAGCCGCAAGCCGCGCGGAACCTGGCGGCGGCTCGAATAATAGATGAAGTACCCCGGCCCCGGCGAGGCCCAATCCGCCAGCACCACGCGCAGGCGACCCAAGGCGACAAGGTCGGCAATGCCCTCCTCGGCGATGTAGATCAGCCCCAGCCCGCGCAAGGCCATCGAACGGCTGGCGCTGCCGTTGTTGACCGTCACTCCGCCCGGCACGTCGAACACCAGCGCTTCCTCGCCGCGCTCGAACTCCCATTTGTATATGCGGTCGTTGCCCAGCCGGATGCGGATGCACTGGTGTCGCATCAGATCCTCCGGGCGGCGCGGCTCACCCCGGCTCTCGAAGTACGCCGGGGAGCCGGCTATGACCCAGTTGAAATCGGCCGAGAGACGCTGCGCGATCATGTCCTCCGGCACGGTGCCGCCGAAACGGATGCCGGCATCGAAGCCCTCCTGCGTCACGTCGATCATCGCGTTATCTACGCATATGTCGAGTTCGACATCGGGATAGCGCGCGACGAATTCGGGCAGGATTGGCGCCAGAAGCTGCGTCGCCGCATCGTCCGGCACGTTGATGCGCACACGGCCGGTCGGTGCATCGCGGTGGAAGTTGAGCCGGTCCTCGGCGTCGTGAATTGCGGCGAAGGGCTCGCGGATCGACTGTTCGAGATCCTCCCCTGCCGCCGTCAGCGTAACCGAACGGTTGGTGCGGTTGACCAGCCGCACTTTCAGCCGCTCCTCGAGCCCGCGTAGCGAATGGCTGAGCGCCGAGGCGCTCACGCCCAGTTCGGTCGCAGCCTTGCGGAAATTGCGGTGCCGCGCGATGGCGAGGAAGTAGCTGAGATCGGCAAGGTCGGCGCGCCTGAACGGCATCTGCGGATTGTCCCGGTACTGTGAAAAGGGCCGCCGGACGGCGACCCTTTTCCTTTTAGCGCGTCAGCGGCGATCAGGCCACTTCGCCGAGCCGGTCGAGATATTTGTCGAGGGTGATCGGATAATCGCGTACCCGCACGCCGGTTGCGTTGTAGATCGCGTTCGCGACTGCCGCGCCGACGCCGCAGAGGCCCAGTTCACCCACGCCCTTGGCCTTCATCGGCGATACCTTGTCGTCCGCCTCGTCGATGAAAATCACTTCCTGATGCGGGATGTCGGCGTGGACCGGCACTTCGTAACCTGCGAGGTCGTGGTTGACGAAGAAGCCGAAGCGCTTGTCGACCGCCAGTTCCTCCATCAGCGCGCCGCCCACGCCCATGGTCATCGCGCCGATCACCTGGCTGCGCGCCGACGTGGGGTTGAGGATGCGACCTGCCGCGCAGACCGCGAGCATCCGGCGCACGCGTGCCTCGCCGGTATAGCGATCAACCGCCGCCTCCACGAAGTGCGCGCCGAAAGTGGACTGCTGGAACTTCTTGCCGAGATCCCCGAACTCGATCGAATCCTCGGCGACGATTTCACCCGACTTTGCGGCCCGGGCGATGTCCGCCGAGCGGTTGCCGACGTGGACCTGCCCGCCTTCGAACAACGCCTCGCCGGGACCGAAGCCCAGTTTCTCGACGATCGCCTCGCGCAGCTTGACACAGGCAGCATAAAGCCCGGCGGTGGAACTGTTCGCGCCCCACTGACCGCCTGACCCGGCGGAAACCGGGAACGAACTGTCACCCAGCTTCACCACCACCTTGGCCAGCGGCACGCCCAGCATCTCTGCCGCGGTCTGCGCCATGATGGTGTAAGTGCCGGTGCCGATATCGGTCATGTCGGTCTCGACGGTGACGGTGCCCTGCCCATTCAGCCGCACCCGCGCGCCCGACTTCATGTTGAGGTTGTTGCGGAACGCCGCCGCCACGCCCATGCCGACCAGCCAGCGCCCGTCGCGCACCTGGCCGGGCGCCTTGCGGCGGCTCCAGCCGAAACGCTCCGCGCCGTCCTGAAGGCAGCGCACGAGGTTGCGCTGGGAGAACGGGCGCTCGGGCTTTTCGGGGTCGACCTGCGTATCGTTCAGCACGCGGAAGGCGACCGGGTCCATGCCCAGCTTCTCGGCCATTTCGTCCATGGCGATTTCCAGCGCCATCAGGCCGGGCGCCTCGCCCGGCGCGCGCATGGCGTTGGCTTCCGGCAGGTCGAGCACGGCAAGACGCATCGCGGTCATGCGGTTGGCCCCGGCATAGAGCAGCTTGGTCTGCTGCACCGCCACTTCAAGGCCGCCGCCTTCCAGATCGCCCGACCAGCTTTCATGGCCGATAGCGGCGATCTTGCCGTCCTTGCCGCAGCCAAGGCGAATGCGCTGGATCGTCGAGGGGCGATGGGTCGCGTTGTTTGCCATCAGCGGCCGCTGCAGCGCCACCTTGACGGGCCGCTTCGCCGCCCGCGCGCCGAGCGAGGCCATCAGTGCATCCGAACGCAGGAACAGCTTCCCCCCGAAACCGCCGCCGATATAGGGCGAGATCAGGCGCACGTTTTCGATCGGCACCTGCAGCGTCGCGGCCAGATCCTTCAAGCCCCAGTTGACCATCTGGTTCGATGTCCAGACGGTCAGCTTGTCGCCGTCCCATGCCGCGATGGTGGCCATCGGCTCCATCATGGCGTGGCTCTGGTCCGGGGTGGTATAGTTCTGGTCGAGCTGGACCGGGGAAGATGCGAAAGCGCCCTCGAAATCACCCACGGCAGTCGGCGCGTCACTGCCGCCCTGTTCCTTGGCTCCCGCCTTGGCGGCGACCAGATCGAAGGCCCCGTCGCTGCGCGCGTAATCGATATCGATCATGCCAGCAGCGCAGCGCGCCTGCTCGAACGTCTCGGCGACGACCACGGCCACGGCCTGATGATAATGCTGGACGTCCGGCCCCGCGAGCAGCTTCGCGGTGTTCATCTTGCCCTTGCCCAGCTTGCCGGCATTGCGGTGCGTGACCACCGCCAGCACGCCCGGCGCCCTCTGCGCGCGGGCGGTATCGATAGAGCGGATCGTGCCCTTGGCCACCGCCGCTCCCAGCACGTAGCCATAGGCCGGCTTGCCCGGAACGTCGTGGTGTTCGTAAGCGTAAGGCGCGCCGCCGCTGACTTTGAGCGGGCCGTCGATGCGCGGCGTGGGCTTGCCGACCACGGTCAGGCGGTCGATCGGGTTCATTCCTGCGGGTGTATCGAACTTCATGCGTCCGGTTCCTTAGCCCTTGGCCTCAGCGATGACGGAAGCGATGGTGCGCTTCGCCAGCATGATCTTGAACGCATTGTCCTCGCGCGGGGTGGCGTCAGCGAATAGGCGGTCGGAGACGGCCTGCGCGCCCTTTGACAGCAGCGCGTCGGCTTCTTCGACCCGCCACGGTTTCGGCGCGACACCGCCGAGGGCGACGGCGCCCTTCCCGTCCCGGCCGATCACCGCCGCCACCGATACCAGCGCGAAGGCGTAGGACGCACGGTCGCGAACCTTGCGGTAGATGTGGGTGCCGCCGGTCGGCTTAGGCAAAGCGACCGAGATGATCAGTTCGCCCTTTTCCAGCGCGGTTTCGGTCTGCGGGGTCTGGCCGGGCAGCTTGTGGAACTCGGCAATGGGGATTGCGCGGGTGGTGCCGTCCGGGCGCATCGTCTCGACGCTGGCATCCAGCACGCGCATCGCTACCGCCATGTCGCTGGGATGCGTGGCGATGCAGGCCTCGCTGGTGCCGATGACGCCAAGCTGACGGGAAAAGCCGCCGATCGCGCCGCAGCCCGAACCGGGTTTGCGCTTGTTGCAGGGCATGTTGACGTCGTAGAAATAGGGGCAGCGCGTGCGTTGCAGCAGGTTGCCCGCCGTCGTCGCCTTGTTGCGCAGCTGGCCGGAAGCACCGGCAACCAGCGCGCGGGTCAGCACGCCGTAATCCTTGCGAACGCGCCTGTCAGCGGCAAGATCGGTGTTGCGCACCAGAGCCCCGATGCGCAGCCCCCCTTCCGGCGTCTCCACTATCTGGTCCATGCCCAGGCCATTGACGTCGATCAGATGCCCCGGAGTCTCGATCTCCAGCTTCATCAGGTCGAGCAGATTGGTGCCGCCCGCGATGAAACGGGCACCGGGCATGGCTGCGGCCTTGGCGGCGGCGTCCTGTGCGCTGGTGGCCCGCTCGTAGGTAAAGGGCCTCATGCTTCCACCCCTGCTACTTGCGCCATGGCTTCGGCAATGTTCGAATAAGCGCCGCAGCGGCAGATGTTGCCGCTCATCCGCTCGCGCATTTCCAACGTGGTCATACCGGGCGCCGCGCCAATATCCTCGGTGACGTGGCTGGGAATCCCGGCCCTGATTTCCTCCAGCACCGCGACGGCCGAACATATCTGGCCGGGCGTGCAGTAGCCGCACTGATAGCCGTCATGCTCGACGAAGGCGGCCTGCATCGGGTGCAGGTCCCCCACGGTGCCGAGGCCCTCGATCGTGGTGACCTCGTCGCCTTCGTGCATCACCGCCAGCGTCAGACAGGAATTGATGCGGCGGCCGTTGACGATGACAGTGCAGGCCCCGCACTGGCCATGGTCGCAGCCCTTCTTGGTGCCCGTCAGCTTCAGATGCTCGCGCAGGGTGTCGAGCAGCGTGGTGCGGGTGTCCAGCGTCAGCGAAGTCTGCTTGCCATTGACCTTCATACGCACTGCAGCGGTGGGGGGCGCGCTCGCATCCGCCTGCGCAAGAGCGACGCTGCCGGTTCCCAGAGAACCGGCGATGGCGGCACCGGCCGCACTTGTCTTGAGAACGTCGCGCCTGGAGATGGCTCCGCATCCTTGCGTCATGGTGATGTTCCTTTATCGGGACCGAGCGCGGTAAACCGCCCCCTGCTTGCCCAGAGCGCGGCCCAGATGTGCCCTTTAACCCATTGTGCGCGCTTTGGTTGCGGCTTGCCATGGCATGGGGATTGCACGCGGCGTTGAGCAATGCTCATCACTGCGCGTAGTTCTATGCATCCAGAAATATAGTTCTTCAGCGGTCGAGCGGATTGTCCCGCCGCGTATCGGGCAGCATCAGCGCGGCGACCAGCGAGACCACGCAGAACGCCGAGACGTACCAGTAAAACCCGTGCTCCAGTCCGGCTTCCTTGAAGCGGAGTGCGAAATACTCCGCCGTACCGCCGAATATGGCATTGGACACGCCGTAAGCCAGGCCCACGCCCAGCGCGCGAACATGGACGGGGAACAGCTCCGCCTTGAACAGCCCGCTGATCGACGTGTAAAAACTGCAGATTGTCAGTCCGGCCACGATCAGCACGAAAGCCATGACAGGGCTCTGCGCCGTGGCCAGCGTACTGAACAGAGGTACGATGCACACCGCGCCCAACACGGCAAAGACGATCATGTTGGTGCGTCGCCCTATCCGGTCGGACAGCAGGCCCATCAGCGGCTGCTGTGCCATGAACACGATCAGCACCGCCGTCATCAGCAGTGTCGCGGTTTCCTTGGACATGCCAACGGTCAGCACCAGAAACTTCTGCATGTAGGTGGTGAAGGAATAGAACATCAGGCTGCCGCCCGCCGTCAACGCCGCGACGATCAGGAACGGGCGGGTCGAATGGCGGAACAGTTCGACGATGCTGCCGGCCTGCGCGCCTTCACGGTCTGCACTGCTGGCGGTTTCGTGCATGTGATCGCGAAGCAGGATGATGCAGCCCGCCGCCACTGCGCCGATCAGAAAGGCGATCCGCCAGCCCCACGCCTTCATCCCGTCCTCGCCCAGCAATTGCTGGAGGATCAGGATAACCAGCGTCGCGCAAAGCTGTCCGCCGATCAACGTCACGTACTGGAACGAGGACCAGAAGCCGCGCCGCGCAGGCCCGGCGATCTCGCTCAGGTAAGTGGCTGCGGTGCCGTATTGCCCGCCGGTGGAAAAGCCCTGAAGCATCCGCCCCACCAGCAGCAGCGCCGGAGCAGCCACGCCGATCCGTGCATAAGTCGGCAGAACGGCGATCAGCAGTGCGCCCGCGCCCATCATCAGCACCGAGACCACCATCGCCGCCTGCCGTCCCTTGCGGTCGGCATAGCGGCCGAAGAACCACCCACCGAAAGGCCGCATCAGAAAGCCTATCGCGAAGATGCCGCTGGTGGCCATGAGCTGCACCAGCCTGTCGCTTTCAGGGAAGAACTCGGAGGAAAAGTAAAGCGCAGTGAAGGCGTAGACGTAAAAGTCGTACCATTCGATGAGATTGCCCGCCGATCCTGCGAAGATGGCGCGCAGGCGCATGGCGTCGGTAAGCGCAGGCTTGGGCGGGACGGCATCGATCGTCGGACTTTCGGCCATCATGTTCCCCCGGCTACCAGTTGCCAGGGGTTATGGGCGAGCCATCGGCCGATCACAACCGTTCCGTCAGCAGGCCCTCCTCAGATCGGCAGCGCCGTCGTCGCCTTGATCTCGGACAGTGCCACGGTCGAGGTAATTTCCTGCACTCCGGGAAGCTGCGACAGCTTCTCGAAAAAGAAGCGCTCGTAAGCACTGATATCTTCCGCAACCACGCGGATCATGAAATCCACCGAGCCCAGCAGCACATAACAGTCCAGCACCTCGGGAAATTCGCGGATCTTGGCGGCGAACTCGTCGAGGTTGGCGCGGCCATGCGCGTTGAGCTTCACTTGCGCAAAGACATGGGCATTCAGGCCCACCTTGTGGCGGTCGACGATGGCAACGCGGCGCTGGATGAACCCCTCGCGCTCCAGCCGGTCGATGCGCCGCCAGCAGGGTGAGGAGGACAAGCCCACGCGCTCGGCGATCTGCGCCGTCGTCTGACTCGCGTCGCGCTGTAATTCTCGGAGAATTTTTCTCTCGTAGGGATCAAGATCGGTCATTTTAACCTCTTACCATGCCAATGCAGAACAGGTCTTGTTCAATTTTGCCACAAGGGCTCGAAATGAGGTCAAATTTCGCTGTGTAATCTTGGCACAATAAGGGCCTTATCAAAGCTCACTCAGGAGCCTCGCATGATTGCCCAGACCCACCGCATGATGCCGCCGATGGAATATGTTCGCCTGTTGGACGAGAAGGCCGGCCTCGACGGTGTGATTGCGATCCACTCGACGGCGCGCGGTCCTGCGGCGGGTGGCTGCCGCTTCTGGTCCTACCCGGATTCGGCCGAAGCCATGGCCGATGCTTTCCGCCTTGCCGAGGGTATGAGCTACAAGAACGCTATGGCCCGCCTGCCCTTAGGCGGCGGCAAGGCCGTGCTGCGCCGTCCGGAAGGCGAGTTCGACCGCACCGCCCTGTTCGAGGCATTCGGTCTCGCAGTCGAAAAGCTGGGCGGCCGCTACGTCACTGCGGAAGACGTGGGCACCGGCGTCTCCGACATGGAATGCGTCGCGCGCCATACCCGCCACGTCGCCGGACGCACCGCGCTGCCAGGACTTGCCGGGGGCGATCCTTCGCCATGGACGGCACTGGGCGTGTTCGAGGCAATGAAGGAGGCGGTCGCTTTCCGTTTCGGCAGTTCGCTCTCGGGCGTGACCGTCGCGGTGCTGGGCGTGGGTAACGTCGGCGCCGGCCTCGCCCGCCTGCTCGCGGCGGAGGGCGCACAGCTCGTCATCGCCGATATCGATCCCCTGCGCTGCGCCAACGTTGCCGAGGAAACGGGCGCGCATATCGTGCCGATCGAGGCTATCGCCGACGTCGATGCGCAGGTCTTCGCGCCTTGTGCGCTGGGCGGCGCGCTGAACGATGCGACCGTGGCTGCGCTGCGCGCGGGCGTGGTATGCGGTGCGGCCAACAACCAGCTCGCCGCACCGCACGTGGCACAGGCGCTGTTGGCGCGCGGCATCGCCTATGCGCCTGACTACGTGGTCAACGCGGGCGGCATCATCAACGTCGCTGCCGAATACCTGGGCGAAAGCGCCGACCAGGTCCGCGCCCGCGTGCTGGAGATCGGCCCGCGCACCCGCGAAATCCTCGAAGCGGCGGCAAGCGATGGCCTGTCCCCGCCGGTGGTGGCGGACCGCATGGCCGAAGGGCTGATGATGCGCCCGGAGCCGGAACTGGTCTGAAACTGAAAGGCCCACCCCTCCGTTTGCGGGAAGGGTGGGCCTTGGCAGACAGGCGGGGCGGAACCGCCCCGCCCGATCAGAATGACTCTGCGTCCAACGCCATCATCGACGCCTTGCCCGCCTTGATAGCAAGGAACGCGGTGGTCGCCTGCGGCAAAATGCGATCGAAGTAGAACTGCGCGGTCGTCAGCTTGGCCTTGTAGAAACCGGCCTCTTCGGTGCCCCCTGCCAGCTTGTTCCGCGCGATCAGGGCGCTTTGCGCAAAACAGTACGCCATCGCCACCAGCCCCGTCAGGCGCAGATAGTCGGTCGCCGCCGCGCCTGCTTCCTCCGGGTCTTTCATACCCTTCTGGGCAATCGTCGCAGTGGAGAGCTGGAGGGCCCCGAAGGCCTTTTCCAGCGCCTCGATCATCGGCTTGAACTGCTCGTCACCCTTGTTGGCCTCGACGAACTGCGAGACCGGGTGGAAGAAGCTGCGCAAGTTGCGGCCCATGTGCGCGGGCAGCTTGCGGCCCACAAGGTCGAGCGCCTGAATGCCGTTGGTGCCTTCATAGATCATGGCGATACGGCCATCGCGCACATATTGCTCCACGCCGCTCTCGGCGATGTAGCCGTGGCCGCCATAGACCTGCACTGCGAGGTTGGCATTCTCATAGCCGAGGTCGGTGAACAGCGCTTTGACCACCGGCGTCATCAGGGCGATGAAGTCGGCGGCGCGCTGCTTAACCTCGGGATCGGTGGAGTACCGCTCGGCATCCAGCGCACGGCTGACCCAGCCGCCCAGCGCGCGGCAGCCTTCGTTATATGCGCGCATCGTCATCAGCATCCGGCGCACGTCCGGGTGGACGATGATCGGATCGGCCGGTCCCTTGGGGTTCTTAACGCCTGAGAGCGAACGGCCCTGAAGACGGTCCTTCGCGTACCAGACGGCCGACTGATAGGCCGCCTCGCCAACGCCCAGCCCCTGCACGCCCACCGAGACGCGCTCGGTGTTCATCATCGTGAACATGGCCTCCATCCCCTTGTGGGGCTTGCCGACCAGCCAGCCGGTGGAATCGTCGAAGTTGAGCTGGCAGGTAGCCGAAGCCTTGAGGCCCATCTTGTGCTCGATCGCCGCCACCGACACGCCGTTTGACGGACCGGGAGTGCCGTCGTCTTTGGGCAGGTACTTGGGCACGATGAACAGGCTGATGCCCTTTACCCCCTCAGGCGCGTCAGGAAGCCGCGCGAGAACGAGGTGGACGATGTTCTCGGTCAGGTCATGCTCGCCCGCCGAGATGAAGATCTTGGAGCCGGTCAGCTTGTAAGACGCGTCCTCCTGCGGCACCGCCTTGGTCCGCAGCATGCCAAGGTCCGTGCCGCAGTGCGGCTCGGTAAGGCACATCGTGCCCGACCAGTCGCCCGAGACCATCTTGGGCAGGTAGAATGCCTTGAGTTCATCACTTGCGTAGCCCTCGATCGCGGTAGTCGCGCCGTGGGTCAGGCCCGGATAGAGGCTGAACGACAGGTTGGCCGAGCAGATCATCTCCTCGGTCATCTTGTTGACCGTCTCGGGCAGGCCCTGCCCGCCCCATTCGGGGTCCGACGCCAGCGCACACCAGCCGCCTTCGCGGAACATTTCGTAGGCTTCCCTGAAGCCCTTGGGGGTTCGCACGACGCCGTTTTCGAGGGTGCACCCCTCGATGTCGCCGGAGCGGTTTAGGGGCAGCAGCACCTCGGTCGCCACCTTGGCCGCTTCTTCCAGCACCGCGTCGACAAGGTCGGGGGTAAACTCGGCGAGAGCCTCGATGTTACCGAAACCGTCGTCCTGGTGGAGTTCGTGGATCACGAACCGCATGTCGCGCAAGGGCGCTTCGTAGACCTGCATTTCTCACTCTCCTCGGGATCGGTGCGGCAATCTCTGACCGCCCTGGTTCGTCATCCCCACCTTCGCGGGAATGACGAAAAAGGCGCTGGATTGCGCACCGTCACTAATCAATTACGCAGCGGCTTGCCGGTTTCGAGCATGTGCTCGACACGAGCGATCGAGCGCGGTTCGCGCACCAGCCGCATGAACGTCTCGCGTTCCAGCTTGAGCAGTTCGGCCTCGCTGACGATGTCGACGAGGTCTGCCTCGCCGCCCGAAAGCACGGCAGCAAGAGCGTCCGAGACTACCATGTCGTAGTCGGTCGCCTTGCCCTGCTTGTGAAAGCCCTGCGCCGCCACGCCCAGTGCAGTGCGTCCGCTTGCACCCGGCAGGCGGAAATGCGGGGCCTCGGGCGGGACATAGCCTTCGACCAGCGAAAGCGCCTTCTGCTTGGCGTCGTAAAGCAGGCGGTCACGGTTCATGGTGACTCCGTCGTCGGGACGCAGGAACAGCAGTTCTTTCGCCTGCGCCGCCGAGCGCGATACCGAAGCAGTGGAGACCGTCTCGAACACCTTTGCGACGGCCGGCATCGGGCCCTTGGGCATCATCTTGTTCTTCTGCCAGCGGTCCAGCATCTCGCCGTTGCCGCCCCAGCCGGGGATCAGGCCGACGCCGCATTCGACGAGGCCCATATATAGCTCGGCATGCGCCTGCACCGCATCGCAGTGGAGCAGGATTTCACACCCACCGCCCACCGCCAGCCCCGCAGGCGCGCCGACAACCGGGAACGGCGCGTATTTAAGGCCCTTGTAAGCCATCTGGCCGCCCGCAATCAGCTTCTCGATTTCGCCCCATGCGGCGATGTTGAGCGCGAAAAGGGCAAGGCCCAGATTCGCTCCGGCCGAGAAACTGTCGGCGTCGTTATATACCACGAGCGCCTTGTACTGCGCCTTTACCAAAGGGATGGCCTCGACGATGAGCTTCATGACGTCGCCGTCCAGCGCATTCATCTTGCCGGTGAATTCGAGGGCGACAACGCCGTCACCCACGTCCCAAAGCGCGGCGGAACCGTTCTTTAGCAGCGGCTTGGAGGCCAGCTTGATGTCAGAGAGCTTCAAGACACCTTCGGGGCGTTTGATGTCACGATAGGTGCCGTCAAGGTCGAGGTACTGCCGCTTGCCGTTTTCGATCCGGTAGAAGGGTCGATCACCTGCCACCTTGAGGATTTCGGGAACAGGCTTCCCTTCGGATTCAAGGCGCTGTGCCAGCCAGGCTGCGCCCAGCTTGTCGATCATCTCGAACGGCCCGGCCTTCCAGTTGTAGCCCAGCTTCATGGCATCATCGATCGCCACCACGTCGCCCGCAGCCGAAGGCACGAGGGCTGCCGCATAGGCCAGAGTCCCGCCAAGTACGGCCCAGGCATAGTCGCCGATCTTGCCTTTGGTTTCGACCAGAGCGCGAAGGTCACCCTTGCCCGCCGCGCCCGAAGGACCGAAGGCGCGAATGGTTTCACGGTATTCGCCGGTCGCCAGGTCGATGGTTTCCTTGCGGCGACCCATCTCCTTGTTAAGGCGGTAGAAACCGCCCTTGCCCTTGCGGCCGGTGTAGCCCTCGCCGATCATCTTCTCGATCAGCGGCATGGTCCGGGCGATCGCGTGGTACGGATCGTCCTTGGCCAAAGTCGAGGTCAGGCTGGCCTGCAGATGCGGCATGAGATCGATGCCGACGAGGTCGACGAGGCCGAAAATCCCGGTCTTGGGCACGCCCATCGGCTTGCCGGCAATGGCATCGGCCAGCTCGACGGTAAGCCCCATGTCGAACGCGGCGTTAAGGCCGAGCTGAATCCAGTAGGTGCCGATGCGATTGGCGATGAAGCCGGGCGTATCGTTGGCACGCACCACCGTCTTGCCCAGAGCGGCATCCGAGAAATGTTCGACTTTCGCGGTGATGGCGGTGTCGGTCGCAGGTCCGGTGACGATCTCCAGCAGCCGCATGTAGCGCGGCGGATTGAAGAAATGGGTGATGAGGAAGTCACGCTGGAACGCTGCCGAACGCCCCTCGACCAGCTGGCCGAGCGGGATCGTCGAGGTGTTGGACGACACCGCCGTCCCGTCACGCTTCACCGCCTCGATTCGCGCGTAGAGACCCTGCTTGATGTCGAGGCGTTCGATGACGGCTTCGATCACCCAGTCGCATTCGGCGATCTTTTCAAGGTGATCCTCGATATTGCCGGTTTCGACCAGCTTGGCGGCCGACTTGCTCATGAACGGGGCGGGTTCGGTCTTTAGCATCTTCGCCACCGCGCCCTCGGCGATGGCGTTGCGGTTTCCGGCATCCTTGGGAACGATGTCGAGCAGCAGAACCGGCACGCCCGCATTGGCGACCTGCGCGGCGATCCCGGCACCCATGGTGCCGGCCCCGATGACACAGACTTTCTTGATAGTTTCGCTCATTCCACGGCCTCCAGAACGGTGGCGATGCCCTGCCCGCCGCCGATGCACTGGCTGGCGAGCGCGTACTTGCCGCCCTCACGCTTGAGCAGCGATGCCGCCTTGCCGACGATGCGCGCGCCGGTCGCGCCCAGCGGGTGGCCGATGGCGATGGCGCCGCCGTCGATGTTCACCTTGGCGCGGTCCAGCCCCAGGTCCTTGATGCAGGCAAGCGCCTGGCTGGCGAAAGCCTCGTTCAGTTCCACCACATCGAGGTCGGCAGCGGAAATTCCGGCCCGCTCCAGCGCCTTCTGGCTGGAGAGGATCGGACCGAGGCCCATCGTCTCGGGCGCGCAGCCCGAGATCGCCACCGACTTGATACGGGCAAGGATCGGCAGCCCGTGGGCGCGTGCATAGTCCTCGGTCGTGACGAGGACCGCGCTGGCCCCATCGGTAAGCGGCGAGGACGTGCCCGCCGTGACAGAACCCTGCGCGTCGAAAGCGGGCTTCAGCCCGGCAAGGCCTTCCGCAGTGGTTTCCGGGCGGATGGTGCCGTCCTCGCTCACCGTTCCGGCCTTGGTTTCGATCGGCACGATCTCGTCGCTCAAGCGGCCCTCGGCGCGGGCAGAGGCGGCCTTGTTCTGGCTCTCCACCGCGAGCGCTTCCTGATCGCCGCGCGAAATCTGGTACTTGGTGGCAACGTTCTCGGCCGTCTCACCCATGCCCATGTAGGCGGCGCTCTTCTTCGCCAGCGCGGGGTTGGGGAGCGGGTTGAAGCCCATCATCGGCACCCGGCTCATCGATTCGACACCGGCGCAGACGAACACTTCGCCCGCACCGATGGCGATCTGGCCCATGGCGATGTGGATCGCGCTCATCGACGATCCGCAGAACCGGTTCACCGTCATGCCGCCCACCGAGATCGGCAAGTCCGCAAGCAGGCCGATCAGGCGCGCCACGTTGAGGCCCTGCTCGCCTTCGGGGAAGGCGCAGCCGACGATGATGTCCTCGATATCGGCAGGCTCCACGCCGGTCTTGCCGATCAGCCCACGAATCACCTGCGCGGCGAGGTCATCGGGGCGGACGCGGGCAAGTGCGCCCTTGCCAGCAAGGTGAAACGGCGAGCGGGCGTATCCCGCAATCACGACGCTTTGCATGCATTCTCTCCATGGGCGGACCGGCTCGGTTGATACCGAATCCGTTACGATCCTCGTTCCTCGTGAACGTCTTCCCTAAAGGTGCAATTCTTTCCCTATACGTCAAGCAAATTTTGGGTTAGACCGATTCTTGTTCCGGTCGGGATCGAACAGCCACCTTCATGAAAAGGGGCGGATCCAGGCACATAAGCGAACACGGGTAGAGAGATGGAGAGGTCGCTCAAATGCACGTGATGAAACCCCTGATGCTGGCATTGGTTGCAGCCGCCCCCATTGCCATGATCGGTCTTTCGGTTCCCGCCGTGGCCGCAGATGCGGACTCGGTATTGGGAACCTGGCGCACGCCTTCCAAGAACGGCGTCGTCGAGATTGCCCGCTGCGGCGGATCAATCTGCGGCAAGCTGATGTCGTCGGACCACATCAAGACCAACCCCGAACTGAAGGACATCAACAACAAGGACACCGCCAGGCGGGACCGCAAGCTCAAGGGGCTGCAGATCGTCGGCGGCTTCAAACTGGACGACGGCGTGTGGACCGGCGGCTCGATCTACAATCCCGAGGACGGCGGCACCTACAAGGCCACGATCACCCCCGCCGGCCCCGATAGCCTCAAGCTGAAGGGCTGCATCGTCTGGCCGCTGTGCAAGACGCAGACATGGAACCGGATCAAGTGAGGGTCCGCTTCGTTACCGACAATGCGGTCATTGCTAGAGCAAGGCCGACACCACTGGGAGAGTACCTCATGAATACCAAGTCCGGCCGCATCCTGCTGGCCAGCGCGACCAGTCTGATCGCCTTCGCCTATGCCGGAGCCGCCCATGCGCAGGCCTTCTACCTTCAGGAGCAGTCCGTGCGCGGACAGGGCCGTGCCTTCTCCGGCGAGGCCGCCGATACCGGCGTCGATTCGCTATGGTGGAACCCTGCTTCGATCGCCGACATCGAAGGCGGCGAAGCGTCCGTGCGCGCCAGCTTCATCCGCCCGCGCGGCGACGTGGTCGATAACGGCACGGTAATCGTGCGCCCGGGCCAGCCCCCTGCCTCGGTAGGCGGCGATCCGCGTGCGAAGAACCCGATCAACAACGGCGTACTGCCTTCAGGCGCCGTGGCTTACGGCTTCGGCAAAGTGGCCGTTGGCCTCTCGGTAACCGCACCTTATTCATTCACTACCGACTACGATGCGGACAGCTGGGCGCGTTATTCCGCCGACAAGACCAAGCTGCGCACTTTCGACATCCAGCCCAGCGTCGCCGTCGCGGTGACCGACTGGCTGCGCGTGGGCGCCGCCGCCAACATCGAGCATGTCGACGCCTCGCTCGGTAACTACCTGCCCAATCTCTCGCCGCTGCTGCCGGACGGGCACCAGAACCTGAAAGGCAAGGGCTGGGACGTGGGCTGGTCGGCCGGTGTGCAGATCCACGAAGGCCCGGTCACGCTGGGCTTCGCCTACAAGTCCGCGATCAAGCACAAGCTGGACGGCACCGTGACCATCGAGGGCCTGCAGGGTCCACTCGCCGGACAGAACGCCGTCATCAACACCACCGCCCAGTTTAGCACGCCGTGGCAGGCGATCGCCGGCGTGCGCGCGCAGCTTAGCCCCAAGCTGACCTTCAACGGGCAGATCGTGCGCATGGGCTGGAGCGAATTCGATACGATCGACGTCGGCGCCCCGCTCAACACGGCGATCCCTGAAAACTACCGCAACACCTGGACCTGGGCGATGGGCCTCGATTACGACGTGACCCCGCAGTGGACCGTACGCACCGGCTTCCAGCGCGGCCAGACCCCTACCCAGAACGGCAATCGCGATGCGCGCGTGCCTGACAGCAACCGCTGGAACTTCTCTGCCGGCACCAGCTACGCCATGAGCAAGGCGTTCACCATCGATGCGGCGGCATCCTACATCACCTTCAAGGACGCCAGCATCGACCGCATCACGGCCGCCTATGCTGGGACCCCGGTCCAGACTCCGGTGATTACCAACGGCACGCTCGAGAATGCCTCCGCTCTCGTCTTCTCCCTCGGTGCAAGGATGGCCTTCTGATGAATGACGCGGCGACGATCGGCGGGGTCGCTCCCGCCACTCCCACCCAACATGCGGACGAGATGCCGCCGATCACGCCGCGTCTGCTGACCGACCTGCTCGACCATGCCGTGGACGCTCACGGCGCCTGGCCGGCAGTGGATTTCATGGGCCGCAAGTGGACTTATGCCGAGCTCGGCGCGCTTTCCCGGCGCGCCGCTCGCGGGCTGCAGGACCTTGGCGTAGTCAAGGGAACGCGGGTTGGATTGTGCCTGCCCAATACGCCGTATTACGTGATCTGCTATTTCGCAATCCTGCGGATCGGCGCGGTCGTGGTGAACTTCAACCCGCTCTACACAGAGCGCGAAATGGCCCATCAGGTCACGGATTCGGGCTGCGAGGTGATGATCGCCACCGACCTCGCGCTGTGCCTGCCCAAGCTGGAACCGCTGGTCGGCAAGACCTGCCTCAAGCGCGTCGTCGTCTGCGCTTTCGCCGACGTGCTACCCGCCTTCAAGCGCCGCGCCTTCCTGCTGTTCAAGCGCGCCGACATCGCCCACGAACCCCACGACCTGCGCTATGCCCGCTTCGAGAACCTCATCGCCCGCGATGCCCCGCTCGACCCGGTTGAGCGTTCGCCGAACGATCTTGCGGTGTTGCAATATACCGGCGGCACCACCGGCGTGCCCAAGGGCGCGATGCTCAGCCATGCCAACCTTGCCGCCAACTCGGCACAGATGATCGCGCATGTCGGCCATATGCCCGACAAGCAGGAGCGCACCCTGGGCGTCCTGCCGCTGTTCCACGTCTTCGCGCTGACTACCGTACTGCATTACTCGGTCGACACCGCCGCCGAGATGATCCTGCTGCCACGCTTCGAGATGAAGTCCTTTCTCGCCACCGCCAAGCGCACCAGGCCGACACAGTTCTTCGGGGTGCCCACACTCTACACCGCGCTTAACAGCCAGCAACTCCACGGCGAATTCGACAACGTGCGCGTGTGCATCTCTGGCGGCGCGCCCCTGCCCCTCGAAGTGCGCCGCGAGTTCGAACAGAAGACCGGCGTCCGTGTGGTGGAAGGCTACGGCCT
This sequence comes from Novosphingobium sp. 18050, assembly GCF_902706195.1. Classification (GTDB taxonomy): domain Bacteria; phylum Pseudomonadota; class Alphaproteobacteria; order Sphingomonadales; family Sphingomonadaceae; genus Novosphingobium. The sequence continues at coordinate 18,741 of NZ_CACSJO010000025.1, read as the reverse complement.
CTCGGAGGCAAGCCCGATCATCGCCTGCAACCCGCTGGAAGGACTGGTCAAGGACAACTCCTGCGGCCCCGCCTTCCCCGGCACCCAACTGGAAATCCGCGACCCGAACGAGCCCACCCGCACCTGCCCACCGGGCGAGAAGGGTGAGGTCTGCGCCCGTGGCCCACAGGTCATGAAGGGTTACTGGAATCGCCCCGAAGACAGCGAAAAGACCCTCATTTACGGCGCCCTTCGCACGGGAGACATTGGCTATCTCGACGAGGACGGCTATCTGTTCCTGGTCGACAGGATCAAGGACGTGATCCTGTGCGGGGGCTACAACGTCTATCCCCGGATTATCGAAGAGGCGCTCTATGAGCATCCGATGGTCTGGGAGGCGGCGGTGATCGGCGTGCCGGATGCCTACAGGGGGCAGTCCCCCAAAGCGTTCGTGGCATTGCATCCGGGGGATATCTTGAACGAAGAAACTTTGCTCGCCTTCCTGCGCGAGCGGCTTAACAAGATCGAGATTCCGTCCTCGATCGAGTTCCGGGAATCGTTGCCCAAGACGATGATCGGCAAGCTGTCGAAGAAGGACCTCGCTGCCGAGGAAACCGCCCGGCGCGCCGGTGGTACGCCGAACGGCGGACAAGCCGCTTGAGCCTTTCCCCTGCCCCTGATTTCGTTGGCAATCCTGCCGCTGTCCATCCCGAGATGATCGGCATCCAGGATGCGGCGACGCAACTTGGCGTCACCATGCGCACCTTGCGGTTCTACGAGGACAAGGGCCTGATCTCGCCGCAGCGGGTCGGCACCACGCGCATCTATTCACGCCGCGAGATCGGACGGATGCAGCTAATTCTGCGCGGCAAGCGGCTGGGATTCTCGATCCGCGAGATCAAGGAATTCCTCGACCTCTACGACGTAGACCCCGAACACCACGAACAGGTCCGCGCCCTGCGCACCCGCGTGGGGGACCGCATCGGCGACTTGCGCAAGCAGAAGCGCGCGATCGAACAGACGCTGGAGGAACTGCTCTCGATCGACCGGCAGGCGCAGGCCTGGCTGGCCGGCACGCCGGTAACGCCGGTGGACGGGCCTGTCGCAGGAGCCTCGCATGACTGAAGCGGTTGCCGAACTACGCACCCTGCTGGAAGTGGACGAAATCGACACCGACCTGTTCCGGGGCGCCGCTTCGGCCGAGGGACCGGGCCGGGTGTTCGGCGGGCAGGTCGTCGCCCAGGCCCTTGCGGCCGCTGCGCGCGGCGTGGCGGAAACGCAGCAGGCCCACTCGCTCCACGCCTACTTCCTGCGTGCGGGCGATACCACGCGGCCCATCATCTACCGGACCTTGCGCGATTTCGACGGCGGCAGTTTCGCCAACCGCCGCGTAGTCGCCATGCAGGGCGGCAAGCCGATCCTCAACCTTGCCGCATCTTTTCACCGGCGCGAGGAAGGCTTCGCCCACGCCGCCGCGATGCCGCCGGTTCCGGGGCCGGAACAATGCCCGGACTTCACTTCCGCCCTCGCCGCCGCTGGCCAAAAGTTCCCGCAGGCCATGCTCGACCGCCTCGCCGCCTTCGAAATCCGGCCCGGACCACCTGCGGTCGAAAATTCCGGTACACCCCGCCAGTTCCTGTGGTTCCGCCTTGCCGCACCGATGGAGGCAGATGATGCCTTGAACCGTATCGTCCTCGCCTATGCCAGCGACTTCGCGCTGGTGGGCACGGCAGTACTGCCTCATGCGCCCAATTTCTTTACGCCCGGTCTCCAGGTCGCGAGCCTCGATCATGCGGTGTGGTTCCATTCGACCCCGCAGGTGGATGACTGGCTACTCTACGCGATGGACAGCCCATGGGCCGGCCACGCGAGAGGCTTTGCGCGCGGTTCGATCTACGACCGGGCCGGCAAGCTGGTCGCCAGTGTAGCGCAGGAAGGCCTGTGCCGGGTGGTCCAGAAGAAACCCTGACCGCCGGCCGGAACGTTTCCGGTAGATGCTCAGCCCTCGACCGAATAGACCCGCAATATCTGCTGCGCGATCTCGTCGAGGCCCAGACGGCCCGGTCGATACCAGGTGCTCGCGGTGTTGAGGGTGGTCAGCAGCAGGATACGATAAACCGCGCGGTCCACGCCCGCTGGCAGGGGCGCCGCCTCCACCAGATCGGCAAACACCTGCTCGAAGGCGTCGCGCCGTTCCACCAGTTGCGCCCGCACGCTTTCCGGTACGGCACGAAAGTCATTCATCAAAGGCATCGTCAGTGAGGCCGGGTCGAGCTGGATTTCCAGCAGCACCCGGCACGCCGTCGCCAATGCCCGCGAAGGATCTTCCTCACCTGCGATCGCCGCGCGAATGCGCTCCTCCGCCGACTGCAGCGCACGGTCATGGATGCGGATGAACAGCGCGTCCTTGCTCTTGATGTAGTGATAGAGCGATCCGCCCAGCAATCCCACCCGCTCGCCGATGTCACGGATGCTGGTCGCGGCGAACCCCCGCGCCGCGAACAGCGCAGCAGCGGCGGCCAGCACTTCCTCCTCTCGCAGAGTGGCGACTTTGACGGTCAAACGGGCACTCACTCTTGATTGTAACGATCGTTTGGTACATTAAAATCGACATCCAGCGCAAGTAGTCGAAGACCGGAGATAAACATGCCTGCATCGTACCAGCCCCCCGTCGCGACGATGCGGTTCCTGCTGGAGCACGTCCTCGATTTCGATGCCCAGATGGCGCAGCTTCCCGGCTTCGAGGATGCCAGCGCCGACCTCGCCTCGGAAGTACTGACGGTGGCCGGGCGCATGTGCGCCGAACGCCTCGCCCCGCTCAACCTGCCGGGCGATGCGGCAGGATCGAAGCTGGTCGACGGCCAGGTCATCACTGCCCCCGGTTTCGCGGAGGCTTACGCAGAATTCGTCGCGGCCGGTTGGTCCGGCCTTGCCGGCGACCCCGCGTTCGGCGGTCAGGGCCTGCCGCGCACGGTTCAGATCATGCTCGACGAGATGGTCTCGGCCGCGAACCTGTCGTTCGGACTGTTCCCCGGCCTGACACGCGGCGCTGCCGAGGCACTGGCCGCACATGGCTCCGACGAACTCAAGGCGACCTATCTCGAAAAGCTGGTCACCGGCGAATGGTGCGGCGCAATGGCTTTGACCGAGGCTTCGGCAGGCACCGACCTGGGCCTGCTGCGCACCCGCGCCGACCCGCGCGACGACGGCAGCTACTCCGTCATCGGAACCAAGATATTCATCTCCTCGGGCGATCAGGACTTCGGCAACAACGTCGTCCACCTCGTCCTAGCCCGCCTGCCCGATGCCCCGGCCGGGGTGAAGGGCATCAGCCTGTTCCTCGTCCCCAAGCTCCTACCGGGGGAAGCCGGCGACTGGACGACGCGCAATGCGATGTCGGTGGGGGCGCTGGAGCACAAGATGGGCATCCACGCCCAACCGACCTGCGTCATGAACTATGATGGCGCCACCGGCTGGCTGGTCGGCGAGGCAGGGCGCGGGCTCAATGCGATGTTCACGATGATGAACGCCGAGCGCCTGTTCGTCGGCATCCAGGGCCTTGGCCTTGCCGACGCGGCGACCCAGGCCGCTATTACGTATGCCCGCGAGCGCCTGCAGGGACGCGGCGCTGACGGAAGCGGTCCGGTGCCGATCATCGCCCATGCCGACGTGCGCAAAATGCTGCTGGCAGGCCGCGCCTTCGTCGAACCCGCCCGTGCGCTGGCCGCCTGGACCGCGATCCGCATGGATGTGGCCGACCGCCACCCCGATCCGCAGGTCAGCGCCGCCGCCCATGCCGACGTCGCGCTGCTTACCCCCGTAATCAAGGCCGCCTTCACCGACTTCGGCTTCGAGACGACGGTGCTGGCCCAGCAGGTCTTCGGCGGTCATGGCTACATCCACGAGGCCGGGATGGAGCAGTTCGTGCGCGATGCGCGCATCACCCAGATCTATGAGGGCACCAACGGCGTCCAGGCCATGGACCTCGTCTCGCGCAAGGTGACGATGGAGGGTGGCGCCCCCTTGCGCGCCTATCTGGACATGATCGCCGCCGACCTCGCCAAGGCAGACCCGGCACTCGCCGATCCTCTCGTCGCACAGATGCGCGAGGCGCTGGCCCTGCTCGAAACCGCAAGCAAGACCATCGCGGCGGCCGCTGGCGACACCGACCGACTGGGCGCGGCGGCGACCGAGTACCTCCACCTTTTCGCGCTGGTTTCGCTGGGCTGGATGTGGGTGCGGATTCTGGCCGCCTCGCCGGCGCTGGGCGCAACGCGTACGCCGCAGGCCTACGCAGCGATGGCCCGCTACTATGCCACCTATATGCTCCCCCGCGCCGGCCTGCACGCGGCCCGCATCGCAGCCGGCCCGGAGCCGGTCATGGCGCTGGACGAGGAACTATTCTGAAGAAAATCACAGGCCTGTCCTCCCTGCCGCGCCGCGACGGGGAGGAACCGGGCCAGTTCAGGATGAAGCCAGCGGGCCCTTCGCGAAACTCTCGCGGGTGATCTCGAAGATCACGTGCTCGACCATCGCCCCGCCCCGTTCGTAACTGCGGGTGCGGTCGGTCAGAATGCCGCCGATGTTCGCCATGGCCCTGCGTGAAACGACGTTATCGGCGCCGACCTGGAAGGTCACCCGGTCGAAATGCTCCAGCGCATGGGCGAGCATCAGGCGCTTGAATTCGGCGTTAAAGCCCCTGCCCCAGTACTTGCGGGCCAGGAACGACCAACCGATCTCGATCTCACCGGGCGCTTCCGCCTCGGCCACGCCGTAGCGGGTCGATCCGGCGATTTCGCCGCTGGCCTTGTCGATGATCGCGAAAGCCCCGCCGGCGGCGATGGCTTCGTCGAAGAATGCGCGGAACACCGGCTCCTGCCAGCGGTCGTGCGCCGGGTGCACAGCCCAGATCGCGGGATCGGAGGCGAGCGCGAACAGCGCCTCCCAATCCTCCGGGAAGAGGGGCCGGAGCGTCAGCCGGCCCCCTTCGAGAACCGGCTGACGGTTCATGTCAGGCTGTCACGTCCGCGACTGCGGCAATGAACTTGTCGATATTGGCGGCGGTCAGACCGGCCACGGCAATGCGGCCCGAAGCAGCGAAATAGACGCCGTGCTTCGACCGCATTTCCTGAACCTGCTCGGGCGTGAACGGGATAATCGAGAACATGCCGTTCTGGCTGCCGATTGGGGTCAGGTCGACACCGCCGGTCTTGCCGGCCGCAGCCAGGGTCGCGCGGACCTGGCGCATGCGCTCGCACATCTGGGCGACTTCATCGAGCCACTGCGCGGTCAGGGCTTCGTCGGCAAGGACGAGGCGTACTGCAGCAGCGCCGTGATCTGGCGGCTGCGACCAGTTGGCACGGGCCAGCGCATGGCCGTTCGACATCACGCGGGTCAAGTCCGCCGGATCGACGACCATCGCATAGAGCGCGCCGACACGGTCACGGTAGAGGCCGAAATTCTTGTCGCACGAATAGCAGACCAGCGCTTCCGGCACTGCGGCGAGAACGCGGCGAACGCCATAGGCGTCCTCCTCCATGCCCTTGCCCAGACCCTGATAGGCCAGGTCCAGGATCGGCAGCACCTTGCTGTCCAGGATCAGACCGGCGATCTCGTCCCATTCAGCATTGGTGTAGTCGATGCCGGTGGGGTTGTGGCAGCAGCCGTGCAGCAGGATGGCATCGCCGGCCTGCGCGTGGCCAAGGGCGCCGCGCAGGGCGTCCATATCGGTCGAGCCATCAGCGGCGGCGTGGTTGAATTCGAAAACTTCGAGGCCGAGGTCGGCGCAGATCTGGTTGTGGTTGGGCCAGCTGGGCTTGCCGACGATCACGCGGTTGTAACCCGCACGCTTCACCATCGCGAGTGCGAGGCGCAGCGAGCCGGTGCCGCCGGGGGTCTGCATACCTTCGATACGGCCACCCATTGCGGGGTCCTGCTTGCCGAAGATGTAGGGCATGAGCGCCTCAACAAAGCCCATGTCGCCCTCGGGACCGAGGTAGGCCTTGGAGTCCTGCTCGGCGACAAGCTTCGCTTCGGCGGCCTTGATCGCGCCGAACACGGGCGTGTCGCCCTGCCCCGTGCGGTACACGCCGACGCCGAGGTCGATCTTGTCGGCACGCGGGTCCGAGTTGTGGAGCTTGATCAGCGCGAGAAGCGCGTCGGCGGGCTGTTGCTTGAGGTCATTGAGCATGGCGGGCGGCCATTAACCCCGCTGGCCGGACAGCGCAACAGGCGAGTGCGCAAAGTCTTGTGGAGGCGCAACAAGATTACGCCCGACCATGGCTGGCCGGGCGTTAAACCTCATCAGAACGGCAGCCAGCGCTGCTTTTCGGAAAACTTCATATAGCCGATGTTCGCGCCCAGTCGCAGGCCCGCACCGGCACGCACCGGGATCAGCACGGTGTTGCCGCGCCGCAGGTAGCTGACGGTAAATCCACCGATCAGATAGGCCTGCCCCTCACCCGCGCCGAAGCGGTGGTAAAGGTCCTGCGTGTCGTAAAGATTGTAGACCAGCACAAAGGCGCTGCCGGCATTGGCGCCGGCATCAAAGCCGATCGACGGGCCGGTCCAGTAGACGGGGCGCTCACCCTCGACCTTATGGTGCATCGTGCCCGAACCGTAGCGCAGGCCTACGGCAATGGCGCCGCCGGCCTCGCGCCCGACGATATAGGCGTTGGGTTCGCCCTGCTTCGCCAGCAGGTCGCGGATTACGTCGGCAAGACCCTTGGCGCCCTTGCCGAATACGCCCTCGGCGGCGCCGATCAGGTCATCCTCACGATAGGTTGAACTGCTGTCGCCAGCGACCACCGCTGGCGGGGTCGTGGGCGAAGGCACGGGCGCGGCTGGCACCGGCTGGCCGTTCCAGTCGGTCGCAGGCGCCTCGATCGGTGTGCCATTGCCGGGCGCCGCCTGCGGTGCAGCGGAGTAGGTGGTGCCGCGGTTGATGTCGGCATCGATCGCCGCATCGGGATCGACGGTCGTGACTTGCGCCATGGCCGGCGCCAACGGCGTGACCACAGCCAACAGCGCCGAAACTGCGGCAAAAAGCGGACCCACGGCCGGTCGGCGACGTTCCGCCTTTGCGCCCGCTTCGATGATATTCTTGCGGTTCGTCATGAGATGACCCTTCCGTGGCGTACTGCCCTGCGTTGCCGGCCTGTCGCCGGCGCTTCCCCACCCCGCGCCCCATGCGCGGCCAAAATGGTGCCATCCCACAAGAATCCACCGCGCCTGACCTCGCAATGAACGGGCGACGACACGAGTCTGTTTTGCGACAGGGCGAATCGGCAAACGCCGGTTTCCGCAGCTTTTTCGGAAATCGACATTTGTTCGTTGATCGCCCCTTGCCGCCCTCCAAACGTCTCGCTATAGGGCCCGCCTGAGCCGCATCCGGAGACGTGGGTGAGTGGCTGAAACCAGCGGTTTGCTAAACCGTCGTGCCCTTAAGGGGGCACCGAGAGTTCGAATCTCTCCGTCTCCGCCATGCTGGCCGGTGCAAGATGTCTCAGGTGATCCTGAGACATCTCCAACTCCCTGACACAGGGAAATCCCATCAAGCTGAATTGAACTTGATTGAACCTGGGCGCAGAATCGAACCTGACCGCCCTTGACCAGCTTGAAGACCCACCAAAAACTGGGAAGTACCGCCCGCTGGCTCCAACGCTAAAGGCCATGACCGCAGCGACCTTAAAATCCGCATTTCCGCCCAGCGTCGACGGCGACACGCGCGTCCTCCTGCTCGGCAGTCTACCCGGCGAGCGTTCGTTGGCGGCCGGGGAATATTATGCCCACCCGACCAATGCATTCTGGTGGCTTATAGGCGAAGTGCTTGGCGAAACGGACTTCTCCCACTGGCCCTATGCCCAGCGACTGGAAGGACTCAAGGCGCACGGCGTCGGCCTTTGGGATGTGATCGCAAGCGCGCAGCGGGCAGGAAGCCTCGATACGGCGATACGCAGCCCCACGCTACGCGACCTTGAGGAGTTCGCAAAAAGGCTGCCGCGGCTGCGCGCCATCGGTTTTAACGGCGGGACGGCAGCGAAAGTGGGCAGGCGCCAGTTGGGCGGGCGCGACAGCAATTGGAGCTTGATCGACCTGCCTTCGTCCAGCGCCGCATATGCGGGCATGCCGCGTGCGGCGAAGCTGGCCGCGTGGCGGAAAATCGAACGTTATCTGGTCTGAAAACAGCAAGATCGACCGGCTTCGGACGCGCAGAAACGCCCCCGGGAGAGAGTGGGTCTCCCGGGGGGCGCTGCCCTGCCGCGCAGTCGGTGGGGGGCATGGTAACGCGGCGGATCAGGTCGAAATAATTACTGCTCGGTGCCGCCGCCGCTCACGCCCAGATTGACGGAGCCGCTGGCCCCGCTCTTCGAAGCCGAGCCGCTGCCCGAGCCCGTAGCAGTGGCGCTGTGCTTGCCAGCGTTTGCCGTAGCCGAGCCACTACCTGAACCGGTCGCCGAACTGTCCGACACGCTGCTTGCCGTATCGCGTGCCTTGCTGCCGACGCCCCGCGCCTTTTCGGTCCCGACCGAACGGGCAGCGCTGGCTGCACCGGCAGCGGTGCCGGCAACCTGCGAGGCAGTGCCCGCCGCATCGATCGGCGACGTCGGAGTACCGCCCGTCAGGCTGCCCCCGCCGGAACCCGATGCAGAGCCACTGGCATTCGAACCAGTCAGCGAACCCATCGCAGTGCCCGAGCCGGAAGCGCTGCCGCTCACCGAGTTCAGGGCCCCGACGGCATTGCCTGCGGCCGAACGCGTGGCCCCGGCAAGACCGCCAGCCTCCGAGCGGGCGCCTTCGAGCGCGCCAGTCGCAGCGGAAGTGTCAGGGGCGGACACCTGCGGGGTCTTCACCGACTTGCTGGCCCTGCCGCTGCCATTTGCACGCGAGGAAACGCTGCGGCCAGCGCGCGAAGCGCTGATGTCACCGGCACCGCTGGCGGCTCCATCGATCGAGCTGCCGACACCGCCGATGGTGCCTCCCAGCGAACCGCCAATGCCGCCGCCGAGCGAGCCGCCCAGACCGCCACCGCCGCCAACTCCACCACCGCCCAGCAGCTGCGCTTTGGCCACGCCTGGCATGGCGAAGATAGCGAGGGTTGCACCAAGAGCGGTGATCGCGGTCCCGAGGTTGAGCTTGTTCATGGGTATGCTCCTTCCTTTGTTGTTCAATCCCGGAGCAGGTCTCCTGCCTCGGGGGTCTCTGAAGGAAGGAACGGGTGAGCCTTTCACTTTCATCCGTGGTGGATGCGATTTTTCCGATTTTTTCCCTAAAGACCCGAGCGACAAATATTGCAGAGTACCCCGCGCCCGGTGCGCCGCGTCCCCTTGAGCGCCTCGGCATCCACGGATTTGAACCCCTGCGCGCCATCACCCGCCGCCAGCCGGGCAGCAATGCGCGAGGCGGCAAGAGGGGCTGCATAGGAGGTCCCGCGCAAGGACACCCGGCCCCGGCCCGGCACGAGTGCTGACATGTCGGCCCCCGGCGCCGCGTAATCGAGGTGCGCGGCGCGGCCCGCCTCGATCAGTACGCGGCCTGCTCCATCCACGCCTGTCACCGCGACTACGCCGGGATAAGAGGCCGGATAGGCTGGCGGCGCGGCCGCGCCGTCGTTGCCGACTGCGGCGACGATCACCATCCCCTTGCCCAGCGCGGCCGCGACAGCCCGCGCCAGCAGCGGATTCGACGGCCCCACTAGGCTGATCGACACCACCGGAACGCCCTGCCCCTGCATCCAGCCCAGCGCCTTGGCGATGGCCAGAGCATTACCGCCCGCCGGATCGCTGCCATAGACATCCGCACCATAAATCCGCGCCGTACCTGCGCCGGTCAGCAGCGAGGCGATGGCGCTGGCATGATCGCTGGCCTTCGTCCCCGATGCAAAGGAATGCCGGGAAACGAGACGCCGCGCCCCTGCATCCGAGGCAATAATGCCGCCGTCGATCACCCCCACCGTACCGCCTCGCGGCAGCGCCGTGGACGATGCCGCGCCAGCCTCGTTCTTGGCGCTCCTGCCAGCGGGAAAATGGAGCTGGTCCGCCGTAATCTCGCGTCCCGGCAGCGCCTTGCGCAAAGCCTCCACCGCCTTGCCAAGCGGAATCCCAAGGGGCACGCCCAGCCGCGCATAGGCCACGCCCAACCCGTCGAGCGTTCCTTGCTCGATCACCGCGTAACCCTGGCCCCGCACCACTTCCAGCGAAGCAGGATCAGGATCGAGCAGCAGCGCCTCTCCGCGCACGGCGGGCTGGCGTTGCTCGTCCCATTCCACCCGGTCGCCATGGTCGGACACCAGCCGCGCCAGCCGCAGCGCCCTGTCGCGTGCCAGCTTACGCACGCTGCCGACTGCCTCGCCCAGCGGCTCCAACGCGGGGGTAGTAATATCACGCACTGCCCCGCCCACTGCATCCCCGACCCTGCCCACCGCATTGCCCAAAGGATCAATCGCGCCGCCCAGTTGCGCACGTACCGGGACGGCCACCAGCGCCGCCGTCAGGACCAAATATGTTAAGGCACGTCGTTGCATCAGCTTGTCCGTCGCGAAAATTCGTAGCACTCAGGGATGAAACGCAGCTGTCCATCCGTTTCATCCCCAGGCAAGAGAAATCGATGAGCAACAACCGCTTCTGTGAAGAGCTGACAGCCCTGCTGCCGCGCCTGCGGCGCTTCGCACGCGGCCTCACCCATGATGCGGCCGACGCCGACGACTTGTGCCAGCAAACCGTGGAGCGCGCGCTCAAGTCCCGCCAGCAGTGGCAGGAGGGCACGCGGCTCGATGCGTGGGTGTACAGGATCATGCGTAACCAGTGGATTGACGAGATACGGGCAAGGACGCGGCGTTCGCAGACTTTCGCCCATGAAGAAGAAGGTGCGAACGTGGGCATGGCCGGCGACCGCGATGCGGAAAACCTGGTGGAACTGGGCAATATCGGCCGCGCTCTGGCCCGCCTGCCCGAGGAACAGCGCGAAGCCGTGGTGCTCGTGCTGGTCGAGGGCTTTTCGTACAAGGAAGCAGCCGAGATCATCGGCGTGCCGCAAGGCACCCTGACCTCGCGCTTGGGGCGCGGCCGCGAGGCGCTGATGCGCGAACTGGGAGACATGGCGTGAGCGTAACCAATGAAGAACTCATGGCCTTTGCCGATGGCGAGATGTCCGGCACCGATGCTGCCCGCATGGCCGCAGCCATCGCAGCCGACCCGGTGCTGGCTGCAAGGATCGACTCCGAGCAGCAACTACGCGCCATGCTGCGCGGTCACCTCGATCCCGTGGCGAGCGAACCGGTGCCCGAAAGCCTGTCGCTTATGATCGCAGCAGCCGCAGCGGAGGAGACGGAGCAGGACATGATCGATACCCCTCCTGCCACGCAAGCGGCCCCTCAAATGCAAGCACAGCCCGCACGCGTGCTGGACTTCGCTGCCGCCCGTGCGCGCCGCGAAGCGGACGCCAAGGAGGCAAAGTTCGTGCAAAACCCTGCTCCTCGACGCTGGGGCATAGGCGCCGGCATCGCCGCCTCACTCGTGTTGGGCCTGGTGCTAGGCACGCAGTTCTTGGGGGGCAGCCTGGTAACCGAACGCAATGGAGCGCTAGTGGCATCGGGTTCGCTCGCGCGCGGCCTGGACACGCAGCTCGCATCCAACGAGCCGAGCGCATTGCGCATCCTGTCCAGCTTCCGGCGCGAAGGCGGCGAATATTGCCGCGTCTACGATGCCGGCGCGACTTCGGGCATCGCCTGCAAGTCCAAGGGTGAGTGGACGCTCGAACGCACCATGGCCAGCGGCCAGCGCGAAAGCGGCGAGTACCGGCAGGCCGGCTCGGCAGCGATCGAGTTGATGACGGCAGCCCAGGACATGGCGGTCGGCGCCCCCCTCGACGCTGCACAGGAACGCGCGGCCCGGGTCGACGGCTGGGGCAAATAACCGCTTGCCAGCCTCGCAACGAATAGGAGGCAGGCGTCGGTTTTTCCAAGCCGCCTTTTATCGCACGACTCGCCATACCTGGGCGACATGCGCAGACGCTAGGCGATCAAAACCTCTCCGGAAACTCGGCGCCCGCCATTCATATCCGGCAGAGCCACGCTTTCAAACCCCAACGGCTGCGGTGGGTTGGGCAATCGCTGCCTGCTCAGCGCCTCCTCAATGAAGCCAAGCGACCATCCGGCATGCATCGTCAACGCTGCAACACCGGCGCCGGCATCGCACAACGAACGCGCACGCCAGCCCAACATGGCCCCGGCCACCAACGCACCCACCAGCCAACATAGCATGGGTAATACAAGTACCAGTGCCTCAACCCGAAGCAGCGCCAACGCGAGCCCCGTCAGCGCCACCAGGATCGAGGGCACCACCGCCAGCGGCAACATCTGGCGTAGCTTCACCGGGGCCGGGTGACGCTTGAGGTTACGCGCACGGCCGATGCCGTACTTGCGATATTGCCGAAACAACGCCCCCATCGTGCGCCGCGGGAAGTAAGTGATCGCCGCTTGCGGTTCGAGCCAGATCCGCCCGCCCGCCGCGATCAACCTGCGGTCCAGTTCGGAATCCTCATTGGCGGCAAAACCCTCGTCGTAGCCGCCCACGGCCATGAACAACCTGAGGTCGAACAAGGCATGGTGGCCGTGATCGACCCACTGCCCGCGCCCAAGGTGACGATGCGGCGCGCCGCCCGTACCCAGCACGGAGTTCTGCGCCGCCGCCGCCGCCTTCTGGAAGCAAGCGGTCCCGCTCGTGACCATCGGCACGACAACGGAACTGGCCCGCATGCTTCCGGCAGACAGGCGTAGATTATCCAGAAACCCGTCGGGATAATGAGCATGGGCATCGATGCGCAGCAGCCAGTTGCGTCCTGCGCCAAAACGGCGGGCAGCCAAATTGACCGCCGCGCTCTGTATCCGCTGCGGGTTGTCCAGAAGCACGAGGTTGGGATGTTTGCGGCCTAGAGCCATGACGATCTCCCGGCTAGCATCAACGCTCCCGCCATCGGCCACGACCACCAGAGCGCCGTGCGCATTGCCCAGCAAGCCCCCCAGCAAAGCCGGCAGGTGCGCTTCCTCATTAAGACAAGGCACTACAATCAGCACGTCGCTGTTGCGGCTCTCTCCAAAGGAAGGCCCCACCTCAGGCGCGCGCGAAACCTCGAATATGGGTGAAGCCTCAGACACAGACAATCGCCTCGTTCCGGGCATGTCCCGCGATGGCAGCCACGATCTCGCGGCGCTCTGCCGAAGTCTGGTATAATGCATGCTCGGGCAAGATCGCTATCGCCTCGCCCATCAGGCCGTGCGCAGATGAGGTCAGGTTGGCCAACAGCTCCGGAAGCTCAGCTACGGGATCGTGGACCAGCACGCCGACACCGTGCTGCTGCAACCAACGACCAGTCTCCACCCCCTTGAGCGCGATCGGAGGGACCCCGTTCGCGAGCCCTTCATAAAGGCGGTTGGGCAACAGCCAGTCGGAATTGAGCCCTTGCTCGAAGTAATCGATGGCCCAGACGAAATCGACCTTGTCGTAAAGGCTCGCGAGGTCGTTCTGCCTGAACGGCCCGAGATAGCGCAGCCCGGGAAGCGCAGCCACTTGCGCAGGAAAGTCCGGGAATTCAGCCGGACTGGCGATACCGGCGATCACGACCTTGATCCGACCGCGCGACGATGCAGCTAGGCCGGCAAGCTGTTCCAGCGTCTTGCGGCATCGCAGCATCCCGAACCAGCCGATCGTCCATACCGTACCGTCGCCGACGCGCCGCTCCACTGCCGAAACCGCCCGGCGCTCCACTGGCACCTTGTTCTCGACCAGCAACACCCTTTCGCGCCGCCCCTGCCGCGTAGCGAAGTAATCGCGCGCGAACGCAGGTGAACTAACGATGACAAGGTCTGTCCGCGCCAGCAGTCGCCGTTCGATCCATCGCATCAACCGCGACTTGCCGCCCGATCCCAACATAAGCCGATGGATGTCCAGGCATTCGTAGACCAGCCTTTGCTGCGGCCGGCGTATGCGCCAAGCCAGCACCAGCATCTCAAGGTTGCGGGCGACGATTACCGGCGCACCGGCACAAAGATCCCGCATCGTGCCCGGCGACAGCATCCGTTTCGTCACCGCGACTAGACGTTGGCCAAGCCGAGCATCCATCGTCTGCCCAAGATCCAAGACGCCGCACCCCGAAGTCGTGTGCGCGGAAAAGCTTGGCGGATACGCCCCGGTCGCCCCTGTCACTTCTTCGGGATGCCTGCGAAAACCGCCAAGACCCACCACGAATCCTTCTCCCGCAAGCAAGTCCACGCGGCGGCGAACCGCAGCATCGTCAAGATCATGCACGAGATAGGCGAGTGACGCTGCGCGACTTTGATCCGTTTCCATCTGAAAACCCCCAAACTTGCTCCAAAACGGAGCGAAATTCTGTTCCCAGCGGCGGGGTGCATCGGCATTGTCCCTAAGACGCCCACAACGCTTTGTTGGCGAACTGCTTAGGCATCTACCGACTATACCTTCAATACGTACAAGATCCTATTTGGAGGAACGTCTTGAGTAACAGGACTCATGACGCTGCAGCGGACGAAATATCTATCGTCGCGTCAAAGCGTCTACTGCCAGATCCCTCCGAAATCGGCGCTCTATTCTTTCGACGCCGCTGGATTTTTGCGATGGCGTTCCTCGCTACGCTAGCAACCGCAGCGCTGGCCATCAGCATGCTACCACGCACCTATATTGCGACAAGCGCGCTTCTACTCGAACCACGTGAGGCGCAGCCGGTCAAAGTGAACGATCGTGGTTTCGTCGCTCCTGCGGATGACAACCTGATCGACACCGCCGTCCAGATCATCCGCTCCCCCACCTTAACGCTCGACGTGGTGCGCAGCCTCAGGCTCGATCGAATTCCCGAATTCGGTGGCAACGACAATGGCCCTGCCGCAACGTCTATTCCCTCCTCTGCTCCCGGTGCAGAAATCTACGGAGCCACAGGCGCTGGGGAGCAAGTCGCCGCCATCACCCCAGCCGAACGGCGCGCTGCCGGCATGCTCCTCGCCCACAGCTACGTGCGGCGCGTAGGCGTGACGTATCTTGTCGAAATCACGGCTTCGTCGGCGGATCCGGAACTGGCGGCGCTCATCGCCAATGCGCTCGCCCGCCGCTACATCGGCCTCGATTCGGCCAAGAAGCAGATGCGCAACGCGCAGTCGGCCCGCTACGTCGAAAGCCAGGCGGCTGCTCTGCGCAAACATGCCGTGTCAGACGATGCCGCGTTGCAGCAATACATGATCCGTCATAATCTGATGAGCGCGGAAGGCGCGACCATGGCCGAGCAGGAAGTGTCAGAGCTCAATCGCCAGATCGCCGATGCTCAGGCTCAGCTTGCCGAGCAGCGCGGCAAACTGAGCGCAGCACAAGCACAGATTGCGCACGGGGGGGGCGGTGCCGACATCGGTTCCGCCCTTGCATCCGACACCATTCGGCAACTGCGCCAACAAGAAGCGCAGGCCAGCGCCCGGCTCGCACAGCTCGATGCCCGCTACGGCGCGTTGCACCCGGACGTGGTGCAGGCGCGCGATGAACTGGCTGATGTGCGCGGGCAGCTGAGCGCCGAACTGGGACGCATCGTATCTGGCCTCCGAGCCGATGTGCAGATCGCCGCCTCCCGCCTCGCCTCGCTTCTGGAAAGCCGTGCGCAAGCGAAAGGTTCGCTAGTGCAGAACGGATCCGCACAAGTGGGCCGGCTCGAACTGGAGCGCAGGGCCGAAGCAAGCCGGGCGATTTACAGCGCCTATCTTACCCGCGCCAAGGAAACCGCACAAGCCGGTGAGCTGCCCAACGCGGATGCCAGCATCGCCACGCAGGCCCGCCCGCCCGGCGCTCCTTCTTCGCCGAACTACCTCGTCGGCGCCTTGGCCGGATTCGTCGCTGCACTTTTTGTCGCAGGGCTGGCAACCGGCATCGCCGAATATGTGGAGGACACGGTCGCGACCCGCGCCGATATCGAAGGCGGCCTCTGCGCAGTCTACGCCGGTGCAATCCCGACCCTCGCCTCCGCTACACAATCAAAGACGCGGGATATCACCCCGCAGGACTACGTAACGATCCGCAGCATGTCGCTTTTCACCGAGAGCCTGCGCAACTTGGCCACGTACCTCGGCATCGGCCATTTCGGAAGCGAGCAGGGTGCGGCGGTCGTCACCATAACCTCAGCCCTCCCCCGTGAAGGCAAGTCGACCACATCGATGTGTCTGGCGCGTACACTGGCGACGGGAAAGCATAAGGTCGTGCTCGTCGACGCCGACGTGCGTCATCACTCGACATCCGATGCCCTTGCGCCCGGGCGCGAGCGTGAAGGCCTGTTCCGGGTGCTGGACGGCTCGCTTCCGCTTGAAGAAGCCCTAATCGCCGACGACCGCACCGGCTTGCAAATTCTTACCACGCTGGGCCAGTCAAGCCCACACGACGTGATTACCGAAGAGGCAATGACCGCGCTCCTGACGGCGCTGCGGGTCCGCTTCGACATCGTCATCATCGATTCTGCTCCTGTGCTGGGCGTCGCCGAAACCCGTATCGTCTCGCGTCTTTCCGATACGACGCTCGTAGTCGCACGGTGGCGGACGACGCCGCTCAAGGCAGTGCGTACGGCGCTCGACTTGCTGTCGCACAACGGGAGTAAAGTCGGCGGCGTCGCGCTCAGCCTCGTGAATATCAAGGAATACGCCTGTGCCGGACTGACCGACGCGTTTGGCTACTACAAAAAGTTCAAGGGCTACTATGCCGACTGACGGCCTATCTTCTGCAGGTTCTGGTGGACACCCCCACCGCTATCTTGCGCTCGACGCGCTTCGAGGGGCAGCTGCATTTGCAGTATTGTTCTATCACTTGCACAATTTAAAGACGCCAGACGGCCCGGCCAGTGCCTTGAATGCTTTCGACAGTGGCTATCTTGCGGTGGATTTGTTCTTCGTACTCAGCGGCTTCGTCATATCCCATGCCTATGAGGAGAAATTGCGGGCATCGTTATCAGTGCCAAACTTCATGATCGCGCGCTTCATAAGACTACAGCCGGTGATCGCGATCGGTACGTTGGCAGGCTTCGCTGTTGCGCTCTCGCAGCGTTTGCTCGACCTTGATGATGCGCCGGGATTTTTTGCAATCGCCACTTCGCTTCCGGCCAACCTGCTGATATTGCCGAATGTCCTGGTGCCTTGGGGCATATTCCTGTTCAATCCGCCAGCCTGGTCCCTTTTCTACGAACTAGCAGCCAATGCCGTATATGCATTTGGCATCCGCACGGGTACCGCCAGAAAGAGCGAAGCGGAAACCGGACGACGGATAGATCGGGCGCTGACGTCCATATGCTTTGCCGGACTGGCGGGGCTGGCGGCATCCGTCGTGCTCGTCGGCAATCTCGATAGAGGCGTAGTTTTGGGCGATTGGCCTGTCGCACTGGCCCGCATCGCTTTCTCCTTTGCGCTGGGCCTGCTGCTGCACCGTACCCGGCGGCATTGGATGGCCCGCGTTCCCCGGATACCCATGCCCTGGTTAATGCTGGCATGCCTGACGCTGCTCGCCCCCGCTTTCGAGGGCGCGGCGCGGGCGGCCTATGATCTGCTCTTTGTCCTGTTGCTATCTCCGGCATTGGTCATGCTGTCCAGCGTGACAAAGCCCACGATGCATCAGGAAAAAATGGCAGCGTGGCTGGGTATGATCTCCTATCCCCTTTACGCCATCCACGTGCCGATAAAGCACATTATCGAGACAGTTTTACCGCCAGGCTTCAGGTCCCTTGGCCTAGCCCCACCCGGCTTCGTAATGCTGTTGATCATAACCGCCTGCAGCGCAGTGGGTGCCGCGTGGCTAATCGGTTCGACGATCGACCCTGCGCTACGGCGCTGGCTGAGCGCACAGATCTTGCCCTTGCACGCCAAGGCAGTGCCCACCCCGCAGCCACCCCAATCTCATGGCACGTGAGACGCACGAACTTGCGCGTCGCCTTACGCCCTTCACCCGGCCCGCCCCTGTCTCCGTTTCTGGAGCGATGGGCGGCGGCCAGGTCGCCCGCGCGAATTCCAGCGCCAAGTCACGGATCGATCATGCTCCACGCATCCAGCGACACTGCTTTCGGGCGGACCAAGGGCCACGTCCTGTTCGTCAGCCGCCAGCGCATCGCCGGGCGGACCAACGGCAGCAGCGCTTACCTGCTAGACTTGGCAGGTGCAGTGCGTCGCGCCGGCTTCACGCCGCATCTGCTGCAGCCATCGCCCGATCTCATGGGGCGTTGGCCGTTCATGCGCATGCGCCCGGAAATGGGTGTGTTCGAAAGTCACGTCATACGCGGCGTATCGCGTATCGGAGACTGGGTCGTAGCGCGTGACCCGCGCGTCGGACTGGACGCCTTGCGCGCCGTCTTATCGCGATTGGCGCGGCGACTGGGACTGCAAGGTTCCTTGGTTTCCGACCGGCCGCGTCCCTACGCGATCGCCGTACCCTGGACGGAGGCCGACCGCGCCTTCGTGCGCCAACGCGCTTCCGGCGTGACCGATATCGTTATCGCCGATTACGCATTCCAGGCCGAGGCTCTTACGCTCCTACCCGAACACCCTTCCGCAATCATCATGCATGACTTGTTCCATAGCCGAACCGGGCAAGCGGATGGGCGTGATTCCGTTGCCGATCTCGACCGAGAGACAGAGATTGCTCTGTTGTCGCGCGCAGATGCGGTGATCGCCATCCAGTCCAAGGAAGCACACTTCTTGAAAGTGCAGGTCCCCGCAACTCGCCCCATCCTCGCCCCTATGGC
>NZ_CACSJO010000024.1 GCF_902706195.1 Novosphingobium sp. 18050 | reverse complement strand
AATACTGCCACCCCGAGCCCTGAAGCCCCAGGAGCAGGCGCCGTCGCCCACATGTCCCTTCATCAAAAACCTACAATGTCAAAAAGCACAACCAGACAAAAAACCCGGACAACCACTCATCCCCCGCTTCTTGCGATTAGGGAGAGAGCCAGATGCCCGTCCAATGTCGGCGACCGCGGCAACAACCAGATGGTCCGCTGCGGTGAAGGGGCCTCTAAGGACCGATATCGAATCAGTCAAGCGCGTTTGTCGGCAAATTTTTGTAAGGTTGTTGAATGGGTTGGCGGATTTACCTGCGGAGGCGCTGAACTTTGATGGCGAGGTCGGACGCAGGAAAATCGTCTATTTTCAAGGGGAACGGCGTAATTTTTTCAGTTGAAAACTGCGCTTGCGGGAAGGCGGATTTCGGCAACCAGGCCGCCGTCCTGGCGGTTGTGCAGAGTCAGCACTGCGCCGAAGGTACCAGCCTGCGCCTGAGCAATAGCCAGGCCGATCCCGCTTCCGTTGCCTTTGCTCGACGACAGCCGGCGGAAGGGTTCAAATGCGAGGGGGAGTTCCGCTTCCGGCAGACCGGGTCCGCGATCGGCTACGCTGATCAGCAAGTTGCCGTTTCGGTCATCTAGCCGGCAACTCAGATCTGCACTGCCGCCATATTTGAGCGCATTATCGACGAGGTTGCCTAAGACGCGCCCGAGGGCATTGGGCTTTACCCGTGCCTGAATACCGCAGCCCTGCGTAAATGCGACGCGGTGACCGAATTCGGCGGCGTCTTCGGCCGTGCTGGAGAGGATTGAGTCAATGTCTATCACCGACCATGGCTCACGCAGTTCGCTGCTGCGAGCGAGGTCGAGGCCATCGCGGACCATTTGCTGGGTGATCTGCAGGTCGGCGACCAAACGGTCGCGCAGGTCTTCGTCCTCGACCTGTTCGAGACGCAGGCGCAGGCGGGTGAGGGGGGTTTGCAGGTCGTGCGTAACGGAGGCTAGGATCTGGGTACGTTCGCGCAGCCCTTCTCGGACGCGTTCCTGCGCGAGGTTCAGCGTGGTGATCGCGGCGCGTACTTCGCTGGGCCCGGTGACCGGGATGGGCTCGAAATCGCCTACCAGCGAGAATGCCCGGGCGGCGCGCTCCATGCGGCGCAGCGGAGCGGTGGCGAGGCTGGCGGCAAGCAGGCCGAGCAAGGCGCCGGCGACAATTATCAGCTCGAAATAGGGCGGCCCGACTGCGGGGTGCCGCAGCGAGCGATCGGGCCACAGGTCCACCACGAAGCGGCGCTCGGCGCCCGCCTTTTCTGTATACTGGATGAACCAGCAATCGGGCAGCGGATTGGTGTTCATACCGGCCGCATGGGGATAGTGGGTGAAACGCGAGAAGCACTCTACGTTCGAGAGCGGCATGACCTGTGCGGGATGGCCTAGCCGTTCAGTCAGCAAGCGCGAGAATTGTGCATCGGGGGCGGTCATCCGCCAACTGGCATCGGCGCGGTGGGCGCCAAGGACCAAGCCGCTGGAAAGGACAGCTTCGGTGCGGCGGGGCTGTCTTTCGTAGCGATGGACGATGTCTACTGCGCTCTTGAGGGCGGCTTCGGCTTGCTCCTTGCGGAAGATATGGCTGCGCAAGGCATCCGAAGCCTGAAGCGCCAGCAGGGCCGAGATCGCCATGCCGAGCGAAAGAACCAGGGTTAGCCGTCCGGCGAGCGAGCGGGGGTAGTCGCGCAGGCGCCTCAGGATGCTGCGCTTAGGCTCTACGCCCGGTTCGGGGGCCTTCTCCGGCGTGGTCATTCGAACTTGACGGGGCCGGGAAGGACGTAGCCTTCGCTGCGTACTGTCAGGATGAGGTCGCCGCCGCCCGGTTCGCTTGCCAGCTTCTGGCGCAGGCGGCTGATCTGAATGTCGATGGTGCGGTCGAAAGCCACCGTGGCGCTGCGTTCGGGTAGCAGTTCCTCGCGCGAGAGGACCTGGTTCGGGGCCTCGATGAAGCGGGTGAGCAGGCGGTATTCGGCCGAGGAAAGCATCACCAGCCGGTCGTCGGCGGTTACCAGTCGGCGCTGGTGCAGGTCGAGCCGCCATGGGCCGAAGCGGGCGAAGCGGGCGACGCGGGGGCGGGTCTGCGGCTGCCCGATGGGCTGGTCGAATATCCTTGAGCGGCGCAGCAGGTTGCGCACGCGGGCCAGCAGTTCGCGCGGTTCGAAAGGCTTCGTCAGGTAGTCGTCGGCGCCAAGTTCGAGGCCGAGAACACGGTCGATCGGGCCTTCGCGCGCGGTGACCATCATGATCGCGCCTTCGTGGCCCGCTGCGCGCAGTTCGCGGCAGAGATCGAGGCCGTCGCCGTCGGGCAAGTTGAGATCGAGGATGAGGAGGTCCACCGGGCCATCCAAAATGCAGGCGCGAAGCTGGGCGATGGTGCCTACGGGATCGACGCGCTGCGGTTCGCGAGAAAGCTGCGCGGTGATCAGTTCACGAATGTCGGGGTCGTCCTCGAGGACGACGATGCGCCCGGCGGGGGCGCTTTCTGGCGCGGTCATGGGCAAAGGCATACCCGCAGAGCAGGCCCAAGTCTCCCCCGTTGATACAGAGCGAAACATCCTGCTTCACGCCGTAACGCAGGGATACCGGCTGTTCCTTGCCGGTCGATGCTGCGCCGCACAAAGGACTCCCAAACACGTACTTTCGTGCAGAAGGATACTCGGCTTTGCGCCCTACCATTCATCATTTCGCCATGGCCTCGGCGCTTGCGCTGGTCAGCGTCACCACCGCCGGGTGCGGCCAGCAGCAGGCCATGCAGGCACGGGACGTCGAGGTGGGCGTGGTCACGCTCAAGGCCGAGCCGGTCACGGTTTCCACCTCGCTGTCGGGGCGCACGGCCGCCACCGCTGTCGCCGAAGTACGGCCGCAGGTCGACGGGATCGTCCAGTCGCGGCTGTTTGCCGAAGGCTCGCTGGTGCGGGCCGGGCAGCCGCTCTACCAGATCGACCAGCGGCTTTATAAGGCCTCTCTGGATACGTCGCAGGCGCAGTTGGAGAACGCGCAGGCGGACCTTTACAGCGCCGAGGCCAAGGCGCGCCGCTATCGCACGCTGGGCGACAGCCAGGCGGTGAGCGGGCAGGACATGGACGAGACGATCGCCGCCGCCCGCGCTGCCAAGGCCGCCGTCCACCAGTACCAGGCCGCCACCCGCAGCGCGCAGGTCAACCTGGGCTTCACGCGTGTCTTCGCGCCGATCACCGGGCGTATCGGGCGCTCGTCCGTCACCAGGGGCGCGCTGGTCACGGCCAGCCAGACCGACGCGATGGCCACGATCCAGCAGCTTGATCCGATCTTCGTGGACATCACCCAGTCCTCCGCCGACCTGCTGCGCCTGCGCAGCGCGCTGGCCAAGGGCGACATGCTGCCCGCCAGCACCGCCGTGACCCTGAGGCTGGAGGACGGGACGAAATACCCGGTTTCCGGCACCATCGAGTTCAGCGAAGTCAACGTCGATCCCGAGGCCGGGACCGTCACCATCCGCGCGAAGTTCCCCAACCCGGACGGCCTGCTGCTGCCCGGCATGTTCGTGAACGTCGACGCGCCGCAGGGTGTGATCCAGCGCGGCGTGCTGGCGCCGCAGCAGGGCATCTCCCGCGACGCCAAGGGCAATGGCACGGCGCTGGTCGTCGATGCGACTGGCAAGGTGGAGCAGCGCACGGTCGTCACCGGGCAGGCGGTGGGCAGCAAATGGCTCATCACCAGCGGGCTCAAGGCGGGCGACCGGCTGATCGTGGAGGGCACCGACAAGGCCCGCGTCGGCATCAAGGTCAAGGCCGTGGCCGCGAAGCTGGGCGACTGATCTCATGAACCTGAGTCGCTATTTCGTCGACCGGCCGATCTTCGCCTGGGTCCTTTCGATCATCGTCATGATGGCCGGCATCGCCGGTATTCTGACCCTTCCCGTTGCGCAGTATCCCGATGTGGCCCCGCCATCGGTGACGATCAGCGCCACTTATCCGGGCGCTTCGGCGCAGACGCTGGAGAATTCGGTCACACAGGTGATCGAGCAGCAGCTGACCGGCATCGACAACCTGCTCTACTTCTCGTCCAGTTCGGACAGCTCCGGCTCGGCTTCGGTCACCGCCACGTTCGCCAAGGGCACCGATCCCGACGTGGCGCAGGTGCAGGTGCAGAACAAGGTGCAGCAGGCCAATTCGCGCCTGCCCACCGAAGTGCAGCAGCAGGGCCTGACCGTCACCAAGGCAGGCGCCGACATGCTGATGGTCGTCGGCCTTTATGACGAGACCGACAGGACCAGCGCCAGCGACGTTGCCGATTACTTCGTCTCAAATTTCCAGGACGATCTGGCCCGCGTCAACGGCGTGGGCGGAGTACGGGTGCTGGGTTCGCAATATGCCATGCGTATCTGGCTGGACCCGGCCCGCCTGATGGCGCGCCAGCTTATGCCGTCCGATGTGGAAAGCGCGATTTCCTCGCAGAACGTCGATCTTTCCGCCGGGCAGCTCGGCGCGCAGCCGCTGGCCAAGGGGCAGATGCTGAACGCCGTGGTGAAGGCCAAGTCGCGCCTGCAGACCCCGGACCAGTTCCGCGCCATCGTCGTCAAGTCGCTGAGCGATGGCTCGGTGGTGCGGCTTTCCGACGTGGCGACGGTCGAAATGGGGCAGGAAAGCTACGACGTGTCCGGCCGCATGGATGGCCACCCCGGCGCCGGCATCGCCATTGAGCTGGCCTCGGGCGCGGATGCACTCAAGACGGTGGCGCTGGTGAAGGCGCAGGTGGAGCAGATCTCCAAAAGCCTGCCCGCCGGCTACAAGATCGCCTATCCGCGCGACACCAGTGAATTCGTGAAGCTTTCCATCCACGAAGTGATCGAAACGCTGGTCATCGCGATCCTGCTGGTCGTGCTGGTGATGTACGCCTTCCTCCAAAGCTGGCGCGCGACGCTGGTACCTGCGATCGCCGTTCCGGTGGTGCTGCTGGGCACGTTCGGCATGCTGGCGGTGCTGGGCTATTCGATCAACACGCTGACGCTGTTTGCGATGGTGCTGGCGATCGGCCTGCTGGTCGACGACGCCATTGTCGTGGTCGAGAACGTCGAGCGCCTGATGCACGACGACAAGCTCAGTCCCTACCGCGCCACCGTGCGCTCGATGGAGGAGATCGGCTCGGCGCTTGTCGGCATCGCGCTGGTGCTGTCTGCGGTGCTGCTGCCGATGGCCTTCTTCGGCGGGTCGACCGGGGTCATCTACCGCCAGTTCTCTGTCACCATCGTAGTTGCCATGGCGCTTTCGGTGCTGACTGCGCTGATCCTCTCGCCCGCGCTGTGCTCGACCTTGCTGAAGGCACGCGAGCATGAGGCCCACGATGCGCCGCCTGCTACCGGCCTGCGCGGCGCGGGACAGCGGCTCAAGACCCGGCTCGATGGCTGGTTCGGCGCCTTCAACCGCTGGTTCGACCGCATGACCGAGCGCTATGTAGATGCGACCGCCAGGGTCATCGCACGGCGGCGGCTGTGGCTGGCGGTCTACGGCCTCATCATCGCCGCCGTGGTGGTGCTGTCCATGCGCCTGCCCACCGGTTTCCTGCCCACCGAGGACCAGGGCGAGGTGATGATCGTCTACCAGCTGCCCGCCGGCGCCACGGCCGAGCGCACCGAAAAGGTCCGCAGCGAGATCGAGGCCGCGTTCAGGACCGAGGGCACCAATGTCGCCCACCTTTTCACCGTTGCGGGCTTCAGCTTCAACGGTTCGGGCCAGAACGCAGGGATGGGCTTTGCCAGCCTTGCTCCGTTCGAGGACCGTACTTCCTCCGACCAGTCGGCCACGGCGATTTCCGGGCGGCTGATGGGCAAGCTGTCGCAGATCCGCGACGCGCAGGTCTTCGTCATGACGCCGCCGTCGATCCAGGGGCTGGGCCAGTCGAACGGGTTCACCTTCCAGCTCCTCAACGCAAACAACATGGACCGCACGAAGTTCGTGGAACTGCGTGACAAGCTGATCGCCGCCGCCAACGGCGATGACAAGCTCTCGCAGGTCCGCGCGTCGAGTCTGCCGGATACTCCGCAGTTCGACATCGCCTTCGACGATGCCAAGCTATCCGTCCTGGGTCTTACTGTAGCGAATGCCACCGACACGCTCAGTTCGGCCTGGGGCGGTACGTACGTCAACGACTTCATCGACCGAGGCCGCGTGAAGAAGGTCTACATGCAGGGCGAGGCGTCTTCGCGCATGCTCCCCAGCGACCTCGACAAGTGGTTCGTGCGTTCCACCTCGGCGACCAATGCCGATGGCACGGGCAAGATGGTGCCGTTCTCAGCCTTTACCTCAATGAACTGGGAGACGGGCCCCAGCAGTCTTTCGCGCTTCAACGGGCGCTCGTCCTTCGAACTGCAGGGCGATGCCGGATCGGGCTACAGCTCGGGCGATGCGATGAAGGAGATGATCGCGCTCCAGCAGAAGATCGCGCCGGACGCGGGCTATGCGTGGAGCGGGCTGTCCTATCAGCAGAACCAGTCGAGCGGGCAGGCGCTGTACCTCTACATCCTCTCGGTCGCCGTGGTGTTCCTGTGCCTTGCCGCGCTGTATGAAAGCTGGTCGGTGCCGCTGGCGGTGCTGCTGGTGATCCCACTGGGCGTGATCGGCGCGGTGCTGGCGGTGGCGGTGCGCGGGCTGGAGAACGACATCTACTTCCAGGTCGGCCTGCTCACCACCATCGGCCTTGCCGCGAAGAATGCGATCCTCATCGTCGAATTCGCCGAAATGGCCCGGCGTGACGGGGGCGACATGATCGAGGCCGCGCTGGAGGCCGCCCGCGTGCGCCTCAGGCCGATCATGATGACCTCGATCGCCTTCGTCGCCGGTGTCGTGCCGCTGGCGATCGCGAGCGGGGCGGGCGCACAGGGACGTATCGCCATCGGCACTGCTGTGCTGGGCGGGATGCTGACCGCCACTGTCCTCGCCATTTTCTACGTGCCGCTGTTCTTCGTCATCGTCGCCCGCGTTTTCCATCTCGGCGACGGGAAGACGGCTGCTCCCACCACACCCGAGGACAACGCCTGATGCGCCGCTCCCTGATCTCTCTCGCGGCGCTCGCCGCCGCGCTGTCGGGCTGCAATATGGCGCCCAAGTACATCCGTCCCGAAGCGGCTGCCCCGGCGGGGTGGCCGCAAGGGGCGGCCTATGCCCCGGCTGAGGCAGGGGAGGCGGGGATGCCATGGCGCACCCTGTTCGCCGACCCGCGCCTTCAGTCGGTGATCGAGACGGCGCTGGCGAACAACCAGAACCTTGCGGCCAGCCTCGCCAATGTCGCCTCGGCGCGGGCGCAGTACCACGTAGAGCGCTCGTACCAGCTGCCGACCATCGCAGCCGGGGCTGACGCGAGCGCCACGCGGGGCCTCAAGTCCTCGGCGGGTGATACGCAGAGCTACAGCGCCAACGTCGGTTTCAGCGCATTCGAACTGGACCTGTTCGGCCGCCTCAGGAACCAGAGCCGCGAGCAGCTGGAAACCTACCTCGCCACCGAGTCCGGCTATCGTTCGGCCCGGTTGACGCTGGTGGCCAATGTGGCCACGGCTTACGTGACGTTGGCCTCTGACCGCGATCTCCTGGCCATTGCCGAACAGACCCGGGGCAGCGGTCAGCGTTCTGTCGACCTGACGCAGACTCTGTTCAAGGCGGGCCTGGCCGCCGCCGGAGACGTGGCCTCGGCGCAGACCGTGCTGGAGCAGGCCCGGTCCGACGTCGCCTCGCAGACGACACTGGTGGCGCAGGACCGCAACGCGCTGGACCTGCTTGTCGGCGCTCCGGTGTCGGACGCGCAGCTTCCTGCCTCGATGGCAGAGTTGGAGACGCGCATCGGCCGTGTGCCGGCAGGGCTGTCGTCCGAAGTCCTGCTGCGGCGGCCCGACGTAGTCGAGGCGGAGCATGAACTTCAGTCCACATACGCCCAGATCGGCGCGGCGCGGGCGGCGTTTTTCCCGCAGATATCGCTGACCTCCGCGCTGGGGCTGGCCAGCACTGCGCTTGGCAGCCTGTTCACGGGCGATGCCTTCAGTGCCAGCCCCGCGGCGAGCGCCAGCCTGCCGCTGCTGGGCGGCACCAACAAGGGCAACCTCGAATACGCGAAGGCCCAGCGCGAATACTACCTCGCTAGCTACCGGGGGACCGTGCAGTCGGCCTTCAAGGATGTCGCCGACGCGCTTGCCCGGCGCGGCACGATCACCGACCAGCGCGGCGCGCAGGAGCGCCTCGTTGCTGCCGCGCAGAAAAGCTACGATCTGGCCGATGCGCAATACCGCGCGGGCACCGATACCTTCATCAACGCCCTTGTCGCCCAGCGCTCGCTCTATGCTTACCGTCAGACCCGCGTGGCAACCGTGCTGGCCGACCTGACCAACCGGATCACTGTCTACAGCGCCATAGGCGCCGACGAATCGCTGGGCGAGGGCGCGCCGAAGCTCTCTGCACGATAACCTGGACGGCCCACACCTGGCTGGCTGGTCCAGTCAGGTGTGGACAAGTGTGCGGTTCTGCAGACTGCCGCTAAATGCAAACGGTCGGAATTCTCTGAAGATGCTGTGATTGCAGCATTCTTCTTTGATCGCGCGCTGCCCGGCGGCGTCACCCGCGCAAAAAACTCAACTAGCTTGCCTATTGAAACATGCAGGAAATTTTTTGAATATATATGAGATTGCGAATCAATAGCAAATATGGGTGAAGCGTAGATGAATTCTCCTACACGGCGGTCGCTTGCATTGTCTCTTAAACTGGGCACCGCCATCGGCGTGACGGCAATCGCCTGCTGCCCGGCCCAGGCACAGACCGTTCAGGCGCAGGTCGGCACTGACGGCGACAGCCAGCCTGCCGAGTTCGGCTCGGTCCGCGTCGAGGCTGCCGCCATCGACACTCCGGCCGACCGGACTGCTCCGGGCAAGCCGGCGGTCCTGACCACCACCACCTCGGGCACGACCCTGCGCGAGCGCATGGTCGATTCCATCGCCGACTATGCCCGCCGCGTGGACGCAGGCGTGAACTTCAATTCGAACAATTTCAGCATCAATATCCGCGGCCTTGACGCCAACCGCGTACTCACCACTGTCGACGGTATCCGCCTCCCCTGGCTGAGCGACGGCGCGCGCGGGGTTCAGGGCGGCGTTGCGGCGTTCGACTTTAACTCGCTAAGCTCGATCGACGTGGTGAAAAGCGGCGATTCCAGTTTCTTCGGGCAGGGCGCACTGTCTGGCGTCTTCGCGGTACGCACGCTCGACCCCGAGGACCTTCTGGCCGATGGAAAGAAGACCGGCGCATTGGCCAAGGCAACATATGACAGCGCCAGCGACGCCGTGTTCCTCAACCAGGCCGGCGCCTTTCGCACCGGCGATACGCTGGTTCTGATCCAGGGCGGTTACCAGAACGGTGAGGAAACCGAGAACAAGGGCAAGACCGGCGGCACCGGCGCCACACGAACTGCCCGGAACCCGGCCTCCTACGACCAGACGAACCTGTTGGTGAAGGTCCACCAATACCTTGGCGGGGGGCACCGCATCGGCCTGTCGGGCGAACTGTTCAAGCGCAGCTACGATGAGAACACGCTGACCAGCGTGACATCGACCTATTCCGATTACGCTACGCTGGAGCAGAACAAGCGGAGGCGCGTGGCGGCGACGTACGATTACCAGTCGCAAGGCGACGACTTCATCCGCGAGGCCCACCTCATCGGTTACTGGCAGCGCCTGAACCTGCGGACGAGGACACAGGCAACGCGCCTTACCAATCCCATCGGCGAATACGACCGTGACAGCGACCTGCAGGACGAATCCTATGGTCTCAACGGCTCGATCGTTGCCGCCGCGACCACGGGCGCGGTGGATCACGTGATCAGCCTGGGCGGCGAGGTCTACAGGACCAAAACCACCCAATACGCCGCCGGTGTCGATAACTGCACGGCCGCGATCTACAGTTGTTCGTTCCTGCACGTGAACCAGTCCGACATGCCCGACGTGAAGGGCGTAGACCTTGGCCTCTACATCCAGGACCGGATGACCTTCGGCGCCTTCCACCTGACGCCGGGCCTGCGCTACGACTGGTATCGCCGCACCCCGCAGGAGACGGCGTCCTATACCCTCAACGCAGCCTACGAGGGATTGCCTGCCCGCTCGACCGATTCCAGGTTTTCGCCCAAGGTACTGGCCGAATTCGACGTGACGCCAGGCTTCACGCTTTACGGCCAGTGGTCGCAGGCTTTTCGTGCGCCTTCCGCCACCGAGCTATATCTGGCCTTCGGCGGCACCGGCAGCTACGTGAACATCGGCAATCCCGATCTCAAGCCCGAGACGAGCAACGGTTACGAACTGGGCGCCAGTTTCGGCGACGCCGCGCGTGGCTTCAAGGTCAGTTTCTACGACAACCGCTACCGCAATTTCATCGACACGATCACGACCACAGCCTCTGCGGCGGGGCTGAGCGGCAGCTATCCCTTCGGCGTATTCAAATTCGTCAACCGCGCCCATGTGCGCATCTACGGCGCCGAGGCCCGTGCGCAGTGGGCGTTCAACGACAACTGGCGTGTATGGGGGTCGGTTGCCTACGCCCACGGCAAGGACACCGACGAGGGCACCTACCTCAACTCGATCCCGCCGCTGCGCGGTATCGTCGGGGTGGGTTACCAACAGGAGCGCTTCGGCGCAGACCTGTCGGCCACGGTTGCCGCAGCGCGAAACAAGGTGGAAAGCCCCGCTTCCACGCTGAACAAGACAGGCAGCTACGGCATCGTCGATTTCACCGCCTGGGTGAAGCCGGGCCTGTTCGACGGCCTGCGTCTGCAGGGCGGCGTGTACAACCTGCTCGATAAGACGTACTACAACGCCCTCGACATCCCCGACAGTTCGACTGTACCGCGGCTTTACTACAGCCAGCCGGGACGGACCTGGAAGGCATCGATGATCCTGTCGTTCTGACGGCCGGAATGCGGCGCGGGCATTGGATGCCTGCGCCCGTTTCTCCATTCAAAGGACCGTATTTTCCATGGATATCACCCTTCAGGCCCCGCTCGAAGCCAGCCGTGCCAAGAGGCTGAAGGCGGCGACGAACGATACGCATGACCGCCTCGATAAGCGCATCATGGCCGCCGAGCCTTTCGCCAGCGTCGAGAACTATGGCCAGTTCCTGAGCGTGCAGTATCAGTTTCACCGCGACATCGATGGGCTCTATGCGAACGGGCAACTGCGCGAACTGCTGCCAGACCTTGCCGAGCGCCGCCGTCTCGACCAGATCCGCCAAGACATCGAGGATCTCGGCTTGCCGCTGCCGGCGGCGGGCGGTGAAGTGCCCTTCGATGCTGGTACATCGGTCGACCTGCCCACAGCGCTGGGCTGGCTCTACGTGGCCGAAGGATCGAACCTGGGCGCGGCTTTCCTGTTCAAGATGGCGCGGGCGCTGGGTCTCGACGAGAATCGCGGCGCGCGCCATCTGGCGGGGCACCCGGACGGCCGGGCCCGGCACTGGCGCGCTTTCACCGGCGCACTCGACGCCCTGGCACTGGACGAAGACGAGGAACTGCGGCTGGCCGATGGTGCCAGGGCGGCCTTTCGCCGTGTCCATGGCCTTGTGGAGACCGCGTAAAGGCGTTTCAACGGGCGCGAAAGGTATCGCCCTTCGCGCCCGTTTTTTGAAAAAATGTAATCACTCAAGAGCCTTAGGCCAGCGTTAACCATTCGCGCCTAATTTTGCCCCGTTAATCTTCGGGGCACTAGATTCGATGTTCGACGTTTTGCTGTGCATTCATGATCAGCACAATGAGTGGTTTGTTCTGCTCGCTGCTGTGATCTGCGTGATCTCCACGATGAGTGCGGTCCAGCTTATCCGCCATGCACGCCACCTTTCCGGTAAGGCCGCCGCACGGTGGACCATTGGCGCAGGTCTGGCGATCGGCTTCGGTATATGGGCTACCCACTTTGTGGCGATGCTCGGTTATGATCCGGGCTTGATAGCGGGATACCAGATTCCGGCGACCGCGCTTTCGCTGATCGTGGCGATCGCGATGACGACGATGTCCTTCGCCACCGCAATGGCCCGGCCGGATGTCAGGGGACTGACGCTGGCCAGCCTGCTCGGCGGGGGCGGCATCGCGGCAATGCACTATCTGGGCATGTCGGCGCTGGAACTTCCTGCGCAGATCCACTGGCGCAGCGGATACGTCGTCGCCTCGCTGTTCTTCGTGGTCCTGCCGACATACCCGGCGCTGGCCCTTGCTGTGCGTGGGCGGACCATGCGCGGCGGTATCGCAGCAGGTCTGCTGTTGACGCTCTCGGTCGTGCTGCTGCACTTCATCGGCATGACGGCAGTGCAACTGGTGCCGGCGTCGCTGGACATGCGCACCGGGGTCCTGCTTTCCCGCGGCAGCATGGCGGCGATGATTACGGCAGGTTCGCTTTGCCTGCTCACCACCTGCATCGCGGTCCTGGCCATGGCGCGCCGCGCGCGCCTTACGCTTCATGCGACCGAGCGTGACATGTCCATCCTGGTGAAGGGCATTACCGACTGCGCCATCTACATGCTGGACCGCGACGGCAAGGTCGCCAACTGGAACGCAGGCGCCCAGCGCCTCAAGGGCTACGCCGCAAGCGAAGTCATCGGCATGCCGCTGGAACGCTTCTACACGCCCGAGGACCGCGCTGAAGGCCTGCCCAAGCGGGCGATGACGATGGCCATGCGCACCGGCAAGTATGTTGGCGAGGGCTGGCGCATGCGTCGTGACGGGACGCGTTTCTGGGCCCACGTCACGATCGAGAAGATCGCTGACGAGAACGGCGACCACATCGGCTTCGCAAAGATCACCCGCGACATGGACCGCTTCAAGGAAGATGCGGACCGGCTGAAGGCAATGACCGGGCACCTCGACGCGGCACTGGGCAACATGCACCAGGGTCTGTGCCTGTTTGGCGCGGACAAGCGACTTTTGCTGGTCAATGCCCGCTTCACGGAAATCTGGAAGATCGACCTGGATGTGCACCTGCCCGGCATGACGATCGAGCAGGTTGCCCGCACCGCACTCAACGGAGTGACCTGCCCGGCTGGTTCGCAGCGCCCGATCGACGAGATGCGCCGCCTCTTCGCACGGCC
This sequence comes from Novosphingobium sp. 18050, assembly GCF_902706195.1. Classification (GTDB taxonomy): domain Bacteria; phylum Pseudomonadota; class Alphaproteobacteria; order Sphingomonadales; family Sphingomonadaceae; genus Novosphingobium. The sequence continues at coordinate 61,859 of NZ_CACSJO010000024.1, read as the reverse complement.
CGCCGTCGATACCGGCACCTCGCCGGAAGTCCTGGAGTTCGGGGATACGCTGGTCGTGTCGATGATCAGCCGCACCATGCCTGACGGCGGCTGGGTGACGACGTTCGAAGACATTACCGAGCGCCGCCGCTCCGATGCGAAGATCGCGCATATGGCGATGCACGACAGCCTGACCGGCTTGCCCAACCGTTCCAGCTTCGCACACTGGATCGACGCGGAGCTGGAACAGGCACGGCACTTCGGCCACCAGCTGACCTCGGTGATGATCGACCTCGACCGTTTCAAGGAAATCAACGACACGCGCGGGCACAGTGCAGGCGACGCGGCGCTGCAGCACCTTTCGAAGCGCCTGCTCGATGTGCTGACCGAGGGTGAGGTCGTCGCCCGCCTCGGCGGAGACGAGTTTGCCGCCGCCAAGCGCTTCAAGGACAAGGCCGAACTGGCCACCTTCCTTGCCCGTCTGGAGAACTGCTTTGCGACCCCGTTCGGGCCGGAGGATAACAGTTTCTACCTCGGCGCCAGCATCGGTGTGGCGGTGTTCCCGCAGGACGGCGATCAGCGCGAGCAGTTGCTCAACAATGCCGATCTCGCGATGTACCGTGCCAAGGCCAACGTGGGCGAGCGCCTTGCCTACTACGAGCCGGAAATGGACGAAACGGCACGCGCCCGCCGCCAGATTGCGAACGACCTTCGCCATGCCTTGGACCGCAATGAACTGACGCTCGTCTACCAGCCGCAGCACGGACTGGCGACCGGCGAGATGACTGGATACGAGGCGCTGCTGCGCTGGGAACATCCGGTGCGCGGTTTCATCGCGCCAGACGACTTCATTCCGATCGCCGAGGAAACGGGCGAGATCTTCCGCATTGGCGAATGGGTTTTGCGCCAGGCCTGCATCGAGGCGATGGCCTGGCCCAACGACCTGAAGATCGCCGTGAACCTTTCCGCCGTCCAGCTCTCGCAGAGCGATCTGGTCCAGGTGGTGCACGGTATTCTGATCGAGACCGGGCTTTCACCCAAGCGGCTCGAACTGGAGATCACCGAAACCGCGATCATCGGCGACAAGCTGCGCGCGCTGCACCTGCTGCGCCAGATCAAGGCGCTGGGGATCAGCATCGCAATGGACGATTTCGGCACCGGCTATTCCTCGCTCGACACGCTCCATTCCTTCCCGTTCGACAAGATCAAGATCGACAAGTCGTTCCTGCTCCGCTCGCAGACCAGCGTGCAGGCGCGGGCGATCATCAAGGCCGTTCTCGCCCTCGGGCGGAGCCTCAACGTCCCGGTTCTGGCCGAAGGTGTGGAGACGCTCGACCAGGTCGCCTTACTGAAGGAACAGGGCTGCGATGAAGCGCAAGGCTACTATTTCGGCCGCCCCGCTGCCTCGCCGAGCCAGTCTGTCGGGCATGTCGCGATAACCGGATCGCCCGATGAGCTGCTGCTGAAAGCCGCTTCGGCAGCCTGACTGGGCCGTTTTTGACGGCAGGCCCGGTCGAACAGCGAGCGCGGCGTCCTCTTCGACGGGGGGCGCTGCCGCATGCCGAAAATCCGCAATCAAGGCAGGTAGCGCGCGGCGGATGAGGGCATATCTGCGGGCTGAACGGCACGCGTAAGGTCGATGATGAGCATTGCTCATCGCTGCGTGAAACACTGGTGGCCTGATCATGGCGGTGTCGATACCCTATCTCGCAAGTGCAACACGCCTACCGCCGAGCCATCCTTCATAGCCATCTCCCGAGGATCAACCATGCAAGTCAAAGCCTATGGCGTCTCCGCCAATGCCCGTCCGCTCGAACCACTGCTGATCGAGCGCCGCGACACCGGCCCGCGCGACGTCGCGATCGACATCACCTATTGCGGCGTTTGCCACTCGGACCTGCACACCGCCCGAGGAGAATGGGGCGAGACGCTTTACCCTTGCGTACCGGGCCACGAGATCGTCGGCACCGTCAGCGCCGTGGGCGCCGAAGTGACGCGCTTCAAGGTGGGCGACATTGTTGGCGTCGGCTGCCTCGTCGACAGCTGCGGCCATTGCGGTTCGTGCAAGGAAGACCTTGAGAACTATTGCACCAACGGCTGGACCGGCACTTACGGCGCGCCCAGCCCGGACGCGCCCGGTCATACGCTGGGCGGCTATTCGCAGGCGATCGTCGTCGACGAACATTTCGTCCTGACCATCAGCCACCCCAAGGAACAGCTCGCCGCCGTTGCGCCCCTGCTCTGCGCGGGCATCACCACGTACTCGCCGCTGCGCCACTGGAATGCGGGCCCCGGCAAGAAGGTCGGTGTCGTCGGCATCGGCGGTCTGGGTCACATGGCTATCAAGATCGCCCATGCCATGGGAGCGCATGTCGTCGCGTTTACCTCAACCCCTGCCAAACGGCAGGATGCCAAGGATCTCGGTGCCGATGAAGCAGTCGTCTCGCGCGATGAGGACGAGATGGCGGCTCATGCCGGCAGCTTCGACCTGATCATCGACACGGTCGCGGCAAGTCATAGCCTCGACACTTACGTCAACCTGCTGCACCGGGACGGTACGCTGGTCCTGCTGGGCGTTCCCGACCAGCCGCACCCGACTCCCAACGTCGGCGGCCTGATCTTTGGCCGCAAGACCATCGCCGGCTCGCTGATCGGCGGCATCGCCGAAACGCAGGAAATGCTCGATTTCTGCGCCGAGCACGGGATCGTCTCGGACGTCGAGATGATCGAAATGCAGCAGATCGATGAAGCGTACGACCGCATGCTCCGCAGCGACGTGCGCTATCGCTTCGTGATCGACAGCGCCTCGCTGGCGAAGGACGTGGCGGCCTGAGGCTGCCACGCTTCCCGTGATGATACCGTCGTCCCCGCCCAGGCGGGGACGACGTTCTTCCTCTCCCTCCCGCCCTCCGCATTGACAGGAGCGAGCGGGAGATGATCATGGGGCCCATGCCTGCCACGATCCTGATCGTCGACGACGACCCTCACATACGCCAGCTTCTGGTCTTCGCCTTCACCAAGGCGGGGTTCGCCACGATCGAAGCCGGTGATGGCGAGGAAGCACTGGAAAAGGTGGAGGGCCACGGCCCCGACCTCGTCATTCTCGACATCAATATGCCGCGCATGGACGGGCTGGAAGTATGCCGCCGCCTGCGGGCGGGCAGTGACGTGCCGATCTTCTTCCTCTCCTCGCGCGATGACGAGAGCGACCGCGTGCTCGGTATCGAACTGGGCGGCGACGATTATGTGGTGAAGCCGTTCTCCCCGCGTGAGGTGGTGGCGCGCGCTGCGGCGATCCTGCGGCGCACCGGCGCCCGGCCTGCGCAAGCCGGCGCGGAGCCCGAAAAACCGGAGGCGGCGCAAAACGCCGGGGTGCTGCGCCAGGGGCTGCTCAGCCTCGATCCCGAAAGCTGGACCGCGCAGTGGCAAGGGCAGGAGGTGAGCCTGACCGCGACCGAGTTCACCATTCTGCGCACTCTACTGGAGGCGCCGGCGCGCATATTTTCACGCGACCAGATGATCGACCGTTTCCGCGGGCCCGGCTTTGCGATGACGGATCGAACCGTGGACAGCCATGTGCGCAACCTGCGGCGCAAGTTCGCCGATGTGGGCGGCGGCGACGTGATCGAGACGCGCGCCGGGATCGGCTACCGGCTGGGCGCTTGTGCCGGAGCGGCGGCCGCTTCATGATTTCTCGGCTCAAGGGCCTGGTCGGCCGGGTCTGGCCGGTCCTGCGCCTGCGCACGTTTTTGTTGGGCACGCTGTTGTTCGTGGCGGCCTTGCCCGGTCTCGGCGCGATTTTCCTGCGGGTTTACGAAAACGCGCTGGTGCGGCGAACCGAGGCGGAACTGGTAGCTCAGGGCGCAGCGCTGGCCGCCAGCGCCGCGATCGTGGCGCGGGGCATTCCGATGCAGGCGGTGCCGCTGGAAGACACGCAGCGCTATCACGAGCGCAAGACCGAGGTGGACTTGCGTTCCTCCCCGATCCTGCCGCCCCGCCCGCGCGCGGCCATCACCAGCAGGCTGCCGGACCCGGCGGCGCTGGTGCTGGCCCGCCAGATGATGCCTGCGTTCCGGGAAACCAAGGTGACGACGCTCGCCGCGATCCTGATGCTCGACCGGCACGGTGTACTGCTCAACGGGCAGGCCGGCGGGCGCAGTTTTGCCATGCTGCCGGAAGTGCGCATCGCGCTGGGCGGCAGCGCGGTGACGGTGCTGCGCAAGAACGAAGGCTACGTGCGCCGCTATCCGCTGGAATGGCTGAGCCGGGCGGCGCAGATCCGCCTGCACCATGCGCGCCCGATCATGGTCGATGGCAAGGTGGTGGGGGTGCTGCTGCTGTCGCGCTCGCCGCGCGCGCTGTTCCTCGGTATCTACGAGGACCGGGGCAAGATCGCGCTGGGCGGGGTGGTGATCCTGGGGCTGCTGTTCGCGCTGACGGCGGTGCTGTCGCGCGCAATCGTGCGCCCGGTAGAGCGGCTTAGCCAGGCGACGCGTGAACTGGCCTCGGGCCGGCGGGTCGCGGCGCGGCAGTCGTCCTTGCAGGTGGTGGAGATCAGGGCCCTGTTCCACGATTTCGAGCAGATGGCCGACAGCATCGAGAAACGCTCGCGCTACTTGCGCGATTTCGCCGCCTCGGTCAGCCATGAGTTCAAGACCCCACTGGCCGCGATGTCGGGCGCCATCGAACTGCTGCAGGACCACGGCGACGACATGGCCTCGGCCGACCGCGAGCGTTTCCTCGCCAACATGGGCGCCGATGCGCGGCGCCTCTCCCGCCTCGTGGGACGGCTGATGGAACTGGCGCGGGCCGACGTCCTTGTGAAAGAGCCCGATGCCAGCGCCCCGGTGCACGGTATCCTTGCCTCCATGGCCGATGCCATGACGCGGGACCGGTTCCGCGTGAACCTTGCGCTGTCCGAAGCATCCTCGACGCTGGTCCCCGCGGTTGCGATGGACCCCGGCGCGCTGGAGGCAGTGCTGACCACGCTGGCCGAGAACGCCCGGCAGGCGGGTGCCTCCCGGCTGGAAGTGACGCTGACGGTGCAGGATGACGACTGGGTGCGCATCGACCTTGTCGACGATGGGCCGGGCATTCCGGAGAGCGACCGGGAGCGCGTGTTCGCCCCCTTCTTCACCAGCAAGCGTGAGGAAGGCGGCACCGGGCTCGGGCTCGCCATCGCCCGCTCGCTGCTCGATGCCTATGGAGGCGTGCTGGAACTGCTGCGCTCGCCGCAGGGGGCGCATTTCCGCGTGCTATGTCCCAGGGCCGTGGATCAGACGATGAGTGCCGTTTGAAAGACATAGCTGAATAGCGCTCATGCTGCGCTGCCTGTTTTGATTGGTACGAGCTGCGGGAGGGGCGAGAGAGAAACCTCTTCTCGGCGGTCTCCTGCTTCAGCCTGTTGCCCTGACATTGCCGATATTTCATCTGCCCGTGAGGCTGGTGCAATCCGGGCATGCGTACTGCGATGGTAACCCCACGGAGTCCGTCATGCGTTATGCCTTGCTCATCCCCTCCCTCGTCGCGATGGCCTCGCCTGCCTTCGCACGCGAGGGACATGTGGCGGCCGATGCCGAAGGCATCTGGCTGAACCCGAAACACACCGTCGCCGTACATACCGACGCCTGCGGCCCGAACAGTATCCAGAATCGCTCGCAGAGCCTTTGCGGACAGATTGTCTGGGCGAGCAACCAGGCTCGGGCCGATGCGCGTGATAGCGACGTACCTCGCCTTCTCGGCACCGAAATCCTCGAGGACTACCGCTTTCGCGGCCATGGCACCTGGAGCGGCACCGTCTTCGTGCCCGACATGGGCCGCCACTTCGCTTCCGAGATCGACCAGCTTTCGCCTACGCAACTGAGGGTCAAGGGCTGCATCCTGGGCGGACTGCTGTGCAAGTCGCAGGTCTGGACCCGCATCGGGCAAGTGCCGGCATGAAACCCTTGCGCGCCCTTCTTGCCCTGATCGAACGGCGCCAGCGGCTGGTTACGCTGGGCGTGGTGCTGGCGGTCATCGCGCTCGGCTTTGCCGCGCTTGATGCCCTGACACACCAGATCCGCTATTCGCAGGTCCGCGCTGCCGTTCATGCCCTGACGTCCACGCAGATCGTGTTGGCGCTGGCGTTTACCGCCGCAAGCTATTTTGCACTGACGTTTTACGACTACCTTGCGCTGCGCATCGTCGGGCGGCCACTGCCCTGGCGGACGGCGGCGCTGGCCTCGTTCACCAGCTATACTCTCAGTCACAATCTCGGCCTCTCGCTGCTGACCGGCGGCTCGGCGCGTTACCGCATCTACGTCGCGGCGGGGCTCGATGGGCCCGATGTCGCGCGGGTGGTGGCGTTGGCGGCGGGCAATTTCTGGGCCGGGGTCATAACCATCGCGGGCGTGGCCATGGTGGTTCATTCGGGCGGGCTGGAACTGTTCGGTGTGTCGCTTGGCGCCGGCGTCACCCACCTTGCCGGAGCGGCGATGGTGGCCTTCATGGCGGGGCTCGTAGTCGCGGCGGCACGGTTGAAAAGTCCGCTCCGGTTCCTGGGCGTAAGCCTGCCGGTACCGCGTCCGGGCCAGATCATGGCGCAGACCGGCATTGGCTTCATCGACCTTTCCTGCGCGGCAGCGGCGCTGTTCGTATTGCTGCCCGGTGCCGATCCCGCCATGCTGCCCGCCTTCGTGCTGGCCTATGCGCTGGGCATCGTCGTTGCGCTGGTAAGCCACGTTCCCGGCGGGCTGGGTGTGTTCGAGGCGGTGGTCCTTGCCATCGTGCCGGGAGACCGGGCGACGCTCTTCGCCGCGCTGATCGCCTATCGCCTCGTCTACTATCTGCTGCCGCTTGTACTCGCGGCGCTGCTGCTGGCCTGGCACGAAAGCCGCCGCAGCCGGCGCCTCGCCCAGCTGGTCGGCGGGATGCAGACGCTGGCTACCAGCCTTTCTCCCCTGCTGCTGAGCTGTTCGGCTTTCCTGGGCGGCGGGATGCTGCTGCTGTCGGGCTCGTTGCCCGCGATCCACGCGCGTATGGGTCTGCTCGCCGACTTCCTGCCGCTGCCCTTCATCGAGGCGAGCCACATCGCTGCCAGCCTCGTGGGCACGGCGCTGTTGTTGCTGGCTCCGGGGCTTTACCGCAGGCTAGACGGAGCCTGCCTGGCGACGCGGCTGCTGCTGGTTGCGGGGGCTTTCTTCTCGCTGACCAAGGGCATCGACTATGAGGAGGCGGGGGTCTGCCTCGCCCTTGCAACACTGCTCCAGCTGACGCGCGGCGCCTTTTATCGCCGCACCGCGCTGACCGAGACACCGCTGAACGCCGGCTGGCTGGCGGCGATCGGGATGGTCGGCGGGCTGGCGCTCTGGGCCGGTATGTTCGCCTATCGCCATGTTCCCTACGACGACGATCTGTGGTGGAAGTTCGCGCTGCAGGCCAATGCCCCGCGCTACTTGCGCGCCGCGCTGGCCTGCAGCGTGTTCCTGGCGGGCTTTGCGCTGTGGCGTCTCTTCGCGCCATCGGCCTCGCGCCCTCATGGCGAAAGCGTGGAGGAAGCCGGGCCGGCGATCCGCGCCATCCTCGCCACCAGCGGTCGCACCGAGGCGATGCTGGCACTGACCGGCGACAAGCGCTTCCTCGTCTCCGCCGCGCGCGATGCTTTCATAATGTACCAGGTCAAGGGATCCAGCTGGGTCGTCATGGGTGATCCGGTGGGAGCGGAGCAGTCCTGGGGCGAATTGCTCTGGGCGATCCGCGACCTGTCGCACCGCCAGCAGGGTCGGTTGATGCTTTACGAAGTATCGCCCGCCGCGCTCGACCTTGCCATCGGCATGGGGCTGCAGATCGTGAAATACGGCGAGGAAGCGATCGTCGACCTCCCCGCTTTCGAACTGGGCACGCCGCAGCTGCGCAGCGTGCGCAAATCCGAGCGCGTCGCTGCCAAGGCCGGGGCGACCCTGCGTGTGGTCCCCGCCGCTGCCGTGCCGGTGATCCTCGACGAACTGGAGGCTGTTTCGGCAGAGTGGATGGCCGCCAAGGGGCACCGCGAAAAGGGCTTCAGCCTCGGCAGTTTCGAGCGCGAATACATGTGCAACTTCGATATGGCGCTGGTCATGGTGGAGGGGCGCATCGTTGCCTTCGCCAACCTGTGGCTGACGCAGGACAAGGCCGAGGCCTCGGTCGACCTCATGCGTCACCGCGCCGATGCGCCGCGCGGCACCATGGATTTCCTCTTCGCCAACCTGCTGGTCTGGGCGAAGGCGCGCGGATATCGGCGCTTCACTTTGGGCCAGGTGCCTTTGTCGGGGATCGACGGGCGTCACCTCGCGCCCGCCTGGGCCAAGGCCGCCGCGCTTGTTTTCCGGCATGGCGAGAGCTTCTACGGCTTTCGCGGGCTGCGCGGGTACAAGGAGAAGTTCGCGCCCCGCTGGGAGCCGCGCTACGTCGCCGGGCCGCACGGCATCGGCCTGATCCAGGGCCTGCACGACGTATCGCGCCTGATCGGAAGCGGCCCCGCGCCGACCCAGGCGGCGCCGGCCGGTTTCGCGCCGATTTCTCCTCCGGCCATCGTTCAGGCATTTTCCCGCGAAAGGATGCTCCCGGTATGAGCCATTCGCCTTCACTCTCCGCGTCCCGCCCTTCGGCCCGCCCCCTTTATCGCCGATTGCTCCTGTGTCTGCTGGCGCTTGTGGCGTTGGCCCTGGCGGTGACCAATGCCCCCGCACTCCGCTTGCTCGGCTATGCGCCGATACGCATGTTCCCGGCGCCGGGCGGGATGGCTTCGGGCCGTCCCCGGCTGGCGGCGGTGTTCCTCTCGGGCGACATGGGCTTTCACTTCGGCATGGGCGCCGAGGTGGCCAAAGCGGTCGCCGCGCAGGGCATTCCCGTCGTGGGGGTGAGTTCGCCCGTGGTCTTCTCGCAGCACCGCACGCGGGCAGAGGCCGACGCGGTGGTCGCCGGTGCCATTCGCCTCGCTCTGGCGCAGACGGGGGCCGAGCGGCTGGTGCTGATGGGGCAGTCCTACGGGGCCGACATCCTAGCCACCGCCGCGCCCGACCTGCCGCCGGATCTGCGCGCCCGCATCGCGGCGGTCAACCTCACGGTGCCCGCGCTCAACGTCTATTTCCGGGCCGACCCCAGTGGCCTCGCCTATCTGGGCAAGCCCGATGCGCTCCCGATGGCGGGGATGCGCGGGCTCGACTGGGCGCCGGTCGTCTGTGTTCATGGGCTGGAGGAAAAGGACAGCCTGTGCCCGGCGCTCCAGGGCACCGGTGCGCGCGTGATCGGTCTGCCCGGCGACCATTACCTGAAGCACGATCCGGCGCGTCTGATCGCCACTACCCTCGGCGCGCTGCGCGCCGCCGTACCGGGACTATGAGCATGGCCGAAGGAGATTTCATGTCACTCCACCGCGTGGGCAGGCGGGCGCAGGGTACGCTGGCGGACTGTGCGGCAGAGCGCCACGTTGCGGCTTCGAAGATCGTCGTGAACGCCTTGGGCATCCAGAGCTGCCGCTGCCGGGTCTGCGGCTGCGAGTTGCGGCGACTGCCCTCGCTGCGGCGCTGGTTCCGCTCCGGCATGATGGGCTGATCCGCCCCGGCTTCCGCTCGGGGCGAGCCTGTCGCAGCCCCGGCAGCCATCTGCCTGCCTCTGTGCGAACATGACGAAAATTTAAGGCGGCGCTTAGGTCGCCCCCATGACGAGGGGCCTAACTGGCAGGTCGTCATCCTTCGCGCATCGCCGGAAAGCCGTCATGTCCAAACCCATCTTCTACGATCCCACCGGACGCCGCAGCCGCTGGGCACGGCGCGTCCTGTCGCTGCTGCTGGTAGCTGTCATCATAGGCGCGGTAGCCTTCGCGACGACGCTCGTCGCGGTGCCGGCCCAGCAGGAGTTGGAGCTTCCCCTCCAGCGCCTGCACGCCTCCACCCTGCATGGATCGCCGCTCAAGCACCGGCTGACCTCGTGGTTGCCCAAGCTGCACCCCGCCGGGCAGCAGAAGCCGCTGAGCATCGGCTTCTACGTGCCGAACAACGATGCCAGCTTCCTCTCGCTGGTCCACCACGGCAACGATCTTGATTGGGTGGTGCCGGCGGTGGTCAGCGTGTCCGGTCCGACGCACGACGTGCAGATCGAAAGCGATGCCCGCTTCGACCACCTCGTCGCCGGCGAAGCGCATCGTTTCAAGGTGTTGCCGATGGTCCAGAACTTCGGTGCGACCGAGTGGGACGGCGCCGGTGCCGCCTCGCTGATGCACGACAAGGTCCAGCGCCGGGCTTTCGAGCAGCGTCTGAGCGCCATGGTCGCGCAGCGCGACGAGAAGGGGCTGGTGATGGACTTCGAGGCGCTACCCGCGCGCGCCATGCCTGACTATGTCGCCTTTCTGAGCGAACTTCGCGTAGCCCTCCCGCAAGGCTCGCATCTGGCGGTGACGGTGCCTGCGGATACCGAGGGCTGGCCGCTCGAAGCGCTGGCAAAGGTTTCCGACAAGATCATCTTCATGGCCTACGACCAGCACTGGGAAGGTGGTGAGGCGGGCCCGATCGCGCCGCAGGACTGGTTCCTGCGCGAAGTGCAGGGCGCCCTGAAGCGGATCGGCCCCGACCGGATCGTCGTGGCGCTGGGCAGCTATGCCTATGACTGGCACGGCGACGATACGGATGCCCTCTCGATCGAGGACGCGTGGCTCGCCGCGCATGACAGCGGTGCGCAGGTTTCCTTCGACCCTGCCAGCGGCAACGCGGCCTTCGCCTATGACGATGACGCGGGCGTCAAGGGAGGGGGACATCACACGATCTGGATGCTGGATGCCGCCACCAACTGGAACGAACTGGCCGCCTTGAAGCGTCTGGGCATCCAGGACATGGCGATGTGGCGTCTGGGCACCGAGGATTCGGGCTTCTGGGCCGACCTTGCCGCGTTCCGCAAGGGCGGCACGCCGGATTTGTCGACCCCCAGGGCGCTCAGCAGCGCCGATATAGAAGGCTCGGGCGAAATCCTGCGCATCACTGCCACGCCGCGCGACGGCCACCGCGCCATCCGGTTCGACGCGGATGGCATGATCCGGGATGAACAGTACCAGTCCCTGCCCACGCCTTACGTCGTCCAGCGCGCAGGCGGCTCCAACCCCAAGGTTCTGGCACTGACCTTTGACGATGGGCCTGATCCCACCTGGACGCCGCTGATCCTGAATGAACTGGAAGCGGCCCACGTCCCCGGCACGTTTTTCGTCATCGGCGAAAACGCGCTCGGCAGTCCCGGCCTCCTCAAGCGGATCGTTGCCGACGGGGATGAACTGGGCAATCACACGTATACCCATCCCAACCTCGCCAACGCCGGGGGCCAGCAGACGCGTCTTGAGCTGAACGCCACGCAGCGGCTGGTGGAAGCCTATACCGGGCGGAGCATGACCTTGTTCCGCGCTCCCTATTTCGGAGACGCCGAGCCGACCACGCCCGACGAACTGGGCCCCGCGCTGGAAGCGCAGAAAGCCGGTTATACCGTCGTCGGCCTCCACGTCGATCCGAACGACTGGCAGCGGCCGGGCACCGAATCGATCGTCCAGCAGGTCCTCGATCAGGTCCATTCCGCGTCGAGCACCAATGCGATGAACGTGATCCTCCTGCACGACGGTGGCGGTAACCGCGCCGAGACGGTGGCCGCGCTGCCGCGCATTATCGAGACGCTCAAGGGTGAAGGGTACAGCTTCGTCACGGCTTCGCAGCTGGTCGGCATTCCGCAGGCCCGTGCGATGCCGGTGATTTCCTCGCCCGATCTGGCGGCGGTGCGGGTCGACGTTGCCGCCTTCGTCCTGCTGATGACGGTTTCCGCGATCCTGGCCTGGGTATTCTATGTCGCGATCTCGCTGGGCATGGCGCGCGCCGTCATCATGGCCGGTCTCGCGTGGTTCCAGAGCCGCCGCCAGCGCGCCGAGCCGCCGCATTACGAGCCCACCGTCTCGGTCATCATCCCTGCCTTCAACGAGGAGCGGGTGATAGCCGGCTCGATCGCGCGGGTGCTGGCGAGCGATTATCCAGCCTTGCAGGTGATCGTCGCCGATGATGGCTCCAAGGACGCCACCAGCACGATCGTGCGCGAGATTTTCGGCGAAGACCCACGGGTGACGCTGCTGACGCTGCGCAACGGCGGCAAGGCTGCGGCCCTGAACCGGGCGCTGCGCGATGCGACCGGCGAAGTCGTCATAGCGCTGGACGCCGACACGCAGTTCGAGCCGGAGACGATCCGCCGCCTCGCCCGCTGGTTCGCCGACCCCGAGATCGGCGCGGTCGCCGGCGATGCGCGGGTGGGCAACCGGGTGAACCTGGTTACCCGCTGGCAGGCGGTGGAATACATCACCGCGCAGAACCTGGAGCGCCGCGCTCTGGCGGGCTTCGACGCGATGACCGTGGTGCCCGGCGCAGTGGGTGCTTGGCGGCGCACGGCGCTGGATTCTGTCGGCGGCTATCCCGAAGACACGCTGGCGGAGGATCAGGACCTGACCATCGCCATCCAGCGCGCAGGCTGGCGCGTCACCTACGATCCGCGCGCCATAGCCTGGACCGAAGCGCCCGAGAGCTTTGCCGCGCTGGCCAAGCAGCGTTTCCGCTGGGCTTTCGGGACGCTGCAATGTCTGTGGAAGCACCGCAAGGTGATCTCGCGCCGGAAGCCTTCCGGGCTGGGTCTGGTGGGTCTGCCGCAGGCGTGGCTGTTCCAGATCGGCTTTGCGGCGATCTCTCCGCTGATCGATCTGGCGCTGGTGCTTTCGATCATCGGGACGGCGGTACGCGTTGCTGCCCACGGCTGGGCGCAAACACGCGGAGACGTGGGGACCATGGCGATCTACTGGATCGCCTTCACCGCGATCGACGTGCTGTGCGGGTGGGTTGCCTACCGTCTGGACGGGCACAAGGTGCCTTATCCGGCGCACCTGCTGGTGGCGCAGCGGCTGGTCTATCGCCAGATCATGTACTGGGTGGTGCTGCGCGCCATCGCTTCCGCCGTAGCGGGCTGGGTGGTCGGCTGGGGCAAGCTGGAGCGTACGGGCCGGGTAACGTCACCGCATCCGGCCTGAGGCTGAACGCCGTCCCGGACCAGATCCGGGACGGCGAAGGGTTCAGCCCAGGTAGGTGCCTGCCGGGTTGCCGACCACGCCGGACTCCACCTCGAACAGGGCGCCGTCGAATTCCGATTCCGGCAATCCTTTCGACGCTGAAGTCACGAACATGCGGTCCAGCTTTTCGCCCGCGAAGGCGATGTTGGTGATGCGTTTGGCGGGCAGTTCGATCGAGCGATCGCGCGTGCCGTCCGGGGCGAAGCGGCTGATCCGGCCGCCGTCCCAGTGCGCGACCCAGAGGAAGCCTTCCGCGTCGGTGGTCATGCCGTCGGGATAGCCGTCTTCCTCGGAGAAGCGGATGAACTCCTCGCGCAGGCCGGTGCCGTTCGCATCGAAGGGAAAGCGGTAGATCGTGCGGCGACCGGAATCGGTGTGGTACAGCCAGGTCCCGCAAGGCGAGAACGCCGGGCCGTTGGTCACGGTATAGCCGGTGTCGATCACCTGCCACTCGCCATCGGGCGAAAGGCGGTAGAACGAGCCGGTGGCGTTCTCCTCGGCCATTTCCATGGTGCCGCACCAGATCGCGCCGTGACGGTCGGCCTTGCCGTCGTTCATGCGGTTGCCGGGCAGATGGGGTTCGGGATCATGGCGCGGGGCGACGCCCAGCGGGTCGAGCGAAATTGCGGCGACACCGTCCCGAAAGCCGCCGATCAGCCCGCCAGAGGCGCGCTGCGCGACCCAGCCGAGTGGGGCCGGCATACCCCAGCGCGTGATCTCGCCGTCGGCCAGCGTCATGCGGTTGAGGGCGGGGGCGAGAATGTCGACCCAGTAGAAAGCGCCGTCGCGTTCGCACCACAGGGCGCCTTCGCCCAGCGTATCGCGCACGCCGCGTTCGATCTTGCGCCAGAGCGTCATCGCTTCTCTCCCTTGGTATATGCCCCACCCGGCCTCCGGTCGGACAGGACTGAAAAGGCCGGGCCGGGAGCGGCTCGGCGCCGCTTCCGACGCCGAGCCGCAGTCCTTTAGTGGTTGTCGCGCGGCAGGCCCATGGTCTGGGCGATGCGCTGGTACTTTTCCGAACCCTCCAAAATCGCGCCGGTATCCATCTGGCCTACGAGCGCGCGCTGGATTTCCTGCCACGGGGTCTGCGACGCCGGGTAGGGGTAGCCGCCCTTGGCTTCCAGATCGGCACGGCGTGCGGCCAGTTCCTCGTCGGAGATGAGCACATCGACGGTGCCCTTCTTGAGGTCCATGCGCACACGGTCGCCGGTCTGCAGCAGCGCGAGGCCGCCCATCGCCGCCGCTTCGGGCGAGGCGTTGAGGATCGAGGGGCTGCCCGAAGTGCCGGACTGGCGGCCGTCGCCGATGCAGGGAAGGGCGCTCACGCCTTCGGTGATGAGGTACGAAGGCGGACGCATGTTCACCACTTCCGCCGCGCCCGGATAGCCGATCGGGCCGGCGCCGCGCATGAACATCAGGGTTTCAGGGGTGATGCCCACCGAAGGATCGTCGATCCGGTGGTGGTAGTCCTCAGGACCATCGAACACCACGGCGGGGCCTTCGAAAGCCTCGGGATCGTCGGGGTTCGAAAGGTAACGCGCGCGGAACTCGTCCGAGATCACGCTGGTCTTCATGATCGCCGCGTCGAACAGGTTGCCCGAGAGGACCAGGAAGCCTGCCTCTTCCACCAAGGGCTTGTCGAAGGTCTTGATGACCTTGTCGTCCTCGATGGTGGCATCGCGGCAGTTGTCGCCGATGGTCATGCCGTTGACGGTCATCGCGCCCTCGGCGATCAGCCCCTGGCCGATCAGCTGCGCGACCACGGCAGGCACGCCGCCCGCACGGTAATAGTCCTCGCCCAGATATTCACCGGCGGGCTGCAGGTTCACCAGCAGCGGGATCTTGTGGCCAAGGCGCTCCCAGTCCTTGAGCGGCAGGTCGACGCCGATGTGGCGGGCGATCGCGGCAAGGTGGATCGGCGCATTGGTCGACCCGCCGATGGCGGCATTGACGACGATGGCGTTGTGGAACGCATCCAGCGTCAGGATGTCCGAGGGCTTGAGGTCCTCGTGCACCATGTCGACGATGCGCTTGCCAGTGCGCCATGCGCATTCCTGACGGTCGCGGTAAGGCGCGGGGATCGCGGCGGAGGCGGGCAGCATCATGCCCAGCGCTTCGGCCAGCGAGTTCATCGTCGTGGCCGTGCCCATCGTGTTGCAATAGCCGGTCGAAGGCGCCGAGGAGGCGACGAGCTTGATGAAGCCCGCTGCATCCAGTTCGCCCGCCGCCATCATCTGCCGGCCCTTCCACACGATCGTGCCCGAACCGGTACGCTCGCCCTTGTGCCAGCCGTTGAGCATCGGGCCGACCGACAGGGCAATCGCCGGGATGTTGACCGTGGCGGCCGCCATCAGCAGCGCCGGGGTGGTCTTGTCGCAGCCGGTCGTCAGCACCACGCCGTCAAGCGGGTAGCCGTAGATCGCCTCCACCAGCGCGAGGTAGGCCAGGTTGCGGTCGAGGCCCGCCGTGGGGCGTTTGCCGGTTTCCTGGATCGGGTGGACCGGGAATTCCAGCGCGATACCGCCCTGTTCGCGGATGCCTTCGCGGATACGCTCGGCCAGCACCAGGTGGTGGCGGTTGCAGGGCGACAGGTCGCTGCCGGTCTGGGCGATACCGATGATCGGCTTGCCCGACTGCAGTTCCTCAAGGCTGAGGCCGAAGTTCAGATACCGCTCCAGATAGAGCGAGGTCATGTCGATATTGTCGGGATTGTCGAACCAGGCGCGCGAACGCAGCTTGGGAGTGGTCTTTTCTGTCATGGAGCGGTTCGTTTCGTTCGTTCAGCGCGAAAAGTGGCGATCAGCGCGGAGAAGTGGTGAGGCGGTAGATCATGACATGCCGGTACGGCTTGCCGGGATCGACGCGCGTGGATGCGAAGTCCGGATGGTTGGGCGCATCGGGGAACTTCTGCGGTTCCAGCGCGATGCCGTCGCCCATGCGGTAGAGATGGCCCTCCTTGCCGACGAGCGTGCCGTCGAGGAAGTTGCCGGAATAGAACTGCACGCCCGGCTCGGTGCTGAGAACTTCCAGCACGCGGCCCGAGACAGGGTCTTCCAGACGGGCCGACAGTTCGGGGGTCTTGGTCTGCCCCTTGTCGAGCGCAAAGTTGTGATCGAAGCCGCGGCCGAAGAGGATCTGCTGGTCCTTGCCGTCGCGGATGTCGCCGGCAAGTGCCTTGGGCTTGCGGAAGTCGAACGGGGTGCCCTCGACGGCGCGCAATTCGCCGGTCGGGATCAGCTTCTCGTTGACGGGGGTGTAACGGCTGGCCGGGATCGTCAGCACGTTCTGCGTGGCATCGCGGGGCGAGCCTTCGCCGGCCATGTTGAAGATGGCGTGATTGGTCATGTTGAGAACGGTCGGCTTGTCGGTGACGGCGTCGAACACGATCTGCAGGTTGCCCGTCTCGTCGAGCGAGTAGGTGACCTTGGCCTTTACCGTGCCGGGATAGCCCGAATCGCCGTCAGGGCTGACGAGCGAGAACACGGCGGTCGCGACTTTGCCCGACTTCACCGATTCGACTTTCCAGTTCCGCACGTCGAAGCCCTTGCCGCCGCCGTGCAGCGACTGGCCGTGGTCGTTCTGGGGAAGCTGGTAGGTCTTGCCGTTAAGCGTGAACTTGCCGTCGGCGATGCGGTTGCCGTAGCGGCCGATGGTTGCGCCCCAGTAGTTGGGCTTCTTCTCGAAGTCGGCGACGTTGTCGTAGGCGAGCAGGACGTCAGCGATCTTGCCGTCGCGGTCGGGGCCCATGAATTTCCACAGCGTTGCGCCGTAGGTCAGGATCGTCGCCGAAACGCCGTTGGCCGCCTTGAGCGTCACTGCATTTACCTGCGTGCCGTCGGCCAGGTTGCCCGCAGGCGCCTGCGACGCATCGGCGGCCAGCGCCGGATTTGCGGCCAGTACGAGTGCGAGGACGGACGCTGCCGTCGCCAAAATGCCTTTGCCCGGATTCCTCATGCCCTAGATCCCGCCTCTCTTGTGTGGGTGTCGATTCTGTAAGATGCCTTTGACGCTGACCATTGACGGCGTCCTTCAGCGCATATAGTCCGACAAATAGAAACAGTGCAAGCCGGTTTGCCACAAAGGTCCGGGTCGGTTCCGGTTTGAGGGGCCGGTATTTGCTTTGAGAGGATAGTCATGCCGCCAGTGGTCTCGTCTGGAGATACTCCCGTGGTTCACGCGACGCCCGATGGCGTGCGCTACGGCCCCGCGCTCACGCTGCTTGCCAGCCTGTTCTTCATGTGGGGGTTCATCACCGTCATCAATAACACGCTGCTGCCGCACCTGCGCAGCGTGTTCGATCTCAGCTACACCCAGACGACGCTGATCGAATCGGTGTGGTTCATCGCCTACTTCGTTGCCTCGATCCCCTCGGCAAAGCTGATCGAACGGGTCGGCTACCAGAAGTCGCTGGTCGTCGGCCTGCTCATCATGGCCGCCGGCGCACTGGGCATGATGCTGGCCGCCAGCATCCCGTCCTACGGCGTCACGCTCGTGATGCTCTTCGTCATCGCCAGCGGTATCACCCTCCTGCAGGTCGCGGCGAACCCCTACGTTGCCGTCGTCGGTAATCCGGCCACCGCATCCTCGCGCCTCAACCTGGTGCAGGCGCTGAACTCGGCCGGCACCATGCTGGCGCCCCTCTTCGGCGCCTACCTGATCCTGGGTCGTTCCAAGAGCGGCACGTCCGCCGCCGGCACCGTCCTGACCGAAGCAGAGCGCATCGCCGACGCGCACTCGGTGATCCTGCCCTACGCGCTTGTCGCGGCGGTGCTGGTGATCCTCGCGGTCGTCATCGCCAAGTTCCCGCTGCCCGCGATGGGCTCGGCAGGATCGCGCGTCGCCAAGGCAGACCGCAAGAACCTGTCGCTGTGGAACCACCGCAATCTGGTCTTCGGCATCCCCGCGATCTTCATCTACCTGATCGCGGAAATCGGTGTCGCCAATCTGTTCGTGAACTTCGTTAGCCAGCCCGACATCGCCAATACCACGCACGAGCAGGCAGGCCGCTACCTCGCCTTCCTGTGGGGCGGCATGATGGTCGGCCGCTTCGTCGGCTCCGCCGTGATGCAACGCTTCGATGCCAGCAAGGTGCTCGCCCTGTTCTCCATCGGTGCCTTCATCGTGATGATGATCACCGTCTTCGCCCATGGCCCGATCGCCATGTGGTCGCTGATCCTCGTCGGCCTGTTCCACTCGATCATGTTCCCCACGATCTTCACGCTGGGCATCAAGGGCCTTGGCCCGCTGACCGAAGAAGGCTCGGGCCTGCTGGTCATGGCCATCGCCGGCGGCGCGCTGGTGATCGTCCAGGGCTGGATCGCAGACAACTACGGCCTGCAGACCTCGTTCCTGCTGACGGCCGCCTGCGAACTCTACGTGCTGTTCTACGCACTGTGGGGGAGCAAGGTGACCAACGCGGAAGCCGACCCGAAAGTCGTTTTCGAATAACGGTTTTCAGTTGAGACAAGAGGGCCTCGGAGATCAGTCTCCGGGGCTTTTTTGTGTTTTAAGGGAAGGGGGAAGATCTGGGGCCATCGCCCCAGACCCCGGGAATGTCGTCGCCGTGCCTTGCAGCGGCGTGGCGCTTTGGTTCGAGGGTGACTTGCGGCGAAGCCGCTTTCCTCATTCGGAGGTCGCGCATGTCGCATCGCTGGAGGATGAACACGGCCTGCGGCGCGGCAGGGAATCCCTAAAGGGCTATGTAATGAGCGCGCGACGAAGCTGCACGCACCACGACGACGGTAAAGGGATCTGGGGCGATGGCCCCAGGTCTTCCCTTACTTCTCCACCATAGAACTTTTGGTATCCTCAAGCGCCAGATCGACCAGCACGTTCATCGCCTCGGCAGCCCCAGCGGCATCCCCGGCGGCAATCGCGTCGTACACCCGCACGTGATCGGGGATCGGATTTCGCGGCAGGGCGCGGGCGCGTTGTTTGAACTGGGTGGTCCAGTTCACTGCTGCACCGATCGAGGCGCTCAGGACCAGCAGGGCGTCATTGCGGGTGGCCTGGAGGATGGCTTTGTGAAAGTCGCGGTCTGCGGCGCGGCCGGCCTCGGTGGTGAGGGTGTGGCGGCGCATGGCGGCGAGGGCGTCTTTCATCGTCTTGAGGTCCGCCTTGTCGCGGCGTTGGGCGGCGAGGCGGGCGGCGGCAGGTTCGACGATGGCGCGCAGTTCGAACAGGCTGCGCACGAATTCGATGTCGGGTTCGCCGGCGAAGGCCCAGCCCAGCACTTCGGGGTCGAGCAGGTTCCAGCGGTCGCGGGGGAGGACGCGGGTGCCGGCTTTGGGGCGGCTCGCGACGAGGCCCTTGGCGGTGAGCACCTGTATCGCTTCGCGGTAGGCGCTGCGCGAAACCTGAAGTTCCTCTGCGAATGCGACTTCGCCCGACAGGATGTCGCCGGGGGCATATTTGCCTGACAAGATGGCTGTGCCAAGCTTGTGTGCGATGGCGCCGTGCAGCCGTCTTCCGGGCCCGCGGGCCTCGTCACCGGGCTTGGCATTGGCGTCTTCATTCATAAAACCGGCTTCTGGCACTGCTATGGGCTCCTCCGAAGGCGAAACTAACAGTCCTTCTTGTCAGAAGGAACGACAAACATTGCGTTTCGCGTCCGCTCCTAATATGTCGGAGTAAATAGGGAGACCCCGAATGACTGAATTCCGTTCCATCGTCGCTGCAACCGGCGAGCCTCAGGGCGAACCGCTTCCCGTCAGCACCCCCGCAGATGTCGCGGCTGCCTGTGCTGCCGCAGCGGCCGCATTCGATACCTACCGCGCGACCAGCCGCGAGGAGCGCGCATCGTTCCTTGAGCGAATCGCTGACGAAATCCTCGCCATCGGCGATTCGCTGCTCGATGCCTACACTGCCGAGAGCGGTTTGCCGCGCGGTCGCAGCGAAGGCGAGCGTGGCCGTACTATGGGCCAGCTGCGCCTGTTCGCAGATGTCGTCCGCAAGGGCCAGTGGCAGCAGCTGCGCATCGACCCGGCTCTGCCCGAGCGTGCGCTTCCCCGTCCCGATCTGCGCCTGCGCATGATCCCGGTCGGTCCGGTTGCCGTGTTCGGCGCCTCGAACTTCCCGCTCGCGTTTTCGACTGCCGGCGGTGACACTGCATCGGCGCTTGCTGCCGGTTGCCCGGTCGTCGTCAAGGGCCACCCGGCCCACCCGATCACCGGCGGCCTGATCGCCGGCGCCATCGCCAAGGCCGTCAAGGATGCGGGCCTGCCGGAAGGCGTGTTCCAGCACCTCTCCGGCCCGTCGAACGAGCTGGGGGCTGCGCTCGTGCAGGATCCGCGCATCGCGGCGGTTGGCTTCACCGGCTCGCGCGGCGGCGGTCTTGCCCTCGTCAAGCTGGCGCAGGCCCGCGAAGTGCCGATCCCGGTCTATGCCGAAATGTCGAGCATCAACCCCGTCCTGCTCCTGCCTGAAGCGCTGAAGGCGCGCGGCGAAGCACTGGGCACCGCTTTCGTCGGTTCGCTGACGATGGGCGCCGGCCAGTTCTGCACCAACCCCGGCCTGCTGCTGGCGATCGAGGGTGAAGGTCTTGACGCTTTCGTCGCCGCCGCCAGCACCGGCGTCGGCGCTGCCAAGCCGCAGACCATGCTCACCACCGGAATCGCCGCTGCTTATGCCAAGGGCGTCGAGACGCTGACCGGCCTGCCGGGCGTCGAAACGCTCGCCAAGGGCGAAGAGGGAAGCCGTACCACGGGCGGCGCCGTGCTGTTCCAGACCACGGCCGCGCAGTTCCTGGCTGACAAGGCCGCTGGCGACGAAGTCTTCGGTGCAGCCTCGATTCTGGTGCGCTGCAAGGACGAGGCGGAACTCGCCCTCCTGCTCGAAGGTCTGGAAGGCCAGCTGACCGCCACGATCCACATGGACGATGCGGACGAGGGCGCTGCTGCCCGTGTCCTGCCCGTGCTGGAGCGCAAGGTTGGCCGCATCCTGGTCAACGGCTGGCCGACCGGCGTGGAAGTGTGCCACGCGATGGTTCACGGCGGCCCGTTCCCCTCGACGACCGATCCGCGCACCACTTCGGTCGGCAGCCTTGCAATCGACCGTTTCCTGCGTCCGGTCAGCTACCAGAACCTCGCGCAGGGCCTGCTTCCGCCCGAACTGCGCGACGATGCTTTCGGTGACGGCGCCCCGCGCCTGATCGACGGTACGCTTACCCTCAACTGATCCTGCTCCGATCCCCGCGGCGCGCCTCGCAAGAAGATGCGCCGCGGTAGGCCAAAAACTCTCTGGGAGAGACCCCATGACCTACCTTCGCCTGCTTCAGCACCGCGCCGCCGATGGCGCACGTTCCGTCATCCTGGCCGAGGGCGATGCCGCCCACGTCCTGCCGGGCGTCACCTCGATCCGCGAACTCGCGCTGCGCGCCATCGCTGACGGCGTATCGCTGGCCGATGCCGCCAGGGCCTGCGGGCAGGGCGAAGGCATCGACATCGCCGCCGAACATGCAGCCGGCCGCCTGATCGCGCCGATCGACCATGAAGATCCTGCGCACCTGCTGATGACCGGCACCGGCCTCACGCACCTCGGGTCCGCCGAAGGGCGCGACAAGATGCATGCAGCTGCCATCGCCAACGAGCAGCAGACCGATTCCATGCGCATGTTCCTCGAAGGCCTCGAAGGCGGCAAGCCGGCAGTCGGCGAAGTCGGCCAGCAGCCGGAGTGGTTCTACAAGGGTGACGGCTCGCAGCTCGTCGGCCCGGGCGACACGCTGACCATGCCTGCCTTCTCGCAGGACGGGGGCGAAGAGCCGGAACTGGCGGGAATCTACCTCGTCGGCGAAGACGGCACCGTCTACCGCCTCGGCCTCGCGCTCGCCAACGAGTTCTCGGACCACGTCACCGAGCGTCACAACTACCTGTGGCTGGCCCACTCCAAGCTGCGCCAGGCTGCGCTTGGCCCGGAACTGCTGATCGGCACCCCGCCGACCCACATCGAGGGCACCAGCAAGATCGTGCGCGCAGGCGAGACGATCTGGGAAAAGCCTTTCCTTTCGGGTGAGGGCAACATGTCGCACAGCTTCGACAACCTTGAGCATCACCACTTCAAGTACGACCTGTTCCGCCGCGCGGGCGACGTGCACGTCCACTTCTTCGGCACCGCCACGCTCTCGTTCAGCGACGCCGTGCAGACCGAGGAAGGCGATGTGTTCGAGATTTCAGCTGCGCCCTTCACGCTGCCGGTTTCGAACCCGCTGGCGCGCGCCGAAGTCCAGACCGCTACCGTCAAGGCGCTCTGATCAATGGACCCTATCCGGATCGCGGTGGTGGGCGTGGGCAAGATCGCCCGCGACCAGCACCTGCCGGCTATCGCCGGGAACAAGGCGTTCAGCCTTGCCGCCACGGTCAGCCCGCATGACGCAGGCGTGGAGGGCGTGTCCCACCACAAGAGCCTCGATGAGCTGATCGAAAACGGCCCGGCGGTCGATGCGGTGGCGCTCTGCACGCCGCCGCAGGTTCGCTACGACCTGGCCGTGCAGGCGCTGAACAAGGGCATGCATGTGTTCCTTGAAAAGCCGCCGGGGGCGACGCTGTCCGAATGCGTCGCGCTGTCCAGCCGCGCCGAGAAGGTCGGATCTACGCTGTTCGCGGCCTGGCACTCGCGCTTTGCGGCGGGCGTTGCCCCGGCGCGCGCGTGGCTGGCAGAGCGCCGGATCGAGAGCGTGAAGATCGTCTGGCGCGAAGACGTGCGGGTATGGCATCCGGGTCAGGCATGGATCTGGGAGCCGGGCGGGCTCGGCGTGTTCGATCCGGGCATCAACGCCCTCTCGATCCTGACCCACATCCTGCCGCGCCCGGTCTTCCTGAAGACCGCGACGCTGGAAATCCCCGCCAACCGCGCCGCTCCGATCGCCGCCGATATCCAGTTCTGCGACACGGCGGGCGCCCCGATCCACATGGACCTCGACTGGCGCCAGACCGGCCCGCAGTCCTGGGACATCGTGGTCGAAACCGATGCGGGCACGCTGAAGCTCTCCAATGGCGGCGCCGTGCTTACTCTGCCGACCGGCGCCGAGCATAGCGAGGACCTGGAGTACCCGGGCCTTTACGCACGCTTCGCCAACCTCATCCGGGGCGGGCGCAGCGATGTCGATATAGCGCCATTGCGGCTTGTCGCCGACGCTTTCCTGCGCGGCAATCGCCAGACCGTCGAAGCATTCCACGATTGATTTTCCCTGGGAGGGGACACACCATGATGAAAGCATTTAGCCGCACGACACTGGCCCTGCTGCTGGGCGCAACCGCGCTCACCGGCCCATTGGCTTCGACCGCGCAGGCCGATACGGGCGGCCAGCCGACCACAGCGACGATCGAGGCGGATAAGCCCGGCCCGGTCTACCACAAGGAAATCTTCACCCAGTTCGCCGAGCACCTCGGCACGGGTATTTATGGCGGCCTGTGGGTCGGCAAGAACAGCAAGATCCCCAACACCAACGGCTTCCGCAACGACGTGGTGCAGGCCCTGCGCGACCTGTCGGTGCCGGTGATCCGCTGGCCCGGCGGCTGCTTCGCCGACGAGTACAACTGGCGTGAAGGCATCGGCCCGCAGAACAAGCGCCCGGTCAAGATCAACACGCACTGGGGCGGCGTTACCGAACCGAACACCGTGGGCACGCACGAATTCTTCGAGCTGATCCGCCAAGTTGGCGCCGAGGCATACGTCGCCGGCAACGTCGGCAACGGCACCCCGCGCGAGATGGCGGAATGGGTGGAATACATGACCTCGCCCGCCGGCAGCCTTGCTGACGAGCGTGCGAAGAACGGCCACAAGGCGCCCTGGAAGGTCGAGTTCTTCGGCGTCGGCAACGAGCTGTGGGGCTGCGGCGGTAACATGCGTCCCGAATTCGCAGCGGACGAGACGCGCCGCTACGCGACCTTCATCAAGGCACCCGCCGGCACCAAGATCCAGAAGATCGCCGCCGGCGCCAACGTCGACGACTACACCTGGACCGACACGATGATGCGTGTCGCCGCAGGCCAGCTCGACGGCGTTTCGCTGCACTACTACGTCCACCCCGCCGGTGGCTGGCCGCCGCGCGCACCTGCCGTCGCATTCGACGAGCATGGCTGGGCCGATGCGCTGAACGGCGCGCGCAAGATGGACGAGCTGATCACCAAGCACAGCGCCATCATGGACAAGTACGACCCCGAAAAGCGGGTCTTCCTGGCCGTGGACGAATGGGGTTCGTGGTACGCACAGGACGAGGGCACGCACCCCGGATTCCTGCGCCAGCAGAACACCTTGCGCGATGCGCTGATCGCCTCGATCCACCTCGACATCTTCGCCAAGCACGCCGACCGCGTGCGCATGACCGCCATCGCGCAGATGGTGAACGTGCTTCAGGCGATGATCTTCGCGGACGGTGACAAGATGGTGCTGACGCCGACCTATCACGTCTTCGAGATGTACAAGCCGTGGCAGGATGCCACCGTGCTGCCGATCGAGATCAAGTCCCCCTGGTACGCCAAGGACGAGTTCACGATGCCGGCGGTGAGCGGCTCGGCGGTGAAGGCGAAGGACGGCACGATCCACGTCGGCCTCTCCAACCTTGACCCCAACCAGCCGAATACAGTGACGATCAAGCTGGACGGCATGAACGCTTCGGCGGTGACGGGGCGTATCCTCACGGCCTCGGCGATCAATTCGCACAACACCTTCGACGCGCCCGAAGTGGTCAAGCCTGCGGCCTTCACCGGCGCCAGCGTGCAGGGCGGCCAGCTTGTCGTGACGCTGCCGGCCAAGTCGGTCGTCGTGCTCGAACTGAAATGAAGGGCTGGATTCTCGCTCTTGCCGCGCTGGGACTTCCCGGCGCGGCGCCTGCTCAGGATGCGGGCAAGTCGCTGAATTCGCAGCTTTCGGGTGATCTGACGGTGCATGATCCGGTCATCATCCGCGAGGGTGACACGTATTACGTGTTCAGCACCGTGGGCAAATATATCGGCATCAAGACCTCGAAGGACCTTAAGACCTGGGCCGACGCGGGTTCGGTCTTCGCTGAAATGCCGGCGTGGACCAAGGAGGCCGTGCCTGGCACCGAAGGCATCTGGGCGCCCGACATTTCCTTCGTGAACGGTGAATACCGGCTCTATTATTCGGTCTCGACCTTCGGCTCGAACCGTTCCGCCATCGGCCTCGCCACCAGCCCTGTGCTGGGCGCGAAGGCGAAGTGGAAGGACAAGGGCCTAGTCGTGATGTCCACGAAGGAGGACGATTTCAACGCGATCGATCCGAACTTCGTGGTCGATGCGCAGGGCCGCCAGTGGCTATCGCTGGGCAGTTTCTGGAGCGGCCTGAAGCTGTTCCCGCTCGATGCGAAGACTGGCAAGGTCGCCCCCGGGACTGAGCCTTATTCGATCGCGCGCCGCCTTGCTCCGGCAGGCGGACCCGCTCCGGTTGAGGCGCCGTTCATCATTCCGCACGGCGGCTGGTATTACCTGCTGGCGTCCTACGACTACTGCTGCAAGGGCGTGAACAGCACCTACTACACTGTGGTCGGCCGCGCGAAAAAGGTCACCGGGCCGTACCTCGGCAAGGATGGCAGCGAGATGATGCAGGGCGGCGGCACGATCTTCCTGCGTGCCGATCTGCAGGAGCAGCAGCGCTTCCGGGGACCGGGCCATGCCGGTGCTTTCACCGACAAGGACGGCACGAGTTACGTCGTCTACCACGCTTACGACAAGCAGGCCGACGGTGCGCCTACCTTGCGCATTGCGCCGATCCGCTGGGAAGCTGACGGCTGGCCTACGGCTGAATACTGAACCCACCTGACGGCGCCCCGGCCGGGTTTTGGCCTGGCCGGGGCGTCCTTTTTGGTCTGACCCGAACAACACCTAAAGATACTCAACCACACAAGAACACCGGAGAGGACGACATGACGATGCTTCTTTCGCGCCGCGCTTTCGCGGCCGCCACCTCGCTGCTTCCGCTCGCCTGCACGGCCCCCGGCAAGACCGCTTTGAACGCCCCGGCGGCCCCGTCCGCACCGGTGCCGAGCAACCCGCTGGTGCGCCAGCGCGCCGATACGCAGATATTCCTGCACACCGATGGCTGGTACTATCTGATGGGCTCCGTGCCCGAGTACGACCGCCTTGCCCTGCGCCGCGCAAAGACGCTGGCCGGCCTTGCCACCGCCGAGGAGCGGGTCCTGTGGCGCCATGAAGCGAGCGGTCCGATGTCGGGCTTCCTCTGGGCGCCCGAACTGCATTTCGTCGACGGGCGCTGGATCGTCTATTTCGCAGCCGGTCCCAGCGGCGGCGGCGAGGACGTGTTCCGCATCCGCACCTTTGCCGTGGTCTGTGATGGACCCGATCCGATGACCGGCAACTGGTCCGTGCTCGGCCAGTTCAAGGCGCCGTGGGACAGCTTCAACCTCGACTCCACGATCTTCACGCACCGCGGCGTGCGCTACTTCTCGTGGGCGCAGCGCGAGGCGGGGATCGACACCAATTCCAACGTCTACATCGCGCCCATGAAGGACGCGCTGACACTGGCGGCGGCGCCTGCGCGCCTGACGGTGCCGACGTTGGACTGGGAAGTGCGCGGCTACAAGGTCAACGAAGGGTCCGCCTTCATCGTCCACGATGGCCGCCTGTTCATGACCTATTCCGCCAGCGCCACCGACGCGCGGTACTGCATGGGCCTGCTGACGATCGACGAGAACGCGAACCTGATGGACCCGCGCGCCTGGACCAAGTCGCAGGAGCCGGTCTTCGTCACCTGCCGCGAAACTTCAGTCTACGGGCCGGGCCACAACAGCTTCACCGTGGACGAAAAGGGCAACCCCATCCTCGTCTACCACGGCCGCGATTACGAGGCGATCGAGGGCGATCCGCTCTACAACCCGGACCGTCATACCCGCATACAGCGTCTGTATTTCGACGCGGCCGGCAATCCCGACTTCGGCGTCCCTGTCGGCAACGGCCCTCTGCCTGAGCGCTTCGCGCCTGCCGTTCGGCGCGGCGTCAACCTCGCGCATGACGGCGACCGTCTCATCCTCGGCAATGCGCCGCTCGCGCAGACCCAGTTCCGCTCGCTGCCTGCTGGTGACGGCACCGTGCAAATCTCGCCGATTCTCAAGCGGGATCACGTTCTTGTCGCCGCAGCCGATGGTTCAGTGACCCTGGCCCCCGCTGCCGCGACAGGCGGCGCACCGGGCGCCGATCGCTTCCGCCGCGAAGAAGGCAAGGGCGGCGCCGTCTGTTTCGTATCACAGGCGTTTGCGGGCAAGGCCCTCGCACATTCCTCAGACAACGTACGACTCGCCCGCACCGCCGATCCGGCCAGCGCATGGCTGCCGGGCTGACTGTTAAATCCACTGAACCGCCCGGAATCGCGACGTTCCGGGTGGTCGTGCGGCTGATCGGCCACACCTGCGACGGCTTTTTGAAAGGCGCTGTGCTTTTTCACTTGCAACCCATTAGTCCGACTAATAACTAGTCCGAGTAATTTGCGGGGCATGGTATCGGCCAGCCCCAACTGGGAGGGTTGATATATGGCGCTCAAGCCATTTGCATTCTGCACTGTATCCGTTTTCGCTCTGGCTCTGTCGGGCATCTCCCATGCACAGGAAGTTGCTCCTCAGGAGGCTGTCGGAGACGGCTCTGCGACGGCAGAAGACATCATCGTTACCGGCGTACGTGCTTCGATCGTGGGCGCCATCAATGCCCGTAAGGACAATGTCCAGATCGTCGACTCGATCGTGGCCGAAGACGTAGGCAAGCTGCCCGACAACAACGTCGTCGAGGCGCTGCAGCGCGTCACCGGCATCCAGGTCACCGACCGTGCCGGCGGTGAAGCCGCGACGATCACGATCCGCGGCCTGACCGATCCGCTGACCACGCTGAACGGCCGCAACATCTTCACCGCTGCGGGCACTTCGTTCGCGCTGCAGGATATCTCGGCGAACCTCGTCAAGAAGATCGACGTCTACAAGACCCGCTCTGCCGACCAGATCGAGACCGGTCTTGCCGGCCAGATCGACGTGCAGACCCGGCGTCCGTTCGACTTCGACGGCTTTACGGTTTCGGGTCTCGTGCGCGGTGTCTACAGCGAACTGGCCGACAAGGCGAACCCCAATGGCGCGCTGCTCGTCAGCGATCGCTGGGAAACCGGCATCGGCGACATCGGCTTCCTGGTGAACGCCAGCTACACCAAGGCCCAGTTCCGCAACCAGAACCTTCAGGCCGGCGCCATGGTGCCGTTCGCCACTGAAAACCCCACTGCCGGCAGCGGCCTGACCCCGCTTGAGCGCATCTTCCCGGGCGACCGCAACCAGAACTGGACGCCGGGTCTCGATGCCGGCCTGCCTACCGCGCCCGGCTCCACGCTGAACATCAACGGCGTCGATACGCCGTACTACCTGTCGCGCGATGCGGTCATCGCCTCGGACCTTTACGGCGAGCGTAAGCGCCGCGCCATCAACGCTGCGTTGCAGTGGGCGCCGAATGACCGTTCGGTCTACACGGCAGAGGTCTTCTACACCGGCTTCCGCGGCAAGACCTTCAACAGCCTGAACTTTAGCTTCGTCGACTGGTGGGGTGACCTTGGGGACAACCCCGGTTCGACCTTCGAACTGTACGACGGCACCAACATCATCAAGTCGCGTCAGGCTGGCTCCGTCGCCGGCTTCAACAGCGGCGACACCGCCACCAACAAGACCGACAGCTACGTCTACGCCTTCAACGCGAAGTGGGACGTGGGTGATCGCGGCAAGATCACGGCCGATATCGCCTATCAGGACAGCAAGAACGAGACTTCGTTCTTCGCCATCCGCACCGACCGCGGCCCGCTCGACATCGACGTCGATTTCAACGCCGGCGGCGGCCTGCCCTCCTACAGCTTTGGCAACCAGGGCGTCCTGACCGACGCTTCGGCGTGGACAGTGGGGAACCTGTTC
Organism: Novosphingobium sp. 18050; assembly: GCF_902706195.1. Lineage (GTDB taxonomy): Bacteria > Pseudomonadota > Alphaproteobacteria > Sphingomonadales > Sphingomonadaceae > Novosphingobium. The sequence goes on along the minus strand of NZ_CACSJO010000024.1, from coordinate 32,883 downwards.
GACAGCGGCACCAAGAACACCGGCAGCGCGCTGACCGTGATGCTCGACGGCGAGCATGAGTGGGACGAAGGCTTCCTGCGCCGCATCAAGGCGGGCTTCCGCTACGATGATCGCAAGGCCGACAACTACGTGCGCGATCAGGGCGCGGGCGGTCTGGGCATCACCCTCGACCAGTTCAGCCAGGGCACCCCGTTCACCAACAGCGGCTTCTTCGATGGCCGCGCGGACATTCCGACCAGCTGGGTGCTGGCCGACCCGCGCAGCATGGACAGGGACGCGGTTCGCACTCTGTACCAGTCGGTCAATTCGGGCCTGCTGCTCTCCGACCAGCTGACTTTCGGCCACGTTTTCGGCATCGGCGAGATCAACACCGCAGCTTACATCATGGCCGACGGCGAGATCGAGCTGTTCGGACGTCCGCTGCAGCTGCAGGCAGGCGTGCGCTATGTGTCGATCGATACCGATTACGACTACTTCGATCGCGGTAACAACTTCGCCCGCACCACGGTTTCGACCGGGTCGTCGAAGTTCCTGCCCTCGTTCACCGCGCGCTACGGCATCACCGACAACCTGCGCATCCGTTTCAACTACGGCGAGACGCTGCGCCGTCCGGCCTTCGGCGACCTGAACCCTAACGTCTCGCTCACGGGTGACCTGTCGCGCATCGGCTTCGGCTCCGGCAGCGCGGGTAACGCAAACCTGGGTGCGACGCATTCGAAGAACATCGACGTGGCCGTTGAATGGTACTTCGAGCGCAACAGCGCGATCTACGCGACGGCCTTCCGCCGCGAGATCAGCGGTCTGGTCGTTCCTCTGACTGCGCGGGAGATTATCCCGAACAACTACCTGCCGCGTAATGAGACCTACACCGAGATCTTCAACATCACCCGTCCGGTGAATGCTTCGGACGGCGTGCTGAAGGGTGTGGAACTGGGCCTGACCTACTTCCCGACCTATCTGCCCGGTCCGCTGAACGGCCTTGGCTTCACCGGCAGCGCCACGATCCTCGACTCCGAGCAGACCATTCCGGTCGTAGACACGAACGGCGCGATCACCGGCTCCACCAAGTCCGCCTTCTTCGGCGTGTCGAAGCTCTCGTACAACGCCACGCTCGCCTACGACAGCGGCCCGATCGGTGCCCGCCTGTCCTATGTGTGGCGCAAGGGCTTCCTCCAGAGCAACGAGGGCCGCTCCTTCGCGAACCCGATCGGCTTCTGGCGCGCGCCTGAAAAGAGCCTCGACCTGCAGCTGACCCTCAACGTCAACAAGGACATCGGCATCACCTTCGACGCGGTGAACCTCACCAAGGCGAAGCAGCAGAACTACTACAAGTTCGGCGATGTCGGTAATCCGCAGCAGTTCAACTCCAGCACGCTGCTGATCGACCGCACGTTCGCGGTGGGTGTGCGCTTCAAGTTCGACTGATCGGGGCAGGCTGCGGCGTTATTGCCATTCCGTCGCAGCTCTCCCCACGGGCGGCCGTTCTTTCCGGGGTTCCTTCCTCTCCCAACATCCCCGGGGGGCCGGCCGCCCCACTTACTGCCGCTCACCTGAAGGGGTAACGATGCGCGGAAAAATGCGGAAATTTCTTGCCGTCGCGGCGCTTCTTGCAACGGCGGCCAGCCCGCCCATGCCCGCGTCTGAAAAATCCACCGCAGCGGCAAAGCCCGCCGCGCTCGATATCCCCGCCATTGCCAGGGCGCGTTATGGTAACGACGCCGCCTGGTATGAGGGCCGCATCCCCTTCTTCGAATCCGCCGATGCGAAGATCGATGCGGTTTACTACTACCGCTGGGGCCTGTTCCGCGCACACCAGCGCGATCTTGGTGCGCAAGGGTATGTCACCACCGAATTCGCTGACGATGTCGACTGGCAGCGCGAACCTTACGCGAGCCTCAATGACGCCAGCGGTTTCCACATTGCCGAAGGGCGCTGGCTGAACGACCGGCGCTTCACCGCTGACTACGTCGATTTTATGTACGAGGGCGGCAACGACCGCCATTTCACCGATCACATGGCGGACTCGGTCTGGGGCCGATATCTTGTCGACGGTGACCGCGATGCGCTGCTCGCTCATCTGAAGACGATGCGCCACATCTACCGTCTGTGGGACGAGAAGTTCGACTTCGACAAGGGGCTCTACTTCGTCGAGCCGCTGCTGGATGCGACCGAGTATACTGTCTCCTCGATCGATGCATCGGGCGGCAAGGATGGCTTCCGGGGCGGGGATTCGTTCCGCCCTTCGGTCAACAGCTACATGTTCGCCAACGCCCGCGCTCTGTCGCGCATGGCGCAGATGGCTGGCGATACGGCGATGGCGAAGGAATATACCGCCCGCGCCGAGGCTCTGCGCACCCGCGTTCTGGCGGACCTGTGGAACCCGGCGCTGGGCCATTTCACCGACCGCCACCAGATCACCAACGAGCACGTCAAATACTGGGACCCGATCCGCAACCGCGAACTGGTCGGCTACCTGCCGTGGATGTTCGACCTTGTCCCGGACGAGGCGAAGTATTCGAAGGCGTGGAACCACCTGCTCGATGCGCAGTCGCTTGCCGGCAAGGCCGGGATGCGCACGGTGGAGAAGAATTACGAATACTACATGCGGCAGTACCGCTATCTGGGCGATGCGCGCGAATGCCAGTGGAACGGTCCGATCTGGCCCTACCAGACCACGCAGGTCCTGACCGGCATGGCCAACCTGCTCGACCACTACGACGAGCGCGGCTCTGTCACCCGCAGTGACTGGATGCAGCAGCTTCGCCTCTACACCCAGATGCATTATCAGGGCACCGGCGCCGACGAGCGCCTGGATCTGGAGGAGGACTACGATCCCGAAACCGGCAAGCCGATCGTCGGGCTAGACCGCAGCCACCACTATTTCCACTCGGGCTACAACGACCTGATCCTGTCCGGCGTAGTCGGAATCCGCCCCCGCGCGGACGACGTGCTGGAAGTGAAGCCGCTGCTCCCCGCCGCCGGCGATCCGCAAGCGCTGGCCTGGTTTCGGGCCGAGCGAGTGCCCTATCACGGCCACGAAGTCTCTGTGACGTGGGATGTGGACGGCGCGCATTACGGCCGGGGCAAGGGCCTCGCCATCGAGGTGGACGGCCGCGAAGTCGCCCGCCGCGCCGATCTCGGGCGCCTGGAAGTAGCGGTGCCGCGCAAGGCCAATGCGCCCATCGTGCGCGAGGTGAACCTTGCGGTGCAACTGGTGCGCAGCGGCTTCCCGAAGCCGAGCGCCTCGTCCGGCACCGATGCGGAGAAGCTGCACGACGCCGTCGACGGCCGCGCGTGGTTCTACCCGGAACTGCCCAACGGTTGGGATTCGGCCGTTTCGTCGAAGCCGCAGTGGTATGCACTGGACTTCGGCAAGATGGTCACGCTGGGGCGCGCCGAACTGGCCTTCTTCGCCGACGGCAAGCAGTTCGCGGCGCCGCGCAACGTCACGGTAGAAGCATGGCGCGACGGCCGCTGGAACAAGCTCGGCACACCGGTGGCGGCGCTTGCCAACGGCATCACGCAGGTCCGCTGGCCAACGCTGGGCACCGACCGTATCCGCGTGACCATGACCCCGCAGCCGGGCCGCGCGATCCGACTGGCTGAAGTGAAAGCCTTCGCCCGTTAAAGACGTCGTGGTTTCGATCTGGGCCTTGTTGCAAGCGTTCAGGTCGTGCGAGCCAGAACCTCGCGTATTTGTACAGGGTGTGCTGATGGGTCCTTCCGTGCGAGTTCCTCGACGGTTGCCAGCGCCATGGCGCGATAGGGTGCCAGCATTTGAGGGTAGCCCGCCTCGATCGCTGTGAGATGAGCGCCGACGGTGCCCGCGTCGCCGCGCAGCACCGGCCCTGACAAGGCGCCGATACCGCGTTGGAGCGTATTCTCCAGCGCCGCGCGTACCAGCGGGGCCAGGAGGTCTCCCGGCTTTTCCGCTCCGGCCGCCCGCAAGGCGCCTGATGCTCCTGCGATCAGCGTGACGAGGTGATTGGCCGCGTGGCACAGGGCCGCGTGATAGAGCGTGCGCTGCGCTTCGGCCACGTCGACCGGGACCCCGCCCAGCTTTTCGACAAGCGCATGGGCCCGGGCCACCGCTTCGGCATTCGCGCCGGTGACGGCGAAACTTGCCCCGGCCATGCGGAGCACTTCAAGGTGCGGATCGCCGGTGAAGGTCATGGCCGGATGTATCGCCGCCGTCAGCGCGCCATTGCCGCGCAGGGCGGAAAGGATCGCCGTGCCGCTGCTGCCGCTGACGTGGAAGACGAGGGGGGCGTGGTCCAGCTGCCCGGCCTCAGCCAGCGCTTCAACAACAGCCGCGATCGCATCGTCCGCCACCGCAATCACGGCGATATCGCAGGCCTGCACAAGCGCGGTGAGGCTGTCCGCTGCCGTGCCTTGACCGATCTGTGTGGTCGCCTCGTCCACTGCCGCGCGTGTGCGGCCCCAGAACATCGGCGGCGCGGCGTCTTGTTTGCCAAGGGCCAGTGCCATGGCGCGTGCCACCCTGCCTGTGCCGATTATGCCGATCTGCCGGAGGGGGGAGGGGTGTATCATGCGGGCCGTTTAACGCCTCGATCCGGTTTGCACTATCGCAGCGTTAATCGGGCCCATAGTTAATCACCCAGTTCCGCCGCGATCCCCATCAAGGCAATGCGGGCGACGCGGGACAGTCGTTCTTCGTCCCAGCCTTCCCGAGCGGCGGCGGACATGCCGGACATCGTGGCGATCACCATGTCCGTCACGCCGTCTGCCGCATCGGGGTGCGACTGCATCAGAAAACCGCGAATAGCGGTGCGCGGGTGCTGGGCGGCAGTGCGAGCCAACTGGCAGATTTCGGCATCTGTGGAGGAGCGCGCGGCCTCCAGTACGAGGCACCCGCGCCGCCCCGGATCGGCGGCGTAGTCGCGGGCTGACCCCAATAGCAACTGCGCCAGAGCATCGATGGGCGGGCGGCCGGGTACGAAAAGGTCCTCGATTGGGGTGGCCGCCGAACTGTAGCGCTGGAGGACACGCTCGAAGAAGGCAGCCTTGCTGCCGAAGGCGGCGTAGAAGCTGGGCGGCTTGATGCCCAGGGCGCTGGTCAGCGCGGCAAGGCCGACGCCGTCGTAGCCCTTTTCGTGGAACAGCGCCTCACCTGTCGCCAGCGCCTGCTCGGTATCGAAGCCGCGCGGCCTGCCCCTTCCCGATATTAAATTAGCAGTCACTACAAAATACCTCTTGAACACCCTTTTGGCGAGATATATGTAGCGGTCACTCAATATTTATCAAGGAATGTGACATGGCAGGAATCGCAGGCAAGAAGGCACTTGTGATCGGCGGCAGCCGAGGCATTGGTGCGGCTATCGTAAAGAGACTGGCGGCTGACGGCGCGCAAGTCGATTTCACTTATGCAGGCTCTCAGCAAGCCGCCGAGGTTCTGGCGCAGGAGACCGGGACCACGGCGATCCGTTCGGACGCTGCCGATCGCGATGGCCTGATAAAGACTGTGCGCGATGCCGGACCGGCCGATATCCTGGTGTTCAACGCGGGCCTGCTGGTGGCTGGTGACCCGCTGGAACTGGATGCCGACGCGGTCGACCGCATGATCGACGTGAACGTACGCGCGCCCTACCATGCCGCCGTCGAGGCGGCGCGGACCATGCCTGAAGGCGGGCGCATCGTGTTCATCGGCTCGGTCAACGGCGACAGCATGCCGTTCCCCGGCCTTGCCGCCTATGCGATGACGAAGTCGGCCTTGCAGGGCGTGGTGCGCGGGCTTGCGCGTGATTTCGGTCCGCGCGAAATCACGGTCAACGTCGTCCAGCCCGGACCGACCGACACCGAAATGAATCCCGCCGACGGCCCCATGGCCGAACTGATGCACAGCGTCATGGCCATCAAGCGCCACGGCACCGGCGCGGAAGTTGCGAGCTTTGTTTCGTATCTTGTGAGCGCGGATGCGCGCGGCATCACCGGCGCCATGCACACCATCGACGGCGGCTTCGGCGCCTGACTGGCGCCTTCAGGAGGCGGGGGTCGCCGTACCCCCGCCCAGCGCCTGATAGACCTGCACTTGGGCAGTCAGCTGGTTGTAGCGGTTCTGTAGCAGGCTGCTGCGCGCGCTGCGCAAGCGTTCCTGCGCGTCCAGCCACAGGCGCAGGGTTATGAGGCCATTGCGGTACTGGCGCTCGTACAGGGCCTCGGCGTCCTTGGCGGCGGTGTAGTTGGCGTCCAGGAACCGGGCCTGTGCGATGAACTGGTCGCGAGCGGAAAGGCTGATCTGGGTATCGCGCAGGGCGTCGTAGAAGGTCTGGCGGAAGGCCTGGACGGCGATGTCGTAATCCGTGCGGGCGACGCCGGTGGCGAGGCGCACCTTGACCGGGTTCAGTTCCGGCAACGACAGCGCCGCGCCGAGGCTGGCGGCGGGGTTGCTGAAGAACGTGAGCAGCGAGGAACTGGCCGTTCCCAGCGCCCCGGTCAGGCTGAAGCCGGGGTAGTAGCTTGCCGTGGTGGCATCGCTGGTCGCCAGCGTTCCGCGCACGCGCAGTTCGGCGGCGGCAAGGTCGGGCCGGCGCGCAAGCAGCGAGGCGGGCACGCCTGCGTCGATGGCGGGCAGGGCGCTTTGGGGCAGGACACGCAGTTCCTCGCCGTCGTAACCCTGCCGATCCAGCAACGCGGCGAGGGCTTTCAGCGCCTCGACGCGGGCCTGCACCAGCTGCGTCTGCGCGGCTTCCTGCGATGCGACCGACTGCTGCGCATCGCGCAGTTCCACGCGGGATACGGCGCCGGCGTCATACTGGCGCTGCACCAGTTCCAGCGCGCGCTTGACATAGGCGATGCTCTGGTCGCCCAGCGCGATCTGCTCGTTGGCATAGCCCAGCTGCCACCAGGCCTGCACAGCGGTGCTGATAAGCGAAAGCCGCGTTCCGGCCAGATCCTGCGCGGTGGCCTGCGCTTCCCAGCGCGCCGCGTCTGCCTGCGCGTCGAGCTTGCCGAAAAGGTCGATCTCCCACGAGGCGCCCAGCGAACCGGTGCTGCCTTTGGTCCACGATGCGCCGCCCTCCAGCGGCTTCGAGGCGTTGGAGGACAGCCCCGCCGTGAAACTGGGGAGCAATGCCTGCCGCGCCAGATCGGACGACAGGCGCGCGCGTTTCAGGCGAAGGCCGGCCGCGGCAAGGTCGGCGTTGGTCGCCAGCACCTGCTCCACCAGCGAGGTGAGGGCGGGATCGGCAAATTCGTTCCACCACGGCCCGCCTGCGCGGGCGGGATCGCCGACCGGAGCGGCGTCCCATCCGGCCGCGACCGGGACCGAAGGCGCGGCGTAATGCGAGCGGGTCACGCCCGCGCAGCCGGCGGTCAGGGGAAGCAGTGCAAGCACGGCGAGCAGCTGCGGAGAAGGGAAGGGCCTATGCACGCTTAATCTCTCGAAAGGGCGTCGACCGGGTCGAGCCGGGCTGCGCGGCGCGCGGGTAGGAAGCCGAAAACGATGCCGATCATCGTGGAGCACACGAAGGCGGCAACGATCGAAGTGGTCGAGTAGGACAGGGTTATCGGGGCGCTCGCAAGGTAGAACACGACGCCCACCGAAAGTGACAGCAGCACCCCGATCACGCCGCCGATCAGGCATACCAGAATCGCCTCGATCAGGAACTGCTGGAGAATGTCCGACTGGCGCGCGCCGACGGCCATGCGCACGCCGATTTCGGCGGTGCGCTCGGTGACCGAGACGAGCATGATGTTCATCACCCCGATACCGCCCACGATCAGCGAAATCACCGCGATCGCGGCCACCAGCAGCGTCATCGTCTGGGTGGCGCTGGTGATCGTGGCGCGGATGTCGTCGGAGTTGCTGATGAAGAAGTCGACCGTGCCGTGGCGCTGGGTCAGAAGCTGCGTCACCGCCGCCTCCGCCGCCGAGGTGGGGGTATTGTCGGCGATGCGCACGGTGATGTTCGATACGTAGGATTGGCCCAGCATCCGGCTCATCACCGTGGTGTAGGGCACGTAAGCGGTCAGGCTGTCGCTGCCGCCGAAGCCCTGCTGCTGGGTGCCCACGACGCCGACGATGCGCACGGGCACCTTGCTCAGCAGGACGACCTTGCCCAGCGGGTCTTCGCCGTCCGGGAACAGGGTTTTCACGGTGTTCTCGTCGACAACGGCGTCCTGCTCGAGGCGGCGCACGCTTTGCTGGTCGAACAGGCTGCCTGACACCAGCTTCAAACCACGCACGCGGAAGTAGTCTGCGCCGACGCCGCTGACGCTCGCCGTAGCGGCGACGTTGCGGTAGCGGGCGGTGACGCTGGAGGAGACGCTGGGGGTCACACTGTCGATGTACGAAAGCTGCGAGAGCGCGTCGGCGTCGGTGTCCTTGAGCGTCTGGATCTTGCCCGATCGCATGTCGCCGAAGCTCTTGCCGGGGAAGACGGTGAGGGTGCTGGTGCCCAGCCCCGAGATGTCCGAGAGGATCTGCTCCTGCGACCCCTTGCCCAGCGCCACCACGGATACGACCGAGGCGATGCCGATGATGATGCCCAGCATCGTCAGGAAAGTGCGCAGCTTGTGCGCGGACATCGCCAGCACCGCCATGCGGAAGGCTTCCCGAAACCGGTCGGCAAGCTGCTGGAAGCCGCTGGTGCCCTGGACCGGCGGGGGCAGGGTGGCAGCCTGCCTGGCCTCGCCCTTGCGGCGGTCGTCGATGATCTCGCCGTCGTGGATCTCGATGATCCGGTCGGCGTGTTCGGCGACGTGCATGTCGTGGGTGACGATGATGACCGTGTGACCTTCGGCATGGAGTTCGCCGAGGATAGCCATGACCTCGACGCCGCTGGCGCTGTCGAGCGCGCCGGTCGGCTCGTCCGCGAAGATCACCTCGCCGCCGTTCATCAATGCGCGCGCGATCGAGACGCGCTGTTGCTGGCCGCCCGAAAGCTGGCCGGGCCGGTGCTTGGTGCGCTCACCCAGGCCGAGGCGGGCGAGCAGTTGCCCGGCCCGGTCCGCCCGCTCGCCGCGCGGCTTGCCGGCATAAACTGCCGGAACTTCCACATTGCCGAGCGCGGAAAGGTCGGTGAGCAGGTGGTAGCGCTGGAAGATGAAGCCGAAATGCTCGCGGCGCAGGGCGGCCAGTTCGTCCGGCTCCAGCTTGCCGGTGTCGCGCCCGCTGACCCGGTACGATCCGGAGGTCGGCCGGTCGAGGCAGCCCAGAATATTCATCAGCGTCGACTTGCCCGAACCGGACTGGCCGACGATGGCGACCATCTCGCCCGCCTGGATCGTCAGGTCGATGTCCTTGAGCGCGGCGAAGACACCGTCACCCGAAGGATATTCACGCCGGACTTTCGACAGCGACAGGAGCGGCGTGGTGGTCATCGCCGCCTCAGAAACCCGGTGGGCCCATGCGGCGGCCGCTCGATGCGGTTGCCGCGCTGGCCTCTCCGACCACCACGTTCTCGCCTTCCTTGAGGCCGGAGACGACCTCGACATTGACGTTGTTGTTGAGCCCGATCCTGATCTGGCGGTTCTCGATCAGGCCTTCCCCGGTCTTCACGCGCACCGTGTAGCTTCCGTTCTTGTCCTTGGCGCCGAGCGCTGTGGCCGGGATGGACAGGGCATTGGCCCGGCGGTCCAGCACGATGGAGACCTTGGCGGTCATCAGCGCGCGCAGGCGGCCGTCGTTGTTGGGGACTTCGAACAGGGCGTTGTAGTAGATCGCCGTGGAGGTGCTGCTGGTCGAGGAGCTGCTCGAACTGGTGCTGACTTCGTCGACGATGGATTCGGGCGCCGGTTCGATCAGGCGCAGCCTGGCTTCATAGCGCTTGTCCGGGTCGCCCAGGATGGTGAAATAGACCGGCAGGCCGGGCTTTACGTTGATGACGTCGGCCTCGGACACTTCGGCCTTGATCGTCATCACATCCAGCTTGGCGAGGACGACGATGGTCGGTGCCGACTGGTTGGCGTTGACCGTCTGCCCCTGCTTGCTGACCACGGCGACGACCACTCCGTCCATCGGCGCGGTTATCTTGGTATAGCCCAGTTGTACCTGCGCGGTATCGACGCTGACCCCGGCCGCACGGATCTGCGCCTGCAGCGCATCGTAGCTGGCCTGCGCGGATTGCAGAGTTGCGCGTGCCGCCTCGAAGTCCTGCTGCGAGGTCGCCTCGCCAGATCCCAGGGCCTGCTGGCGGCGGAAGGCGAGTTGGGCTTGCGCCAGGGTAGCCTTTGCGCCGGCAAGCTGGGCCTGCGTGTTGGCGAGATTGGCCTTTGCCGTCTCCAGGCTGTTGGTCTGGGTGCGCGGATCGATCAGGCCGATGAGGTCGCCCTGACGCACCACGTCGCCTACCGCGACGTTGAGCTGGTCCAGCCGGCCGCCGACCTGCGCGCCCACGCTGACCAGTTCCTTGGGCTCAAGCGTGCCGGTCGCCTCGACCGTATGCTCGATCGCGCCGCGCACGACCTTGGCGGTCGCGACATTGGGCTCGGCCGGCCCCGACAGGAACAGCTTCCACACGAGGAGGAGAATACACGCGCCCAGAATGGCGCCACCGATCACGATGCGACGAGTGGTGAACATGGGCTCCGGTATGGCTTGTGGCTGGTGAGTTGTGGGTAAAGACTTCGACAGGGATTTGTAAAGTTTTCGTAAGGGTAAGCAGGCTTCGGCTGACAACGGCGCGATGCTGGGCCATCAAGGCTTGGTGGACGAGGATTCCAAACGCATCCTGCTGATCGACGACGATCACGAACTGGGCGCCATGCTCGGCGAATATCTCGAAAGCGAAGGCTTCCGCGTCGAGATCGTCTCCGATGGCGGGCGGGGGCTGGCGCGCGCGCTTTCGGGTGAGCATGACGCGGTGGTGCTGGATATCATGCTGCCTCGCCTCAACGGAATCGATCTGCTGCGTGCCCTGCGGGAAAGCAATCAGGTGCCGGTCATCATGCTCTCCGCCCGCGGCGACGAGGTGGACAAGGTGATAGGGCTGGAGCTGGGCGCGGACGATTACGTCGCCAAGCCCTGCTATCCGCGGGAGCTGGTCGCCCGGTTGCGCGCCAACCTGCGCCGCCAGCAGCCGGTGGCCGCCCTGCAGCCCGCAACGATCGCGATGGGCGGGCTGGAAGTGCAGGTCGCCGCGCGCAAGGCGCAGTGGCAAGGCGCGGCCGTGGAATTGACCGCGTCCGAATTCAACATCCTGCTGGTGCTGGCCCGAGCCGGCGAGGCGGTAGCAACCAAGGACGAGATTTCGTTGCGGGGTCTTGGCCGTGCGCGCCAGACTTATGACCGCAGTGTTGACGTCCACGTCAGCAACCTGCGCCAAAAGCTGGAATCGGTCTCACGCGGCGCGGCCAACGTGGAGACGGTGCGCGGCGTCGGCTACCGGCTGGGGGTCCGCTGATGAGCCTCCGGATCGGGCGGCTGTTGGCCGGACGGCGGCTGTTCTGGAAGATCCTGCTGGCGTTCCTTGTCACCTTCGTGGTGATGACGCAGGCGGTCTGGCTGCTCTTCGCGCTGCGCGGAGACCGCGAACCGCCGGAATTCCTGATGACCCGCCATATCGGCCCGCCGGTGCTGGAGGCGGCTGTGCAGGCAGTCGCGGGCGGCGGCCCGGGGCGCTACCGAGCGATGTTGCCGAACCTGCCCGAGGATTCGCGCCGCCGCCTGGAACTCGTCGCCGACGGCGCGACCCCGGCGCGACCCGGCGAAGGGTACGCTGTGCTGGAGCGGCGGGTGAGTGACCCGGCGGGGGCGCGTTATCTCCTGCGCTTTCGCTATCACCGCGATGATTCGCCCGGGCTGCTCAACGTCCCGCGCGAACTCGTGGTGACGGGCTTGCTGGCGGGACTGCTCTTCAGCGGGCTTCTCGCTTGGTATCTGCTGGCCCCGATCAACCACCTGCGGCGCGGGTTCGAACGCCTTGCCCGCGGCGAACTGGCAACGCGGGTTTCACCCGCGATCGGCGCGCGGCGGGACGAAGTGGCGGACCTTGCCCATGAATTCGACCGCACGGCGCGGCTGATCGAGCAGTTGGTGCAGGGCCGCGACCGGCTGCTCCACGACGTTTCGCATGAATTGCGCTCCCCGCTGGCGCGGCTGCAATTGGCGATCGCGCTGGCGCGGCAGAGCCCGGCGCGGATCGAAAGCGCGATGGACCGGATGGAGCGCGAGGTCGAGCGGCTGGACGGGCTAGTCGGCGAACTGCTCATGCTGGCCCGCGCCGAGAACGAGCAGGACCCCGGCGACGACTACTTCGACCTTGTCGGCGTGGCGGCCAGCGTTATTGCCGATGCCCGCTATGAAGCGCAGCCGGGGGCTGTCGAGATCGCCTTCGATGCGCCGGGCGAAGAGGAAGAGGGGCGCCCGCCGGTGCGCGGCAGTTCTGAGCTGATGCGCCGGGCGATAGAGAACGTTGTGCGCAATGCGCTGCGCTTTTCCCCGCCGGGAGGGCGGATCGAGGTCCGCTGCGCGTACCTGGCCGGTGAAGGCGCATTTCGCCTGTCGGTCGTCGACGAAGGACCGGGCGTGCCGCCGGATCTGATCGACACCCTGTTCGAACCGTTCGTGCGAGGACAGACGGATGGCCAGGGTCTGGGCCTTGGTCTTGCGATCGCGTCACGCGCGGTTGCCGCACACAGGGGCCGCTTAGTCGCGGCCAATGTGCCTGGGCAGGGGCTCAGGGTCGAGTTTGAAATCCCCGCCAAAGCTCCATGACAGTGCGCGCGCCGGTTTCGACAGGCGCGCTTCGGGTGGTCAGTTTACCCGGCGCCGATGCTTGCCGCCGTACTTCTTACCGCAGAAGTCGTCGAGTTCGCGCATTTCGCTTGCAGCCGCCGCAGCGATGGCCTGGCCGCAGGGAAGGCTGGTCTCGGACGCAGCGATACGGGCCTCCACGCGGTCGCGCAGTTCTTCCATATCCGCGCGAGAGAGCACGTTCTTTTCACGCAGGTAGCAGATCAGGCTCTGCAGAATGATCATTGCCTTATCGCCGGTATCAACGTCACTATTCTCGATCATCATTTTGGCATCCTATCACGAGACCGTATTGTTCGGTCTTCAATGGCATCAGGATGATACGAACAAGCAAGAATGTCCAGACCCCTCAAACGCGCACGATTGTGCCGTTTCCAGCCAGTTGCCGGACTCGAATCGTGTTGCGGCGATGGTGCGGCCCATCCGTTGAACCCGTTGGAGGGATTCGCGCGGCAGGGCGGGCCTTTTCAGCGGCCCAGAGCGGCGATCTCCTGGCGAAGCAGCGAGCCGACATAGCGGTGCAGGGTTGCATGTTCGCGGTAGGGAAACAGTTCCATCCGCGCGACCATCCCCCACGAGATCGACAGGATGAAATCCATCATCGTGCGACGCTGCTGCTGCGTGGTGTCGGGCGCGAGCGAAACGAGCGCGGCCTCCAGGCTGGTGTTGAGACGTTCGTTCACTTTGCGGTTGATTTCCGCGATGATAGGGTTGCGGCCAACCTCCGCAAGCAGGTCGCACATCAGCCGGCGCTCCTCCTTCGTGGGTTCCTCGATGGCGACGCGTTCGATCCAGTCACGGATCGCCTGACTGTCCCTGGCAGCCACCGCGGCCTCAAGAACTTCCTCCTGAAGCCAGCCGGCAAGGTCGGCCTCGCAGATGGCGGCGATGATCGCCTCCTTGTTCGCGAAGTCCCTGTAAATCTGGCCGACAGCGATGCCGGAAGCGTTGGCGATCTGCGCCACACCGGTCTGATGGAACCCTTTCTCAGCAAAAAGGTTACGCGCTATGAGGAGAAGGTGTTGCCGCCGGGCCGCCGACCGTGCGGCGCGCGGTCGGTCGATAGTACAGTTGTTTGTCATTCCCCGTCCCGACTTGCATTGAATGCTGCGACGCAATAAAGAGCGCCCGAATCATGAGTGAACACTCACTCACGCTTTAACTCCTTTGGCGGATAGACTCCATGAAAAAGATCACCCCGGCCCTGGTGCTGCTGCTGTCTGCATGTGGAGGGGGAGGGCAGCAAGCCGCGCCCGCAGGTCCGCCCGAGGTAGGCGTCGTGACCGTGCGCGAGGAAGCCGTGGTCATCAGCACCGAGCTTCCGGGCCGCACCAGTGCTTACGAGACTTCGGACGTTCGTCCGCAGGTCAACGGTTTGATCCTGCAGCGCCTGTTCACCGAAGGTGACCAGGTCACCGCCGGTCAGGCGCTTTATCGCATCGATCCAGCACCTTACGAAGCGCAGGTTGCAAGCGCCCGTGCCGCTCTGGGCCGTGCCCGTGCGGCGATTGCTTCCACCTCCGCCCTTTCGCGGCGCTATAACGAACTGGTGAAGATCAACGCGATTTCGCGTCAGGACGCAGAGAACGCCGTCGTGGCCGCGCAGCAGGCACAGGCGGACGTCGCTGCCCAGCAGGCCGCGCTGCGGACCGCCGAGATCGATCTGGGCCGCACCACCCTGCGCGCGCCGATTTCGGGCCGTATCGGGCGTTCGACCTTCACTACCGGCGCTCTCGTATCGGCTTCGCAGGCCGAGGCCCTGACCACGATTCAGAAGATCGACCCGATCTTCGTCGACATCCAGCAATCCAGCGCTGACGTTCTCAGGCTGCGCCAGCAACTGCTTTCGGGCGAAATCTCACGCGAAGGCGGCGACGCACGCGTGCGCCTGAAGCTGGAGGACGGCAGCGTCTATCCGCAGGAAGGTGTGCTCAAGTTCACCGACGTCAGCGTCGATCCCGCTACCGGCAGCCAGGTCGTGCGGGCGCAGTTCCCCAACTCCGGCGGTCTGCTGCTTCCCGGCATGTATGTGCGCGCCGAATTGGTCGAAGGCACCCGCAGCAACGGCATCCTGATCCCGCAGGTCGCCGTTACACGCGATGAAAAGGGCACCCCGACGGTGCTCGTCGTCGGCGCGCAGGGCAAGGTCGAGGGTCGCAAGATCACCGCACCGCGCACGGTCGGCACCAACTGGCTGGTCACCGGCGGCCTGAAGGCGGGTGAAAAGGTCATCGTCGAAGGCGCGCAGAACGCGCGTCCCGGCGCGGCGGTCAAGGCCGTGGCGGCGAAGGCCGGCGGCAACGCTCCGGCGGCAGGCCAGCAGCCGAAGCAGGGGCAGTAACAGACCATGTCTCGCTATTTCATCGACAGGCCCATCTTCGCATGGGTCATCGCGATCGTGCTGATGATGTTCGGCGCGATCGCGATCCGCAGCCTGCCGATCTCGCAGTTTCCCGAGATCGCGCCGCCAACGGTCACGATCAGCGCCGCCTATCCGGGCGCCGACGCCGAAACGCTTGAGCGCACGACGACGCAGATCATCGAGCAGCAGCTCAAGGGCATCGACAACCTTCGCTACTTCTCGGCCTCGTCCTCTTCGGCGGGCAGGGTCACCATCACCCTGACCTTCGAGCAGGGCACTGACCCCGACATCGCGCAGGTGCAGGTGCAGAACAAGCTGCAGGCGGCGACTTCGCTCCTGCCGCAGGACGTTCAGCGCCAAGGCGTGCAGGTGCAGAAGTCGGCGGCTAGCTTCCTGCTGGTCACCGCCATCTATTCCGAGGACGGCAGCCACAGCTCCACCGACCTTTCCGACTATATCGTCAGCCAGGTCCAGGACCCGGTCAGCCGCATCAACGGCGTCGGCGAACTGCAGATCTTCGGCACTCAGTACGCGATGCGCATCTGGGTCGATCCGCTCAAGCTGCGCAGTTACAACCTGACGATCGCCGATATCAGCACCGCTGTTTCGGCCCAGAACGCACAGGTTTCGGCCGGTCAGCTCGGCCAGCTTCCCTCGTCCAAGGAGCAGCAGCTCAACGTCACCGTATCGGTCCAGTCGCGTCTGCAGACGCCTGAGGAATTCGGTAACATCCGCCTGCGCACCGACCAGGGCGGCGCGATCGTGCGTCTGCGTGACGTAGCGCGCGTCGAACTGGGCGCGGAAACCTACGGCTTCGAAACGCAGTACAACGGCAAGAACTCTTCCGGTTTCGGCGTCAGGCTGGCTTCGGGCGCGAACGCCCTCGACACCGTGGATGCGGTGAAGGCCGAAGTGGAGAAGATCGCCAAGAACTTCCCCGCGGACGTCAAGGTCGCCTTCCCTTACGACTCCACCCCGTTCGTCCGCCTCTCGGTCGAGCAGGTGGTGCACACGCTGGTCGAAGCGGTCGTGCTCGTGTTCCTCGTCATGTTCCTGTTCCTCCAGAACTGGCGTGCTACGATCATTCCGACGATCGCGGTTCCGGTCGTGCTGCTTGGCACGTTCGGCGTGATGTCGATGCTCGGCTATTCCATCAATACATTGACCTTGTTCGGCATGGTGCTGGCGATCGGCCTTCTGGTCGATGACGCCATCGTCGTGGTCGAGAACGTCGAGCGCCTGATCCAGACGGAGCATCTGTCTCCCAAGGAAGCAGCGCGAAAATCCATGGATGAGATCAGCGGCGCGCTGATCGGCATCGGCATGGTGCTTTCGGCGGTGTTCCTGCCGATGGCGTTCTTCGGCGGATCGACCGGCGTCATCTATCGCCAATTCTCGATCACCATCGTGTCTTCGATGGCGCTGTCGGTGATGGTCGCCTTGATCCTGACACCGGCGCTCTGCGCCACGATCCTCAAGCCTCATGACCCCAAGCAGGGGCAGGGCAACGGCCTGTTCGCCCGCTTCTTCCGCTGGTTCAACGACAAGTTCGACCGGGGTACGAAGAAGTATGAAAAGGGCGTCAGCAGCACCGCGCGCAGATGGAAGCGCTCGAGCCTGATCTACCTGGTTATCGCGGGGATCATGGCTCTGGTCTTCTCGCGCCTGCCCGGCGGCTTCCTGCCGGACGAGGACCAGGGCATTATGATTGCGCTTGTCCAGGGCCCTCCGGGCAGCACGCTGCCCCGGACCCAGAAAGGACTGGACCTGGTGCGCGACCACTTCCTCAAAGATGAGAAAGCCAACGTCGAATCCGTCTTCACCATCAACGGCTTCTCCTTCAACGGCCAGGGCCAGAGCGCCGGCATGGCGTTCATCAAGCTGAAGGACTGGGCTGCCCGCAGCGGCGGGGAAAACCACGCTGCCGCGATCGCAGGCCGGTCCATGGGCACGTTCTCGAAATATCGTGACGCGATGATCTTCGCGTTGGTGCCGCCTGCCGTGCAGGAACTGGGCAATGCCACCGGCTTCGACCTGTGGCTGGTCGACGAGACCAACATGGGCCACGAGAAGCTGATTGCCGCGCGCAATCAGATGCTGGGCATGGCCGCTGGCGACAAGCGCGTCGCCCAGGTGCGCCCGGTCAGCCTCGAGGATGCACCGCAGCTCGACATCAAGATCGATCAGGACAAGGCGAGCGCGCTGGGCCTCAATCTCAGTGCGATCAACACGGAAATCTCGTCGGCCTGGGGCGGCGCATATGTGAACGACTTCCTCGATCGCGGCCGTACCAAGCGCGTCTACCTTCAGGCCGACGAGCCCTATCGTCAGGTTCCCGAGGACCTTCAGAACTTCTACGTGCGCGGAACCAGCGGCGAGATGGCACCCTTCGGCGCCTTCTCCACGCTGTCCTGGAAGACCGCCCCGGTCACCCTTACGCGCTACAACGGTCGTCCCGCAGTTCAGCTGCAGGGTGCGCCGGGCCAGGGCCTGAGCACCGGCGGCGCCATGGCGGCGATCACCGAGATGCAGGCGAAACTGCCCCCGGGCACGGGTCTGGAATGGACCGGCCTGTCCTATGAGGAACGCCTCTCCGGCGGTCAGGCGCCGATGCTTTACGCGCTGTCGCTGTTCATCGTGTTCCTCTGCCTTGCCGCGCTGTACGAAAGCTGGTCGGTGCCGATCTCGGTGCTGCTGGTCGTGCCGCTGGGCGTCATCGGTGCGGTCACTGCCGCGTGGATGACGGGGCTCAACAACGACATCTACCTGCAGGTGGGCCTGATAACGACGATCGGTGTCTCGGCGAAGAACGCGATCCTCATCGTCGAGTTTGCAGAGGAGCGCGTGCAGGCGGGCATGAACGCCTTCGATGCGGCGATGGAAGCGGCAAGACTGCGTCTGCGCCCGATCCTGATGACCTCGCTGGCCTTCATCTTCGGCGTGCTGCCGCTGGCGCTCTCCACTGGCGCGGGCGCCGGCGGCCAGAACGCCATCGGACGCGCCGTGGTTGGTGGTATGCTTTCCGCCACGGTCTTCGCGATCTTCTTCGTGCCGATGTTCTTCGTGGTCATCTGCCGCCTGTTCAACCACGGGCAGACCGACCGGCAGAAGCCGGTAACCGAAGACATGCACCGCCCCTCCGAAGACGGCGTCGGGCCGCAGGGATTCTGAACATGACCAAGTCGCTCATCGCCCTGCTCACCGGCACTGCGCTGCTCGCCGGGTGCAACCTTGCACCCAAGTACGAGCGGCCCGCAGGCGCCATCCCGGCCGCCTTGCCCCAAGGCGGGGTCTATCCCGCCGCGGCCACCGATGCCGTAGACGTGTCGCGCATCGGCTGGCGGGACTTCTTCCTCGATCCCCGCCTGCGGCAGGTGATCGAGACGGGTCTCGCCAATAACCGCGATCTGCGGATCGCGGCGGCCAACGTGCTTCAGGCCCGCGCTCAGCTGCGGGTCCAGCGCGCGGATCTGCTGCCGACGGTCAACGCCACCGGCACCGGAACCTTCACCAACAACCTCCAGGGTGCCGGCGGCGCCGGGACTGGAGTCGGTACGGGCACCGGTTCCTCGCAGGACATCGAGATCTACCAGGCCACCATCGGCCTCTCGTCCTTCGAACTGGACCTGTTCGGGCGCGTGCGTAACCTGTCACGCGCGGCGCAGGAGCAGGTATTCGCCAGCGAGGAAGCCCAGCGCTCCACCCGCATCAGCCTGATCGCCGAAATCGCCACGGCCTGGCTGACAATGGCCTCGGACCAGGAACAGCTTCGCCTTTCGCGGGAAACCCTGCGTACATTCGAAGACACCCTGCGCCTCACGCGGGAGCAGTTCCGCATCGGCGTCGGTTCGGAGCTGGAAGTGCGCCAGGCGGACACCAGCTATCAGGGCGCGGTCAGCGACATTGCCGCGCTGGAGGCGACAGTTGCGCTCGACCAGAACGCGTTGAACCTGCTGGTCGGCACCACCGTGGCGCAGGAGCAGCTTCCGGAAGGTCTCGGCGCCGAGCCGGCGACCCGCGATGCGCTGCCGGGCGACGTCAATTCCGACGTGCTGCTGCGCCGTCCCGACGTGCTTCAGGCCGAGCACCTGCTGATCGCCCAGAACGCCAACATCGGCGCCGCGCGCGCCGCGTTCTTCCCGACGATCTCGCTCACCGGTGCGCTCGGTACGCTTGGCCTGGGGCTCTCCGATCTGTTCAAGGACGGTAGCTATACTTATACGGCCAGCCCCAGCGTGGGTCTGCCGCTGTTCGACTTCGGCCGCCGCACCGGCAACCTGAACTACGCAAAGGCGTCGCAGCAGGCTGCCGTCGCGACCTATGAGAAGACGATCCAGACGGCGTTTCGCGAAGTCGCCGATGCCCTTGCCCAGCGCGGCAAGATCGGTGAACGGGTCCGCGCGCAGTCGAGCAGGGCGGAATCGGCGAAAGTGGCGGCGAAGCTGTCTGATGCCCGCTTCCGCGCGGGGGTGGATTCGTTCCTGACCACGCTCGACGCCCAGCGTATCGCCTATGCAGCCGAGCAGCAGCTGGTCACCACTCGGTTTACCCAGGGCGGTAATCTGGTCGAGCTGTATCGCTCGCTTGGCGGCGGTCTCGAAGAGACCGAGACCGTCGGCGCGGCGGGAACCGCTCCGGCCAACTGACCTAGCCTTTCAGGCAATCCAACGCCCGCGCCAGCCGTGACGAACGGCCGGCGCGGGCGTTTTTCGTCCGGTCACGGCGTAGTGTTACGGACCTGTTGAAATTAATCAATATGCGTTGATTAAATCCAAGGCGTCGCTTAGCATCCCGGTCATGCAAGTACCTGTAATCAAGCGCAGCCGTGGTCGCCCTCGCAAGGAGGATGCACCCCACCCGACCGGAGTCCTGCAGGCGGCACTGCGCGCCTTTGCCCAGCATGGCTATGCCGGCGTCAGCCTGCGCAACATCTCGCAGGAGGCCGGCGTCGATGCGGCGCTGATCGTGCGGCGCTACGACGGCAAGTTCGGGCTTTGGCGGGCGGTCGTCGATGAGGTTTCGGCCGGGTTGAAGGACGCCTACCTTCCTGCGGCGGATGGAGCCGAGACTTCCATCGAGGCGCGGCTCCATGCCACCATCGAGCGCTTCGTGCTTTTCAGCCTCGAAATGCCCGATCTCGGCCGCTTCTTCGCCGACGAAATCTCCCGCCCGGGCGAGCGGCGCAACTACGTGATCGAGCATATCTGGAACCTCAATGACGAAGCGCTGCTGCCGCTGTTGCGCGAAGCGGAAGCCGCAGGCATCCTGCCGCCGGAATGTGACGCAGAGACATTTCTCACGATGTTGATCGGGGCCGTCGCGATGCCCTTGATGATGCGGTCCGTGGCTTTGCCCTGGATCAATTCGGAAGAGGGCAAGGCGGCCTACATGCGCAATGCGCTATCGCTTTTCAGGCCGCGTGCCTGACACCGACTTTGGGATTTTTCTGCCCTCATGGGCTCAACCAGCAAAACGGACAGACGACCTCCGATGACCGGAACCGACAGCCAAGGCCCTCTCGACCAGCCCGTAACCGTGCATATCTGGCGCGAGAAATATCGGCATGGGCAGGAGGCCACGCCGTCCGACACGTTCCGCCGTGTCATCGCCGGGGTCTATGCGAAGGACACGGCGCACGCCGCATTGGCGCTGGCCGCGTTGGAAGCGCGTGACTGGGTGCCCGGCGGGCGCATCTTTGCAGGGGCAGGTACGGCCAAGCGGGTGACGTGGATCAACTGTTTCGTCAGCCCGACAATCCAGGATTCGATGGACACCGAGCCGGGTCAGCCGGGCGTGGGCATCATGCCTGCGCTCAGCGTGGCGGCCTTTACCCAGCAGCAGGGCGGCGGCATCGGCATGGACTTCGGCACGATCCGCCCCGACGGCGCGCTGGTCGGGCGTACCGGATCGGTATCGTCGGGCGTGATCCCGTTCATGGCGATGTGGGACGGCATGTGCGTGACCATTCGTTCCAGCGGATCGCGGCGCGGTGCGATGATGGGCGTGCTGCCCGTATGGCACCCCGATGTGCTGGCTTTCGTAACCGCCAAGACGCGCAAGGATTTCCTGAAGAACTTCAACGTCTCGGTGACGATAACCGACGATTTCATGGCGGCATTGGAACAGGGGCGGCACTGGGACCTCGGCTTTGCCGTGCCGCGCGCCGATGGCAAGCACGTCGAGGTGCTGGAGAAGGACGGGGCGCCCTGGTATGTCTACCATAGGCTGCCGGCGGCGGAACTGTTCGACCTCATCACCCGCACGACTTACGATTTTGCCGAACCCGGCGTCATCTTCATCGACCGGGTGAACGCGCTCAACAACCTCAACTACTGCGAAACCATCGCCGCAACCAACCCATGCGGCGAGCAGCCGCTGCCGCCCAATGGCGATTGCGATCTTGGCCACGTCAATCTGGCGAACATGGTGCTCGATCCCTTCACCGACGCTGCGCGGGTTGACTGGGACCGGCTGAAGGCCGCCGTGGCGACGGGCGTGCGCTTCCTCGACAATGTGCTCGACACCTCGCCCTTCCCCACCCCCGAACAGCGCGAGGAAGCGCTGGCGAAGCGGCGCATCGGGCTTGGCTATACCGGCCTTGGCAACCTGCTGCAGCAGATGCGGGTGCGCTACGGCGCGGGCGCGGTGCCGCTAGTGGAACAGTTGGGCGAGGCGATCGCGGTAGCGGCCTACCGTACCTCGGTGGAACTCGCACAGGAACGCGGCGTCTTCCCGGCCTATGATGCCAAGGCCTTCGCGCGCGCACCGTTTCTGGCCAAGCTGCCGCAGGACCTGCGCGATGAGATCGCCGCTCACGGCATCCGCAACGGCGTATTGCTGACGCTGGCGCCGACCGGCACGACCTCGATCTTCTACGGCAATGTCAGTTCGGGCGTAGAGCCGACTTTCAGCTGGCACTACAACCGCGCTGTGGTGGTGGAGCAGAACGCGACGGAGCAAAAGACCGAACAGTTCGAGGTCGAGGATTATGGCTGGTTCCTCTACAGCCGCCTGCCCGGTTTCGATCCGGCGGCGCCTTTGCCGGACTACATGGTCAGCGCGCTGGAACTTTCAGTGGAGGACCATATCGCGGTTGCCGCAGCCGCGCAGCGGTGGGTGGATGCGGCCATTTCCAAGACCATCAACTGCCCGGCTACCATGAGCTACGCGGCATTCCGCGAGGTCTACCTCACCGCCTACCGGATGGGCATGAAGGGCTGCACGACTTACCGCCCCAGCGGCGTGCGCGGCTCGGTCCTTTCGGTTGCCGAAGCGGCTCCTGCTGCAGCGACGCCCGCCACGCCCGAGGAGCAGGCGATCCTGAAGCGGCCGGAAATCCTGTCCGGCAAGACGATCAAGATCAAATGGCCGGTCGACGGCGAGAACTACTACCTCACCATCAACGACTACGTGCACGGCGACGGGCGGCGGGTGCCGTTCGAAATCTTCATTTCGACCAGCTCGGTGGAGAATTTCGAGGCGATGGCGGCGCTGACCCGCACACTCTCCGCCGCGTGCCGGCGCGGGGATGCGACCTTCCTGTTCGAGGAACTGGAGCGGGTCCACTCCCCCAAGGGCGGCACGTTCGTGAGGCTGGAGGGCGAAAAGAAGGGGCGCTATGCCCCAAGCCTCATTGCGCTGATGGGGCGCATCCTTCGTATGCATTCCGCACCGCAGCAGGAGCTGTTCGATGATCCTGCCCCCGTGGTCGGAACGGCTAGCGCGGAAGAGAACGGCGAGGAATGCCCCAACTGCAAGCGCGATACCGCCCACCGCATCGAAGGGTGCCTGACCTGCTTCCAATGCGGTTTCAGTAAATGCGGCTGAGCGGGTTTCTGTTCAGACTGTAGAGCGCGCGGGGCAACCGATCAGGCGGACTGATCGGCGAGCCTTGGACCCGGCGCGGCCTGTTTCACCGGGATCGGGATGGCGAATGTGAACTTTTCGCCGTCCCATCCGCGTTCGACCAGCAGCGCGTTGTCGGCGGCGACCAGTCGGTAGCTGCCTTGCGCGAAAAGACGCGGCGCGGCGCGGCGCCGGGCGAGGAGTTCGCGGGTCAGCACCAGCTTGCGGGCGGAAAGGCTGGTGTCATCTTCGTCCATAGTCTCGAGCCCGTTCCAGTCGACAGGGCGGCGGTTGTCGGGGTCGGTGAGAGCGATGGCGAGGCCTTCGGTGCCCTGATAGATGTCGGGCACGCCGGGCGCGGTGAGTTGCAGGGCGACTTGGGCAAGCACGACCGTCTCCACAGCCGCGTCGAACGACGCGGCAAATTCCGCAGACATCAAAGTGCCGTCGCACAGGTCGTTCAGCAGCGAACGGGCAAGAGCGGTGACGGCGGCTTCGGCGGTCTCGTCGGGGGCTTCGTGGCGGGACAGTTCCTTGCCCTCGCGCATGGCCTTGGCGATGTGGGCGGCAAGGCGCTCGTTGGCGTCAGGCTGGCCGCGCAGGATCAGCGCGGTTTGCAGGGCGTAGATGCCCCAACCTTCCGGCAGGCCGAGGTTAAGGGCAGCTTCCCGGGCTTCGATGTAAAGGTCCCGTGCCGCTTGCGGAAAGTGGCTGAGGGCGATCAGCACCGCGCGCGCATCGGCGGAGCGCTTGGTGTCATGGGTGGAAAGGGTATCGAGGGCGAGCGGCGTCCGGGCCGCGCGCATCGCCATGACTTCCTCGAACCCTTCATGGTCGAACGGGTCGAGGTCGGGCTCGGCACCGACTTCGCACAGGGGCAGGAAGGCGACGCTGCGGAAGAACACCGTGTCTTCTTCGGACTTGGCGGTGAGGGCGCCGGTCAACTGTTCGAATCGCGCGCCGAAAGCGCGGGCGAGCGGGTCGTCGGGTGCGCGCAGCAGGTCCAGCAGGCGGGCTGCACCCGCTTGAGTGCCCGTTGCCGCCACGGCCTCGGCGATCTGCGGGGACAGGGGGCACAGGTCTGCGGCGTAGGAGCGGTAGACGGGCCAGGCCGTCGCCAGCCGCACGACGGCGTCCATCAGCGCGGGCCGGAAATCCACGTCGGCTGACAGTGCAGCCATGGCGGCGTCGGTGACTCGCTCCAGTTCGGGCGTGAAGACCTGTTCCAGCAGTTCTCCGCGCACCTTGCGCACTTCCTGCGCGGTGGAGGGCGGCACCGCCCCGTCCGCCGCATCGCGCATGGCGGCAAGACCGTCGGGATCGGTCAGAAGGCGGGTGACCGGGCTCATGAACTCATAGCCGCTCATGCCCTCGATCGGCCAGTTTGCGGGGATCTCTTCGCCGGGTTTGACGATCTTTTCGATCCAGATCGGGGTGTCGCCCACGGCCTCGCGCAGGCGGTGGAGATAGCCGCCGGGGCGAGCGAGCCCGTCGATGTGATCGACCCGCAGCCCCTGCACCCGGCCGGCCGCGACAGCGTCGATGATCCATCGGTGGGTGAGAGTGAAGACTTCCGTGTCTTCCTGCCGCACGCCGATGAGGTCGGTGATATTGAAGAAGCGGCGGTGGACGATACGATCGGCGCTTTTGCGCCAGTCACCCAGCGACCAGTGTTGTTCTGTCAGCAGGGCATCGAGCGCGGGGTCGTCCAACTCACCCGCAGCCTGCGCCAGGCGCTGGGTGAGCGGCGTCAGGCGCAGGGGATATTCGCGGTCGTAGATGCGCAGCTTCGGATCGTCCTCGCTACCCGCAAGCGCGATCTGCCCCGCTGCGCGCACTTCGGCCACGGTGCCGTCCAGGACCGGAAAGTGTATCGGACCTTTCTCCCAATCGATGTCGAACACGCTGGCGAAGCGGCTATCCGCTCCATGGCGCAGGACATCGGCGAGGAACGGGTTCTCGGGCGTGAACGCCATGTGGTTTGGCACGATATCGATCACGATGCCGATGCCGATCCGCTGGGCGGCCTCGCTCAGTGCCGTGAAGGCTTCCTCACCGCCCAACACGGGGTCGATGCGGGTGGGATCGATCACGTCGTAGCCGTGGGTGGAGCCGGTGGCGGCGTGGAACGGCGGGGAGAGGTAGAGGTGGCTCACCCCCAGTTCGGCCAGCCACGGCAGCAGCGCGCGCGCGCGGTCGAGGTCGACGCCGCAGCGCAGCTGGAGGCGGTAGGTGGCGACGGGTACGGCTGGCGGCATCGAGGTCACTCCCGTCTCACAAGGCCGTCACGGCGGCAGAGAATGCAAAGGGGCTGGATGGATCGGACAGTTGCAGGATCGGCGCAGGGTGCGGTTTGAAATCGGTGCCTTCACCGGCTCCCAGCCGCGCGCGCACGAGCAGGGCGGTCGGCCCGAAGGCCCACTGCGCCTCGATCTGCGGTCCGGTGCGGTACACGGCGGCGACCGGGTTCGGGTTCTGCGCCAGCAGCGGGGCGACATGTTCGGCGCGCAGGGTCAGCAGACCGTGGATAAACTGTTCGTGTTCCCACTGCTCGGGACGGTCCGGCTCGCCGATCTTCGAGGCGAGGAAGGTTTCGCGCGCGATCGGATCTGGCACTTCGCCGCCGAAGCTGGCGAACCCGGCGAATTCCTCCGCGCGGCCCTTGCGTACGGCCTCGGCAAGGTCGCCCGAGAAATCGGCGAAGAACTGGAACGGGGCCGAGGTCAGGAACTCGTCGCCCATGAACAGCATCGGCACGAACGGGGAAAGCAGCGTCAGCGCGGTGACCACGCGCAGGGCGTGCTTGTCCGGGGCCAGCTGGTGCAGACGCTCGCCCCTGGCGCGGTTACCGACCTGATCGTGGTTGCCGAGGAAGTTGACGAAAGCAGTGCGCGGCAGGTGTCCGCAGGGTTCTCCGCGCGGTTTGCCGTTGCGGCTGGTCTGCCCCTGCTCGACGTAACCGTCTGCGAGGGCGGCGGCGATGTCGCCGATGGGGTTCACGGCGAAGGAGGCGTAGTAACTCTCGTCCTCGCCGGTCAGCAGGCAATGGACGGCATGGTGCCAGTCGTCGTTCCACGTCGCGTCGAAAGGCGCTTCCGGGGTGAAATAGCGCGCGAGGTTGCGCTCGTCCTCGGTGATAAGGTGGACGGGCCGGCCGGCCACATGGCTGCGGATGCGGTCGCCCAGCTCATCGAGGAAGTGCTTGGCCGAGTGGTCCTCAATGGCGTGGACGGCGTCGAGGCGCAGGCCGTCGAAGCGGTATTCGTCCAGCCAGTGCAGGGCGTTGGCGATGAAGAATTCGCGCACGGCGGGGGTTTCGAAGGCAATGCCCTGTCCCCACGGAGAGGGGCGACCTTCATGGAAGAAGGCGGGGTTCCACGCCGCGAGGTAGTTCCCGGACGGGCCGAAGTGATTGTAGACCACGTCGAGCAGGACACCCATGCCCTGTCCGTGCGCCGCGTCCACCAGCGCGCGCAGATCGTCGGGTGTGCCGTAGGCAGGGTGCGGCGCGTAAGGAAGCACACCGTCGTAGCCCCAGCCATGCGCCCCGTCGAACTGGCCCACGGGCATCAACTCGATCATGGTGATGCCAAGATCGCGCAGGCGCGGCAGGTGGTCGATGGCGGCGGCGAAAGTACCTTCCGCAGTGAAGGTGCCGATGTGCAGTTCGTAGATGACCGCCTCGTGCCACGGCAGGCCGGGCCATTCCTGCTGCCATACGAAGCGCGACGGATCGACGAGGCGCGAGGGACCGTGGACATCGCCGGTCTGGGCGCGGGCGGCCGGGTCGGGATAGGCGCCGCCGTCGACCACCCAGCGATAGGCGTCGTCCGCCTGCGCCTTGGTATCGAGCTGCCACCATCCATCGCCGGCAGGCCGGGCCGCCAGGACCGACGCGCCTAGCTCTATGGCGACGCGTCTGGCGTCCGGTGCCCAGAGGCCGAAGCGCCATCGGTCGCCGTCGATTGGGGCCGCGCCCCATGCTTTGGTCATGTCCTCGCCCCGCTCAGACGGGACGGAACAGGCAGAGGCTGGCGGGCGAAATCGCCGCCGTCTCGCCGGGGATCGCCTCGGACGTGAAGGGATCGTCGCGGGCGGTATCCAGTACCCGAACCCAGCGATCCGCGCCGTTGCCGCTGGGCAGCACGAAGTCCAGTTCGTCGCCCGCGTTGAGCACGGCGAACAGCGGCCGTCCGCCGTCTAGGAAGACCTCACGCGCGGAATAGTCGATCATCATGCCCAGCACGCGCAGCCCCTCCTGGTTCCATAACTCCTGGTCCATCGGCCGGCCGTCGGGCTGGAACCATGCGATTTCGACGCGCTCGTTGTCGCTGGCGTCGCCTTGCAGGAAGTTCTCCTGGCTGAGCACCGGAAACTGGTGGCGCAGCGCGATCATGTTCGTGCAGAATTCGAGGAATTCGTCGTCGCGCGCGCTCCAGTCGACCCATCCGAGTTCATTGTCCTGGCAGTAGACGTTGTTGTTGCCCTTCTGGCTGTTGCCGATCTCGTCGCCGGAAAGGAGCATCGGCACGCCTTGGCTGACCAGCAGCGTCGCCACCATCGCGCGGCGGCGGCGGGCGCGGGCGGCAATGATGCCTTCATCGTCCGTCGGACCTTCCGCGCCCATGTCGTCGGAGATGTTGTTGTCGTGCCCGTCGGCACCGCCTTCGCCGTTCGCCTCGTTGTGCTTGTCGTTGTAGGATACGGTGTCCATCAGCGTGAAACCGTCATGCGCGGCGAGGAAATTGATCGAGCTGGTCGCGCCCCGGTCGGAGTGGTTGAACTGGACCGGAGAGCCGATCAGGTGTTGGGCGATATCTCCCACCTGACCTTCGTCGCCGCGCCAGAAGCTGCGGGTGGTGTCGCGGAACTTGTCGTTCCATTCGCGGAACGGGTGGGGGAAGCCGCCCACCTGATAGCCGCCGAGCCCCACGTCCCATGGCTCGGCGATAAGCTTCACGCCGGCGAGGATCGGGTCCTGCCGGATCGCGTCGAAGAATCCACCCTCGCGGTCGAAACCCGCCGCCTCGCGGCCCAAGGTGGAGGCCAGGTCGAAGCGGAAGCCGTCGACATGCATCACCTGCACCCAGTACCGCAGGGAATCGAGGACCATGCGCATGACCATCGGATGGGCTACCTGCAGCGTGTTGCCGGTGCCGGTGGTGTCGAAGCTGTAGCGCGGGTTCTCGGGGCTCAGCAGGTAGTAGCTGGCGTTGTCGAGGCCGCGGAAGCACAGCGTCGGGCCTTTTTCCGAACCTTCGGCGGTGTGGTTGTAGACCACGTCCATGATGACCTCGATCCCGGCCTTGTGGAACCGCTTCACCATGTCCTTGAACTGCTTGATCGCGCGCGGGGCGACGTCGCCCGAGCGCAGGAAGCGCGGTTCGGGTGCGAAGAAGCCCAGGGTCTGGTAGCCCCAGTAGTTCGACAGCCCCTTATCCAGCAGCATCCGGTCGTCGAGGAAGAACTGGCAGGGCAGCAGTTCGATCGCGGTGACGCCCAGCTTGCGCAAGTGGTGGAGGATCGGCTCGCTGGCCATGCCCTCGTATGTGCCGCGCAAGGCTTCGGGCACGTCGGGGTGCTGCATGGTAAGGCCGCGTACATGGGCTTCGTAGACTACGGTTTCGGTCCAGGGGCGGGCCAGGGTCTGGTCGCCTTCCCAGTCGAAATCGGGGTCCTGCACTACGCTCTTCACCATGAACGGGGCGGAATCGCGCTCGTCGAACGTGGTGTCGTCGCCGGTTGTGAGGTCGTAGCTCCACAGGGCATCGTCCCAGCGGACCGCGCCCGAGACTTCGCGAGCATAAGGGTCGAGCAGCAGCTTGTTGGGGTTGAAGCGGTGGCCGC
The DNA here is from genome assembly GCF_902706195.1 of Novosphingobium sp. 18050. Classification (GTDB taxonomy): domain Bacteria; phylum Pseudomonadota; class Alphaproteobacteria; order Sphingomonadales; family Sphingomonadaceae; genus Novosphingobium. The sequence goes on along the minus strand of NZ_CACSJO010000024.1, from coordinate 4,114 downwards.
GCTCGGGCTCGTAGGGGCCGTGGGCGCGAAAGCCATAGAGCTGCCCGGGCCGTACCCGCGGAACATAGCCGGTGAACACCGATCCCTCGCGCGAGGGCAGTTCCATGCGTGAGACTTCCTGCGCCCCGTCATCGCTGAACAGGCACAGTTCCATAGCCTCGGCATTTTCGGAAAAGACTGCGAAATGCGTGCCTTGGCCGGTATATTCGGCGCCAAGTTCGTGGATCAGGCGCTCTGGCTTGGCGAAGGAAAATTCGGCGGACCCCTGCGACATCGCGACACTCCAGATGGTAAGGGCGCAGGGTGGGGGCATGGCTGCTAAACATGCCGATAGTGCCCGGAAACCTGCAATTCCCGTGATGCTGCAACTGCTAACTCGCATGCGGGCCGGGCGTTCCCGCCGGGCCGGTGCGAGTATGCGCCAGAATTGGGTTTTGGCCCAGCACCATTGGGATTTGGCTTCACTGCGAGCGGCTAATCATACGTCGGGAAGCGGAGCATCCAGGCATAACAAATATATTGCCGCTGCCGAATCGGGGCTTGTACCCGCCCTGTCTACCATCTGCATCGGCGTCCCGGCATCGGGAAGGGGCGAGTGAGGGGCGACCAAGCGCTCCTGAAACCGGGGCTGGTAGGCACCTCTGGGGGCATCCGCAGAAAAACCCGGGGGCTGAAGCCCATGCTCCGTAGAATTACGGATGCAACTCTGGCCGAACTGGCGCATTTTATTGCTATCCAGAGAAGGGGACGGCACATGGCAAGCGAATGCATCGCCTATCGCGATTCCAAGGGTGGACTCCATAGCAGCGCTGAACGGGCTACGTTGGAGGATCTTGCCGGCGTCCTCGGGCGGGTCGGCGAAGAAGGGGGTATGACCGGAGGCGTGGCCCGCATGATCTTCGACAAGCGCGACGAGATCGAGCGGGTGTTCGCCGAACACGACGCCCTGGTCGCTTCGGCGTCCAAGCACGACGATATCGAGCCGGGCGTGCAGACGATCCGCGCCGTTACGTAAGGCGCGGATCGCCCTCTCAGACGTATTTGTAGGGACCGCCGCTGGCCAGCGCGGCCTGGTAGGCAGGGCGCGCGTGGATCTTTTCGAGCCATGCTGTCGTCGCGGGCCGGGAGCCGTCCAGACCGCCGCGATCACGCGCAGCTTCCAGGGGGAAACTCATCATGATGTCAGCGGCGGTGAAGGTATCTCCTGCAAACCAGGGCCGGGCGGAAAGCTCGCTTTCCACGAAATTGAGGTGCACGTCGATCATCGGTTGCAGCCGCCTCTGCGCGGTCTTGCCGAGGAGGGGGATTCTGCCCAGCACCAGCTTGATGAGCAGCGGCGGCATCAGCGAACCTTCTGCATAATGCAGGAAATGGCGATAGTGGAGCGCCTCCTGCCGTTCATTCGGAGGACCCAGCGTGCCGCCGGCCTTTTCTACCAGATATTCGATGATCGCCCCGGTTTCGGCGACTGTAAGCGGCTCGCCTGCGTCATCCCCGTCGACGATGACGGGTGATTTGCCGAGGGGATGTACCGCGCGCAGTTCAGGCGGCGCGAGCATCGTTTCCTTGTTCCGTTCGTACCGGGTGACCTTGTAGGGCATCCCCAGCTCTTCGAGCATCCACAGGATGCGCTGCGACCGCGAATTTTCGAGGTGGTGGACGGTGAGCAACGTTTAATCCCTTCCCGTGAGGCATGCGATTGTTCCTTGTCGACAAGGGACGAAGTCGCGGAATGTTGCTTCTGGCTTCGATTTCCCGTCGCGGCCTTCACGACGCGCCGCGAGGCCAATACAATTTCTTACCATTTGCGGCTACTTTGTGAGCCCTTGTCATCATAGCCGGGAGATCATGAGGAACACGCTCCCCCTCCGGTCCGGCTCCGGCCTGCTATGCATCCTGCTCGCGTCGACGGCGATATCGGGGGAAGCGGTAGCGCAGAAAACCGCCGCCGCGCCGATTTCGGCAAAAAAGGCGCCGGTTGTCGAAGCGTCGGCCGAGGATGAAATCATCGTCACCGGGCAGGCCGTGCCGGGCGCTGTAATCGGCGATGTACCGCCGGAAAACCAGATCAGGCAGGCGGAGATCGCCTCTTACGGTGTCGATTCGGTCAGCGATCTCCTTGCCGAGCTGGCCGACCAGACCACGAGCATCGCAGGGCGCGATGCGTCGAGCGGGCCGGTCGTGCTGGTCAACGGGAAGCGCGTCTCGGGTGTCAACGAGGTGGGCGACCTGCCGGTGGAATCGGTTCTGCGGGTGGATATCCTGCCCGAGGAAGTGGCCATCAAGTACGGCTACGATGCGCAGGCGAAAGTGGTGAACATCATCCTCAAACGCCGCTTCAAGTCGCGCGTCGCCAACCTTGGCGGCGGCATGGCGGCGCAGGGCGGGGGCGGACAGGGATCGGGCGCTTTCACGTACACGCAGATCCACGACAACGACCGGCTGAACCTGACCGGCAAGGTCGATACCCAGGCCGCAATCCTGGAAAGCGATCGGGGCATCGCCGCCGATCCCGCCAGCGGCGTGACTCCCGCAGGCGGCATCGCCGATGAGACTGCCAATCGCACACTGCAGGCATCGACCCGCAACTATGCGCTGGGCGCCGGCCTCGCGCACGAACTGAGCGCCACTTCCAACGCCTCGTTCAACCTGAAGGGCACATACGCGACCAGCCGCGGGCTGGACGGACTGGCCACCGGCGACCTGACGATCCCGGCCGACAATCCCTACTCGGACGGCACCGAAACGCCTCTGAAACGCTATCTGTCGACCGATCCGCTGCGCAAGGCGACCAATTCGGGCAGTGTCTCGGCGGGCGGTACGCTGAACGTCGACCTGTCCACGCGCTGGAAACTGTCTGTCATCGGCAGCTACGCGCATTCGCAGTCGGAAACCCGGTCGGACAACGGGTACGATATCAGCGCACTACAGGCTGCGCTGGACGGCGGTAACACCGCCGTCGATCCCTATGCCACGCTATCTGGCGCCCTGCTGGGCAACATGGTCACCAACCGCGCCAATGCAAACAGCGATACCGGCAGTGCCAGCGTGTTGCTGTTCGGCAAGCTGCTGAAGCTTCCCGCAGGCGACCTTGGCGTAAGCCTGAAGCTGGGCGGCGATTTCACCGCGCAGTCCTCGACCACGGTGCGCGACGGGTTGACCAGCAGCGGCGACGCCAACCGCACCAACGGCAGCGCCAGGCTCAGTGTCGATGTGCCGCTGACCAGCCGCAGTAAGGGCGTGCTGGGGGGCATCGGCACGATCAGCCTGAACCTCAACGGCGGGATCACGCAAGTTTCGGATTATGGAACGCTGGGTACTTTCGGCTACGGGGTGAACTGGGCACCGGTTACCGGGGTGAGCGTGATTGCGTCGGTCAATCAGGACCGCAGCGCCCCCACCGTGGCGCAGCTCGGCAATCCGGTGACCATCAGCAGCAACCAGCGGGTCTACGATTACGTCACCGGCCAGACCGTACTGGTGACCAGCGTGACGGGAGGCAATGCCGGCCTCAAGTCTGACGATCGCCACGTCTTCCGGCTGGGCGTCAACGCCAAGCTGACGAGCGAACCGAAGCTCAACTTCACCGCCAGCTATGTCGACAGCCGCAACCGCAACGCGGTGATGAGCCTGGGCGGGGTGACCGCAGCGGTCGAGGACGCCTTCCCCGACCGCTTCATGCGCGATGCCGGGGGCACGCTGGTGGAAGTCGATGCCCGGCCGGTGAACATCTATCGCCAGCGCACCGAGCAGCTGCGCTGGGGCTTCAATTTCTCGGCGCAGCTGCGCAAGGCCAAGCGGCCCGAGCGGCGGTCCCAGTGGCGTTCATCGCCGGGCGCCGGAGAGGAACGGACGGGTCCGGGCCGATGGGGGCCTCAGGGGCAAGAAACGCACGAGCCGGGCGGGGAGGCAAAAGGCCTGGCGCAGCTTCCCGAGCAACAGGGCGGCCAGCAGGGCGAAGGCAACGAGATCACCGTCAACGGCAGCCGCGAGGACCGCGGCCCCGATGGCGCTTTCCCCGGCGGTCCGCCGCCTGACGGATTTGGCCCGCCTCCGGGCGACGGCCCTCCGCCCGACGGCTTCGGCCCTCCTCCCGGCGGCGGCCCCGAAGGAA
>NZ_CACSJO010000023.1 GCF_902706195.1 Novosphingobium sp. 18050 | reverse complement strand
AATACTGCCACCCCGAGCCCTGAAGCCCCGGGAGCAGGCGCCGTCGCCCACATGTCCCTTCATCAAAAACCTACAATGTCAAAAAGCACAACCAGACAAAAAACCCGGACAACCACTCATCCCCCGCGTCTTGCGATTAGGGAGAGAGCCAGATGCCCGTCCAATGTCGGCGACCACAACAACAACCAGATGGTCCGCTGCGGTGAACAGCCCTCTAAGAGCCACCCGCGATTCGGTCAAACCCTAAATTCGAGAAACTTATCAACACCGCTTAGCTCGCTCTATCAGCCGGTACGCACCGCCCATGAGGCTCGTCACCTCATCGGTTTAACAAAGTGTGCCGGCTAAGTATGGCGGCCTCGAATGAGGATAACCCCCGCCCTGCGATGGCTCATCTCAGTTTGTGAAGGCCATTGATCGCCTTGGGCGAAATGGATCGGGGACGGGAAAGGCATGCATTGGATACCGGAGGCCATCATCCAACTTGCTTATTGAACTTCCCGGGACCAAAACCAGCCATGACGGAAGAAGACAGCCCATCACTCAGCAGACCGCAAAGGCGCCTGCTCTGCCGAATCTACAATGGTCGCACCGTTCCCATCATCGCTGACGGTAGACCATTCCTGACCTACAAGGACGCAAGCCAGTACCTCTTGTCGCTGGATCCGGACGCGCGTAATGTGGCTTACACCCAGATGAAAGGCGCAGCGCAATAGCGCTGGCGACAAGCGTTGTGGGCCGCTTATCTGGAGGCACTCTTCCACCCGACAAAGGCAGAGCCTCTTTATGCCATGACGCGGCGCCTCCCTCGTGCCTTTGAATGGGCAATGCCTAACTTTCCCGCCAGCGACCGCGTCATATGCATGTCAATTCAGACTATCGAGTGAGATAGCCCGCCTCGGCCGCCAAGCTATGCCCCGTCACGTAACTTGCGGCATCGGAACACAGCCATGCGCTTGCCTCAGCCACTTCCTCGGGCCTGCCGAAACGGCCGAGCAGGCTCAGGGCCGGAGCGAATTCGGCTTCGGTATGACCGCTCAATTCCAGGGCACCGCGCAGCATCGGGGTATCGATCGCGCCGGGCAGTACGGCATTCACGCGTATTCCGTGCGGGGCATATTCAAGGCTCCCGGTCTTGGTCAGACCGATCACACCGTGCTTGGCAGCAACATAGGCAGAGTTTCCGGGCTGCGGCCGCACCGAACTGACCGAGCCGACGTTGACGATAGCCCCGCTGCCGCCTTGCGCAAGGAACTGGCGAATCTGGTGCTTCATGCAGAGCATCACGGCGCGCAGGTCGATGCGGATTACCCGGTCCCATACGTCCATGTCGGCCTCGGCAATGGGCAGGCTATCCGGGGTGATTGCGGCATTGTTCACGGCACAGTCGAGCCGGCCGAATGCTGCCACTGTCCCAGCTACGAGGTCGCGAACCTGCGTTTCCTCGCCCACATCGCAAAGGATAAAGCGCGCGTCACCACCTGCTGCAACGATGGAGGCAACGGTTGCCTCGCCTGCCTGCGCATTAATGTCCGAGACGATCACTTTCGCGCCGTAACCTGCAAAGACGCGCGCCGTCGCAGCGCCCATGCCCATGCCGGCACCCGTGACGATGGCGACTTTGCCGTCCAGGCGATTGCGAGCGTTTTGTGTCATGCTTGTATGCCTCTACCAGATCGGCGGGGTGAGCCCGGCCTGTTACCCTCTTCCATCGACATCCATGCAGGGCCTGTCTCCTGACAACAGGGCTAGGCCATCATGTATTGCAACTGCGCTCCAGCGCAGCGACGGCCATGTCCAGCGAGATATCGAAACGTTTGCGAAATCGTGCGGGATCATGCTTTGGCAGGCCCTCGTTGTCCGACAGCACCAGCGTGTTGATCACCACAAGATAGGACAGAGCGACGCGATAATCGCCTAAATAAAGGTCTTCCGCCGCGACCAGTTCGTTGACCTGGTCCAGGATACGGCGCAGATTCGTGCTGAGGTCGGGCCGGGTATCGGCAGCGTGAAGCGTGCCGGCCGGGCGCTGCAAAAGCAGGTACTTGCTCATGAACGCTGCGTAAGTGTGCCGCCCCTGATCGTCGGTCAGATCGAGAATCGGCTCACACAGGATACGCATCAGGGTCGGCAGGCTCAGGGGCTTTCCCGCTTTCTCCGCCGCATCGAGAGCTACGCCGCGTACCGGCTCCATCTGCCACACACGCCAGGCGAAGATCGCCTGCACCAGTGTCTCGCGGTTGCCGAAGTGGTACTGCACCGCATTGGTGTTCTTGTTGCCCGCAGCCAGCGCGATCTCGCGGAAAGACACACTTTCGATAGAGTTCTGGGAATAGAGCGATTCGGCAGCAGCAATGATGCGCAGCTTCGTCTCGTCGGCGAACTGTCGGGGAGGTTCGGTCACCTTGCGGTCCGTACACGACCCGCGAGCGAATTCCAGTTCGCGCAGCACTGGCCTCTCCTTTCGCACAGTCTCTTCATATCGTCTCAGGCACCTGCGTTACAAGGAACGGATTGTCGCTCAGCCTGTCAATTAAAACAGGTGCGTTATTCCTATTAACGCATATGTTTTAATCACTGGCCGCACAACAGGGGTGGCCTAGAAGAATAACCGGGAGAAGATGACATGCCTCGACAGAGCAGGGCTGCGCCCGTGCGCCATTACGCGATGTTCCGTTCCATGCTTCTGGCCGCCACGGCAGGAATCGGCCTGGGCCATACGCCCGCCGTGCTGGCTCAGGAAGCGCAGGCGCAGCAAGCCGACAGTGGTGGCATCGGCGACATCATCGTCACTGCCCGCAAACGCCAGGAGACCACGCAGGACGTCCCCGTCTCGGTTGTCGCGATCAGCGCCGAACGGATGCAACAGTACGATCTCAGCAACCTCGAGCGCGTTGCAGCAATGACTCCTTCGTTTTCAATCGGCCGTACCCCATCGGGCTCGGGCGCCACGCTGGTCTTGCGCGGCATCGGTTCGAACACCACCTCGATCGGGCTTGAGCAATCGGTCGCGGTGATCGTCGACGGCGCCTATTATGGGCAGGGCCGCACGATCAACGAAGGCTTCTTCGACCTGGGCCGCCTGGAAATCCTCAAGGGTCCGCAGGCGCTCTTCTTCGGCAAAAACGCGACGGCCGGCGTCGTCTCGATCACCACCGCCGATCCCGGCGACAAGCTGGAGATCATCGCCCGCGCCGGGTATGAATTCACTGCCAAGCAGGTTTACGGCGAAGCCATCGTCTCCACTCCGTTGAGCGATACCCTCGGCATCCGCGTGGCCGCGCGCGCCAGCAAGCAGTTCGACGGCTACTACAAGCAGATCGGCACAACCCAGACCTATCCGACGCTCGATCGTACTTCGACCGCCCAGGTCGTGACGCCCACCGCGCATACGTCGGAAGCGGCCGGCGATGGACGCGGCAAGGAAGCCTACATCCGCGGCACTTTGAAATGGGAGCCTACCGATACCTTCACGGCCGTGTTGAAGGGAAACTATGGCATCAACGAGACCAACAATCCGGGTGCCGGCTCGGTCATGTACTATTGCCCCACCGGCGTTTCAGCCACCAACCCTGCGATCGCCTGCGGCCACCGCTTTGCCTCGTCGGCGAACCGCACCCCGCTCGATATCGCAGCAACCCAGCCTTACGCCAATTCAAGCGGCGCTCAGGGCAACCAGTACAAGGCCTGGGCCACGAACCTGGCTCTGACGTGGGCGATGGATGACCTGACGATCTCGTCGGTCACGAACTACAACTGGAACCGCAACAACTTCCAGTTCGACGGCGACAGTATCTCGCGCTCGGGCGCACCGGGTGTTTTCGCGACCGAACATTCCACATTCCACGCATTCTCGCAGGAAGTGCGCGCACAGACCAATCTGGGCGGCTTCTGGGATGCGATGGTCGGCGGATACTACCAGTCGACGATGCGCGACTACAAGGCATGGACGGTTTCGGGCGGGCTGGAGAACAGCGCAGCAACGCCGGACTTCCGCCGCTACCTCGCCAATTCAAAGGACTCGCAGACCAAGGGCCAGACCTTCGCGATGTTCGGCCAGTTCATCGTTCGGCCGATCGACAACGTCGAAATCGCCGGCGGCGTGCGTTACACCTCGGAAAGCAAGGACAGCTACTTCCTGCAGCCGTATTCGCACCCGATCCGCGTGGCGCAGGGCATCTTCCTGCCGGGGGTAACGCTTCGCTCGAACCAGGACTTCGAGAACTGGTCGCCCGAGGGCACCGTCACCTGGAAGCCGACCCGCGACATCACCGTCTACGGCGCCTACAAGACCGCGTACAAGTCGGGCGGCTTCTCGAACTCGGGCATCTACAGCCCCAGCGCAGGCCTTGCCGACTTCAAGTTCGAGCCGGAGAAGGCCAAGGGCTTCGAAGCGGGCATCAAGACCACCTGGCTTGACCGCCAGCTGCGCCTCAACCTGACCGCATACAACTACAAGTACAGCAATCTGCAGCTCGACTTCTTCCGCTCGGACATCTTCGCCTTCAGCACGATCAACGCAGGCTCTGCGCGTACCAAGGGCATCGAATTCGAATTCGAGATCGCCCCGCGCGCCCTCGACGGGTTCAACCTGCGCGGCAGCGTCAACTACAACCATGCACGGTACGGCGATGCACCGGGCGCGCCGTGCTGGGCTGGCCAGACGCGCGGACAAGGCTGCAACCTCGTCTACGTGGCAGCCACGGACAGCTCGCGGGCTTTCAATCCTGCGACCGACACTGTGGCCAACCGCCAGAATCTCGCCGGACAGCCTACCGCCATGGCGCCCAACTGGACGGGTAACCTCGGCGCTTCCTACGAGGCGCGTCTGAACAACGGATCGAAGTTCAACATCGGCCTCGATGCCCGTTACAGCGGCAGCTACCTTGCCTCCGCTTTCGGCAATCCGTTCACGAAACAGAACCGCTACATCTCGCTGGACGGCTCGATCTCGTTCACCAGCCCCGAGGACCGCTGGCAACTCCAGATCATCGGCAAGAACCTGACCAACCGCTGGTATGCGGTGGGCGGCACCGATGCGCCGAACACGGGTTCGGGCACCGGCACGCTTTCGGGCGTGGTGGCCGACCAGATCGGCTTCGCCAGCCTGCCTCGCACGGTCCAGGCCCAGGTAACGTTCCGCTACTGAGGTAGCAGGCTCGGAAGTTCCCCCCAGAATCCTCCCCTTGAGGGTCTCCGCCCCGGCCCATGCCGGCAAGCGGAGACCCCCCCTTTTTCAACGGGAGGTCCGAAGACAAGAAGGACACGATCATGACCAGCCCCCGCAAACGACGGTCGACGCGGCTCTGCGCGGCATTGCTTGCCACCTCTACCCTGGTATGCGCCTCGCCCGGCTTTGCGCAGGCCGTAGGCGCGGACACCGTGGGCAGGACGGTCGAGACCACGCACGCTCCCAGTTGGCCGGGCCAGCCGACGGCGCCCAAGGGTGCGCCCAACGTGCTGGTAATCATGACCGACGACGTCGGCTACGGCGTCACCAGCGCATTCGGCGGTCCGGTGGCCACACCCACCTTCGACGCCGTGGCCATGCAGGGCCTGCGCTACAGCCGCTTCAACACCACTGCCCTGTGCTCGCCCACGCGCGCTTCGCTGCTGACCGGGCGCGAACCGCACAACGTCAACATGGGCAATGTCACCAACCTGCCCACTGGCTATGACGGCTACACCACCGCCATCCCCAAGAGCGCCGCAACCATCGCGCAGATGCTCAAGGACGGCGGTTACAACACCGCGATGCTGGGCAAGAGCCACCTGACGCCCGACTGGGAAATGAGCCCCGCAGGGCCTTTCGACCGCTGGCCCACCGGGCTGGGCTTCGAGTATTTCTACGGCTTCCTTTCGGCCGATACCTCGCTGTGGAACCCGAACCTCGTCGAGAATGAGGGGCCGGTGGAGCAGCCCGCCGATCCGACCTACCACTTCGAGAAGGACATCGCGAACCACGCCATCGGGTGGCTGCAGCGCCAGGCCGCCAGCGCGCCGGACAAGCCGTTCTTCATGTACTACGCCCCCGGCGCCGCACATACGCCGCACCAGGCTCCGCAGGAGTGGCTCGACAAGTATAAGGGCAAGTTCGACGCTGGCTGGGACAAGGTGCGCGAGGAATCGTTCAAGCGCCAGAAAGCCATGGGCCTGATTCCCAGGGACTCCCTGCTCTCGCCGCGCCCGGATTCGCTGCCCGCCTGGGATACCCTCGATGCCGAGCACAAGAAGGTCTACGCCCGCCTGATGGAGGCCTATGCGGCAACCGTCGCCTATTCCGATCATGAGACCGGCCGCGTAATCCAGGCCCTGCGCGACAGCGGCCAGTACGATAACACGATGATCGTCTTCATCGAGGGCGACAATGGGGCCAGCGCCGAAGGCGGGCTGCAAGGTCTCGCTTTCGAACAGTCGGCAATCACCGGACACAAGGAAACCTTCGCGGAACTCGCGTCGCATTACGACGATATCGGTGGCCCGAACGTTTACAACCACTTCCCCGCACCCTGGGCCTGGGCGATGAACAGCCCTTACCCGTGGTGGAAGCAGATCGCTTCGCAGGCAGGCGGCGTGCGCAACGGCATGGTCATCTCGTGGCCCGCACGGATCAAGGACGGCGGCACCTTCCGCACCCAGTACGCCCATGTCAGCGACATCGCCCCGACTATCCTCGAAGCCACCGGCGTCAAGGCCCCCGAGACGTTGCAGGGCGTCAAGCAGCAACCTCTCGACGGCATCAGCCTGGCCTATAGCTTCACCGCCCCCAAGGCCCCGTCACAGCGCCATACCCAGGTCTTCGAGATGATGGAGAACTTCGGCATCTATCACGATGGATGGATGGCCGGCACGCTGCCAAAGCGCATGGCCTGGGAAGTGGGCGTCGGCGAGGATCGCAAGCTCGGCGTCGGTCCAGAGAACCGCAAATGGACGCTGTTCAACCTCGACAAGGACTTCACCACCGCCAAGGATCTGTCCGTTGCCAACCCGGCCAAGCTGAAGGAAATGCAGGACCTGTTCTGGAAGGAAGCGGCGGCCAACCACATCCTGCCGATCCACGATTACAGCGAAGGTGCCGAAGGGCGTCCAACCATGGCGGGCAATCGCACCAGCTTCGTGTACCGCGCGCCCCTCAGCCACCTCAACGAGGATGCGGCGCCGCACACGATCGGCAAGTCCTTCACGATCGACGCCGATGTCGAAGTAGGCGCCGGCAGCAAGGGCGTGCTGGTGACCCAAGGCGGCCGCTTCGGCGGCTATGCCTTCTACCTCAAGGACGGCAAGCCCGTGTTCCACTACAACGCGGTGGGCACGGACCAGTTCACCATCCGCGCCGACAGCGCCGTTCCGGCAGGTCCGCACACGCTGACAGCCGCGTTCCTTGCGGACATGCCCAAGCCGGGATCGGGCGGGACGCTGACCCTCAGCATCGACGGCAAGCCCGTCGGCAGTGGCCGTGTCGAGCGCACGGTCCGGGGCTGGATGTCCCATACCGAAGGTTTCGACGTCGGAATGGACACCATAACCGCCGTCAATAACGACTACACCGTGGCCGACAGCACGTTCTCCGGTGCAATCAAAAGGATAGTTTTCAACCTGCGGTAGGAGGGGGCATTCGAACACCAAAGCCTGTCACGCAGGAATGAATCGGAGATGGAAGATGACTGAAGAGCACAAGTGGGATCTCGAGGCCGACGTCGTCGTTCTCGGGTCTGGCGGGGCGGCCATGACGGCAGCGATTTCCGCCTATGATTTCGGCGCGAAGGATGTGGTCATCCTGGAAAAGACCGGAATGGTCGGCGGCACGACCGCCATGTCCGGCGGCATGCTCTGGGTTCCGGGCAACCATCATCAGCTCGAAGCCGGGATCGAGGAGTCAGATGAGGACATCGTGACTTACCTCGATTCCCTGGCTCCCGGCGATCTTGACCCCGACACCCTCATGGCCTTCATGGAAAGCGGCCCGGAAATGATCCGCTATCTCGCGGACAAGACCCCGGTTCGCTTCCAGGCCTTCATCGACTTTCCCGACTACCAGCCCTACGTGCCGGGCGCCAAGGCCGACGGCGGACGCTCGCTGGACAACGAAGCGTTCTCCTTCGAGCGGCTCGGCAAGTGGTCGACCCGGGTGAACCCCAGCAAGATGGCGTATCCGCTGCGGGGCAGCCTTATGGAAGCGATCACCGGGACGCTCGACGAGGCCACTTTGGCCGAGCGCGAGGCGGGCGATTACCGGGGCTTGGGACAGGCCCTTGCCGGCTCCCTCTACAAGGCGGTGCTGGACCGCGACATTCCTGTGGAATTTGAAAAGCGCGCGCGCAAGCTGATCAAGGACGGCGACCGCGTGATTGGCGTCGTTGCCGAAGACGCGAACGGACGAGACGTCTACGTGCGCGCAAAGCGCGGCGTGGTCATCGCCACCGGCGGCTTCGAATGGAACGAAACGCTGGTAAAGACCTTCCTTCGCGGCCCCCTCACCGGCCCGGTCAGCGTGCCGGAGAACGAAGGTGACGGCCTGCTGATGGCGATCGAGGCTGGCGCTCAGCTGGGCAATATGCAGAACGCCTTCTGGATGCAAAGCGTGCTGGAATTCAAGCCGCAGCACCGCGACGCCAAACCCAACTACCTGCTGGGCTCGGACGAGCGCGCGCGTCCCGGCGCGATCCTGGTCAACCGCACCGGCAAGCGGTTCGTGAACGAGGCGGCCAATTACAATGCCCTGGGCAAATCCCTGCACGCCTTCGACGCCGGGAACCATGCCTACGCCAACCTGCCCTACTGGCTGATCATCGATCAGCGCTACAGGAACAAGTATCACACCTTCAACACGCCGCCGGGCGGGCCTGTCCCGTCCTTCATGATGCAGGCCGACACATTGGAAGAGCTGGCTGACATGGCCGGGATCAACCCTGCAGGCCTGAAGGGCACCGTAACGCGGTTCAATGAAATGGTCCGCAACGGCCATGACGACGACTTCAACCGCGGCGACAATACCTACGACAATTTCTATATGTGGGGCGACACCGCTTTCGAAGCCCCGTACCGCACGCTTGGCGCAATCGATCAGGGCCCCTACTTCGCGGTCAAGATGGAAGCCGGCGCCCTGGGCACCGCAGGGGGCCCGAAGACGAACGCCGATGCCCAGGTGGTGGACTGGAGCGGAAACCCGATCCCGGGCCTTTACGCAGCAGGCAACGCCATGGCCGCAGTGCTGGGCGACGTATATGGCGGCGCCGGCGGAACATTGGGCCCGGGCATGACCTTCGGCTACATCGCCGGACGCCACCTCGGAGCCCACATACCCAATCGCTGACTTCTGCTCCCTTCGCCATGCGAGCGACGCCAGGCGTCCGCTTGCATGGCCATACCTTGCGGTGATCAGCGCGATCCTGATTGAACATTCATAGCCTCGCGCAGGAATTCCACGCTGTCCGCAAGAACCGAGGCTTTGTTCCTGAACGGGATGGAAAGGGCCATCGCAACATCCTCATGGCTCAACCCAGAATAGTCGATATGCACGGCACGCCCTCCTAGAGCGTGCAATCGCGCGGTCAGATTGTCGGCGTTATGGGCGCCAACCTCGACATCGTTTCCAGCAGAGACGAGCAGCATGGGCGGTGCGTCAGCACGCGCAAACCGGATCGGTTGTGTAAGGCGTGGATCCGCCGCGCCCTTCATGGCATCGATCGCGCGCCTGGCAGTGAAAGGGTAGAAGTCGTAGGGGCCGCAAAGGCCTACCGCAGCCTTGATCGTGCCCGGCGCCACCCCTTCTGCGCGGAGCCATTCAGGGTCGAGCGTCAGCATGGCAACTGTATATGCGCCTGCAGAATGTCCCGTGACTGCGATACGGCCGGGATCTCCGCCGAAGTCCCGCACATGATCACGCGTCCATTGCACCGCCTGGGCACCATCGACGAGAAAGGCCGGAAAGTGGACTTTCGGCACCTTACGGTAATCGGGCATGACCACGACGAACCCCTGCCGGGCATAGGCTCTCGCGGCAAATGCATAGGTTCCGCGCGATCCCTTTACCCAGCCCCCGCCATACCAGAATATCAGGACAGGCAGGGGCCGGCCATCCGTGCGGGCAGGCCTCCAGACGTCGAGTTTCTGACCATGCGCTCCGAACGCAATACCGCTGCCGGATTTCTCGGCGCCGATGCCGCCGCCCATAATGGCATCGAGAAAGCTGAGAAGCCCGGGCGGCGAAGTGAGGCTGATCGCGATCGCGAAGCCAAGGAGTACTGCGACACCCCCGCTTGCCCATTTGTGGCGTCGCCAGAGCAGTTTGGGCAGACCCGTCACGCGCGTCTCGTGAAGCTTTCCGGATCCGCCGCACGCCACCACGCGGCAAGGCGTGCGTCGCGGGCTCCATCGATCAGTTCGCCCGGTTCGACAAAGGGATAGACCTCGTCGATCGAGCGCATTTCCGCCGCGTTGACCCGCTGGCGCAGGCCATCCGGCGTAAATCCGTCGGGCGATTCAAGGCCGCAGGCGACGACTATGTCATGCAGCGCGTCGAGCGTCGCCTTTTGGAAGCGCGCAACCCGCTCGGCTTTCTCGGGCACGACGAGGCCGCGCTGACGGGCGGCCGACTGGGTCGCGACGCCGGTGGGGCAAGTATCGGTGTGGCAGCGCATAGACTGCACGCACCCAAGCGAGAACATGAAAGGGCGCGCTGCATTGCACCAGTCGGCGCCCAGAGCGGCGTTCATCGCGATCGCCGCGCCAGAATTGACCTTGCCCGATGCGGCCAGCTTTACCTTGCCCTTGAGGTTCGTGCCCACCAGCGCATTGCGCGCCATGATCAGCCCTTCGCGCAGCGGCATGCCCACCCGGTCGGACAGTTCGGTCGGCGCGGCGCCGGTGCCGCCTTCCGCACCGTCGATGACGATGAAATCGACAAGAATGCCGGTTTCGCACATCGCCTTGACGACCGCGAACAGTTCATGGGGATAGCCTACGCACAGCTTGATGCCGACTGGCTTGCCGCCGGATAGCTCGCGCATCTGCGCCGCGAATTCCAGTAGTTGGCGCGGGGTGGAAAACGCCGTGTGGTAGGGCGGCGAGAGACAGTCTTCGCCTTGGGGAATGTCGCGTATCCTGGCGATTTCCTCCGTCACCTTCGAGCCGGGCAGCAGGCCGCCGTGCCCAGGCTTTGCGCCCTGACTCAGCTTAATCTCGGTCATCACCACAGCTTCGTTGACGGCGCGGTCCCTGAAGTGCGCAGGATCGAAATTGCCTTGTTTGTCGCGGCATCCGAAATAGCCCGACCCGATTTCCCAGACGACATCGCCCCCATGTTTCAGGTGATAGGGCGACAGGCCGCCCTCCCCCGTGTCGTGATAGAACCCGCCGATCTTCGCACCCAGATTGAGCGCCTCGATCGCATTGGCGCCGAGGGCTCCGAAGCTCATCGCCGAGATGTTCAGGCGGGCGGCCTGATAAGGCTTGCTGCATTGATCCGTACCCACGGCCACACGGGTATATTTCTCGGCATTGCGCGAAGGGGCGATCGAATGCGCGAGCCATTCGTATTCTTCGGAATAGACGTCGAGTTCGGTGCCGAACGGGTGGGTGGAGACATCGCCCTTGGCGCGCGCATATACCAGCGCGCGCTCGTCGTGATTGAAAGGCCGTCCATCCAGATCGCTCTCCACGATGTAGGAGCGCAGGAACGGGCGCAGCCATTCGAAGAACCAGCGGAAACGGGCCGATACCGGATAGTTGCGGCGCAGCGAATGCTGCGTCTGGAAAAGGTCGACGAGCGCGACGATCAGCAACGGGACGAAAAGCACAAGCAGCCACCAGGCGCGCGGATGGCTGAAACCTGCCCATGCGGCAGCCACCATTCCCACAAGGCCGGTCAGCAGAAGGCAGTTGCGAGCAAGGGGCTGATCCCGCAGCAAGGCGTCGGCGACAGTTGCGCGCGCTTTCATGACAGCAGGTTCCGCATCATGCCGAGCACGTCGCCGCCGCGCCCACCCAGCACCGCCTTGGCGGAATAAAGCGCCATGCCGGCAACCTGGCCCGGCTTCACGCTGGGCGGCATCACCAGTTCGAACCTGTCGGTTACGACATCGAGCAGCGCCGGCCCCGGCTCGGCCAGCCACGCCTGTACTGCCGCATCAAGGTCCTCGGCCTTTTCGACACGCTGCGCACGGAAGCCTACTGCCTCGGCCACGCGCGCAAAATCGGGATTGACGAGGTCGGTGTAGGTATCCAGCAGGCCTTCGACCTTCTGCTCGATCTCCACGAAGTCCAGCGCGCCGTTGTTATAGACGACGACCTTAATCGGTAGCTTTTCCTGCACGGCCGTCAGCAGGTCGCCAAGCAGCATCGCGATCCCGCCATCGCCCGAAAGAGAGATAGCCTGCCGATCGGGAAAAGCGGCTTTCGCCCCTAGCGCCTGAGGCATCGCATTGGCCATCGTGCCATGGCTAAGGCTGACGACGGTGCGATTGCGCCCGGTCGCAGCGATATGCCTCAGACACCAGACCATCGGCGAGCCGCCGTCCGCCGTGAAGATCGCATCCGGCGCGGCATGGCGCGAAATCGTCTCCGTCAGGTATTGCGGATGGATTGCGCCGCCCTTGCCGACTGTATCATGCTTGGCCTGCGCGGCCTCGGCCTTGCGATGGTGCTTGAGGCATTCGTCGAGGAAGGCCTGGTCCTCGCGCTGGACTATCCTTGGCAGCAGGGCTTCGAGGGTTGGCGCGATATCGCCGACGACGCCGATGTCGACCGGATGGCGGCGACCCAGATGGGAACCGTCCAGGTCGACCTGTAGAATGATTGCCTTTTCGGGATAAAACTGCCGCCATGCGAAGTCGCAGCCGAGCAACAGCAGTACGTCGCAGGCCATCAGCGCGTGATAGCCGGACTCGCTGCCGAATATCCCGGTCATGCCGACATCGTAAGGGTTGTCATACTCAAGAAAGTCTTTGGCGCGCGAGGTCCGGGCTACCGGCGCGCGCAGCCGCGCCGCCAGCGCCACGACCGCGTCATGCGCATGCTCGCAGCCCGAGCCGCCATAGATCGCCACCTTCTTGCCGCCGTTGAGAGCACTTGCCAAACTGTCGAGTTCCGCATCGGAGGGGCGCACCACCGGCTGCGCACGGTGGACGGCGAAATCGGGCTCGGGCGGAGCCTTGGCGCTCGACACGTCCGCCGGGACGATCAGCACGGCGACACCGCGCTTCGCCAATGCGGCCTGCGCGGCCATGGCCGTCATTCGCCGGGCCTGTGCAGGCGTGCGGATTTCCTCGCAGAAGACGCTGCAGGAGGCATAGACCGCCTTGAAATCCACTTCCTGTGGGAAATCGAACCCCAGTTCATCGCGGATGATCTGACTGGCGATCAGGACTACCGGCGCGCGGTTGCGGTGCGATTCGAACAGGCCATTGATGAAATGCAGGCTGCCGGGCCCGCACGACCCGGCGCATGCGGCCAGTTCGCCCGTCAGCATGGCCTCGGCCCCGGCGGCAAAGCCGGCAGCCTCTTCGTGGCGCACATGGACCCAGCGGATGCCACTGGTGCGGATCGCATCGGTGACATGGTTGAGCGTGTCGCCCGGGATACCGTAGCAACGGCGCACGCCCGCCGCTTCGAGTGTTTTCACGATAACCTCGGCAACAGTCGTCATATGCGCTTCCTCGCCCTGAACGGTGGACCCGAAAGGTAACGCGCCAGACGCTGGTTCGTCCCATCCACTCATTAAAAAGGAAGCGGACCGATCGATGTTGCAAAAGCACCGGCGCAATGGGGCTTGTGGAGCAAGATCAGGGACCGTAAGATGCCGTACCGACCGGCAAGAGGATTTGCGCACCGATGTGATTTCGAACTGACAGCAATGCGATCCGTTTTGCCGCCAGGAAAATCATATCATGTCCGCTTCCATTACGACGTTCGACCTTGGCTGGTCGACACCCGAAGGCCGGCCGGTCTTCTCCTCTCTCAATCTCGCCTTCAATGCGGAGCGCGTCGGCATTGTGGGCCGCAACGGTGTCGGTAAGACCAGCTTGCTCGAACTGCTGGCCGGGAGGCGCGAACCGAGCTACGGGAAAGTCGTCGTTCGCGGGACCGTCGCCGTACTGCGCCAGATCGTGCAGGTCGGCCCGTGCGAAACCATTGCCGATCTCTTCGGCCTCACGAACGACCTTGCCGTTCTGCGCAGGGCGGAGACCGGCGAGGCGACGCCCGACGAACTGACGGATGCTGACTGGACGCTGGAGACCCGTCTGACATCTGCACTGGCACGGGTGGGGCTAGACGCGGCTGCCGATAGCCTGCTGGCCTCGCTCTCAGGCGGTCAGCGAACGCGCGCAGCCATGGCCGCAGTGGTGCTGGCAGAGCCAGACTTCCTCTTGCTCGATGAACCCTCCAACAATCTCGACCGTGACGGCCGCGGTGCGCTGCTCGAACTGCTCGGCTCCTGGCGTGCCGGCGCCATCATCGTCAGCCATGACCGCGAACTGCTTGAGACGATGGATGCGATCGTCGAAATGACCTCGCTTGGTGCCACGCGCTACGGCGGCAACTGGAGCGATTACCGTGCGCAGAAAGCAATCGAGCTGGACTCCGCACACCGCGATCTGGACGTCGCGAAGCGGCAGCTGGGCGAGATAGAGCGCAAGGTGCAGGTCGCAGCCGAACGTAAACAGCGCCGCGACGCAGTCGGCAGCCGCAAGGCCACGCGCGGCGGCATGCCGCGCATTCTGGCCGGTGCCCGCAAGAACAACGCCGAGAACAGCAGCGGCGAGAATGCCCGGCTTGCCCAGCGTCAGCGCGCCGAAGCCTCTGCGGCGGCCATTCTGGCGCGAGAGCAAATCGAGATGCTCGATACTATGGCGGTCTCGCTCGCGCCGACCGGGCTGCCGCCGGGTAAGGTCGTCCTCAGCCTGCAGGGTGTCACGGCCGGGTACGGCCCGGCATCGCCGGTGCTGCGCGATCTCTCGCTGACGATCACGGGACCGGAACGCGTGGCTATAGCCGGACCGAACGGATCCGGCAAAACGACGTTGCTCGGGCTAGTCGCCGGAATTGCCGAACCATGGTCCGGCACAATCAGCCGCACTGCGCGCTTTGCGATGCTTGATCAGACAGCAGGTATTCTCGATCCCGAAAGGTCGATTGCGGAAAATTACCACACCCTCAATCCGGGCACCGACGATTTCACCTGCCGCTCCGCTCTCGCGAAGTTCCAGTTCAGAGCAGACGCCGCGCTGCAACACGTCAGCACCCTCAGCGGCGGACAGATGCTGCGTGCAGGCCTTGCCTGCATCCTGGGTAGCCCGGCGCCGCCGCACCTGCTTATCCTCGACGAGCCGACCAACCATCTCGATCTGGATTCCATCGCGGCAATTGAAGCGGGGCTCTCGGCATTCGACGGCGCCATACTGGTCGTCAGCCATGACGAGGCGTTTCTGGAGGCCATCGCGATATCGCGCCGCATCGATCTAACGGAGTTGCCGCCCCGGTGACCGCTGCTTCAATCATCGAAAAGGTGGTGCCCGAAGCGGCATTCGAAATTCCGGTCGATCGCTTGCTGGCGCGGACGTCATCGATCTGAAATTTACACGGAATAAGGGCACCTCACGCTTGCTCAGGTTGCTCTTCATTGCCCGTGTCCATCATTCGTCCCATCGACATCTGGTTTGCGGAACAGATTTTCCCGCATGAACAGCGTTTCCACGCTGCCGCGCTGCGCATCTCGGGATCGCGTGACGAGGCCGAGGAACTGGTGCAGGAAGCGTTTGCGCGCCTTTTCGAACTTGAAGGTTGGGCGGCGATCGAAGATCCCCGCGCCTATGTCGTGCGAATGCTGCGCCACATTGCGATAGAGCGCCTGCGTCGACGCAGGATAGTCGACTTCCGCCAATTTGCCGATACGGACCACCTGACCCTGGCCGACGATGCCCCCGACCAGCACCGCATCGCTGCCGGACGCGAACGGTTGCGGCGCGCCTCCGATCTTATCGCAAAGTTGCCGGAGCGGTGCCGCACCGTCTTCGTCAGGCGCCGAATCCAGGGCGAATCCTCACAGGAGATCGCGCGAGATCTCGGCATCAGCCAGTCGACATACGAAAAGCGCCTTGCCCGCGCGGTCGAACTGCTCTCGCGAAGCTGGCAAGGGGACGAAGACGCCCTGCCCGCAGCGGCCGGGCCGGCCAATACCTCACGTCGGAGCGGCAGCCGGTAAAAAGATTTGCCCGGGCTTGGCGGATTTGCCTGCGCCGTTCGTCTGATATTCTAGCCCTTCGAATCCACATGTCTAAAAAATGAGCATCTTCAACGAGAAACAGCGCCGCAAGCGCAGAATCGCACGCGAGGCCGCGACTTGGCTGGCGCGTCACGATTCCGGCACCATCGACGAAGAACGTTTCCACGCATGGCGCGGGGCCACGCCGGAGCATGCGATCGCCTTTGCACGCGCGCTGGCCGTATGGCGCGAAGCGCAATCGAAGGCTGACGCCGATACCTACCATCTTCTTCAATCCCGCTTCACGCGGCGCCGCGCAGCCGCAGCCATCGGCGGGATGGGCATGGCCGGCCTGTTGACCGCCGGCGCCTTCACCTCGCGCGCCTATGCCTGGGACAGCAGCCATTCAGGCGTAGGCGAATGCAAGCGCCTGATCCTGCCCGATGGCAGCCGCGCCATGCTCAATACCGACAGCGAGATGCAGTGGCGCTTCTCGGACGACGAGCGGTCGCTGTGGATCGTGCGCGGCGAAGTGGGGCTGGAACTGGTGCGCGGCATTCCTGCCCGCATCCATGGCCTCGATCGGATGGCTTCGCTGTCGCACGGACGTTTCAACGTTCGCCTCGAAGGTGCGGCGATGGACGTGACGGTGCTGTCCGGCAAGGCTTCCGCAGCGCCCGTTTCCGCGCCTGTCGTGATGCCCGGGCAGCCAGCCCTCATCCCCATCGTCATCGCTTCGCCCAGCGAGGGACTGCTGCTTTCCGCCGTCGCTCCTTCGGTGCGCAAGGCCAGCCCGCAGCACCTCGCCGCGACCATCGCCTGGCAGCAGGGCGAAATAGTGTTCGACAACGAACCGCTGCAAACCGCCGTGCGCGAATACAACCGCTACCTCGCGGGCAAGATCGTCATAGCCGACCCAGACCTTACCGGCATCCCGGTTGGTGGACGCTTCACATCGACCGATCCGGCAGACTTTCTTTCGGCGCTGGAACTGGGTCTTGGTGTGCGCGCCACGCCCAGCAACGGCGGCTACGTGCTGACTCGTTGATGGTTGATCGCTGCTGCCGGAGGCACAATTTGGGTCCAGCCAAATTTTTTCGAAAACATTTGGCGGTTTCGAATTCCCGGATCGTCTGGTGGGCAGAGGCGCAAGGATCGGTGCCGCTCACACAGTTTTCCTAAAGGGTCTATCTTCACATGTCCGTTCGGTTTTCCGGTACGCCGCGCTTCGCGGTGTTGCTTGCCACGTCAGCTGCCTGCATCGCGCCTGCCTTTATCGCCCCGGCTGCGATCGCTGCTCCCGCGGCACAAGGCCACAGCTTCGCCATTCCCGCGCAGCCGCTGTCGAGCGCTCTGACGCAGTTTGCCCGCCAGGCTTCGGTGCAGATCTTCTACCCCACGGCCGGCATCACCGCCCTGCGCGCGCCTGCACTGAACGGCCGGATGTCGCGCCAGGAAGCGCTTTCGCGGCTGATCTCGGGCACCGGGCTTTCCATCAAAACGGACAACGGCCGCACCGTCGTCCTGGGCTTCAAGGACGAGCAGGGCGAGAGCGAACCGCGCGGCGCCCGCACCGCCAGGCCGACCGACGAAGCCGGCAACGATATCATCGTCACCGGCACCCGCGCCCAGGCGCAGACCGTCTTCACCGCGCTTTCCCCGGTCGATACGCTTTCCGAGCAGCAGGTGAAATCCACCGTCACCGCGCGCCTCGATGAAAAGTTGACGCAGCTGGTTCCGGCCTTCATCGTCCAGAAGCTGCCTGCCTCGGACGGCCCGGAATTCATCCGTCCCGCCTCGCTCAACAACCTTTCGCCCGACATGACGCTGGTGATGGTGAACGGCAAGCGCTTCCACCGCTCCTCGTTCCTCAACGGAAGTGCGCAGGCGACCGACCTTGCGCAGATCCCCTCGTTCGCCATCGGCCATGTCGAGGTCCTGCGTGACGGCGCCTCGGCGCAGTACGGTTCGGACGCAATTGCGGGCGTCATCAACGTCATCCTCGACACCAAGCCGGGTTTTTCCGCTTATGCGCAAGGTTCGCAGTACTACCGCGGTGATGGCGAACAATTCCAGGTCGGCGGCCGCGCCGGCTTCGCGCTGCCGGGCGGCGGGCATGTCGTCCTGACCGGCGAGTATGCCGATGCCAGCGCCACTTCGCGCAGCCGCCAGCGCGCCGACGCCATCGCTTTCGAAGGCGCGACCGGCATCGAAGTCGCCGACCCGGTGCAGCGTTGGGGCAATCCCAAGCTGAAGACCCTGAAGTTCGCGCTCGACGCCGCCGAGCCCATCGGTGACGACGTCGAGGTCTACGGCTTCGGCACCTTCGGCAAGGGCAAGGGCTCGTCAGACATCAACTGGCGCAACCCATCGACCACCACTTCGGTCTACAACCAAACCGCCGCATTCCCGGGCTTCGACGTCAACGATATCTACCCGGCGGGCTTCGCGCCCAGCGAGGGCGTGCGCTTCACTGACTTCCAGGCGTCCACTGGCATTCGCGGGGGTAAGTCCGGCAACTTCGCGTGGGACCTCAGCGCCTCGCTCGGCCAGAACGCCAGCGCGTTCTATCTGAACAATTCGATCAATGCCTCGCTCGGACCGGACAGCCCGCTGGATTTCTACCTCGGCCGCAACATCCAGCGTGAATTCAACCTCAACGCCGACGGCGTCTACACCCTCGACGTACCCGCCTTCGCCAAGCCGGTGACTATCGCCTTCGGCGCCGAACGCCGGGTCGAGACGTACAAGATCCGTGAGGGCGACGAGGCTTCCTACGCGGTAGGGGCCGGTGCCAATTACGGCCTTGCCGCCGGTTCCAATGGCTTTCCGGGCTTTAGCGATCTGCAGGCCGGTTCGTGGAGCCAGACCAGCTATGCCGGCTACCTCGACGTCACCGTCCCCGTCACCGATGCCTGGAGCATCGAAGGCGCGATCCGCGACGAGCACTATTCGAGCTTCGGCAACAGCTTCAACTACAAGTTCGCCACCCGCTACGAACTGACCCCCGCCCTTGCCGTGCGCGGTTCCTATTCAACCGGGTTCAAGGCGCCCACTCCCGCGCAGCTCAATTCAACCAGCACCTCGCAGGGCCTGGATACGACGACGCTGCTGCTCTACACGACGGGCCGCCTCTCGCCGCTCAACCCCGTCGCCGAATATTTCGGCGCAACGGCTCTGAAACCGGAAACCTCGAAGACGGCGACGGCCGGCTTCGTGTGGCGCACCGGCTTCGGCCTTTCGGGTTCTGTCGATGCTTATCAGATCAAGGTGGATGACCGCTTCAGCACTTCGCCCAACTATGTCCTGACGGACGCAATCAAGGCCAGCCTCATCGCCCAAGGCATCAGCCAGGCGGCGGATTATCGCACGATCACCTTCTTCACCAACGACTACGACACCCGCACCCGCGGCGTCGACTTCGTGGTATCGTACAAGCACCCGGTAGGTCCGGGCACGCTCGATGCGACAGGTTCGTACAGCTATACTCAGACGAAGGTGACCTCTAGCCAGATCGCCCAGAGCGACACCACCCGCACCAAGTACGAACAGGGCCTGCCGGAACACAACGCGGTCGCGACGATCAACTATACGCTTGGCCCGGTCACGCTGATGGCGCGCATGCGCTACTACGGCCCCTGGACGGACTCGAGCGGCAACGCGTCCGGCGACATCTTCCAGCGCTTCGGCTCGATGGCCTTCTTCGATGCGGGCGTAACCTACCAGATGCGCCCCGGCCTGTCGCTTCGGGTCGGCGCCGAAAACGTGTTCAACAAGTATCCCGACGAGGCCACCTTCCAGGCCAGCCGCGGCCTAGTGTACTCGCGCAACGCGCCTTACGATACCAATGGCGGCAATTACTACGTTCGTATCGACGCCTCGTTCTAAAAGCTGCGGCGCTATCGCAGCGCCCAGCGGCCCTCAGCCGAAAGACCCAAGGTCATGACGTCCATCCTCGATCGCCGCGCCTTGATGGCGGGCGCCATGACAGCCGGGATCGCCGGCACCCTCCTGCCGGCTTCCGCCCGCGCCGTAGCCCCCCTGGCGCGGGCGGATATCCGACCCGACGACAGCGCGTATTGGGCCAGCATCGCTGCACAATTCGACGTCACCCATGACGTTGCCCAGCTTGAAAACGGCAACTGGGGTTCGATGGCCCGGCCGGTCGAGCAGGCCTACCAGCGCCATCTGCACAAGGTGAACTCAGCCAATTCCTTCTACGCGCGGCGCGGCTTGTGGGGAGACCTCATGCCCGTGCGCGCCCGGGCCGCCGCCCTGCTGGGCGTGGCGCCGGAAGAGATCGCCTTCACCCGCGGCGCGACCGAGGCCCTGCAGACGCTGATTGCAGGCTACAACCGCCTGCGACCCGGCGATCAGGTGCTGTACAGCGATCTCGATTACGACAGCACGCAGGCCGCCTTTCGCTGGCTGAAGCAGCGGCGCGGGGCCGACCTCGTCACCATCGCGGTGCCGGAACCCGCCACGCATCAGTCTCTGATCGACACTTACGCCGCCGCACTGGATGCCCATCCCAAGGTGCGGCTGATCCTGCTCACCCATGTCGGCCATCGCACCGGGCTGGTCATGCCGGTGAAGGAGATCATTGCCCTCGCCCGTTCGCGCGGCGTCGACGTGATACTCGATTCGGCCCACGCCTGGGGCCAGCTTGATTTCAAACTGGACGAAATTGGCTCCGACTTCACCGGCCTTACCTGCCAGAAGTGGATCGGCGCGCCGATGGGCGTGGGCTTGGTCCATATCCGCAGAGGCCGCCTCGATGCCATCGATCCGAACATGAGCGAAGTCGGCAATCCCGACCACGGCGCTGCCAGCCGCGTCCATACCGGTACCCCCGGCTATGCCGGCTACCTCGCGCTGGACGACGCGCTGGCATTTCACGAGACGATCGGCACTCCCGCCAAGGAGGCGCGCCTGCGCCATCTGCGCGACCGCTGGGCAGAGCCGCTGCGCGGCCACCCCGGACTGGAAATCCTCACCCCCTCGGATCCCCGGCTGACTTGCGCGCTCACCTCGTTCCGACTGCGCGGCCGCACATCTGTCAAAGACAACATGGCCCTTGCCGCA
Source organism: Novosphingobium sp. 18050 (assembly GCF_902706195.1). GTDB lineage: Bacteria > Pseudomonadota > Alphaproteobacteria > Sphingomonadales > Sphingomonadaceae > Novosphingobium. The sequence continues at coordinate 55,461 of NZ_CACSJO010000023.1, read as the reverse complement.
ATGCTGCTCGACAAGTTCGGCATCTTCACCGTGCACCGCGAAGGAATAGCCAGCGGCGCCTGCGTGCGCGTAACGCCCGCCATCTTCACGCCGGAAACGGACATTGATCGTCTTGTCGCCGCGCTGAATATTCTGGCAAGCGAGGTCAGATAGCAGGCCTTGACCCGATCGCCGTGATGTCCGACGTTCGTGGTTCAAGCGGGCCTCCAAATTCAAACCGCGTCAACCTCGTTTCAGTGCCGGCATGGCAAGAAAACTGTCGAGCGTCCGGTGCATGTGCCGGATGCGCACTTCCTGATAATTGGCGAGAGTCTGTCCCGACTTGTGCGCCGCAAGGAAGCCCTCCTGCTGGGCCTGCATGTTGCCGGTATCCTGATCAAATACAATCCCCAGCGCCTCGTCCATGCCGGGAACGGTGGTGTAGGAATCGTTGACACCGAGGTGATGCCGCTCGGCCGGTGGCGGGCGTTCGCCGGAGCGGGGAAGCGGAGGCAGGATCAGCAGATCGAACAGCGATCTGTTCGGATCGCGGCCCAGCGGGCGGAAACGGTAGATGATCGGGAACGACACCGCGAGGAAGAAGAAGCCGTTGGGGAACGCGAAATATTGAAGGGTGTCGATGATCTCCGTGGTGCTGCGGTTTTCGGCGTCGAAACCGGTACTCTCCGCCAGCACGTCCTTGAAATAGCGGGCCATGACCTGCCGCGCGCTGCCGCCATCGGGCACCTTGAGCCGATCGCCCAACGATGCACGGTCACCCAGAACCATGGAATCGAGGATCAGCTGCTCGTCGCTCTCGCCCAGGTAGTTCGGACTGGTAATCCCGGTCAGCGCGAAGAGGCGGCTGACGTAATCGCCGTAGATATCGTACTGAGTGTTGATGTCGCCATTGGCGACAAGGAGTTGCGGGTGCGTACCGACAAGGTGGTAGCTCTCCATGAAAGCTTCCATCGCCACCTTCCAGTTACAGGGCAGTTCCTTTTCGGCGTGAAGCGCAACGTAGCGGTCTTCCAAACCGGCCGCGTCGGCGTGCTCTGGCAAGGGAGCAAGCCATTCCTCCAGCGAAGGGGCATCAGGGTCCATGTTGATGAACACGAACCCGCCCCAGGTGCCAGTGCGCGCTTCGGGTAGAGCGAACTTCGTCTTGTCGACATGGGGGAAGTCCCAGCTGCAGGGCAAGTCCTTTAGGCTGCCGTCCAGGTTCCATTTCCATGCATGGAAGGGACAGGTGAAGTCCTGCGCCCAGCCTTCCGCGCCACTTGGCTTCAGCTTGGTGCCGCGGTGCAGGCAGGCATTGTAGAACGCCCTGATGCTGCCGTCCTCGGCGCGGGTGATGATGAACGAATAGCCGACGACTTCGTAGACATAGAAGTCCCCGGCTTCCGGAATGTGCTCCTCGCGGCAGGCCCATTGCCAGGCGCGCGGCCACATACGCTTGACCTCGGCCTGGAAGAAGTCAGGGTCGGTGAAACGCGTGAAGGGAATGTCGGCGTCGCCCAGAAATCGGCTGGACTGGCTGCGATAGGCTTCGGGCTGACACTCGACGTCGCCGTCGGCCATCAGCACGTCCTGCACGCTGAGGCCCGGGCAACGAGGGGCTTCGGGGGCGAACTCGGTCATGGCAGTGTCCTTTCCTGGGCAGGTGGGCGTCACCATTCGAACCTTGCGGTTACGCCGTATTCGCGCGGCGAGGCGTAATTGACGAGGCCGATCGTACCTGGGGCATCGAACACGCTGGCGAGGTAGCGCTTGTCGAGCAGGTTGTTCGCATAGGCACCGATCGTCAGGCCGCTGCCGGCCGGCGACCAGTCGAGGCTTGCGTTGACAAGATGCGTGGGCTGGATGTGGGACCGCGCGGTATCGTTGATCGCATTGAGAAATTTGGCGGCTGTGTAGCTGTAGCCCGCATTTGCATGCGCTTGGCCGCCCGCCACGTTGAAGGCATAATTGATGCCTGCCGTCGCGGTCCACTTAGGCGCGTTCTGGAGGCGATAGCCTGACAGATCCTCGATCTGTCCGGTGCCGCCGTTGAGGAAGTCGAACGTCTTGTAAGTGGCGTCGAGGTAGGCGACCGAACCGGTCAGCGTCAGGCCATTGGCGGGCAGTGCGGTCAGTTCCAGCTCGAAGCCCTTGATCGTCGCCTTGGCCGCGTTCTGGATCGTGGTGCTGTTGACGTCGTTGCCCAACGCATCCTTGGTGAAGTAGGTTTGCGCGATCTGGATGTCGCGGTAGTTGGTGTAGAATACCGCAAGGTTCGTCCGCAGCCGCCGGTCGAGGAAATCGGCCTTGAAGCCCGCCTCGAAGGTGTCGACGTGTTCCGGCCCGTAAGGCCCGACGTCTTGCGGCAGCGAAATACGACCAACGAACCCGCCCGACTTGAACCCGCGCGCCCAGTAACCGTAAAGCAGTGTGCTGTCGGCCAGCTGGTAGTCCAGCCCAACCTTCCAGCCGAGATTATTCCAGGACTTCGAACGGTCTGCCGTAAAGCCACCCAGCGCCACGTTTCCGGTCCCGTCGAAGTCGGTCATACCGGACAGGCTGATCGAATTCTGCGTGTCCGCGATCATGTGCGTACGCTCATAGGTATAGCGTATGCCCGCCTGCAGGCGCAGCTTGTCGGTCAGGTCGGCATAGGCCTGCGCGAAGGCCGAAAGCGAGTGGTTGTCCTGATCCTGCATGTTGATCTGGAGCAGGCCGGGCGCCGCGAACTGGATGCGGAAGTTCTGCGAGTGGTCGTAGTGCGTCTTCAGGTAGAAACCGCCTACGAGGACGCGGATCGCATCGGTTACCTGAATGTTCGATCGCAGTTCCTGGCTGAGCTGCCAGCCGGTGGTCTTACGGCGCGTATCGTCGAGGAACAGCGGCGTGCCGTCCTGATCCGTAAATTCGCGCAGCTTAAAGTGCCGATAGCCGGTGATGGCGGTCAGGTCGCCAAGCGGTGTGTCGGACAGGTTGAGCGTCAGGGAAGTGCTGAAAGTATCCATGTCGGACTTGTCAGGCACGGAATCGTTGGCGGAATAGTACTTGTCGGGAGCCTTGCACGGCTGTCCGGCAACGGCGCAAGGCTGCTGGTACATCCCTGCCACGCCCGGGGCCACGTACGTCGCCTCACCCGGGAGCGTGCCGCTGACCACAACCGGCGCGCCGTTGCGGGCCCGCACGTATTCCGCAGCAAGCACTGCGTCGAGGTTGCCGCTCTTCGCACGCAGCTTGCCGCGCACGCCGGTGATGTTGCGCTTGCCCATGTCCGAACCGTCGACCACGTTGGTCACGAATCCCTCCCGCTGGGTGTGCAGCACTGAGATGCGCGCCGCGAGGCTGTCCTCGTTCAGCGGGATATTCACGGTCGCTTTCGCATCGAAGCGGTTATAGTTGCCGTAGGCACCCTCAACCCGGCCCGAGAATTTGCCCATTTCCGGTTGGCCGTTGATGACGTTGACAACGCCGCCCGTGGTGTTGGCCCCGAACAACGTGCCTTGCGGGCCGCGCAGGATCTCGATCCGGTCGACATCGTAAATGTCGAGCAGCGCGCCCATCGAGAAGAACTGCGGCACCCCGTCGACCACGATCGACACGGTGTTGCCCGCATAAGGATCGGGTTCGACCACGCCAATGCCACGGATCGTGTAGACGGCGGTGTTGGGCGTATTGGAGAAGTTGTTGATCTGAATGTTCGGCACTGAGCCCTGCAGCGCCTGGAGGCTGGTCGCCTGAAGGTTTTCCAGCGTGGCGCTGCCAACGGCGGTCACCGAGATCGGCACGCTCTGCAGGTTCTCCGCGCGCTTCTGCGCAGTGACGACGATTTCCTGTAGTCCCTGCTGCTCGTCCGCCACCGGGGCCTGTTGAGCATGAACTGCGGTAATGCACGCAAGCTGCGCCAGTGCCGATCCGGCAAGAGCGAGCGCCTTCAAAGATGCTTTCTGCATCCTGTCCTCCCATTTTCCCCGATTCTTCGGGCTCTGGTTATTTTGCAACAGTCGTTTGAAAAACGATCCAGTACAACCTATCACTTTTGATATTCGGTCTGCGGCGACGTCCGAGGGCATAGTTGCCGGGAGGTTGTAAGGTCGCCTATCATCTGATTTCCCTGGAAAACCGACGTGCGAGACCTTTCACCGACAATGCCAAAAATCGTCGACCATGAAGCGAGGCGCGCAGCCGTGGCAGAAATTGCTGCGCAACTGATCGCGCGCGAAGGCATCGAAGGCACCAAGGTCCGCGAGATTGCGCGGCTGGCCAACTGCAGCACCTCGATCGTTTCGCACTACTTCCACAGCAAGCACGAGTTGCTGCTCTCCGCCTACCGCATGCGTATGGAACGCACGACCGCGCTTGTGGCGGCGCAGACGCGAGAGGGCGCGAGCCTGATCGATTGCCTTGCCGCAGTGCTGCCGCTCGATGCGCAGCGCAACGAGAGCTGGCGCATCTGGCTTGCCTTCTGGGGCCTTGCCACGGCGGACCCGGAACTGCTGCGCGAGCAGCGCCAGCGCAGCCGCGAGGCGGTGGACCTGTTCCACCGTGCCATCGTCGATTCAGGTGGAATGCCAGACGGTACGCAGGCGCGGCTTGTGGCGCAGTCGCTCCTCAGCAGCGTTTCGGGTATCGCCACCCAGGCGATTTATGACCCCGAGAACTGGCCTGCGGACCGGCAGGTCGAAATCCTGACGTTCCAGATCGCCCGGCTGGTCCCCTGATCGAGCCCGATCGCCTTGGCCGGACAGGACATCAACCCGCGGCATCATCCAGAATGCGCCTGTATCCCCGCAGCGCACGAGACAGGAAGAACGCCGAGATCGCCGCCGCCGCCGCGCATGTCAGTGAAAGCGACAGCCCCACGCTGCGCTCGTCGGCGAAGACATGGTCGGTCAGCAGCGCCACGATCGTCGGCGCGGCGCCGAGACCCATGACACTGGCCACGAAGACGTAGATCGAAGCTGAAATCCCGCGCATCCGGTTGGGCGTCGCCAGTTGCAGCGCCGAGGACGCCAGCGCCATCGGCAGGCTGTAAGCAAAGCTCGCCAAAGTCGCGACGATCATCGCGAAACCATAGGACTGCGCGAGAGCCAGTGCGATCGAGACGGGGATCAGCAGCAGCGCTGCCGCCATCGGCACCCGCATCAACGCATCCACCCGCCCGCGCCGCTCCAGCCAGCTTGCGATCACCGGCCCGCACAGCACGCCCAGCGAGCCGGTAACCAGCACCGCCACGCCGTACTGTACGCCTACAGTGGCCGCACTCGCGTCGAAACGGCGCATCAGCATAGCCGGCATCCACGCCGGGAACGCGTAAAGCACGATCACGAGCGAAGCCATGCCTGCATAGAAGTTACCGTAGAAATCACGCCGGTCGACGAAGACCTGCCATACCTGGGCTATGGCCATGCGTTCCGGCTTCGTCTCCGTCAGCGCCAGCTTGCGCGAAGGCTCACGGATACGCAGCATCATCAGAGCGATCACGAAACCCGGCAGGCCCGCCACCAGGAATACCACCTGCCACGGCTTCAGCGCGCCGAGGTAGGGCACAGCGCTCAGATTCCAGCCCTGCGCCGCCTCCAGCAGCAGGCCTCCGAAAATCAGCGCCAGACCGCCCCCGATATAGGGGCCCATCAGAAAGATGCTGAAGGCGCGCGGGATAAGCCGGGTCGGAAAGCTGTCGACGATGATCGACCATGCCGCCGGGGTCAGACAAGCCTCCGCCCCGCCCACGCCCATCCGCGCAATGAACAATTGCCAATAGCTGCGCGCAAGGCCGCACAGACTGGTTCCAAGGCTCCACAGGCCGATACCGCCGAGCAGGATCACCTTGCGATTGCCGGTGTCCGCCATGCGCCCGAAGATCGGGCTGAAAAGGATATAGGCGAAAGTGAATGCCAGCCCCTGCAACAAACTGAGCCGCGTGTCCGATAGCCCGAAGTCCGCTTTTAGCGGCCCGATCAGCAGGTTCAGCACCTGCCGGTCGACGAAGCTGACAGTATAGGCCAGGGTCAGGACGAAGATCAGATACCAGGCCCCGGCGCTCGGCGCGTCATCCTGTTCGGGGATCGGCGCGGTCTGTGCGGCGTGCGGTAGCTCGGCCACTGCCACGCCGCTCATGCGCTTTTGGCCATGGCGGCGACGTCGATCTTGCCGTCGGGCCGGAAGCTCTCGCGCAGTTCGAACTTCTGAACCTTGGTGGCGCTCATCGGCCATTGCTCGACGAAACGGACGTAACGCGGGATCTTGTAGCTGGCGATCCGGCCGATGCAGTGACGGACGAGTTCCACCTCCTCGACCATGCTTCCGGGATTGACCTCGATGTAGGCGGCGGCGACTTCCATCAGCCGCTCGTCCGGCACGCCGATGACCTGGGCCATCTTCACCGCCGGGTGCGTCATCAGGAAGCTTTCCAGTTCGACCGCCGCGACGTTCTCGCCGCCGATCTTGAGCATGTCCTTCACACGGCCGTCATAGATGAGGCGCCCGCCGGGACCGATGCGGCCTCGGTCGCCGGTGCGCAGCCAGCCCTCGGGTGTGATGGCGGCGGCGGTCGCTTCGGGATCGTCGTAATAGCCCGCGAAAAGCGCATAACCGCGCAGGCAGATTTCGCCCGCTACGCCGTTGGGTACGGGGTTGCCATCAAGATCGACGACGCGGCCTTCCATGCCGTCGAACAGGCGGCCATTGGTTTCGAACAGCAGGTCCTGCGGATCGTCCAGATCACTGTAGCAGGGCACGCCAGTGGCTTCGGTCAACCCGTAGCTGTTCACCGCAACCGCGCCGGGGAACAGCGCAGCATAACGGCGCAGCAGGTCAGGCGGCCCGACCACGTGATTGATGCGCAGGTGCGACTGGTCGTAAGCTACGAAATCGGGATGGGTAACCAATGCGCCGATGATCGTCGGGAAACCGGCGTAATGGACCGTCGGCTGCTCGGCGATCAACAGCTTCATCGCGCTATCCGCATCGAAATGTCCCATGCCCATGAAACATGCCCCCGTCGCCCGGCAGCCCGCGAGTGGCAGGATCGTCGACATGTGGAACAGCGGCAGCGGGTCCCACACCTTGTCCTGCGGCGTGAAACGGAACCGCTCCGCCATTGCCGCGCCGGTCCGGCACAGCGACAGGTGGGTGAGCATGCAGGCTTTGGGGCGCGACGTGGTCCCCGAAGAGAAGATCATCAGCCCTATGTCCTCTGCCCGGACCATCGCCGCGCGTTCCAGCACGTCAGCCCGTGTCACCCCCGCTGCGGCGGATTCGAGCACGCTTTCGCCAGGCCATATGCCGGGGCGTTCGTCGCCGATCTCGATCACATGCTCAAGATTAGGCGCGGCGCCCAGCGACAGGCTGCCCTGCGCCGAGGCGAGTAGTTCGGGGAAAACACCGGTCAGCATCGGGCGATAATCGCAGTGCCGCCACGCATGGCCGCCCACAAACAGGAAGCGCAGCCTTGCCTTTGGGATCACGTAGGCAAGATCGTCCGGCCGGTAGCGGGCATTGAGCAACACCGCCTGCGCGCCGACCAAGTTGATAGCGTAATAAAGGACGATGTAGTCCCAGCAGTTGGGCATCAACACGCCGACATGGTCCCCGGATCGTACACCCAGCCCGATCAGCGCGCGGGCCCGCTCCAGTGCTTCTTCGAAAAGCTGTGCATGGGTGGCGCGGCGACCGTCGTAGATCAATGCTTCGCTGGTCCCATGGACATGCGCGGCAGCGGCAAGCGTGCCGCCAAGGGTCTGCGGATCGAGCGCCATTTCCGCGCCCAGGATAGCATCATGGTCCATCAGTAGTGCATCCTTCATCCGCGTATGCGCCCTGCTTGGCCGCCCAAACCCGTGCTTCGGGTGAGGCGACCCAGCGCAAGGCATTGCCCAGCAGCAGGCGGTAGTTTTCGTTTTCATATGTGGCCGCAGAGTCCCCCGGCTGGAGGTAGACGAGCGGGCTGGATAATGCCGCCTTTGCCCAGCCGAGCACCGTGTCGGCAGGCGGGGGCGTCCACGCCGCCTGCGCCTCGGCGGGCGCGCCGCGCACAGCGTGCATGGCCGAAAGGAAGCGCGCCTGATCGACCGGCGTATCGCGCAGGATCAACGGCACCGCTCGCGGATCGGAAAAACGTTCGCAGGCGTAAAGCTCGTCGGTGAGGCAGAAGCGTTCGGGGAGCGCAGCCAGCACCGGATGATCCACCGCGCCGGTGCGCACGGCATAGCGCACATCGGGTAAGTAGCCGGAATCGCCGCACTGCAAGGCCGGCTTGTAAAGGAACCGCCCCCCCAGCGCCTCGCCATAAGCGGGCCAGGCCGGCCAACCTGCAATCGAATGGTGCAAGGCGACCACGCCCTTGCCTTCGCGCAGCAGCGCCAGGAAACCCTCCCGAAAAGCCGCTTCGGGCTCGACGAAGCCGGGCCGCTCCTCAACATCTGCGCGAAAATCCATGCCCGGCATATCGTAGAGCAGCACCGCATCGAAGCGCGCCATCCCCTGCGGGTTCAGCAGCATGGCGGCGGCGGGTTGGTCCACCATCGTGGGTTCGACGCCGATCGCCCGCAACATGCCCTCAAAGGCATCGCGGCAGAAGGCATGGCCCTTGGTGGCCACGAAGACTTCCAATTTGCGGGGCAAGCCGCTCTCCCGTCTATCCGCGGCGCGGCCCGCTTGCGCGGAACGGTGCCACTATATCAGTATATCTTACTTGTGGATGTGTTCAGCGAAAGCTGCATTGCCGGGATAGCCTTTTCCGCCGCCCCGAATCTCCTGTGAAGCCAAGGTTATATAAATAAGCATCACTCATCAAGCAGTGAGATTATCATTCGACCGAGCCGATCCATTCCTCGATCATCGGCCGGATCGGCTCACCCACCAGTTCCAGCACCGGGCCATCGCCGCGCGCCATGTAGGCCATCTGACCGTAGCGATGCTTGGGCGACGCCCCGGCGGCGATCACGCGCCATCCCTGCGCCAGCAGGGCCTCCGCCTCGGCGCCAACGTCTTGGACCCAGGCACCGACATGGGCGGGCGAAACCGCCAGCAACGCCTCATAAGCGCCGCCGGGCGCGATTTCGATAAGCTCGAAATGAATTGGGCCCTGACGAGAATAGGTCACAGTGAGATGTGCTTCGGACCATCCTGCATCAGGCAACCAAACTCGAAGTGGATCAAACCGGCGAACCGGCGCCCAGTCGATATTCAGTTCCCGACCAATACCTTCCATCGACTGACGGATATTAGGAACGATCAACCCGTGGTGGTGAAGATTTGCAAACTCTTTCAATTCATCCTCTTGTCGTCTTATCTGTTTTTTCAGAACAATCCTGCGATTCGCTATCTGCTTCGGACAGTCATGCAACGATCGCGGCAACTCGGGAGAACATCGCGATGACCGGCCTTCTCGTGGAGCGCCGCGGCGCCGTCTGCCTGCTGACGATCAACCGCATGCCTGCACGCAACGCCCTCGATGCAGCGACGTCGCATGCGCTCGACGCGGCGATCACGGCGGCAGAAGCGGACCCGGAAATCGGCGCGATGATCGTGACCGGAGCGGGTGACAAAGCTTTCTGTTCCGGCATGGACCTCAAGGAAGCCGAGCGGATCGGCGCGGGTTACGGCCTGATCCCCGGACGCGGCTTCGGTGGCATCACCGAGCGCACGCGCACCAAACCACTGATCGCCGCGATCAACGGCACCGCAGTAGCGGGTGGATTCGAAATCATGCTGGCCTGCGACATGGTCTTCGCCGCCGATCACGCGTTGATGGGCCTGAGCGAGGTCAAGCGAGGGCTGTTCGCATTTGCCGGCGGCATCCAGCGGCTGGCGGCGCATGTCCCGCGGGCCACCGCACTGGCCATGATCATGACCGGCGACCTCATCCCGGCGCGCCGGCTTTACGAACTTGGCGTGGTGACTGAAGTGCTGCCGGGCAAACAATTGCTCGAACGCGCGCTGGCGGTGACGCATGCGATGCTGGGCAACAGTTGGCAGGCGATCCGCAACGGGCGCGAGCTTTACGAACTGTCTTGCGGCATGGAAATCGGCCAGGCGCTGGGGGTTGGCAATGCCTGGGGCAAGGCGACGCTGGGCAGCGCTGACAGCCGAGAAGGAATCGCCGCCTTCGCGCAAAAGCGCGATGCCGGGTTCGGGCAAGACTGAAGCACCCGCAGGCAAGAGGCGGAAAATTACAATCACTGTTGACTGTTTTATCGCGCAGGGCTTAGGATCGCAAGCATCACTTCGATAGAATCAAACATTCTTGTATGTTTTTTGATTCTGCCGCGAGATGGCCCGGCGCGATACCGTACGGGCCCTAGGGAGAGAAGACCGATGCTCGATCTGGTTGCGGATCAAAAACCCGAGAACGATTTCGCGCGCATGGACTATGAGCGCGACCGCAAGGGGCCGCCCGAAGGCTTTCCCAAGTTCCCCGACATCCCCGGCAGCCGCTACACCGACAAGGAATTCCTGGCGCTGGAAAAGGAGATGATGTGGGACAAGGCCTGGCTCTATGCCGGCCATGTCGACCAAATTCCCCGCCCCGGCACATGGTTCCTCACTCGCAACCCGGGCGCGCCGATCATCGTCACGCGCACGCTGAAGGGCGAGGTGAAGGCTTTTTTCAACACCTGCCAGCACCGCGGCGCCCCGCTGGTGGCCGCAGATTCAGGCGAAGGGCGCGGCTTCGTCTGCGGCTATCACGGCTGGAGCTACACGCTGGAAGGCAAACTGACCGCCGTGCGCGACAAGCGTGACTTCGTGGACCTCGACTTCTCGTGCCGCTCGCTCAAGGAAGTGCGATGCGAACTGCTGGGCTCGCTGATCTTCGTCAACCAGGACTCGGACGCGCAGCCGCTCATGGAACACATCGGGCCGATGGCTGCCCAGCTCGAACAGTACGATCTGGACAACCTGCGCCTCGTCGACAGCCGCAGCTACGAGGTGGACTGCAACGTCAAGATCCTCCTCGACGCGTTTCTTGAGGTCTACCACATCAAGTCGATCCATGTGGACACGGTGGACCGCTTCCTTGATCACCGCTCGATGATCGTCACGCTCTGGCCCAACGGCCACAGCCGCATGGCGACGCCCAACCGCCGCCCCGACTGGGTCGATCCGGGTACGGTGGGGATGCCGGTGATCCCCTCAATCACCGAATTTCCGGCGAAAAACAACGTCAGCTACCAAATCTATCCGAACTTCGTGATGCCGCCTGCCCCCAGCGGTGTGCCGCTTCTCCAGTTCTGGCCGCTGGGGCCAAAGCGCACTCGCGTCGTCTCGACCTGGATCGCACCCGATCATGATGCCGAGAATCCACACCCCCTTTGGGAGACGCGCCTCAGTAACTGGGAGCGCATTCTTTACGAGGACCTGCAATACGCGCCGCAAATCCAGGAATCGCTGGAAAGCCCCGGCTTCAAAGGGATGCCGCTGAATTATCAGGAACGGCGCATCTACCACTGGCACGAGGAACTGGACCGCCGCATCGGCCTCAACATCGTGCCCGAAAAGGCCCGCGTCGAGCAGGTGCTGGGCGACTGGGTTCAGCGGGACTGAGCACGGGAATAATAGGGGAGAATGCAATAATGGCCGACCTCGCAGGAAAGGTCGCCGTCGTTGTCGGCGCGGCCAACCGGGACAACATGGCGCAAGTTATCGCCCGCCGTCTGGCCGCAGACGGCGCGACGGTGATCGTCGCCGGGCGCAAGGCGGAGGAACTGGAACGTCTCGCGGCCGAACTGGGCGGGCTGGCCGTCACCGGCTGCGACCTCACCAGCGAGGCGGACCTGGCGAGGCTGGGCGAGACGGTGCACGGCGCTTACGGCGGCGTGGACATCGCCGTCAACGCCACCGGCTGGGGGCTGCTGAAGCCCTTCCTCGAAACCACCAAGGCCGAGATCGAGCAGATGACGGCGCTGCAGTTCACTGGCGCGATCCTGTTCTATCAGGCGATGCTGAGGGTGATGCGCGATGGCGGTTCGCTGATCCAGATTTCGTCCGCCACCGCCTCGATCATGCTGGAGGACCACGCCGCCTACATGGGCACCAAGGCCGGCGCCGACCATGTGATCCGCTGCGTCGCCAACGAATTCGGCCACCGCGGCATCCGCGCCAATTCGGTCGCGCCGGGCTTCACCGTTACTCCGATGACCGAGAAGGCATCGAAGAACACCGCGATCATGGACACCTTCGCCAAGGAATATCCGCTGGGCCGGGTGGGCACCAGCGACGACATCGCCGAGGCCGTATCCTGGGTAGCCAGTGACGCCTGTTTCATGAGCGGCCAAGTGCTGCAGGTCAACGGCGGGCTGACCTTGCGCCGCAACCCCACCAATGCCGAGATCGTCGGCGCAGTGAAAGCCTCGCGTCAGGCGGCGCCATCTGCGGAGGTCCGCGCATGATCCGGGGCGTTCATCACGTGGCGATCTCAACGCCCGACCTCGACCGTTTCGTCGATCACTACCAGCGCTGGTTCGGCTTCGAAAGCGCAGGCAAGGAAGGCGGGTGGGAGGTCGGCAACGAGCGGATAGACACGATGGTCGGCCTAACCGGCAGCGCCGCGCGCTATGCGATGATCCGGCTGGGCAACCTGCATATCGAAGTGTTCGAATATGCAAGCAACGCCCCCCAGACCGTCCGCCCGCGCATGTGCGACCGCGGCATCACCCACCTATGCCTCTACTGCGACGACGTTTTCGCCGAATACGAACGCCTGAGCGCGCTCGGCATGGAGTTCAACTGCCCGCCCGGCGGCTCCGCCGCGACTCGCGCGACGTATGGCCGCGATTGCGACGGCAACATGGTGGAGTTGCTGCAGATCGTCGATCCCGACAGCGCTTTTGCGTTCGAGAAGCAGTGCGCGGCCTGCTAGGCCGATGCGATGGATGCACGCCTTGCCTGAATCGAACCCCTACCCCGATGACCCTGAGGTCGAGCGCCGTCTCGGCTACGAATTCGAGGAGATCGCCCCGGATCATTTCCGCGTTCAGCCGGTGCCAAGCGGACTGCTGCGCCTCTACGGCGGGATGGCGGCCTCGCAGTGCCTGGCCGCCGCGCGCCTGACGGTGCCGGCGGAAAAGGTCGCGCACAGCCTCCACGCCTATTTCCTCCAGCCCGGCCTTACCGACCGGCCGGTAGATTTCGCAGTCAGCCGCGAAACCGACGGTCGCACTTTCGCGAACCGCATGGTGCGCATGACGCAGGACGGCACGCCGATCCTCAACATGATGACCTCGTTCAAGACGCCCGAGCCATCCGGCCGACACAGCTTCCTGATGCCGGACGCCCCCCCGCCCGAGAGCCTGACCAGCCTTGCCGACCTCGTCGCCGCCTATGGCGACCGCCTGCCCGAGCGGCACCGCCCGTTCTGGCGCCGCCGCCAGCAGATCGACTGGCGGCCGGTGAGCTTCTTCCCCTTCGACGAGCGCGATATCCGCCCGCCGACGCGCAACTTCTGGTTCCGCGCCGTCGGCACCGTCGACGGACCGATGGACGTACACCAGCGGCTGCTGACTTATGCCTCGGACCTGCACATCTTCCACACCGCTCTGGGTCCGCTGGGGATCGGATGGGCGAACGACTTCCTGCAATCGAGCAGCCTCGACCACGCGGTATGGTTCCATGACGAATTTCGCGTGGACGAATGGCTGCTCTACGCAATGGACAGCCCGGCGGCGAGCGATGCCATGGCGCTGGGGCGCGGGAAAGTGTTCCGCCGCGACGGCACGCTGGTCGCCACCGTCAGCCAGCAGGGGCTGGCGCGGATGTTAAAGGAAAAGCGGGAAGGCAAGCTGTGAGCGAAGCCTTCGTCCCGCGTGCGCCGTATCGGACTTTCGAAGACCTGGAAATCGGGGAATTCCGCTGCTCATCCCCGCGCACGGTGTCTCAGGAAGAGATGCTGGAATTCGCGCGGCGGTACGATCCGCAGTGGTTCCACACCGATCCCGAAAGCGCCGCGCAGTCGGTCTTCGGCGAAGTGGTGGCGAGCGGCATCCACGTCCTCGCGCTGTGGCGGCAGATGGACCACGAGATCAACTGGGACATTGACTGGGTCTGCGGCGTGGGCTGGGATGAACTGCGCCTCAAGCGCGCGATCCGCGCCGGCGACGCGATCCATGTGACGAGCGAGATCGTCAGCCTCGAACCCTCGAAAAGCCGCACCGATCGCGGTACGGCGATGACGCGCTACGCCGTGGTGCTGGCGGACGGGACCGAGGCACTTACGTTCACCAGCATCAACCTGGTCTACACGCGCGGCGCGAGGGAGCGGATGGCCGGCACCGCGCGCTGAAAGCACGGATGCCGGGCCACCCCCTCATGGCTCGCTAAAGCGCCGCCCCCCTCATTCATTTGTCACCGCCGCTGGTCGAACCGCCGCCCCAGCATGGCGCCGGCGATGTTGACCTTCTGGATGTCGATCGCACCGCCGGCGATACCCCAGCCCCAGCTATCGCGCAGACGGCGTTCCATCGGAAACTCTTTGGAATAGCCATAGGCGCCCATCAGCTGCATCGCGTCACCGGTCACCTCGCGGGCGATGGTATTGGCAAAGCACTTGCCCGTAGAGCTGTGCAGCACCGAAGGCAGGCCGTCCTCGGCCAGCGAGGCGGCGCGCCAGATCAGCAGGCGGGCGGCTTCCACCTTCATCTGCATCTCGGCCAGCTTGATCTGCACCGCCTGAAATTCGGCGATCGCCTTGCCGAACTGCTTGCGCTCCTGAACATAGGCGCTGACATCCTCCAGCGCGCCGGAGGCCTGCGCCAGCGACATCGTCGCATTGCCGCAGCGTTCGAGGTCGAACGCCTCCATCAGCTTCTTGAAACCGCCGCCGGCATGGACGATCACATTGTCGAGCGGCACCTCGCAGTCATCGAAATTGATGTCAGAGGACGGGATACCACGGAACCCCATTAGCTGTTCATTCGGCCCGAACGAGATGCCCGGCGCGTCCTTTTCCACCAGCACCGCGCCGATACCCTTGGCGCCCGGCTCATCCGAAAGGCGGCAATAGACCACATAGGCATCGGAATGCCCGCCGCCCGAGCACCACCGCTTGGTGCCGTTGATGACCAGCTTGTCGCCCTTGACCACCCCTTTGGTCTTGAGGTCGGTCAGCGCGCTGCCCGCATCCGGTTCGGACATCGACACCGCGATCACCATGTCCCCCGCGCAGACCGCCGGAACGACACGCTTCCTGAGCGTATCCGAGGCGAAATACTCGATCGCGCGCACCGGGCCGACCGAACTTTCGAAGATCGGAAAACCCACCGCCGAGGAAATCTTGCCGAATTCCTCCAGCACGATCAGCGCCTCGATATTGCCCATGCCGAGGCCGCCCAGCTCGCTCGACACGTTGATGCCCAGGAAGCCCATCTCGGCGTAGCGCTTCAGCAGCGCGCGGCTAGGCGGCTTGTTGTCGCGCTCCAGTTCGGCGGCGATGGCGGGAAGTTCGGCGCGGGCGAACGTGCGTGAGGCTTCCTGCAGCTGCAGTTGGTCTTCGGTCAGCTTGAAGTTCATCGCGTGGGTCTTTCAGAGCAGATGGGGTTGTTCGATGAGGTTGGCGAGCGCGGCCATGAAGCGGCCGCCGTCAGCCCCGTCGATCGCGCGGTGGTCGCACGAAAGCGAAAGGTGGAGCACCGGCACGATGCGGATCGCGCCGTCGTCGTCGATGGGCTCGGGCCGCGCGGTGCCGACCGCCAGGATCGCGCCCTGCGGCGGGTTGATGATGGCGTCGAACTGCTCGACCCCGAACCCGCCGAGGTTGGAGAGCGAGAAGCTGCCGCCGGAGAACTCCTCCGGCTTCAGCTTGCCGCTGCGGGCGCGCTGGGCCAGCGCCTTCATCGCCGCGCCGATCTGGGCCACCGAAAGGTCGTCCGCGCCAAACACGATGGGGGTGACGAGGCCCTTCTCGGTCGCCACCGCCACGGCCACGTCGGCGGAGGCGAAGCGGTGGATGTCGTTGCCGTGGACCTGGATGTTGACGGCGGGCACTTCCATCAGCGCGAGGGCGCAGGCCTTGACGATGAAGTCGTTGACGCTGGGCTTGTCGGGCCCAAGCGAGGCCCGCAGCGCCAGCAGCCGGTCCGCGCGCACGCGGCGGCGGACGTAGAAGTGCGGGATCTGCTGCTTGGATTCGGTGAGCCGCCGCGCAATCGTGCGGCGCATCGAACTCATCGGCGCGATATCGACATTGCCGGCGACAGGCGGCGCGGCGACCGGGGCCGGTGCAGGTGCAGGTGCAGGTGCCGGCGCAGCAGCGACCGGAGCCGGTTGCGGCGCGGCCTGGCTGACCACCGCCAGAACGTCATCGCGGCGCACTTTGCCCCGGTGACCGCTGCCCTTGACCTTGGCCAGATCCAGCCCGTTGAGCGCCGCGATACGGCGCGCGACCGGGGTGGAAAGCACGGGGCTATCCGCCGTCATCGCAAAGACGCCCGCAAGCGCAGGCTGGCTTTCGGGACGCCCGGCCTGATGCACATCCTGCGCGAAGATGCGCCCTCCCCTGCCCGTGCCGGTTACCGTCGCAAGATCAACGCCCAGACGCTGCGCCTCGGCCAGTGCGACCGGGCTGATGGCGATGCCTTCGGGAACGGGCGGCGCGACAGGCGCAGCCGCCGGAGCAGATGCAGGCGCTTCGTCCTCACCCTCAGGGCCGAAGCCCGCTTCTGAGGGACGGAACGCCGCGATCACCGCGTCGATCTCCGCCGCGCTCGCCTCGCCGCCTTCGCTCAGCACGGCCAGCAGCGCGCCGACCGGATAGGTCTGCCCGGCCTCGGCCATGATGCGCACGAAGCGGCCCGCTTTTTCGGCCTCGACCTCGTTGGTGATCTTGTCGGTTTCGATGAGCGTCAGCACGGTGCCGCGTTCGAACGGGGCGTTTTCGGCCACCATCCAGTCGGCAATCGTGCCTTCGGCCATCTCGATACCCCACTTGGGCATCGTGAAAGGCGTGAGTTTCGCCATCGTCTGCCCCTCCCTCAACGGAAGGCGAGGACGCGGCGGACCGCTTCCTCGACCTTCTGCGGCGAGGGCACCCAGGCGCGCTCGAGATTGCGGGCGAAGGGGATCGGGCTATGCGGCGCGGTCACCATCTGCGGCGGCGCCTTCAGGCTGGTGAAAGCTCGTTGGGCAACCATCGCGCAGATATCGGCCGCAAGGCTGCAACGCGGCGGGGTTTCATCGACCACCACCAGACGGCCGGTCTGCTCGACGGATTCGAGGATCGCGTCCTCGTCCAGCGGGCTAGTGGTGCGCAGGTCGAGCAGGTCCATGCCGATGCCGTCCGCCGCCAGCTTGTCCGCCGCTTTTTCGGAGAAATTGACCATGCGCCCGCAGGCGATCACGGTGACGTCGCCGCCCTCGCGCACCACGCGCGCCTCGCCGAAACGCTGGCGATATTCGCCCTCGGGCACTTCACCTTTCACACCGTAGAGCGTCTTGTGTTCGAAATACATGACCGGATCGTCGCCGCGCAGGGCTTCGGTGAGCAGACCCTTGGCGTCGGCGGGGGTGGTCGGCAGCACCACCTTGAGACCGGGCATGGCGGTAAGCATGGCATAGACCGACTGGCTATGCTGCGCCGCCGTCGACATGCCCGCGCCGTAGACCAGCCGCACCACGGCGGGGCACCTGGTCTTGCCGCCGAACATGTAGCGGAACTTGGCCATCTGGTTCCAGATCTGGTCGAGGCTGACGCCCACGAAGTCTGCGAACATCAGTTCCGCCACCGGCCTCTTGCCCGCCAGCGCCGCGCCTGCCGCCGCGCCGATAATCGCGCTTTCGGAAATCGGCGTGTCGATCACGCGCTCGGGCCCGAATTTCTCCCACAGGCCGGGACTGGTGCCCCAGATGCCGCCGATCGCTTCGGGGCCGCCGGCAGTGCCGTTGCCGCCGACCACGTCTTCACCCAGCAGGATGATGTCGGAATCGCGTTCCATTTCCGCGTGCAGCGTCGAGACGATCGCCTCGCGGATGTTCATGATGGCCATGTCCGGTCCCTCAGTAATATTCGACGTAGACGTCGTCGGCGACGGTGGCGGGATCGGGCAGTTCGTCGGCGCGGGCTTCGACCACGGCCTCCTCGATCTGCGCGATCACTTCGGCGTCGACCTTGTCGAGATCGTCATCGGTCAGCAGCGCCGCACCGACCACCTTGGCGCGGAACGCCTTGAGGCAATCGCGTTCGGCGCGGATACGGTCGATCTCGCCCTTGCCGCGATAGCGCTGGGGGTCGCCCTCGAAGTGGCCGTAATAGCGCTCGGTATCGAGCTCGATGGCCGCCGGGCCGTTGCCCGCGCGGACATATTCGAGAAGTTCCGAAAAAGCCGTGTAGGTTTCGAAGAAGTCGCAGCCATTGGCGCGCCAGGCCTTCATGCCGAAACCTTCGGCACGGCTGGCAATATCCTTGCTGGTGCCCACGGCATAGGCATCGCCGGTGTGTTCGGAATAGTGGTTGTTCTCGAAGACGAAGATCGCCGGGGCCTTGATGACCACGGCGAGGTTCATCGCCTCGAACGTGGTGCCTTGGTTACAAGCGCCGTCGCCCGAAAAGGCGATGCCGACACGGCCCTTTCCGTCGATACGCGCAGCGATCGCCGCGCCCACCGCCTGCGGCGCGCCGCCCCCGACGATGCCGTTGGCGCCCAGCATCCCCACGTCGAGATCGGCGATGTGCATCGAGCCGCCCCGGCCCTTGCACAGCCCTCCGGCGCGGCCGAAGATCTCCTTCATCATACCCTTCACGTCGCAGCCCTTGGCGATGCAGTGGCCGTGGCCGCGGTGGGTGGAGACGATCATGTCCTCCACCGTAAGCTGGTCGCAGATACCCACCGCGACCGCTTCCTGGCCCGCGTAGAGGTGGGTGAAGCCGGCAATCTCGCCGGTTTTGATCTCTTCGTGCAGGCGTTCCTCGAACTCGCGGATGACTTTCATCCGGCGATAGGCGCCTAGCAGTTCGTCGCGGTTAAATTGCACGGTAGCTCTCCCGTCCGTGTTCTTTTGCCAATTGTCCCAAACCACTCCGCTCATCCTGAGCCTGTCGAAGGATTGGGGCCTCGCGCCTCGCTGCAGGGGCTTCGACAAGCTCAGCCTGAGCGGGGAGAGAGGTTGTGCTTCTATAGATCGCCGGGCCCCTTTTCGCCGGGGCCGTAGATGTAGTCGTCCATCACCTTGTGGAAGTGGCGGATGCGCAGTTCTTGATCGCCGATCCACAGGCCGGGGAAGTAATCGGACTTCATGCCCGTCTGCACAGTAGGCAGGTTGAAGGCATCCTGATCAAGAACCTGGCCGATCGTCTTGTCGCCGTGCCTGAAGTGCTGGTGGCGCACCCGTTCGGGCCATTCCTCGCCTTCGGGGATCAGGCCGAACATCCAGATGTCGTAGAGCATTTTGTTCGGGTCGTTCGGATGAGGACGCTGGCGGAACAGCATCACGTCATCGGCGTGGACGTTGACCGACACGTTCGGGAAGATCGTGTAGTGGTAATCGTCGGTAAGCTGCTCGTCGTTCAGCTCGGAATAGTCCTTGCCCTGCGATGCGCCGTGTTCGCGCTTGAACAGCTGCACGTCGCGGCGAATATCGGAGACGCGGCCTTCGTATTCGGCCGGGTCCATGCCGGCGTGGACCATGATCTCGTGGATCGCGGGCGGGATCTGGCTCGGCATGGCAACGCGCGGAGATATCGCCGCGAAGGGGATCAGGTAGCGGCTGTGCTTGCCGTAGCAGTCGATCTGGACGTTGACGTCATCCAGATACCACTTGAGCTGGGGGTGGATGCCCTGCACGTGATAAGTCTCGTTGAAGGCGTCTACCGAGGTCTTCCAGTTGCAGTCCCACTCCACCGTGATGTCACGCATCCAGGCCATCCGCTCGGGGTGGTAGGGTTCCAGGTGGCGCTTGAGGGGATCGATGAAATCCTCGAACGGTTCGATGTTCTGGTCGAGCGAGAACCACACGAAGCTGTTCCACTCGGTGCAGGGCAGCGCGGTCAGCGCCATGTCCGTCGGCCCGCCCTGGAGGAAGGTGCAAAGGTCCGGGATATGATCCAGCTTGCCGTCGAGGCCGTAAGTCCAGTGGTGGTACATGCACTGGAACTTCTCGGCATTGCCGCGCCCTTCGGGCCGCAGGCGGTTGCCGCGGTGGAGGCAGACGTTCGGGAAGGCGCGGATCGAGCCATCGGCCTGGCGCACCAGCAGCACCGATTCCTTGCCGATATCGGTGCAGATGTAGTCGCCTGGCTCGGGCATGTCGTCGCTGCGGCCGCCCAGCAGCCAGACCTTGGTCCAGACCCGCTCCCACTCCAGGTTCATGTAATCGGGCGAGTAATAGCGCGCCGCCGGGATCATCTCGGTGCCGAGCTGGGGGTCCGGCGCCTTTTCGGTGGGGGTGCCGTTGCCGACCGTCTCGGGATCGACGCGGTACGGATGGACGACGCGGCGCACATCCATCGCGCCTGCGTCCCAGCCCATGACATGCCCCGGGATACCTTGGCCCGTCATCAGAAGTGCGTCCGATTGGTGAAGCCCCCGTCCACGACGAGGTGCGAACCGTTGCACCAGCTCGCGGCGTCGCTGGCGAGGAAGGCGATGGCCTTGGCCACTTCCTCAGGCCGACCGAGACGGCCCGACGGCTGCTGGCGCAGCTGGGACGCGTAAAACTTCTCCATCGTGCCTTTGATCATGTCCCAGTTGCCGCCCTCGAACTCTATCGGGCCGGGCGAGACGACATTCACGCGGATGCCGTTCTTGCCGTGCCAAAGCGCCAACTGCTTGCCCCAGGTGATGAGGCTGGCCTTCATCGCGTTGTAGGGCTGCGGGCCGCCCATCGCCTCAGCCGTGGAGGTGGAACCAAGCAGCACGATCGAGCCGCGCTGCTGTTCGGTCATCTTCTCGATCACGCCCTCGACAGCACGGACGACACCCATCACATCGGTTTCAAAGGCGTTGTACCAGTACTTTTCGCTGCCCATGCCGCCTCCAGCCGAAGTGAAGGGCACTAGGATGTCGACGCCGTCCAGCTCCTCGACCGCCCAGTCGATCCACTCCTTGTAGGCCTCGGGCTGCTTGGCGTTGACCGGCTTGCCGACCACCTTGGTGCCGTATTTGGAAAGCTCCGCCACTGCGTCCTTGACGCTGTCTTCGCTGCGCGCGGTGAGCGCGATGTCGCAGCCCTCACGCGCCAGGACTTCGGCCACGGAATAGCCGATGCCGCGCGCCGCGCCGACGAGGATCGCCTTCTTGCCCGCCAGTCCCAGATCCATCTTGCCTCTTCCTTGTCCTGCCCGGACGCTGCCGAATTCGTTCGGGCGGCCGCTCTAATCTCTCGGTCCGATTGTAGGACCCCTGCGCCTTGCGTTGCAATAAAAAAGACAATCAGGACTGCCTTTTTTATTTTCAGGACCGGCACTTCAGGCCGCCTGCAACTCCGCGATCAGACCTTCACGCAGACGGAATTTCTGGATCTTCGAGGTCGACATCGGCCAGACTTCGACGAAGCGAACATGGCGCGGTACCTTGAAGCCGGCGATACGGCCCTTGCAGTGGTCGATGAGGTCCTGCTCGCTGGCATGCGCGCCCTCGGCCAGTTCGACGAAGGCGGCGGGGACTTCGGCGTAACGCTCGTCCGGCAGTCCCACTACCTGTGCCAGCTTCACCGCCGGGTGAGTCTGGAGCATGGCCTCGATCTCAGCCGCTGCCACGTTTTCGCCGCCCACTTTGAGCATGTCTTTGGTACGGCCGTGGAACATCACGTTGCCGTTCGCATCGATCGATCCAATGTCGCCGGAGAAGAACCAGCCGCCGCGGATCGCCTCTGCCGTCTTCTCCGGGGCATTGTAGTAACCCTTAAGGACGTTGGGGCCGCCAAGGACGATCTCGCCCTGCTCGCCGGGCCCGCAATCAGCGCCGGTTTCGGGATCGACGATGCGGACCTGCCATTCCTCCAACGGGACACCGCAGCGCCCGGTGCGCACTTCGTAGCTGTCGGAAAGGCGACTGGTGGAAACCGTGCCGGCGCCTTCGGTAAGGCCGTAAGTGCCGACCTGGATGGTGTGCGGCATGGCCTCCGCCACCGCCAGCTTGATCCATTCGGGCTGGACGGCGAAATTGGAATTCATGATCCGCAACTTCGAAAGGTCGGTGTCCTTGAAAGTCGGGTGGGTGATGAGGTCCTGCATGATCGTGACGAAGCTTGGATAGGCAATCGTCGCCCCTTCCCGGCCGAGCATTTCCAGCCCCACGCCTGCATCGAACTTCGGGATCGTCATATAGATCCCGCCAAGGTCCAGGATCATCGTCATCGGCAGGATGCCCGCGATATGGAAGATCGGCAGCGGCGACCAGACCTTGTCCTCGCCGGTACACTCGTACCGCACGCCAAGACCGCGACTGTTGGCGACTTGCGCACGGTGGCTGATCATAGCGCCCTTGGGGTTCGCCGTGGTGCCCGAGGTGTAGAGGATCATCGCCGTATCCTGCGGCGACACCGCATCGATCCGCGCATCGATCTCGTCCTCGGCGATCTTCGCGCCTTTCGCGAGGGCGGCGTTCGCGGGCACGAGGTAAGGCGCGCAGCGCTCATCGAGACAGATGATGCTGCGCAGGCGGGGGGCCTCAGGCAAGGAGAGTGCCCAAGGGTCGCCCGCCTGCGTCAGCGAGGGCAGCGCCGCTTCAAGTCGAGCGCTGAAATCGAGGCCGTCGGCTACCTTGCCGGTGGTAATAATCGCCACCAGATCGGCATCGACGGCGACGAAACCCAGTTCCCTAGCCTGATAGCGCGCATTCACCGGCACGGCGACGCCACCGGCCATGGTGATACCGTAGAAGGCGGTGATGAAGTCAAGGCAGGTCGGCAGCAGCAGGCCGACATTGTCGCCCGGCTTCACTCCCATCCCGGCCAGCGCCTTTGCCCAGTCGCGCGCCTTGCGGTTAAGTTCGGCATAGCCCAGCCGCCGGTCCGGGAACACGACCGCATCGCGGTCCGCGAACCTCTGACCCGAGGACCGAATCATTTCACCCATAGTCAGGATTGGCTGCCTGTCGCCCATCGCCTGCTCTCCCAATGTCCTGTGCTCTTTCCGGTCACCCACTGCTGCGGCCGCCGTGCGAAGTCTGTTTGGAGGGAGATTATCAAGCGCATCGAAAATTACAATCAGTCATGCATGTTTTAATTGCACCAACTGCGAAAGCGTCCGATGCGGCGCTATCCGCAGGAAAGGCCGGGCTTTACGCGGGTGCGGCGCTTGCACCGGGGGGCTCCTTGATAGTAAGCGGACTGGATGGCCCGGTGAATTGCAGTCACCGGCGACAGCAATTTCTCAGGCGAATCACATGGCCCTCTCGCGCACGACCAGCACTGCCAAGCCCCGCGCCGCTGCCAAGGCACCGCCCAGGACTGCGAGCGCAAAAACCTCGGGCAACACCTTGCAGGCGACGAAGGCCGCGCAGACGCGCAGCCGGCTGATCGACGCCACCGTGCGCTCCCTCGTCAAGCACGGCTATGCTAACACCACGACCCCGCGCGTGGCGCAGGAAGCGGGTCTTTCGCGCGGGGCGATGATGCACCACTTCGAGAACGGCGCAGCGCTGATCAAGGCGACCATTGTCGAACTGCACGAAAAGCGTCTGCGGGCCTTCCGTCGCGCCGCCGAAAAGCCCGAGCATGATGTCGACACCCTGGTCGAGACCTACTGGGGACAAGTCCAGAAGCCGGCCTTCATCGCCTTTCACGAACTGGCCATGGCCGCGCGCACCGACAAGGACCTTGCCGGGATCATGTTGCCCTTGCAGGAAGAATTTCGCGAGCGCTTCAACGCGCAGGCGGAAGTTCTCTTCCCCGAATGGCGTGTCGATCCGGTAGGCTTCGACCTTGCCATGAACCTGTCGGTGACGATCCTGGAAGGCATGGCGATTGCGGTCCATACCGGGGCAATGGACCCGGTGAAGGTTCCGGCGATGCTCACGCATCTGGAAAGCCAGATCCGTGTCCTGATGGCCCGGCTCGACGACTGACGGGAAGAAAGCCCTCAACTCCCGTATCTCTCCGCCCCAAGCACAAGTTGAACAGCCAGCTTTAACCCGGCTGCCCTTCATCTTCTAAAAACAATCTTGTTTGTCTTTTTGATGCAGCGAGGCTAGCGTGCTTCGCGGTAGAGGAAAAGTTCGGCAGCGACCGAACCTTTACCGTCGATTCGCCCTCCGCTCATGCGATCGATCTAGCCATCGATTTCAAGGACAAGCCATTTGAACGCGCCCAGAGACTTCACCGCAAAGGTCTTCCGCCCCGAGGATGACGGCCCCGACCGTCCGGCGCGGGGGCTTGATGAAGAAGCGCTGCGCGCGCAGACCTCGATCTACCGCGACGACATGCTGGCCGGGCAGACCGTGCTGATTACCGGCGCGGGCAGCGGTATGGGCAAAGCCGCGGCGTTCCTCGCGGCGAAGCTGGGCGCGCAGGTCGCCATCTGCGGGCGCGATGCGGAAAAGCTGCAGACCACCGTCGATCTGGTGAAGGACACTTTCGACAGCGACGTGCTGGCCGTGCCGACCAACATCCGCGATCCCGAAGGCGTCGAGGCGCTGATCGGTGCCGTGCACGACCACTTCGGCGGCCTCGACACCGTGGTCAACAATGCCGGCGGCCAGTTCCCGCAGGACGCCATAGACTTCAGCCGCAAGGGCTGGATGGCGGTGATCGACACCAACCTCAACGGCACATGGTGGATGATGCAGGAAGCCGCCAAACGTTGGCGCGCCGACGGCAAGCCGGGCAACATCATCAACATCGTAGCCAATGTCGAACGTGGCATGCCGCAGGCCGCGCATACCTGTGCCGCGCGCGCCGGGGTGATCTACCTGTCCAAGACGCTGGCCACCGAGTGGTCGCAGTGGAACATCCGCGTGAACTGCATCGGCCCCGGCGTGATCGAGACCGAGGGCTTCCGCATGTATCCCGAAGAAGCCCTCGCCCGCTTCCACAAGGCGAACCCGATGCGGATGCGCGGCAATGCCTGGGACGTGGCGGAATCCATCGCCTACCTCGCATCGCCCGCCGCGCGCTTCATCAACGGCGATCTCATCGTCATCGACGGCGGACAGGCGCAGTGGGGCGTGATCTGGCCAGCCGGGATGCCGGACTACTTCAGCGAAGACGGGGCCGCCTGAGGCTTCCTTCAGATAATAACAAAGGGAGAGCGAAATGGGCCGGGTTGAAGGCAAAGTCGCGCTGGTCACCGGCGGCGGCTCGGGACTGGGCGCGGCGGACTGCGAGGCGCTGGCCCGCGAAGGCGCGGTCGTCGTGGTCACCGATGTGAAGCTGGAACCGGCGCTGGCCGTGGCCGACCGGATCGGTAACGGCGCTCTCGCGATGGCGCTCGATGTTGCCGACGAGGCGCAGTGGATCGCGGTCATGCAGGAGATCGAGGCACGCTTCGGCCGGCTAGACGTGCTGGTGAACAATGCCGGCGTCGTCCTCAGCGCCGATGTCGAGGAAACTAGCCTTGAGCAGTTCCGCTGGGTCAGCGCGATCATGACCGACGGCGTGTTCCTGGGCTGCAAGCACGCGATCCCGCTGATGAACAAAGGGAGCGGCGGCTCTATCGTCAACATGAGTTCGACGGGCGCGCTGCTGGGCTACCCGATCTTCTTCGCCTATTCCGCCGCCAAGGGCGCGGTGCGGGCGATGACCAAGTCGGTCGCGGTGATGTGCCAGGAGAAAGGCTACAAGATCCGCTGCAACTCGGTTCATCCCGGCTCGATCGAAACGCCGATGGTCCAGACCGCCGAGGGACGGCCGGGTCAGACGCGGGAGATACCGGAAGGCGTGCTGCCGCCCGGAACGGCGGGACATCCCAAGGACGTGGCGGCCTTGGTGCTGTACCTCGCCTCCGACGAATCCCGCTTCATAACGGGCGCGGAGATGGTGATCGACAACGGTGTGACGATCCGGCCGTTTTGAGCGGCGCGATTTTACAAAAGAAGGGGCTGGCCCGCCTCCAGCCACAGCAGCCAGGCCTTGGCTTCCAGTCCTCCGGCAAAGCCGGTTAGCCTTCCGCTGGTGCC
Source organism: Novosphingobium sp. 18050 (assembly GCF_902706195.1). Lineage (GTDB taxonomy): Bacteria > Pseudomonadota > Alphaproteobacteria > Sphingomonadales > Sphingomonadaceae > Novosphingobium. Next base: position 29,443 of record NZ_CACSJO010000023.1, on the reverse strand, counting down.
GATCACCCGGTGGCAGGGCGTGATGATCGAGATCGGGTTACGGCCGTTCGCCGCGCCGACCGCCCGGCTCGCGGTCGGGCGGCCAATGGCCAGAGCGATCTGCGCATAGCTGCGGGTTTCGCCAAAGGGGATATGCAGAAGCGCTTGCCAGACGCTTTTCTGGAAATCGGTGCCGCGAAAATCGAGCGGCAGGTCGAACACCTCGCGGCGGCCTTCGAAATATTCGCGCAGCTGGATTTCGGTATGGGCAAGGACCGGATGGTCGCTACCATCGCCCATGGGGCCAAGCGACACCCGCCCCGGCCTGTCGTCCTCCCACAGCACCGCCACGAGGCCCGCATCGCTGCCGACCAGCGTCAGTTCGCCTACTGGCGAGGCCATTGGTTTGTGAACCAGCGGCATTGTCGAAAGGTGCATGCGAACGAAACCCGAAGAAGCAATTGGCGTGACGGGACCCCTCGTCCGCTTTGCCCGCGCATGTCAATGGCGGCGGCTTCCCCGTGCTACTTCGCCTTGCCGCCGACACCCTTGAGATAGGCTTCCATGCCCTTGATATAATCGGGATTCAGCATGAGAGCACTGTTAGCCATCCGCTCGACATGACGGGCGGAATCGCGGCCGACTTCCGCGCAGAGTTCGATCGCCACCTTGGCGGCGCCCATCTGCTCGCTGTTCTGCTTTGCCAGGTGGCGGCAGAAATCCATGACTTCCGCCTCGAACGTCTCGTCATCGTACACCTGGTGGACGAGGCCCATGGTGAAGGCCATTTCGGCACTCGCGGGCTTGTTCGCCATGATGAGCCAGCGCGCCCAGTGCGGCCCGCAGATGCGCGTCAGGCGCGAAACTCCGCCCGAGGCCGGAAGTACGCCGAACAGACCTTCCGGGAAAGCATAGCCCGCACTTTTCGCGGCGAGGCGAAAGTCGCACGAAAGGCTCATCTCCAGCCCGCCGCCGACGCACATCGCATGGTGGGCAGCAACGATGGGCTTTTCGACATGCTCCATCTCATCCCACAACTGCTGCATGTTGTTGAGGTTGAGGCGGTGGTTCTCGCGTACCTTGCTGGCGGAATTGGCCGCGACGTTCGCCTCGGATGCGATGTTCCGGTTGCCGCCGCGCAGGTCCGCGCCGGAACTGAAATAGCGCCCCGCCGAACGGATCAGCATGACCTTGAGTTCGGGCGTCTCGCGCAGGCGCAATACCGCTTCGGTCAGCAGGTCCATCATCTCGCGGCTGATCGCGTTGAGCTTGTCCGGGCGGTTGAGCGTCACGATGAGGATACCGTCCGTTTCCTCGGTCAGCAGGTGCGGCGCTTCTTCGGTCATCGTCGTCTCCTCAACCACGGGTGCGCGGCAAGCCAAGGCCTCGTTCGGCGACCATCGAGCGGTGCACCTCGCTGGTGCCGCCGTAGATCGTTGTGCCGGCGGCGTGGCGATAGCACTGGTTGAGGAAACCCGCAGGCCCCTCGCGCTTGGAAAGCGATGCGGGCGCGGTCAGGTCCAGCAGGTCGCGGCTGTCGCTGAGGAATTTCTCGGAGGAATACATCTTCGACATCGGCCCGAAGGCGTAGTTCGGCTTCTTTTCCACGCTGGACCACTGGGCGCGGTAGGTCAGCATGTCGGATATCCACAAGTGCGCCACGCTGCGCGCAAGACGGCACTGGGTACGGACCTCGCCCGCGATGCCCAGCTCCCCGGTCAGGTCCACTGCCGCCTCGATCATGGCCTTCATGACCTTGGAGAAACCGCCGCCGTGTTCCAGCTCCAGAGCGGCGCTCATGGTCTTTACACCGCCGTCGATTTCACCAAGACGCCAGCTGTCGGGGATCACCACCCCGTCGTAGAAGGTGATGTTGGTGCGCTCGTCCTGGAAGGTGTGGACGGCCTGGACGGTGACACCTTCGGTCTTGAGCGGCACGATGAACATCGTCAGACCCTTGTGCTTGGGCACGTCGGGATTGGTGCGCGTCAGCATCAGGACGTAACTGGAAAGGTTGGCGCCGCTGGTCCACATCTTGGTGCCGTCGATCCGCCAGGAGCCATCCTCCATCTGCGTCGCCTTGCACTGTGCGGCGAAGACGTCGGAGCCGCACGAAGGCTCCGAATAGCCCAGCGAACACAGCACGTCACCGCCGGTGATCCGGGGCAGGACCTCGGCCTTGAGTTCGTCGCTGCCGTACTTGTCGATCATCATCGCCACCATCGCGGCGACGTTCGCACCGGGCGTATTGTACCCCTGCCGCTCCATCTCGCCCATCGCGGCAATACGCGCATAGGGGGTGATGTTGCGGCCAGAGAGGTGCTCGGGCAGGCCGGGGAACAGCAGGCTGTGGTCAGCCAGCATCTTGTGGACTTCCGGGACGTAGCCTTCCCAGGAATAGTGGAACCGCGCCTTCATTTCGGGCGTCACCTTGGCGGCGAACAGTTCGGCGATCTCGGCGCAAACGGCGCGGGCTTCCTCGCCCAGGTCGAAGTCCAGCGGGACTTCGCCGGAAGCCGGGAGGGCTGCCACTTCGCCCGCGTAAAGGCGGCGGCCTGCTTCCTCCAGCATGAGCGCGGGATCGCCCGCGACCAGCGGCCAGCCCTTGGCGCGCAGGTTGTAGAGGTGGATGTCGTACTCGCTCGACAGGCCGAAGCCGCCGAACGTGTGAAGCCCCTGCGCGACAGCGCGCGCTGCAGCGTCGCAGGCGTACCAGTAGGCGAGCGAGATCGTCGCGCCCGCCTCGGCGGAATTGTCGTATATGTCGCGGATGGATTTCCAGGCGAGGAACTTGGCGCCGTCCACGTCGCAAAGCAGGTCGGCCAGCGGGTGAGAGATGCCCTGGAACGTGCCGATCAGCTGGCCGAACGCCTTGCGCTCACCGGCATATTCGGCCGCCATTTTCAGAGCCTGCCGCCCAATGCCCGAAAGGCCGACGGCGATGTAGAGCTTCCACTCCTCCACGGCGGCGGCGAAGGTCGCCAGCGCGTCCTCGCCCGAGGCGAGCACCACCGTCTCGCCCGAAGCAAGGTCGATTTCGGCGATGGGGGTCGTGGCGAGGTTCGCCTCGCCCTTGCCCGTTACCGTGACCAGCACCACGTCCGAGCCGCGCCGGGCCACCACGGCCTGCGCTACCGCGCCGCCGGCGATCCACTGTACCGGCCTTGCCGCGATGTCGTGCATGGCGATGGTGACCACCGCCTCGCCGCCGATCGCCTGTTCGAGCAATGCGTCCTGCCCGCCCAGTTGACCCAGCAGCCGCGCCGCGACGAGCGCTTCGGCCAGCGGCCCGGAAACCAGCGTGCGCCCGGCCTCCTCCATCAGCAGCGCCGCATCGAACAGGCCGAGATCCATGCCGCCCGCATCTTCAGGCACGCGCATCGCGAAGGCGCCGAGTTCGGCAAGGCCGCTCCACAGCCCCGCGTCGAAGCCTGCCGTTTCCTGTGCCTTGCGCACGCGCACGGTGCTGGAATGCTCGTCGAGAAAGCGCGCGAAAGTGTCGCGCATCATTTCCTGTTCGTCGGTGAGGTCGAAGTTCATGGCAGACTTTCCCGGGGATTATCGTTGTGATGCGGCACTCTCGGACGCGCCTCTCTATGGTCATGAACACAGCTTGGAGGGGCGTTCAATCCGCCCGCCGCTGCAATCGCGGGCGCGATGTGCAGGCCCCTCCAGAGCGCTGGAAACATGCCCAAGGGCACACCGCCAGTCCCTGTTCGGGAAGGGGTGATCGCACATGCGATGGCTCGCATCGTGCCCTCGGCCGACTGGCAAGGCGCCCGAGGGAACGATAGTGTCTGCTATCCCGCCGCACAGATGAGGAGTCCCTCGATCCGTCCGTCGCACCGCCTTGACCTGCATCCACCCGGGGACGTGTTCGCCATGCCCGGCTATCGCCGCGTGATCCGTATCGAACCGGGCAAAAGTGTGGTGCGCTCGATGCTGGAAGACGACCTTCACGCCATGCTGGTCGAACTCCGGCACGAAGCGGGTGTGGTGATGAGCGTCGCTGCCTTCATGGACCGCGCACCATGGTCGCCATGCCCCGGCGCCGAGAAGGTGCTGGGCGATACCTTCACCGGCCTGCCCCTCACGCAAGTCACCGCAAGGCGTGACAAACAGGCGAACTGCACGCACCTTCACGACCTTGCGGTGCTGGCCGCGAGCCATGCGACCGATGCCGGCCCAAGCGAATACTCGATTGCCGCCAGCGATCCATGCGGCGCTAGACGCGTGCTCGAAATCCGACGCGACGGCGCCGTGCTCCACCATTGGATCGAGCAGGAGGGGGTGCTCACCGCGCCCGGCGCGATCGCGGGGCAGTCGCTGGTGACTTTGCGGGACTGGATCGCCGGGCTTTCCGGCGAGGAGCAGGAAGCGGCACGGCTGCTTCAATGGGCGGCTCTGGTGGCGCATGGCCGCACTCTTACCGAAGCCGAAAAGCATGCAGCGCTGTTCCACCGTCCGAGTTGCTACACCATGCAGCCCGAACGCGCCGAACTGGCACGGGCAAAGGCACCGACACAGGATTTCAGCCAAGGCCCCCGCCCGCCCCTTGCGGGAATGGCGGCGCGGTTCGAGGCCAGCCGGAAAGAACGAGAACCGGGCGAAGAAAGCCCTGCACCTTCACGAAGAATGGGAGACGAGAGATGGAAATGAACGACATGGTGCTGATCAGCGTGGACGATCACATCAGCGAACCGCCCGACATGTTCCAGAACCACCTGTCCGGTGCCCTGTTGGAAAGCGCGCCCAAGATGGTCAAGGACGAAAACGGCAAGGACCTGTGGGTTTATCAGGGTCAGAGCTTCGCCTCAGTGGCGCTCAACGCCGTGGTCGGCCGCCCCTTCGAGGAATACGGCATGGAGCCGACCTCGCTCGACCAGCTACGCGACGGGGTCTACCGCGTCGATGCGCGGGTCAAGGACATGGACGTGAACGGCGTCGCCGCCTCGCTCAACTTCGGCTCGGTGTTCGATTTCGCGGGTGGGCGGCTGCACCGGGTGCCGGACAAGGCGCTCGCAGTGAAGCACGTCAGCGCCTACAACGACTGGCATATCGATGAATGGTGCGGCGCCCATCCGGGCCGCTTCATCCCCTGCGCCATCCTGCCGACATGGGACATGGACGCGACAATCGCCGAACTGAAACGCGTCACCGCCAAGGGGTGCCACACCGTCTCGATCAGCGAGAACCCGACCTGCCAGGGCCTGCCCAGCATCCATAACGAATACTGGGACCCGTTCTACAAGGCGATCACCGATCTCGACATGACGATCTGCATCCACATCGGCGGCGGCAACCCGGCGCCGCATGCCTCGATGGAGACGCCAATCGAAGCATGGATTTCCACCATGCCGATGTCGATCGCCTATGCCGCCTCGGACTGGCTGCAACTGGAAGCGCTGCACAAGTACCCCGACATGCGCATTGCCCTGTCCGAAGGCTCGATCGGGTGGGTGCCCTATTTCACCGAGCGCGCCGATTTCTCGAACTCGCGCCACAAGTACTGGACCAACTCGCGTTTCCAGGACCTGAAGCCGAGCGAAATGTTCAAGCGGCACTTCCTGAACTGCTTCATCGACGATGCCTTCGGCCTGCAGAACGTCCAGTTCATCGGCGAGGACAATATCGCTTACGAATGCGACTATCCGCACTCGGACACGCTCTGGCCCGAAGTGCCCGAGCGGCTCTGGCCGACGATCAAGCACCTCACCGACACGCAGATCGACAAGATCACCCATGGCAACGCGATGCGCTGGTTCCGCTTCGACCCCTTCCAGCATCATGCGAAAGCGGACCTCACCGTCGGCGCTCTGCGCGCGCAGGCGAAGGCGGCGGGGGTCGACATCAGCCCCAAGTCCTCGCTGGGCGAACGCCCGCTGGAAGAAGGCGACATGCGTCCGGTCACATCGGGCGACATCATGAAGATGTTCATGCGCCACGAAGACGGCGACCGCATGAGCCGCATGGTCAAGCAGGGCGCCTGATGGCAAGCGGGAGGTGGTGACCGCTCTCCGGTGGCCACCTCCCGCGCCCTTCCCTATCACTGCATCGGATCAGGCGCCGGACGGCACCTTTTCCAGCCAGCGATCGAGTTCCTTGTGGAAGTGCCGCAGCCGCGCTTCCTGTTCGCCCCATAGCGGACCGCGAAAACCGCGTGACCTTGCGCCGGCCTGCACGATCGGCAGAAGGTCGGAGTCCTGGTCCAGCACCTCGCCCATGCCGGGCGGCTCGCCAAGGCCGGTGTGGACTGGATCCGGCCGGGTGGCGCCGGTCACGTCGACATCGGCCCCCAGCCCCATCCACCCCGGCGCACCGTAGCCGGGCACGTCGACGTGGCGGTAGAGGATCGTCGTCTCGTAGGTGAACTGCTCGGGGTCGCTGGCGTGCGGCTTGAAGCGGTGGAGGAACACTGCCTCGGGGTGGCAGCCCAGTTGCATGTTCGGGAAGATGCCAAAGATCGTGCTGTCGGTCAGCTGCGCATCGGAGAAGTGCGAATAGTCGATCCCCATATGCGCGGCGCGTTCGCGCTTGGCGTGGGCCACGGCGGCGCGGCTGTCCATTGCGGTGCCGGCGAAGCTCTCCGGGTCGATCCCCGCATCGGCCAGCAGCATGGCGATGCCGGGGTTGATCGCCTCCTGATCGGGGAAATGCGAATTGGGCTGCGCCATCGGCACGAACTGGCGCGAGAGGCCGCCGGGGAACAGGTCGATATGGGTGCGGTCGTCGATCACGCCCATGGTCTGCGGGTGGATGGCGTGGAGGTGATAGCTTTCGTAGAACGCGTCGATCCCGCCTTTCCAGTTCGCCGCCCAGTCAGAGCGACGGTGCTGCACGACATGCATCCGGTCCATGCCGTAAGTCTCCAGCATCGGCAGGATCGGGGCGAGGAACTCGGCCAGCGGCGCCGCGTCCTTGTCCATGTTGATGAACACCAGCCCCACCGCTTCTTCGGCGCGAACCGAGGTAAGATTGATATCATGGCACAGCACTTCGGGGCGGAAGGTCTCCGGGTCGGTCACCTTCTGGTTGTGTCCATCCAGGCCGAAACGCCACGAATGGAACGGGCAGGTAAAGCTGTCCTGACTGCCCATCTCACCAGTGACGAGGCGGCTGCCGCGATGCGGGCACACGTTGTAATGCGCCGCGACCGAGCCGTCCTCCTGCCGCACGACGATGAAACTTTCCGGGCCGATATCGAACTTCACCCAGTCGCCCGCCTCGACCAGATCGCTGGACGGCGCGGCAAGCAGCCAGGTGCGGGCGAACACCTCGTCCCACTCGCGCGCGAAGAATTCGGGCGAGGTGTAACGCACCGGATCGAGCCGGTCCGCGCCATTGTCGATAACAGCGGCAGGTTTGTCGAAAGGATGCTGCGAGCCTTTATGGACGGCCCAACTGCGCGGATCGTAATTCATACGCTCCGCTCCATCCGGCGATCCAGTTCGGCGTGGAAGTGGCGCAGGCGACCTTCCTGTTCGCTCCACAGTGGCCCCCGGAAACCCCGCGAACGCGCGCCGGCCTGCACGATCGGCAGGAGGTCGGAATCCTGATCGAGCACTTCGCCAAGTCCCGGCGGTTCGCCAAGGCCGGTGTGGACGATCTCGGGCCGGGTGCGCCCGCTCATGTCGATTTCCGGCCCCAGCCCCATCCATGCCGGGGCGCTGTAACCGGGCGCATCGACGTGACGGTAGAGGATGCAGGTGTCGTAGGTGAACTGGTTCGGATCGCTGGCGTGCGGCATGAAGCGATGGAGGAAGATCGCCTCAGGATGGCAGCCGATCTGGCCATTGGGGAACAGCGAATAGACCACCGAATCGCTGAGCTGGCTGTCGCTGAACTTTTCGTACCCCAGCCCCAGTTCGTCGGAACGGCGGCGCTTGGCTTTCTGCACGTCCGACCGGGTCTGCGCGGCAGAGCCTTCGTAGCTGGCCGGATCGATCCCGGCGTCGCGCAGCATCGCCTGGATGCCGGGATTGACCGTCTCCTGATCCGGGAAGCGCGCGGCGGGCTGGGCAAAGGGCACGAACTGGCGCGAGAGGCCGCCGGGCCACAGGTCGATCTGGGTGCGGTCGTCCATCAGGCACTGGGTCTGCGGGTGGACGGCGTGGAGGTGGTAGATCTCGGCAAAGGCATCGACCCCGCCTTTCCAGTTCGCGCCCCAGTCCGACCGGCGGTGCTGGACGACGTACATCTGGTCGATCTCGTAAAGTTCGAGCTGCGGCAGGATCGGCGCCAGCCACTGCTTCAGCGGCTCGATTTCGGAGTCCATCGAGATGAACACCAGGCCCACCGCCACCTCGCAGCGCACCGAGGTCAAATTGCGGTCATGGCACAGCACCTCGGAGCGGAATGTCTCAGGATCAGTAACGGCGACGTTGTGGCCTTCCAGGTCGAACTTCCACGAATGGAACGGGCAGGTGAAACGGTCGAGCGATCCGAAATCCGTCGTCACCAGCCGGCTGCCGCGGTGCGGGCAGACGTTGTAGTGCGCATGGATCGCATCGTCCGCGCCGCGCACGATGATGAAGCTTTCCGGGCCGATGTCGAAAGTGAAGAAGTCGCCTTCCTCGGGGATATCGGAGGCCGGGCCGGCAAACAGCCAGCTCTTTGCGAAAACCTTCTCCCACTCCTCCCGCATGAAGCTGCGGTCATGATAGCGGCGCGGATCGGAGCGGCCGGTGCCATTATCGATCGCCGGGCGCACGCGCGCGTTGAAGGGGTGGGGCGTGCCGACGTGGATGTTCCAGTCGTCGAAATCGAGCTTCATCATGGTCATCCCTCTCCTCTGGGACACCGCCTTGCCGGCCGGCGAAAGCGATCCTCCCCGGCGGTCGGCTCTCTTCGGCCGAATCGCACCGGGGTGGACATTCATTAGAAAACAGTCATGATTGTTTTTCAAGTATGATCGCGACCCTGTGCGACGATAGGACACGGGAACGCGGCGCAACGGGAGAATGCCGACGATGAGCCGGATTTACGGAAAGATTTTCCAGGTCGCCTATGTCGTGCCCGATCTGGACGAGGCGGTCTCGCACTGGACGCAGACAATGGGCGTGGGGCCGTTCTACGATTTTCCCATTCCCCTGCCCTTCGAGGAACTGGCGGTGGACGAACGCCCTGCGCCGCTGGACGAGCCGATCTTCGGCGGGGTATCGATCAGCTACAGCGGCGATACCATGATCGAACTGATCCAGCCCGGCACCGCGCCTTCGACCTACCGCGACTTTCTGGAAAGCGGGAAAAGCGGCGTGCACCACTACGGCACCTGGATCGATGATTACGAGGCAACGCTGGCCCGGGCGAGAGCAGACGGCGTGCCGGTGCTGCTGGAAGGGCGCCTGCCGCTATCGCGCTTCGCCTATCTCGACACGGCACGCGATGGCCTCAGCCCGCTGGTCGAGGTGATCAAACCGCTGCCGCCGATGGTGGAACTGTTCGACATGATCCGCAGCGCCGCAGCGCAGTGGGACGGAAGCGATCCGCGCCGGACGATCTGACTGAAGACCCAACGCCCGTGCTAACGGTCTAAGCTGGCTCTACCCGATGCGGCAAGCCGGCTTATCCGTTTACCCTCATGCCGCACCCGTCTTGCGCGGAGGAACGCGTGAACAGGTGCCGGGCGCCGAGTGCGATCCCGCCGCGCTTAGCCCAGCCCGTCAATATGGCGGCGCAGGCCTGACTGCCACGGTTCGATCCGGGCGCTGCGGGTCGCATCGTCCATCGACGGGGTGAAGCGGGTGAGCGCGCCGCCCATCGTCATCGCATCCTCCAGCGAGGCATGAAGGCCCACGCCCACGCCCGCCAGCATCGCCGCGCCCAGTGCGGTCGTCTCCGTGTCGGCGGGGCGTTCCACCGGCAGGGCGAGGATATCGGCAAGGTCCTGCGCCATCCAGTTGTTGGCGCTCATGCCGCCGTCGATGCGCAGCATCTTCCAGTCGGCCCCGTCCGCCGCGAAGGCTGCCTGCAGGTCGTGGCACTGGTGGGCCAGCGATTCCATCGCCGCGCGCACGATATGGGCGCGGCTGGTGCCCTGCGTCAGGCCGGTGACGACGCCGGTCGCATCGGGCTTCCAGTGCGGCGCGCCCAGCCCCGCCAGCGCGGGCAGGAACAGGACGCCACCGTTGTCCGGCACGGCGCGGGCCAGTTCCTCGCTTTCCGCCGCAGTGCGGATGACGCCCAGCTCGTCGCGCAGCCACTTGATGAGGCTGCCCGCCACGAAGATTGAGCCTTCCAATGCATAAGTCCGCTTCCCGTCCTGCTGGCACAGGACCGTGCCGAGCAGCCGGTGCGAGGAACGCGGCAGCGTCGATCCCATGTTCGTCAGGATGAAAGCGCCGGTGCCGAAGGTCGCCTTGGTATCGCCGATGGCAAGGCAATGCTGGCCGATCGTCGCCGACTGCTGATCCCCCGCCAGCCCGCTGATCGGGATCGCCGCACCCAGCAGCGCCGCATCGCAGGCGCCGACGATCCCGGCGGTATCGACTACCTTGGGCAGCGCCGCGCGGGGCACCCCGAACAGGGCGAGCAGGTCATCGTCCCAGTCCGGCCCGTCTAGGGCCAGAAGCTGCGTGCGGCTGGCATTGCTGGCGTCCGAGACATGCAGGCCGCCGGTCAGCTTCCACACCAGCCAGCTTTCGACCGTACCCAGCGCCAGCCGGTCCCCCAGCGCGCGCGCCTGCGGCACGTTGTCGAGGATCCAGCGCATCTTGGTGCCGGAAAAATAGGGGTCGATGACCAGCCCGGTGCGGGCCTGCAGCATCTCCTCATGCCCGCCCTCGCGAAGCCGGGCGCAGTGGGCGGCGGTGCGGCGATCCTGCCAGACGATAGCGCGGGTGATCGGCTCGCCCGTGCTGCGATCCCATGCGACGACCGTCTCGCGCTGGTTGGTGATGCCCAGCGCGGCGATGCGATCCGCGCCGCCCAGTTTGGCGATCACCGCTCGCGCGCAGGCAAGGGTCTTGTCCCAGATTTCCGAGGCGTCATGTTCGACGTGACCCGGCTCCGGATAATACTGCGTCAGTTCCGCCTGCGCGACATGGAGGATCTTTCCGTCCGGCGCGTAGACGATGGCGCGCGTGGAGGTGGTCCCTTCGTCGAGGACCAGAATATGTTCGCCCTTCACCGCTTCTCACCCATGTATTCTTCCAACTTTGCAACTTGCACGGCATCGAGCCGCAGCCCCAGCTTGGTACGGCGCCACAGCACGTCCTGCGCACAAGTGGCCCATTCGCGCGCGATCAGATAGTCTACTTCCGCAGCGGTAAGACCGTAGCCGAAATGCGTGCCCAGCATGGCCAGATCGCTCGCCCCGCCCAGCCAGGTGCGAGCGAGGGTTCCATAGGCGCGGGCGATGCGGTCCACAGTCGCAGGGCCGAGAAAGGGATAACCGCGGGCCAGATCGGCCTTCAGGTCCTCGATCCCCTGCATCGGAAAATCGCCGCCGGGAAGCGGGGCACTCGCCGTCCAGTCCTTGCCGGTCAGCGAGGGCACGAGGGGCGCCAGTTTCTCCACCGCATCCTTGGCGAGGTGGCGGTAGGTCGTAATCTTGCCGCCGAACACCGAGAGCAGCGGCGCCGCCCCCTGTAAGTCCAGATCGAGGTCGAAGCTGTAACCGCGCGTCGCCGCCTCGGGCTTGCCTGAACCGTCGTCGGTCAGCGGGCGCACGCCGGAATAGCTCCACACGACATCGGTGGGGGCGATGGCCTTGGCGAAGTAGGCATTGGCCGCCTCGCACAGGTAGGCGATCTCCTCCGCGCTGGCCTTCACTGCACTCAAAGGGCCTTCGTGGTCGCGGTCGGTCGTGCCGATCAGGGTGAAGTCATCCTGATAGGGGATCGCGAAGAAAATGCGCCCGTCCGGGATCTGAAAGAAATAGGCGTAGGCGTGGTCGAACAGGCGCGGCACGACGATGTGCGAGCCGCGCACCAGACGCATCCGCCGCTCGGTCTTTTCACCGGCGCGGCCCAGCATGTCGAGCACCGAGGGACCGGCGGCGTTTACCACCGCCTCGGCGCGAAAACGGTTCGCCCCGCTGCGGATCGACCACTCCGCGCCCCTGCGCTCCAACCCATCGACGGGGGTGCGGGTAAGGATGGTCGCGCCCCGGTCCGCCGCGTCGCGCGCGTTGAGGACGACGAGGCGGGCATCGTCCACCCAGCCGTCCGAATAGACGAAGGCCGGGCCGAAGCCGGTCTTCAGCGGCTTGCCCGCCGGGTGCCGGTGCAGGTCGATGGATTCGGTCGCCGGCAGCGCGCGGCGACCGCCGATGTGGTCGTAAATAAACAGGCCGAGGCGCAGCAGCCAGCGCGGGCGCAGGCCCTTCACATGCGGCAGGACGAAGCGCATCGGCCGGATGATGTGCGGGGCGATGGCCCATAGCCGTTCCCGCTCCGACAATGCCTCGCGGACCAGCGCGAACTCGTAGTGTTCGAGGTAGCGCAGGCCGCCGTGGATCAGCTTGGTCGAGGCGGAGGAGGTGCCGCCGGCCAGGTCGCCCTGCTCCAGCAACAGCACTTTGGCGCCGCGCCCGGCGGCGTCGCGGGCAATACCGCAGCCGTTCACGCCGCCGCCGATGATCGCGATATCGTAGAGGGTTTCGCTCATAATTCTCTCAAAGGATCAACATGCTGAACGCGCACGCCACCACCAGGGATGCCAGCGTCGCGGCGACTACCGGCATAGCCGCGCGCCAGCCCATCTGCATCACAAGGTCAAGGCGCGATCGCATGGCCGTGGCCGTGACCGCCAGCAGCAGCAGCGCCTTGGACAGGGTCAGCGTTCCATGGACTACCACCTGCGGCATCGTGACCAGCGAATTGACCACCACCACCACCAGGAACAGGGTGATGAACCAGGGCATCGCCAGCTTTCTGATCCAGTGCCGCCCGGCTGCGTCCTCATCGGATACCATGACCGAGACGATCGCCACCACCGGCGCCAGCAGCGCCACGCGCGATAGCTTGACGATGGTGGCATAGCTGCCCGCAACATCGGAATAGGCATAACCGCCGCCGATCGCCTGCGCGACGTCGTGGATGGAGGCGCCGATCAGGAAGCCCGCCTGCCGGTCGTCCAGATGGAGCAGCCCGGCCAGCGGCGGATAGAACGACATCGCCAGCGCCGAGGCGAGCGAGATCACCACCAGCGTCAGCGCGAACTGCGCCTGGCTGACCCGCTTCGGCCCCAACACGCCGAACAGCGCCAGCGCCGCCGAAGCGCCGCAGATCGCAGTCGCCCCGCCGGCCAGCAGGCCGATCGCGGTGGAGGCTCCGTTCAATCGCGCCACCAGCAGCGCCGTGCCCATGGCGGCGGCCATCACCGTCAGCAGCGCCAGGAACGGCACCGGGCCAAGATCGCCGATCTGCGCGATGGTAACCTGCGTGCCCAGCACCACGATGCCCCAGCGCAGGCACGCCTTGGATACGAAATCGAGGCCGGGATGGGTGCGCACTTCGCTGGTGACGAAGTTCAGCGACAGCCCGATCAGCAGGCCCATCAGGATGATCGGCGCGCCGTAATGTTCGGAAAGCCAGGCGGCGGCGATGCTCGCGATCCCGCAGATGGCGAGGCCGGGCCATAGCAGCTTCCATTCTTCCAGCCGCCTGCGCGGCGCGGAAGGGGCGCCCTGCTCTACCAGGAACATCTCGCCATAAAGGTCGCCGGCGTGATCTGTGCTCACCTGTGCTCGTCTCCCGACTGCATCCTTCGCGATGAAGATGCTTGCTGTCTGTCCTGCGGTGTCATATCGACCTGTATGGCCATGCGCACGGCGGAGCAAGAGCTTTGCGCGCGCAGGACAATGAATTGTCGCCGATGAAGCGGCAGGCTATGGGAGAGCTGAATGACGTTGCACGAACCGCCGGGCGCCGCGCCCCCGCCCGCCCCATCGCTTGTGGAAGCCTCCACCAATTCCGGGGCGGCCGATCCCGGCGCCATTCGCGCGCAGAACGTGCTGATCGGGCTGATCTTCCTGGCGACCGCGCTGAACTACGTCGACCGGCAGGTTCTGGCGCTGCTCAAACCCATGCTGGAGGCCGAATTCAACTGGACCGACCAGCAGTTCGCTCACCTCGGCTCGATCTTCCAGCTGGCGGCGGCGGCATCGCTGCTGGGCGTAGGCTGGTTCGTCGACAGGTTCGGCGTGCGCTTCGCCTATGGCTTTGCCGTGGCGGTGTGGAGCCTGGCCGGCATGGCCCATGCGCTGGCCGCCAGCGTGCAGCAATTCGTGATCGCCCGCGCGGTGCTGGCCACGGCAGAATCGGTCAACACCCCCGCCGCGATGAAGACCGCGGCGATCTACCTGCCGATCCAGCGCCGCTCCATCGGCATCGGCATCATCAACACCGCGCCCAACATCGGCGCGATCATCACCCCTCTGCTGATCCCGCCCTTCGCCATCGCCTTCGGCTGGAAAGCGGCATTTCTGGTGACCGGCGCCCTTGGCCTGCTGTGGCTGGCGGCATGGCATTTCAACACCGCGAAACTCAAACCCATCGCCGGGCAGACAGCGACCACACGCGGCAAGGTGGAGTGGGGCGTGATCCTTTCCGACCGCCGCACCTGGACCGTGATCGGCGCCAAGGCTTTCACCGATCTGGTTTGGTGGTTCGTGCTGTTCTGGACCCCGGACTTCTTCTCGCGCCAGTTCCATCTGAGCCAGGGCGCGCTCGGCTGGCCAATCGCGATCATCTTCACTCTCGCCGCTCTTGGCGCGGTCAGCAGCGGTGCGCTCTACCCGGCCCTGCTCCTGCGCGGCCTGTCGGTGAACGCCGCCCGCAAAAGCGCGATGCTGGCCTTTGCCCTGATCGTGCTGGTGATGCCGCTGGCGCTGACCGCCACCAACCCGTGGATCGCGGCGATCTGCATCGGAATGGGCCTGTTCGCGCATCAGGGCTTCTCGACCAACATCTTCGGCATGGCGACCGAGATCATCCCCGCTCGCCGGATCGCCACGGTCGTCGCGCTGGGCGCCATCGGCGGCAATCTGACGGGTACGGGGATCATCGAGTTCGCCGGTTGGTCGCTGGATTCGGGGCTGGGCTATGCGCCGCTGTTCGTGGTGTGCGGCTCGGCCTATCTGGTGGCGCTGGCGTTCATCCATCTGATGCAGCCCAAGCTGGAAAC
This sequence comes from Novosphingobium sp. 18050, assembly GCF_902706195.1. GTDB lineage: Bacteria > Pseudomonadota > Alphaproteobacteria > Sphingomonadales > Sphingomonadaceae > Novosphingobium. Next base: position 14,335 of record NZ_CACSJO010000023.1, on the reverse strand, counting down.
GGCGGTCGACTGATTCACTCCGTCATTGTGAGCACAGTGAAGCAACCCAGGGCGGCGTAAGCGCTCTGGGTTGTTTCGCTATGTTCGCAATGACGAGGGTTTTCAGGGCCGAATTATACCGCACCGCCCCATAAATTTGGCAGGCACGCTCCGGCACCCGCCGGCGAACGCGGGATAACGCCAGGGAAACTCAGCGGGCGGGTATGGCCGGCGCTGGGGCCGCCAGCATCAGGCGACATGCTTGTCGAGCTTGCCTGTTGAACGCGAACGGCCGAAGAGGGGCAAACCTCAAAAACTCATCGGCACGGCCCTGTGGTGCGCGGGGATGGCGGGTCGGGCTCGCTCCCCTGCCGCCGGTCCCGGGGGCATACCCCCGTTTTCATCCACGCATCCGATTGCGGCTTGTCCGGTCCACCACCGGGCGCCGACCATGTGCGGAAAAGCCTGAAGTGTCAGCTACACACTTCCCGCCCCGCCGCTAAGCCGATCGAAATCGGCGACGCAGAATATAACCCATTTGGTTACATAAGTCAATCGCGCAAAAAGAAGCCCCGGCGGGGAGGAGGTCCGCCGGGGCTTCTCTACGAGCCTTCAGTCGAGGGTGTTTGCGCCCACCCTCAGTTGAAGCGCGCCCGCAAGTTGAGGCCTGCGTAACGGTCGGCATCGCGCGGGATCATCAGGCGCTGGCCGGCGCTGGTGTTGAGCAGCACGTAGCTGTCATCCAGCAGGTTCCTGACCATGAAGGTCAGGCGGTACTTGTCGTCCGCATCCGACACGCCGATGCTGGCGTTCCAGATACCGTAAGGATCGATTTCGCCGCTCTCGCCAAGGTCGGAGAACTGCTTCGAGACATGGTGCCAATCGCTCGACAGGTAGAGCTTCACCGGGCCGGCATCGACGTCATAGTCGGCGCCGAGGGTGTAGCTGAACTTGGGCGCCAGCGGCAGGCGGGTGCCGTCGCGGGCGTCCGGTGCGTTGGTGAGCGGGTTCGGGTTGAACCGGCGAACCTTGGCATCGGCATAGGCGGCGTTGGCGCGGAAGGTCAGGCCCGAGGTGGGCGCGAAAGTCGCATCGACCTCGAAGCCCTTCGAGCGCACGGTGCCTGCATTGGTCAGGTTGGTGACCACCGCGCCGTTGAGCAGGACGAAGTTGTTGGCCTGGAAGCCCTTGTAATCGACCAGGAATGCAGTCGCATTCACCTGCAACATGCGGTCGAAGAACTGGCTCTTCACGCCGGCTTCGAAGCTGTTCGACTTTTCAGGATCGATCGGCTGCGAGTTGGTAGGCGCGGTGTGGTTGAAGAAGACGTTGAACGCCGGTCCCTTGTAGCCGCGCGTGTAGCTGCCGTAGACCATCACGTCGTCCGCGACGTTGTACTGCAACACGGCCTTACCCGAGAAGTTGTCGGCGCTGGTGCTGCCGCGCGAAGTGTTGGTGCCGTTGCCGCCCGTGGCGATCGTGCCGCCAGCGCCCACGCCCGAAAGTCCTGCGCCGCTTGCGGGAAGGCCGGTGGTGGCATTCACTGCAGGCGCGCGGGTGTGGACGTAGCTAACGCTGTCATGCGTGAAGCGGCCGCCCAGCGTCAGGCGCAGTTCCGGGGTGAACTCGTATGTGCTCTGCCCGAAGATCGCCCAGTTGCGGAACGACACGTCGCTGCGCGAAGAGGCGGTGGGGAACAGGGTGTTGACCGTGTCCGCAAGGTTGCACGGACGCGCGCCCGTCACCGGATCGACCGGGGAGGTCGAAGTGGCGCAAGTCACGTCGCTGCGGGTGAAGTCCTGGCTGTTCTTCGAATACCACATGAAGCCGCCGACCTGATAGGTAAGCGCTTGATTCTGCGGCGATGCCAGGCGGATTTCGGCGGAAACCTGGTCGGTTTCAACCGTACCGCGATCGTGCAGCTGCGGGGTGGCGGCAAGCGCGGGGGTCGCGCCAATCGCGGGATTGGGGGCAAGCGCGCGGGGCAGGAAGTCTCCGTCGCGGATTTCGGTATTCTTCCAGTTGCGGTAGCCGGTGACGATGCTCAGCGTGTGGTCCGCAAAGGTGTCGATATCGGCGCTGGCGGTGAAGCTGTACTGGCGGTCGAGCGAGCGGGTGACGAGGTTCTGGTTAACCTTGCGGGTATCTTCGCCCTGCGGCGTGATGCCCAGTTCAGCGTCCAGCACGGCGCCGCGCGACACGCCGGTGACTTCGGCGCAGCAATCGTCGTTGGCCTTGAAGTAGTCCGCGATCAGGCGCAGGCGGCCGCCGTTACCGTCATAATCGATCAGGCCGCGCGCACCGTAGTGCTCGTAACCGTTGACGGTCTTGTCGACCGCGATGTTTTTCACATTGCCGTCGAACGTGCCGTAGAAACCGGTGACACGCGCCGTCAGGTCCGGCGCAATGGGGCCCGAAATCGTCATCTTGGCGCGATATTCGTCGTCGGTGGTGCCGGAAACGTTGGCTTCAGCCTCGAAGTCCTTGGTGCCGCCCTTGGAAACGATGTTGACGAGACCGGCCGATGCGTTCTTGCCGAACAGCGTGCCCTGCGGGCCACGCAGCACTTCGAGACGGTCGAAATCGACGAGGTCGAGGAACGACTGGCCCGAGCGGCTCAGCACGATGCCGTCGACAACGGTGGACACACTGGGTTCGGCCGCGACCGAGAAACTGATGGTGCCGACGCCGCGCATCACGATGGCGCTGTTGGCGTTGGTCGTGCCCTTGCGGAAGGTGACCGAGGGAACGATCGAGGTGATGTCCTCAAGGCTTTTCGCGCCAGCGCGGGCCATGGCATCGCCGGTGACCGCGCTGATGGCGATCGGAACATCCTGGATGTTCTGCTTAACCTTCTGCGCAGTAACGATAATTTCTTCAACTTGGGCAAATGCAGGCGTAGCCGCTGCCAGTGCGAACACGGACGCAGAAAATGCGAATGCCGCGCGCTTGACCATACCGTTGGAATTTTCCGAAATCATGACTCTCCCCTCCTCAATCTGGATCGTTCCGAAGTTTTCACCTCAGGTCGTCCTGTTGGTTGGTTGCCCTCTTGATCGGGTCCTGCATTTCTGTCAAGCGGTGTCATATCGGACAGGGCGAATGCGCCGTCGAGTGCTGCACAACGGGCACAGGTAGGGAGTTTAGGATCGTGACGCTGACTTTCAGCATTCAGGAGCATGGTTTCACCTGCCATCTGGCCGGGCGCGAAGTGCTGTGCAGCACGCCTGACCGCCCTGCCTTCTCGGTCGCCAGCGGACAGCCAGACGTGCGCATGGTGCGCGGGAACTTCGAGATCAACGATGCCCCGACCGGGCGAGTAGCGCTTGGCGCCATGTCCATGGACGGGGACGATCTGCTGCTGTCCGAGACGCCCGATGCTGCACCTTTGCTGCGCCTGAGCGCCAAGGACGACTCGCTGCATGTCACGGCGCTGAACGCCGCGCACGACCGCGTATGGATCGAACTCACCGCCCAGCCCGGCGAACACGTCTGGGGCGGCGGAGAGCAGATGAGCTACCTCGACCTTACCGGCCGCCGCTTCCCGATCTGGACCAGCGAACCCGGCGTCGGGCGTGACAAGTCCACCGAACTGACCCGGCTGATGGACGAACAGGGCATGGCCGGGGGCGATTACTGGTGGACCAACTATCCCCAGCCGACCTTCCTATCCTCGCGCCTTTATGCCTGCCATCTGGGCAGCAGCGCCTATTCCGTGCTCGATTTCACCGACGCCGCGCGCCATGGGATCGAAGTGTGGGAAGGCAGCTTCACCCTCGAGTTCTTTGCCGCAGACGACATCGCGGCGCTGGTCGGCGCGCTATCCACCCGCTTCGGCCGCCAGCCCGCCCTGCCCGACTGGGCAATTGGCGGCGCGATCGTCGGCCTCAAGGAAGGCGACGCCAGCTTTGCGCGGCTCGATAAGATCATCGCGGCAGGCGCGCAGGTCAGCGGGCTGTGGTGCGAGGACTGGATCGGCATTCGCCAGACCACTTTCGGGCGCCGCCTGTTCTGGGACTGGTCGTGGAACGAGGCGCGCTATCCCGGCCTGCCGGACAGGATTGCTGCACTGGCGGCGCGCGGCGTCCGCTTCCTTGGCTATGTGAACCCCTATCTCGCCAATGACGGCGTGCAGTATCTCGAAGCGCTCGCAGGCGGGCACCTCGCCCTGCGGCAGGACAGGGACGAGCCTTACCTCGTCGATTTTGGCGAGTTCGACTGCGGCGTGGTGGACTTCACCAACCCGGCCAGCCTCGACTGGTTCGCAGAGCGCGTGATCGGGCGCGAGATGCTGGACTTCGGCCTGTCCGGCTGGATGGCGGACTTCGGGGAATACCTGCCGGTGGATCTGCGCCTGCACGATGGCAGCGACCCGATGCTGCTGCACAACCGCTGGCCCGTGCTCTGGGCCGAGGCGAACGCCCGCGCCATCGCATCGCGCGGGAAGACCGGCGAGGCGGTGTTTTTCATGCGCGCCGGGTTCTCGGGCGTGCAGGCGCATTGCCCGCTGCTGTGGGCGGGGGACCAATCGGTCGACTTCACCCGGCACGACGGGATCAATACCGTGCTGACCGCCGCGCTTTCGGCGGGCCTTGTCGGCAATGCCTATTCGCATAGCGACGTGGGCGGCTATACCAGCCTGCACGGTAATGTGCGCACACCGGACCTCATCAAGCGCTGGTGCGAACTGGGCGCGTTTTCGCCGGTGATGCGCAGCCATGAAGGCAACCGCCCCGACGACAACCTCCAGATCGATTCCTCGGACGACATGCTGGCGTCTTTCGCGGCGATGTCGCGCGTTCATGCGGCGCTCGCGCCTTATGTGCGCCATCTTAGCGACGAGGCGGTGGCCACCGGCCTGCCGGTGCAGCGCCCGCTGTTCCTGCACTACTTCGAGGAAGCACTGTTCCCGGTGCAGGACCAGTACCTCTACGGCGCCGACATGCTCGTCGCGCCCGTGGTGGAGGCGGATGCGGCGGCCCGCAACGTGATCCTGCCGGGCGATACGCCATGGCGGCACCTGTGGTCGGGCGAGGACTTCGCGCCGGGCACGCACATGGTCGATGCGCCTTACGGCCAGCCGCCGGTGTTCTACCTGCCCTCCAGCGACTTCGCGCCGCTGTTTGCCTCGTTCAAGGCATGAGCGAACGCTCCAACATCAAGGACGTCTCCGCGCTGGCGGGCGTTTCGGTGAAGACCGTCAGCCGCGTGCTGAACGGCCACCGCTACGTCAGCGATGAAACCAAGGAGCGCGTCGAAAAGGCGATGCGCGACCTCGATTTCCGCCCCAGCGTGGCGGCGCGCATTCTGGCGGGCACCAAGTCCGGCCAGATCGCGCTGATCTACGACAACCACAGCCCTTACTACATGAACCAGATCCAGATGGGCTGCTGGGAGGGCTGCAATCAGGCCGGAATGCGCCTGCTAGCCCAGCCGGTGGACGTCACCGACGCCACCGTGGGCGATCAGGTGCGCGGGCTGGTCACCGAAACCCATGTCGACGGCATCGTCCTGTCCTCCCCCGTGACGGACTGCGTGGCCGTGCTTCAGGCGCTGGAGGGCATGGACATCCCCTTCGTGCGCATTTCGCCGGGCACCAACCATGCGATGACTTCTTCAGTCTTCATGGACGACGCGCAGGCGGCGGACGACATGACGACCTACCTCATCAACAAGGGCCACCGCCGGATCGGCTTCGTGCGCGGCCACCCCAACCACATGGCCTCGGAAGAGCGCCTGTTCGGCTATCGCCGCGCGCTGGACCGGGCCGGCATCGCTTTCGAGCCGGCGCTGGTCGCGCCCGGTGAGTTCGATTTCGACAGCGGCGTGGCCGCCGCGCACCGCTTCCTGAAATCGGCCCGCCGCCCCACCGCGATCTTCGCCAGCAACGACGACATGGCCGCCGGCATCCTTTCCGTCGCGCACGACATGGGGCTGGATGTGCCGCGCGATCTCTCGGTCGCCGGGTTCGACGATACCACGCTGGCGCGCATGGTCTGGCCCCAGCTCACTACTATCCACCAGCCTACCCGCGAACTGGCGCTGGCGGCCACGCAGCTTCTGCTGGAGGGCGTTCACCTGATGCACCGAAGGCTCCCCCACGACCTGGTCGAACGCGCATCGGTTGCGGCGATCAATCCCGATTTCCTCCCCTGACAGGATACTCCATGACTTATCTGCCTTCCCCCGAAGCCCGTCGCCCGCTCGGCAAGAGCGGCATCATGGTCTCCCCCCTCGCCTGGGGTAACTGGCGGCTTTGCGGCGACGATGTCTCGGCCGTGGTCAAGCTGCTCCACGCCGCGCTCGACGCCGGGATCAACCTGATCGACACCGCCGACATCTACGGCCCCGACAACAACGAGGCCTTCGGCGCTTCGGAAGCCCTGCTGGGCCGCGCACTGGCCAGCGAGCCGGGCCTTCGCGAAAAGCTGGTGATCGCCACCAAGGGCGGCATTTCGATGGGCGTGCCCTACGATTCCAGCGCCGGATACCTCACCTCTGCCATCGACGCTTCGCTGGCGCGCCTCGGCACCGACACCGTCGAGCTGTGGCAGATCCACCGTCCCGACATCCTGACGCACCCTTCGGTAATCGCAAAAGCCATCGACGAAGCGCACAAGGCGGGCAAGATCCGCAGCTTCGGCGTCTCCAACTTCACCGCCGCCCAGATCGCCACCCTGCAGCAGTTCATGACGCTGCCGATCGTGTCGACCCAGCCCGAACTGTCCGCGCTCAAGCTGGCGCCGATCGAGAACGGCGAACTGGACCAGGCGATCGCCATGGACATGGCGGTCATGGCATGGTCGCCGCTGGGCGGCGGGCGCATCGCGGCCCCCAAGGACGAGCGCGCGCTGGCCGTCGCGGCCGAACTGGATGCGGTGGCAGAAGAGTTCGGCGTGTCGCGCACGGCGGCTGCCTATAGCTGGATCATGGCGCACCCGGCCCGCGCCATCCCCATCGTCGGATCACAAAAGGCCGAGCGGATCGCGGAAAGCGCCGACGCACTCAAGGTCCGCTGGACCCGTGCGCGTTGGTACGCGGTACTGGTCGCCGCAAAAGGAGAGCCCCTGCCATGAACGGAACCTCTGACAAGACCTGCGAGGTAAGCTGGTTTTCGGCGCTGTGCGACGATGACTACGAATTCCTCGGCCAGCCCGATCCCATGCTGGCGTCCAGCTGGGAGCACTGCCGCAACATCGTGATGCAGGCCGAAAAGGGCGGGTTCGACAACATCCTGCTCCCTTCCGGCTATGCGCTGGGGATCGACACCACCATGTTCGCGGGCGCCATCGCCCCGATGACGGAGACGATCCGCCTGCTCTGGGCGCTACGCATGGGTGAGGACTGGCCGCCGCAGTTGGCCCGCCGCATCGCCACGCTCGACCGCATTCTGGGCGGGCGGCTGACGGTCAACATCATCTCGTCCGACCTGCCGGGCGAGAAGCTGGACAGCCGCGCCCGTTACCAGCGCACGCTAGAAGTGATGCAGATCCTCAAGATCATGCTGAACGGCGAGCATCTGAAGTACGAGGGCGAGTTCTACAACCTCGACTTGCCGCCGGCGCGTATCTCCACCGTTTCGGGCAAGTGCCCGCCGCTCTACTTCGGCGGCCTTTCCGAAGACGCGCGCGAGGCTGCGGCCAAGGCCTGCGACGTGTACCTGATGTGGCCCGACACCATGGACAAGGTCCGCGAAACCATCGCCGACATGACCGCGCGCGCCGCCAAGTACGGCCGCACCCTGAAGTTCGGCTACCGCGCCCACGTGATCGTGCGCGAGACCGAGGACGAGGCGCGCGTCTATGCCGACCGCCTGCTGTCCAAGCTGGACGACGAAGCCGGCGAGGCCATCCGCAAGAAGTCGCTCGACAGCGCCAGCGTCGGCGTGACCCGGCAGGCGGAACTGCGCTCTGCCGCGGGCGGCGACGGTTTCGTCGAGGACAACCTGTGGACCGGCATCGGCCGTGCGCGATCGGGCTGCGGCGCGGCGATCGTCGGCGATCCCGATCAGGTACTGGCCAAGTTGCGCGCCTATCAGGACGAGGGCATCGATGCCTTCATCCTGTCGGGCTATCCGCACGCGGCCGAAGCGGACCTGTTCGCGCGGCATGTGCTGCCGAACATCAACCACGCGCCTCTGGTGCTCTGACGGCTTTGCCACTTTCGTCGTTGCGGGCACGCTCGCAATGGCGAAAGTGGCAAGCCCGCGCCGCGTCACCAGGCCTCGGCGCCTATGTGCGGGGGCGGAACTCCACCACCTCGCCCGAGACCGGCAGCGGCACGATTTCGGCAATCGCGGCGGAGAGTTCGTCCTGGCGGAACGGCTTGGCGAGCCGGCGGTAATGCAGTCGCACCCCGGTCGGCAGATCGGCATATCCCGAGATCATCAGGATCGGCAGCTCCGGCCACCCGGCCCGCACCGCGTCCGCCAGTTCGCCGCCCGTCATCTGCGGCATCGCATAGTCGGTGACGAGCAGGTCCACGGCGGTCCGGCCGAGTATCTGGAGAGCCTGCGCGCCCGACGCGGCCTGCAGCACCGTATGGCCCAGATCTGACAGCATCGCCGCCGTGTTGAGCAGGACGATGTCGTCGTCGTCCACCGCAAGCACGGTCATCGCCTTCATCCGGCCGACCTGCGCCGTCGGCGCCGGAGCTTCGGCGGCAGCGGCAAGCACCGCAGGCAGCCACAGCGTGACCGCCGTGCCTTCCCCCGGTGTGCTTTTCAAGGTCGCCTTGCCGCCGAACTGCTCGGCCATGCCCACCACCATCGACAGTCCCAGCCCGGTGCCCTTGCCGATGCCCTTGGTGGTGAAGAACGGTTCTACGGATTTCTCCAAAGTGGCTGCATCCATGCCGGTGCCCTCGTCCGCCACGGTCAGGCAGACGTAGTCGCCGGGCGCGAGGCCCTGCTGAACACGGCTCTGTGCGCGTGTAGCGGAGATCAGTATCCTGCCCCCATCCGGCATCGCATCGCGCGCGTTCACCGCCAGGTTCAGCAGCCCCAGTTCAAGCTGGGCGGGATCGGCGCGCACGGTCTGAAGGGTCAGCGGGAACTGCGTGTCGATGGTCACGCCCGATCCGATCGTGCGTTCCAGCAGTTCTGCCATGCCGCGCACCAGCGCGGCCAGGTCCACCGCTTCCAGTCGCAAATCCTGCCTGCGCGCAAAGGCGAGCATGCGCTGGGTCAGCGTCGCCCCGCGCTGCGCCGCTTCCATGATGTTGTCGAGGAAGCGGGTGATGTCCTGCCCCTGCCCCATCCTTCGCCGGGCAAGATCGGCGCTGCCGACGATGGCGGCAAGCAGGTTGTTGAAATCGTGGGCGACGCCGCCGGTCAGCTGGCCGATCGCCTCCATCTTCTGCGATTGGTAGAAGGCCTGCTGGGCCTGCTCCAGCGCCTCCTGCGCGCGCTTGCGCTCGGTCAGGTCGCGGGTGATCTTGGCAAAGCCGACAAGGTCGCCGTTGTCGCCCCGGACCGGATCGATGACCACGCTGGCCCAGAATTTCGACCCGTCCTTGCGCAGGCGCCAGCCTTCCGCCTCGAAGCGTCCCGCATTCAGCGCAGTGGCCAGCGCCCGCGCCGGCACCCCGGCCGCGCGGTCCTCGTCGAGGTAGAAGCGCGAGAAATGCTGACCGATGATCTCTTCGACCCGGTATCCCTTGAAGCGCTCGGCCCCGGCATTCCAGCTTGTGACATGGCCGTCTGGGTCGAGCATGTAGATCGCGTAGTCGGTCACGCTCTGTACCAGCAGGCGGAAGCGCTCCTCGCTGCGGCGCAGTTCCTCGTCGGCCTTGCGCCGCTCGGTCAGGTCGCGTGTGACTTTGGCGAAGCCGATCAGCTGGCCGCCGGGATTGCGAACCGGGTCGATCACGACATTGGCCCAGAACCGGCTGCCATCCTTGCGCAGGCGCCAGCCCTCGGCCTCGAAGCGGCCTTCGGTGGCGGCGGTCTGCAAGGCGCGTTCGGGGATCCCGGCCGCGCGGTCACCCTCGCCATAGAAGCGGGAGAAATGCTGGCCGATGATCTCGTGCGGCTTGTACCCCTTGAAACGCTCCGCCCCAGCATTCCAGCTGGTGACGATCCCGGTGGGGTCGAGCATGTAGATGGCGTAGTCGGTCACGCTCTGAACGAGCAGTTCGAAACGGCCTTCTACGGCAGTTGCCTCGTTCTCGACTTGCATGCCCCTTACGCGCTCCGCCGCAGTTCAGTCCGCCGACGCCCCACGATAGCCAAAACGCGCCCGGCGCGCCAGCGATCAGCCCGTGACGGCCCCAAGGGCGCGCCATCGAGGGGTGCGTGCCGTTCCGCTCGCTTTCCGGCGCGATTCGGTGCATTCTGGTATCGGTGCCCTTGCCGCCAGAATCTCCGTCTCTAACGACCAGGGAGATTGCCCATGCCCCCGCAGACATTTCTCGTCACCGGCGCCTCCGACGGCATCGGCGCGGTTTATGCCGACCGCCTTGCCAGACGCGGCCACGACCTGATCCTCGTCGCCCGCCGCGTCGACCGGCTGGCGGAGCTTGCCGAACGGCTCGCCGCCGCCACCGGAGTGTCGGTGGAAACGATCGGCGCCGATCTTTCCGATCCCGACGACCTCGCCCGCATCGAAGCCCGGCTGCGCAAGGATGAGAAGATCACCGGGCTCGTCAACAATGCCGGGATCGCCAACGAAGGCCCGATACTGGAGGCCGATCCCGAGTATCTTTCGGGCATGATCGACCTCAACGTGCGCGCCGTCACCCGGCTCTCCGCCGCGATCGCTCCGCGCCTTGCCGCTGCCGGGGCTGGCACGATCATCAACCTGACCTCGGTGACCGCACTGATGCCGGCCGGTTTCACCGCCGTCTACCCGGCGACCAAGGCCTTCGTCCTCGCCTTTTCCGAGGCGCTGCAGGCAGAGCTGGGCCCCAAGGGCGTGCGCGTTCAGGCGGTATTGCCCGGCATAACCCGCACCGCGATCTGGACCGGGGAAATGCTCGCCAGCCTGCCCGCTACGATGATCATGGATGCAGGCGAGATGGTCGACGCCGCCCTCGCCGGGCTGGACATGGGCGAGACGGTGACGATCCCCGCCCTGCCCGACATGGCCGCTTACGAAGCCTATGTCGCAGCCCGCAATGCGCTGCGCCCCGATCTTTCCCATGCCCACGCCGCGCCGCGCTACGGCGTGACGGCATCGGCCTGAACAGGGAGGAGCGCCATGACCCTGGGCCTCACCACCGCGCAGTTCGTCGCGGCCCATGTCGCGATCAGTCTGGTCGCCATAATCGCCGGTCTCGCGGCGCTCCCCGCGCTGGCGCGGGGCAAGTCGCCGGGGGCAGTGCTACCCCTGTTCATCTGGACGACCGTGGCGACGGTGGTCACCGGGTTCCTCTTCCCCTTCACCGGTGCGACCCCGGCCTTCGCCACCGGGATCGTTACCGGCATCGTCCTGGCCATCAGCCTGGCCGCCCGCCATACCGGCGTTTTCGGCCGCGCCGCGCCTCGCGTTTTCGCGGTGGGGGCCACGGCATCGCTGTGGCTGAACATGTTCGTACTGGTGGTGCAGGCATTCCAGAAGCTGCCCGCGCTCAATGCGCTGGCCCCGACCGGGACCGAACCGCCGTTTCTCGCTGCTCAGGGCCTGGTGCTTCTCGGCAATATCGGACTGGGCATTGCCCTCTTTCGCCGGGCCGGCCGCACCCTCGCAGGTGCGGCGGAAAAACTTACTCAGTATTAACCCTTAAAAACCGATATCACGTCATAATGAGTGTATGAATCGGCCTGTCCTGCCTCGACGATCCGACCTTCCGCCGCTCGCTCCTGCCGGGGCGAGGCGCAAGGCCGACCCCGGCATCCGGACGGAACGAAGCGGGATCGCAGACTTTCTTCCGGCCGCCCTGCTGCTCCTGCTCGGCCTTGGCGGGCTGGGTGTGGCGTGGGTCACCACGGGGCAGCCTTCAAGCCAGTATCTGGTCATGGCGCCGCCCGGATCGACTTTGGCCCGGACCGTCCACCTCGTGCGCGCTGCCGATGGCGGGCTGGCGGCCAAGGCTCTGTTTTCCAACCTTGTCATAGCCGATTCCACCCGTGCCGATTTCCCGGCCGCAGCGCGCAAGGCAGGTGCCTGGCTGGCCGTCCCGGTTCCCGCGCGGGCCGGATGCGCGCCCCCTTCATCCCCGGAGAATACCCTGTGAACGTGGAACTGGACACGCTGCGCCTGCACTTCGGCCGCTTTCTGGTCGCATTGTTCTGGGCCCACGTTCCCCTTCTTGCCATGGTCGCGGTGCTGACCGGCCACTCGCCCATCGGCGCCGGGCTGGCCGGCGCCTTGCTCGCGGGCAGTTACCACTGGCTCTGGCACAACCGGGGCATCGCGCCCGCCACCCGCTATCTTTCCGCCATCGCCCTGATGGGAGAGCCGGCGATCCTCCTCGTCCTGCTGCGCGGCCATGCCTGGCAGATGGACATGCACATGTACTTCTTCGCCATGCTGGCGCTGACGATCGCCTGGTGCGACCGCCGCGCTATCCTCGCCGCCGCGGCAGCAGTGACACTGCATCACCTGCTGCTGCTTTACCTGCTGCCCTATGCGGTGTTCCCCGGCGAGGGCAATCTGGGCCGCGTCATCGTCCACGCCGTGATCGTCGTCTTCCAGACCGCCGTGCTGGTATGGCTGAGCGACCGGCTGGTCGAGAGTTTCGAGCGCAACCAGCGCATGAGCGCGGAAATCCTCGCCAAGAACGAAGCGCTGGAGGAACGCACCCACGAAGCGGAAGAAGCCAACCGCGCCAAGAGTCTGTTCCTGGCCAACATGAGCCACGAAATCCGCACGCCGATGAATGCGATCCTGGGCTTCTGCCACCTCGTCGCACGGACCGACCTCGACGCGCGGCAGAAGGACTATGTCGGCAAGATCAACCAGGCCGGTGTCTCGCTGCTGCGGCTCATCAACGACATCCTCGACTTTTCCAAGAACGAGGCCGGCAAGCTGACGCTGGAAGCCCATCCCTTCGACGTCCGCGGCGCCATCCGCAATCAGGTCCAGCTCGTCGCCGCCGATGCCGAGGCGAACGGCGTCAAGGTGGTGTCCCAGATCGCGGGCGACGTGCCCCACCGCCTCGCGGGCGACGAGATGCGCTTCAACCAGGTCGTGCTCAACCTGCTCAGCAATGCGGTGAAGTTCTCCGAAGGCGGAACGGTGACGATCCTGCTGGATGTCGGGGCCGAGCAGGACGACCAGATCATGGTGCAGCTGGCCGTATGCGATACCGGCATCGGCATGACCGCCGAGCAGCAGGCGGCGCTGTTCAACTCCTTCACCCAGGCCGACAGTTCGACCACGCGGCGCTTTGGCGGCACCGGCCTTGGCCTTGCGATCTGCCGTCAGATCGTCGAGCAGATGGGCGGCAGCATCCGGGTCGACAGCACCCCCGGCCAAGGCAGTACCTTCACCTGCCGCATGTGCATGTCGCTGGACGACGAGGCCGATGCCGCCGAACTTCATGTGCCCGCGCAGGTCCGCCGCCTGCGCATCCTGGCGGCGGACGACAATCCCGCCTCGCGCCAGATCATGCAGGACATATTCTCAGGCTGGGACCTCCCGCTGGACCTCGTGGCCTCGGGCGACGAGGCGCTGGGCGCGATCGGCGCGGCGGACGATGCCGGCAACCCCTATGACCTCGTGCTGCTGGACTGGAAAATGCCCGGTATGGACGGGATGCAGACGGTCGAGGCGATGCACGCGGCAGTCTACAAGGGCGCCCGCCCGCGCACGATCATCATCACCGCCTACGGCGCCGACGATTTCGTGATGGGACCGGGCAGCGCGGAAGTGGCCGCCTTCCTGACCAAGCCCGTGGTACCCCGGACACTGCTCGATACGATCGCGGAGATCGTCTCGCAGAAGGCCGCACCGATGCAGCCTGCCGTTCCCGCCGCAGAGACGGTGCCGATGGTCGCTCCGCACCTGCGCGGTCTGCGCGTGCTGCTGGTTGAAGACAACGAGATCAACCGCGAGATCGCCACCGAACTGTTGGTCGACGCCGGGCTGCAGGTCGATTCCGCTGAAAACGGCCGCGTCGCCTGCGAGCGCGTGCGCGATCACGGCGAGACCTATGCGGGCGTGCTGATGGACGTGCAGATGCCCGAAATGGACGGCGTCAGCGCGACCAAGGTGATCCGCGAAAGCTGGTCTGCGGACCGGCTGCCGATCATCGCCATGACCGCCCACGCCTATGAGGAGGAGAAGCAGCGCTGCTTCGCCGCCGGCATGAACGACCACATTTCCAAGCCGGTAGACCCGGCCATGCTGATGCGCACGCTGGACCACTGGCTGAAGGCGGGGGCCCCCGGCGCCCGGCCCGCCCCCCTCGCGCC
>NZ_CACSJO010000022.1 GCF_902706195.1 Novosphingobium sp. 18050 | reverse complement strand
CGCCTACACCTCCGTCCTTGCCTGTGGGCGAAGGGGCATTGGCCCTCAAGCCCGCAGCGGCGAAGCCTGCGCAGACGAAGGCACCTGCTGCCATGCCGCCGGTAGGCACGCCCCCGGTCCAGCCTGCCAGGCGGCCGCCTGCCGCTACGCCCAAATCTCCTACACAGGCGTCGGCCAGCGGTACTGCGGCACCGAAACCAACTGCATCAAAGCCGCCTGTTTCCAAGCCCGCTGCTCCAAAGACAGCAGTTCCGAATGCCGCAGCCGCCAAGGGGGCGTTTGTCGTCCAGGTGGCTGCATTCTCGTCCGAGCCTTCTGCGCGCAAAATCGCCTGGCAGCTTGGTGCGAGCGTTTCGCAGGCCGGGAAATTCTGGCGCGTGCGCCTCGGCCCTTACAGCAACCGTGCACAAGCTGCGCAGGCGCTGGAGAAGGCAAAGGGTGCAGGTTATAGGGACGCACGAATCCAGAGCGCGGACTGACCTTCATGGCTCCCGTGCGGTAGAAAGCCAGGCGTCCGGCGGACGCGCGGGAGAATACGGATCTTGAAGTCCAGTCTGAATGCTCTGAAGCTCGTCCTTGCCGTCGCGTTGCCCGCCAGCGCCGCCGGGGCAGCCATACCCACTCCGCCGGCCCAGCTGGCACGTATCCCGGTAAGCATCCTTGTCGACCTGGGATCGGGCCAGGTGCTGGAACAGCGACACCCGGACACGCCGTTCCTACCCGCTTCGGTAACCAAGGTGATGACCGCCTACGTCGCCTTCGAGGAGATCGGCGCAGGCCGCCTCAGCATGGATCGCAAATTCAACGAACGCCCCGAGACGGAGCGTGAATGGTTTGCAAAAGGTACAAATATGTACCTGACGACGAAGGATTTTCCAACAACTCGCGATCTGCTCCACGGGATCATGACCGCATCCGCAAACGACGCGTCGATCGTGCTGGGCGAGGGTTACGCGGGCAGCGTTGCGGGATGGACGGCGAAGATGAATGACGCCGCTCGCCGGCTCGGCATGACGCGCAGCCATTACAATACGCCCAATGGCTGGATGGATGAGGGCAACACTTACGTCACCGCCCGCGATCTGGTGCGCCTCGCTGATGCGATGATCACCCGCTACCCCGATCTTTACCGTGAGTTTTCCGGGCACAAGCGCTGGCTCTGGCGCGATGTCGCCATGCGCAGCCATGACCCGACGGTAGGCGTCGTGCCCGGGGCCGACGGCATCAAAACCGGCTACACCCGCGAGGCTGGCTACAACTTCCTCGGTACTGCCGAGCGTGGTGGACGCCGCCTCGTCATGGTGCTGGCCGGTTCACCGCTGCCCAAGGTGCGCGACGATGCTGCAAAGGCGCTGCTCGAATGGGGCTTTACTGCCTGGGATACGCGCCATCTATTCGATCAGGGGCAGACAGTAGCGCAGGCCCGCATTCAGGGCGGAGACGCGCGCACGCTGCCGCTCGTCGCCAACCGCGAAGTCCACGCTACTATCGCACGCGGCAGTAAGCCCGGCATCACGCTCGCCGTCCACTATCGCGGGCCGATTGTTGCCCCGGTTCGCAAGGGCGAGCAGGTAGGCGAACTGGAAATCCGCGTTGCCGGCCTCGCACCGGGCCGCGTGCCGCTCTACGCCGGGCGTGATGTCGGCAAGGCCGGCACGCTGGACAGGCTGTGGAACGGGCTTATCAACCTTTTCACATGATGCAGGGAAGATTCATCGCGCTCGAAGGCGGCGAGGGGGCTGGCAAGTCCACGCAGGCCCGCCTGCTGGCTGAGGCCCTGCGCGAACGTGGGCTGGAAGTCGTGATTACCCGCGAGCCGGGCGGCACGCCGGGAGCGGAGGCCGTCCGCGCCCTGCTGCTCGACGGCGTCGAGGGCGATCATGGCGAAAGCTGGAATCCGCGCGCCGAAGCACTGCTGTTCGCGGCTGCGCGCTCTGATCACGTGCACCGCCTGATACGCCCGGCCTTGGCGCGCGGCGCCTGGGTGATCTGCGACCGTTATCTCGATTCGAGCCGGGCATACCAGGGTGGCGGCAGCGGATTGTCCGACGCCGATATCGGCTTGCTCCACCAGATCGGCAGCGAGGGTCTCTTGCCCGACCTGACCCTGCTGGTCGAAGTGTCTCCCGAAGTCGCAGTCAATCGCCTGACCTTGCGCGACACGGACGGATCAGACCGGATCGGCGGCCGCGATAGCGCCTACCACGCACGCGTTGCCGGTGCCTTTTCAACCTTTGCCGATGCCGAACCGGCTCGCTTCGCCCGCATCGACGGTAACGGCGACCCGCAGTCGACCCACGCGCTTGTGCTCGCCGCGCTGGATGCGCAACTGGCGCCCGGCGAATGAACGCATCTTTCATCGGCCAGGAAGCGGCGTGGCAGGAATGGCTGTCCGCCGTCGCTTCCGAACGGATGCACCATGCCTGGCTGCTGAGCGGCGCCAAGGGACTGGGTAAGCGCGCTTTTGCCCGTGCCGCCGCTGCCCAACTGGTGCGCCTCCCGGGGCAACCGTTGCCCGAGGTCGATGGCCATCCTGATATCCTGACCCTCGAACACCTTCCCGCCAACGATGACGAGGCGAAGAAGAAAGCTGAAGGCAAGCCGTACCAGACCAAGCGCAACATCACCGTCGACCAGGTGCGCGCCATGATCCGTCGCCTCGTCACCAAACCCACCTTGGGCGAAAAGCGCGCGATCATCATCGATCCGGCCGACGACATGGAGAAGGGCGCCGTCAACGCCCTGCTCAAGGCGCTGGAGGAGCCGCCTTTCGGCACCTATTTCCTGCTTCTGACGCACCAGCCCGGCCGCCTGCTGCCCACCGTCCGCTCGCGCTGCCGTGTCCTGCGCTTCGCCGCGCTGGGCGCGGAGGAACTCGACACGATGATCCAGCAAGCAGCTCCTCAGGCAGATGCCGCTGCGCGCGGCGCCGCTATCGCCGCTTCACACGGCTCGCCCGGCGTCGCGCTCGATTTCGTCGAGCATGAGCTTGGCGGTATTCACCGCCTGATGCTGCGTATCCTGCGCGAGGGAGACGCCCAGTTCCACTTGCGCGGGCTTCTTGCCGACGAGATGGGCGCCCGCCCGGCTCGCAACCGCCAGATCGCCACACTGGAACTGGCGCGCTCAGTGCTAGTCCACCAGCTTCGCGACGCCTCGCGCGCCCGGCAGATGAAAATCATCGAAGCGCACGGCGTCCTGACGAAGCTGTCGACCCAAGCCTCCACCTACAATTTCGACGCCGGGCTCCTTATAATGGAAATTGGCGGGTTGCTGGCCTCGGCCGCGATGCCTAGAGAAGCGGCTCGCTAGCGTATTTTCGCGAAGGGTCGAATGATGCGGCACCTTCTTCAGAAAATACATGAGCTTTGAACATTAAACATCAGATAGAAAGCGCGACGCCGCATGGGCGAGCCCTATTACATTACGACTGCGATCAGCTACCCGAACGGTAAGCCGCACATCGGCCACGCCTACGAGGCGATCGCCGCCGACGTCGTCGCCCGCTTCAAGAAGGCGGAAGGTTTCGACGTACGCTTCCAGACCGGCACCGACGAGCATGGCCTGAAGATGGCCCAGAAGGCTCGCGATCTTGACATGACACCGGCCGATCTGGCGACGGAAATGTCACAGCATTTCCGTGACATGTGCGATACGCTTAACATCGGATACGATGTCTTCATCCGCACAACCGAGCCGCGCCACCATGCCGCGACGCAGGAACTGTGGAAGCGCATGGAGGCTGCCGGCGACCTCTACCTCGACCGCTACGAGGGTTGGTACTCGGTGCGCGACGAAGCCTACTACGACGAAAGTGAACTCGTCGCAGGCGAGGGCGGCGAAAAGCTGTCCCCCCAAGGCACGCCCGTGGAGTGGACCGTCGAGGAATCGTGGTTCTTCCGCCTTTCGAAATATCAGGACAAGCTGCTCGACCTTTACGGATCGAGCGATTTCATCCGTCCCGACAGCCGCAGGAACGAAATCCTGCGCTTCGTCGAGGGCGGCCTGCGGGATCTCTCGGTATCGCGCACCAGCTTCGACTGGGGCATCAAGGTGCCCGGCAGCGATAACCATGTGATGTACGTCTGGGTCGATGCCCTGACGAACTATATCACCGGCCTCGGCTTCCCTGACGAGAACGGCGATTACGCGAAATTCTGGCCCGCAGACCTGCACCTGATCGGCAAGGATATCGTACGTTTCCACACGGTCTACTGGCCAGCATTCCTGATGAGCGCCGAACTGCCGGTGCCCAAGCAGGTCTTCGGCCACGGCTTCCTGCTGAACCGCGGCCAGAAGGAATCGAAATCGCTGGGCAACGTTACCGATCCGATCGGGCTTGCGGAAACCTTCGGCGTGGACGCAGTCCGCTACTTCCTGCTGCGCGAAGTCGCGTTCGGCCAAGACGGTTCTTGGTCGCACGAGGCGATCGTGACGCGTGCGAACGCCGAACTAGCCAACAGTTTCGGCAATCTTGCTCAGCGCAGCTTGTCCATGATCTTCAAGAACATGGATGGCGAAGTTAAGGCTGGCTTGCCCGAAACCCAAGCCGACGCCGCGCTTTTCGCCGCCGTCGCTGAGGGCATTGCCGGACTGCGCACCGCCTTCGATGCGCTGGACTTCAGCAACGGCCTCGACGCCTGGATGCGCGCAGTCTTCGCCTGCAACCAGTATGTGGACGAGCAGGCCCCCTGGACCCTGCGCAAGACCGACCCGGCCCGCATGGAAGCCGTGCTGATGACGCTTTTCCGCGTCGTGCGCGACCTTGCCATCGCGGTGCGCCCCGTGGTGCCTGCATCGATCGACGCCCTGCTCGACCAAATGGCCCTGGCCCCCGAAGCGCGCAATTACGCAGCGCTGGCCGACAAGGGCTGGTTCGCCACACTGGTCGCTACGGGCTACAAGGTCGACAAGCCCGTTGGCGTCTTCCCACGCCTTGAAATGCCAGAGGTGGCAGCCGTCTGATGCTCATCGATTCGCACTGCCATCTTGAATACGAAGGCCTCGTCGAGGACCAGCAGGCCGTGCTCACACGCGCCCGTGAAGCCGGAATCGCTGGGTTCCTCAACATCTCGACGCGGCAGCGCGAATGGGACCGCGTGGTCGCTACCGCTACGCGCGAGCGCGACGTCTGGGCCTCGATCGGCATCCATCCTCACGAAGCCGATCAGCACGCTGATCTGGGCGAAGGCGCCTTGCTCGAAGCCGCCGCCCACCCGCGTGTAATCGGCATCGGTGAAACCGGGCTCGATTACTATTACGACAAGTCCGACCGTACCGTTCAACAAGCCCTGTTCCGCACCCACATCGCCGTGGCGCGCGAAACCGGCTTGCCGATCATCATCCACACCCGCGACGCCGAAGAGGATACCGCCCACATCCTTGAGGACGAAATGGGGAAGGGGGCTTTCCCAGCCCTGATCCACTGCTTCACCGCCAGCGCCGAATTCGGCCGCAAGGTACTCGACCTGGGCCTGACGATCAGCATTTCGGGAATCGTGACTTTCAAGAATGCCAAGGACTTGCAGGAGGTCGTAAAGGTCATTCCCGAAGATCGCCTGCTGGTCGAAACGGACTCGCCATTCCTGGCGCCGATCCCGCATCGCGGCCGCAAGTGTGAGCCGGCGTTCACCGCCGACACCGCGCGTTTCGTAGCAGACCTGCGCGGCGTGACCCTTGAACAGCTTGGCGAAACCACGACGCGCAATTTCTTCGGTCTGTTCACTAAAGCCGCTTACGCGGACAGCCCCGCGTGAAGCTGACGATCCTCGGTAGCGGGACGTCCACGGGTGTCCCACGTCTCGGCGGCGAGGACGGCAAGGCCGATTGGGGCCTGTGCGATCCTGAGGAACCCCGCAACCGCCGCACCCGCGTCGCCATTATGGTCGAAAGCGACGCTGGTTCGCGCATCCTGGTTGATACTCCGACGGACTTGCGCGCGCAGCTTTTGGCGAACGAATTCCACCGCATCGACGCGGTATTCTGGACCCACGACCACGCCGACCATTGCCACGGCATCGACGATCTCCGGCCGCTGCGCTACGGTCGTGCCGGGCCGATTCCGGGCTTTGCCGCGTCGGAAACGGTGCGCAGGCTGCGCCAGCGTTTCGGCTACGTCTTTGCCGGGCAGTTCGGGTATCCGACACTGGTTTCGCTGGATAATCTCGATACGCTGCGACTGTGTGAAGGTTTTCGGGTAGGCCATACCCAAATGCCGCACGGCCCGGCTGAATCAACCGGTTTCCTCTTTGATGCCGATGGAAAATCAATCGGTTACGCGACAGACTTCAGCGAGATTACGAAAGGCATGGTAGACTTGTTCTACGGCTGCGATGTGCTGGTCATCGACTGCCTGCGCCGTGAACCGCATCCGACTCATTCGCATCTGGCGATGTCGCTTGAACTGGCCGCGACCTGCCGGGTTGGTACAGCAGTGCTGACGCATCTCGACAAGAGCATGGACTATGCCACGCTGAGCGCGCAGGTTCCCGAGAATGTCCATATCGCCTACGACGGGTTGGTGATCACGCCATGAGCCAGACAGCCATGATCATGTCGGCCATCTCATTGATCGGTTGCCTGATACTGGTGACGCGCAATTCGCAGCTTCGTTCGCTCGGTGCGGGGAAGACGATGCGAATGGTGGCGATATGGGCGGCCATCATCATCGGCCTCGTGCTGGTCATTCAACTGTCCGGTTTCAGGATACAGTCTTGAGTATGACTAGTTCAATCAAAGTTAAATTTAACATAATAACTATTATCGATCCAATATGACCGACAGACGACACCAGCAAATTGACCGCCTCCTAACCATCATGGCCCGCTTGCGTGATCCGCAGACGGGCTGCGAATGGGACCGCGAGCAAACTTTCGCCACGATCGCGCCTTATACCATCGAGGAAGCCTACGAAGTCGCTGAAGCGATTGCGCACGACGATCTCGCATCGCTGCGCGACGAACTGGGCGATCTACTGCTTCAGGTCGTGTTTCACGCCCGCATGGCCGAGGAACTCGGCCACTTCGCCTTTGCCGACGTGGCCTCAGCGATTTCGAACAAGCTGGAAGCGCGTCATCCACATATCTTTGGCGATGACATTTCCGGCGATGCCCAGGCCGAACGCTGGGAAACGATCAAAGCCCAAGAGCGCGCTGCCAAGGGCGCGACGAGTGCCATCGACGGCGTGGCGCTTTCGCTGCCAGGGTTGATGCGGGCGGAGAAGTTGCAGAAACGCGCCGCGCGGGTGGGCTTCGATTGGCCCGACCCCAGCGGCGCTGCCGATAAGGTCCGCGAAGAAATGGCCGAACTGGACGAGGCCTCCGAGGCGGACAAGCTGGAGGAAGCGGGCGATCTGTTGTTTGCAGCGGTCAACCTTGTCCGCCTGAATGGTATTGCTCCCGAGGATGCCTTGCGTTCCGCGAACACGAAGTTCGAACGTCGTTTCCGGGGTATGGAGACACTGGCAGCGAGCGACGGCGTCGATTTCTCAGGCCTGTCGCTTGATGAACAGGGAGCCTACTGGCAGGCGGTTAAACACGCCGAAAAGGAGTGATTTGAAACGTGCGCCCCTCCCCATCGTTTCACGACAGGGAGGGTTTGAGACTTCAAAGAGACGTAAAACGACCGAGTTCGCGTTCAGACAGACGTGCCTGAATGCGCAGCAGGGGCCCCTCCTCGCCTTCGCCGGCATCTTCCTCGGCCACGACTTCGCCGCGGGCGTGGAGGAAGGCCAAGCGCTGGCCGTCGGCGGCTGGGATCACGAAGCTGTAGACCTTCGAATCGAGCGTCAGCGTGCGGCTGACGACCGAGAGCATATCCTCACAGCCCTCTCCAGTCAGCGCTGAAACGGGGATGATCGTCTCACCATCACGGTGCGACATCGCCTCGCGCAGCGCTTCGATCTGCTCGGGCGCGAGCAAGTCCCACTTGTTCCAGACCTCGATGATCGGGATCAGCGGAGCCGGCCCCTCCTCTTCCTCATCATCGCGGCCCCAGCCTATAACGCGGTCATCCTGCTCCTTTCGGCGCAAGGCCCGTTCGTCGATTTTCGGCTCCATCACACCGAGGTCGGCAAGAATGTCGAGAACCTGACGTTTCTGGGCTTCGGTATCGGGATTGGCCATGTCGCGCACGTGGACGATGACATCGGCGGCGGTCACCTCTTCCAATGTCGCGCGGAAAGCGGCGACAAGCTGCGTCGGCAGGTCCGAGATGAAGCCCACGGTGTCCGAGAGGATCGCCTTTTCGAGGCCCGGCAGGCGAATCGCGCGCATCGTCGGGTCAAGCGTGGCGAAGAGGAGGTCTTCCGCCATGACTTCCGCGCCGGTCAGGCGGTTGAACAGCGTCGACTTGCCGGCGTTGGTGTAGCCGACCAGCGCGACGATCGGCCAAGGCGCCTTCTCGCGCCGATCGCGGTGCAGGCCGCGGGTGCGGCGGACTTGCTCCAGTTCGCGGCGGATTTTGGCCATACGATCGCGGATCAGGCGACGGTCCGCCTCGATCTGGGTTTCACCCGGGCCGCCGAGGAAGCCGAAGCCCCCGCGCTGACGCTCAAGGTGGGTCCAGCTGCGCACGAGGCGGCCGGCCTGGTAATCGAGGTGGGCGAGTTCGACTTGCAGACGGCCTTCCGCTGTCGCCGCGCGCTCACCGAAGATTTCCAGAATCAGCCCGGTGCGGTCGATGACCTTGCGCTTGAGCTTTTCTTCGAGGTTGCGCTGCTGGATCGCAGTGAGCGAACCATCGACGATGATCAGTTCGGCTTCGTTCAGCGTGCAGGCGACCGAGATGTTCTGGATCTGGCCTTCGCCGAACAACGTGGCGGCACGCGGTTCGCGGATGACGATGGCCATCGCTTCGACCACTTCCAGCCCGATCGCAAGGGCAAGGCCCTTTGCTTCTTCCAACCGTGCATCCACATCGAGGTCGGCCATCTGACCCCGAGGGCCACGCATTTGCGGATAAACGACGAGGGCACGCGCACCGCGCGTGACCTCGTCCATAAGTTCGTCGTTCAAATCAGTTCAGCTTCCAGAGTTGCGACGTCAATCGTCGGCTTCCTCATGCGCCTGAAGGTCGACCGGAGTCACGGGCTGAATCGTCGAAACGGCATGCTTGTAGGCAAGCTGCACGTAACCTTCGCGTTCCAGCAGCATGCAGAACAGGTCATATGCTGCAACGCGGCCCTGAAGCATGACGCCGTTGATAAGGAACATCGTGACCTGCACACCGGCGTTGCGGATGCTGGAAAGGAATACATCCTGCAGGACGCGGAGCTTCTTTGCGCTCTCCGACCCGTTCGAAAACTGGCGCGCATCCACCGGGGTCGACGGCATGATCGTCGAGATCGCGTGCTTGTAAACGAGCTGCGACTGGCCGTCGCGGCGCAGCAGGATCGAGAAATTGTCAAACCAGGTGACGATGCCCTGGAGCTTGACGCCCTTGACCAGGAACATGGTAACCGGGGTCTTGTTCTTGCGCAGGAGATTCAGGAACTGATCCTGGAGGTTCTGTCCCTTCCCTGCGGCAGGCGCAGACGTACCGGCACTTACGGGAACCCCGGCGGTTACAGAAACCTCAGCCGACTCGGGAGCGGGCGGCGGCGTGGGCTTTGGGCGCGCCGTGAGAGTTCGTCCAGCCATTGTATTCTCCTTCTTTTTGGCGGCCGCTTATGCGGTCCGCGATCTGGTGCCGGATAGCCGAGCACCGTTCTCGAATCAGAAACTACCGTTTTGCTGCAATGCAGTAAACGGGATTTTTGTAGCAAAAATGTTACAGCGCCAGAATTATCGTAAAAATTGCAGAGATAATAATTTGGCGTGCATCGTCAGAGCGCTTCGTCGGCGTCCGTTTCGTCCTCGCGCCGTTCCGACATGCCAAGCAGCTTGAGCTTGCGATGGAGGGCTGAACGCTCCATCCCGATGAAGGCGGCGGTTTTTGAGATATTCCCGGAAAACCGCCGAATCTGTACGCGCAAGTATTCACGTTCGAAGCTCTCGCGGGCTTCGCGCAGGGGTGCGCTCATCATCACGGTAGCGCCGGCATCGGCCGCGCCCCGGCTGTTGAAGATTTCCGGCGGCAGCATGTCGCCCTCGATCCGTGCCAGCTTTTCGCGTGGGGCCATGATGACGGTACGCTCCACGACGTTGCGTAGCTGGCGCACGTTGCCGGGCCATTCGTAGGCCTGTAGCGCGGTCATGGCCTCGCCGCTGACCTGCGGTGGGGGCACGCCCTGCTCGTTGGCGTAGCGTGCAAAGAAGTGGTCGATAAGTGCCGGAATGTCGTCGCGGCGCTCGCGCAATGCCGGGATCGAAACCGGGACCACGTTGAGGCGGTAGAACAGGTCCTCGCGGAAGCGGCGCTCGGCGATCTCTTTTTCCAGATCGCGCGAGGTAGAAGAGACCACGCGAACGTCGACGCGGATCTGGCGGGTGCCGCCCACGCGCACGAAGGCCTGGTCGGTCAGCACGCGCAGGATGCGGGCCTGGGTGGAAAGTGGCATGTCGGCCACTTCGTCGAAATAAAGTGTGCCGCCGTCCGCCGTTTCCAGCAGGCCCGGACGGATGAGGGCGCCGTCCGCCTCTTCGCCGAACAGTTCCTGCTCGAAGCGTTCCGGGGTGATGCGGGCGGAATTTACGCTGACGAAGGCGTTGTCGGCACGCGGGCTCCAGGCGTGGAGCAGGCGCGCGGCCACTTCCTTACCCGACCCGGCAGGGCCGGTGATGAGAAGGCGGCTGCCCGTGTTGGCGATGCGTTTGAGTGTGGCGCGGACCTGGTTGATCGCGCCACTGGAGCCGGTGAATTCCTCCGACCCGGTGAAGCCCTGCCCTTGCTTGAGCTGAGCGTTTTCACGGCGCAGGCGCTCTGTCTCGGTCGCGCGCCCGACGAGATGGAGCAGTTTTTCGGCCTCGAAGGGCTTTTCAATAAAGTCCACCGCCCCCCGGCTGATCGCGGCGACGGCGGTGTCGATGTTGCCGTGGCCGGAGAAGATGATGACGGGCAGTTCGGGTTCACGCGACTTGATCGCGTCGAGCACTTCGAGGCCATCCATCGGACTGCCGTGAAGCCATACGTCGAGCAGGACGAGCGACGGGCGGCGGGCGTCGACTGCGGCGAGCGCGGCCTCGCTGTCGCCGGCGGTGCGGCATTCGTAGCCTTCGTCGCTCAGTACGCCGGCGACCAGTTCGCGGATATCGCGCTCATCGTCGACGATCAGGATTTCGAGTGCCATGGGCTTTTCTTCTTCGTCTTGAGGTCGTTTGTTGTCGGGCTGGCAGTAACCGGCGCGAAGGCCATCATTGCGCGGCCTCGGTCTTGCGGCCCTGATCGAGGGCCATTGGATCGTGGGCGAAGCGCATCGTCACTGTGGTGCCGCCGCCTTGCGCGGCGGTGAACGTCATTTCTCCGCCGTGTTCCTCGATGATCTTGTTAACGATCGCGAGGCCGAGGCCGGTGCCCTTCTCCCGCGTGGTGACGTAGGGTTCGATCAGGCGCTCCTTGTCCTGCGACAGACCGATACCGTTGTCGGTGACACGCACGAGGATCGAATGATCGTGATCGGCGACTTCAACCGAGATCGCACCGCGATAGTCTTCGTCAGCCGTCTTGGCTTTGGCTTCGATGGCTTCGACGGCGTTCTTGAGCACGTTCGTCATCGCCTGGCCGAACTGGTGGCGATCACAGTCGATGGTGCCGATTTCGCGGCCGCTGCTGAAGGCGAAATCGATGTCCGGGCGAGCGACTTCCTGCAGGAACAGCGCCTGGCGGGTGAGCGCGGCCGGGTCCTCGGCGCGGAACACCGGCTTGGGCAGGCGCGCGAAGGACGAGAACTCGTCGACCATCTTGCGCAGTTCGCCTACCTGCCGGATGATAGTGCGGGTAAGATCCTGGAACAGTTCGGGGTTGTCCGTAATCTGCTTGAGATAGCGGCGGCTCAGGCGTTCCGTCGCAAGCTGGATCGGGGTGAGCGGGTTCTTGATCTCGTGGGCGATGCGCCGCGCCACGTCGGACCAGGCGGCGGTGCGCTGGTCGAGCAGCTGGCGGGTGATATCCTCGAAGGTGATGACGTGGCCGGTCGCATCGCGGCTCGTCTTGACGGCAAGCGTGAGCAGGTCGCCGCCGCGATTGTACTGGACGATCCCATCCGAAGACCCCTGCTCCACCAGAGCAGCAATGGGCGGCGCCAGTTCGGCGATCAGCATGCCCTCAGGCACTTCGCCGCTACGGTCGGTCAGCAGTTTCTGCGCAGTGCTGTTCATCAGCAGGATGCGGCCCTGATCGTCGAGCGAGACGATACCCGAGGTGACCGATTCCAGCACTGCCTCGATGAACAGGCGGCGTTCGTGAAGCTGCCGATTGGCGCCCAGCAACGCTTGGGTCTGCTTCTCGATCTGGCCGGTCATGCGGTTGAAGGCGCGGTTGAGAAGACCGATCTCGTCGGCGCCAGTGCGCCCTTCGATCCGCAGGGCATAATTACCTGCGCCCACCCGGCGCGCGGCGTCCACAAGCTCGTAAAGCGGGGCCACTTGCCGGTCGGCGAAGCGCAGCGCGAACCATACGGCAAGTCCGACGAGCGCCAGCGAGGCGACAAACAGCGCAACGTTGAAGCGCAGTTGCAAAACGCGAGCCCGGCTGGTCAGTACCTCATAGGCCTGGACGATATTCTCTGCCCGCTCGCCCTGGCTCAGCGCTAGCAGGTCGGAACTGCGGATGACGAGGAGGTAGACGCCGGAGGAGCGATCAATCGGCGTCGTCGCGACGATCCTGTTGTCCCTTGCGTTCGCGACGTAGGGCTCGCCTTTGCTCAGCTTGGTCAGATCGTCCTGGCTGATGCGGTTGTTTTCGGCCTGACCATCGGGATCTGCGACGATCGGTGTGCGCTGGTTGCCGTCCGCGTCGATCTGGATCAGCGCTGCGAACGCCAGATTACGGCGGACTACCTGATCGGCGAGGAAGGTCTGAAAATAACGGCTGGCAACTGGATTGGCAGTCAACACATCGCGCGAATCCTGCGCCATGGCGACTGATTCATAGCCGACGTCACGCACCGTTTGTTCGTAGTAGCCGCGCGCCAGTTTGTTGGCGTTTTCCAACAATCCGCGCGAACTGTCGGAGAACCAGAACTCGACGCCGGACTGGAACAGCCACGATGCGAAGACCACGACGAGCAGCGTCGGAACCGCCGAAATCAGCGAAAATATGAAAACCAGACGCACGTGCATCTGGCCAGTGCCGCCGATGCTTTCGGCGGCGCGGCGCAAAGCCATGCGGCGGCCCAGCAGCACCAGAATCGCCATCGCAGGAACCAGCGTGCCGACCAGCAGGCTGGCAGTGAGGTTCGAGGGCAACAGTTCGCGCTTGTCGCCGCCGTTGTTCAGGGCGACCCATGTGGCCACTGTCATCGTCAGGAATGCGGCGACCGAAATCACCTCCATGAAGGCGAAAATGTTCGCCCGGCGCGCAGCTACCTGCATGCGCCGCCACCATCGCGGCCAAGTGCGTTTCTGAGCGAAGCCGTCCATCATCGTTGCAGCGTTACAACAGCACTGTGGCCGGTCTGCAAGAGGGAATCCACCAACGCAGGATTACGATCGACGAGTGAATTCCTCTGGATCGAGCGACAGTTCGCCTAAGCGCTTGCGCAATGTGTTGCGATTGATCCCCAGTGCCTGCGCGGCACGCAGCTGATTTCCTGCGGTTTCCTTCAACACTTCGGCGAAGAGCGGGCGTTCGAATGCGGCCATGGCGCTGTCGTAGATGGTGCCGCTCGCCGGGCGGGTGGCAGAGAGCCACTGCGCAACCGCTGTAGCGATGTCGCCCGGGCCGGGCGCATGGCCGTTCATCGATGCGACCTGATCGGCGCCCTCACCCATTCCAGGCGCTGTCGCCGCGGGTTCAACCGTCAGCAGCGGCACGACCTGTTCGACATCGATGAGGTCCTCGCGCGCCAGCAGGGCCATGCGGTAGATGAAGTTCTTGAGTTCGCGCACGTTGCCGCGCCAGGGCTGGCGGCTGAGCAGTTCAGCGGCTTCAGCCGTAAGCTGGCGGCGCGGCAGGCCCTCGTTCGCGGCATGCTGGAGAAAATGGCGCGCGAGCACGTCGATGTCGTCGCGACGGTCGCGCAAGGGGGGCATGTGGATCGGCACCACATTGAGACGATAGAACAGGTCCTCGCGGAAGCGCCCGGCGGCGATTTCCGGCTCGAGATCCTTGTTGGTCGCGGCAACTATGCGGGTGTCGAGCTGGATTTCCTCACGCCCGCCGACGCGGCGGACCGAGCCGGACTGAAGCGCGCGTAGCAGACGGGTCTGCGCCTGCATCGGCATGTCGCCGATCTCGTCGAGGAACAGGGTGCCCCCCGCCGCCTGCTCGAACTTGCCGACATGGCGCGCGACGGCGCCGGTGAAGGCGCCCTTTTCGTGCCCGAACAGCTCGCTCTCGATTAGTTCGGCGGGAATCGCGGCGGTGTTCACGGCGATGAACGGACCGCTGCGGCGATTGCCGAGCTGGTGGATCGCCTCTGCGACGAGTTCCTTGCCCGTTCCTGATTCGCCCAGGATCAGCACCGTCAGGTCGTTGCGCAGCACGCGTGTGATCATGCGGAACACCGACTGCATCGCGGTGCTGCGGCCGACCAGTGGCAGCCCGTCGGCGACCGGCTCCTCACCTTCCAGCTGGCTCTGCGTCGCTCCGGCTGCCTGGCGCACGGTGCGCGCCAGTTCGTCGATGTCGAAGGGCTTGGGGAAGTATTCGAAAGCGCCGGTATCGGTGGCACGCACGGCGGTATCGAGCGTATTCTGGGCCGAGAGAATGACGATCGGCATACCCGGATGGAGCACGCGAACGCGGTCGATCGTCTCGATGCCGTCGCCGTCAGGCAGCATGACGTCAGTGACGAAGGCGGCGAAGCTGTGGTCGGCCAGTTGCCGGTCGCGCTCGGCGATGGTCTGGCAATGGACGACGGCAAAGCCCTCGTCCTCCAGCGCCGCCGTGATGACGATGGCAATGGACATGTCGTCCTCAAGCAACAGGACGCGCTGCGAATGAGGCATCATGCCGGCTTCCTTCTCACGCGGGTGCGTGTTTCCCGCGCGAGCGGCAGGTGGATGCGAAAATGCGTCAGCCCGGTCTCGTCGTCGCGGTCGTGGGTGATGCGGCCGTTCATGTCGCGCACCAGCTTGCGGACCAGTGGCAGGCCCAGCCCCTGCCCGGACTTCTTGGTGGTGACGAACGGTTCGAAGATGTGATCGCGCATGGCGGGGTCGATGCCGGCGCCATTGTCGCTCACCCGCACTTCGATCGGCAGGCGTAGCGGCGCATCGGAATCGCCGGTCTGCAACTGGAGACCGCTGGCGAAACGGGTACGGATCGTCACGCGCGGTTCGCCCCCGTCCCGGGCCGCGTCCTGACAGGCTTCGGCCGCGTTCGAGAGCAGGTTTATCATGACCTGCACCAGTCCATCGGGGCTGCCCAGGACGGAGGGGAGCGAGGGATCGAATTCCTCGATAAGGCGGAACCGGCGCGCGCCCTCCCCGTTCGCGGCGTCCAGCACGTCGATCGCGCGGCGGGCGGCCTCGTGGAGGTTGCAGGGCTCGACCGGCGGAGTGGTACGACCACTCAGCTTCTGCATGCGCTCAATCAGGGCGGCGATGCGGTCGACCTCGCCGGTGATGAGATCCGTCAGCGCGCGGTCGCGGTCGTCGATCTTGCGCGCCAGAAGCTGCGCCGCGCCGCGAATGCCGGCGAGCGGGTTCTTGATCTCGTGCGCCATGATCTCGGGGCCGCGCAGGACGGCGTTGTCGGGGCCGCCAGAATCGTCGCCCAGCGCATCGGCGGCGCTGTTGTCGTGGATGGTCAGGAGGCGCCAGCCCGGCGTATCAGCCACCGGGGCGACGTTGATGTCGACCCGCCGGGCACCCTTGCCCTTGAGTTCAACGACGACTTCGCGCGCCGAAACCGGCGTCTCGTAATCGTCGAGACGGTCGACGAGGCGGCGGTCGGAGATCGAAACGATCTCACGCAAGGGAACGCCGATAAGGCGCCGCGCCGACTGGCCGAAGAATTGCTCCGCCGCCGGGTTGAGCGAGGCGATCTTCAGCCCCGGTTCCAGTAGCAGCACGGCCTGCGGCAGGCTGGCCAGCAGCCGCTGGGGTTCAGGAACGGGCGTGCCCTGGGCCAGGCTCATGCCGCGTGAAGCTGCCCGTCGTCGGCAGCGTCGCCGCCGTCGCGGTACGGCGCATAGAATTCGGCAAGTTCGCGCAGGACTTGATCGGGATCGCTGATGAAGTTCACCTTGTTTCTGAACTCGGCCGAACCGCGTACGCCCTTAATGTACCAGCCAAGGTGCTTGCGGGCCATGCGCACGCCGGTGTCGGCGCCGTAGTGGAGCAGCATGTCTTCGTAATGAGCGCGCATGATTTCGTACTGCTCGCCGATGGTCGGGTCGGCGGCGACTTCGCTGCCGCGCCACCATTGCATGACCTGCGAGAGGAACCACGGCCGGCCATAGGCGCCGCGTCCGATCATCAGCCCGTCCGCGCCGGATTGTTCCAGCGCCTTCGAAGCGTCCTCGACCGTGCAGATATCGCCGTTGACGATGACCGGGATCGACACCGCATCCTTCACGCTCTGCACGAAGGCCCAGTCGGCCTCGCCCTTATACATCTGATTGCGGGTGCGGCCGTGGACGGTAATCATCTGCGCGCCCAGATCCTCGGCGATCCGTGCGAGTTCGGGAGCGTTGAGGCTGTCGTGACACCAGCCCATGCGCATCTTCACGGTAACCGGCACCTTGACCGCCTTGACGGTGGCCTCGATCAGCTTCGTTGCCAGCGGCACCTGGCGCATCAAAGCGGAACCGGCGTCGCCATTGACGACCTTGCGCACCGGGCAGCCCATGTTGATGTCGATAATTGCGGCGCCCTGCCCTTCGACGAGCTTGGCGGCTTCGGCCATCTGTTCAGGATCGCAGCCGACCAGCTGCATCGCGACGGGTTCCTCGATCACATCCCACATCGCCTTTTGCAGCGATACCCGCGTCTCGCGGATGGCCGCCGGGCTGGCGATCATCTCGGTGACGTTGAGGCCCGAGCCGAAGCCGCGCACCATCCGGCGGAACGGCAGGTCCGACACGCCCGTCATAGGCGCGAGCACGACCGGACAGTCGATCGTCACGGGACCGACGTGGATGGGCTTGAGTGCCGGGGGATTGGGCAAGTGAGTCATGGTCCGCGCAATACTGCCTAAAAAACAGGCAGCGCATAGTGGATTGCCCTTGCGCGGGCAAGCGATTACCGGCGAGAACAATGTCGCAATTCGTTTCAGAAGCCCCGAAATATACGGGAGAGCGCGCAATGGTAGCAGTTGCCGCGCTGGTCGTCGCTGCCGGGCAAGGCCTTCGCGCCGGGCAGCCAGTGCCCAAGCAGTTCGCCATGTGGCGCGGCAAGCCGGTTGTTCGCCACTCGGTGGAGGCGCTGGCTGCAGCGGGTTGCTTACCGATCCTCGTCGTCATTCCGCACGGCGCCGATGCGGCCGCGCGGGAAGCTCTGGCAGGGATCGCCGGAGTGCAATTCACCACCGGCGGCGCCACGCGGCAGGAATCGGTGCGGCTTGGCCTTGAGGTACTGGTCACCGCCGCGCCTGATAGGGTGCTAATCCATGACGCTGCCCGGCCGCTGGTGCCCGGCGAAGTCGTCGCCCGGTTGGTACAGGCACTGGAACGTCACAGCGGCGCGATCCCGGTTCTGGCCGTGGTGGACAGCATCGCTCACGCCGAGAAGGCCGAAAACGGTGATATCATGGGCGCTCCTGCCCGGCGCGAGGACCTGCGCCGGGTGCAGACCCCGCAAGCCTTCCGTTTCGAGGACATTCTTGCCGCCCACCGCGAATGGGACGGCGGCGCCGCTGCCGGGGACGATGCGCAAGTAGCGCAGGCCTGGGGCATGGAAATCGCCTTCGTCGAAGGGGACGAAATCTTGCACAAGCTGACTTACGCCGCCGACTTCGCTCTTTCGCAACCGCTGGTGCGGGTGGGCACCGGCTATGATGTCCACGCGCTGGAGGAAGGCGAGGAGTTGTGGCTCTGCGGCGTGCGCATCGCGCATACTCACGGCCTTTCCGGGCACAGTGACGCCGACGTGGCGATCCATGCGCTGGTTGACGCCATGCTCGGTGCGGTTGGGGCGGGCGATATCGGCCAGCACTTCCCGCCCAGCGACCCGCAGTGGAAAGGCGCGGCCTCCGACCGCTTCCTCGCCCATGCCGGAAAGCTGGTCGCCGAGGCAGGCTACGGTCTGGGCAATGCGGACGTGACGATCATCTGCGAAGCACCCAAGATCGGCCCACACCGCGAGGCCATGCGCGCCCGGCTTGCGCAGGTGCTCGGCGTTGACATCGCCGCCATCAGCGTGAAGGCAACCACCACCGAGAAGCTGGGTTTTACCGGAAGGCGCGAAGGCATTGCCGCGCAGGCCGCCGTCAGCCTGATCCGGCTCTAACAGGGACTTTTCCATGCACGCATTTGTCAGGACCATCGCCTTCGTGGCCAGCATGACGCCGGGCCTCGCCATGGCCGCCGAGCCGGTGTGCATCACCAAGAAGGAAGCGACCGCACTCATCGCCTATGCCCTGCCCCAGGCGATCAACGGTACTGCCAAGCGCTGCGCCCCCTCCCTGCCCGCAGATGCTTTTCTGCGCCGTCAGGGGCCGCAGCTTGCCGCGCGCTATTCCGGGCAGAAGGACCGCTACTGGGCGCAGGCCCGTCCCGCCTTCATGAAGACGCTGGGCGCGGAAGGTAGCGGTTCGGCCGATATGGTCCGCAATCTTCCCGATGAGACCGTACGCCAGCTGGCTGACGTTTTTGTCGAGGGCTTCGTTTCGCAGCGCATCGCGGTGAAGTCCTGCACCAAGCTGGACCTCGCGATCGACCTGCTCTCACCACTCCCGCCCGAGAACACTGCCGGCCTCATTGCGCTGAGCCTCGAAGTGGCCAGTGCGGCAGATCCCAAGCTGGGCAAGGTCGCCCTGTGCCGCAGCTAATTAAAGCGCCGCAGCTGATTTAAGGACCATCATGGCCAACAACCCATTCTTCCCCGAAGACCTCTTCGCGCTCGCCCAGCGGGTAATCGACGAAAACAAGGCGCTGGGCCGCACCGTAGCGCTGGCCGAAAGCTGCACGGGCGGGCTCGTCTGTGCGGCACTGACCGAAATCCCCGGGTCATCAGCCGTCCTGGATCGCGGTTTCGTAACCTATTCCAACGAATCCAAGACGGAGATGCTGGGCGTCCATTCGGATATCATCGATTCGTTCGGAGCCGTCTCGCCGGCGACTGCCTGGGCGATGGCGCAGGGCGCGATCAAGAAGAGCAACGCGGACGTTGCGGTCGCCATCAGCGGCATTGCCGGGCCTGAAGGCGGCAGCGAGATGAAGCCAGTGGGAACTGTAGTCTTCGCCTGCGCCCGTCGCGGCGAGGAAGACGTCAATGCCGAGCAGAAGCTGCTCGAAGGCAAAACCCGGGCCGAGATCCGGCATCAGGCGGCGATTATCGCGCTGGAACTGCTGCTGCCGTAAAATCTCCGGTCGTCCCGGATAAGGTCCGGGACGACGCTCTTGACGTGACCTCAGCCGTCCTGCGGAAGCCCGTAAAGCTCCGAGGCGCGCGTTTCGAACGCGGCAACCATCTTGCGGAAGGCCTTGTCGAAATACTGGCCTGCCAGCTTTTCAAACAGGGCATTACGGAACGAGAACTTCACATCGAATTCGATGTCGCAGGCGTGCTCGCTCACCGGATGAAAAGTCCAGCGGTTGTCGAGATCGCGCATCGGCCCGTCGACATAATGCACGCGGATTTCGCGCGGACGTTCCTTCTCGACGCGCGAGGTGAACTTTTCGCGCAGCGCCTTGAAGCCGACGAGCATGTCGGCGACCATTTCGGTGCCGTCGTCGGACTTCACGCGGGTGGCGACCACCCAGGGCAGGAATTCCTGATAACGGCCGACATCGGCCACCAGGTCGAACATCTGCTCTGCGCTGTAGGGAAGGCGATAGACTTCGTGAATTCCGGGCACGGGGTCAGGCCTTCGCGGGAACCGCAGGAGCTTTGCCAAGCGCCGCCTTGGCCAGCTTCGCTTCACGCGCGGCGCGCATCTCGGCGAAATCGGCACCCGCGTGGTAGCTGGAGCGCGTCAGCGGCGAGGCAGCGACCTGCAGGAAGCCCTTGGCACGGGCGATCGCACCGTAAGCCTTGAATGCTTGCGGGGTCACGAATTCCTTGACCTCGGCATGCTTGGGCGTGGGGCGCAGGTACTGGCCCATCGTCAGGAAATCGATGTCGGCACAGCGCATGTCATCCATCACCTGATGGATTTCGAGGCGCTCCTCGCCCAGACCCAGCATGACGCCGGACTTGGTAAAGATCGACGGATCGTGGCGTTTCACCTCTTCAAGCAACCGCAGCGAGGCATAGTAACGCGCGCCGGGGCGGATCGTCGGGTAAAGGCGGGGCACGGTTTCCAGATTGTGGTTGTAGACGTCCGGACGCGCCATGACGATGGCTTCGACCGCACGCTGCATTTTGTTTCGGAAGTCCGGCGTCAGGATCTCGATCGTAGTCGAGGGGGTGGCGGCGCGGATTGCCTCGATCACCTTCACGAACTGCGAGGCGCCGCCATCGGGCAGGTCGTCGCGGTCGACCGATGTGATGACGATATGCTCAAGGCCGGTCTTCAGCGCCAGTTCGGCGACGTTTGCGGGCTCTGCCGGATCGACGCGGCCGGGCATGCCGGTCTTCACGTTGCAAAAAGCGCAGGCACGGGTGCAAGTATCGCCCAGGATCATCACCGTCGCGTGTTTCTTGGTCCAGCACTCCCCAATATTGGGGCAGGCTGCCTCCTCGCACACGGTATTGAGCTTGAGGTCGCGCATGAGCTGGCGTGTCTCGCCGTAACCCTTGCTGGTCGGCGCCTTCACGCGAATCCAGTCCGGCTTGCGCTGGCGCTGCGGTGTTTCTTCGGGGGTCGGCACGGAAGAAAGATCGTTCATGCCGTCCAGATAGTCATATGGACGCAACCTTGCCAGCAGGAATATCCGGAGTAAGGAAAAGCGAAGTCCTCACACCCAGCAGGAGCCCCCATCCATGACCGAAGTGCTGAACCACCTTCTCGCCGGCTATCATCGCTTCCGCACCACCGGCTGGTCCCACAATCGTGAGCGCTGGGACCAACTAGGCCAGGGCCAGGCGCCCGAGGTCATGGTTATCGCCTGTTCCGACAGCCGCGTCGATCCCAGCCAGATTTTCGACGTCGATCCGGGCACCATCTTCGTGGTGCGCAATGTGGCGGCGCTCGTGCCGCCCTTCGAGACGACTCCCGGCCATCACGGCGTCTCCGCCGCGCTGGAATTCGCGGTGCAGGTGCTCAAGGTGAAAGAAGTCGTGGTGATGGGGCACGGCCTGTGCGGCGGCTGCAAGGCGGCGCTGACGCAGGACCTCAAAGGCGCCGAGGTTGGCCAGGGCGGCTTCGTGGCGGACTGGATCTCGATGCTCGACGAAGCGCGTGAACCGGTCGCCAAGACTTACGGCACCACCGGACGCGACGCCGAGCGCGCGATGGAGCAGGCGGCGGTGAAGGTCAGCCTCGACAACCTGATGACCTTCCCCTGCGTGAAAAGTAAGGTTGCCAAGGGCGAACTCAGACTGCGCGGTGCGTTCTTCGCAATCGCCGACGGCGTGCTGCACCTGATGGACGAAGATAGCGGCAAATTCGCTCCGGTTGATTGAGGCTCCCGCCCCACCGGACAACAAAAAAGGGCGACGGGAAACCGTCGCCCTTTTCCTTGGTGATCCGAAAAAATCAGTTCGTGGCTGCTGGCGCCGTTGCCCCTGCAGCCGGAGCCGACTTGCTCTTGGCATAGGCCGACCACAGCTTGGCGACGGGCTGGCGGGTGCCGGTGACCTTCGCGAAGTTGGTCTGCGCATCGGCATACTTGCCCGAAAGCGTCTGCGACATGCCCAGACGCAGCGCGACCTTGTTGGCATCCACGCCCGGCATCGAGATCGCCTTGGCGTAGAACGTCTCTGCCTTGGCGGGCTGGTCGTAGCTCAGGAACACGTCACCGGCTGCAACGACTGTCGCGGCGGTGGCGCCGGGCTTGTTGGCATCACGCTCGGTTGCGGGCAGCGAGGCCTTGTCACCAGCCACGCGACCCTGCGAGTTCGACAGGTCAGCGCCGACCTCGGCCTGGGTCAGCTTGCCCTTGGCGAGGCCGTCCTGCATCACCTTGACTGCTTCGCCCGGGAACGCGCGCGGATCGACATTCTCGATGTACTCGAAGTAATCGCGCTTTTCAGCCATGCCGCCAGTGACGAACATCAGGCGCATGAGGTCAAGGTTCTGGTCACGCGGCAGCGAGGAAAGCTGGCGAACGACCGAGATCGACGTGCCCCAGCTCGACGGGTAATACTGGCCGAGAAGCGCAGCATATTCGGTCGAAGGTGCAAGCTGCTTGGCGGTGTAGGTCTGCTGAAGCACATTACGCAGCGCGGTTTCCGAAGGCGCGGTGCCCTTCGCCTGCGCTGCGGCGACGTCGTCCTTGGCCATCTGCAGTGCGGCTTCGGGATTGTTGTTGCGCTTGTACGAGTCGGCGAGGACGAGGTCCAGTTGGCCCGAAGAATCGGCGAAGCCACCGTCCTTGGCAGCCTTCAGGTACTTCGCCGCATTGGCATAGTCCTTAAGCTGGTAAGCTGTGATGCCAGAATCGTAATTGGTGGTGCCCAAAGCTGCCGCATCGAGCTTGCCGCTTTCGAGCAGCATCATGTTGCCCTGCTGCTTAAGCGCGAGATCCTTCGAGATGATGCCGAAGTTACGCATCATCGAACCGAGAGCGTTCTTATCGTCCGGCGTGGTTGCAGCCGGCACAGCTGCCTGGAACGCGGCCTTGCCGTCACCGCCCGCAGCGGTGTCGAACGCCTGCTTGGCAGTGGCCATCGCTTCGGGGGTCTGCTGACCGCCCAGCGCGGCAACCGCAGCTTCCATTGCCTTCTGCAGCGGCTGTGCGACCTTCACGAATTCGGGCGAGAACTTGCCGCCTGCGGCTTCCTTCTTCTCTTTCTTGGCAGCCATTGCAGGCGTTGAGACCGCGACGGCCAGTCCGCTCGAAAGGGCGATGGCGAGGGCGGCACGGGAAACAAGGAACTTGCGAGCCATCTAGGCTAACTCCTCTCAAGACAAAACAAATTCTGCTGCAAGCAGACGATGCCCTGCCCGAAAGCAGGACGAAAAAGGGCGCCGCAGGGTTTGGCGGCGAATTTAGCGATTGGCAACCTGCCCGGCAAAATAGGTGGACACCGTTGAACGCTCATTGAATGCAATTCGTCGCACCCGTTCAGGGTTCCCGTGCATATGTGTGGAAAACGCCAAACTGCCCTGCCCCGGCGGCGTGGTTCAGGTGGCATTCGCCCCGCGCATGTCCTAGGGCGGTCCATCAACCCTTTCCCGCAGCAATCTGGCGACAGCAACGCGTGAGCGACGAGACCGACATCACCGAGCACACCGGCCCCGAGGGCGAATTCATCCGCGTCGACATCGTCGATGAAATGAAGACGAGCTATCTCGATTACGCGATGAGCGTGATCGTGAGCCGCGCGCTTCCCGACGTACGCGACGGCCTGAAGCCGGTGCACCGCCGTATTCTGTTCGCCAGCCAGGAAGGCGGCTTCGTCGCCGGGCGGCCCTATCGCAAGTCGGCGAAGATCGTCGGCGACGTCATGGGTAACTACCACCCTCACGGCGACAGCGCGATCTACGACGCCCTCGCCCGCATGACCCAGGACTGGTCGATGCGCCTGCCGCTGATCGACGGTCAGGGTAACTTCGGCTCGATGGACCCCGATCCGCCGGCCTCGATGCGCTACACCGAAGCGCGTCTCGCCCGGGTCGCCAATTCGCTGCTCGACGATCTCGACAAGGATACCGTCGATTTCGTCGACAACTACGACGGTTCGCGGCGCGAGCCTTCGGTCCTGCCCGCGCGCTATCCGAACCTGCTGGTCAATGGTGCCGGCGGTATCGCGGTCGGCATGGCCACCAACATCCCGCCGCACAACCTGGGCGAAGTGATCGACGGCTGCTTCGCGATGATGGACAATCCTGCCATCACCGCGGAAGAACTGTTCCACATCATTCCCGGCCCCGATTTCCCGACTGCACCGCTGATACTTGGCCAGCACGGCGCGCGCAATGCGTCCTACACCGGACGCGGTTCTATCGTGATGCGCTGCCGCCACCACGTCGAGGAAGCACGCGGCGCAAGCCGGGGCGCCCGCTCGATCGTGCTGACCAGCATTCCCTATCAGGTCGGCAAGTCCAACCTGGTGGAGAAGATCGCAGAAGCCGCCAAGGACAAGCGGATCGAAGGCGTCTCGGACATCCGTGACGAATCGAACCGGGAAGGCGTGCGCGTGGTCGTCGACCTCAAGCGTGATGCCTCGCCCGAAGTAGTGCTGAACCAGATCTGGCGCAGCACCCCGGCGCAGTCGAACTTTGCCGCCAACATGCTGGCAATCCGCGGCGGCCGCCCCGAGATCATGTCGCTGCGCGACATCCTGCAGGCCTTCATCCAGTTCCGCGAGCAGGTCATCACCCGCCGCACCAAGTTCGAACTGAACAAGGCACGCGAACGCGCACATATCTTGCTCGGCCTGGTGGTCGCGGTCTCGAACATGGACGAGGTCGTGAAGATCATTCGCGGCGCGTCCAACCCGGCCGATGCGCGTGCCAAGCTGATCGCCAAGGAATGGCCGATCGGCGACATCGCGCCCTACATCCGCCTTGTCGAGGCGATCGAGCCCGATGCGGAGCAGGCCGGCGGCACCTACCGCCTGTCCGAAGCGCAAGTGAAGGCGATCCTCGACCTGCGCCTCCACCGCCTCACCGCGCTGGGCCGTGACGAGATCGGCGACGAACTCAAGGAACTCGCGATCGCGATCGCCGGGTTCCTGGAAATTCTGGCCGACCGGATCAAGCTTTACAACGTGATGCGCGGCGAACTTCAGGCCGTGCGTGACGCTTACGCCACTCCGCGCGTCTCCGAGATTACCGCCGCTTTTGACGGTATCGACGACGAAGACCTGATCGAGCGGGAGGACATGGTGGTGACCGTCACCATGGACGGCTATATCAAGCGCACCGCCCTCTCCACCTTCCGCGCCCAGAACCGGGGCGGCAAGGGCCGCGCCGGCATGGCGACGAAGGAAGAGGATGCCGTGACGACGATGTTCGTCACCTCCACCCATAATCCGGTGCTGTTCTTTTCCACCGCCGGCAAGGTCTACCGCCTCAAGGTCTACCGCCTGCCCGAAGGCGGGCCGACCACGCGCGGCCGCCCGATCGTCAACCTCCTGCCCGCGCTGGACAAGGACGAGACGATCCAGACCGTGCTCGCCCTGCCCGAGGACGAGACCGAGTGGAGCAAGCTGTCGGTCGTGTTCGCCACGGCCAAGGGCAATGCGCGCCGCAACTCGATGGATTCTTTCGCGAACATCCCCAGCAACGGCAAGTTCGCGATGCGCTTCGACGAAGGCAGCGACGACCGCCTGATAGGCGTCGCCCTGCTCACGGCGTCGGACGACGTGCTGCTCGCCACCCGCAAGGGCCGCGCGATCCGCTTCGCCGGCGACGACGTGCGCGAATTCACAAGCCGCACTTCCACCGGCGTTCGCGGCATGACGCTCAAGGAAGACGACGAGGTCATCTCGCTGTCGATCCTGCACCGCGTCGGCACCGACGGCGAGGAACGCGAACAGTACCTGCGCTTCGCTCCATGGAAGGGCGAGAAAGAAGGCGAGTCCACCCTTCCGCCGGAACGCATGGAAGAACTGGCCGCGCGCGAGCAGTTCATTCTCACCGTCTGCGCCAATGGCTACGGCAAGCTGTCCTCGGCCTACGAGTACCGCCGCACCGGACGCGGCGGCCAGGGCATCACCAATATCGACAACATCGGCCGTAACGGGCCGGTGGTGGCCAGCTTCCCGGCCACCCGCGCGCAGCAGCTGATGCTGGTCACCGACCAGGCCAAACTGATCCGTCTGCCACTGGATTCGCTGCGGGTCATCGGCCGTGGTTCGGCGGGCGTGCGCCTGTTCACCGTCTCGAATGACGAGCACGTCGTCAGCGCGGTGCGCCTCGACGAGGAGCCTGAAGACGACGCCGTCGCCGTGATCCCCGTGGTACAGGATGCGGCCGAAGCGCCGGATACCGAAACCCCCGAAGCCGAGGGCGACGAGTGAGCGCGGCGGCGGATACCGTCGCCTACAAGATCCTGACCGGCGAGCAGCTTGCACGGCTGCTCGCCGACGGGACGTTCGCCGGAGCGCCGGTGGACATCGCGGATGGGTACATTCACCTGTCCGCTGCTCCGCAGGCGCAGGGCACGCTGGACAAGCACTTCGCCGGGCAGGACGACCTGCATATCGCCGTGGTCGACCTCACCGCGCTGGGCAATTCGGTAAAATGGGAAGTCTCGCGCGGCGGAGCATTGTTCCCGCATATCTACGCGGACCTGCCCATCTCGGCGGTTCTGTCGCATGCTCCGGTGAAGCGCGACGAAAACGGTACGCTGCAGCTCCCGATCTGATCGGCCACCGTTCGTCGTCGCATTGGCAATGACGACATGGGCTGCAGCATGATAAAAATACCGAACTCGGTTGTTAGTCGCAGTTCGCGTGCGAAGGCGAAAACCATCTCGCCGCAAGCACAGGGGCTCCCGACACCAAGGCGTTATCCCTTAAGAACGTTGAATTATCGTGCATTCCCCAGCGGGGGTTCGGCGCGTCGGCAATGCGGAAGCGTTCGTCAGAAGACATCTTCGCGCAGGCGCAGTTCCCCGGCGACGCCCGTCGCCAGTATCAGGTTGCCAAGATAAAACAGCGGCCATGCTGCCATCGCGATTGCAGGTGAAAACCCACCCATTGCGGCAATTCCCAGTACGTTGCCTGCAACGATCAGCGCCGCTCCCAATCCAACCCGCGAGCGCGGGAATGTGCTGATCCACGCGGAAGCAGCCATGCCGCCGAGCGCCAGACCAAGGAACAGAGGCACACCCACGCCAGCACGCTCCGCTGCAAAGTAGCATAGCAGCGGCGTGCCCAGCGTCAGGGCCAGCGCCGAGGCGCGCCGCCCGCCGTCCATCACTGCGCGGCGGTGGACAAGGAACATACCCAGTCCGATCAAGTAGGCGACCAGCAATGCATTGAGGGCGATCAGCGGCATATAATCCATCAGCGCCGAGCCGATCGCCTGCAAAGCGAGCATTCCCGCCAGCGACCGTGTGTCATTCCCGCGGTGGCGCAGCACCCCATAAACCGCCAGCAGCAGCAACGGCGCAGCCTTGAGCAGCAGCAGGTAAA
This sequence comes from Novosphingobium sp. 18050, assembly GCF_902706195.1. GTDB lineage: Bacteria > Pseudomonadota > Alphaproteobacteria > Sphingomonadales > Sphingomonadaceae > Novosphingobium. The sequence goes on along the minus strand of NZ_CACSJO010000022.1, from coordinate 55,621 downwards.
GCCCCGGCGTGTCGCTGCCCTGCAGCCAGAGCCAGGCCAGTGCCAGCACCATGCTTCCCAGCAGCCAGGGTCGGCGTTCGATCAGGGCGCGCTTGGGCATCTTGGTCTTTCTCGTCGGTTCGTTCTTGCCTGCGGCTATGGCAGGTGAGCGAGGCCTTTTCCATGCCCCCCATACCGGCTAGGCGGTGCCCATGACAAAAGACTCCGGCTCGACATACGACGTTCACATCATCGGCGGCGGCCTCGCAGGAAGCGAAGCTGCGTGGCAGCTGGGCCGCCGGGGTTTCCGGGTCCGCCTTTCCGAAATGCGCGGGACCGGAGAACGCAGCCCCGCCCACCAGGGCGACGGGCTGGCAGAACTGGTCTGCTCCAACTCGTTCCGGTCCGACGATAGCGAAAAGAATGCAGTCGGCCTGCTCCACCACGAGATGCGCCTCTGCGATTCGCTCATCATGTCGGCGGCGGCAACTGCGGAAGTTCCCGCCGGCTCCGCGCTGGCCGTGGACCGCGACGTGTTCTCCGCCGAGGTGGAGGCGCGCCTCTCAGCCCTGCCGAATGTCGATATCTTCCGCGAGCGCGTCGACGCCCTGCCCGATGCCGGCATGACCATCGTCGCTACGGGCCCGCTGACCGCAGAGGCGCTGGCCGGTTCGATCGGGCAGGCGACCGGCGCCGACAGCCTCGCTTTCTTCGATGCCATCGCGCCGATCGTCTATCACGAATCGATCGACATGGACGTGTGCTGGATGGCCTCGCGCTGGGACAAGGGCGAGACCAAGGACTACATCAACTGCCCTATGAACGAGGAGCAGTACCTCGCTTTTCACAAAGGCCTGGTTGAAGGCGAGAAGACCTCGTTCAAGGAATGGGAAGCCAACACCCCCTATTTCGACGGCTGCATGCCCATCGAAGTCATGGCCGAGCGCGGCGTGGATACCCTGCGCTTCGGCCCGATGAAACCGGTCGGCCTCGACAATCCGCACTGGGCAACGCCCGAGCATCCGAACGGCCGCTGGCCCCATGCCGTCGTGCAGCTGCGCCAGGACAACAAGCTCGGCACGATCTGGAACATGGTCGGCTTCCAGACCAAGCTCAAGCATGCCGAGCAGGTGAAGCTGTTCCGCACAATTCCCGGCCTCGAAAACGCCGAGTTTGCGCGGCTGGGCGGCCTTCACCGCAACACGTTCCTAAACTCGCCGATCCTTCTGGACCGGACCTTGCGCCTGAAATCTGCGCCGCACGTCCGCTTCGCCGGGCAGATCACAGGCTGCGAAGGCTATGTCGAAAGCGCTGCGGTGGGTCTCATGGCAGGGCTGATGGCGAGCGCCGAGCTGGCAGGCCGCGAATGGCAGGCTCCGCCACGCACGACAGCGCTAGGCGCCCTGCTCTCACACATCACCGGCGATGCCGAGGCGGAAACCTATCAGCCGATGAACATCAACTTCGGCCTGTTCCCGCCGCTGCACGACGTGAAGAAGAAACAGCGCAAGGAGGCCTACACCGGCCGCGCCAAGGACGAAATTGCCCCGTGGCTGGAAGGGCTCACGCCGGCGTAAACCGGCCGCCGCTCAGCAGCTGCACTTTGCCTTCGGCTTGGGCGGCGGCGCTGTGCGGCGGAACTCCGCCGGGGTGAGATATTGGTCATGGTCGACGTCGGCCTCGCCGAACTTATCGACGGTTGCGACCGCCCACTCCTCGAAGGTCAGCAGATTGTTGCCATCCTTGTCGAGCTTGCGAAAGCCATCGGCGCGGGTGGAGAGCATCTCATTACGCGATATCCGTCCGTCCCGATCGCGATCGTAGCGGAAGAAACGGCGCTGCTCGCGGCTGAATTCGGTTGCTTCCGGCAGTTCCGGGCCAACCATGTCGCCCACGTCCGCGCTCGGCAATGGCGTAGGTCCGATGGGCGCGCTGGCACCGGGCGGAGGGGCACTGGCTTCCACTTCGGCCCGGCCCTGAAGCCAGAACAGGCCGATGCCCATCATTACGAACACGGCCAATCCGCCGAGCAGGAAACGGTTCATAGCAAGCCCCTCATCAAGGCCCGCAGCCTTAGAGGCAGCTCCTGTTGTTCCGGAAATTACAACGCCTTAATCTAAAAGCCAAGCAGGCCAAGGCGCATGGCCTTGAGTACTGCGACGGGCGAAGTCGCAGCTTCCTCACCCTTGTCGAGACGGCGCTGGGCAAGTCCATGAAGCACCGTCAACGGACGCAAAGGCCGCGAAAGACGTACGCCTTTGGCACGGTCGGCCAGCGCCAGAGCGCGTGCCGTCTCGCGCTCGTTCTCATGCCCAAGGCGCATGGCAAGGTCAGCCAGCGCCCAGGAACGGGCCAGTCGCTGTACCACGCGCAGTTCGCCGTCGCACCCCAAGGCCTGCGCCAGCGTTGCGAAGGCAGCAGCCCTTCCCTCCGCCATCATTTCGAGCGCGGATGCGGGCAGTGGCGCGCTTCCGGTCATGGCTTCCCAGCCATTGACAAGGCTTACCAGGCCGCCGTGATGTCCGTTCCAGGTTCGCAGAATAGCGAGTAGGGGCTCGCCATCGGGCCACTTGCCGGCAGGCTGCGACAGGGATTCGCGCCACCATGCCAGACGCAGCTGCGCCATCATCGGCTCACGCGAATTGCGCAGCAGCCCGGCGAGCCGTGTATCGAGCGCCAGCAACGCCAGCGTCTGTATCCGGGCTGACTTTGGCGCATAAGCCAAGGCAAGCCGCGATACCGTGGGCAGCGAAGCGACGAGGATGTCCTCGTTCGAGGCGGGCGTTTCGGATGCGGGGGGCTGGGAGTCGGTCACGCGGCCTCCCTAGAGGGTGCGGCGGCGGGAATAAACCCACCTCCGCTCGCCGGGACTGACGCGGGCGATGGAATGAACCATCGCCCGCGCCGTCAAATCAGCGGTAGCAGACCTTCTTGACTGCCTCGACGACGCGCTTGGCGTCGATCAGGGCAAGCTTTTCGAGGTTTGCCGCGTAAGGCAGCGGCACGTCCTCGTTGCATACGCGCACGACCGGCGCGTCGAGGTCGTCGAAACCTTCCTCCATGCAGATCGCCGAGATTTCGGACGCGATCGAGCAGACGGGGAAGCCCTCTTCCGCCACGACGAGGCGGTTGGTCTTGGCGAGGCTCGCCAGAACCGTTTCCTTGTCGAGCGGGCGCAGGGTGCGAAGGTCGATGACTTCAACATCGATACCTTCTTCGGCCAGCGTCTCGGCCGCTTCGAGCGCGAGGCCGACGCCGATCGAATAGGACACAATGGTCACGTCCTTGCCTTCGCGCATGACCCGCGCCTTGCCGATCGGCAGGACGTGGTCGTCAAGCTCGGGCAGCTCGAACGAACGGCCGTAGATCAGCTCGTTCTCGAGGAACACGACCGGATCGTCGCTGCGGATCGCGGCCTTGAGCAGACCCTTGGCGTCCGACGCGTCGTAAGGCGCGATGACGACAAGGCCCGGCACGTTGGCGTACCACGGACCGTAGTTCTGCGAGTGCTGCGCACCCACGCGCGAAGCCGCGCCGTTGGGACCACGGAACACGATCGGGCAGCGCATCTGGCCACCGGACATGTAGTTGGTCTTGGCGGCCGAGTTGATGATGTGGTCGATCGCCTGCATGGCGAAGTTGAACGTCATGAACTCGATGACCGGGCGCAGGCCGCCCATCGCCGCACCGGTGCCGATGCCGGCAAAGCCGTACTCGGTGATCGGCGTGTCGATGACGCGGGTGGGTCCGAATTCGGCGAGCAGCCCCTGGGTCACCTTGTAGGCGCCCTGGTACTCGGCGACTTCCTCGCCCATCACGAAGACGCGGTCGTCGCGGCGCATTTCCTCGGCCATCGCGTCACGCAGGGCGTCACGCACGGTCGAGGTCTTCATGTTGGTGCCGTGGGGCACTTCCGGGCCGCGCGGGGTCTTGATGTCGCTGGCCAGATTGGCCGTGCCGCTCTCGGCAGGCTTCTTCTCTTCTTCCGAAGCGGCTTCGGCCTTCGGCTCTTCGGTCTTGGCGGCAGGCGCCTCGATCGAGGAAGCGTCTTCGCCTTCGCCGGCCAGGACCGCGATCACGGTGCCGACCTTCACGCCCTCGGTGCCCTCGGCGACAAGGATCTTGCCGACAATGCCTTCGTCGATGGATTCGAACTCCATCGTCGCCTTGTCGGTCTCGATTTCGGCGAGGATATCACCGGAGGAGACTTCGTCGCCTTCCTTTACCAGCCACTTGGCCAGCTTGCCTTCTTCCATCGTCGGAGAGAGAGCGGGCATCTTCAGTTCGATCGCCATCTCAGTAGCTCTCCACCAGAACGTCAGTATACAGTTCGGAAGCCACCGGCTCCGGCGAATTCTCGGCAAAGTCTGCCGACTGGGCGACCTGCGAGCGCACGCGCTTGTCGATTTCCTTGAGGCTTTCCTCGGTCACGCCCATGCCCATCAGTTCGGTCTTGGCATGCTCGATCGGATCGCGCTTCTCACGCACGTCCTGAACTTCCTCACGGCTGCGGTACTTGGCCGGATCGGACATGGAGTGGCCGCGATAACGGTAGGTGTTGAGTTCCATGAGGACCGGGCCATTGCCGCCGCGCACATATTCAAGCGCGACTTCGGCAGCCTTGCGGACTTCCAGAACGTCCATGCCGTCAACCGACATGCCGGGGATGCGGAACGCGGTGCCGCGGCGGTGGAAGTGCGTCTCGGCCGAGCCGCGCTTGACCGCGGTGCCCATGGCGTAGCCGTTGTTCTCGATCACGAAGATGATCGGCAGCTTCCACAAGGCAGCCATGTTGAAGCTCTCGTAGACCTGGCCCTGGTTGGCCGCGCCGTCGCCGAAGTAGGCCATCGCAACGCCGCCGTCTTCACGGTACTTGTGTGCGAAGGCAAGACCTGCGCCCAGCGAAACCTGCGCGCCGACGATGCCGTGGCCGCCGTAGAAGCGATGCTCCACGGAGAACATGTGCATTGAGCCGCCCTTGCCCTTCGAGATACCGGCTTCGCGGCCGGTCAGCTCGGCCATGATGACCTTGGGATCGATGCCGTATGCGAGCATGTGGCCATGGTCGCGGTAACCGGTGATGACCGAGTCCTTGGCGCTGTCGAGCGCGGACTGCAGACCGACGGCAACCGCCTCCTGACCGATGTAGAGGTGGCAGAAGCCGCCGATCAGGCCGAGGCCGTAAAGCTGGCCGGCCTTTTCCTCGAAGCGGCGGATAAGCAGCATCTGCTCGTAAAGATGCAGCAGTTCTTCCTTGGAAGGTTCGTAACGCTTGTCAGCGTCCAGAGCGGTCTGGAGGCTGTGCAGCGCGAAATCCTCGTCCGTTGAGGCGTCTGCGACAGTGGCCGTTTCGGCTACCGGATTCTTTGCTTTGGGCAACGCTTGCTTCCCATCGTTGGTGCGATCGTTCGGAAGGGCGGTATAGGAACGCCGCTCGAAAAGCGAAAGCGCGGACGATCGAAATTGGCCTGCGAACGTGGACTTTTTTGCAACTAGATTTGCAAAAATCGGCATTGTTACGCGCCGTTCACGACACCGACACGCGCCCCATCAGGGCAGCTGCATCACCATCTCGTCCGGACGAGCAACGTTGAGATGGCTACGAACGAGCTCACCCGCAAGGTCCGGGTCCATGTTGCGCGGGTTGAGCAAGGCGACGCGATTCTTGAGACGATCGCGCTGGGCCTGAAGATCGACAAGCTTGGCGCGGCGTTCTTCCAGCAGGTGCTGATTTTCACCCCATGCGAGAAGGCCGCTGGGCCCGGCGACACAGTAGAGTCCCATCAGCAGCAGCACGGCAAGGGCAAGGCCCTGCACGAGTCGCTCTCTGGCAATGTTCGCTTCCTGTCGCACGGTCCGCATTGCTCTATAGAATCACAAGTGATTCGTCGTTTCAAGCCCAATTGTTACTGGATTTCCGCCATTTGCGACAGGTGGAGGAATGCTGAGGAACACGAAGCCCGTGGGTATAGGTGTTGATAAGTATCGGGTTCCGAGCAGTGTTCACTGGACACCATTATTTCCCTTCTGACGCACGGGCGACGGCGAAGCAGTTTGCCGGCACTCTCGCCGCTCAGGCCCGCCCTCGCTGTTGCTGCACTAACAGGGCGGAACGCGGTTTCGCTTAACCGCGCGCCCTGCTAGGCGCAGCGCCATGTTGACCATACGTGACATCACCGTGCGCCTCGGCGGCCGCACCATTATCGACGGCGCGAGCGCGACTCTGCCCCAGAACGGCAAGATCGGCCTTATCGGCCGTAACGGCGCGGGCAAGTCCACGCTGGTCAAGGCGATCATCGGCGAACTGGAACCCGACGGCGGCTCCGTGGACATGCCCCGCCGCGCACGCCTGGGCTATATCGCACAGGAAGCCCCCACCGGCACCAAGACTCCGTTCGACGCCGTGGTCGAAGCCGATACCGAGCGCACCGAACTGCTCGCCGAAGCCGAAACCTGCACAGACCCGCACCGCCTTGGCGACCTTCACGAGCGCCTGATCGCGATCGACGCCTATACCGCCCCTGCCCGCGCCGCGCGCATCCTCGTGGGCCTTGGCTTCGACGAGGAGATGCAGGGCCGTCCGCTGGATAGCTACTCGGGCGGCTGGAAGATGCGTGTGGCGCTGGCCTCGCTGCTGTTCTCCGAGCCTGATGTGATGCTGCTCGACGAGCCTTCGAACCACCTCGACCTCGAAGCGACGTTGTGGCTGGAGAACTTCCTCAAGGGCTATCCCAAGACGCTTCTGGTCATCAGCCACGAGCGCGACCTGCTCAATACCGTGGTCGACCATATTCTGCACCTGCAGCAGGGCAAGCTGACGCTCTACCCCGGCGACTACGATAGCTTCGAGCGCATCCGCGCCGAACGCGCCGCGCAGGCCGCCGCCGCGAAAGCCAACCAGGATGCCCAGCGCAAGAAGCTGGCGGACTATGTGGCCCGCAACTCGGCCCGTGCATCGACCGCAAAGCAGGCGCAGTCGCGTTCAAAGATGCTGGCCAAGATGCAGCCGATCGCCTCGATGGCCGAAGATCCCTCTTTGAGCTTCGACTTCCCGAGCCCCGACGAACTGCGCCCGCCACTGGTGACGCTGGACCTTGCGGCAGTGGGCTACGAAGAAGACAAGCCGATCCTGCGCCGCCTCAACTTGCGCATCGATCCCGAGGACCGAATCGCGCTGCTGGGGCGCAACGGCAACGGCAAGACCACGCTGGCGCGCCTCCTAGCCCGTCAGCTCGACCCAATGGAAGGGTCGCTGACCTTCTCGCCCAAGATCCGCATCGGCTACTTCACGCAGTATCAGGTGGAAGAACTGCCGAGCAATTCCACGCCGCTGGAACTGATGACGCGGGCGATGGACGGCAAGCCCCCGGTCGCCGTGCGCGGCCAACTCGGCCGCTTCGGCTTCTCGGGCAACCGCGCCACTTCGGAGACGGGCACGCTTTCGGGCGGTGAGCGCGCACGACTGGCGCTGGCGCTGGTGACACGCGATGCACCGCACATGCTGATCCTCGACGAACCGACGAACCACCTGGACGTCGACGCTCGTGAAGCGCTGGTGCAGGCGCTCAATGCCTTCGATGGCGCCGTCATCCTCGTTAGCCACGACCGTCACATGGTCGAACTGGTTGCCGACCGGCTGGTGCTGGTCGATGGCGGCGTGGCCGAAAACTACGATGGTTCGATGGAAGACTACGTCGACTTCGTGCTGGGTCGTAACCAGCCCAAGGCTGGCGGCGTTGAAGGCAAGGCCGGTGGCGGCGCCAAGAAGTCCGGTGCCGTCGCGCGTGAGGAACTGAAGGCGCTGCGCAAGAAGGTCACCGCTGCCGAAACGCGCATGAAGCGCCTGCAGGTTCAGCTTGGCGAGATCGACGCCGCACTCGCCACCCCGGGTTCTGGCAAGGGCGACCTCAAAGGCGTGGCCCTCGGCGAACTGGGTAAGCGTCATGCCGTGTCCACCGCCGATCTGGAGCAGGCCGAAACCGAATGGCTTGAAGTCAACGAGGTTCTCGAAACCCTGATGGGCCGCGGCAAGTGAGCGTCGCTTTCCGACGCGACGGGGACGAGGAGCACCTCGAGCCCAAGTTCGAAGTGCCGATCCCACCGGGGCCGAACCTCGTGACCCAGCGCGGCCTCGAGATGATTCATATGCGGATCAGCGAGTTGGCGGTGAAAGTTGCCGAGCTTTCGGAAGAGAGTGCGCTGAACACCGCCAAACGCGACTTGCGCTACTGGCGTGCACGTCTCGACACGGCGAAAGTACAACCCGAACCTTCTGGCGCAAAAGCGATGTTCGGTTGCAGGGTGCGTTTCGCTCTCGACGGCAAGGCACGCGAAATCACGGTAGTCGGCCATGACGAGGCCGACCCGTCCGAAGGTCGCCTCGCCTTCACCGCGCCGCTGGCGCGGGCGGTGCTAGGGGCCGAAGTCGGCGAATTCGTCGACTTCAACGGCCGCGAAGAAGCGATCGAAGTTCTGGAGATCGCTGCGGCCTGAGTTCGCTTGCAATGGCGCCAGGCCGCCAGACAGCGATCAACTGCACCTATCCCGAAAAACCGTCGCCCTCCCGAGGATGACGGACATGAAAAACCCGGCGTCACCAAGGTGACGCCGGGTTTTTCATTTAACAGCGTTAGCCGGTCGGATCAGTCCCGACCGCCCTTGCGCGGCTTCTTGTGGAACGGCTTGCCGCCGCCGCCGGGGCCACCAGCGGGGCGTGGACGGAAGGACGACTGGCCCTCTCCGCCTTCGCCGCGCGGATACCCATTGCCCTGCGGACGACGACCACGGCCCTGCGGCCCCTCACGGTCACGGCTCCGGTGACGCGCGACATCGCGGGGCGCTTCGGCCGAACGCTCGATCAGGATGGTCGATTCGTACTCGCCGTCGTCATGGCTGGCAGTGCGCTGCACGGCGGCAGCGAACTGGTCGGCCAGGGCCACCGGGATCTGGAAGTGCGTCTGATCGGCGGAAATGCGGATCTGGCCAACGGCGTCACGGGTAACGTGACCACGGCGGCACAGCACCGGCAGAATCCAGCGCGCTTCGGCGTTCTGCTGACGACCCACATCCATGCTGAACCACACCACGTCGTCGAAACCGGGACGGTGACGCGGTTCGCGGCTTTCCGGCGAATTGCCGATCAGTTCTTCCGGCTGCGGCATGGCGGCGCGGTGCGCGATCACGAGGGCAGCGGCGAGATCCTCGGCGCTGACCTTTTCCAGCAGAACGCGGGCGATCTCGCGATCGTCTTCCTCGGCCTCAACGGGAGCGAGCAGCTTTTCCATGAGACGCTCACGGTCCTGCGCGCGGATCGATTCGAGCGTCGGGGCTTCGCCCCACTCGGCTTCGATGCGGGCACCGCGCAGCATCATTTCGACGCGGCGGCGGCGCGGATACGGCACCAGGATCACGGCAGTACCCTTGCGGCCGGCGCGGCCGGTACGGCCCGAACGGTGCTGCAGGGTTTCCGCATCGCGCGGAATTTCTACGTGAACGACGAGGGTCAACGTGGGCAGATCGATACCGCGCGCGGCAACGTCGGTGGCGACGCACACGCGGGCACGGCGGTCACGCAGAGCCTGAAGCGCGTTGTTACGCTCGTTCTGCGAGTGCTCACCCGACAGCGCAACGGCGGAGAAGCCGCGCTCGACCAGGGTGGCGTGCAGGTGCTTCACGTTGTCGCGCGTGGCGCAGAACAGGATCGCGGTTTCGGCATCGTGGAAGCGCAGCAGGTTGACCACCGCGCGCTCGATGTCGGACGGGGCGACGGTGACAGCCTTGTAGGCGATGTCGCCGTGGCCGCGGTTTTCACCGACGGTCGAGATGCGCAGCGAATTCTTCTGGTAACGCTGGGCCAGCGCCTCGATCGGGCGGGGCATCGTTGCCGAGAACAGCAGCGTGCGGCGGCCTTCCGGGGTCGCGTCGAGGATTTCCTCAAGATCGTCGCGGAAGCCCATGTCGAGCATCTCGTCCGCTTCGTCGAGAACGATGGCGCGCAGGGCGGAGAGGTTCAGCTTTCCACGCTCAAGGTGGTCACGCAGACGGCCCGGCGTGCCGACGACGATGGTCGCGCCGCGTTCGAGCGCACGGCGCTCCTTCACGGGGTCCATGCCGCCAACGCAGGTCACAATGCGGGCGCCGGTCTTGGCGTAAAGCCATTCCAGCTCGCGGCTGACCTGCTGAGCCAGTTCGCGGGTCGGCGCGATGGCAAGTGCCAGCGGACCTTCCGAGTAGGGAATGCGGCCGTCTTCGAGCAGTTCGTCGGCAATCGCGAGGCCGAAAGCCACGGTCTTGCCCGAACCGGTCTGCGCGGAGACGACGAGATCGCGGCTGCGTGCCTGCTCCTCGGTCACGGCGGCCTGAACCGGCGTGAGCGTTTCGTAGCCATGCGCTGCGAGAGCCTCGGCGAGAGGCTGGGGGAGGTTTGTAAATGTCATAACGAGCAAATGAATCCTGCCGCATGAAGCGGCCTAATGGAGCGTAAAAAGGGCTGCGAGGGCACCTTCATACGGCGCCAGTCGGCCGCCCATATACGAAACCGCGCGAATTTGCGCGCACCAAATTCACTTTAGCGTGAAATCGTTGCTCATGCACGCACTGCGCAGCTCAATTCCACTCCGACCAGAGCCGCCGCGAAGCCGGTTTCGCATCGGGCTGCTTTTCGGGCAACTGTTCGAAACTAGGCTGAAATCCAAGCAGAACATACATTTCCCGCTCAAGGTATGGGGCTGCGTCGCCCGCGCTCATGTCAACCCTTGCGCATTCGCCCAGGCCGGGCAGGTTCGTGCGAAAAAGTCCTTTGCGTACAGTGCTTACGCGCATGACAGATACACCCCTGGATTTATTGGCTGCCTCATCGAGCGGGCCGCTAACGATCCTGTGACCGGCGATCAAGCTGGCGGGAAGACTGTCATATTCCAGCAAGAGAGACAACAGGACAGGTGGAGCGGCCGCCGCGCGACATCCGCTTGAGATCGCCGCCCGTTCATGCCCATAAATATCAGGCATGAATCGCACTTCATCCTCGGCCCCGATCGGCGAACTCGTCTCCGCAGACCCTGCTCGCGCGCTTCCCGTGCTGCGAGACGCGATCCTGAAGGACGGCGATAACGCTCCGGCCTATCGGCTGCTCGCCCGCGCCCTGCGCGCACTGGGCCGGGAAGCCGAGGCAAGGCTGGCCGATGGCGAGGCGGTACGCGCCTCGGCGCACGACCCCGCACTCATAGCCATTGCCCGCGCCATGATCGCCAATGACCTGCCCGTCGCGGAAGGGCTGCTGCGCCAGCGACTGCGCGAACAGCCCACCGACATTGCCGCGATCCGCATGATGGCCGAACTGGCGGGACGGATCGGGCGTTACCTCGATGCCGAGGCCCTGCTCCGCCGCGCGCTGGAACTTGCGCCGGGCTTCACGGCAGCGCGGGCGAACCTTGCCACCGTGCTCTACAAGCAGAACCGCTTTCCCGAGGCCGTCAGCGAACTCGACAGCGTGCTGGCGCAGGGCGGCGGCGATGCAGGCAACCTCAATTTACGAGCAGCGGCGCTGGGACGGACTGGCGACTACGAGGAGGCCCGGCGCATTTATGCCGAGCTGACCGAGACTTTCCCCGATCATGCGAAGCTGTGGATGAGCCATGGCCATATCCTCAAGACGCTGGGAGAACAGGCACAGAGCATCGCCGCCTATCGCCGTGCACTGGCGATCGAACCGGGCCTGGGCGAAGTGTGGTGGAGCCTGGCCAACCTCAAGACCTGGCGTTTCCAGGATGACGACGTCGCCGCGCTGGAAGCTGCTCTTGCCGGCGACGGGCTATGCGAGGACGACCGGCTGCACCTGCATTTTGCACTCGGCAAGGCGCTGGAGGATCGCGGCGAGGCGCTGCAATCTTTCGATCACTATGCCCGCGGCAACCGCCTACGCCGGGATCAGCTGAAGTACGTCCCCGAAACAGTGAGCGCGCAGGTCGACACCATGATCGCGGCATTCACGCCAAGCTTCGTCGGGGCCCGGCAAGGGGCCGGGGCGCCCTCACCTGATCCGGTATTCATTCTCGGCCTGCCCCGCGCAGGTTCGACGCTGATCGAGCAGATACTTTCCAGCCACTCGCAGGTCGAAGGCACTATGGAATTGCCCGATATACCCGCCATGGCCATGCGCGAGGCGCAGGCCGCTGGCGGCGGACCACGGGACTGGCCGCAGGCGCTGGCAGCGATGCCGCCGGAACGCCTCGCCGAACTCGGCGCCGAGTTTCTCGAAAGAACCCGCATCCAGCGCAAGACCGGCAAACCGTTCTATATCGACAAGCTGCCCAACAACTGGGCCTACCTCGGCCTGATCGCGCTGATCCTGCCTCATGCGAAGATCATCGACGCGCGGCGCCATCCGCTGGACTGCGGATTTTCCAATTTCCGCCAGCACTTCGCCAAGGGCCAGTCGTTCTCCTACGACCTCGACCATATAGGCCGTTATTACGCCGACTATGTGCGGGCGATGGCGCATTATGACCGCGTGATGCCGGGCCGCGTCCACCGCGTGATCCACGAACGCCTGTTGGACGATCCGGAGGCTGAGGTGCGCCGCATCCTCGTCTATCTGGGCGTGCCCTTCGAGGAGTCCTGCCTCCAGTTCCATCGCAACACCCGCGCCGTGCGCACGGCATCCAGCGAGCAGGTCCGCCGCCCGATCAACCGCGACGGCGTCGGCCAGTGGCGGGCTTACGAGGCATGGCTTGGTCCGCTCAAGGAAGCACTTGGCGATCTGCCGGAGACGTATGCGGCGGACTAAAGTCCTACGGCAATAAATTGTGGCAGAAATGTCATACATTGCGATGCACAATCGAGTTTACCCGGCGAACCTATTGTCAAAACTCATGAATTGTGGCGCCTTCCCTATTGAGTAAACATAGGGGGATACGGGTGATTTCTTCGCGTCTGGCTTCTCGTCGCAGCGTCACGATCGCGCTGTTTGGTTCCTCGGCTCTTGTTGCAGCGCAACCGGCATTTGCGCAAAATGCGCCAGCCGGGGAAGACAGCAACGTCATCCTCGTCACCGCGCAGAAACGCACCCAGAACATCCAGGACGTGCCGATCGCGATCACGGCGCTGGGGACTGAAAAGCTTCGCGAATTGCAGGTCAAGGAGTTGCAGGACGCGGTCAAGTTCATCCCTTCAGTCACGATCCAGACCATCCAGCCCGGCTTCAGCCAGGTCTATTTCCGCGGCGTCGCCTCGGGGGAGAACGCCAACCATTCGGCCGCGCTGCCGACGGTGGGCACATACCTTGACGAAATGCCGATCACCACGATTCAGGGCGCACTCGACATTCACGCCTACGACATCGCTCGGGTGGAGGCGCTGGCAGGGCCGCAGGGCACGCTCTACGGCGCCAGTTCGATGGCAGGCACGATCAAGATCGTCACCAACAAGCCGGACTATTCGGGCACTTACGGCGCCGCCGACATGGAACTGAACTCCGTCGCCCACGGCGACATCGGCGGTGTTGCCCAAGGCTTCGTCAACCTCAAGCTCTCGGACCGCTCGGCCCTGCGCGTGGTGGGCTGGTATCGCCATGATGGCGGCTACATAGACAACGTCGCCGGCAGCCGTACCTATCCGACCTCGGGCGCTACCCAGACGAACGCCGACCTCGTCGAGAAGAACTACAACGATGTCGATACGTATGGTGCCCGCATGGCGCTGGGCATCGAACTGGACGACAACTGGACCATCACCCCGACGCTGATGGGCCAGGTCCAGAAGACCAACGGAAGCTTCGCGCAGGAACGCTCCACTGCCGTCAGCAAGAAGCTCCAGACAGTCCAGTACAACCCGGAGAGTAGCAAGGACGAGTGGTATCAGGCTGCCCTCACCATCGAGGGCAAACTGGGCAATTGGGATCTCGTCGCGACCGGCGGCATCCTCAACCGCAAGGACCACACCGAGTCCGACTATTCCGACTACTCGTATTTCTACGATGCGGTGCTGGGTTCGGGCGCCTACTTTACCGATAATGCCGGCGATCCAGTCAATCCCAACCAGTACATCCGGGGCAAGGACAAATATAAGCGCCAGTTCGGCGAACTGCGCATCACCTCACCGCAGGAGAACCGGATCCGCCTGATGGCCGGCCTGTTCGCGCAGCGCCAGTCGCATCTGATCAGCCAGGACTACATCATCGACGGCATTTCCGATGCCATCACCGTGCCGGGCACCGACAGCGACATCTGGCTGACCAAGCAGAAGCGCGTCGATCGGGATTACGCGGTTTTCGGCGAACTGAGCTTCGACATCACCGACAAGCTGACAGCCACCGGCGGCGGCCGCCTTTACAAGTACAAGAACTCGCTGGTGGGTTTCTTCGGCTACAGCGACGGCTATTCCAGCCGAACCGGCGTGGCTGCGTGTTTCGCCGAGGCGGTGATCGCCGGATCGCCGTGCACCAACCTCGACAAGACGACGTCGGACAGCGGCGCCATCTTCAAGGCGAACCTCACCTACAAGCTCACACCCGACTGGTTGATCTATGCCACATGGTCGCGAGGCTTCCGCCCCGGCGGCATCAACCGTCGTTCCACTCTGCCGCCCTATGGCCCGGACAAGCTGGACAACTACGAATTCGGCTGGAAATCCCAGATCGGCGCCTTCCATTTCAACTACGCGATGTACCGTGAGGACTGGAACAACATCCAACTCTCGTTCCTCGGGGAAAACGGTCTGACGCTGATCCGCAATGCCGGTGTCGCGCAGATCTATGGTGTCGAATTCGATGTCGGCTATCGCAAGGGCGGTCTCTCGCTTAGCGCGGCGGGTAGCTACAACGACGCCAAGATCCGCAAGGACTTCTGTGCCATCGCCAACGCCAGATTCGACTGCTCGCTGGCCGGCAGCGACGGGGCCGAGAACGCCTTGCTTGCCAAGGCCGGCACGCGCCTGCCGATTACCGCCTCATTCAAAGGCAACGCCGTAGCCCGCTATGAATTCCCGGTCGGCAACTGGCAGGGGCATATCCAGGGCGCCGTCAACTATATCGGCAAGCGGCGCAGCGACCTTCGCAACCTGGAAAACCACATCAAGGGCGAATTCGCAGCCTACACCACGGCTGACTTCAGCATTGGTATGAAGAATGATCTCTGGCGCGTTGAAATATATGCGAACAATATGTTCGACAGCAATGGCGTGATCAACAGCTCCGTTCAGTGCCTTGAGACCACCTGCGGCGATCCCGATGGGATCAGCAGCACCGGCGGTGTCTTTTATGACTATGTGATCCGGCCTAGGGTGATCGGCCTCAAAATCGGCAGGGACTTTTGACACTTTGAACTTCCGTACAGAGAAAAACACCGGGGCGGCCGATGGCCGCCTCGGCCTTGTCGCGGCGATGGCGCTAGTCATTGGCAACATGATTGGCTCCGGTGTGTTCCTGCTACCCGCCACGCTCGCCCCGTTCGGGTGGAACGCGGTGGCCGGGTGGGTCGTGACCACGGCGGGCGCCGTCGTTCTGGCACTCGTCCTTGCACGGCTGACCCGTGCATTGCCCGAAGCCGGTAGCCCGTCAGGCTTCGTGACGGTCGCCTTCGGCCCGACCGCCGGGTTCTTCATCAGCTGGATCTACCTCGTTTCGGTGTGGACCACGGTGGCCACGATCGCGGTGGCTGCGGTGAGCTATCTCTCGAACATGATACCCGCCCTTTCGGCACACGCATTCCGCCCTGCCCTGGCGGCACTTGCACTGGTCTGGCTGCTGGCGCTGGTCAACCTTCGCGGCGTTAAGACCGCCGGCGGTTTCCAGATCGTGACTGTCGCAATCAAAATCATCCCGCTGGTGGTCGTCATTGCCATCGCCGCGGTCCTGTTCGTCACCGGCAAGGCGCAAGTCCTGCCGGTAGAGGCCGTTCCGGTGAAGCCCACCTCTATCAATGCCGCTGCCACGCTGACGCTATGGGCGCTGCTCGGCTTCGAATCCGCCAGCATCGCCGCTGCCCGCGTTCGCAATCCCGAGGTTAATATCGCCCGCGCCACGCTGTGGGGGACGGCGCTGACCGGCGGGCTCTACCTGCTGGTGTGCTCCTCCATCGCACTGCTGCTGCCGATGGACGTCGCGGCCGCATCGCCCGCGCCCTTTGCCACCTTCGTCGCGCGGTTCTGGAACCCCGCCGCCGCCGCCATGGTGACGGTCTTCGCCGTGATCAGCTGCATCGGCGCTCTGAACGGGTGGACCCTGCTTCAGGCGGAGATGGCCCGCGACATGGCCCAGCGCCGCCTGCTCCCCCGCTGGTTCTCCGCTACCGACGCGCGAGGAACGCCGCTGCGCGCACTGCTGATCTCTACAGGCATCGCCAGTCTTTTTGTCGCCATGAACGCCTCGCGGTCGATGCAGGGGCTGTTTGAGTACCTGTTGCTGTTGTCCACCTCGGCAACGCTGTGGCTTTACCTCGCCTGCGCGCTGGCCGCATGGCGGCTGCGGGTAGGCCGCGTGCTGGCAATGATCGGCGCGATCTATGCGCTGTGGACGCTATGGGGCGCAGGCATCGGCGCCAGTGGCATGAGCTTCATCCTGATGGCGCTGGGCCTTCCGATATGGCTGTGGATGCGCTTTCGCGAACGCACCTAGAGCAACGCGTCGAGCCATTTTTCCACCAGCCCTTCGGCCTCCAGCGGCGTGAAAGGCCCATGGCCAAGGCTCAGTTCCAGCCATAGGCCGTCGATCAGCGCCGTCAGCGCCACCGCCTGCAGCCGCGCGTCCGAAAGGTCGGGGCGCAGCGCAAGGATCAGGTCCTCGATGCCGATACGGAACTCGCCGTAGATTTCGCCGTGAAGCGCGCTGATATCGCCGTCCACAGGCGTCATGCTCCAGAACGCCAGCCAGGTCGCCAGCAGTTCGGGATCGGCGATGGGAGAACGAAAACTGGCGGTGAGATAGGCGAGCAACCGCGAGCGGGGATCATCGCCCGCCCCGGCCACCGCCTCATCCAGCGCCTGCGAGACGCGAAGGCCGGTCCAGCGATAGGCCTCCGCAATCGCCTGTCCCACACCGCCGAAGTAGTGCCGCAGCAACCCCGGGGAGACCTCCGCCGCCTTGCAGATCGTGCGCACCGAAGTCCCCCCGGCGCCGTTCTTCGCAAGGCACCGCGCGGTAGCCTCGATCAGGCTTTGCCGCCGCTCGTCCGGATCTGAGCGCCGGAACGTGGGCGCAGTGGAGGATTGATGCTCGCTCATGATCTTGTTATACGATCGTATAGCAAGGAACCGTAGATGGCAACGAAGGCTGCCCACCGTAGCATGACCGATCCGCTGGAAGGCTGGAGCCTGCCGGCCTGGACGTACTCCGACCTCGATTTTTTCGAGGTAGAAAAGGAACGCGTCTTCGCCCCCAGCTGGCAGGTCGTCTGCCACGAAAGCGATGTCCCCGCTCCCGGCGACTGGCATACGCTCGACTATCTGGACGAGAGCGTGATCGTCGTGCGCGGCGCAGACGGCACCCTACGCGCCTTCACTAATGTCTGCCGGCACCGCGGCTCGCGCCTGGTTGATGGCGCCAGCGGCTGCGCGAAGAAGCTGGTATGCCCCTATCACGCCTGGGTCTACGAACTCGACGGCCGGCTCTCCGGCGTTCCCGACAGCGCCAGCTACCCCGCTTTCGACCGCGCCCGCCACGGGTTGTCGCCGGTGCAGCTCGAAGTCTGGCGCGGGTTCATCTTCGTGCGCCTGGTCGACGACGGCGGCCCCGCCGTGGGCGAGATGATGGCGCCTTACGAGGCCATGGTCGCCCCCTACCGCTTCGAGGAACTGGGGGCGCTGGGCCGCGTCACCCTGCGCGAGCGTGCGGTGAACTGGAAGAACATCGGTGACAACTATTCCGACGGGCTGCACATTCCCGTCGCCCATCCCGGCCTCACCCGACTGTTCGGCCGCAGCTACGGCGTCGAGGCCGCGGCCAGCGTCGACCGCATGTGGGGCGACCTGATGGATACCCCTTCGCGTAACTGGTCGGAGCGGATGTACCAGAAGCTGCTCCCGCCCGTGCCGCACCTGCCGCAAGACCGCCAGCGCCACTGGCTCTACTTCAAGCTGTGGCCCAACGTCGCTTTCGACATCTACCCCGATCAGGTCGATTTCATGCAGTGGCTCCCCCTCAGCCCGACCACCAGCCTGATCCGCGAGATCAGCTATGTCCTGCCGGATGCCTATACGCCCGGCGAGACACGCCGCGAGATGCGCGCCGCTCGCTACCTCAACTGGCGTATCAACCGCCAGGTCAATACCGAGGACACGGAGCTGATCACCCGCGTTCAGGCAGGCATGGCTTCACGCAGCTTCTCGATCGGGCCGCTGTCCGACAAGGAAGTGTGCCTGCGCCATTTCTGCGCACGGATGCGCCACATCATTCCAGAGGCGCACTCCGAGCAGCGCCCTGCCCCCGGCTGGAGCCACGCAGCATGACCACGAAGTACGACGCGATCATTATCGGCGGCGGCCACAACGGCCTCACCTGCGCCTTCTACCTCGCCCGCGCCGGACTGAAGGTGCGCGTGCTGGAGCGGCGCGACGTCGTCGGCGGCGCGGCGGTGACCGAGGAATTCCACCCCGGCTTCCGCAACTCCGTCGCCAGCTATACCGTCAGCCTGCTCCAGCCCAAGGTCATTACCGACATGCGACTGGCCGAGCACGGGTACCGCGTGATCGAGCGGCCGATCAGCAATTTCCTGCCGCAGGAAGACGGCGGCTATCTCAAGCTGGGCGGCGGGCTGGAACGCACGCAGGCGGAGTTTCGCCGCTTCTCGCAGCACGATGCGGAAGTGCTGCCCGCCTATTACGAGGCTCTTGAAAGCGTGGCGGAAGTTCTGCGCGACCTCGCGCTCAAGACCCCGCCCGAGGCAGGAGGCGGCTGGCGGGCTCTGATCGATGCGGCATTGCAAGGCCGCAAGCTCGCTGGCCTGTCGATCGAGGCCCAGCGCGACGTACTCGACCTGTTCACAAAGTCTGCACGCGGCCTGCTCGACGGCTGGTTCGAGAGCGAGGCGGTGAAGGCTGCCTTCGGTTTCGACGCGGTGGTGGGCAATTACGCCTCGCCCGACACGCCGGGCAGCGCGTATGTGCTGCTCCACCACGTGTTCGGTGAGGTGAACGGCAAGAAGGGCGCCTGGGGCCACTCGGTCGGCGGCATGGGCACGATCACCCAGATCATGGCCAAGGTCTGCCGCGACCTCGGCGTCGAGATCAGCCTCGAAACGCCTGTCGAGCAAGTGCTGGTCGATGGCGGAAAAGTGGCCGGAGTACGCCTTGAAAGCGGCGAGGAGATCGCTGCGCCGCGTGTCATCTCCAATGTCGGGCCAGCACTGCTCTACGGCAGGATGATCGCCGCCAGTGACCTGAAACCGGACTTTGCGCGCCGCGTGAAGGGCTTCAAGACCGGCAGCGGCACGTTCCGCATGAACGTCGCTCTCTCCGAACTGCCGCGCTTTACCTGCTTGCCGGAACCTGGCGAGCATCACCGCTCAGGCATCATCATTGCGCCCACGCTCGACTACATGGACCGCGCCTTTATAGACGCGAAACAGCATGGGTGGTCCAAGGCACCGATCGTCGAAATGCTCATTCCCTCGACCATCGACGAAAGCCTTGCTCCCGAAGGCCAGCACGTCGCCAGCCTGTTCTGCCAACAGTTCGCGCCCGAACTGCCCGGCGGCAGGGACTGGGACGCCGAGGAAGACAAGGCAGCCTATACCATCATCGATACGGTGGAAGCCCATGCGCCCGGTTTCCGCGCCTCGATCCTTGGCAGGCAGATACTCAGCCCCAAGGGCCTCGAACGCAAGTTCGGCCTTATCGGCGGAGACATCATGCACGGCAATCTCACACTGGATCAGATGTGGTCGGCGCGCCCCGTGCTGGGCCACGGCGCTTATCGGGGGCCGATCAAGGGCCTCTACATGTGCGGCGCAGGCACCCATCCCGGCGGCGGCGTTACGGGAGCCCCCGGGCACAACTGCGCCCACGAAGTGATTGCAGACAAGGGGCGGTTCGGGCGCTTTCGCTAAGGCCGACCTGCCGACTAGTGGAACTGGCGTTGCATCCTTCCCGATCTCCGAGGCGGTGGATTGCTGCCGTGTTGGAGCGGGACGCGGCCGGCCGCCGGGCCGGTTTCAGCGGACACGAACCGCCGCGCCCTTGCGGTTCCGGATGAACCCGCCATGCGCCTGTAGGCGCTCCGCACCGCGCGAAGCATTATGGCGGGCGCGAGCAGCATAGGCAGGCCCAGCAGCCACAGCCGGGGCATCGCCGCATAACGTCCGATCAAGTAGGTCGCGGCTTTCAGCCTTTCGCCGGAGTCCTCCCCGCTAGTCGTCGCATTGACGATGCGGGCGAGAATGTGTGTGTCGAACACCCGCTTGCACATCGCACGGTGGGCGGCGCGGTCGTCTGCAAAGAGCAGGTCTGCGATCTCGTCGTAGGCGCGCACATCGATCTTCAGGCGCTCCAGCCAGCCGACCCTGCGCTTGAGTTGGTCGTTGCCGGAGCGAAAACCGATGCAAGGCTCGTTGACGATGCCCCAGGTTCCGGTCGCGCCTATCGCGCGGCCCAGAATGTAGACCGGCGAATACAGGTTCTTCATCGCGCGCGCGCTGGGGTCGGCGCTGGCCGCATTCCACTTGCGGCGATCCACGACGGTTCCCGATATGTAGCCGAGTAAATGGGCAGAGCGGCTGAAAACCGCTGCCGCACCTTCGATCCGCTGCGTTCTGGGCATGGCCCGCAGGCCGGTGACATGCCGCAAGGTCACATCGTAATCGACCACGCCAAGCGTTAGCCCGACCACGCCCGGCCAACGCTCGAGAGCGTCCATGACCCGGCGCGCGCCGCCCGGCTCCAGACGGTCATCATCGCCGATCAACCAGATATAGTCCCCCGTCGCGGCTTCCGTGACGGCGCGGATATTGCGATCGACCCCGATATTGACCGGTTGGCACAACAATGTGAACCGCGCGATCCGGCCGCCATAGCTCCGCGCGAGAGCAGCAGTGTCGTCTGGCGAGCCATCGTCGCTGACGACGACTTCGATCTGGGGCATGTCCTGAGCGATGATACTGTCGAGAAGTTCAGCCAGGCAATGGGAACGATTGTATGTCGGAATACAGATGGAAAGCGTGGGCATAGAAGCTCCGGCACGACAGCGGGTAATCGCTAGAGCAAATATACAACACGCTCACCTGAAACCGTCCAGATAACTTTCCTTAACAGCAACATAGCCAAGCGTCATTATTGGCACTTTCCCGCCAATAATGACATGATGAACTTATTTTACGTGGTTATTTATTATGACCCCAAATTCGCCAGAACCTGCCTCGAAAACCCGGTGGCCGAACGCTTCATTTGACTATCGCGCCGGCCTTCATGACATGCGCCGCGCTTTCCAACGCGCCCACGTCCACCAAAGGATCGCCCGGCACCGCAATCATGTCGGCGAACTTGCCCGGCTCGATCGAGCCCAGTTCCTTGTCATGGCCGATCAAAGTCGCTGCATCGAGCGTCGCCGCACGGATCGCCTGCGCGGGTGTCATGCCATAGCGTACCATATAGCCGAACTGACGGGCGTTGAACCCGTGCGGGTAGACGCCGGCATCAGTGCCAAAGGCCAGCTTCACCCCCTGCTTCAGCGCCTTGGCGAAACCTTCGCGCTGTGCCTCCGTGGTTTCGCGGTTCTTGCGCAGGTACTCCTCAGGCCAGCCTTCCTTGGTGCCTTGCTGGTCGATCCAGTCACCGTCGTAAATGTCCATGACGAGCCAGACCCCGGCCTTCTTCGCCATGGCGAGGCCCTCATCATCGATCAGGCTGGCATGCTCGATGCTATGGACGCCCGCGCGGATCGCCGCCTTGATGCCCTCGGCCCCATGTGCGTGGGCGGTGGCGTAGCTGCCGTGAGCCCTGGCCACCTCAACGACGGCGCGCATCTCGTCTTCCGACAGTTCGATCTTGCCCGGCTCGGTGCCGATGGCGAGGACGGCGCCGGTGGCGATCATCTTGATGAAGTCGGCACCGTGAGCGAACAGGTACTCGGTGCGTTCTCGCGCCTCGCCCGCATTGTGCACGACGCCGAGACGCATGTCGGCGGGGAGTTGGTCGTTGGGGACGACGCCGTTGAGTTCGCCGCCGCCGCCGGGCGCGGTGATATAGGCCCCTGCCACGAACATGCGCGGACCTGGCACCATGCCGCCTGCTATCGCATCTCGCAGGGCCACATCTGTAAGCCCGCGATACGTGCCGACATCGCGCACGGTGGTGAACCCCGCCTCCAGCGTGATCTTCGCGTTGTGCGCCCCGATCAGGGCCGTGGCCTGCGGCGAGGTCTTGAGGGGAGCCGCCACATCCGCGCTCTGGCCGGTGTCGGCAAGGTGGGTGTGCAGGTCGATAAGGCCCGGCAGTACTGTATAAGCGGACCAGTCCAGCACCTGCGCGCCCGGCGGCGGCGCGGTGCAGGCCTCGACGCGGGTGATGCGAGCGTCCTCGACCAGCACGCACTGCCCGGTCTTTTCGATCCCCTTGGTCACATCGACCAACCGGCCTGCATTGACGTAAACCGAACGGGCCCCTGCCGGCGCCGCCAGCGTCGTCAGGGCCAAGGCTACCGTCAGGGCCGCGCGCTTCACTTTGCGGTCAGATCCTTGAGCAGGCTGAGGTAATAGGTCACCCCGGGCGCGATATTCAGCAGGGCAATGCGTTCGTTCAGGCCGTGCGAGAAATCGTCCGAGTCCTTGCTCATTGATGCGCTGGCGCCATAGCTGGGTACACCCAGCGCGCGGTACCACATCGAATCCGAGGCACCGGATGCCTGCGTCGGGATAATGGGCACCGGGCCCCAGGCCGCCGTCACTGCCTTGCGCGTCGCCGCCACGAAATCGGCGCGCATGGGCGAAGCGGGGGCTTCGACGGAATCGTCCCCGGTCACATCACTGAACTTCGCGGCAGGCATCGCCGCGACTTTCTCCATTTCAGCCATGATCTCTGCCCGCGTATGGCCGGGGAAGATGCGGCAGTTGATATTGGCCGTGGCGCTCTGCGGCAGGGCGTTCTGGGCATGGCCGCCCGCGATCATCGTCGGCACGCAGGTCGTCGAGACCTTGCCCACCGTCGCCGGATTGGCGCGCAGCACGGCCAGCGCAGCAGTGTCCTGCGGATTGGCGACGAAGGCCTTCATCGCGGCTGCGAGCTTGGCGTCAGGCTCGATCTTGGCGGCTTCGGTCCAGTATTGGCGGGTTATGTCATTAAGTTCCGGCTTGAACCGGTAGGCGCCAATTTTGGCCATCGCCTCGGCAAGCTGGACGATCGCGTTGTCGGGGCGCGGGGCGGAACTGTGGCCGCCCGGGTTGGTGACCTCGACCTTGTAATCGACGTAAGTTTTCTCACCGCCCTGCCAGCTCCAATACAGTGGCTTGCCGCTTTCCGCGAGCGTACCGGCGGAACCGTCGACATTGAGGACGATATCCGCATTCTTGAGACGCTGCGCGATCGCCTTGGAGGTCTCCATCGTGGTTTCCTCGTCGCCCGAATAGGCGATGACGATGCTGCGCTTCGGCTTGAAGCCCTCACGCCGCAGTTCGATCACCGAGGACAGGGCGAGCGCGGCCTCGAACTTGGTATCGCTGGCCCCGCGCCCGAAAAGGTAGCCGTTTTCTACGATCGGAGTGAACGGGTCGCGCTCCCAGTCCGCAGGCTTGGCTTCCACCACGTCCATATGGGCCGAGAGAACGACAGGGCCGAGCGTGGGATCGCTGCCCTTCCAGGTGGCGATCAGATAGGCGGTGTCGTCCAGCGGGACGATCTCGATGTCCTTCGCGTCCCAGCCAGCCTTGAGCAGAGCGCCCTTCAGCACTTCGGCGACCTGCGGCGTCATGTTGCCCGGGCCGCGCACGGACCTGAGGGCGATGGTTTGCTTCGAAAGGTCCAATACCTGCTTCTCGGCCTCTGGATGGCCCTTGGCCTGGACGGCAGTGGAGGCCAGCAGGCTGGCTCCCAGCGAGATCAACACCGGAAGATTGAAGCGCATCGATAAAGCCCCTGACAGTTGCGTCGCAAAGCGCATCCTGTCCGCGCAGGCGGCGCTACGCAAGGCAGAAGCGCCGCGATATCAAGGCCAAAATCAAGGTCGTATCAGGGCCGCCACGGCAGTTCGGAAGCTGCGCGCAATTACTACCCCGTAGTAGGCATGTAGACGCGCAATTTGGCGTGTTGATGCGACGGTCGGCGATAGCGCGGCCAACCGTCACATCAGGCTTGCCTGAAATCAGGCGGTGGCGGACTGAGGCCGGTTGGCGATCAGGTTATCCACTACCGACGGATCAGCAAGCGTCGAGGTATCGCCCAGATTCGAGAAGTCGTTCTCGCCGATCTTGCGCAGGATGCGGCGCATGATCTTGCCCGAGCGGGTCTTGGGCAGGCCCGGCGCGAACTGGATCACATCGGGCGTGGCGATCGGGCCGATCTCATGGCGGACCCATGCCACCAGTTCCTTGCGCAAGGCCTCGTCGGGCTCGACTTCGGCATTGGTGGTGACGAAGGCGTAGATGCCCTGCCCCTTGATCTCGTGCGGCATGCCCACGACCGCCGCTTCCGCGACCTTGGGATGAGCAACGAGCGCACTTTCGACTTCGGCGGTGCCCATGCGGTGGCCCGAGACGTTGATGACGTCATCAATGCGGCCGGTGATCCAGTAATAGCCGTCCTCGTCCCGGCGGCAGCCATCGCCGGTGAAGTAGGTGCCCTTGAAGGTGCTGAAATAAGTCTGAAAGAAGCGGTCGTGATCACCCCAGACGGTACGCATCTGGCCAGGCCAACTATCGGTGAGGACGAGGCAGCCGTCGCCGGGACCTTCGATTTCCTTGCCCTCGGTATCGACCAGCCTGGGCTGTACGCCGAACATCGGACGCGTGGCGGAACCGGGTTTGAGCGCCGTTGCGCCGGGCAGCGGAGTAATCATGATGCCGCCGGTCTCGGTCTGCCACCAGGTGTCGACGATCGGGCAGCGCCCCTCACCCACGACTTCATGATACCAAGACCATGCCTCGGGGTTGATCGGTTCGCCCACCGAGCCAAGCAGGCGCAGGGATTTGCGACCGGTTTTCTTCACCCAGTCGTCTCCCTCGCGCATGAGAGCGCGCAAAGCGGTGGGGGCACCGTAGAAAATCTCGACGCCGAACTTGTCCACGATCTGCCAGAAACGGCTGGGGTCGGGGAAGTTCGGCACGCCCTCGAACATGACCGTCGTCGCGCCATTCATCAGTGGGCCGTAGACGGCGTAAGAGTGCCCGGTGACCCAGCCCACATCGGCCGCGCACCAGAAGATCTGGCCGGGGCGGTAATCGAAGACGTACTCATGCGTCATCGAAGCCCAGACCGAATAGCCGCCGGTGGTGTGCAGCACGCCCTTCGGCTTGCCGGTAGAACCTGACGTGTAAAGGATGAACAGCGGGTCTTCCGCGTTCATTTCCTCAGGCGCGCATTCCGCGCTCTGCTCTGCAACTGCGGTGGCCCAGTCGATATCACGGCCCTCCACCAGAGGCGTTCCGCCGCCGGTATGGGCCAGCACGATCACCGTATCGACGCAAGACGAGCGCTTTACAGCCTCGTCGACATTGGCTTTCAGCGGAACCTTCTTGCCGCCGCGCAGGCCCTCGTCGGCGGTCAGCACGATGCGGCTATCGCAATCGGTGATGCGCCCCGCCAGCGCATCGGGCGAGAACCCGGCGAAGACGATCGAGTGTATCGCCCCGATTCGCGCGCACGCGAGCATGGCGACAGCGGCTTCGGGCACCATCGGCAGATAGATGGTGACGCGCTCGCCCTTCCTGACGCCCTTCGCCTTGAGAAGGTTGGCGAAGCGGCAGACCTGTTCATGAAGCTGGCGATAGGTAATCCGGCGCTCCGGCTGATCAGGACTGTCCGGCTCCCAGAGAATGGCAATGTCGTCGCCATGTGCGTCCAGGTGCCGGTCGAGGCAGTTGGCCGAGAGGTTCAGCGTGCCGTCGGTGAACCACGAAATGCCGAAATCTTCCTCAAGGAAGCTGGTCTGCTTGACCACGGTGAACGGCTTGATCCAGTCGAGGCGCTGGGCCTCCTGGCGCCAGAAACCGTCGGGGTCAGCAACCGAGTTCTCGTACATCTCCTGGTAGCGGGCGTCGTCGATCAGGGAATTCTCGGCCCACTCGGTGGGTACGGGATAGACGGCGTCAGCCATTTGGGTGCTCTCCTCTTACGTCATTATTGCCGGACTCGTCCGGCCTTGATGCAGCCTTATAACGGCCGGCGCAGGGTCACGACATAGGACATCGGTATCGGGGGCCGCGCAACGCCGAAAATGGGGCTGCTTGTGATCTGGATCAAGGCGTCAGGCGCAGGAAACGGATTAGCAATTGCCACATCGCTCCCTCGCGAAAGGCCGATACCATGCCATTCTGGACCATCACGCTGCCCACCCGCTCGGGCCTCGACATCGACGTGCGCCCCGCTACTGAAGCAGACATGCCCGACCTCGTCGAGTTCTTCGACCGGGTGACCGACGAGGACCGCCGTTTTCGGTTCCTCGCCGCAGCCGAGCATGTCGGAGACAGCCACCTCCGACCGCTGGTTCATACCGATCATTTCCGGACAGAATCGTGGGTCGGCATCAACCGGGCGAGCGGGCAGATCGTCGTCTCGGCGGTGCTGGCCTGCGACGGTCCGCTCGATACCGGCGAGATCGCGGTTTCGATCTGCGGGAACCACCGTGGTAAGGGCATCGGCTGGCCCATGCTCGATTTCCTCGCAGACCAGGCCGCGATGCGCGGGTGCCGCCGGGCGATCTCGATCGAGAGCCGCGACAACCACGCCGCCATCGATCTGGAACGCGAGAAAGGCTTTACGCCCGAGCCTCTGGAGGGCGATCCTTCTCTGGTCGTGCTGGCACGGAATTTCCGGTGAAATCAGTTACTCCGCCGTTTTGCAGGCACTCCCCGTCAAAGCGCTAACGACATCGTAACTCCTTGAGGCCCAAGCGTTCATCGGGCCCAAGGAGAGAACATTGCAGCACGATGGAACCAATGCCCCGAGCGATGGTCACGCAGCGCGTTCCAAGCGAATCGGCGTCGAGATTCTGTGCGAAGTGCGCCAAGGCACCCGGCCCTGGAAGGCAGCACGGCTGGAGGACCTTTCTCCCGGCGGTTTCCGCATCGCCAAGTTCGCCGACGCGCGGGCCGAAGTGCCACTGCGTATTCGCATTCCCGGGCTTCAACTGCTGAGCGCTCGCATCTGCTGGATGCGTGACGGCGCCGTGGGATGCGAATTTGCCGAGCCACTTCATGTCGCGGTGTTCGAGCATATCGTCAGGGCTGCGGGCTAACGGCAGGAAACCCGGCTCGGTTCCAAGTTCCAGCGCTGGACCCAAACGAAAAGGGGCGGACCGCAAGGTCCGCCCCTTTTCGTTTTGCACAGCATGCACGTCACATGTGAAGCGCGCGTCCGTAGGCGGCCAGGGTGGCCTCGTGCATCGTTTCCGAGATGGTCGGGTGCGGGAACACCGTGTTCATCAGCTCGGCCTCGGTGGTTTCGAGGGTCTTGCCCACGACGTAGCCCTGGATCATCTCGGTCACTTCCGCGCCGATCATGTGAGCGCCCAGCAATTCGCCGGTCTTGGCGTCGAACACCGTCTTGACGAAACCCTCGGCCTCGCCGAGCGCGATGGCCTTGCCGTTGCCGATGAACGGGAAGGTTCCAGCCTTCACCTCGTAACCGGCTTCCTTGGCCTTGGCCTCGGTCATGCCGACCGACGCGATCTGCGGGTGGCAATAGGTGCAACCCGGGATGTTGTTACGGTCAAGCGGGTGCGGGTGGACTTCCTTGTTGCCCAGTTCCTTGGCGATGGACTCGGCAGTGGTGACGCCTTCGTGGCTGGCCTTGTGCGCCAGCCAAGGGCCCTTCACGCAGTCGCCGATCGCCCAGACGCCGGGAACGTTGGTGCGGCCATAGTCGTCGACCTTGACGAAGAACTTCTCGTCCGGCTCGATCTTGAGGTCCTCAAGGCCGATGTTTTCCACGTTCGGTACGATGCCGATGGCGACGATGACGTGGCTGAATTCCTGAGTCTCTTCCTTACCGCCCTTGGGGGTGATCTTGACGCTGACACCCTTGTCGGACGAGATCACGTCTCCGGCCTTGGCGCCGGTCATGATCTTGATACCCTGCTTGGTCAGTGACTTCTCCAGGAACACCGAGATGTCCTTGTCCTCGACCGGAACGATGCGGTCCATCATCTCGACGACCGTAACATCAACGCCCATGTCGTTGTAGAAGCTGGCGAATTCGATGCCGATGGCGCCCGATCCGAGGACCAGCAGCTTGCTGGGCATTTCCTTCGGGGTCATCGCATGGCGATAGGTCCACACGCGGTTGCCGTCGGCCTTGGCCTTGGGCAGGTCGCGGGCGCGGGCGCCGGTGGCGATGATGATGTGCTTGGCCGAAAGGGTCTCGCTACCCTTTTCGCCGGTCACTTCCAGCTTGCCGGGAGCGACAAGCTTTCCGGTGCCCATGTGGACGGTGATCTTGTTCTTCTTCATCAGGTGCGTGACGCCCTGATTGAGCTGCTTGGCCACCCCGCGCGAACGCTTGACGATCGCGTCGAGGTCAGCGGTGATGTTCTCTGCAGCCAGGCCGTAGTCCTTGGCGTGCTTCATGTGATGCATGATCTCGGCCGAGCGCAGCAGCGCCTTGGTCGGGATGCAGCCCCAATTGAGACAGATGCCGCCGAGCAGTTCGCGCTCGACGATTGCGACTTTCAGGCCCAGCTGTGCAGCCCGGATCGCCGAAACGTAGCCGCCGGGGCCGGAACCGAGAACGATGACATCGTAAGTATCAGCCACTGAATCAACTCTCCTGTTCGATAGCGCGGGGCTTGCCCGCATCGTCGATCGCAACGAAGGTGAAGACCGCTTCGGTCACTTTCACCTGTTCTTCTTCGTGACGGTGGCGCCGCCAGGCCTCGATGGCGATGGTCATCGAGGAGCGGCCCACCTTGCGCAACTTTCCGTAGACGGAGACTTCGTCGCCGATCTTGACCGGCTTGTGAAACTGCATGCCGTCCATTGCGATGGTCACCGCACGTCCGTGCGAGTGGCGCGCGGCGATGAGGCCGGCGCCCATATCCATCAGGCTCATCAACCAGCCACCGAAGATGTCGCCATAGGCGTTGGCATCGGCAGGCATCGCGGTGATGCGGATGACGGGTTCGCGGTATTCTTCTGTCATATCAATCGACACCCATGGTCGTGGCAACCGAACGCGGCCGGTCGTTTTCGTCCAGCGTGACGAATGTGAAAGTGCCGGCGGCAACTTCGACCTGCTCTTCGCTCGCCCGTGCCCGGCCGAAGCCGCGCGTGGCGATGGTCATCGAAGTGCGCCCTGTCCTTGCCACCTGCGCATAGACGTTGAGTTCATCGCCCACCACCATGACGCCGGGAAAAGTGAAGTCGGTCGCGCCCACGACTACGGCCTTGTGGCCGGTGCGCCGGGTCACCAGAGAAGCGGCGCCAAGGGCAAGCTGGCTCATCAGCCACCCCCCGAAGACGCCGCCATATGGGTTGAGGTCGGTCGGCATCGCCGTCACGCGGATGACGAGATCTCCGGCCTCATTCTCCATCTCAGGCGACCATGCCCAGCGGATTTTCGACATAGGCGCGGAACGCCGCCATCAGGCGTGCGCCATCGGCGCCGTCAACGGCACGGTGATCGAAACTGCCGGTTGCGGTCATCACGGTTGCTACTCCCAGCGAACCGTCTGGCATGACCCAGGGACGCTTGTCGCCTGCACCAATGGCGAGGATGGTTGCCTGCGGCGGGTTGATGACAGCCGTGAACTGCTTGATGCCCATCATGCCCATGTTGGAGATCGAGGCCGTGCCGCCCTGATATTCCTCAGGCTTGAGCTTGCCTTCCTTCGCGCGCGAACCAAGGTCCTTGGTGGCCTTGGCGATCGCCGAAAGCGACTTGCCATTGGCGTCCTGAACGATCGGGGTGATCAGGCCGCCCGGGATCGAAACCGCCACCGAAACGTCGGCGCGCTCATACTTGATCAGTTCGTTACCGGCGAACGTCACGTTGCACTCGGGCACTTCGATCAGCGCAAGGCCGAGCGCCTTGACGAGCATGTCGTTGACCGAAACCTTCACGCCCTGCTTTTCCAGCGCGGCGTTGATATCGGCGCGCAGTGCCATCAGCTTGTCGAGGCGCACGTCGACCGTGAGGTAGATGTGCGGTGCTTCCTGCATCGATTGCGTGAGGCGGCGCGCGATGGTCTTGCGCATGCCGGACAGCTTCTCGACGCTGTGCGGGATACGCGCGTCGAGCAGCGCGCGGGTTTCTGCGGCCATCTCGACCGTGGAAGACGGCGCGGCGGGAGCAGCGTCATTGGCGGCGGCGGCAGGCGCGGCCTTCTTCGCCTTGGCTGTGCCCGGCTGGGCAGCTTCGACGTCAGCCTTGACGACGCGGCCATTGGGACCAGTGCCGGTCAGGGCTTCGATGTCGACGCCCTTGGCGGCGGCGATACGCTTGGCAAGCGGGGATGCGATCACGCGGCCCTCCTGGGTTGCGGCCGGAGCCTTGGTTTCAGCCTTGGCGGCGGGAGCGGGCTGTGCGGAATTGGTTTCGGACTTCGGGGCCTCGGCCTTTGGAGCCTCTTCCTTGGGCGCAGCAGCCTTGGGAGCCGCCTCGATAGCCGAAGTGTCTTCGTCTTCGCCGAGGAGAATGGCGATCACGGAGCCGACCTTCACGCCTTCGGTGCCTTCGGCAATGGTGATCTTGCCGATGGTCCCTTCGTCGACGGCCTCGAACTCCATCGTGGCCTTGTCGGTTTCGATTTCGGCCATAATGTCGCCAGAGGAAACGGTGTCACCTTCCTTGACAAGCCATTTGGCCAGTTTGCCTTCTTCCATCGTGGGCGACAGGGCGGGCATCTTGATCTCGATGGGCATGGAAGCGATTTCGTCCCTTGTTATCCTGGGGAGGGTCTGCGGGTTGGCCTTTCCTTGGACATTTTGGCGCGCGCGCACAAGCGCCTTGGCGTTCCTTTTTTCGCAACTGTGATGGCTTGCGCAGCAGCTCAATCGGCCCGATAAGCCGGGCCGAGAGGGAACGGCCATGCGTATCTACCTGGTGATTGTCGACGAAAGCGACGAAGCGCTGGTTGCGCTGCAGTTCGCTGCAAGGCGCGCGGCCAAGACGGACGGGGCCTTGCACCTCCTCGCGCTCGTCCCGCCGCAACCATTCAATGCCTTCGCCGGGGTTCAGGCTACCATCGAGGAAGAAGCCCGCGCGCGCGCCGAAACACTGGTGACGGCTGCGGCCGGCAACCTTTTGTCGCAAGGCGCAAAGATGCCGGTAATATCGGTTCGCGTCGGCGAGGACATCAAGGTGGTACGCAAGTACCTCGAGGAGCATCCCGAGGTTTCGGCGCTGGTCCTCGGCGCCGCGAACGAAGGCGGGCCGGGGCCGTTGGTCTCGCATTTCACCGGCGCGGGCATGGCGCATATGACCTGCCCGGTCTTCGTGGTGCCCGGCGGACTGGATCCAGAGGCGATCGAGCGGTTGAGCTGATTTGCTGCGAGAGCAGCGGATGGTCACGGTGCTTCGACAAGCTCAGCATGAGCGGGAAGTGGCCGCCGTTTACAACTACACCCGCTAGCGGCCCCTGCCCCACCCAACTCCGCTCATCCTGAGCTTGTTGAAGGATGAAGGCAGGGCGCAGCTTCCCCTACCGCTTGTTCTTCCCCTTGTGCCGGATATTCGCGGGCCGACCGCGCTTGCCTACCAGATGGCTTCCGCGCTTCTGGAATGCTTGCTGCTGCGGACGCCCGCGCGGCTCGATGCTGCCTTCGGCCTCCTCCAGCTCAAACTTGAGCGCTCCGGTCAGCGGATTCGCCTCGGCAAGACGCAAACGCACGATCTGCCCGATGGCGTAAGTCGTGCGGGTCCGCTCGCCCACCAGCACCTGTGCCTTTTCATCATAGCCAAATCGCTCGTCACCCAGCGTCGAGACGGGCACGAGGCCGTCACCGCCAAGACTGAGGATCGTGGCGAAGAAGCCGAACTTCTGGACCCCGGTAATGCGGCAGTCGAACACCTCGCCGACCCGGCTCGAAAGCCAGGCCGCGACGTAGCGGTCGATCGTCTCGCGCTCGGCCTCCATGGCGCGGCGCTCGGCCTTGCTGATCGCGTCGCTGATGCGGCCAAGGTCGGCGCGGTCACGCTCAGCCAGACCCGAGGTCGCGGGGATGTTGCCATCAGGCTTGGGCTGCTCCAGCCCATAGGCATCGACCAGCGAGCGGTGCACCAGAAGGTCGGCATAACGGCGGATAGGGGAGGTAAAGTGGGCGTAGGAACCCAGCGCCAGGCCGAAGTGCCCGGCATTGCTCGGCCCATAATAGGCCTGCGTCTGGCTGCGCAGCACCGCCTCCATGATAAGCGCCTTCTCGGCCTCGCCGGTGATGTCCTTGAGCATCCGATTAAACAGGCCCGGCGTGATGACCTGCCCCAGCGACAGCTTCTTTTCGAACGTGGCGAGGTAGTCCTTGAGCGCCATCAGCTTCTCGCGGCTCGGCGTCTCGTGGATGCGGTAGACGACCGGGGCAACCTTGGACTCCAGCGCCTTGGCGGCGGCGACGTTGGCGGCGATCATGAAATCCTCAACCACGCGATGCGCGTCGAGACGTTCACGGATGGCGATTTCGGTGATGCGGCCCTTGTCGTCCAGCTGCACGCGGCGCTCGGGCAGTTCCAGTTCCAGCGGGTCGCGGTTCTTGCGTGCCGTGGCCAGCGCCGCCCAGCAGGCCCAGAGGTGCTTGAGGTGATCCTCGGCCCGTTCCTCGTCCATCCGCGCCTGTGCTTCCTCGTAGGCGATGACCTCGTGGATGCGGACCAGCGCGCGGGTGAAGCGCCACTCGATAACGCGGCCTTCCGCGTCGATCTTCATATGGCAGGCCATCGCCGCGCGGTCCTCGCCCGAACGCAGCGAGCAGACGTCGGCGCTCAGCACTTCCGGCAGCATCGGCACGACGCGGTCCGGGAAGTAGACCGAATTGCCGCGCTTTCGGGCCTCGCGGTCGATCTCGCCGCCGGGGCGCACGTAGAACGACACGTCGGCGATGGCGACGAGCGCATCGAAACCGCCCTGCCCGTCAGGCTTGGCCCAAATCGCATCGTCGTGATCGCGCGCGTCGGAAGGATCGATGGCAACGATCGGCAGGTGGCGCAGGTCTTCGCGGCTGTCATGGCTGAGCGGCAGCTTTGCCGCCAACTGCGCCTCGTCCAGCGTTTCCTGCCCGAAATGGTTGGGGATGCCGTGCTTGTGGATCGCGATCAGGCTGAAGGCCTTGGGAGCGAGCGGTTCGCCCAGCACCTGCACCACCTTGATCGAAGGCCGCATCGACTTGCCGATCGGCTCGCCCAGCACCAGTTCGCCCGGCTTGGCGCCGCCAAGGTCGGAAATCAGCGAGGAATTGCGGATGCGCTTGTCGACCGGCGCCAGCCAGGCCTTGCCGGCGGTGTCGACCTCGACCACGCCCAGCACCTGGTCCGCGCGCAGTTCCAGCTTCTTCATCGGATAAGCGCGCCAGCCGGTTTCGCTCTCCTCGGTCCGCGCCAGCACGCGGTCGCCCTTGCGCAGGGCCGCAGGCGGGCGCTGTCCGCGCGGGCCCTTCTCGATAAGGCGGATACGCGGCGGCGGGGTAGCGTCATCGGGTTGCCAGGTATCGGGCACAGCGATAGCCTCGCCCTCCTCGATATCGATCACGCGCAGAACGGTGACCTTGGGCAGCCCGCCCATCTTGTGGAAGGCGGTGCGCTTGCCGTCGATCAGGCCTTCCTCGGCCATGTCCTTGAGCAGTGCCTTAAGCTGGATCTTCTCCGCGCCCTGCAGGCCGAAATGCCGCGAAATTTCGCGTTTGCCCACTGTCTCAGGCGCATTCTGGATGAAGTCGAGGATCTGCTTGCGCGTGGGCAAGCCAGGAGCGGGCCGGTTCTTGAAAGGCATGGACCCAGCAATGGAGCCGATGGCGCGCTAATGCAATGGGCGCGCCGGCCGCACGGTCAGTAGCGAACCGATTGTTCACCGTACCGGTTCGGCCCCGGCGTGGTGGGCCAGGCTCCCAAAACAACCACGATCAGCATGGCAGCCCAGCCCAGCACGGTGCCCGCCAGCATCTCCGACTGTACGGCTAAGGCCGCGTTCAGGTCGCCGCTAGTGGCCATCATGGTGGCGTCCACCAGTTCCTCCATCTTCATCCAGACGAAGACCTTGGCCGCCAGCGACAGGCCAAAGGCAAGGCCAGCGATCCAGCCAGTCCGATTGGAATCGTGCAGCCGGCGAACGAACGAGGCGACCAGGAGCAGGCTGACGACCAGCGAAACGATCGAGCTGACAATCATGGTGGTGCGCATATAGCTGCCCATCTTCGCCATGATGCGTGCCTGAAGTTCCGCCTGCTCAGCGCCGTTCATGGCCCCGTTGATCGCTTCGGTCATGGCGCCGCCCATCATCGGGACGGACAGGGCCATGCCGACCGCGTACTGCACGATCACGAGGAAAAGGACGTAGAACCAGAAGGTCTGCCGCGCATCCCGCCCATCGAAACGAGCGATATTGCGCAGATTGTACTTGATGGCCCCCAGCATGCCGCTCTCCCCCGGCCCCGATCAGTACGAACGCGCGACGTAAATTTTCTCGACCGCCGGGCGACCCGTGAAGATGCACGTTCCCGTCGCCGGACCCGCGCCGAGCGGCGTATTGCGCATCGTCAGCTTGAGCGTCTTGAGCTTCTGCACAACCGCTTCCAACTCGTCACCGGTAGGACGTGCCCACTCGACTTCGACCCATCCCGGATACCGCTTGTGGTCGGAGAAGAAGGCGGCAACCTCTTCGAAGCTGGTAGCAGTTGCAATGTTCGCATTGCGGCGCGCCTTGGCTTCGGCATAAAGCGAGGCCTGGATGTCCTCGATCTCGGCAGCAGCCTTGGCGACGAAATCGTCTTTCGCCATGCCGATGAAGTTGGCCTTGGCGGCCTCGTTCCACAGGCGGTCGCGGCGCAGCATCGAAACCTGTCCGCCGGCAGCATCGCGGCCGCCGATTTCCAGCACGATCGGCACGCCCTTCTTGACCCAGGCCCAGCGCTTCTGCGTGGCCTTGCCGGGACGCTTGTCGAGCAGTACGCGCACCGGCTCACCCAGGGTGAACTGGCTGGCAAGAGCCTTGCGCAATTCCTCGCAGTAAGCGAGCAGCGCGTCGTCCTCGGGCGTCTCGCGCAGCATCGGCAGGATCACGATCTGCTGCGGCGCCACGCGCGGCGGCACGCGCAGGCCATCATCGTCGCCGTGGACCATGATGAGGCCGCCGATCATGCGGGTCGACGTGCCCCAGCTGGTCGTGTGCGCATATTGCTGCGTGCCTTCACGGTCCTGGAAAGTGATGCCCGCAGCATGGGCGAACCCGGTGCCGAGGTAGTGCGAGGTGCCGGCCTGGAGCGCCTTGCCGTCCTGCATCATCGCCTCGATCGAATAGGTCGCGACCGCGCCGGGGAAACGCTCGTTCTCGGGCTTTTCACCGGCGACGACCGGCATCGCCAGCTCGTCCTCGGCAAAGTCGCGGTACATTTCGAGCGCGCGCAGGGTTTCCACCATGGCGTCGTCGCGGTCTGCGTGGGCGGTGTGGCCCTCCTGCCAGAGGAACTCGCTGGTGCGCAGGAACATGCGCGTGCGCATTTCCCAGCGCACCACGTTGGCCCACTGGTTGACCATCAGCGGCAGGTCGCGCCACGACTGCACCCAGCGCGCCATGGCCTGGCCGATCACCGTCTCCGAGGTAGGGCGCACGATCAGCGGCTCTTCCAGCTTCGCTTCGGGATCGGGCACCAGGCCGCCCTTGCCGTCACCGATCAGGCGGTGATGGGTGACGACCGCCATTTCCTTGGCGAACCCCTCGACGTGCTCGGCTTCCTTGGCGAAGTAGGACAGCGGGATGAACAGCGGGAAATAGCAGTTCTGGACGCCGGCGGCCTTGATACGGTCGTCCATCAGGCGCTGGATGCGTTCCCACACGCCGTAGCCCCACGGCTTGATGACCATGCAGCCGCGCACGCCGGATTCCTCGGCCATCTCGGCTTCGGAAACGACTTCCTGATACCACTGGGCGAAATCATCCTCGCGCTTGGTGGTAAGGGCGTGGCGAATGACGGGCGTCTGGCTGGACTTCTGATTCATGGCAGCGCTGTTAGCGGCACTTGGGCCAAGGTTCAAACGCCGCGAAATGACTAATCGAGAAACTCGGCCAGATCTTCAGGAAAGAACTGTTCGTCCAGCGCAGCCAGCGCTTCGCGATCGAACCAGCGCCAGCTTTTCATGACAGCACGTTCAAGTTCGGTATGCCCGCCAGTATCGATTGCGTCGGGATCGATCCCGACAGGCAGGCGAACACGGAAATAACGCTCGTCCGCGATGACGGGCACGCCTTCGATGGTGATGAATTCTGCCAGCTTCTGCGCAATTTCCGGGCCGGGCTCCGCGACGATTCCGGTTTCTTCCAGCAGTTCGCGCCGCGCGGCGTCCTCATAGCTTTCGCCGGGATCGACGGCGCCGCCCGCCGTGCACCAGAATGGGGCACGGCCCGGTGGATCGAACCGGAACAGCAGAACCCGGCCGGCATCATCCAGCAGGACGATGCGCGCGGCAGGCCGGGACGCGCGGGTTGTCATCGGTTCGATCCGTAGAGGCCGAAGATTACTTGCCCAGCGAGTCGAGGCGCTTCTGGATTTCGGCCATCTGGTCGCGCAGGGCGGAAAGATCGCCGGTGTCCGCAGCAGGAGGACCCTTAGGCTGCTCGGGCTTTTCGGCGCCGGGCATGAAGGCGGACGAAGCGGCGCGGAACATTGCCATGTTCTGCTCGGCCAGCTTGGCCAGCGGGTTATTGCCCAAGCTGTCCTCGAACGCCTTGGCAAGCTTGGACTGGTTGGCCCGGAAGTTTTCCATCGAGGCTTCCAGGTAGTGCGGGATCAGCGACTGCATGGAATTGCCATACATGCTGATCAGTTCGCGCAGGAAGTTCACGGGGAGCATCTGCTCACCGTTGGATTCTTCTTCCATGATGATCTGAGTGAGGATGGTGTGCGTGATGTCAGCGCCGGTTTTGGCGTCGAGAACTTTGTAGTCCACCCCTTCGCGGGTCATCTTGGAAAGGTGGTCAAGCGTGATGTAGCTCGACGAACGGGTGTTGTAGAGCCGCCGGTTGGCGTATTTCTTGATGATTACGGTGTTGTCGTCAGTCGACGCCGTTTCAGCCATTTCCAGTCCCCAATCCTGCGGATGTTTAGGATATCACCCTGCAATATCGCATTGCAACACAAATTGCTGCGCAGCAAAAGAGGGAATATCCGAAATAGAACCGATAACTGCCGGATTTATCGACCAAAACGCTGCCGGACGGTTCCATGCGGCGCAAGCACACAAGCGCGTGGTAATTTACGTGGGGGAAAGTGCTTCCATGGCAGCATTCCAAGGTAGCATGACGGCGCCGTGGCGCGCTGGAAATTCGCGCGCTGCGGCGATGACGGCGAGGCCCGGCCAGTCCGGCAATGCGGCTTCACCTTCCAGCCACGAGGCAATCGCGCACCTCGCCTGCTCGATCTCGGCCGGGGTCCGTCCTGCGGCGGCGCGTGCGAAAATGGCAGCCGCCGCCTGCCCGATCGCACACGCCTGACTGCGCACACCGATCCGCTCAATGGTGCCGTCTGCCCCGACCCCCAGGCCTAGGGTGATCGTGCTGCCACAGCTTTTGGAGCGGCCTTCGCCGCGCAGCGCAAGATCGTCGCTGAACGGATAATGCGCCAGTTCGATCGTGAGCCCAAGCACTTCAGGGGTATAGAGTACGGCGGCAGCCACAGCGCTCAGCGCAATGCCTCGGCGGCGACAGCTTCGCGGCGGCGCTCGGCGATCACCTGAACCAGCGCTTCGCTGCTGGCATTGATAAAGGGATAAGTCCGCGCAGAGGTGATCCAGTCAGGCCGGCCGCCTACACCCCATACGGTGTCGTAGCCCAGCACCAGCACCGAGAATCCCAATACGATAATAATCACGCCCTTCACCGCGCCGAAGCCGAATCCCAGCACCCGGTCGATCGGGCCCAGCACCGAGGCTCGGCTCTTGCTGCCGGCCCATCTGGCGACGAGCTTCACAAGCGCGAAGGGGATGCCGAGGCACAGCGCGAAAGCAAGAACCGCTGCGCCCGAATCCGACCCGATATGCGGCTCAAGCCAGGCAGTAGCCGGCGCATGCAGCATGCGGATCGCGAAGATCGCAAAGACCCACGCGGCCAGAGCCAGGATTTCCTGCACGAAGCCGCGGATGAAGCCGGTAATGGCGCCGAGGCCCACGAAGAGCAGCACGGCAATGTCGAAGCCAGTCATAGACGGGCAGGATTAGGCATCGGACAGGATGCGGTCAACGAGGTT
Source organism: Novosphingobium sp. 18050 (assembly GCF_902706195.1). Taxonomy (GTDB): domain Bacteria; phylum Pseudomonadota; class Alphaproteobacteria; order Sphingomonadales; family Sphingomonadaceae; genus Novosphingobium. The sequence continues at coordinate 17,132 of NZ_CACSJO010000022.1, read as the reverse complement.
GGGCAACATTGCCAGCCCGGAAAATTTCAGGCCCTTCTCCGGCGGCGGTCCATTCGAAGGTCCGAAGGCACTGGCGAACCCGAGCTTCGCTGATTCGCGCTGCCGGATCGAGCCATGGGCGACCGGACGAATCTCTCCTGCGAGCGAGACTTCACCGAACCACACAGCCGTCGTCGGCAGAGGTTTGTCGCCCAGCGCCGAGATCAGCGCGGCGGCAACCGCAAGGTCGGCGGCAGGATCGCTCAACCGGTATCCGCCAGCAACGTTGAGATAGACTTCGGCGCTTGAGAAGCTGAGCCCGCAGCGCGCCTCCAGCACGGCAAGAAGCATTGCCATGCGGCCTGAATCCCAACCGACCACGGCGCGGCGCGGGGTTGCCCCGCTCTGCAGCCGGACGATCAGCGCCTGGATTTCGACAAGCACCGGCCGAGTGCCTTCCATCGCCGGGAACACCGCGCTCCCCGCCATCGGCTCCTCCCGGCCCGAGAGGAACAGCATCGAGGGGTTGCCGACTTCCGTTAACCCGCTTCCCTCCATCGCGAAGACGCCAATCTCGTCGACCGGACCGAAGCGGTTCTTCAAGGATCGCAGGATGCGGTACTGGTGGCTGCGCTCCCCCTCAAAGCTCATCACCACGTCGACCATATGCTCCAGCACGCGGGGACCGGCAATCGAGCCGTCCTTGGTGACGTGACCGACGAGAACGAGGGTGACGCCGTTTTCCTTGGCGTAGCGGATCAGTTCGAACGCGCAGCCGCGCACCTGGCTGACGGTGCCGGGCGCACCTTCGATCTGGTCGGAATGCATGGTCTGGATCGAATCGATCACCAGCAGCGCTGGTGGGTCCATCATGCCCAGCGTGGTCAGGATATCGCGCACCGAAGTCGCCGCCGCGAGTTGGATCGGCGCGTTGGAAAGGCCAAGCCGCTCTGCGCGCAGGCGAACCTGTCCGGCCGCTTCCTCTCCGCTGACGTAGACCGTGAGGCCGCCGGCCCTGGCAACGTTCGCCGATACCTGCAGCAGGATCGTCGACTTGCCGATGCCCGGATCGCCGCCAATCAGGATCGCCGAGCCGGGCACGAAGCCGCCGCCCAGTGCCCGGTCGAATTCGGAGATGCCGCTGGTGCGCCGCTTCGGGATTTCACCGGGCTGGTCGAGTGGGGTGAAGAGGATCGGCCGCCCGCCCGAGGACAAATCGTGCTTGGACGAAAAAATCGTCTGCGGCGCGTCTTCGGCTAGTGTGTTCCACTCGCTGCAGTCGGGGCACTGGCCCTGCCAACGCGTGGAAACGCCCCCGCATGCCTGGCATATATATCGACGTTTCGGTTTCGCCATGCCCGTTCGACTAACGGGAACGGAATGAGAACGCAATTGCCATTCTTGTATTGTTGCCAATATCGCGCGCCTGGGCCAATCTACGTAAATGCAGCAGAAAGAACTGCGGATCGCGCTGGTCTGCTATGGCGGTGTCAGCCTTGCGGTCTACATGCACGGCGTCACCAAGGAATTGTGGAAGGCCCTTCAGGCCAGCAGGGCGCTGTGGTCACGGGAGGACGCGCCCGGAGGGAGTGCGGCGGTCTATCTTGCCTTGCTGCGACGCCTTGAAAGCGGCGGCAATGTTCGCCTGCGCATCCTCACCGACATCGTCGCCGGGGCCAGCGCGGGCGGCATCAACAGCGTGTTCCTCGCGCAAGCGATTCATTCGGGGCAGTCGCTGGAGCCGCTGACCGATTTGTGGCTCGACAATGCCGATGTCGACATGCTGCTCGATCCCGAGGCGCGGCCCGGATCGCGCGCAGCCAAGTTCTGGGCCAGCCCGCTCGTCTCCTACCTTCTCCACCGGCCGGGCAATGCGGTGAGCGCCAGCGTCGCTCCCGAGGCGCGGGCTGAAGTGCGCGAGAAACTGTCGCGCCTGATCCGCTCACGCTGGTTTGAGCCGCCGTTCAGCGGCATCGGCTTCTCGCGCCTGCTCTACCGCGCGCTGACGGCGATGGCGGAGGCGCCATGCGGCAAACCGCTGCTGCCGGCGGAGCATCCGCTAGACCTTTTCGTCACCGCTACCGACTTCAAGGGCCACCTCGAAACGCTGCGGCTCCATTCGCCCGAACTGGTGCTGGAGAGCGAGCACCGCCTGACCCTAGGCTTCCATGCGCTAACCGGGCGAACAAGTGGGCAGCCGCTTGCGGGTATCCCGGAACTGGTTCTGGCGGCGCGAGCCTCGGCCAGCTTTCCCGGCGCATTCCCGCCCCTGCGGATCGAGGAGATCGACCGTCTCGTCGCGGAATACGGAGCATCCTGGCCGGAACGGGATGCTTTCCTCGCGCGGGTTATGCCCGAACATGCGCGGCGCGGCGAACTCGATTCGGTGTCACTGATCGACGGCTCGGTGCTGGTCAATGCGCCCTTTTCGGATGCGATGGCGGTGCTGCGCGACCGGCCAGCCACGCGCGAAATCGATCGGCGCTTCGTCTATATCGATCCTACGCCCGATCACCTCGGCGCGGAGATGCGGCGCGATACTACCCTGCCCGGTTTCTTCCCGGTGATCTTCGGCGCACTCTCCGCCATCCCGCGCGAGCAGCCGATCCGCGACAATCTGGAGACGCTTGCCAGCCAATCGCGCGAGATGGCGACGCTGCGTGAAATCGTCCTCGCCATGCGTCCGCAGATCGAAGAGACGGTAGACAGACTGTTCGGCCACACTCTGTTCCTCGACCGGCCGACGCCGAAACGGCTCGCCGCCTGGCGCGCCAAGGCGCAAGGCGCGGCGTTGGAGCAGGCGGGCTATGCCTATCACGGCTATGCGCAGGTAAAGTTCAGCGGCATCGCGGCGATGATCGCGCGCATGGTTCTGGAGGCAGCGCCGGAGCTGGACCTGCCTTCTGCCGACCCGATCAGGGCTCGACTGATGCTGCACCTTGCCGCCAGCGGGATCGACCGCACGCAGGCGCTGCGCGAGGCGGTGTCGCCTGCGATGATCGGGTTCTTTCGCTCGCATGACATCGCCTTCCGTGTTCGCCGCCTGCGCCTGCTGGCGCGGCGGGTGACGCAGGAGTGGGAGGCCGAGGCCGACGTCACCGAGGAAGACCGCGATGCGGCGCGCGCGGCTATCTACGCGGCGCTGTCGCTCTATATCGAGCGCGAGCCGCTGGCGGCTCTGGGCGATGATTTTCCAGCGCTGGCGCGGGCGTTCTTCGAAGACCCGCAAGCGGTCGTCGAACATGTCGAGAAGCGGCGTAACCTGATCGATGCGGACGGGGCGGTCGACGACCTGCTGGCACAGGCGCTGGCGGCCATGCCGCAGGCGCTGCGGCGGCGGGTGCTGCTCGCCTATCTGGGGTTCCCGTTTTACGACACCGTCACCCTGCCCCTGCTGCGCGGCGAGGGGCTGAACGAGTTCGATCCCGTGCTGGTCGACCGCATTTCGCCCGAGGATTGCCATGCGATCCGGCGCGGCGGCACCGGGGAGACCTTGCGCGGGACCGAGTTCTATAACTTCGGCGCCTTCTTCAGCCGCACTTACCGCGAGAACGATTATCTCTGGGGCCGCCTGCATGGGGCTGAGCGAGTGATGGACATGATCGCATCGACGCTGGGAGCCGAGCACGCGATGTCGCCGGTGGAACTGCTAGGCTTCAAGCGCCGCGCCTTCATCGCGATCCTCGACGAGGAGAAGACACGGCTTCGTGCCGATCCGGGGCTGATCAAACGCATCCGGCGCGAGGTTCTGGCGGGGGGTGGGCTCAGTATGTCCTCACCGATGCGGGGAGGTGGCAACCCGGAGGGCTGATAGAGGGGATTCGCGTTCTGACGCGGCGCTGCGTCATGCGCGAATCCCCCCCACCCGGTAGGCGGCAGCGCCCTCCTCGTATCGAGAAGGACGCGCGGGCCGCTTACTCGGTCAGGTCGTTCCAGGCGTCCTTCAGGCGATCGAAGAAGCCCTTGGAGCCGGGACATTCGTCACCCGTTTCGGTTTCCTGCAATTCGCGCAGGAGTTCTTTCTGGCGCGCCGAAAGCTTGGTCGGTGTTTCAACCGAAATCTCCACGACCATATCGCCCCGACCGCGCCCCTGCAGCACCGGCATGCCGGTGCCACGCTTGCGCAGCTGCTTGCCCGACTGGATGCCGGCGGGAATGTCGACCGTGATCGCATCCCCGTCGATGCCGGGAATCTCGATCGATCCGCCCAGCGCCGCCGTCGTGAACGTGATCGGCACGCGGGTCAGCAGAGTGGTGCCCTCGCGCTCGAAGACGCGATGACGTTTGACGTGCAGGAAGATATAGAGATCGCCCGGAGGTGATCCAAACGGTCCTGCCTCGCCCTTGCCCGAAAGGCGGATGCGCGTGCCCGAATCCACGCCCGGCGGGATGTCCACCTGGAGCGTCTGCGGTTTGTCGACCCGACCTTCACCGCCGCACGAGCGGCATGGCTTGTCGATTACCTCACCGCGACCCTGGCAGGTCGGGCAAGTGCGTTCGACCACGAAGAAGCCCTGCTGCGCGCGCACCTTGCCGTGGCCGGCGCACATGTTGCAGCCGCGCTTGCTGGTGCCCGGCTCGGCGCCGGTGCCCTTACAAGGTTCGCAGCCTTGCGAGACTTCGATCGTGATCTCGGTGCTTTTGCCGCGGAACGCCTCGTCGAGGCTCACTTCCATGTCATAACGCAGGTCAGCGCCGCGGCGCTGCTGCTGACGGCCACCGCCGCCAAAGGCGCTGCCGAAGATCGATTCGAAGATATCGCCGATATCGCCGAAGTCACCGCTCTGGCCGCCGCCGCCGCCAGCGCCCTGCTGGAACGCAGCATGACCGTAGCGATCGTAGGCCGCACGCTTCTGCGGATCCTTGAGGCAATCGTATGCGACGCTGATCTGCTTGAATTTCGCTTCGGAATCCGTGCAGCCCGGATTTTTATCCGGGTGATAGCGCATGGCAAGCCTGCGGTAGGACGACTTGATGACCTTGTCGTCTGCGCCGCGCTCAACCTCGAGCAGTTCGTAATAGTCTATTTCAGTAGCTGACACGTGATAGTTCCCCGCCGGAATACTCTAACCGCCACCGGCGCGATTTGCACCGGTGGCGGTCAGGGTTTTCATCAGGACTGGTCAGCCCTTGTTTTCGTCGACTTCCGAGAACTCGGCGTCAACCACATCGTCGTCACCAGCCGGAGCCGCGCCCGGAGCTGCAGCCGAAGCCTGCTCCTTCTCGTAGATGGACTGGCCCATCTTCATCGCCACCTGGGTCAGTTCCTGAGCCTTGGCATTGATGTCCGCAGCGTCGTCACCGGCAAGCGCGGTCTTGGTCGCAGCGATCGCGGCCTCGACTTCAGCCTTGAGAGCGGCGTCGATCTTGTCGCCGTTCTCTGCGATCTGCTGCTCGGTCGCGTGGACCAGGCTGTCTGCCTGGTTGCGGGCCTCAGCCGATTCGCGGCGCTTCTTGTCCTCTTCGGCGAACTTCTCGGCATCGCGAACCATCTGGTCGATGTCGCTATCCGAAAGGCCGCCCGAGGCCTGGATGCGGATCTGCTGTTCCTTGCCCGTTCCCTTGTCCTTGGCGGACACGTTCACGAGGCCGTTGGCATCGATGTCGAAGGTCACTTCGATCTGCGGCACACCCCGACGCGACGGCGGAATGCCGACGAGGTCGAACTGGCCGAGCATCTTGTTGTCCTGCGCCATCTCGCGCTCGCCCTGGAACACGCGGATCGTCACCGCCTGCTGGTTGTCCTCGGCGGTCGAGTAGACCTGGCTCTTCTTGGTCGGGATCGTCGTGTTGCGGTCGATCATCTTGGTCATGATGCCGCCCAGCGTCTCGATACCCAGCGACAGCGGGGTCACGTCGAGCAGCAGCACGTCCTTGACGTCGCCCTGAAGGACGCCGGCCTGGATCGCCGCGCCCATAGCGACGACTTCGTCAGGGTTCACGCCGGTGTGGGGTTCCTTGCCGAAGAATTCCTTCACGACTTCGCGCACCTTGGGCATGCGGGTCATGCCGCCCACGAGCACGACTTCGTCGATGTCCTTGGCCGAAAGACCGGCATCGGCGATAGCCTTGCGGCAGGGCTCCAGCGTGCGCTGGATCAGCTCGGCGACCATCTTTTCCAGATCGGAACGAGTGATCGTCTCAACGAGGTGCAGCGGGGTGGTGGCGCCGCCTTCCATGCGGGCGGTGATGAAGGGCAGGTTGACCTCGGTCGTCGCGGTGGACGACAGTTCGATCTTGGCCTTCTCAGCCGCTTCCTTCAGGCGCTGAAGAGCGAGCTTGTCGGTCTTCAGGTCCATGTTTTCCTTGACCTTGAACTTCTCGGCCAGCCACTCGACGATCTTCGAATCGAAGTCTTCGCCGCCCAGGAAGGTGTCGCCGTTGGTCGACTTGACCTCGAACACGCCGTCGCCGATTTCCAGCACCGAAACGTCGAAGGTGCCGCCGCCAAGGTCGTAGACGGCGATGGTCTTGCCGTCCTGCTTGTCGAGGCCGTAGGCCAGCGCGGCCGCAGTCGGCTCGTTGATGATGCGCAGCACTTCCAGACCGGCGATCTGGCCGGCGTCCTTGGTGGCCTGGCGCTGCGCGTCGTTGAAGTAGGCAGGTACGGTGATGACCGCCTGCGTAACCGTCTCGCCCAGATAGGACTCAGCGGTTTCCTTCATCTTCTGCAGCGTGAACGCCGAGATCTGCGAAGGCGAGTAATCCTCGCCGCCGGCCTGGACCCAGGCATCGCCGTTCTTGCCCTTGACGATGGTGTAAGGGACCAGTTCGGTGTCCTTGCGGGTCACCGGGTCGTCGAAGCGGCGGCCGATGAGGCGCTTCACCGCGAAGATCGTGTTGTTGCCGTTGGTGACGGCCTGGCGCTTTGCCGGCTGCCCGATCAGACGTTCGCCATCCTTGGCGAAAGCGACGATCGAGGGCGTCGTGCGGGCGCCTTCGGAATTCTCGATGACCTTGGGCTTGCCGCCGTCCATGACGGCGACGCAGCTGTTGGTGGTGCCAAGATCGATACCAATTACTTTAGCCATTATCCCCATTCCTCACGTCAGTGGGTGACACCGTGCGGATCGCCTCCCTTACACAAGGCAAGGCGGCTTGCACGGCTCGGTGACGCTTAACGTCGTCGAGGCGCGATATAGGGGCGGTTTTGCTTGGAACAAGTGTTCTCGAATGGCATTAAGCGAGCGATTTTTCCCCGGCGAAGTCACAAGGATACCTTGACCGTGCAACCGCATCGCCCCCTCGCCCTGCTTCTTACGGCTGCTCTGGCCCTCACTCTGGGCGCCTGCGGCAAGGAGCCCGACAGCCCGACGGCATCGAACGAGGCCACTCTCACCGGCCCCGACGCCAAGCCGGGTCTGGTTGCGAGCGACGGCAAGCTGATGCTTCCCGTCATCGCCGGGCGCCCGGCTGCAGCATATTTCACCGTACGCAACGACGGCGCCGAGCCTGTAACTCTGGCCGCCGTCAGCATCCTCGGTGCTGGCAAGGCCGAGATGCACCAGACCAACGGCGGCTCGATGGGCAAGGTCGATTCGCTGCCGATCGATCCCGGTGCCTCGGTAGTCTTCGCGCCGGGCGGACTGCACGTCATGGCCTTCGAACTGCCTGCCACGCTCAAGGCCGGGGGCAAGGCCGAGTTGACGATGACCTTCTCTGACGGCGACAAACTGTCGATGCCGCTCGATGTCGAGAAGATGGGCGGCGACATGGGCGGAATGGGCAATATGGAAGGAATGCACCACTGAGCGTCCCTCCCGGCGGCGAACGCGCCCTGACAGCAGGCGAGGCAGCGCTGATCCGCTCCGTCTTCGGTGAGGCGATCGATTGCGGCCCGGTTCGGGTCCGGCGGCGCAAATGGTTCCCGTTCCAGCCGTTGAACACGGCGATGGCGCCTTGCGGGCACCTGCACTTCCATCAGCGCTCAAGCCTGTATCGAGCCGACTTCTCGCAGGCGCCGCTCGGCCTGCAAGGGCTGTTCATCCATGAGATGACGCACGTCTGGCAAACACAGACCAAGGGCCGCTGGTATCTGCCGCTGATGCGCCATCCACTGTGCCGCTACGACTATGCCCTGCGACCGGGCTGGACGCTGGAACGCTACGGCATCGAGCAGCAGGCCGAGATCGTGCGCCACATCTTCCTGATGGGCCTTGGCGTGCATGTGCCGGGTGCTCCGCCGGTCGACAGCTACCGGGGCATCGTGCCGTTCGCAGGGGCTTCGACAAGCTCGGCCTGAGCAGGATCGGAGAGGGTATTTCTCAGGTGCCTGAAACGAGACGGCGCGCGGACGATATTTCGTCCGCGCGCCGTGTGCGACCCGTCAGGGCTATTTTTCCGGGCCGGGATCAGCAATCGCGATCCCAATAACGGTCGCCGCGGCGATCATAGCGATAGCAGCCGCGGTCGTTATTTTTCTTGGCAGTCGAACCGGCCACCGCGCCGGCTGCTGCACCGATCGCCGCTCCGGTGGCGACATTACCGCCCGCGATAGCGCCGACGCCCGCGCCGAGCGCACCGCCTGCGAGGGCGCCTTCACCGCCGTAGTTGCTGGCGCAGCCGGCCATACTGAACGCACCGACTGCGAGGATGGGGAGGATAAATTTGCGCATCGAAGGTCTCCGAAAATATCAGGCTATGCCAAGTCAACGGAGAGGAACGCGAGAGGTTCCGCCGCAACAAAACGACACATCCTTCGACAGGATCAGGATAAGCGTAGGCGCAAGGCCTGACCGGCAAACGTAACCCCGGCAAGCACTACGCAAACGCAGCGCTGCCGGGGCCATAATGCATGAAATCCGCTCGGACGGAGCTTGTAGAAGCCACTCGCCCAGGCGCGTCGCTATCAGTCGGGCTTCTTAGCCACGGCGACCATCGCCGGACGCAGCAGGCGGTCCTTGATCATGTAACCGGCCTGCAGTTCCTGCACGATGGTTCCCGGCTCGGCATCGGCCGAGGGAACCTCGATCATCGCCTGATGCTGGTTGGGGTCGAGCGGCATACCCATGGCGGCGATGCGAGTGATGCCGTGGCTGGTGAAGACCTTGTCGATCTCACGGCCAGTGGCCTCGATCCCGGCGACAAGGCCCTTGAGCTTCTCGTCCTCGCGCATGTCGGCGGGGATTGCCGTCAGCGCGCGGGCCAGGTTGTCGGACACCGAGAGGATGTCGCGGGCAAAGCCGGTGGCAGCATAGGCGCGGGTATCGGCGACGTCCTTCTCAAGACGGCGGCGCACGTTCTGCGTCTCCGCGCGGGCGTAAAGCACTTCCTGCTTCGCACCGGCGAGTTCCTCGCGCAGCTGCACGAGTTCCTCGTTCTCGCCCTTAGAATCCAGCATATCCTCGGGAACCCCCTTCAGTTCCTCGGCCACGGCGGCGTCTACAGTCTGGTCTTCGGGCGACTGCTTCTTGTCGTCGGTCATATTCTTCTACTGTTCCAGCTATCCGATGAGCTTGCCCAGGCTCTGGGCAGTGAAATCCACCATGGGCACTACGCGCGCATAATTCAACCGCGTGGGGCCGATAACCCCCACCACGCCGACCACCTTTCCTTCGCGGTCCCGGTAGGGTGATGCGATCACCGAAGACCCGGAAAGCGCGAAAAGCCGGTTCTCCGAGCCGATGAATATCCGTGTCGCCTGCGCTTCGCGCGCGGTGTCGAGCAGGTCGGCGACCGACTGCTTGTTCTCCAGATCGTCGAGCAGCGAGCGTACCCGTTCGAGATCGGTCAGCGCCGCCTCGTCGAGAAGATTCGCCTGCCCGCGCACGATCAGCACCGGGCGGGCCATGGCATCCTCGCTCCACACGGCAAGCCCGCGCTCGACAAGATCGCGGCTCGCGGCATCGAGCGCCGACTTGCCCGAGGATATGTCGGCACGCATGGTCAATGCGGCTTCGGCCAGCGTGCGCCCGATCAGATGCGCGGAAATGTAGTTGGAGGCTTCCTCCAGAGCGCCGGGCGGCAGGCCCATCGGCAATTCGACGATGCGGTTTTCCACCCCGCCGTCCTCGCCCACCAGCACGGCCAACGCTCTACCCGGCCCCAGCGGTACGAGTTGCAGGTGCGTCAGGCGCGGCTCACGCCGAGGCACCATGACCACGCCCGCGCCCGAGGTAAGACTGGAGAGCAGCGCACTGGTCGCCTCCAGCGCTGCCTCGATCGGGCCGGGGGTCGAGATACGGCTCTCGATCGCCAGGCGTTCCTCGACCGTGGGTTCGGCCACCTGCATGATGCCGTCCACGAACAGGCGAAGCCCCGCCTCCGTCGGCAGGCGCCCTGCGCTGGTGTGCGGTGCGGCGAGCAGGCCCTGCCCTTCAAGGTCTGCCAGCACCGAACGGATCGAGGCGGACGACAGGCTGACACCGCCCGGCCCGGCGAGCATCTTCGAACCTACCGGCGTGCCGGTGGCAAGATAGCCTTCCACCACGAGCCGGAAAATGTCGCGGGCACGGGTGGTCAGTTCGGTGATCGGCGGAGTGGGCATATGTTTCATTTAGGCAATGCCCCCGCTTAGGCAATGCCCCCGGTTGGGAGAGGTGAGTTCCACAGGACTTGCGGCCCCGCAGCTTATGCGACTAGGGGCCGAGCGTAGTTTCAGCACTAAGGATAACTCCATGCGACCTTCAGGCCGTGCCGCAGACGAAATGCGCGCCATCGATATCCAGACCGGCTTCACCAAGCACGCCGAAGGCTCCGTGCTGATTTCGTTCGGCGATACGCGCGTGCTGGTCACCGCTTCGGTCGAAGAGAAGGTGCCGCCGTTCCTCCGCGGCAAGGGCGAAGGCTGGGTGACGGCAGAATACTCGATGCTGCCCCGCGCCACGCACACGCGCGGCAGCCGTGAAGCGGCGAAGGGCAAGCAGTCGGGCCGCACGCAGGAAATCCAGCGCCTGATCGGCCGCTCGCTGCGTTCGGTGGTCGACATGAAGAAGCTGGGCGAGCGCCAGATCGTGCTCGACTGCGACGTGATCCAGGCCGACGGCGGCACCCGCACCGCCTCGATCTCGGGCGCATGGGTTGCCCTGCGCCTTGCCGTCGACAAGCTGATGGCCGAGGGCAAGATCAAGGAAGACCCGATCCAGGCCCGCGTCGCTGCCGTTTCCTGCGGCATCTGCGAGGGTAACCCGGTGCTCGACCTCGACTACATCGAGGACAGCGCTGCCGATGCCGACGCCAACTTCGTTCTGATCGAAGGCGGCAAGATCGCCGAAGCCCAGGCCACTGCCGAAGGCGCGACCTACGACGAAGAAGGCCTGCTGCGCCTCCTGCGCCTTGCCCGCATCGGCTGCGACGGTATCTTCGCAGCGCAGGCCAAGGCTGTCGGCCGCTAAGACTATCCTGCATGGCCTCCGCCAGGGTGGAGGCCATGCTCTTGATGTGTGAGGAATATTCGATGACCCGGAAGCTCGATGGACAACGCCTGGTCATCGCCACGCACAACGCAGGCAAGCTGCGCGAAATTTCCGCGCTGCTCGCCCCTTACGGCATCGAATGCCTCTCCGCCGGGCAGCTTGGCCTGCCCGAGCCTGAGGAAACCGGCACCACGTTCGCCGAGAACGCCCTGCTCAAGGCCCACGCCGCCGCCAAGGCTGCGCAGTTGCCGGCACTTGCCGACGACAGCGGCCTTTCGGTGACGGCGCTGGGCGGACGCCCCGGCGTCTACACCGCCGACTGGGCCGAGCGGCAGTGGTTCGAAGGCGATCCAGGCCGCGACTGGTACGTGGCAATGGGCAAGGTCGAAGGCCTGCTCGCCCAGCAGGGCGTAGATGTCGACCGGTCATGCTGGTTCTCCTGCACTCTCGCCATCGCTTGGCCCGAGGGTGATGAGGCCGTTTACGAAGGCCGCGTCAACGGCGCCTTCTGCTGGCCGCCGCGCGGGACGATGGGCTTCGGCTACGACCCTGCATTCGTTCCCGAAGGCCACGACCAGTCTTTCGCCGAGCTGCCGCTCGCGGAAAAGCAGCGCATCAGCCACCGCGCCGATGCGTTCGCAAAGCTGGTCGCGGAGCAGTTCGGCGCGTAAGCTGATCTGATGGCCCGCGCTCTATACATCCACTGGCCGTTCTGCCTCGCAAAGTGCCCGTACTGCGACTTCAACAGCCATGTCCGTGACCGGGTCGACCATGCCGCCTGGCAGGACGGCCTGCTCGCCGACATGCGCCATGAACACGCGCTGGCAGGCGGCGAACCGCTCGATTCGATCTTCTTCGGCGGGGGTACGCCCTCGTTGATGCCCCCTGCCCTCGTGGCCCGGTTGCTGGAGGAGGCGGAAAAGCTCTGGGGCTTCGCGCCCGGCATCGAGATCACGCTGGAGGGCAACCCCTCTTCGGTCGAGGCGGCGAACTATGCCGCGCTGGCCAGTGTCGGCGTCAACCGCGTGTCACTGGGCATCCAGGCGCTCGACAACGAGACGCTGCGGTTCCTAGGCCGCCTGCACGATGCCGGTGAAGGTCTTGCCGCGCTGGATGTGGCGCAAACGCATTTCGACCGCGTCAGCTTCGATCTCATCTATGCCCGCCCCGGCCAGTCGCTCGACGGGTGGCGCGCAGAGCTGTCGCAGGCGCTGTCCTACGGCACTGGGCACCTGTCGCTCTACCAGCTGACCATCGAGCCGGGCACGCGCTTCGAGACGATGGTGCGCAAGGGCGACTTCACACCGCTGGACGAAGACGCCTGCGCCGACATGTTCGCCCTCACCCGCGAGATGACCGCTGCGGCAGGTCTCCCCGCCTACGAAATCAGCAACCACGCCCGGCCGGGCGAGGAAAGCCGTCATAACCTGACGTACTGGCGCTATCAGGACTATTGCGGCATCGGTCCCGGCGCCCACGGCCGGCGCGGCGGCGTGGCCACGGTGCGCCACCGCAAGCCTGAGAACTGGCTGGCGGGCATCGATGCCAAGCGCCACGGCGTCGTCGAGGAGCGGAAGCTTGGCCTCTCCGAACAGGCGAGCGAGGCCATGCTGATGGGCCTGCGCCTGCGCGAAGGCGTGGACCTCGATGTGATGGCGGCGCGCTTCGGCCTTGCTCGGGTGCAGTTGTGCGATCAGCCCAAGGCGGCCTTCTATGAAAGCCAAGGCCTGATCCGGCGCGAAGGTTCGTGGATCGGCGTAACCGAGGCGGGCATGTGCCTGCTCGACGGGCTGCTCGGCGAACTGGTGCCCTCGGCGCTGGTCGAAAGCTGATGGCTCATAAGGCCGACCTTATGGAGGCCTGGGGCGCATATCTGGCGCAAGGTCGCCGCCGAAGTCCGCATACCGTGCGCGCCTATCTGGCAACGGCTTCGCGCCTGCTCGATGCTCTGGGCACAAGCGATTGGGGCTCGCTGGCAAAGATCGAAGCGCCGGCACTGCGCGGCCATCTCGCGGCGCGACGACAGGACGGCATCGGCAATGTTTCCGCCGCGCGCGAACTCTCGGCGCTCAAGGCCTTCCTCTCCTTCGCCCGCGACAAGGCCGGTATGGCGCAGGCTGCGCCCCCGCGCCTCAAGGGGCCTCGCGTGAAGAAGGGCCTGCCGCGCCCTATCACGCCGGACGAGGCGGTGAACCTTGCCGCTACCGTCGAGGAAGACGCCTCCGAGCCATGGATCGGCGCGCGCGACCGGGCGGTTCTCCTGTTGCTCTACGGCGCGGGGCTACGCATCGCCGAAGCCCTGTCGCTCACCGGCGCGGTTCTTCCTCTGGGGGAAACGCTGGTTGTCACGGGCAAAGGCGACAAGCAGCGCATGGTGCCGCTGCTGCCGATCGTGCGCTCGGGAGTGGCGGACTATCTGGCCAAGTGCCCCTGGCCGGTAGAGAGGGACAAGGCCCTGTTCCGGGGGGCCAAGGGCGGGCCGCTCTCACAGGGCATGGTGCAGAAAACGGTGGCGCGGGCGCGCGTTGCGCTGGGCTTGCCCGCCAGCGCAACGCCTCATGCATTGCGCCACAGCTTTGCGACGCACTTGTTGGGCGCAGGTGCGGACCTGCGGTCGCTTCAGGAACTACTGGGGCATGTGTCCCTCAGCTCGACACAGATATATACGCGGGTGGATGCGGCGACTTTACTGGACGTCTATCGCAACGCGCATCCGAGAGAACAAGGCTGAAGCTGCCGCACGATAGGGCGAAATTAGCCCTCGCGCGGCTTCCATGTTGCCACCCGCCAGACATAGCCAATCACGGTCGCCACACCGACCGCCACGGTCGCCCAGCCCAGCCATTGCTCGGCGTCGGAAAGCGCATGTCCCAACCAGCGGCCGCCCAGGATCAGCAAGGTGTTCCAGATCGCCGCTCCCGCAGCGGTGAACAGCAGGAACCGGATATGCCCCATGTGGGCCAGACCCGCCGGAACCGAAATCATCGTGCGGAACATCGGCATGAAGCGCAGAACGAAGACCACCCAGTGCCCATGTCGCCGCAGGAATTCACCTGCCACTTCGACATCGTGCCATTCCAGCGTCAGCCAGCGGCCCCAGCGATCGATAAACGGGCGGAGGCGCTCGTAACCCAGCCGGTCGGCGATGAGGAACAGGACGTAGTTTCCCATGGCCGCGCCCATAGTTCCCCAGAACAGCAGCGGCCAGAAGTGCATGTCGCCGCGCGCCACTGCGATCCCGCCAAGGCCCATGATGACCTCGGACGGGATCGGCGGGATGATGTTCTCCATCGCCATCAGGAACATGATGCCGAGGTAGCCGCCCTGCCGGACGATTTCGTAGATCCACTCAGCCACGAACCGCACCGATCACATGGCTGCGTGGCGTACCTCGATGGCGTCCCAGATCATGGCCCCGGTGTCGGTGCCATTGAAGCGGTCTATCGCCACAATGCCGGTGGGCGAAGTCACATTGATTTCCGTCAGCCATTTTCCGCCAATCACGTCGATCCCGACAAAAACCAGCCCGCGCGCCTTCAGTTCCGGGCCAAGCGCTGCGCAGATTTCCTCTTCAGCCGAAGTGAGTTGGCTGGCTTCGGCCGAACCACCCACCGCGAGGTTGGAGCGGAACTCGCCCTCGCCCGGCTTGCGGTTGATGGCGCCCGCGAAAACGCCGTCGACCAATACGATGCGCTTGTCGCCTTCCGACACGTCGGGAAGGAAGGGCTGGACCATGAACGGTTCGACCCACGCGTTCTCGAACATCTCGATGAGCGCGCCGAGGTTGGAACCGTCGGCAGGCACGCGGAACACGGCCTTGCCGCCATTGCCGTGGAGCGGTTTGATGACGATATCGCCCGGGTGGCGCAGGTTGAACGCCTTAACGTCCTCGATCCGGCGGGCAACGAAGGTTGGCGGCATGAACCGCGCGTAGTCCAGCACGAAGACCTTCTCAGGCGCATTGCGCACGGCGGCCGGATCGTTGACCACCAGCGTACGCCCGGCAAGGCGCTCGAGCAGGTGGGTGGCGGTGATGTAGCCGAGATCGAACGGCGGGTCCTGGCGCATCAGCACCACGTCGATGTCTTCGCCAAGGTCGATCAGGCGGTACTCGCCGCGCGTAAAGTGGGCGCCTTCCACCCGCTGCACGGTAACCGGCGCGCCCCAGCAAGTAAGCCGTCCGGCGGCACCGTGCGACGCGTCATAGGCCAGAGTGCGCACATCGTAATGGAAAAGCGTATGGCCCCGCGCCTGCGCGCTGAGCATGAGCGCGAACGAGCTGTCGCCCCCGATCTTGACGGTTTCGAGCGGGTCCATCTGGACGGCTACGCGTAAGCTCATGGCGGGTATCGGCCTTTGCGAAAGGGTTATCGGGCGCGGCTTAGCCGCAACGGCCCAAAGGTGCGACCGGAATTGCGAGTTTCAAGCGTCGAGCTTTGCTAAACTATCGCTGCCTACGTCATAGGCTGCCATGCATTGACGATCCGGCGCGGCCATTGGCCCGGCGCGATGAGGATCACGTCGATGCGCACGTCGTCGCCCGGCCGCTGATAGCGCGCGGTCAGCAGCGCGGCGCCGTCAGCCACCCGCCTCAGCCGCCGCTCATCGATCGCGATGTCGAGTTCCTTTGCCGTACGCCGCCATTTCACCTCGACGAAGCATAGCATGCGCCCGCGCCGCACAACGAGGTCCACTTCACCGCGCCGGGTCTTCACCCGCCTCGCCAGAACCCGCCAGCCGGTAAGCCACAGATAGAGCGCAGCCAGAGTCTCCCCGCGCCGTCCATCGCGCTCGGCCCGGGCGCGGTTCATCACTTGAGTTCCATGGCCCGCGCATAGAGCGTCTTGCGATCCAGTCCGGTCGCCTTCGCCACCGATGCGGCAGCCTGCGAGGCCTTGGCCTCGGCCAGAGCCGCCAGCAGCAGCGCGTCGACGTCGATTTCGCCCATGGGCTCGTCTCCCGGCGGAGCGATGAGCAGGACGATCTCTCCCTTGGGCGGGTGCGCTTCGTAATGCGCGGCGATCTGTGCCGGAGTGCCGGTGCGGCATTCCTCGAACTTCTTGGTAAGCTCACGCGCCACGGCCACCTCGCGCCCCGGCAGCACTGCGGCGATGGCCGTCAGCGAGGCATCGAGGCGCGGTGCGGTCTCGTAGAACACCAGCGTCGCAGGCACGGCCGCGAGGCTGGCCAGCGTGTCCTCGCGCGCCTTGGCCTTGTTGGGCAGGAAGCCCGCGAACAGGAACCGATCGTTGGGAAGACCCGAAAGCGTCATCGCCACCACCGCGGCATTCGGCCCCGGCAGGCTGGTGACGGCGATGCCCCGTTCACGCGCTGTTCGGACCAGACGGTAGCCCGGATCGGAGATTAACGGTGTGCCTGCATCGCTGACCAGCGCCACGGGTTCCGCCTCCATCAGCGCCAGCAGGCGTTCGCGGTCATGTTCGCCTGCGTGATCGTCGTACCGGATAAGCCGTTGCTTTATCCCCAGATGATGCAGCAGCTTTCCGGTGATCCGGGTGTCCTCGCAGGCGACTGCGGCCACCCCTTTCAGGGTTTCAACGGCACGCAGGGTAATGTCCCCCAGATTGCCAATGGGGGTTGCGACTATGTAAAGGCCCGGCGAAAGAGTGTTTTCCATCACCAGACTCATGGCCCATAGACCAAGGGAGCGGCAAGCAATGTTCGACAAAGGCCAAGATCGGCGGATCAATCGGCGCAATCTCCTCGCCGCAGCCGCGATGGCCGTGCTCGCGGGCTGCGCCGTGGTGCCCAAGGCTCCGACGTCGACCGCCCCTCCCC